>CAVURA010000001.1:0-18166 GCA_963743775.1 uncultured Bacteroidales bacterium
CTCTGAGGCTGAAAAAATCATCATTTCTGAGTAAATCTTCTGAAAAGCAGGCAGGTTGACATTTACTGCACATCGTGAATTGATAATCAGGTCCTGGAAAAATGTCACAGAAAAATAATCTGCCCTGGTAAATATTTTCATAAATTAGTGGATAAATTTTTATCCATTAAAAATGAAACTTATTCCGCGAAGAAAATTTATTCAGGGCACTGCCCTGGCTGGCGGGGCATTGTTTCTCCTTCCCGGATTGAAGGCATGCAAGTTTCTGGACACAAATTCAACCGGAAATTACTTTCTGAACGAATTCGGAATTGATGAAACACTCTGCCGTAAACTGCTGGCAAAAGCACTGTCGAGAGGCGGTGATTTTGCTGATCTCTTTTTTGAGTTCACCGTATCAAACTACATTGGCCTGGAAGATGGCAAGGTGAACCAGTCGTATGGTGACATTTCACTAGGCGTTGGTATCCGGACCGTCAAAGGCGATCAGATCGGCTATGGCTTTACACAGGAACTCACCGAGGAATCGATGATGTCAGCGGCAACCACAGCCTCGACACTGTGCGATATGAATGCCACTGAGATAGGATCATCGTTCAGCCGGATGCAAACAGGTAACTATTACCCTGTCGCCGCTGAATTTGATGGCATAGCCGCAAAATCAAAACTTCCGCTGCTGCAGCAGATTAACCAGAAATGCTTTGCAATGTCTCCGGAAATCGTTAAGGTCAATGCCGGATTCCAGAGCAGCGCAAAAAGAATACTCGTTGCTACAAGCGAAGGGGTTATGGCAGAAGATTTAATCCCCGGCGGATTCATCTATTCATCTGTGGTGGCAGAAAGAAATGGAAAGCGGGAACAGGCATTCTATAACCTTGGCGGCCGTCGTGACCTTTCATTTTATACTGACGAGGTGATCAATCAGGTAGCACAGAAATCCGTTGACAATGCCCTGAACCTGTTTGATGCCATACAGCCGCCGGCAGGGGAAATGCCTGTGGTGCTGGGACCCGGCATAACCGGAATCCTGCTTCACGAGGCCATCGGACATGGCATGGAAGCTGATTTCAACCGTAAAAAGGTATCAACGTTTAGCACCATGCTGGGCAAAAAAGTAGCCGAGCCTTTTGTGACAATCATTGACGACGGAACCAATATGAATCTTGCAGGCAGTTTAAACGTGGATGATGAAGGAAATCCGGGTAAAAAGACCATTCTGGTCGAAAACGGCATTCTTACCAGCTATTTACATGATAAGATTTCTGCAAAATACTACGGAGTTGAACCGACCGGCAACGGCCGCAGGCAAGACTTCCAGAATTATCCTGTTCCGCGTATGCGTAATACGTACATGCTGGGAGGCAACGCTACACCTGAAGACGTAATCAGAGAAGCAGTCAACGGCATCTATGTTGAGGATGTAAGCAACGGCCAGGTGAAGATCGGCGAGGGTGATTTTGCCTTCTATGTCTCACAGGGAAGAATGATTGAAAATGGCAAACTGACAGCACCGATCAAGGATGTAAACATAATGGGCAATGGTCCGAAAATGCTTGCCAACATTACCCTGGCAGCAAACGATCTTGAAATGAGCCTTGGGGGAGCCGGACAGTGCGGCAAAAACGGGCAGGGTGTTCCGGTGTCATTCGGACTGCCTACCTGCCTGGTTAAATCACTTACCGTAGGTGGCACACAGCAGAAAGGAGGCCAGTCATGACAAACATTAAGAATAAGCAAATGAGCTTCCCGGAACTTGCTGACTGGGTGATAAACCGGACTATGAAAGCGGGCGCCGGTGACTGCAGGGTCAATATCTCAAAGAGACGGCTCGTGGAGATAAATTACCGTGACCGTAAACCCGAAGTAATCAAGGAAGCTACAACCCAGGGGCTGTATCTTGAGGTATTCATCAATAACCGGTTTGCCGGGCAGTCGACACCAGACTTCCGCCAGTCGACACTGGAAGGATTTATCACAGGCCTGATCGAAAGCGCCGGTATCATGGAGGAAGATCCGTTCCGCACTCTTCCTGATCCGAAATACTACGAAGGAAGGTCGACCGTAGATCTTCAGCTTACCGATCCTGATTATTCTCAATTGACACCAGAGGGCAGGCACAGTATGACCAAAGTCGTTGAAGAAGCCTGCCTGGAAAAAGGAGGGGATAAAGTTATCTCAGTGGAGGCCGGAGAGTATGATGAGTCGTATGAGGAATACATAAAATCAAGCAACGGCTTTGAAGGTTCAAATAAAAACACCTATTGCCAAGTGGGAGCCTCAATGACAGCACAGGATGAGGGTGACCGCCGTCCGGCAGGATATAACTACATCGGATGCAGATACAGGAGTGACCTGCCGCCGCTGGAAGAAATAGGAACTGTAGCCGCAATCAGAACACTTGACCTCATGGGCGGGAAGAAAATTCCAACAACAAAACTTCCGATTATTCTTGAGAACCAGGGTGTTGGCCGCATACTCGGTGGTCTTTTTAATCCCATGTCAGGAGGCAGCATCCAGCAGAAAAGATCATTCCTGGCGGATAAAAAAGGGAAATCAATAGGAAGCAAGCTTCTGACTGTGGTTGATGATCCGTTCATTCCGCGGGGTCTTGGCTCAAGGTATTACGATGGTGACGGATTTCCGGCCATAAAACGCAACCTCCTTACAGAAGGCACAGTGAATGAATTCCTGATCGACTGGTACTATAGCCGCAAACTGGGATGGGAACCAACTTCCGGATCGATCGGTAACCTGATAATTCCTCCGGGAACGCGCAGCATAGAGGCCATTATTAAAGACCTGCCCCGTTGTATCCTGATTACAGGTTATATCGGAGGAAATTCCAATTCCACTACAGGCGATTTCTCAGTGGGGATAATCGGCAAAATGTTTGAAAAGGGCCAGTTCGTCCAGAATGTGGCTGAAATGAACATAGCCGATAACCACCTTAACTTCTGGAATAAACTGGTGGAAGTGGCAAATGACCCATGGATCTACAGCCAGGCAAGACTTCCGAGCCTGGTGTTTGAGGATGTGGTTGTTGCAGGAATCTGAGAACTGCTTTTCAGATTAAAGCTTAGTTACGGGTGGGGAGAGTAATTTATTATTCTCTTTACCCGTAAAATTCTCTTTGGCGCTTACCAAGGTCTGCCAGAACATCAAGACAGATGTTTATGTCTTTTATTACCTGAAAATCGAACATACCGAGACAAACAAAGTCAGCACCGTTCTCAAAGGAATACCTGATGCCGTCCTCGGGAGCTATGGCGCCGGCAGCCAGCACTTTAAATCCCATCACCGGTATTTTTACCCTGTTGATGAACTCAACCGTACGGTCGGGAAAAAGGTCAAAAATATTATCATGAAACTTATTATGATCAGCGTACCTGATGCCGTCAACCTCAAACGCCACCCTGTTCTCGCGGGGATGAGCCGACCAGTAGTTATCGTGATGCATGGCTTTCATATAGTAATCCGGAATTATGCCCTGTTCCTCACAGTATATGAGCGAATCAACTGTATGTGCCGCCAGTCCTGCCAGATACCCCTGCGAACGGATCTTTTCAATCATTGCTGCTATGACCTCGGGTTTTTTATCCCTTACAAGCCAATCGCACCAGTTGCCCTGCACCTGGAGAATGTCAGCACCGGAATCAATTGCCTTGTTGATCTGTTCGTACCAGTCTCCCGTCTCCATATTCGGGGCAACCTGTGAGATCACCTTCAGCTTGCTGCCTGTGTTCCTTTTATATTTTGCCATCAGCGCATTTGTCGGAAAACCGATGTTGATTGTGTTTATGCCGGCATTTTCGCCCAGAATCATGGTTTCGTAAATCTTCCTTTCGGTGTTGTATGCCCTGAAAAGTGAGCTTACATACAGAAGGTCGCGCGAATGAGCCCATCCTCCTATCAGGTTGCCTCCCATGATGAGCCTGCTGATCTCATGATTGCCGATCTTTCCAAGAGGCAGTTTCCCCTTCAGTTCACCCAGGGCCGCACTGTCAATCTTTATGGTCGCGCCTGACAGAGCGTCAATGCCGTATTTTTTATTTGTGCTGACTGCACCCCATCCCATTAATCCCAGAAAAGGCACTGAAGCCAGGTTCCTGATCACTTCCCTACGCGAGTCAGAGTGTTCAACCTTCGCCTCAGCAAGGTTTTTCTTTTCGGCTCTCCTGTCACGGGCATTTTTTATAAGGTTGTCTATGCCGTACCCCGTCTCCTTAAGGAGAATCAGAACCATCAGGGCAGCGGCCTCAATGAAGTTCCTGTCAATTATGTAAATGTGTGACTCGGAAGTGCTGAGGAGTGTGTCTCCGAAAGGTGGATAGGCAAAATAATACAGTGTCAGAAGCAGCACGCCGGCCATGGAGGCAACGCGAGGTACAAAACCTGTCACTAACGCAAGCCCGATCAGTATAAGTCCTCCTATATTCAGCCAATCAACGGCCTGCAACACGGCCCCGGACGATGCCAGCCAGTGATAGAAGCCCGAAAATGGCCCTGTCGAATTTGCCAGGTACGAAAATGCCGTCCAGTCTTTTACAATGAGCTTTGAAACGCCCTCGTACAGGAAATGCCATCCTATGGCCATCCGCAGGACAGTTATCAGGATCTTCGGATAATCTGGTTTTGATACGTTGTTCATGGCACCCGGAAATATTAATCTTTTTACTTCGTCTTTACATTCTAAAAGTATCCATTTTATTGTTAATTTGTTCCGTTAAAGAATAAAGATCATTT
Source organism: uncultured Bacteroidales bacterium (assembly GCA_963743775.1). Classification (GTDB taxonomy): domain Bacteria; phylum Bacteroidota; class Bacteroidia; order Bacteroidales; family VadinHA17; genus SR-FBR-E99. Next base: position 4,744 of record CAVURA010000001.1, read on the forward strand.
ATGGAAAAAAAGGGATTTAAAGTCATCATCACCGGATCGACAGGGATGGTCGGGGAAGGTGTGCTGCTGGTATGCCTGCAGGACCCCACAGTCGAAAAAGTACTTGTGATCAACAGGAAACCGCTTGGAATGACACATCCGAAGCTGACTGAGATAATTCATACCGACTTTTATGATCTCTCTCCCGTTGAGTCACAACTGGCAGGATATGATGCCTGTTTTTTCTGCCTCGGGGTATCCTCAGTGGCAGTGAAAGGTGATGAGTATTACAAGGTAACCTATACTCTGACGATGCATTTCGGAGAGACTGTGAGCAGGCTGAACAGGGATATGGTCTTTGTATATATCGCCGGAGCCGGCACCGACGGTACGGAGAAAGGCAGGGTCAGATGGGCGAGGATAAAGGGAAAAACAGAGAATGACCTGATGAAGCTTCCCTTCAGAAAGGCATACGGGTACCGGCCGGGAATGATCAGGCCAGCAGAGGGGCAGAAGAATGCACTTTCATTCTATAAATATGTTAACTGGATCTTCCCACTGGGGAAAAAGCTATCTCCGGATTACTTCAGCACAATGGAAGAGCTGGGATTATCGATGATCAGGCTTGTCGGACATGATTATGACAGGAACATTATTTATGGAAAAGATATTGCTGCGCTTGCCGGAGAGCAGATGAAGGCTGAAGCTGGGAATTAATAAATTTTAAAGTCATGCATTACATCCTTTTTTACAAAACGGTCGAAAACTATTTTGAGAGACGGGCACCTTTCCGTGGTGAACATCTGGATCTTGTACAGTCTTTTCATGCAGACGGTCGCCTGGTAATGGCAGGAGCGCTGGCCGATCCGCCTGACGCTGCGATATTGATTTTTAAGGGAGATTCTCCTCACGCCGCCGAAGAATTTGTCCGCAACGACCCATATATAAAGAACGGCCTCATAACTGAGTGGTCAATCAGGCAATGGAATGTGGTGACGGATTGATTATCTGATTATTAAATATGATTTTGTCGTATACTGAATTGCTCCGGGTTAAAAAATATGATTGACATTCATCCGGCTGTTGTTTACCTTTGATTAAGAATCCGATTCGTGTCTTGTTTTACACACCTTTCATATTACCAAATTCCACATCCATATGAAAAAAATTGCATGCTTTCAGAAAGATTCCAAGGTCATTTTAACTGCACTGACCCTGATGGTCTTAATGATTAACGGTACGCTGGTTTCAGCAGAGAATCCAATAATGCAGTACCCGGATATCCATGAGAATACAATTGTTTTTGTCAGCGGCAATGATATCTGGAAAGCTCCTGCAGAAGGAGGCCCTGCTGTACGCCTTACATTCAGTGACGGCCGCGAAACCTTTCCTGAGATCTCACCCGACGGAAGCCTGGTTGCCTTTACCGGCGAATATGACGGCAACGCAGATGTATACGTAATGAACATTAACGGCGGAAATATTACCCGGCTGACTTTCCACCCGGGGCAGGATGAAGTAATCGGATGGAACAGTACCAAAAACAAGATCATGTTCAACTCAGGAAGAAACAGTACCTCACGGTATGTTAAGATGTTTCTTATCGCACCCGACGGGACCGGCCTGGAAGAAATGATCATGTATGACGCCGCGCGCGGCAGCTTCTCTCCTGACGGCTCCAAAATAGCATATAACAAAGACAGCCAGGACAATGCAACCTGGAAACGATACACCGGCGGCAGAGCACAGGAAATATTCATCTATGATTTCAAAACGGATGAGGAAACAAACATCACCAACTACAAGGGTTCAGACAGGATACCGATGTGGATTGGTGACAAGATATATTTCAGTTCTGACAGGGACAGGGTTCTCAACATTTATAAATACGATACGGGAACCGGGACCATCGGGCAGATAACAAGGCACACAGAGTACGATGTCCGGCATCCCTCGGAGGGTAGCAATAAGATTGTTTATGAACTTGGCGGTGATATCTGGATGCTCGATCTGGTGTCAGGAGAATCCAAAAAGGTCCCCATTCAGATATTAACCGATATGGAGGAGACCAGGCCGTATATGAAGGATATCAGCAAGGATATTACCCGTATTGACATATCACCAACAGGCAAAAGAGCCCTGATCGTTGCCCGCGGTGAAGTATTCACTGTTCCTGAAAGTGAAGGGCCGGCAAGAAATATTTCGGACAATTGCGGCGCCAGGGACAAAGATGCAGTATGGTCGCCAGACGGTAAACGCATCGCCTACCTTTCAGATAAATCGGGTGAATATGAGATATACATTGTTAACCCCGACGGTAAAGGAGAAGCGGTAAAGCTTACCTCCTCCAAAGATGGCTACAGGCATACGCTTAAATGGTCACCTGACAGTAAAAAAATTGCATATACAGACCAGACCCTTACCCTGTACTATATTGATATAGCAACCAAAGCTATAACCAGGGTTGACAGGGAAGAATACGAAAATGTCGATGTCTCGCTGGATGTAAAATCCATTTTTGACTATTCCTGGTCCCCCGACAGCAGGTACATTGCATACTCAAAAATGAATGAGGACTTTATGTATCAGATTTATGTCTACGGTCTCGATACAAAAGCCATAAACTGCATAAGCAACGGATTATTCTATGATTTCAACCCGGTCTTTACAAAGGATGGCGAGCATATCATTTTCATATCTGATCGCAGATTCACTCCCACGTATTGCGATATCGAATGGGAAATGGTTTATCAGAAGGTAGCAGGAATTTATGCTGTAACACTGAAAAAAGACGGCAAATCGATTCTTCCGTATAAGAGCGACGAGGAAAATTCTCCTGCTGCAATTTCAAAATCAGATTCACCCGTCACAGTCCGTATAGATTTTGAGGGTATTGCAGACCGTACTGAGGCTCTTCCTCTCAGGAAGGGAAATTACAGGGACCTGTCAGTCAATAAATCGACTTTGTACTATTTAAATGCCGATGAAGGCAATTTCAACCGCTTTGAAATTGGCACACACGGACCAATGAACCTCTTCTCCTACTCTTTTGATTCGAAGAAGGAGACTTCTCTCGTTGAAGAAACAGACAACTATAAGCTTTCGGCCGACGGCGAAAGCATAATTTACCGTAAAGACCAAAGTGTATCAATAATGCCTTCAGCCAGTGGAGAAGGAAAACCCGTCAACCTGTCTGAGCTAAAGATATGGTATGAACCGGTCAGGGAATGGAAACAGATCTTCAATGAGGCGTGGCGGATGGAACGCGATTACTATTATGAGCCGGGCATGCATGGCCAGGACTGGAATTTCATGAAACAGAAATACGGGAAACTGGCTGACAGGGCATCGTGCCGCGCAGATCTGACTTTTGTTATCGGTGAGATGATCGGTGAACTGAACACATCACATACATATGTCTACGGAGGCGACAGTAAACGAAAAGCTGATCAGGTGAATGTGGGAATGCTTGGTGCAGACTATACCGCTGACCTTCAGAATAACCTATACCGGTTCAAAAAGATATTCAGGGAGAAGGACTGGTCACGGGAGACATGGCCACCACTTGCAAAACCAGGAATTAATATCAATGAAGGTGACTACCTGCTGAAGGTAGATAATACTGAAATTAAAGCAGATAAGGAGATATACAGCTATTTTATCGGGCTGGCAGGGAGACAGGTCACCCTTACCGTTAACTCTAAACCTGCCCTGGAAGGGGCCCGCGAGGTGGTTGTTGAACCGGTAAGCAGCGAAAGCAACATACGCTATATGGACTGGATCGAATCAAACCGTCTGATTGTTGACAAAGCCAGCAGTGGGAAAATAGGCTATTTGTACTTCCCCGATACATATAACGCATCGGCAACGGATTTTCCAAAGTACTTCTACTCGCAGACAAAGAAAGAAGGGCTGATCCTTGACGGACGTTTCAACGGAGGCGGCCTTGATCCCGAGATCTTCCTGCAGAGAATTCTGAAGAAGCCTCACAGTTACTGGACACGCAGACAGTCAGCAGATCAGGCATCACCCTTCCTGGCAGTGGAGGCTCAAATGGCAATGATCACCAACAGGTATGCAGGCTCCGGGGGAGATGAACTGCCGTATGAATTCCGCTGGAACAACATGGGGCCGATCATTGGCACCCGCACATGGGGCGGACTGGTAGGAATTTCAATGTTCATCGACCTTATTGACGGCGGCGGCATAACGGCACCTGATTACCGGATATACAATGAAAAGGGTGAATGGGTGGTTGAAAACGAAGGCGTGACTCCTGATATCATAATTGATGTCGACTCAAAGAAGTACTCAGAAGGCTTTGATACGCAGCTGATGAAAGCAGTTGAAGTGGTAATGAAAAATATTGAGGAAAAACCACGTCAATGGCCAAAGCATGAGGCATTTCCTGTTGACAGATAAAAGTCCGTAATATGATCACCATCCGGAAAATGGTGATGATTTGCATTGCTAGAAGGCCTCGGAGGCTGCAAGATAGAAGCCAAATGATTTTTGACCGAAGCCGACATCAACGGCCAGGTTGGTACGTGAGCGCTTGTCGACCATGATTCGCAACCCTGCGCCATAGCCCGGTTTGATCGATTCAAACAGGTTAACCGATAGTGTGCTGTTATCGGCGGTGGTTGCATTGAGGAACAGCACACCACCCAGTATCCCTCCGCATTTTGAGATCGGGAAGCGGTATTCTGCCTCACCGTATACCATGTTTGCTCCCCTGAAGCGGCCCTGGGTATAGCCTCTCCCGGCCCTGCCTCTCTGATCATAAGCAGTTGCGGGAAGTATCATATACGGAAACTGACCTTCGCGGGTAAAATTCCCCATGACCCAGAATGCCAGAAGGTGCCTTGGATTTCTTTCTGAAAAGCTGTGGAAACTTCTCCACTCCAGCTGAAAAAAGTTTCCGCCTACATCGTTCCCCAGAAACTCAAATGATCCCCGCCAGCTGGCCATAGCATATATGCCCTTAAATGCATTGAGCATGTTATCGCGGCTGTCATAAAGCACATTGACATTCAGAGCAGATGAGAAGTATTTTGTTGTACTGAAGCCGTAGTGGGTGTTGTATAAATAATGACTTGTAAGGACTGTATCACCGGGTACCAGGCTGAGTTTCTGATCTTCTATTTTGGAATAACTGTCATAGAAGAAACCGACGCCTGCATAAAGGCCTTCAGTAATTCTGAAGGAGGCCGACTGATGGAACCTGGCAAAAGTGAATTTCATGGGTTGAGACAGCGAGTCATCTGTAGTTGCTGTGCCCCAGAGGCCATACTGATAGTCAAGTATTCCTCCCTCAGGCGCTGTTGTGCCTAACCCGTATGTTGACTGTGAGTAGAGTAAATATCGCCAGTCACCGGTTAAAAAGATGCCATTGTTTTTTGTGTATATGCTGTTCTTCAGCATGAGGATCATCTGGTTCTTTGTTGTGTACTGTGCAGAGCCATTGAAGTTGGAATAGAGAGTACTGCCCTTCATTTTAAAAGCATACTGTCCTCCGATACCGAAAACAAATCCAGTAGCAGGATTGGAGCCAATCACGGGTACGATCAGCAGAGAGCCTGTTGATTCGGATTTGACTTTAGGAGGCTTATGCCTCGCCGCCCGGATCACATCAGGCAAATCTTTCTGCGGACACTCAGCACCGGAACTGAAGGAGATGGTATCCTGCCCGACAACTGAAACAGGAACGCCTAGAATCATTATTGCCAGGAAGGCCAGCAATCCGGATTTACTTAAAGAAACACTTAACATATTTTTATTTCTTGAATTTGTTCCCAATACAAATGTAGTACAAACATTGTCAAATATTTATCACGTGCAGTATTTAAGTTCCCTGTCAATTTCCGGATCAGAACGGATACCCGATAGCCAGGCTGAAGACCTTATCATGCCATGAATCAGATCCTCGCTGAATCCAGTTTGAGCCATTGTCAACATATGGGGTCCGAAGCGGGAAACCTAAATCTGTTCGCAGTACGAAGAAACTAAAATCAAATCTTAATCCTACTCCGGTTCCTACTGCCAGCTGATCTGCAAAGGTGCTGAAACTGAATTCGGCCCCTGGCCTGGTTTCATCCGGATTAAGCAGCCAGACGTTTCCTGCGTCAAGAAATAATGCGCCGCGGAGAATCTTGCTGATCCCGAACCTGAATTCGAAATTGCCTTCCAGCTTGATATCCCCGGTCTGGTCTATTATCTCTGCATCCTCCTCGGTCCTGATGGTTCCCGGACCAACTGAACGTGCTATGAAAGCCCTGATGCTGTTCGATCCGCCGCTGTAAAACTGTTCAACATAAGGCATAACGACCGAATTCGAGTAGGGTATCCCGACACCTGAATAGAACCTGAAAGCAAAACTCATTTCCCTGAAATTCCTGTAATAACGCACATCCGAAGTGAGTTTCATGAACTGGGAATAGACGCTTCCCCTGAAAGTATAAGGTCTTTCTTCTTCATCAGAAGATATGCTTTTAAACAGTCCCAGCAGGTTACCTGACGTGCTGACGCCTGCCTGGAAATAAAAGCCGTGCGGCTGCTTCGTGATGCTGTTATCATAAATGAAATCATACTTCATTCCCACAATGAACTGCTCTTCAAAACTCTTTCTGATATATGGATTGGCATTCATCAGTGAGTCGAATTCAGGAGTGGTCTCACGCAGGTTAATTGAATTCACAAATATGGGATAGTAGATATGTGTTATCCTTTCCGGTTTTTTCCACTGATATCCGAAACCCAGGTTCACAGAGCCCATCCTGTAATACTGGATCTTATTCAAAAATTCAAACCCCATGGTTATGCTCGTCTGCGGGAGATTGAAGCGGCCTTCACGGACAAGTCCGAAAGGCAGCAGCATTCTCGGAAAGGTTATTGATGATGATAATCCGACGTTGTATGAAAATGTCCCCAATGCGCTGGGAGAGGAGCTGCCCCATTGCCATTCCATACCTCCGTCGAGCTTGAGTTGAAGCTTATTGGCTCCTCTGGCAAGATTTCCGTGAGACAGCGTAGCTGAAAAGCCGGGACCGGAGAACCCGGTTGATTTGGTTACAACGTTTGCTTCAAGGTCAAGCCCTATTTCCTTAGCCGGTGTCAGCTCTATCAGCATATCCAGCCTCTTGACCAGACTGTCGTGATCAGGCATATACCGGACATTGATGAATTTGAAGACACCGTAGCTGTTCAGATGGGTCATTGTCTGCCTATGCTTCGACAGCGAATACCTGTCACCTTCACGGAAATAAACAGACCGCGAAAATACGGCCGGTTTGAAAGGCATGGCCTTTGAAATTATTCTGATACCATCATAGATGACAGTGTCATCCGTCACCTGAAGACCGGCCATGTCACCCTCAACGGAAATCCTGACAGTGATCGTGCCGATAAAGTATTTGCTGCCGGCATTTGGCGTCTGGTCAAGGGTTTTCCCTATCAGCAGGTCAATATTATAAGGCTTGCGAACAGTATCGGCAGTATATTTTATATTAGCCTGGCTGAAATAAAAGTAACCACCTTCAAGCACCCGGTCTGTGATCTTTTTTGTTTGTGCCCTGGCTTTTTCAAGATTGAATACTTCACCGGACTTTATGGCCAGTGCTGGCTGAAAACCGTTTATTATAGTGTCAACGGCGTCTGCCGGAGGTGCAAATAAAATTTCATTATACACGAATGGCGTACCGGGTTTTACATAATAGACTATACCTGCTCTCCGCGGATCCTTCGCAGCTGTATCAATGTCATACTTTGCAGCAGCATGAAAGTATCCGTTGCCGAACAGTTCAGATTCCAGCTTCCGGCATCGCATCTCAGGATTGACAACAGATACAAGCACCGGCTCTTTGGCAAGCGTTTTGTAAAACCATCCCCGCGACTTTGTGGTATCGTCCGTCTTCCTGCTGTTAAAAACCCACAGGCCCACCGGGGGTAATATCCTCTTGCCTCCGATTGAGTTGTTTGGTTTAAAGGAAGTGACTGATTCCGCCACCTGCTTCACATGAAAGTCCTTTGTATCAGTGGTATCGGTGATGTAGACTATTTTTCTCCCGGTATAGAGCAACTGATCACCGGTCAGGTACTTTGTATTTGAACATCCGGCCAGCATCATAAATGCAGCAATAATCAGGATAATATGTATCAGTCTTGTCTTAATCATAAATTCACTCCATGCTCTACTCCCCATGCTCCTTGCTCACTATTGCCTACTGCCTACTGCCTGATGCCTGACTTTTCTTCCGCCTCCATATATCACTCAGTTTGTCATAGCTCTTCCTGTAAATAAAGCCGACACCTGACTTGGTGACCTCACCTTCAAGCAAGTCCTCATAGTTCTGCTGCCTGTACACTTTTACATATTTGGTACGGGCAGTATCAAGTGCGTATTCAAAAATGAAGTTTTCAATGACGTTGCTGGTCTGCTGACTCGCCGGGCTGTTATCATTCATACGACCCGAGACAAGAACAGAACCGCGGTCCTTGAACAACTCTTTTTTTACTTCATATGTAAAACTTGTATATGTGTCCTCGGCACCTCCTTCGGTGGTACCTGTGAATGTGTCAATCCCGAATGAAACATCAACGTTCTTGAAGATAGCACCTGTGATCTGGTTAACCTGCGACTCCCAGAACTGATTTATCTGCTGCGTGACATAGTCTGACGAGCTAGAAAGATTGGGAAGTTCAATCCGTTCAAACAGAAGCAGGTTTATAGCCTGTTTCATTCGTTCATCCTTCGATAACGAGTTGAACACTGTTGTTATATACTGATCCTGGGAGCTGACATCGAAAAGAATCTCGATTTGTGATAACCTGTCAGACAGTTTCATATTGACCAGAAAATTAACCTCCCTGTTTTGCTGGTCAACCGGATTAAAATACGAACCTCTTACTTTGCTTGTTGTTTCCAGACTAAGTTCAGGGTCATCAAGCTGTCCGTCCCATTTTATGTAGCTTCCCGGCGTTATTGCAAAGTCCTTGCGTGGCCATCCGGGGAGTTTAAGTTCAGCACTGCCTTCATTAATAGAGTAGGTACCGCTCAGGTTAATCACCTTATTCGGCATAAGTGCATAGGCCAGGGAACCGCCTCCCGTTATCTTGACCCCTATGTCAAAACCTCTGGAGATCTGAAAGCTGAAAAGACTCCTGGGATCTATTTCGATGGTTGCATCAATGTCTGGGGATTTTGACAGCGGATTTGTCCTGTTCGTCTTTGCATCGGTAATTACTGTATCCTGGTCAAGGCTGGCAAAGGTGATTGTTTTTTGTGTCTCTGAGACAGTCATATTTTCCATGTACCGGTAGTTTATGACTGTTCCGTCAGCGAGAACTATGCTTCCTGCTATGGAAGGACTCTGAAGCGGGCCTTTAATGGTTATTTTTGAGTCTACAAAGATTGATCCGTTGAATGATGGATTATCCTTTTGTGTGGTGTTCATGACCTGGAGCCGGTCTGAAGCGACCTGCAGATCTGCAAGTATATTATCGGGGTTGGACAGGTTGATATTTCCGTTCAGTTCAAGCTTGTTATGCGTGGAATCAAGTATAGTAAACTGGTCGAAATACAACATATTATCCTCAAGCCTGATGACATCATCCTGCAGGTAGAACAAGGCATTCACAGGCACCAGCTTCAAAGACGTGTTTTTTATGCTTATTGAACCATTCATGCTAGGCTTGTTATCTAGTGACAGGAGATCCAGTTTCCCGCTGATCTCGCCTGTCAGTCCGCTAACATATTTTTTGACAAATGATTCGAATATATCGAGGGGCATGGATGAAAACTCTGTCCTGATCCCGTTTCTGTTGTCCTTGTTTCCCAGCCTGACGGCAATGTTAAGGCTTGAAGTGTCATTCAGCACCAGTTTGACATCGCTTTCGGTCGTGCCGAGAGTATCATAGACAAACCGGCCTGCGAGGTTAAGGTCGCCTATCTTCTGTTCAGAAGTCTTCAGCTCCCTGACATCAATCCGGCCGCCGTAAACATTTCTCTTATTGCCGGAATATTCGACCTTTCCGGTGATCCCTCCGTCATAACCGTTTACGTTCATACCCGGCACCAGAAGCATATTCAGCCAGACGTCGAGAAACTCGATGTAAATCTTTTCCAGTTTGCTGCCGTGAATGTCAATTGTGCTTTGATCGTTCGTAGAATGCAAATCTGCAGTGAAGTCGCCCTTTTCAGGGTCCATCACCAGAAAATCCCCCTTTTCCATTGTCCACCTGAAACCGTTCAGCAACCACTCCGGCTGCGTGGCGCTCATCAGTATTTTATCTCCGCTTCTGCGGACAGAGCCACCGATATCATATATCAACCGGTTATTTCTGTCACTCGCCTTAAGGCTGTACAGGGCAGTATCCATCGTGGTGGCGACGTCAGCAACAAAGTCAGCCAGTCTGATATTCCCTAATCTTATGCTGTCAGCACTCACTGTGAGAGAAGTTGTGTCGGGGACGCTTGCAAAGTGAAGTGTTGTGCCAAAACACCCACCCTTGCCAAGACTAAACCGGTCTATGGATATCTCTGAGCTTGCATTACCCGATGATTCCTTTGTCAGGATGGCAGAGACCTTATTGTAGCTGAAAAGACTGTCGTTCAGCAATAACCCGATGATCGGGTCGTATGATGCTTCTAATGAGATCGACGTCTCAGGTAAAAGCGAAATAATAGGAATCCTGTTGCTTACAGTGGAATCGACAATCGCAGCAAGTCTGAGTTTCCCCTGGCTGAATGCTTTTTTTATGTCATCGGCCGAGCCCATGATACGCACAGTGGCTTCCATAAAGTCAGACTGGACTCTTCCAGCCAGAAGGGTATCGGAGGACTGATATGAAAGTGACAGATTCTCCAGCAGCTCAGTGCCTTCAACCGAACTCAGCGCAAGGTTTTTCAAGGAAACCGATCCCGTCATGCCATCCGGTGATTTATCATAAACAGCATCCAGCATTCCTCCGACCTGAATGCCCTCGTACAGATTTAGCTTCCCGGCATCAATCGTAAACGAACCCGTGATGCTTGCCCCCGTCAGGGATTCGCCAAAGCTTACAGTACCGCCAAGGTCGCATGTTAATGACGGATCACCGGTGGTAACCGTGAACCTGTGCTGACCATCGGTGCCTGCGATCTCTGCTTTGATATCATGGTAATTATAATTTCTGAACAGTACGGAATCCACTACAATTCCGCCCTTATATTTCATAGTTGCAGGCATAAACCCCTTCCCGTCAAGATGAATGGCCCCCGAAAAATGACCAAGATCCTTAACTCCGGTTAGTGTACCCAGCTGTTCGCTGTAACCATTAACGACCAGTGAATATTTTTTATCCGACAAATTCGCAGAACCGCGGATAGTGACACTGTCTGAAGATGTCTGCAGTGCCACAAGGAATTCAGGTGAAGAAAGGCTGTCTGAAATAGTCCCCCTGATTGCAAGTGTATTAAAATCCGGCAGTTTCACTGATGATCCTGATATCTGTATCAGTTCGGTAAGTCTCGGACTTGTGATATTTTCTGCTTTGAAGTCTAAAGAACATAGTGCAGAGGAAGGATTTGTTATTCCGGCAAGCTCCCCGGAAGCTGAAAAGGTTATTCCAGCCGGAGTAGTAAGGGTCAAATTCTCTAAGTTGAGTAAATCTGCGGTACCGGAAGCGCTGCAGTCAATTCTCAGAACGGAATTCTCACCAAGCCTTTCTGAAAATAATTCTTTCCTGCCCGGAAGAAATGCACGGATGTCAGTTGCAGAAATTTGTGTATCGTCAATTTTTAATGAAAAGGGCACTGTCCTGTATGATTCCATAAGCTCAGCCAGCTTTTTACCGAGTTGTATCTCCATGTTGAACCTGCTCGAAGCAGTTCTGAATTTTGCATCCAGCCCACTTTTACCAGTCGAATCGGAGTCAAAAACAACCTCGCCCCTTTCAAGTTGAAACCCGTTACCCAATCCGAACGACAGCGTATTCATATTAAACCCTGCTTCCTTGCTGCTAAGCCTTAAATTCCTCAGTGCAGTATTTAACCCATCTATATTAAAATGGGCATCTGCGGCAGCCTCGCCAGAACGATTATTGTAATCACCTGTCTGAATGGAACCGTCCGATATTTTTAAATCACCACCGCTTATATTCCAGGGTCCGGGAAAGCTACCCGGTGACTTAGCCGTCGCCTCGGGCTTCCTGTTGCTGTCTGAGGAAGCGGAAAACAACCGCATCGCCGGTTCCTTAAGGAGTAGTTCTTTAACTGCAATTTCATGATCCCCCAGGTTTAATGAGGCATCGGAAATATCACTCTTTGGCAGCTCATACTCCATCCTCCGGTTGTCATCAGGCTGATGAACAAAGAAGCTTATTTCCCTAAGGTCAGCATTTGAAAGCTTAAAGCTCCAGGCCGGCGCAGTCTTCTCTCTCTGATCCTTTTCCCGGTAGGGCTTCTTTTCAAGGGTAATACCGCCATAAACTCCCGCTATTTCAACAACAGAAACATAGACCTTCCTTTCAGAAAGCGACAGATAATCAAGTTTCAATGAAATTTTGCCGACTGCCGGATTGATATATATTCCATGAAAAGCATCATCGTATGTAAAGCGAACATTTTTCAGGTTGACAGAACCAACACTGATATTCCACTTTTTTCCTGCTTTTTTCTTTGCCTCTGCCGGTTTCTCAGCAGGTTTCCCACCGTTCGTGAGCAAGGCGAGAAAGTCAGGTTTACCTGTTTCCGGATCCATTTTTATATGAACTACTGCGTCGCTGATTGAAATGCTGCTGACTTTCACATTCCCGAATATCAGGGGTACAACCCTTGCCGAAACCCTTACTTTTCCAGCATATATTACAGTGTCGCCTCCTGCCCCCAGCATCTCAAGATTGTCTGCTCCCACTTTCCCGTTGATCAGCAGTGTCAGCTTATCCACGCTTGCAGGTATGCCCTTACTCAGTAAAAGTCTGTTCACGTTTTCTGTAATCAGGCGCTGACTTAACGGCAGATTAATTCCTGCCACAATCAGAATGAAAAGTATGGCAAGGCTAAGAAAAAAGTATTTGAAAAAAGTTATAATCCTTTTTAAATACATGAAGGGACGGCTTTTTTCAAAATTAAGATATATTTCTTCTCAGTTTGATTTTTTACATAAATGGATTACATTTGCGACCTAAATATTAATAATTAAAGCACAATGAAAAAAGTTACTTTATTATTACTGGCAATTTGCACATTTACGTTTGTAAATGCTCAGACAAACAAGGAAGAAATTGATCTCATGCAGTCTGTTTTCGGGATGGAAAAGAAAGCCATGATTGCTGAATTCGTAAAAGTCGACCCGGCTCAGGCTGATGCATTCTGGGCACTTTATGATGCATATGAAACTGCCCGCAAGGATTTAGGTAAAAAAAGAATTGCACTGCTGGAAGAGTATGCAAACAATTATGATAAAAT
>CAVURA010000002.1:0-705327 GCA_963743775.1 uncultured Bacteroidales bacterium
GCAATGGTTATTCATTGTCTTATTTTGTAGCTTTGCAGCTGACAATAACAAGCAGGATCATGCCGGAACAAAAAGTTGTAAAACTGGTGACCACGCACGTGCTATATGAAATGAAGGACAAGGGTGAGAAGATAGCTATGCTCACAGCATACGACTATTCGATGGCGAGGATGATTAATGTAGGTATTGATATCATTCTGGTAGGGGACTCAGCCTCTAACGTGATGGCAGGTTTCGATACTACATTACCTATTACGCTCTAACACCATTCATCATGCTGCCTCGGTGGTAAGAGGCGTAAAGAGGGCTCTCGTTGTTGTTGATCTTCCTTTCGGCACCTACCAGGGCACGGGTGAAGCCCTTGCCTCCTCGAATAAGGATTATGAAGAGACCTGGCGCTAATGCTGTCAAGATGGAAGGCGGGCGCGAGATCACCGAATCCATTGAACGTATTCTTTCCGCAGGCATACCTGTAATGGGTCACCTGGGGCTGACGCCTCAGTCGATACATAAGTTCGGAACATATGTCGTTCGTGCCCGTGAAGAAGAGGAAGGCAAGGAGGTCAAGGAAGATGCCAAGATCATTGAGCAGTCCGGATGTTTTGCCATCGTTCTTGAGAAGATCCCGGCCTCACTGGCCGGGGAAGTGGCTGAGGCGGTTAAAGTGCCGGTTATAGGCATAGGCGCAGGACCGCTGGTTGACGGACAGGTGCTGGTGCTGCACGACATGCTGGGCATTAACATTGAATTTTCTCGCGCTTCCTGAGAAGATATCACAACCTGCATGACGAGATCAAAGGCGCTGTTATTAACTACATCGCTGACGTCAGATCGCGTGACTTCCCTAATGATAAGGAGCAATATTAGGTAAAGGTTAAAGGTTAAAGGTTAAGGTAGCGCAAGGGGTATCCCGAAAAAATTCGGCCGCAGGCAATATAGTATTGAGAATGATGAAGAAAAATTTTACCTGCAATGACCGACGAGGACAATCATATTATAATAATAAATAAGCGCTCTTCTGACCTGGTGCAGGGTGACGGCAGCGGCGATGAGCCGCTTGACGATGTTGTAAGGGCATATATCAAGGAAAAGTACAAAAAGCCCGGGGATGTCTTTCTTGGTGTTGTGCACAGACTTGACAGGCCGGTGAGCGGTTGTGTAGTCTATGCACGTACTTCAAAGGCGCTTTCAAGGATGAGCGAGCTCTTCAGGACCAGGGATGTCAGGAAGTGTTACTGGGCGCTTGTCTCCGACCGTCCGCCTGCAGAAGAGGGCACTCTGCATAACTTCCTTAAGAAGAATGAGAAACAGAACAAGTCATATGTATATGATACAGAGGTGAAGGGATCGAAGGCGGCTGAGCTGTCATACCGTGTCCTTGGCCGGTCTGAGAAATATTACCTGATTGAGGTGGACCTTCATACCGGCAGGCACCACCAGATAGAGCCCACAGCTTGCTGCAGCAGGGTGTCCGATAAAGGGTGACCTAAGTACGGGTCAAAAAGATCAAACGAGGGTGGAGGTATTTCACTGCATGCAAGAAGTATTACTTTCATCCATCCTGTTAAAAACGAGAGGTAAAGGTGGTGGCTCCTCTTCCTGCCGAAAAGATATGGCAGTACTTCTCGGGTTTCTGACGGGGCCCCAACAAAAAGAAGAGACACCTCTGCCCATCTCTTCTCAACCTAACCCAAAACTAACCTAACGCGAACCGACCTAAGGATGCTCACCCCTGGTTGAGGGTTTGCGCAGCCAGAAGACCTATTTCTTCAGTAGATTTTTTTTACCTCAGTGAGGATAAGATCAGCCTTTTTGCTTTTTCTTTCGGCGCCCTGATGTTTACCGTGACACCGTCTACAGTTATGTGGTAACTGATACCCTCCTTTGCCTCAGCGTCTTCAATCCATATTCTTCATGTGCTTCATCTGCATCATCTGCTCCGGTCCGCCAGGTCCGCAGTCTTTTTCGATGAAGATCATCTTGTTGCCTTTTCCGGCGCCATGCATCATATCTCCATCTTCTGTAGTGATAAATATCCTGTCGCCTTCAAAGTTCAGAGTGTCATATGTTGTGATCGTCGTATCTGTCTTCACCCCGTTGTCATCTACCGTAACGACCGTTATTACCTTCTTTTCCACCTTGATTCTTTTCCTGTGCGGACACTGTCGCTGTTGCGGTGAAAAGAACTGCCAATATAACTGCTGCCGTTTTTAAGTTTCTTACCATTGGTATCGTATGATTAACGATACAAAAATAAACCATATAAGCGTGGCTGTGGTTAAAGTGAGGTTAAAACTGGTTAACAAAAAGTTAAAACGACTTTCAGACTTATTTATAAAGCTAATTTTACGTCATGAATAAACGGAAGTTCATCAGCCTGATAGCGTTAATGGTTTTGTCTATCATCGCGATCATCTGGGTTCAGTTCACCTGGATTGGCAATTCAATCAAGGCACAGAATGAGCAGTTCGATTTTTTTGTAATTAACAGCCTCCGCAGCACTGCACAGTCCATGGAAACATCGCGTCGGCTGAGTTTCCTCAATGAGATGTTCCTAGGGGGTACTCACAGGCACCCCGTTTGCAGACGTACACCCCGGAGCAACATTCATATTCAGGCAGCATGACAATCGAAAGCTCATCTGCCTCTGATAATGATTCAGTTGAGATTGTCATAGCCACTAATAATAACCCTCCCGTAAAGATGCTGGTGCCACGTGATGCCGCCGGGAAAACAATTGAGCAGAGTGTGGTCGTCAGATCGGATGAATATGCAAGGTGGGTGCAGCAACGTGCCGGTGAGTTCCAGTCAATGAGCGGTCAGCTTTTAAGCGAGATGTTCGATTGGGAGACAAGCCTTCAGATAAACAAGGAGGAGCTGTTGCATACCCTTCAGGGCGAACTGAAAGCATCAGGCATTGAAACACCTTTTGAGTTTGCCATCCTCAGGGCTGATACCGTGGCAGACGGGGTTTATTCGAAGGCAAGTGTCAAAGAGTTTACGGAAAGCAGATATAAGGTCAATTCTTTTCGGACGGTCTCCTGAGAAAGGGCGAGACAGTGTCTGTCGTTTTTCCGCGCAAGACAAACTATGTTCTCGGTTCGATGGGTCTCATGCTGGCTGGATCAGGGCTTTTCCTGATCATAATTATATCGACTTTTGCACTGAGCCTTTATTTTATCCTCAGGCAGAAAAAGACCTCCGAGATGCAGGCTGACTTCATAAACAACATAACTATGAGTTCAAGACACCTATAGCTACCATATCACTCGCTGCCGACACTATCGCCAACAGCAAGGTGATCACTGATGAAGATAAGGTCAGACATTTCATCGGGATGATAAAGAAGGAAAACTCGCGCATGAACAGACAGGTGGAGACGATCCTGCAGATAGCCACACTTGACAAGCATGAGACTGATTTTAACTTCACGGAGATTGATCTTCATGAAGTGATCACCCAGGCTGTGGAGACCATTGAGATACAGGTCACTGACCGGGGCGGTGTTATAATCCGGCATCTTGATGCAGGAAGGAGCATTATTACAGGTGACGGTGAGCATCTTCGCAACCTGGTTCATAACCTTCTTGACAATGCAAACAAGTATTCGGAGAAGGAGCCGCAGATAACTGTTAGGACCAGGGATATCGAAAGCGGGATTTTTCTCATTGTGGAAGACAAAGGCATCGGCATGAGCAAGGCGGTTCAGCACCGTATATTTGAAAGGTTCTACAGGGAGACAACAGGAAACATACACAATGTCAAGGGGTTCGGACTTGGACTGAACTATGCAAAGGCGATTATAGATGCACATGGGGGTACGATTTCTGTCGAGAGCGAAGAGGGGAACGGAAGTATATTCACAGTATTTTTACCATTTAACGGCACATCACGGGCATGAACAAAAAAAATCCCAGGATCTTCCTGGTCGAAGATGACCTGAGTTTCGGGTCAGTCCTGAAATCTTATCTCGAGATCAACGATTACAGCGTTGATCTCGTCGATGACGGCAAGGTCGCAGTGGACACCTTCCGCAAAGGGGCCTACGATCTTTGCATCCTTGACGTGATGCTTCCGCATGTCGACGGCTTTACAATCGCCACTGAGATAAGGAGCATGAACTCGGTAATACCTATTGTCTTTCTGACAGCTAAGAAACTGAAGGAGGATCTGTTGCGGGGCTATGGCGTCGGCGCCGATGATTACATCACAAAACCTTTTGACACTGACATATTACTGCTCAAGATCAAGGCTATCATAGCACGCAGGGACATACAGGACGGGACGAAGGATATATATCAGATCGGAAAGTTTATTTTTAATGCCAGACTGCGGACACTCACCATTGACAACCAGGAAAGGAAGTTGTCACCCAAGGAGGGAGAACTGCTCGAAATGCTGGCATTGGCGCCCAACGCACTCGTAAGCCGTGAGGCAGCGCTGAAAAAGATATGGGGAACAGATGATTATTTCACAGCACGAAGCATGGATGTCTACGTGACCAAACTGAGAAAGTACCTGGGTGAGGATCCTCAGATTATTCTGAAGAATATACACGGAAGCGGGTTCCAGCTCGTGGTAGGAGAAAAAGGATAAAGGTTAAAGGATAAAGGTTAAAGTTGAAGGGTTGAGGGGGTTGAAGGGTAGAGCGAGTTGATAGGTTGAGATTCGGTAAAAATCGCAAATCGCAAATCGCAAATCGCAAATCGCAAATCGACAATTGCAATTACCCCAGGTTTGACTTTGTAAAGCGCAGCGGCAGGAGTGATTCCGCGCTATCTGTTACCAGGATCTTCTCACTGCCTGCAAGTATCACCTTAATCGGGTTCCCTTGTCTCTGCTCTTCCTCAACAAGCATTTGCCGGCAATTCCCGCACGGAGGAACAGGCTCACGGGTCAGCTTGCCGCCTGACAGAGCTGCAATGGCAATCGCCACAGGCCTCTTTCCGGGGTAATTTGATACAGTGTAGGATAGGGCTGTCTTCTCTGCACAACTCCCAGAAGGGAAAGCGGCATTCTCAACATTGGCACCCCTTACAACAGTGCCGTCGTCAAGCAGTATTGCTGCACCAACCATGAAATGCGAATAGGGAGCATAAGCACCTGAGGCAGCAACAACAGCTTCCTCAGCAATTATTCTATCAGCATCCGGCATCTCATTGACGTTCAGATACTCCTTATAAAAAAACCTTACTTCTCTTTCTTTCATAGAGGATTACAGTGATTCTCAGGTAGAGCAAAAGTAATAATATTTTTTCTCGGGCATCAGAAATTGCAGAGGCTGACGACATTTTTATATTTTTGCCAAAACTGTTCTGATGAGACTTCTTCTGAGATATATAATTGTTGTCCTGATTATTTCGCTTTATTCCTGCAGCCCGACACGCAAGGCATCGAGAAGTGGTTCACCCGGTATGACCACCCAGGCATACGTTACTGAATATGTGAATAAATACAGCGGCCTGGCTGTAAGTGAGATGCGCAGGACAGGAATACCGGCAAGCATAACACTCGCCCAGGGAATGCTGGAGTCCAATTATGGGCGCAGCACGCTGGCTACAAAGGGCAACAACCATTTCGGCATTAAATGCCACAGTGACTGGAGGGGAGAGAAGATATACTATGACGACAATCACAGGGGGGAATGCTTCAGGTCTTACCCCACCGCTGAGGAGTCGTTCCGGGATCACTCGGATTTTCTGACGACCGGCTCACGATACAAAGACCTTTTTAAGCTCAGCAGGACTGATTACAAGGGCTGGGCACACGGCCTCAAAAAGGCAGGTTATGCTACTGATCCTCAATATGCGACTTTGCTAATCAATAAGATTGATGATTACAAACTGCATCTATATGATACCGGCACTGCCACAGCCACCACACCACAGGCAACTGCTGCAACAACTCCAAACCAGACCACAGGCCAGCAGCCTGCCGCAGCGGTTCTGAAAACAGCTGATACATTGCAGATTCCACCACTGCAGAAAGCAACCGACCCTGTGCCAACACAACCGGAGATTCAAGCTCCGGCAAAGGTGATAAGCCTTAACACCGGGAGGAAGATCCTGGAGAGCAACGGTGTGCAGTATATTATTGCCGAAGAGGGAGATACATTTAAATCCATTGCCGAAAAGTATCAGCTCCTGGCTCTGGAGGTCAGTCGCTATAATGACCTTCCACCGGAAGCTTCCCTGAAACCGGGTCAGTTCATCTACCTGCAGCCCAAGCGCAGCAAGGCGGCAGAGGGCAATTCGATTTATGTTGTTAAGACAGGTGAAACAATGTACATCCTGTCACAGAAATATGCCGTAAAACTCTCATCGCTCTATAAGATGAATGTGATGGAAGAAGGAACAGAATGTGTCCCCGGGCAGAAAGTAAGGATCAGGTAGCTTCTGATTTCAACCAGTAACCCATCCGGTCAGGTCGAAGCCCCTGATAAACTCTGCAGTAGTCATCCGTTTACGACCCTCAGGCTGAAGCGAGATTATTTCAACTTCACCTGATCCGCAGGTGAAGAAGAGCCTGGATTTCTCTCTTACCGCTATAGTTCCAGGCTGTGCCTGCCTTCCGCCAGCCACAGTTGTACCTTCATTGTGAATCCTGCTTTCAAAAAGTTTAAGCCGTAGCGTTTTGCTTTCTGATCTTATGGTTGTCGCAGCTCCGGGACTCGGAGAGAGGCCTCTTACCTTATTATGGATTGTGACGGCCGGTTCTTTCCAGTCAATGACTGTATCTGAGGGGAGTATCTTCGGTGCATTATGCAGGATGGCACCGGGCTCTGCAGACTGGGGTACAGGCTTAAGTATCCCCTGGTATAACCCTTTTACTGTTTCAATAACAAGTCCTGCCCCAACGGTCATCAGGCGGTCGTGCAGGCTGCCGGCATTGTCGGCGGGGAATATTTCAGTTTCTTTTGAAAGCAATATCCTGCCTGTGTCTATTTCCCTGTCTATAAGGAAGGTGGTCACGCCCGTTTTCGTTTCGCCGTTGAATATGGCATGGTTAATAGGGGCTGCGCCGCGGTATTGCGGCAGGAGGGAAGCATGCAGGTTAAACGTACCTGATGAAGGGATGCTCCACACCTCTTCCGGCAGCATCCGGAAAGCAACAACGACAAAGATATCCGCATGCAGGTCTTTCAGAGCCCTTACAAAGCCGGGGTCACGCAGCCGCTCAGGCTGAAGCAACGGTAGCCCGTTCACAAGGGCATAATCTTTCACGGGTGCGGTGGCGATCTTCTGACCGCGTCCCGCAGGTTTGTCAGGTACCGTTACGACAGATACCACAGGGTATCCGGCCTCATGCAGTGCACGGAGGCTGGCTACCGCGAACAGGGGTGTCCCCATGAACACAATCCGTGGAAGTATCTCAGTCATTTTCGCCTTTCAGGGGCGTCTTATAACATGACATGCTGTGCCCCATTTTTGTCGCTTTGGTCTCCAGGTAGAACGAGTTGTATGGGTTTGAAGGGATGACAAGAGGAATGGTTTCAACGATAGAGATTCCATACCCTTCCAGCCCGGCTCTTTTAACAGGGTTATTTGAAATGAGCCTGACCTTGCCCAGACCGATGCCGCGCATAATATTGGCTCCTATTCCATAATCGCGCTCATCTTCGCGGAACCCAAGCTCGATATTTGCTTCGACAGTGTCACGTCCCTGTTCCTGTAGCTTATAGGTGCGTATCTTATTGATCAGCCCTATTCCCCTTCCTTCCTGGTTAAGATATATTATTGCCCCCTTGCCTGCTTCGTTTACCATCTGCATGGCTTTATGGAGCTGCGGACCGCAGTCGCATCTCTTTGATGCGAAAATGTCACCCGTAAAGCATGAGGAATGTACCCGTACAAGCACCGTCTCATCCTTTGTCCAGGTGCCTTTTACAAGGGCTGCATGCTCAAGACCGTTGCTCACCTGCCTGAAAGGGATGAAGTCAAAATCGCCGAACTCTGTTGGCAGCTTGACCTGCTCGCCCATCTCGACGATAGATTCAATACCGAGACGATACCGGATAAGGTCTATTATTGTGATTATTTTTATGCCAAACTTCTTTGAGATCTCAATCAGGTCAGGCAACCGTGCCATTGTCCCGTCTTCATTCATGATCTCAACAAGCACACCTCCCGGGCGCAACCCCGCAAGTCTCGTCAGGTCAACGGTAGCCTCCGTGTGGCCTGCACGTCGCAGAACACCCTTTGAACGTGCTTTTAACGGGAATATATGTCCGGGCCTGCCCAGGTGTGATGGTTTGGTGGCAGGATCGACAAGCGCCTTTATGGTAAGTGCCCTGTCGCGGGCCGAAATGCCCGTGGTTGTTTCAGGGCCGAGAAGGTCGACAGAGACAGTGAATTGCGTTTCATGCAGGGAGGTATTATGACCCACCATCATGTCCAGATCAAGCTCATTGCATCGCTCCTCTGGCAGAGGCACGCAGATCAGGCCTCTGCCATGTTTGGCCATGAAATTTACTATCTCTGGCGTCACAAGCTCAGCCGCACAGATAAAATCCCCTTCATTCTCCCTGTCTTCGTCATCGACAACAATGACAATCCTGCCCTCTCTTATATCCTCGATGGCTTCGTTGATGCTGTTCAGGCTGTTGTTCCCAGTCATCTCAGACACGTTTTGTGGGTTCCCATATTCCATTTTTTATTCCTCTTACCACCTTCACAAACCCTGCTGTCAGCGCCGCGTTCATAAGCAGGAACTGTGTCACGTAACGGGGTAGTTTTATTGTCCTGCCGAACTTGGCAAATGTCAGATCAAGCGCTGACAAAAGTATTAAAATTAACTGAACGGCTAAAAGACAAAAATATAAAACTGAGTGCCCTGAAAGAATGACCGTTGTCATAAAAAAAAGAACAAGGAAGAACGGCGTGAACCATCTCAGCACCTTATGGGAAAAGTATGCGAATGAGGCATTTACCCTCGGGGACGGGAACGGTCCGAAGCGAAACAGATTCTGGAATGATCCTGCAGCGATCCTTACCCTCCTCCTGTACTGGTCTGCCATATCTGGTTGTGTATCCTCATATACTACAGCATCGCGAACATTGTATGAGGCAAATCCTTTACGCATAACCGACAATCCAACGTAGAGATCATCGACAAGAGTGTTCTCCGGTATAACAGGGAAGAGTTCGCGTCGGACGGCATAACATCCTCCGTATGGGCCAGACATGGCTTTCCATACTTCACCCTCGGCTCTCCGCAGTGAAGTCTCGAATCTGCTGTACAAGTTTTCCTGCCTTGTAATTCCGTGTCCGGGAGATGCTGACGGAACGACTGTGGCATCGCATAACCCGGTCAGTGACGAGGCGAATTGTGAAGCCAGGAGCCTGACTGTTGCACCGGAGAAAATGACATTCGCGTCGGTGATTATAAGAATGCTGCCGTTTGCAATTGCAACAAGGTCATTGAGCATGGCAGCCTTACCTTTTCTTTGACTGTTACGGTGATATTTTATCCTGTTGTCAGATGCGGCGAATTTCATCATTATCTCATCCGTACCGTCGGTGGAGGCATCTGACCCGATAATGAACTCGGTCAGTTCAGGAGGGTAATCAGATATCAGCAGGATGCGGATTTTTTCGCTGATTACCTTTTCTTCGTTGAAAACAGACATGATCACGGAAACAGCAGGAAGCGATGTCGCAGCTCCCGGCTGTCGTTTATCGTTTATTTTTTTTCGTCTCTTGCGTATAACAGAGAGTGAAAAGACCAGGGCCGGGTAAAACAGGTAGGTCCAGACCAACATAATCGCCGATACCAGAAATATTTTTTCAGCGGCCATCACAAAGCTTTTTGTAGAATGCCAGCAACTGTGATGTCTGTTTCAGATTGTCAAACCTGTTACTCACCAGCTCTCTTGCTTTAGCACCCGTGGAGGCTCTCAGGCCAGCGTCACTGAGGGCTGAGGTCAGGGCATCACAGAAAGACGCTGCGTCGGTTCCGATGAGAAGCTCACGGTGATCCTCCACCGGCAGTCCTTCGGCAGCCACAGGTGTCGCAACTACCGTCTTGCCCAGGCTCATGGCCTCAATTATCTTTATGCGCAAGCCGCTCCCGGCAAAAAGGGGTGCGATCATGACCGTCATTGATCCCATGAAACGGTTTGCATCTTCAACCTCACCTTCCAGTAAGACATTTTTCCCTGCCAGCCAGTGTTTTGCATTTGACTGAACGCCTCTGCCTGCAATGTGAAACGTGGCATCGGGCAGTGTTCTTAGTACACGAGGCCACACTCCGGCCAGAAACCATCTCAGGCCGTCAAGGTTTGGCTGCCAGTTAAGTGCTCCGATGAAGCCAACCCTCAGGTTTGTGTCGTCAGTTTCATTGACGGGCTCATAGATGTCGGTCCCGGTTTCCGAGAGCATCATTGGTTTATCTGGGGCAACAGATTTAAACCATTGAAAATCAGGTTCACTGATCGGAACAATGGCATCAAACTGTTTTAGTGCAAGTATCTCCCGTTTCCGTAATCTCAGGGCAAGACTTTTAAGATAATCTCTTTCTGCCGGAACCGTTGCAACTTCAGCCATCATCTCCCTGATACGGTGTTCGACATTATGTGCCCTGAATATCAGGGGTGTATCTGTAATGGAGCGTATCTCATCAATGTAGTATGAGAAGAGAAGTCCCTCGCACTGGATGATGTCAAAGTGTTCCCGAAGCAGCAGTGAATGAAGGGCTTTCGAGAATTGCCTCGAACGGAAACGCTGAAGGTCATAGGGCTCAGCCGAAAAAAGCAGGTTGGCCAGCATTTTTGACGGCCTGATCCTTGTGTCAACAGCTACATTATCATAGTATTGCAGATAGGCAGGCGGTTGAGATGAGAGGCCGGTGCCAGCGCCGTGTTTTTCAGTTTTCATCGCCAGCACGGAGACGATTGCCCCGCCGGCAGCCAGTCCTTCAATGCACCTCATGGTTGCCACGGCGCCACCGTCATATGGCGGCCACGGTGGCTTAGGCGACAGGACCAGTATTTTCATTTTCCCTGTCAGGTTTTATCCCGGTAAAGAAAGCTCCTATTTTTCTGAAGAAGAGAAAATATGTTTCCGCATTCATAATTGCGGCGTCTGTGGTAGCCTTATATGTCAGGAAGATACCGATCGGCAGCAGAATGATTGTTGAGGCCAGCATTCCGAGGGGTACATTTATTATAAGTTCTTTTGCGAACTTTTCCCCGGTAAGCGATATGACATAATAAAACACGAAGAAAAGTACAGAGATGACAGCAGGGGTTCCCAGCCCTCCCTTTCTTATGATTGCCCCCAGCGGCGCACCTATGAAAAAGAACACCAGGCAGGCGAAAGGCAGGGTATATTTCTTGAACAGCTCCGCCTCGTACCTTTTAAGGTTTTTGGCCTCAAACAAAAGTGATTCACTCATCTCGGATACGGTAGTGATGCCTTCCCTCGCGAAGCTAAGCGCCCTGTTTATCGCCGCACTCTTGCCCGAGACTGTCATTGTGTCAAAGACTGCACGACAGTTAAAATTTTCAAGCTTTGCGGCGGCTGCAGTATCGGAGTTATAGTGATAGCCTCCTGAAAAGTATCTTTCAGGGGGAATGAGCTTTGTGTCGGCAAAGTCCTTGAAGTATGTGGCTGACTTTCTATCGTACCTTTCTGAAAGGGAGTCAACGAAAAAGCCAAGTTCGCCGGAGTTCAGCATTGAATAGTTTGACCTGAATAGGTCCATGCCCGACCTGTCAAGGCCGAAGCCGGTAAGTTCTATGACCATAGTCTGTTCAGAGAACTTATCACGCCGGAAGGGATATCTCCTTTTTTCCTGGGCAACGTCTTTCTCCTCAATATCGTTGTAGGCATAACCGTTAAAGAGGGTCAGAATCATTCCGCTTTCGTCAGGTGTGATGGCCATATATCCCGAATCGGCATAGATCATTGAAGTATTGCCCTGGCCATTGCGGTGGTCATAGATATAGACCCTGTCAAGCCTGTTGGTCTCCGGGTCCTTGTCTGAAATTTTTATACTGAAACCGTCGATGCCATTGTAGAATGGGCCTGCCTGGATACTCAGTTCAGGCCGTTTGCGCCTGATGTCGTAGAGGAGGGTTCGGGCCTTGCGGTTTGAGAGCGGGAGAATATAGTCTGAGAAAAGGAATGAGGCAACGGCTAAGAATGAGACCAGAACAAATAGAGGGAGCATGATTCGCTGAAGCGGCACGCCGGACGATTTCAGCGCTGTCAGTTCAAGGAACTCTCCCAGGTTACCGAAGGTCATCAGCGATGCAAGCAGTATTGCCAGAGGAAGCGAAACGGGAACAAATGTGAGGGAGAACTGAAAGAGGAGTTCAGCAAGGACTTTTGGTTCGAGGCCTTTACCCGCCAGTTCATCAACATACATCCAGAGGAACTGCAGTATAAAGATTATAAGCACAATAAAGAAAGTCAGAACCAACGGTCCGATAAACGATCTGATCATGAAAAGATCGATTTTCTTCATTGTCAATGGTGATGTGCAAACGTACGTTATTTTTGAGAAAGTAGCAAAGCGCTCTCACTCTGTGAGGCCGAGCACCTTTTTAAGGTACGAGATCTGGTTATCCCACAGATCTTTGGCATCATCGATCTCATCGTCATCAGCGTGGTCGGTGATCATGAGTGCCGTATCGTTGGTGAGTTCATGGATGACTATCCTGAATTCGAAGTAGTTGGTTTCGGTATCTGCAAAGTCCAGCCACTCGAATCTTACGCTTTTGTTATCCCTGAGATGGGCCAGTCGTGCCCTGGCTTCGACTTTTGCCCAGAAAAAAGTAAAGACGTCACCATTTACGATGACGTTATCAGCAAACCATTCGGCCAGTCCTTCCGGAGTGCTTAGCCGGTCAAAGAGAACACGGGTAGGGGAGTTCAGGGTATATTCTAGTTCGAATCTCGATCTCATAACTGGAAATGTGACTGTGATGCAATATAAAAATAATAGCTGAATAGAAAAAGTTTGACGGGCAAAATGAAAAAATATTTATATTTGCACCCGCGTTTTGAGGGCGAGATAGCTCAGTTGGTTAGAGCGCATGATTCATAATCATGAGGTCGGGAGATCATTCCTCCCTCTCGCTACCTGAAAATGAGCCACTTACAAAATTATAATTGTGAGTGGCTTTTTTATTGGAGACTCAAACGGATACACAAAAGATTGAATTAGGTTAAAACATTACCTTTTTTAATGCCATTTCTTTATCTTAATGCAAAAGATGGTTCGGTTGACAGCCTTTGGCTGGTTATGCTAACTTTATATTATTTATTTATACATCAGTGATTTAGCTCCGGCAATGGATGGTCATTATATTCTCCCGAAAAGTGGTCACCAGCACTGGCTTTCCCGCTAAGTTTTGGTCTTTTGGCCAGGATGGCCTTCCCTTTCTTTCTTCCTATTAAAAACCATATCCAATCCCATGACTGAGTGGCTATAAATGCGATCGTAATGACAAGGTAAATTTCCAGGTGACCCCTGTGTGCAGCGAAGGATGATGTTACAAGTGTTGTCTCGCCCTCGAAAAAACAACCTGCAAATACTGCCAGATACAGTATAAGTTTCTTGATCATAGGAATCCTTATAACGTCATTACGGGCAAAATATCTCTTAATAATATCTTCATGAAAAACTACCAGGTCAGTTCAACTTCAGATAACCTGCTGATTCAGACTTTTTTCATCCTGAGAAAACCGTGCATTAAGATCTTTTATCGAACCCAGACTTTCCATCAGGTCCGGTAGGTAATCAGTCTGTCCTATAAAAGTCCATAAATAAGCAACAACTGAATATATCTTTCCGGTTGTGAACTTATCGAGGTCGACACAGATAAACAAAACAACTATAAAGATTACTATGAGAAAGACTTTTACCGTGCTGTAACTAAAAGCATTCCATCTTGCTATACTTATTCTGGGGGAAACCATATTATAATAAAACTGATATATTTTGGAGGTATCCCGGTTTTCAATCAATTTATAAAGCTCTTCCTGATTATCATGAATATCTTTTTCCAGATGGGTCACCTTTTTCCGGTTCATATTGTTTATATACGCTACCGGTCCTATGACTGCAAGACAAACAAGCCCAATCCGGTAGTCATAAAAAAACAATGCTATTATAGCTCCGACGGATGCTGACAACTGCCAAAGCATCTCAGGCAATCGTTCTTTAAAAAAAATAATATATTCCTTGACAAGTTCAGCTCTGACCAGCATTTTTGAATACAGGTCCCCCCTGGCTTTCGATTCCTCTATAATATTTGTGGCAACATCAGCATACATCTTTGAGTACGTGCCGCCATTAAAAAGCCTGTGAAGGGATCCTCCAACAACATTTATCAGATAAACAGATATCCATACTAACAGGGGAGTGAGAAAATTATTTTTTTCATGATCGTAAAAGTGTCCAATAAGAGCATCCAGAAGCTTACCGAAAAAGGTTGGCTCAATGATCCATGCAATATTTTCAACAAGTACAAAGAATAACAACAATGCGATCCCAAACTTGTACTTTGAAACTATCTGTCTGAGCGCCATCGTGTAAAGGATTATATTAATGTCTAAATTAAGAAAAAAGACTTTTTACGAGATAGCTTGAAGTAAATTTATTCTTTAGAATTACCTCTTTGAAAGATAAAATTATACACAAATTACATTATTTGAATTAAATTTATTGTATAATAATATTTTTACAGAAGTCATGAAAAGGACAGTTCTATTATTAATTATCAGCCTTTTGACCATCAATTGGATATGCTGCAATAAGGTAGGAGGTATTTATCGTTATTTCTGGGGAAATAAAGACAATTACAGCATATGGATTATTGACGGGAACCGGGTGCGTCAGAAGATATACAAGGAGTGGCTCTATGGAGGCAATGAACAACGCTATGTTTTTAATCCCAAGGGAGAAATCTGGATTGATAATGCCATTTCCAGTGAAGAATTTGATCTTACTGTGGCTCATGAACTGAATGAGAGACACCTTATGGCAAAATACGGATGGGAATATGAGACAGCTCATGACTCTTCTTTATCTCTTGAGTTGACAATCAGACATAAAAACGAGGAAATTTGCCGGGCTCATGAGGCTTCGCTGAAGAAGACAGGTGTGACCGATTCATACAATATTAAGGAAATCAAGTCTCTTAAGGACAGCATTCAGCTTCAGAATATATATCGTATTCCAATGGGCACAAGAGATAGCATTTCAATATGGGTTGTAGATGGATATCTGGTACGCAAAAACATTTATCCGGATTTTGGATTTAGCGGCAATGATCTGGCATATCATTTTATCCCATCAGGGGAAATATGGATTGATGGTCAGGTTTCCTGCGAGGAGACAGAGTATTCTGTTTCCCTGGAAATGCTGGAACGGAAATTAATGCGGGAGGGGAAATCTTACAGTGATGCCTATGAAGAAGCTGTTCAAATGATTCAGCAGCAAAGGGAAACAATGGAGCAGCTTGCGAAATCGCATTTTAAAATTGCCATACCAGATTCTTTGTCACGCGACGCCGGAATAATTGACCCTGACGAAAATTAGTTTTACGTGAGCACCATGAATGGGATAGAACCTGAAGGATGGCGAAAATTAATTGCCGGCCACCCCTGGTTTAACTGTGAGGGTTGTTTCCCGCTACCTGCATATTCAGAATTTATGCCACCTCCGAGGGTTGGTATATCGCCATTGGGAAAGGTTGATAACAGACTATTTATTGAAGATGATCCCTATGGCTGGCAGATAACCGAAATAGAAGAGGAATACGAACTGAAGCCAGGGATCAGGCATGTCGGGAACCAGATTGTGAACAACCTGATTAAACTGGGTAAGGGATTGCCTGAGCATTTTATCCGCGGTCACAGTGGAGAAAATCTGAGAGATAATCCATACTGGCCTTCTGAAATTGCATCAAAAGCGGGAACATTAATGCACGAAAGATATGTGACTCTGTTGCCGCTTATGCTTTCGCGGGCCCAGGATGATAAAGGCAGAATAATCTGGTCATTTTTCGGTAATAGTATTCACGATCCCGAAGCAGCCTTCTGGAAGAATTTCTATACATCTCCTGGTGTTGAAATTGCTTTAGAGGAGTCAGTTTCTTTCTTCACCAGCATTCTGTCAGATGCATACAATGAGAAGTTATCTGACAGTAAATCACTTTTTGAAGCAGGGTTCAGGATTTTGCCATCGGAACCTGTTCTGCCAGCATGGACAAAGTCATTTGTGCTAAACGGTGATTCTTCTTTCAGTCAGATCAAATACCTGCTTACCTTCAGACCTTTCGGTACATTACCCGCCGTGATCAGGGAACTATATCTTTCAAGCAGGTTGTCATTGCTGCCATTTCCGGGAAGTCTTGTATTCTGGGGTATGCCCGGTTATGAAAAACTGAAAAAAGAATTTCCGGTGGCCGGTCAGATACCTCTGTTGAATCTGGTGGCACGAAACAGGGGAATCGGCGGATTAAAGGTTGCCCAATCCGGATGGTTTTATGAGCCGCGTACCGGCTCTGATTTTGAAGTCAATAAAGAACTCTTAAAGGACTCTTTTCATCGTACACATCGCTGGCAGCGTGTGCACAGGTATCAGGATGAGCTAAATGAAGCTGCTCACAAAATAAAGGTGGCCAGGGTATTGTTCAGTACTGAACCGGATGTCATGGGATTATATGATAAACCGCTGGCGCGAAACTGTCATATCTGGAACTACAGGTTTGAGCTTCTGCTTGACGGTCCCAATTCAACAAGGGAAAAGATACTGGAAGCTGAAAAGAGTATCCTTGAGGGTGGCCTTTTCGGATATCGTTTCTTTTATCCTCCAATGCGTGTCGGCGAGTATGATTTATATCTTCACAGGCCCCTGGTTGCTTATTTGCCTGCAGGTTCGGATAAGATTGAGATTAAAACAGATATGCTCAACGGGTATATGACCGGTTACCATAAAAATGACAGGGAGATGCATCACCCTGTGGAGATGTGGCCGCGTCTTCTGCGTCGGGAAACATACCTTTCAGCCCTGAATGATTTCAAAAACGAAAGCGATTATTATGTTCACCAGACATCAAAGAATATTCTTTCACTGCTTGACGCCTGGCACATGAATAATAAGAGATCCTTGCCGCGATCATTTGCGCGAAGACTTCTGAACATCTCAAAACGAAAAAGTCTTGAACAATGGCTTGATGAGCTTACGGTCCATTCTACAACCCCTGAAGCAGGAATAAAAATGCAGAAAACCCTTTCGGAGATTATCGAATCACCGGAAATACAATCCCTTCCGGAGCCAATAACTTTTTCTGAAACTGCAACACGACGTTTTGAAGAAAACTGGTGGAATGATATCAAATACCTTTCTCAGGGCATGTTTATAAACAAGGATAATGCAGATATTGCGCAGGACAGCATGACACTTGCTTTTGTAAAGAAGCGACAACGTGACCTTGAAAGTCTTGGTGATTATTTAATAGCGCGTCATCGAAAGACAATTGCTGATGCCGGTATGGAAGGAATTGCCATTTGTGGCGAACTGCCTTTCAAATGGCAGACTGATTTTGAGTTTCCAATGTTTGGGGGATGGAAAAGTAACCAGAAAGATGAGACTTATGAGAGAAACATTCTTGTTGTAATACCAGGAAGGAATCGAAGGCAGGCAGTAGTTTTTGGCGACCATTACGATACCGCTTATATGGAAGATATTTATGAAAAAGAAAGAGGTGGTTCAGGGGCACGCTTATCATCTCATGGTGCTGATGATAACGATTCTGCCAGCTCAACTCTTTTACAGGCTGCACCTGTGTTCCTGAAGCTGTCAAAGGAGGGCAAGCTCGAACGTGATATCTGGCTCATACATCTTACCGGAGAGGAATTCCCTTCTGACTGCATGGGAGCAAGGAATTTCTGTCAGTCGCTTATTGAGAAAAGAATCAGACTGAAAACAGACAATGATACATTGACTGAGCTGTCAGATACCGAAATTGTTGGTGTTTTTATTATGGATATGATTGGTCATAACCGGGATAACGACAGTGATGTCTTTCAGATATCACCGGGGGATAGTATCGCATCAATGCAACTGGCAAGGGAGGCTCATATGGCAAACATGATCTGGAACACTTATACGAACAAGTGGAATCAGAATCCTGAGAGACTTCACCTTGGAAGGGGGAAACGCATCACCGGAACACAGGAGATCCCGGAAACCGCAAAGCACCTTCCTCTTGAAGGAGAAGTCCGTACTCATTATAATCCACATAGTTCAATCTTCAATACTGATGGCCAGATATTTTCAGATATTGGAGTTCCGGTTGTACTTTTTATGGAGAATTATGATATTAACAGGAGCGGTTATCATGATTCAAAAGATACACTTGAAAATATTGATCTGGATTATGGGGCTGCTTTTGCGGCAATAGCAATTGAAACTGTGGCACGCGTCGGATGCCTTGTGTTTTGAGACAGTTAAGCGTATTTTTATTCCTGCAAAAACAAGCTTGATGAGAAAATAGGAAAGGAGGATTATAATGTATCAATCTCCACCGGCTTTTTGGAGCATATCAGTGACCGAGATGCTCCAAAAACTGGAAACGAAAAAATATTAAAAATGACCATAACTATAGCTGGTAAAAGTGCACATCAAGAAGAACATTTAAGAAGTTCGGATTTCATAACTGATATAGTAATAGGCATGTCAGTTTGTTTCTGCTATTCTTACAATTATTTGTCTGTTCCTGTTCGGCTATTTCAAAAGCAAAGCACAGTACAGCCACCCTTAAAAGGGGCATTTAAAGTTACGATGACAGGAATTACAGCCGCAACAGCCGCTTTCCTGATCGCTCAACAGTCAATAATTTATTTTGAAGATTTAAGATAATGATACACTTTACATGTTTACCAACCGGGTGATTTAGCATTATTTTTATTTTATATGAAGAAACCAATACATAGCTTTCTGCCAACCGATACTAAGGGATTTGATTCCCTTGTGGAGCTTACGCTTGACATGAGATGGTCGTGGGATCACGGAACCGACGAAGTATGGCGGCTTCTTGATCCTGCATTATGGAATCTTACTCATAACCCATGGGTGGTCTTACAAACAGTTTCCCGTGATCAGTTCCAAACAGTTATGAATGATCCAGTGTTCCGGGATAAGGTCAATACCCTTATGAATGCCAGAAAGGCTGCAAACAAGGCTCCCGTATGGTTCCAGCAAAACTATCCGCATTCTTTGCTTAAGTGCGTAGCTTATTTCAGTATGGAATTCATGTTAAGCGAAGCTCTTCCGATATATTCGGGTGGACTTGGTAATGTTGCGGGTGATCAGCTTAAAACCGCAAGTGATCTTGGCGTACCTGTTGTTGGCATTGGCCTTCTTTACCAACAAGGCTACTTTCGTCAGGAAATCGACATGAACGGAAACCAACAAGCGCTTTTTCCTTATAATGATCCCGGGCAATTGCCAATCACACCTTTGCGTCAGCCTGATGGGGAATGGTTACGTTTAGAGATTGACCTGCCTGGTTGCTCTGTATGGCTACGTGCCTGGCAGGTTCAGGTTGGCAGAATAAAGCTTTATCTGTTAGATAGTAACGATGCGGCAAATCTTCCTGTTCACCGGGGAATAACCAGCGAATTATATGGCGGTGGTTCTGAGCTTCGTCTTAAACAGGAATTAGTACTTGGAATTGGAGGATGGCGTTTGCTCAATACTCTCGGCATTCACCCCCAGGTATGCCATCTCAATGAAGGGCATGCGGCTTTTGCGATTTTAGAACGAGCTTATAGTTTTATGAAAGAGACAGGACAACCATTTGATGTTGCCCTGGCTGTTACAAGAGCTGGCAATCTGTTTACAACGCACACTGCAGTGGCTGCCGGATTCGATAGTTTCTCATCTTCACTTATCGAACAATATCTTGGTGGATACGCTGAAAAGAATCTTGAAATTACACCTCATCAATTATTGGCACTTGGGCGTAAGGATCCCGGGGATGAATCAGAAAAGTTCAAAATGGCTTATCTGGCAATCCGTGGAAGCGGAGCGATAAACGGGGTAAGTCGTCTCCATGGAGAAGTCAGCCGCCATATCTTTGAGCCATTATTCCCTAAATGGCCGACGGACGAAGTTCCTGTTGGCTATATAACCAATGGTGTACACATGCCGACATGGGACTCCAAAGAAGCGGACCAGATTTGGACAGAGACTTGTGGAAAGGACAGATGGCTGGGGATGAATAAAACTCTTGAACAGGATATTCGCCATGCTTCTGATGAAAGGCTGTGGGAGATGCGCACCAATGCAAACAAGGCACTCATCGCATTTGCCAGTGAACATTTGTCAAGGCAGTTACTCGGCTCAGGTTATTCACCTGACTCGGTTGAACAGGCAAAACACTTATTTAACTCCAACATTTTAACACTGGGCTTTGCACGGCGTTTTGCAGCCTACAAACGACCCAATTTATTGCTACATGATCCTCAACGTTTGCTGAGGTTATTAACAAATCCTGAATTTCCGGTGCAACTCATCATTTCCGGGAAAGCCCATCCAGGTGATCAGGTTGGACGGGATTTAATCAAAGAATGGATGCAATTTATCTGGCAGGGCAATGGTCACACTCCTGTAATATTTCTAAGTGATTACGATATGCATATATCGGAAAATCTTGTGCAGGGAGTTGATGTCTGGATCAATACACCACGTCGTCCATGGGAGGCAAGCGGAACCAGTGGTATGAAAGTGCTTGTGAATGGGGGTATTAATCTTTCGGAACTGGATGGTTGGTGGGCTGAAGCTTACACACCTGAGGTAGGATGGGCGCTGGGAGACGGTAATGAACATGGTGATGATCCGGCCTGGGACGCCATCGAAGCCGAACAACTTTATAATATACTGGAACAAGAGGTGGTGCCTGAGTTCTACAATCGCAATGAAAAGGGAATTCCTGTTGCGTGGATATCGCGAATGAGGGAAAGCATGGCACAATTGACACCGCGATTCTCTGCAGACAGGACAGTACGGGAATACACCGCGCAGCACTATCTGCCGGCAGCAACAGCATATCTTAAGCGTGCTGCATATAAAGGTGCAGAGGGAAAAGAGCTGATAGACCGGCTGAACAACATTCAACAGGAATGGGATTCGATGTTTTTTGGTGATGTAAACTTCGAAACTCTTGATAAACAGCATAAGTTCGAGGTTCAGGTTTATTTCAATAAACTTGATCCGGATACTGTGCAGGTTGAACTATTTGCCAATGGGACCAACGGGAAACCTCCAATAGTGCAAAAGATGGCTCGAGGTTCCAAAATAGAAGGCGCAACCAACGGGTACCATTATTTTGCATCGGTGTCCTCAACACGTCCGGCTTTGGATTATACTCCAAGAGCAATACCTTGTTTACCAAATGTTTCTGTACCGCTTGAAATTTCAAGGATTTTGTGGCAGCGGTGATCTAAATCGCTCTTTATTATTAATGACAACTACCTGAAGATTTTGTTTGTGTTACCAAAATCAGTGCTTTTGTTATAAATGATAATTTATTGACAGATATGAGTTTTTTCTTTATCTTTAATACCATTTTAATAACAAGGAGGTTTTATGAGAAAACTAATTATTTTTTCGTCAATAGTGTTTCTGATTTTGCCCTTAACGGTTTCAGGGCAGGAAATACAAGGGAAACCCACTACCCTGGTAGATGTACATTCTCTCGGTCCCCAGAAACTGGGACCTCTGCCGCCGGTGGTAACTCCGCCTAATAATCCTCAATCGAGTTTGAAGATTCTCCTGGGGAAACAACTTTATTTTGATACAAGGTTATCAAAGGATAACACAATCAGTTGTGCGACCTGTCATAACCCTGCAATGGGATGGTCAGATGCCGGACCTACAAGCACAGGTATAAATGGTCAGAAAGGGGGCCGGAGATCGCCTCCCGTATGCAATGCAGCTTATAGTCCTCTGCAATTCTGGGACGGAAGAGCACCCAGTCTTGAGGAACAGGCAAAAGGACCTATTCAGAATCCAATTGAAATGGGCAGCACTCATGAAGTCATGATTCAATCTGTGCAGAATATTCCGGGATATGTTGAAGAATTTAAACAGGTTTTCGGGACGTCAGTTATAACTGTCGATATGATTGCAGATGCAATTGCAGCTTTTGAGCGTACCGTGGTTACCACAGACTCGCCATTTGACCGGTATGCCAGGGGCGATAAAAAGGCTCTCTCAAAACTTGAGAAAGACGGGCTTGAAGTTTTTACAGGTAAAGGGCATTGCACTGCCTGTCACTGGGGTCCATATTTCAGCGATGGACGGTTTCATAATCTCGGAGTCCTTGAATATGATCCGGCAAAACCCGATATGGGGAGGTTTGATGTTACAAAAAATCCGGCAGACAAAGGTGCTTTCAAAACTCCGACCATCCGTGATGTGGCATTAAGGGCCCCTTATATGCATAGCGGTACTGAAAAAACACTTGAAGATGTTGTTGATCTTTATGATAAGGGTGGAAGAGTACAAAGCGCTAATCTTGATCAGCTGATTGTCCCACTTGGCCTTACTGCTTATGAGAAAAAGGCTCTTGTGACTTTCATGAAAATATCAATGACAAGTACAAACCCGGAAGTGGCAAATGTCAAACCAATTCCGGCATCGGAATTACCTAAATAAAGGAGGACCAAGTATGAAAAAGATTATATATTTCCTGATCACACTGCTTTTTTGTGAGGTCATTTCAACCACCGACAGCCAGGCCATTCCTTCATTTGCCCGCAAATATGGATTTAATTGCAGCATGTGCCATTCAGGATTTACCAAGCTGAACGACTTCGGTCAGCGGTACAGGGATAACGGCTATCAGGTGCCTGGTCAGCCAGGGAAAGAACAGACAGTATTTGAAACATTCCCTCCGATTGCGATGCGTGTACCTTTCGGTTACACCACTTATGGCACTGACGCAGGCAAGGCACAATCATTCAATCTTTTCAGCCTGGATATTCTTGCAGCGGGAGTGTTGCATAAAAACGTCTCATTCATGTTTGTATATACCCCGCGTATTGATGAACCTGCTGCCTGGTTCAGCGGCCGTGACAGCTCAAATAACAGTGCATCACAGTTCGGGGTGCTCGAATCAGCAAACCTGGTTTTCAGCAATATAATCCCTGATGTGTTGAATTTAAGGATAGGAAGATTTGAGCCGGGTTACCATATGTTCAGTTCAAAAAGATCGTATTACCTGCTGCAGCCCTATGAAGTATACAGCATGACAACTCCCAAAAACAGTTATGTCTTTGATGATAATCAGATGGGCATTGAAGCAAGCGGTCATTTTAAGATGGGATTTAAATATACTGCCGGAATTGTCGGCGGAAACGGCGCCAACCCTGATAATAATAACGGGAAAGACATTTATCTGAGCCTTTCCCAGACAATCGGCAAAGGTGACGGACAAAGCTCGGGGCAGCGTCTGGGTGTTTTCGGATATTATGGCTGGCAACCCCTTGACTTTGCCAGGGACCGTAATCGGGGATATGGGGCAGACGAACGGGAGCAATAACGGCACGTTTTACCGCATTGGCGTGAACGGAAGTCTGAATTACAGCCGCATTGGCCTTCAGGCGCTCTATTTTATAGGTTCTGATGACAAGGAGTTCAACACACTCGATCCCGGAGTGAACTATAAATACACCGGAGGATTTGTCGAGCTTGACTATGTCGGGTTATGCAACAATAAGTTGGTCGCATCAGTGATGTACAACTGGATCTCACCTCCAGGTTATGATTCAGATCGGGAGTTTAAAGCTTACTCTGCACTTTGCCGCTACTATCTTGGAGACTGGTCAGCAGTAAATGTTTCCCTTCATGCGGAATACACTCACCGGATTATCGGGGAAAGCGCAGAATTAAAGGAAAATATTTTTGCCCTGGCACTTGATTTGGCATTCTGAGACCATCTTTTGTAGAATAGAAATAAAGTATGATACCGACTTAAAGTCTTTCTCATAATAAATATGAATAAGAGGGCCCCAGTCAATTCCATTCAAAGACTTTTGCACTTTTATATTTCTTCTGGCACGACCATTTGAACCGGCTTTGAGCTTCACCTTCAACAAGACCGTGAAGGCCATGAATATTGGGCTACGCGTAGAAATCAGACTTTCTTCCATGACCACAATTCAGAAAGCTCTTTAGATTTCCTTTAGATTTAATAACCTAAATTGCAGTATGAAAATACTGATTATTGAGGATGAACTTGAATTACTTATCGCCATAAACAATTTCCTGGTTAAGGAGAATTTTATCTGCGAGCTGGCTGAAAATTTCCGTAAGGCCGATGAGAGACTGTCTATTTACGAATATGATATTATCCTATTGGATATTACCTTGCCGGATGGTAACGGATTGCTTCTCCTGGAAACCATAAAAAAACATCAGAATAGAGCTGGCGTCATTATTATCTCGGCCAAAAATGCCCTGGACGACAAATTAAACGGACTCGATCTTGGTGCTGATGATTATATTACAAAGCCTTTTCATCTGTCTGAACTAAACTCAAGAATTAAAGCGGTATTGAGACGAAAGCAATATGATGGTTCTGATATAATTACATTTAATGAAATATCAATAAACACTGGTAGTAAAACCCTGTCAATTAATGGAAATGAACTGGCTCTTACTAAAAAGGAATATGATTTATTATTATTCTTTTTAATTAATAAGAACAGGGTTCTCACAAAAGAAGCAATTGCAGAGCACTTGTGGGGAGATAACATTGATATGGCTGACAGTTTCGATTTTATATATACACACCTGAACAATATCCGGAAAAAAATTAAGCACGCAGGAGGGAAAGACTATATAAAAACAATTTATGGTATGGGTTATAAACTTTCACAATAATGAAATTCCTGACCAGAATTAACCGCAACTATTTAATACTTTTTGCTCTTATCCTCGCAGGAGTTACAATCGCGGGATATTTAATCCTGCATATTATTATTATTCGCGATGCAAAAGAGAACCTCCTGACAAAGGAGTATCTTATCGAAAAACAGATCCGGAATACAGGAGAAATCCCAAATCTTCACCCGATTATTGAGGTTCAGAAAACAGAAGACAGTGATCCTGTAAAATCTTCATTCAAAGAAGTTGTTATCAGGAATGAGCTGGAGAACGAAAATGAAACTTTCCTGGAATATTCAAATAAGGTCAAAATAAATGATTCGTACTATCTCATAAAACTGCGTCAATCTGCTTTTGAGAATGAAGACCTGGTATTAATTTTAGCGTTGACCCTGTTCACTTTACTGGCTTCAGCATTCGTCATTTCATTTTTTGTGACAAAAAAAATGAATAAAACAGTCTGGGCTGATTTCGAACATAATCTTCATGAAATCGAAAGTTTCAGCCTCAGTAAGAATAATGATATAACCCTTTTGGAATCAGATACTGAGGAGTTTGGACGGTTAAACAAAGTAATCAATAACCTGACGGAGAAATTAAAATCGGATTATCTTGTGCAGAAAGAGTTTACTGAAAATGCCTCCCACGAAATTCAGACTCCTCTTTCAATCGCCTTAATCAACCTTGAGGAAATTCTGCAGCAGGATCTGAAAGAAGAAACCTTTCAAAAAGTAGCAACCGTCATCAGTGCATTAAAACGTCTGTCTTCATTGAATCAAAGTCTTATCTTACTTTCAAAAATCGAGAATAAGCAATTCGGAGTTGGCAAATCAGTCTCATTAAAGGAAATTTTAGCCCGTAAGCTGGATGAGTTTTCTCTGCTTCTCGAGACAAAAACGCTGGACGTAAAGGTTCAGATTGAACAGGATTTCCAGATTGAGATGAATGAACAACTTGCTGAGTTATTGATAAGCAATCTTCTATCAAATGCAATTAATCACAATATCAAGGGAGGCAGAATAAGCATATTAATGCATAGTGCTTCTCTCAGAATCTGTAATACCGGTGAAGACAATTCACTGACCAATGAAACCATCTTCAATCGTTTTGTCTCAGGCAATCCGAAGTCGTGCGGACTGGGGCTGGCTATAGTCAGGAAAATTTGTGAAACAAACGATCTGGAAATAAATTACTGCAAGGATGAACAGCATTGTTTCATTTTTAAAATAAAATCATAATACCCGCAAAGTGAAAACCTGTATCCTTTCCTTTCTGTTGTTGTCAGAGGTCTTCGTCCTGAGCGCCCAGCAGCGGGATTTGAATTTTTACCTTGAACAGGCAAAAATTAATAGCCCTCTGATAAACAAAAATAAGAATGAGAGTAAGATTGTGGCGCTTGATCTGGAGCAGATTAACAGTATTCTTTCAAAACCTGAAGTCAATCTTATTTCGGGAGTTATGTTTGCTCCCATTATTTCACATGACAACAATTCCAGCCATTTTGAATTAGTATCAGACGGAGCAACGGATTACACCGGCTATGACCTTGCTTTGACAGACGGAGGTCAGTATCAGGCAGTAGTTTCGGTTAAGCAACCTCTTTTTACCGGCTCCAGATATAAGACGTATGCAAATAAAGCCAGCATATCAGGCCAGATCAATGACAATAATATCGCACTGACCGTTCATGAGCTGGAACAGATTGTCGGTTATCAGTATATACTTTGCATTAAATCAAAAATGCAGATTAACAACGAATTATCACTCCTCAAAGAACTTGATGACCAGGTTAAAAAAATGCAAAGACTGGTTGAAAACGCAGTATATAAGCAAACTGACTTAATGCTTTTGCAGATTGAAATTCAAAACTATGAGGCAGAGTATAAGATGTTCCAGGGGGAATATATGGCCAATATTTATGATTTAAATCTAATTTGCGGGATCAGGGATACAAGCATGGTCGACCTCCGGGAAACAGACTTTGTAATGAAGCCTGATATTGTTACCAACTCTGGTTTTTTAACTGCCTATAAGCTCGATAGTCTGAGCATTGTAGCTGACCAATCTATTAATGAGCTGAAATATAAACCGCAAATGGACCTGTTTGCAGATGCGGGGTTATTTGCAGCTTATCTGCCATATCCCGGCAGAATAGGATTCAGTACCGGGTTCTCTTTAAGCTGGAACATTTTTGACGGCCATCAGCGAACCATTCAAAGAGAAAAATCAGATATCAACCTTCAGACCATTGAGTTTGAGAAGAAAAACTTCCTGACACAGAATGATATTAATAAAAACAAGATTCTAAATCAAATTGAAGCCGTTAATCAAAGACTCCATCTCTATGAACAACAGGCAGAACAGTATGACAAGCTCTATAATGCCTACTCCAGAGAACTTTCATTGGGAGAAGCTTCTGTGATGGATTTTAAAAATCTCTTAAAGGATATTGCTGCAAAAAAACAGGAAGCCCTGCTGCTTAAAATGGAAAGGCAGCTCCTGATAAATTCATATAATTACCTGACATATTAATAACAGCATAATGAAAAGATTATTCATCCTGTTTTTTACCCTTTGCCTGTTGCAAATGCTCTCTTCCTGCAAAACCAGGAGCACTGTCGGCGAAGAACAAATGCCTGTGGTTTCGGTAAAGGTGACACCTGTAATTCAAGGCGATATTGAGAATGAAATAAGCTTTAACGGAAGTACAGTCTATCTCAAAAAGAATTTGGTCATTTCGCCGATTGCAGGCTACATAATCAAAGTTAACGTTAGATTCGGGCAGGAAGTTAACAAAGGTGATGTTCTCTTTGAGGTACAGACAAGGGAAAGCAAAGCTTTGGAATCCGGAGAAAGGACGACAGGAGATTATGGCACAGTGAAAATCACGGCTGCTTCCGGCGGGTTTATTAATGATTTAAATATCAGCGAAGCCGGCGGTTATGTGGCAGAAGGAGGAAGCCTGTGCACCATCGTCAATAATAGGGATTTAATGGTAAAAGTAAATGTGCCCTTTGAGTACAATAATATTCTGGCCAGGGAAAGAATATGTAAAATCCGCCTGGCAGACAACACCAGCATCCACGGTTCAGTTTTCCGTATTCTTCCTGTTATGGATGAGATTAATCAAACTCAGACAGTGCTTATAAAACCGGAAACAGCCAGGCAACTGCCTGAAAACCTGAATCTTTTAATCAGATTTATCAGTGAAAGGCATAACCAGGCATTGCTTGTTTCAAAATCTTCGTTGATGACCAATGAAACACAAAGTGAATTCTGGGTGATGAAAATTGGTTCAAATAATTTAGCGGTTAAGGTCCCTGTCAAAAAAGGAATTGAAAACGATACACTCGCAGAAATAATTTCGCCGGCTTTGAACCTAAGAGATTTGATTATTAGTGAAGGTGCTTATGGTTTGCCTGACAGCACTACTATCAGAATTGCAAAGTAAGATGGAAAACATATTTATCAGGTTTAAGACTCCCGTAACCGTTATTCTGCTTTTAATTTTGATCGGCGGGGCTTTCTCCTACCAGAATATGAAGACCTCGCTGTTCCCGAATGTTACTTTTCCCAAGATTAAAATAATTGCTGATAACGGCGATCAACCAGTCGATAAGATGATGGTTGAGGTCACTAAACCCCTGGAGGATGCTATTAAGAAAGTCGAACACTTGAGTCTTGTTCGGAGTGCTACCAGTATGGGGAGTTGCGAGATCTCAGCATATATGGAATGGGGTTCTGATATTGACCTTGACAAGCAGCAGGTTGAATCACAGATTGCACGAATTAAAAGCAACCTGCCTCCTGACATTGAAATTACGGTTGAAAAAATGAATCCTTCAGTTTTGCCCGTTATGGGATACTCACTGGTTTCAGATACTAAGAACCAGGTTGACCTGAAGCTAATTGCAGAATATATCGTAAAACCCTACTTATCCCGGATTGCCGGTGTTGCTTCGGTCCAGGTAATCGGAGGCAAAGTGAAGGAATACAGAATTATCCCTGATGAAGGGAAATTAAGCCTGCTGAAAATCAGCCCTCAGTCAATTCTTGACGTGCTTCAAAAAACGGATTTCATTAAATCAAACGGATATACCATAGATTACAATCGCCTCTATCTTACCGTTACTGATGCCACACTGAAGAATAAGCAGCAACTTGAAGATCTT
Organism: uncultured Bacteroidales bacterium; assembly: GCA_963743775.1. Lineage (GTDB taxonomy): Bacteria > Bacteroidota > Bacteroidia > Bacteroidales > VadinHA17 > SR-FBR-E99. The sequence goes on from CAVURA010000002.1 coordinate 29,082, forward strand.
GTACTTTTTAACAACGGAATACGCAACATAACAGTATCTGATGTTGCGAAAGTTGAAATCTCGGAACGTAATGAATATATCAGGATAAAAGCTGACGGTAAGGATGTGCCTTTAATCGCCGTTTTGAAGCAACCCGAAAGCAATCTTATAGATGTGTCGGAACAGGTTTTAATTAAGGTTAAGGAACTGGAAAAAGTGTTACCGGACGGCGTTGTTTTAAAACCGTATTATAATCAGGCAGAATTTGTCAATGGCAGTATCCGGAGCATAATTGATGTTCTTTGGATAGGGCTGTTGCTGGCAATTGTGGTTGTGGTTATATTTCTTCGCTCTTTCAGGGCCAGCGCTGTTATCTTAATTACTATTCCTCTGACACTGTCTCTTACTTTCATTGTGCTTCGTTTGCTGGGTTATGATTTTAATATAATGACAATCGGAGCAATTGCGGCAGCAATCGGATTGATTATTGATGATGCAATTATTGTCATTGAGCAGATCCACAGGACCCATGAAGAGTTTCCTGACAGGAAGCCGAAGGAACTGGTGGGTAAAGCAATTGGTTTTTTATTTCCCGCCATGGTAAGTTCATCCCTTGCAACCATAGTAATCCTCATCCCGTTTGAGTTGATGACAGGAATAGCCGGTGCCTATTTCAAGATCCTTACAATGACAATGATTATTACATTGCTCTGTTCATTTCTTGTTACCTGGATCGGTTTGCCTGTTGTTTATCTCCTTCTTTCAGAAAATAAATCGCCGGTAAAGAATACGAAAATACATACTGCTAAAACCCACAAGTGGATAGAGTATTTTATATCGCGACCTTATATCAGCGGCATTTTTGTTTTATTTCTGATCGTAAGTATTGCCTTCATGATGCCAAAGCTTCCCACTGGTTTTTTGCCTGAGATGGATGAAGGATCAATAGTTCTGGACTATACCTCTCCTCCTGGAACATCACTTGAGGAAACCGACAGAATACTCTGTGAAGTTGACAAAATTATTGAAAGCATTCCTGAAGTAAAAACGTACTCACGACGAACAGGAACTGAAATGGGATTTTTCATCACAGAACCGTACAGCGGTGATTATCTGATTGAGTTGGATAAAAACAGGAAACGAACAACGTCGGAGGTTTCTAATGAAATCCGCAAAAAAGTTGAAAGCACTGTGCCTGCCCTCACTGTTGATTTCGGGCAGGTAATTACTGATATGCTGGGCGATCTGATGAAAAGCGTTCAGCCAATCGAGATCAAGATATTCGGAGATAATCATGATAAACTTGAAGAATTGTCAAAGCGGGTGGCAGACAGTGTAAAAACCATACAGGGAACCGCGGATGTTTTTGACGGGATTATAGTTTCAGGGCCTGTCGTAAGTATTTTACCCAAAGAAGATATAATCAAGCAATTCGGACTTTCTGCTTCTGACATTCAAACACAGACGGAGATCTGGCTGGGAGGAATTGTTGCCGGAACAATCCCGGAAAAAGAGCAATTCACGGATATCAGGTTGATTTACCCACTTAACAATCAAACTCCTGTCGAAAAAATAAAACAAATCAAAATCTGTACCGCTTCAGGTGATTATCTGCCTCTTGGCAAGTTTGCCGGCTTTTCAATCCATGGCGGTGTTTCAGAGATTCAAAGAGAAAACCTTCAGACGATGGGGGTGGTCACTGCAAGACTTGATACCCGGGATCTCGGCGGCGTAATGAAAGCTATCCAGCAAAAGCTTGCAGGAATAGAACTGCCACCTGCTTACCAGATTGTATACGGGGGATCTTATGCCGAACAACAACAATCCTTTGCCGAGTTGCTGAAGATACTTATTATCAGTGGATTGCTGGTTTTTCTGATTGTTCTTTTCATGTTCAAAAGCTTAAAACTGTCAGGAATTGTAATATTCATAAGCTCTTTAGGTATAGCAGGCGGCGTCATAGCGTTATATATATCCAACACTCCCTTAAATGTCGGAAGTTATACAGGATTGATAATGATTGTCGGGATAATCGGTGAAAATTCCATTTTTACTATTCAGCAGTTTCTTACAGAACTTAAAAACTCAAATGTTACCGGCGCACTGGGTTATGCTATTTCGGTCCGTTTGCGTCCGAAGTTAATGACAGCTACGGCAGCTATAGTCGCCCTCTCGCCTTTAGCTCTTGGAATTGGTACCGGGGCGCAGATGCATCAGCCGCTGGCTATTGCTGTTATAGGAGGATTGGTAATGGCTTTGCCATTATTACTGATTGTATTGCCGGGTCTGTTAAAACTGTTTATTAAGAAATAAGTAAATCCGCAACAGTTTTACGTTAATTTTCATGTTCATATTGTGTCTTAAGGATTCCTTTAGAATCAGTATTTAGTTTTGTTTGAATTATTAAAATCAACAATTAAACACCAGATAAAATGAAAACATCAGTTTTAATTATTTCCGCTGTTTTATTAATCAGTTTTTCCGCTTACGGACAATCAGAGAAAAATGTTCCTGCAAATGTTGCAACTGCTTTTTCGCAGAAATTTCCCGGTGCTTCAAAGGTAGAATGGGGGAAAGAAAACGATAAAGAGTGGGAAGCCGAATTTAAAATGGATGGCAAAGGGTACTCAGCCAACTTTGATAATTCAGGGGTATGGAAAGAAACAGAATATGAGATAACGGCAAAAGAAATTCCTGCCGCTGTAAAGGCTACACTTGATAAAGAATTAGCAGGGTATAAAGTTGCAAGGTCAGAAGTATCTGAAACACAGGAAGGCAAAATATTCGAATTTGCATTGAGCAATGGTATGGAAAAACTTGAGGCAGCTATTGACGCTTCAGGCAAGGTTTTGACAAAGGAACCAGTAAAGAAAGAGAAAGAAGACGAGGAAGATGACTAAATATGAGGTGGATAGCAGTTATTATCCTCCTCTGCGTTCCGATTTATCATTCTTTCGGGCAGATTGCTGATGATACATATGACAAGAAAATCCCTGATCCTGATTCTTCTGATTTTTGTCTGAAGAATCAACTGGTGCCAATAGGCCTGATATCAGGAGGGCTGCTCATCGAGGCACTGGGCTGCAAGCAGGAAATGCAGGAGTGGTTTCCAAGGACAAATACAGATATCGACGATTATATCCAATATGCTCCGATAGCTATACTTTATATATCAGATCTGTTAGGGGCAAAACACCGGAACAATGCTTTCAACCAGACAAAATATCTGATCATTTCAGAGTTGACAACATCTTTAATTACCGGTTCACTTAAGAGGCTTACTCACTCAACGAGACCCAACGGCAATCCACTTGCTTTTCCCTCAGGGCATACATCCCAGGCTTTTACCGGAGCAACAGTTTTATTTCAAGAGACCAAAGACTACTGTTTGCCCCTGGCCTATTCCGGTTATTTATTTTCAACTGCGACGGGCATTCTGCGTGTGACGAACAATAAACATTGGGTCAGTGATGTACTTGTGGGGGCAGGGATTGGCATACTTGTCACGAACCTGGTTTACTATTTTGAGCCATTAAAAAACTGGGATCCATTTAAACTAAATGACAGAGCTGCAATAGTTCCGGAGATTGACCTGTACAGCAGTACTTACCTGGTAAGTGTCAGTATATTATTGAAATAGCCTGTCATAGGCACACCACTGTTAAAATTGGTGAAGCCTGGTTATTCTGGCCGACTGAGAGGGCCGATGATGCTGACGCGCGGCCTCGGTCTCACTTTACCGGACTTTTTTTTATTCAATTTGATATTGTAACCTCCCAGACACCGGGCTCATTGATCCGGAACTCAAACATGACTCTGAATTGGGAAGTACCAAACTGGGTCCTTGAAGTGTAACTGACTTTTACATCTAGCGGAAAATGTACTTTCTCAAGTCCGTAAATGTTATCTGTTCGGTATTCATCTCCGCTGCTGCTGGAAATGGACATATTGGAGACAGTCCTGTTGTCGGACCCTCCCTGTAAAATTCTGATCCTCACCTCTTCAGCAGCACCTACTGACTTAATAATGTTAGAGCGGGAAACGCTTTCGGTGCGCATTATCTCATACGGGGGGATAAGTTTCTTACCGGCATATATATCATCCTTCCAGTAACCGGTGACTGTAGAATCCGGGTAAACCATCTTGCCTGAACCCTCTCTCTTGCCGCTCTCCCAATGCCCTTCGTAATATGTCCCGTCTGACCATTTATACGTTCCCTTGCCGGCAGGCAAGCCTTTATCGAATTGCCCTTCATAATAGTCGATCCCCTGTGCAACTCCTTTTCCGTCAGCCAGTCCGTTTTTGCAACCACCCGAATATGATTCCGAGATTTCGGGCTTGAGTACTTTGCAGTCGCTTTCCTGCGAGTAGGCAATGTTCCCCGAAACCAGACCCAGAATTAGAATAAGAGATAATCTGTATACCATTTATTAAGATTTCAGAATTGATAATGTTGTGCCCAATCAAAGATATGACATTAATGTGACTGCAGCTGCGGGGTAAATACAGATATTTTAACCGTTATCAATGGACATTTGTAACGTTATGTCAGACCATGAACATTAGGAAAGGTGGGTTGTTAATATATCGTTCTTTGAAAATAGCCGTACAGGAGCAAATACCTTTCTTTGAGGCAAAGTATTAATTAACACTTACCAATATGAAGACAATTATTATTACTTTGTTCATGTTCGCTGGACTGCAAGCCGGCGGTATTCACTACAGGCCGTCTATAGAGGCAGGATTTATACAGGGAGAAAAAATAGCAAACAATATTAGCAATAAGCTGGTGTTCCTGAATTAAAGGGGGTAAATTGTGCAATAATCATTATAAACCAGATGTTATGGAGTACTATTTCAGTAAAACACTTAATGAATCATTTGATGAGGCTGTTAAGTTAACCACTGAAGCACTTAAAAGTGAAGGCTTTGGCGTGATTTCGGAAATCAACATGCATGAAAAGCTGAAAGAAAAGCTGGGTGTCGATTTCAAGAGATACAAAATTTTGGGTGCATGCAACCCGCCTTTGGCTTATAAAGCATTACAGGCCGAGGAAAAAATAGGCACCATGCTTCCATGCAATGTGCTCGTCATAGAGCATGGACAGAACAAAATTGAAATTGCAGCGGTAAATCCTGTTGCTTCGATGCAGGCAATTACAAATCATGCATTGGGAGATGTAGCATTTGAGGTGACAAATAAACTAAAAAGGGTAATTGATAACTTATAACAGGGTTGCCAGCTAACTTCAGAATAGAAATTCTATAGACAGGCTCACAGGTTTTGCTTATGCAGACACTATCGGCGCTACTGGTCTGATTTACTTTTCCGTTTATGAAGGGAGGGAAGCCTTCGAAAAAGTCAAAGGGAAAGAATGCACTTGCGGAGGCCAGCCCGAGACGAAAAAATTATAAATGAACCTCGCCTCGTATATTTATCATTCTCATCCTCTAAAGCTCGTTTTCCCTCAAATTATCTTTAACATTGTATTGTAATATTTCTCAGTAATTTGAGTGAATTATGAAGACAAAAGGGCTGGCTGATTTGCTGCTTCTATTGGTGTTGGTATTATTTCTTCAGGGATGCGTCAAGGAGACCTATGATATTACTGACCCCGAAAAAGAGATTTTTAATTTTACGGTTACCGAAGCACAGCGACAGTACATAAATGCAAGCCGAGGGGAACGTTACGAAGTTTCTGACCCCGTTCCCGAACTGCATTTTGCCGGAGGCATATACACTATCGACCGGTTTGAGATCAGAGGAGACAACACTGTTAATTTTACCAGGAAGGGATTTGGTGTTAACATGGGTCGTAAGATCTCATTCCATAATCCGCTTGAACCGATGGAGAGAAAGTATGAGGAGTTCAAGCTACTGGCGATGGTTTACGATTATACCTACATAGAAAACAGCACGGCTACTGGACTTTTCCGGGAAGTCGGTTTATGGCCGGTTTACAGTTTTTTCACTGAAGTAAGGTTGAATGATTATACCCAGGGCCTGTACCATTTTATTGAAGATCCGGTGGAATACTTTATCGAACAGAAGCAGGCTACTTTTGTGGTGCGCCGCGGTTATGACCATGTCGTAAAAGGGTTTTTCATGAATCCGGATTTCCGGCAGAATGAAGAGGAATATTATAACCGGCTGGATATGATATACTCATTTCTTCCCGAATACTCCGGCCGGCAGTTGTATGATACTCTTTCATATTATATCGATATGGAACAGTATTTTACCAAACTGAGTATCGACCTGCTTATCAAAAACGGTGATTATACAGACGAGATATTTTTCTATTCGACAATCAGGGATGACAGAGAAGTACTGGGAGTGTTTCCCTGGGATTATGATGATATTTTTGCCGATCAGCCTCATGAAATTGGAAACGAGTGGGCCCCTGGTACTGTATTCGGCCCCAGGGAATATTTCAGCATGAATGACATAGTTGCCGATGTGGGCTCAAAACTGCTGTATTCAATTGAAGATGACCTTGATTATAAAATTGCAAGGGACAGCCTTATCTATCAGCAATATCTGAAGACACTGCGAACTGTTATGGAAAAAATAGATCTGGCAGCTATTGATAAGGTATTTGACTATACTTCCGACCATATCGGTCCGTTTTACAGTAACGATGAGATTATTAATCAGTCGAAGTATGATGTTGACGAGACTGATTATGATCTTTTTGTAACTAATCTGGCTGAGAAAAGACAAATGCTGAAAGATAGAAGAACCTGGATTCTTCAGGAATTGGACAATCAGCAAAACCGGTAAATATGAGCTTCAAAAATTTCCTGCTCTATACTATTCTTTTGCTTCTTGTGGCCGGCTGCAAAAAAAATGCGGACAAGATTCCTGAAGGCATTATTAATTTGTCGGAACTGCAAACAAAGCAGGATTATCACCTGCCGTTTGCCATCCTGAATGATGCCAACGACATTCGTCTGGTAATAATCAACAATGATACTGTCCCTTTCATAAAGGGAGACTACATAGAATTCACAGAAAACGGATTTTTTGAATTGATTCTGATTTACAATTCCTCTCAACAGGAGAATGATACAATTCTATTCACCACAACAACTGAAGAAAGGGAGTTTTCCGAATGGGGTCTTAAAGCCTGGGTACCGACACCATATAAAACCGTTCTGCTGGGATCCGAAAATGTTGATATATACTATCCTCACAGATATACAGACCTGATTAAGGTCCCTTTTATTTTTTATGTCAGGGCATCCGGCGCTGTCAAAGGCATCTATTCCCAGGGTAAATGCACAGCTTCGGGCGATGCTTTTAACATTAAGCAGGGCGTGGGTTCAGTTAACATTGCTGCATCTGCACTCGCAGGCAAGGCTGATTTTATCATAGGCGGCAAAAAACTCAGCGTACCACTTACGAAAATTTCAAATGTTGACATGGAACTGAATGGAACAATAAACTCAGCAATTGAAATTCCTGTCAACAGTCTTGTAAGGATTTCCGGGAATTTGAATATTACTTCCACCGGATCCCTGACGGTACACGAAGGTGCTGTAATCCTCATTGATGAGGCTGTTGATATTAATCTCAGCGGCCCGCTTGTCTTTGCCGGCATTCCGGCAAATCCGGTATTTGTTACATGCAGCCGGAGCAATAAATATTGGGGAGGATTTATCACCCGGGAATCCGGCGGAACCATTGAAGCGCAATATACTGTCTTCTGCCAGAGCGGATATCATGATTCTGATGATTATGCCTGGGGCCATGCCGGGAGGCAGGCATTGTTTTATACGGAAAACAGCACACTTACCCTGGATCACTGTTTCATGACCGATCATATAGGACAGATCTTTTATCCGAAAAATGCTACTCTTACATTCGACAATATTCTGGTGCAACGGGCAAAAACAGGAGGACAGGTTAATAGTACGGATCTAACCTTGCGAAATTCCGTTTTCACGGATTTTCCGGACGATTCCTATGTCTTTGTGGACGGAGATAACGATGCACTGTACCTGAATGCTTCGGATGCAGTGATTACAAATACAGTCTTTATGTTTGCAAAGGATGACGGACTGGATTCCGGCGCGGATGGAGGTGGCGAAATCACAGTGACAAACTGCAGGTTTGAGGCTTGTTTTCACGAAGGCGCTGCGTTGTCAAGCGTTGATCCGGTTGTCAAAAATCACGTTTTCAGCGGGTGTGTTTTTACTAATTGCGGCCAGGGGCTGGAACTAGGGTACAGCTCGCCGAACCATTCGGTAGTGGCTGATAACTGCACTTTTTCAGATAACGGAACAGGCATACGCTACGGAGATAATTATGACTGGTCAGATGTCAACGGCAATATGCTTATTACTAACTCTTTTTCATTGAACAATGACAGAGACGTATGGAACATGGTCCGGATGATCTGGAGCCCGAAGCTTGAAAACCTTAGCTTTGAGAACACCGTGGTTTCGAAGTTCTGCCCTCAGTATCCTGAACTAGGGATAATGAACAAAACCAGGTAGTAATTAATCTCTATCCTTGTGGCCCCCTTATAAAAGCTGCCTGCTTCCCCTGCTCCAGTATTTTTTCCGGATCAATAATTCCGTAAAGCTGTATTAGTTTTGCCACGACACCGGTCCAGCCTGTCTGATGGCTTGCACCCAGTCCTGCGCCATTGTCACCGTGGAAATACTCATAAAACAGAATGTAATCGCGCCAGTGAGGGTCGGTCTGGAACTTCTCTGCACCTCCGAAAACCGGTCTCCGGCCTTCATCGTTCAGGGTGAATATCTTCGTGAGCCTGTTGCTTAACTCCCTGCTTACCTCAAAAAGGTTCATAAGGTTTCCGGAGCCTGTCGGGCATTCAATCTTAAAATTATCACCGTAATACAGGTAGAACTGCTGGAGCGCCCTGACCAGCAGAACATTCACGGGCATCCAGACTGGCCCGCGCCAGTTGGAGTTACCGCCGAACATCCCGGTATTTGACTCTGCCGGCAGATAATCCACCCGGTATTCCTGACCGTCAGCATACAGTTCATAAGGATTCTGTTTGTGGAATTTGGAGATCGAACGGATACCATAGGGGCTTAAGAACTCCTCCTCATCAAGCATCTTTGTTAAGATCCTGCGGAGCCGTTCTGGGTTGACAAGGGCAAGGATCCCACGTTCGGCCACACCAAAATTGCCGGGCCCGGTAGGGTGCATGGATTCTTTAAGTTCAGGCATCCTCCTCAGGCGTTCCATGAGACGCGCGATAGCATTCGGAACTTTTTCCCGGTGCTCTTTTTCAATAACACTGGTTGCGCACAGTGGCAGGAGCCCCACGAGAGACCTGACCTTAAGCCGTCGAGCGCTGCCATCGGGCAGCCGGAGCAGATCATAGTAAAAACCATCCTCTTCATCCCACATACCATCGGTACCGGGCTTGTTCATGGCACTGGCAATGAAATAAAAGTGCTCAACAAACTTCACAACCAGGTTTTCATAAAATGGGTCGTGGTTGGCCAGTTCATAAGCCATTTCCACCATGTTCTGACTGAACAGTGCCATCCATGCCGTTCCGTCAGCCTGTTCAAGGCTGCCACCTGTGGGCAGAGGGGCGCTGCGGTCGAATACACCGATATTATCAAGGCCGAGGAAGCCGCCCTCGAATACATTCTTGCCGTAACGGTCTTTACGATTCACCCACCAGGTGAAATTAAGCATCAGTTTATTGAACATCGACTTGAGAAATTCAACATCGCCTTTCCCTTGCGCCGCTTTATCAGTATTATAGAGAAACATCGATGCCCAGGCATGAACAGGTGGATTCACATCGCTGAAATTCCACTCATAAGCCGGCATCTGCCCGTTTGGGTGAAGATATAAACTATTGAGCATCAGATCCATTTGTGACTTGGCAAAGTCGGGATCAACGATTGAAAGCGGAAGGGTATGGAAGGCCAGGTCCCATGCTGCATACCACGGATATTCCCATTTATCGGGCATGGAGATGATATCCGAATTCAGCATGTGGTACCAGTCAGAGTTCCGAGCGTTATGGAAACCCTTGTGCAATGGATTGGAGTTGTGCTCATCAAGCCAGTTATCACCGTCAAAGAAGAAAAACTGTTTGCTCCATAGCATGCCGGCAATAGCCTGCCGCATTACATTAGCCTCATCTTTGCTTACCGATGGCGGGGTCACTGCATTATAAAACTCATCGGCTTCACGAAGTCTGCCAGTAAAGACCTGATTAAATTCATCACCAAAGACCTTATCTGCACCGGTGAGAGACTTATTTGTGAGTCTGAGGTTAATCACCGATGACATTCCTGCACCGATATTTACCTGGTAATGTGCTGCAACTTTTGTGCCTAGTTTTTCAGGATTCACTGCCTCCTTGTTTCCCTGAATCACATAGTCGTTTATCCCGTCCTTAACATAGGGGCTTTCATTCTTTTGTCCGGGGAAGAGCATTTCATGGTTGGTCTCGTTTTCAGTGAATAACAGGGGCACATCGCCTTCACATGAAAACAGCAGCTCTCCTAACTTCGAATGAGAGGCCACAGCCGCACTCGTTCCCGACCTGGATTTCACTTGTTTAATAACCGGTTTTTGTGCAGCTCTGTTCGAGTCAGCAATCCATGCTGACCAGTCATTCCGGAACCAGAGAGTCGGCAAAAGATGAAGATCTGCTTCCTCCGGCCCCCTGTTTATAGCGGTTATCTTCATCAGTATGTCTTCCGGGCTGGCTTTGGCGTACTCTATAAATACATCAAAATAGCGGTTTTCATTAAATACACCGGTATCGAGCAGCTCATATTCCATTTCCTCACGGGTGCGCTGGCCGTTCTGTACCTCAAGATCACTGTAGGGATAAGCTGCCTGCGGATATTTGTAAAGATATTTCATGTACGAGTGTGTCGGCGTGCTGTCGAGATAGAAGTAATATTCCTTCACATCTTCACCATGGTTACCCTGGCTGTTGGTCAATCCAAACATCCGCTCCTTCAGTATAGCATCATTACCGTTCCACAGGGCCAGTGCAAGACAGAGGTGCTGCTTCTCATCAGAAATACCGGCAATACCATCCTCTCCCCAGCGGTAAGCACGTGAGCGTGCATGATCGTGAGTAAAGAAGTTCCATGCATCACCGTTTTCGCTGTAATCTTCCCTTACAGTGCCCCATTGCCTCTCGCTCAGGTAAGGTCCCCATTTCTTCCAGGGAGCCGTTTTTTGCCTGTCCTCATTCAATCTATTGATTTCAGCGAGAGGTTCTGCCGAAACCGTTTCCTTCGTTTGTGCAGTCATATGCAGATGGATTTAACTATTTTATCAGATGAAAATCAAAAAGAATGATGTTTGCTTTTCTTTCAGTTAAAATACTACGAGCCGGAAGTGTGACACCAACCCCGGCGGAGCCATAAAAAGAAACAGGTGACCAGCTGCGCTTTACAGCTTCTCCAGGTATTTTTTCTTCAGTGCCGTGAATTCAGCTACTGTAAGTATTCCGGAATCGAGGAGTTCTTTAAGCTTTTTTAAGTCGCTTACCGCCGTTGCTTTAACGACTTCCTCTGAAGTTAACATTTCCATGGTTTTCACCCAGGCTACTTTCATGCTGTCTATGTTAGCTGTGAGCATTCTGTTTTCCTGACGCAGGATAGCTACACTGTCCGGAGCTGCGGGTCCTTTTGGTTCGACCAGGAGAGGAACCGGGACCGGTGCCGGTACCGGTGCCGATGCACTTGTTGCTGACACGGTTACGCTGTCAGCCGTCGCCGGTACAGCGGCGGGCAATACGGCTGTCGTATCACCTGGAACCTTAAGAGAATCAGTCGCCACAACATATTTTGATAACTCCCCGGAAACGGAATCGAGCTGCAGTGACAGGGTTTTGGTGAGTGTGGTGAGGGAATCAATCTGCGCATCCCTTGGATCAACATTTTTTGATTTCTTCTTGCCAAGGAGCTGGCCATTAGCCTGAAATGTGGTCAGCAAAAGTGCAAGCACAACTATCATTATTCTCATAATAATGTGAGTTTAAATTGTTTTGTCCAGAATGTCCTGTTAATTCAAAGATATTGAATTAACAGGAGCTTGTATATAGTACTTTAGTGCTATTTACAAATTTACCAAACAAGTTTAAATTTGATATACTTAATAATAGGTAATTTGCATACCACAGATTTGGTTATACGTTAGTTTAGTGTTAAAAGATTTAGTCCATGGTCCGCTGCGGGCTTACACAAACATTCCTATCAGTTTAAATTTTGTTCTTGCAGGATGGAATCAGGGTAAATGAGTGATCTTATTTAAGTTCCAGCATAAACCAACAGTGCAAGTCCTGCAAGATATGCAAGAAACATAAAGAATATAAGAGTATTAACTTGTTTAGAAGCTCCTTTAAATTCTTTCCAGATAAAAACACCCCAGAGAGCTGCAATGAGAGTTGCTCCCTGACCAAGTCCGTATGAGATTGCAAATCCTGCTTTCCCTGAGGCAATTATACTCATAGCCATCCCGATGTTCCAGATAACTCCACCCATGATGCCGGTAAGATGGACACCAAGGCTTCCTTTGGCATAGTCACTGAATGAAAGCGGCACTCCTTCAAAAGGTTTCTTCATCAGAAGGTAGTTAAACAAAAGATTGCTGACGACAACACCTATTGCGAAAAAGAAAACGGCAGAGTAGGGGGTAAGCTTGCCAGGTTCGGGCGCTGCAAAATCAGTAGCCATAGAGCTTGCCACGAATCGGTAAAAAAGAGCCATTAGGATACCGGCCGAAACCGAAAGCAGTATGCCTTTCTTTGAAACTTGCTTTAATGTGGTACTGTGTTTTTTGTAGGCGACAGCATCTATTATAATTGCCGCAACTATAAAAGCCAATCCGATAAAAAGAATAAGAGGGTTTCCTTTCGGTACTGCAATATAGTTAATGATTACACCAAGGGCAAGGGCAATTCCAACCCCAACCGGAAATGCAACTGCCATTCCTGCTATTGCCATTGCAGCCACGAGGAGTATATTTGATGCATTAAAGATTACTCCTCCCAGTATTGCATTCAAAATATTCCTTCCTTCCGCCTGGCCTATATCATCAATGAATCCCCTGCCATTTTCCCCGTTGCTTCCAAGGGTGAAGCCAATCAGCAATGCGAACAGCAGGATTCCCAGGACATAATCCCAGTAAAACAGTTCGAAGCGCCAGGACTTGCCAGCCAGCTTCTGTGTATTGCCCCATGATCCCCAGCACAGCATTGTTACTATGCAGAGGATGATTGCCAGTGAGTAAGTTTGAGGGATAAACATTTTATTAAAGGTTAAAGGTTAAAGGTTAAAGACAAAAGTCTGAAAGTCTAAAGTCGTTAGCCTGCTACTTTTTTTGCCTGTTATTCGAATGAAAATTTAAAAGTATCATTCTTTTTTGGTGCGGTTTTAAAGATGACGGCAGATGTTATGTAAACTCTTGTCCCTGCTGATTCAGGCCGCTTCTCACCCTTTACGACAAGTCTGACCTTATGGTCTCCGGACGGTAGGTTAAGAATGTGCCATATATTTTCGGTATGCTGTTGATTGGCAAAATCGTAATAAGTATCAATACTGCGATGGAGCACACCATCAACATATACATCAGCTTTCCCACCATCCTTAAACCAGTTACCGACCAGTGATATTCCGGTGCCGTTAAATGCTATCTCAAGCTCATCACCTGTCTTCTCAGCAAACATAGATTGTTTACTCACCTGGTTATCCCAGCCGGTAACCTCGAACGGGCTCCATTTACCTTTGAAAGTCCATGCATTCTCATCGAATATCGAAATCCTCGTATCAAAAACGAGGTCAGGAAACGCCACCTCCAGTGTGGGTTCAACAGGTGCCTGCATTTTGACTTTGATCTTTCTTTCAGTGGCTGTTCCGCCATTTTTAACAATGAGATCAAGTGCGTACTTATTTGTGCTGCTGACAGCCGTATTAAAGGAATGGGAGGTATGTATGAAAACAGAATCACTGACGGTTTTTACTCCTTCCTGCATATCGTCAGGCAGACCGCTGAAGCCTTTTATTACACCAAGGACTGCCATCGCATTTGAGGGATTGCAGTCGGAATCCTGTCCGCATCGGGTTGATATTTCCATCGTTTTCTTGGGGTCGCCTTCTCCGTACAATAAACCCATCACAATATATGCCCCGTTCAGTTTTGCATCGATATTAAACGGGGAGCCTGCCCCGCAGACATCAACATTGCCCCATTTGTCCTCAAGCTCCTGCCACGCAGCCTGCCAGTCAGCCGGATATTGTTGGTGAAGTATAACCACATCCCTGACTATTTTGTAATAGTCGCTTCCGGATGGAATTGATAGCAATGCTTTCTCAATTATCTTTGGAATATTTGATTCAAAAAATGCTTCTGAGTAGAGAGCTGCTACAAAAATGCCTCCGTATATTCCGTCACCGTAATTCATTATCCGGCCTATTTTATCCGCTATTTCCGAGGCTGTCTGAGGCATTCCCGGACACATAAATCCGATATAGTCAGATTCAATCTGAAAATCAATGTCATCTGCATGAAGATTATATTCAGGACTTCCGGAAAGAGGGGCAAAAATACTGTCATAATAGTTTTTCCTTGCCTGCATGTTAGCATGCCATAACCCATAACCGGCTTTTGCGAACATTTCCTGGTATCTTTTTGCAGGGGCGTCGATGCCGTACTTATCCATTGACATCAGAAAAGTCAGCTGAACATAGATATCATCCTGCCACATACTGCCCTTGATATCAGACGTTTTCCAGTTTATGGAATCTGTAAATGTTTTACCCTGAGCTCTGAATTCAGTAGGAGCCCCATAGGTTACACCTATCATCTTGCCTGCCCAGCCTCCGGCAATTTTATCTTTTAATACTTCCGGACTTATTGTTTTGAATTCGCCGGAGGATGGTTTACAAGAAGAGACAGCAAAAAGCAGTGCAATCACGCAGGTTGCCACTAGCATTTTTTTCATAATTATCCATATTAATGTTGAATAGAAATTTCTTTTCTATAGGGTGCTGAGGCCTGGGCTCCCATTCTTGTCACTGAGATCGATGCTGCCTTGTTTGCAAACTCTACAGCCTCTTTAAGGCTCTTTTCTTCAGAGAGTGCGACAGCTATTGCACCGTTGAAGACATCGCCGGCAGCGGTAGTGTCTACTGCCTTGACCTTAAAACCCGGAACCATTCCTGTAAAGCTTTCAGACTTTATATAAGCTCCGGCACTTCCCATTGTAATAATGACGTTTTTAACACCTTTTTGCTGAAGCGCAGATGCTGCGTTTTCAGCCGATGAGAGGTCATGAACCGAAATCCCTGTAAGTATCTCTGTCTCAGTTTCATTAGGAGTAATCAGCCATAATTGCTTAAGTAGGGTATCTGATAATTTCTGTGCGGGAGCCGGGTTAAGGATCACTTTAGCGCCATTGTTGGTAGCTGAGATTGCAGAATATTCTACTGTCCCTATGGGTATTTCCAGCTGAAGAAGGAGGATCCCATATTTGCCCCTCTCAAAAAGTGTTGAAGGAATATCGTTCTGTAAGAGATTTCCGTTTGATCCGGGGGCAACAACTATGCTGTTTTCCCCGGCTGAATCTACCGTTATCAGGGCAACACCTGACGGTAGTTCGTAATCTTTAACAACGTACCGGGTATCAATACCCTCTTTCATAAATAATCCAATTGCCTGAGTTCCGAATAAGTCGATCCCGCATTTGGTAATGAAAGTCACTTTTCCGCCAAGTCTTGCTGCAGCCACAGCCTGATTGGCTCCCTTACCTCCCGGGTTCGTTAGGAAAGTTCCCCCGAGGATTGTTTCGCCAGGTACAGGAATTTTCTTAGTTTTTATCACCATGTCAGTGTTTGAACTGCCGATGATCAGGATGTTATCTTTGCTCATTATTCCGGCTTGTATTTTTAAAATTGTATTTTGTTACAGTCAGATAAGAATCAAAATTTCTGAACAGGTTATCAAAGGAACTCAAGTTATGACACTAATTTGAATAATATAATGTATTAAGTCTGTCAGAACAACTTACCTTATGCCCCAGGAATCCAAGGTGCAAATTTACTGATAGAAATAATGATGATTACAAAAACAGAGGATTTTCTCAAAAAAGTGATTCTAAATACTCTCTTGTTGGAATCTGTGCCTGTTTGCATTGCTCCGGAAATTCTCTTAACTTATTAAGTGTATTTTGAACCTGTTAATAATGGCACTTGCCTTATGAATAATCAGGAGTATCTTTGCCTTGTTTTAAGTGGGATTGATTACCAGAAGCCAAAGCATGATTTCATTTGGTTGAATTAATTGTTATAACAAAAACATATCAATGCATTATGATTGCCACATGTGTTTATGTCAATGTAAAGCCTGAAAATGTTCAGGAATTCATCAAGGTAATTGTTGAAAATCACAAAGGTTCTGTTCAGGAACCTGGCAACCTAAGGTTTGATGTCCTGCAGCAGGCCGATGATCCATGCCGGTTCATGATCTATGAAGCTTATGAATCCGAAGCAGCAGCTAATCTGCACAAAACAACACCACATTATATTAAGTGGCGTGATACAGTGAAGGATTGGATGGCTGATACCCGGCATGGGGTGAGATATAATATTCTTGAACCTTCCGACAGGGCGCAGTGGTAAAGCCATTTCATTTTACACGTTTGCCGCTTATATATTTCGGAAGCGGGAAATTATCTGACCTTGCAGGTATTGCCGGGAAATTCGGCACATCCGTCCTGCTGGTGACGGGAGAAAGATCGTTCATCAATTCCCCTCAGGCAAAGACTTTATCAGGTCAGTTTGGAAAGCATAATATACAGGTCCATCATATAACAGTAAAATCAGAACCCTCGCCTGAACTGGTTGATGAAGCCGTCCGTAAATATTCAAATGAACGAATTGATGTTGTGATAAGTATTGGCGGAGGCAGCGTGATTGATGCCGGTAAGGCAATATCTGCCATGCTGGGCAAAACCGGTTCAGTCATGGAATACCTGGAAGTTGTAGGTAGCAAGGAGCATTCCGGAACCAAAGTGCCATTCATAGCAATACCTACAACATCAGGAACGGGCAGCGAGGCAACAAAGAACGCTGTTATTTCAAAGGTGGGGAAAGGCGGCTTCAAGAGATCTTTGCGTCATGACAATCTTGTTCCGGATATTGCATTTATTGACCCCGAACTTACCCTGAATTGTCCGCCGGATATCACGGCAGCTGCTGGAATGGATTGCTTTACACAGCTTGCTGAGGCTTATCTGTCAGACAAGTCGAATGAATATACCGATGCCCTGGCGGTAGAAGGGTTCAAAGCTGTAAAACGATCTTTACTCAGATGTTTCACCGATGGGGATGTCATTGATGCGAGAACTGATATGTCTTTTGCGGCGCTTACATCAGGCATCTGTCTTGCTAACGCCGGACTGGGAGCCGTCCACGGACTGGCAGGCACAATAGGAGCAATGTTCGATATCCCTCACGGAGTTGTCTGCGGCACACTGATGGCTGTCGCCAATGAAGTAAATGTGAGAGAGCTGCGAATAACATCTCATGACAACCCTGCACTGAAGAAATACGCCAACCTTGGCAAAATCTTTTCTGACTATGAGGGGAAGGACGATGATTATTATATCGATAGTTTTGTTGACTACCTGCATGGGCTGACTGAACAGCTTATGCTACCTCGCCTGGGAAAGTACGGGATCAGGAGTGAGGATATTTCAGGTATATGCCAGCAGACAGATACAAAGAATAACCCGGTGAGACTTTCCCCGGACCTTCTGGCCTGGATAATTAGCAGGAGACTTTAAGACAAAAGTGCCGAAAAGAATATTTGAGTACTTTTGCGGGTCCTCTTTTCATAAATGGGAAGGACAGGTAAATGAAGCTAAATACTGCGTAATAAATACTTTATGACAAATTTCTATAATCAGGACATACATGAGATAACCTCTCAGCTGAAAACCAGTGAAACGGCAGGACTGACGACTGAAGAGACAAAGAGAAGGCTTGATGAATACGGCTTTAACCAACTGGTAGGAAAAAATAAGAAGAGTTTCTTGCAGATGTTCATGGGCCAGTTCAAAAGCTTTATGATCATTATCCTGCTAGTAGCTGCGGTAGTATCCGGAGTTGTTGGGGTATTGGAAGATGAAGGATTGCTTGACACCTTCGTGATCCTGGGAATTCTCCTATTGAATGCCCTCATTGGCGCTACCCAGGAAAAAAAGGCGGAGACATCGCTTGAAGCCCTGAAGGATCTGGCAGCACCTCTTACCAAGGTTCTTCGGGACGGAGTGATATCGGAAATAAATACTAAAGAACTTGTACCGGGCGACCTTGTTATACTTGAGACTGGCGCTGTTATCCCTGCCGACCTGAGGCTGATAGAGGCTGTCAACCTTAAAATACAGGAATCTTCACTAACCGGAGAATCTGTTCCTGTTGAAAAGAAGACTGCAACTCTGGCGGGTGACGAAATAGCTCTTGGCGACCGGATCAACATGGCTTTTTCAAGCGGTATGGTGACTTATGGCCGCGGACGCGGTGTAGTTGTTGCAACAGGGATGAAAACCGAGGTTGGGAAGATTGCCCATATGCTCGAGTATTCTGAAGCAACCGAAACTCCAATGAGCCGTCGTCTTAACCAGCTTGGCAGGCTATTGGGAATCGTCGCCCTGATCATTTGCGGTTTGATCTTTCTTGTAGGCATTCTTTACGGCAATTCCATAATGAACATGTTCATGACGGCTGTCAGCCTTGCCGTTGCTGCCATCCCGGAAGGTCTTCCGGCTGTTTCTACCATTGTGCTTGCTATCGGTGTACAGCGAATGGTCAAAAAGAATGCGATAATCCGTACGCTGCCTTCAGTTGAGACACTGGGTAGCGCAACGGTGATCTGCTCCGATAAGACCGGAACCCTTACACAGAACAGAATGACTGTTGTTGAAGCTTATGTCAATCATAGTACGCATGTGATAAACAGGGCTTCTCCGAACACTTCGCTCAATGATGAGGAAAAAAGGCTCCTCTCGATCTCCGTCTTATGTGCTGATGCTTACATGAAGAAAAATGAAGACGGAAAGTTTATTTTTTCCGGTGACCCGACTGAAACGGCCCTTCTCGATTTCGGGGTGCTCTACGGTTTATATAAGGATGATATGGAAAAAGCCTCTCACAGGGTAGCCGAGATACCTTTTGACTCCGAAAGAAAGCGTATGACCACAGTCAACAGGATGGCAGACAAAGGCACAAGTGTTAATGTGAAAGGTGGTCTTGATGAAGTCCTGAGCGTATGTGACAAGATAGTGATCGAAGGTGTTGTCAAGCCTCTGACAACAGCTGATGTGGAGAAGATCCGTAATGCAAATGAAACGATGGCTAACTCAGCATTGCGGGTACTCGCAATGGCATACAAAGAGTCTCCGGAGGCGCCTCAGCAGGTGACCATAGGGGAGCTCGAAAGCGGACTCATCTTCACTGGCTTGCTCGGCATGATAGACCCGGCAAGACCTGAAGTCCTTGATGCTGTGGCCAGATGTAATACGGCAGGTATCCGTCCGGTTATGATAACCGGCGACCACAAAACCACGGCCCTGGCTATTGCACGCGAAATAGGCATATACAAAGACGGCGATGTCGCCATTACCGGCTCTGAGCTTGAAAATCTCACCGATGAAGAGTTCAATGAGACCGTTTCAAAATACTCAGTCTATGCCAGGGTCGCCCCTGAACATAAAGTCCGCATTGTGAAAGCATGGCAGGGCCACCATGAGGTGGTGGCAATGACCGGCGACGGTGTCAACGATGCTCCCGCCCTCAAACAGGCTGATATCGGCGCTGCAATGGGCATTGTCGGAACTGATGTGGCAAAAGGTGCTGCTGACATGATCCTCACCGATGACAACTTTGCTACCATCGTATCTGCCGTCGAGGAAGGACGGAGGATATATGATAATATTCTCAAGGTAATTCAGTACCTGCTCTCAACCAACGTGGGTGAAATATTTCTGCTGCTGGTAACCTCAATATTCAATTTGGGTATTCCGTTGCTCCCGATTCATATACTCTGGGTCAACCTGGTCACCGACAGTCTTCCGGCTCTGGCACTGAGTGTTGATTCTCCGGAAAAGGGGATCATGAACCGTAAACCCAGGAATTCAAAGAAGGGATTCATGACCAAAGGTATGGTCTGGAGGGTCATGTATCAGGGAGTGATGTTCGGTCTGCTTCCTCTTGCAGCATATATAGTTGGTCTCCGGGACGGGGGAGAGGCGCTTGGCCGGACCATGGCGTTTGCAACCCTCATGTTTGCCGAGCTTGTTCATGTACGTAACCTCCATTCAAACAGCAGATCATCATTTACAACAAATCCGCTTCATAATAAACCTCTGATAGCCGCAATAGCAGTATCTGCCGCGATGGCTCTTATCGTACTGCTTGTCCCGCCGATACGTCAAGCTTTCAGACTGGAAGTGATGGACAGGGAACACTGGCTGGCAGTGGTTCTGTTGTCGCTGGCTCCGATTGCAATAGTAGAGCTTTTTAAGCTGTTTAAGATCAATGGCGTAAAGAGTGATATGGTATAGTCACAGGATGATGAAGGGAAAAATGATCTTCGGATTTAACAGGAACATCATTTTTACAGGCATTACCAGTTTTCTTACCGACACTTCGGTCAAGATGGTCTATTCGGTCATGCCCATGTTCCTGATGTCGATAGGCGCATCAAAGACAAGCCTGGCACTGATTGAAGGTATTGCTGAGAGTACTGCTTCTCTTGTCAAGGCACTGTCAGGCTTCTGGAGCGACAGAATTGGTAAGAACAAACCCTTCATGCTCATTGGTTACGGCCTCTCTGCATTAATCATCCCGCTTTATACATTTGCAGTTTCCCCCATACAGGTCCTTTACCTGCGGTTTATTGAAAGGTTTGGAAAGGGCATAAGAACGGCTCCGCGCGACAGCCTGATAGCCGGCTCGGTCACTAACGGGGAGACAGGCAAAAGTTTCGGCCTGCAGAAAGCGATGGATAACAGCGGTGCCATCGTCGGCCCCCTGGCTGCATTTGTCCTGCTGATCTTTTTTCCCGAAAATTACAGGCTTATATTCCTGCTGGCAGGGATACCCGCGGTTCTGAGCATCCTTGTGATTATCCTTGGTATTAAAGAAGCAAAAAAGGATCAGGAAAGTCTCTTTAAAAAATTTCATTTTAAAGACTTCCCGGCTAAATTCTATCTCTTTTTGGTCATTGTTTTTGTATTTACACTTGGAAATTCAACCGATGCACTGCTGATGGTCAAAGCCAATGAGGTAGGGGTAAAGGTTGCTTTTATCCCGCTTGTTTATATGATCACAAGCGTTGTCGCCGTGCTCCTTGCTATCCCTGTCGGATCATTATCAGACAGGATCGGGAAAGAGAAGATCATGATTGCCGGTTACCTGATTTATGCGATCGTTTATTACGGATTTGGCGTCACCTCACATGTCGGGGCAATAGTAGCTCTCTTTGCCATGTATGGGTTATACTCCGCTGCCACTGACGGGATACAAAAGGCGTTTATCTCAGATATTACTGATAAAAACAGGCAGGGTACCGGGTTGGGTATCTACAATGCCCTGATTGGTATCACACTGTTGCCGGCCAGCCTTATTGCCGGAATACTCTATGATAAGGTTAACTCCAGGGTGCCATTTTATTTTGGAGCTGCAACGGCATTATTATCTGCAGTCATGATGATATTCTTTGTCCGGAGCCGAAAAGAGCGGACCATGAATTGAAAATACTTCTTTATTCGAGTCGCAGAGCATCAGCAGGGCTGTAGTTTGCAGCTTTATTTGTCTGATAAAGTATTGACAACCAGCCTATAACTAAGGCAGCCAATGTGGCAATTATATAAATCAGCGGACTGACTTTGGCTTTGCCTGCAAATCCTTCAAGCCAGTATTTCGAACCGAAATAAGCAACAGGGTACGCAAACAGAGAAGAAATAAGGATGAGATAAACCACTTCCCTGGATAATAATCTGAGTACAACCTGGGATGAGGCACCGTAAGTTTTCCTTATGCCTATTTCCCGTGTCCTTTTATTTGTGATATAGGTAATGAGACCAAGCAGACCCAGGCAGGCAATGAATATTGCCAGTACAGAAAACAGTACGAAGATTTTTCCTGTTTTCATTTCCGATGAATAAAGATTGTTCCATGAATCAGTGAAAAAATCATATTGAAAAGGTTGATTGGCAGTAAAAGTCTGCCATTTTTGTTCAATCGTTTTTAATGTTTCCGGAACATCATTTCCCGAGAGTCTGACAGTGGCAAACTGATCTCCACCGAAATTTCCGAGGACGGTAAAACATACGGGCTCTATAGGGGTGTGCATTGATGCAATATTAAAGTCCTTCATAACCCCGATGATCTTTAGTCTCTGAAATTGCTGAGGACCCTGGGGCTGAAGGATATATTTTCCTACCGGGTCAATCAGGCCTAGTGACTTAACTGCCGCCTCGTTAATCAGGATGGCGGTTGAATCTTCTCCGTACTCACGTGAGAAGAACCTGCCAGCTACCAATTCAACCCCGAGAGTCTGTGCAAAGTCGAAGCTTGCCTGCGTCTGGTTTATAAGATAAGTGTTCTTTTCAGGGTCGTCATCGAGGAGGAATGCATTGTTATTGAAATTAGTGCCGGGAACGGCCCGGGAAAAGCCAACGTTTTCAACCCCCGGGATCTGCAGCAGCTGATCGCGGAATGCCTCTCTCTGTCTGAAAAATGAATCAGACCTGCGGATGACTATCAGGTTTTCCTTATCGAAGCCGATCTCCTTCTTTGTTACATAATTGAGCTGACGATAGACAATAATTGAACCGATGATGATCACGATTGAGATAGTGAACTGGATCACAACCAGTACTCCTCTCATGTTCTTTGACATTGATCCCGGATTCAATGTACCCTTCAATACTTCAATCGGGTTGAACGAGGCCAGTACGAATGCCGGATAAGCTCCGGAAGATACTCCTACCAGGAGAACAAGTGCAATAAGAGATAGTATTCCGGCAGGATTATCAGTGATGCCGGCAGACAGCTCTTTGCCGATCATCTGATTAAAAGAGGGCGTAAGCGCAGAGACCAGTATTACCGCAATGAGAGTAGCAACAGTCACAATCAGCACCGATTCTCCAAGAAACTGAAACACCAGGCCACGCCTGTTTGCCCCTGCGACTTTCCTGACGCCTACCTCTTTGGCTCTTGTCGCCGATCTGGCTGTTGCCAGGTTGACATAGTTAATTATGGCAATTATCAGGATAAGGAGGGCTATCACTGCAAAGATATAAACGGTACTTTCTGACCCCATAGGCTCAAGATTATACTGTTTTGCGCCTCTCAGATGAAGGTCCTTCAGTGGCTCCATCACATACCTGAATGAGTTGCCTGCGTCAAGGAAATCCTGAATTGAAATACCGAGTGCCTGAGTAATCTGCGGGCCGACGTATTTTATAACCATCCCCTGGAACTTCTCCTCCAGATCATCTTTCAGGGTACCGTCTTTAACCACTATATAGGTATAGAAGTTGTGGCTGATCCAGAATTGGTTGTTGGCCTGCCCCGGGTATGAGCTCATTGAAGCCAGCATATCAAATTTTATATGGGAATTATCAGGTATATTCTGAACCACTCCTGTGACCGTATAAAGTACTGTATCGGTTTCAAAGCTCATCTGCAGTCCCATAGGGTTCTGGTCACCAAAATATTTATTAGCATACTCTTCTGTCAGGATTACTGACCTTGGCCTTGCAAGAGCTGTATTCGGGTCACCTCTCAATAACCTGAAATCAAAGAGATTGAAGAAGGTGGAGTCAGCGAAAAGAATACCGCTTTCATTAAACTTGTTTTCACCGTATTTTACAAGCCAGTCGCCCATCTGTGTTACCCTTGTAGCAACCAGCACTTCCGGGTAATCATTGATCATTGCCTGTGCCATCGGTGCTGCAGTAACAGCCTGATCGAGCTCACCGCCGGCCATCCTTCCTACTACCTTCAGCCTGTAGATATTCTCATAATTCTGATGGAACCTGTCATAGCTCAGCTCATGAATCACATATAAAGTAATGAACAGGAAGCTTGTCAGTCCTATTGCAAGGCCGGATACATTCATGATGACATATCCGCGCTGCTTTTTCATATTACGCAGAGCATTGATAAAAAAGTTCTTCAACATTGCCGGAACGATTAGGTTATACTTTGAATCTCAAGCTAAAGACATGATATTACAAGTTTCGCTGCACATGCCAAAATGGAAAACTGTCTTTAATGTGCAACAGTCAAAGAATTTGACAGTCTTTGATAGAGAATATACCCCGGATCATGATCAGAAACTTCTTTCTTACGGCAGTCAGGAATATTTCAAGGCACAAAGGGTTTACCTTTATCAACGTAACAGGGCTGGCTATCGGGTTAGCGGCATCATTACTCATCCTGCTCTGGGTTCAGGACGAACTGAGTTTCGACAGGTTTCACAAGAATGCCGAAAACATTTACAGAGTTGAGGAGGATCAGTTTTATTCAGGAGAGAGGTATCATGTTACGGTAACGCCACATCCCAGCGGACCGGTATGGAGGGAGATGATCCCGGAGATCATTGATCAGACCCGCATCAACAGACTTCCAAGGTTATTATTCCGCATGGGAGATAATGTCTTCTTTGAATCATCAGTTATTGCGGCTGACTCCGGGCTTTTTAAGATCTTCACATTACCGTTTCTGAATGGAGACCCCGAAACAGCATTAAAAGACCCTCATTCAATTGTACTTTCAAAGAAACTTGCTGAAAAATATTTTGGTGATGCCAATCCTCTTGGCCAGACAATAACCCTGGAAAACAAGTTTCAATTTATGGTTACAGGTGTTATGAAAGAGATCCCGGGTAACTCGATCTTTACTTTTGAAGGAGTGATACCTTATTCTTTCCTGAAGGAGATTGGCGCAATGAGCGATTCATGGGGTAACAATTCAATTTTCACATTTGTCAGGGTTGCAGAAGGGTCTGACATTGAGAGTATCAATAAGAAACTTACGGATGTTGTCCTTGAACATAATCCCGAAACAACTACTAAATACCTGCTTTTTCCTTTTCTCGATATTCATCTGCATGCTCAGTTCGGATATGGTGAAAACCGGGGACCTGTGATTGCTATATTTATTTTCACTCTTATCGCTGCTTTTATCCTTCTTATTGCATGTATCAACTTTATCAATCTTTCCACCGCGAAAGCTTCATCGAGATCCAGGGAGATCGGTATACGGAAAGTTGCAGGAGCCGACAGGAAGAGTATGATAGTCCAGTTCATGTCAGAATCGTTCATTATGGTAACCGCCTCCCTGTTAATTGCTCTCCTTCTGGTCGGGTTGTTTCTGAAGGCCTTTAATAATGTTTCCGGTAAAAGCTTTGCTCTTTCAGATCTGTTACAGTTTAAATTTATCCTTAGTTTCATCATTGTAGGTCTGATTGCCGGATTCATCTCTGGAATTTATCCTGCGCTGTATCTTTCGTCAGTTAAACCAGTGGCTGTATTGAAAGGGGAATCAGTTTCGGGAAAAGGCAACAGGAGGCTGAGGCAGGTTCTTGTTGTGATACAGTTTTCCCTTTCAATATTAATTGCCACGGCCGCAATTTTTATGAATCAGCAACTCGGGTTCCTTCAGAACAAGGATCTCGGTTTTGATAGGGAAAACCTTATCTGTATACCCATGGCCCGGGATATGAAGGACAAATACTATTCTCTTAAGAGCGAACTTCTAAAGGAGACACTGATCACAGGTGTGACTGCCTCTCTGCACAACCCTGTAATGATAGGCAGTAATTCAGGGGGAGCCAGCTGGCCGGGTAAAGACCCTGAAAAGATGGTGCTTATAGGAACAAACGGGATTGATTACGATTACCTCGAAACAATGAA
Organism: uncultured Bacteroidales bacterium; assembly: GCA_963743775.1. GTDB lineage: Bacteria > Bacteroidota > Bacteroidia > Bacteroidales > VadinHA17 > SR-FBR-E99. Next base: position 55,013 of record CAVURA010000002.1, read on the forward strand.
GATGGAACTTGTGTCGGGAAGAAATTTCTCCAGAGACTTTCTTGGCGATATGGCCCGAGATACGACGGGTAATTTTCTTGTCAATGAGGAAGTGGTTAAAATTATGGATATCGGAGATCCGGTCGGTACCAGTTTCAGTTTTATGGGTCTTAACGGAACCATTGTTGGGGTGCTTAAGAATTTTCATTTCAAGGGGGCTGATCAGCCTATCGAACCTATAGCCTTCGCCCTTGCCGATACCAGGTTTCTTGATTATATCCTGATAAGGGTAACCCCCGGAAAAACTGAAGAATCCCTTAAGTCTGTTGAAAAGGTATGGAACGAGTTAATCCCTGAATTCCCGCTTCAGTACACTTTCATTGACCAGGATTATGAGAACCTGTTCAGGTCACAGTTACGTCTGGCAGGGTTGCTCAGGTACTTCACCTTCCTGGCACTGATTGTAGCCTCTCTGGGGCTTTATGGCCTGTCAGCCTACTCAACCGAGCGGAGGAGTAACGAAATCGGCATAAGGAAAGTTATGGGAGCCGATTCTTCATCAGTAATATTTACAATGGCCAAAGAGTTTCTGGTCCTGGTGCTTATTTCAATAATTATTTCTTTACCTGTTGGCTGGCTGATAGTTGTAAATTTACTTAAGCAATTTGCCTACAGGATTGAGCCGGGTGTAATTGTATTTGCACTTATAGGAGCAGGTGCTTTGATAATTGCCTTGCTTACAGTAAGTTTTCAGGCCTTTAAAGCCTCGCGCATCAACCCTGTTGATGCTATTAAAACCGAGTAAATAAACATCTAAGACTCAGTATTCAAAATTCAAGATATGTATAATAACCTTATCAAGCACAGCCTTAGGTCATTCAAAAGACAGCGTGCATACATCATTATCAACATCCTCGGACTCTCAATAGGCATAGCCTGCAGTCTTCTGATAGCGCTGTATGTAATAAATGAAGCGAGCTACGATCAATTCAATGAAAAGAAAGATCGTATCTTCAGACTTATCCTCGACGGTAAAATCGGGGGACAGGAGGTAACTGCTGCATATACTGCTTCTGTCACTGGTCCGACCATGTCAAGGGAATTCCCTGAGATTGAAGATTTCCTGAGGCTGAATGGCTGGGGGCCGACTGTAATAGATTATAACAGCCAGACTTTCACTGAGGAGAACCTGATAGAAGCCGATTCCTCCTTCTTTAATTTCTTTTCAGTACCGGTTGTCAAGGGCGACCAGGCGAATCTGCTGAATGCTCCCAGAAAAGTTGTGCTTTCTGAATCAACTGCCAGGAAGATATTTGGTGATGAGAATCCTATTGATAAGGTAATTAAAATCGGGTCAGATACTAGTAAATACACCGTATCTGGCGTAATGGCTGACATGCCGGTAAATTCGCATTTCAATGCCAACGTCATCTTGTCATTCATGACCAATCCCAGGTCAAATGATCCCACGTGGTTAAACAACAGTTTCAGCACATATCTCCTTCTAAAGCCTAATACGACCCACGTTACGGTTGAGGAAAAGATGCCGGATCTGCTGGTCAAGTATGTCGGGCCGGAGCTTCAGCAGTACATCGGAGTATCAGTTGATGATTTCCTTAAACAGGGTAACAGGTACAGATTTTTTCTGCAAAAGCTTACGGACATACACCTTGACCCGTCAATTCAGCAGAATTTTAAAAGTGCCAGTGATCCGAAGTACCTGATAATCTTTGGAAGTATTGCCATTCTTATTGTTTTGATAGCTGCAATAAATTTCATGAATCTCTCGACAGCACAGGCATCAAGAAGGGCTAAGGAGGTTGGGATCAAGAAAGTGGCCGGTTCGACGCGCCGAATGCTTGTTACGCAGTTTCTGACAGAGTCATGTATTCTATCTTTCATATCACTCCTGCTTGCTTTGATTATAATCAGAGTGACACTTCCCTATTTTAATAACCTTCTCGATACGCAACTGAAGCTAAATCTGTTTATTCCATGGTACACCATTCCGACGCTTATCGGATTTACTCTGGTTGTCGGACTGCTTGCAGGCAGCTATCCTGCCCTCTTCCTCTCATCATTCAATCCTTATGAAGTTCTGAAGGGGAGCGTGAAGAACAGCATGCAGAACGGCCGTCTGAGGCGCGTACTGGTTGTCTTCCAGTTTGCAGTATCCATTCTTCTTATCATCGGCACCATGATAATGTACAGGCAGATACGGTATATGCTCAATAAGGATGTCGGATTCAACAAAGAGCAGCTGATTGTCATCAACAGGGCGGGTGCGTTAGGCACAAGAGTGAAATCATTTAAAGATGCCGTAAAGGAAATTCCCGGTGTCATAAATATTGCAAGCTCGACTGCAGTGCCCGGCAGGAATAACAACAATAACGGGTATATGGTCGAAGGAAGAAAGGATGAAACGTTCCTGCTGCAGACAAACTGGGTTGATTATGACTACCTGTCAACTTATGGTATGACACTTGCCTCTGGCAGATCCTTCAGCAAGGAATTTACCTCTGATGAGAAAGCCTGTATTATCAACGAAAGTGCCGTGCAGAACTTTGGCCTTAATGACCTTGAGAATACCAGGTTCATGCGTCCGTCTGAAGACGGAAGAACTGACTATCTCCAGGTAATCGGTGTCGTGAAGAATTTCAATTTTGAATCACTCAGAAACCCGATACAGCCCTATATCTTTTGTTTTAAAACTGATGATATCTTATGGGGTTACCTCTCAGTGAAACTCATGGCAGAGAACTATGCTAAAACAATTATCGCGATTGAAGAAGTATGGAAAGAGTTTACGGCTAACGACCCGCTCCAGTATTATTTTGTTGACGATGATTTTGAGCAAATGTATATCCAGGAAAAGCAGAATGCACAGATGGCAGTCATCTTTTCAATTCTGGCTATCTTCATTGCCGTGCTGGGACTGTTCGGACTGACATCATTCACCGTTGAACAGCGTACAAAGGAGATTGGTGTGAGGAAGGCTATGGGGTCTTCAGTTTCAGGCATTTATCTTGTTATTTCCAAAGAGGTAATGGTTCTTGTAACCATATCGGCTCTTATTGCCTGGCCATTAATTTATTATATTGCAGATAAATGGCTGGAAAATTTTTATTACAGGATAGATCCGGGGATGCTTACTTTTGTTGCTGGTCTTTTCATCGCTATGGGTATCGCTCTTCTGACGATCAGCTTCAGGATCATGAGGGCCGCGAGGGTCAATCCTGCCCAGTCACTTAAATATGAATAGGTCAACTCCTGGTAATGTTTAAGAACTATCTGACTGTCACTTTCAGAAATCTGATCAGGAACCGTCTGTTCACACTGATAAATATTACAGGCAAATTAAGAATTTAGAATTAAGATGTGGGTATAAGTGGTTGTGATGTCTTAAATCATAAGACCTCAGACCCTGAGACCTCAGACCTGTTAATACATCCTGTTAATGAGCTGCCCGAATTCGTCACGCTTCCTTAGAGGAAAACTGAGACACCGGCCATCCTTGGTGATGACGTTCAATCCCTTGACTGAAAAAAGCCCCCTGCTGAAATATATGACCTCAAGAATGTTTTCGAACATGATCTCAAGATTAAACCTCTCGGTCTCTGCATTCAGTGTTTTGAAATATAATCTCTGGTTAGTAACGATCAGCTTACCTTCAATTGTATCGTTGCCAACTACCTGGTTTGTGTCACCGGCTTTTATCACCACCTCATTGGGGTTCAGTTTTACAGTCATCTCTCAGATTATTAAGGTTACAATATAAAAATCTCTACAGTATGAATTCTTTACACTATAAAAGACGTCTGAATTGATAAAACGTTGCATTGGGAAAGATGGTTTTAAACTGAATATATGAAGCAGTATTATTTTAAGATAGCGTTCAGGAACATCCTGAGAAACAAGCTTTTTTCATCAATTAATATAATAGGTCTTGCTGTTGGCATCACTGCCTTCCTCATGATTCTTGTCTATGTTCGATATGAGAGAAGCTACGACACTTTTCATAGGAACAGCGACAGGATCTACAGGCTCCTTTACCAACGGTCAAGCGCCGAGGGAGAGACTGTGAAATTTGCATCCTGCTGCCCGCCAGCGGCAATCAGGATCAGAGAGCTCTATCCTGAGGTTGAGACTATTGCCAGGTTGTTCAGGTACAGAGCGGCAGTAATCTTTGGCGAAAGAAAGTTCTATGAGGAGCGGATGTATTTTGCAGAGCCTCAGATATTTCAAATATTTGACATTGAAATGATCACAGGTGATCCCGCCACCGGGATCAGAGATGCAAACTGTGCCTTTATCTCTGAATCATATGCAAGGAAGTACTTTGGTGATGATGATCCTATGGGAAAGACCATTACGATTGACAAGGAGATGAGTTTCGTTATAACAGGCATTTATCGCGACCTGCCTGGCAACTCCCATATAGACATTGATATTATGCTCTCATGGCCCAATCTTCTAACTCACTATGGACCTGACATTGAATTGTCATGGGGAGATACCGGATTTTTCACCTATTTTATTCTAAAGCCATCTGTCAGTCCTGTTGAATTCGAGGAAAAGCTCAAGTCGCTTGTTGAAAGCGATTTCGGAGAGGCGCTGAAATATTATAAGCTTACTCTTGATCTGAAGGTCCAGCCTCTTACTGACATTCATCTTAATTCGGCTTATATGCAGGAGATCAAGGTGAACGGTAATAAAGACACAGTGGCCTTCCTTAGTGTAATTGCAGTCTTTATTCTGATCATTGCCTGGGTCAATTATATCAACATAACAACGGCAAGGTCACTTACCAGGGCCACCGAGGTAGGTGTAAGCAAGGTTGCCGGGGCTGCCAGGCGGCAGCTTACAGGGCAGTTTTTTATTGAGACCGTAATGATCAATGCTGCTGCCTTTGTGCTTGCCCTGATTTTGATTGTATTGCTTCTGCCTCTCTTTTATAATCTTACAGGTATCCCGGCTGATTATGTAATATGGAAAGAGAGCTGGTTCCGGATAACCACATTAATCCTCTTTATTTCAAGTATTATTCTTTCAGGAACTTACCCCGCATTTGTGCTTACCTCATTCTCAACCTCCGAAGTGCTACGTGGGAAATATATCCATTCAAAAAGCGGCATTTGGATCAGGAAAGCTCTGGTAGTATTCCAGCTTACCATGGCTATATGCCTGATCACCTGCACTCTTATGGTCTTCAGGCAGGTGAGATACATGCAGAATATTGACAAAGGAATAAATATTACTGATATTCTTGCCGTTCGGGCACCGCGCGTCAGGGACGCTTCATTCGGGACCAAACTGCTGACATTTAAGGAAGAACTGCTTAAAAACCAGGTTATCACCAGGTTCAGTGTCGGGACTGAAGTGCCGGGCCGTCAGATCTTATGGGATGCCGGCGGAATATTCAGGGTCGGTTCAGACCAGAGCAAGAATTACCAGATTGTGGGTATTGATTACGATTATCTTGGTTTACTGGAGGCAAATATCATTGCAGGAAGAAACTTTGACCGCTCATTCTCCGATTCCTCATCATTGATACTTAATGAGAAGGCGGTTAAGTGGATGGGCTTCTCATCACCACAGGAAGCTGTTGGTCAAAAGGTAAACTACTGGGATCAGATCTACACGATAGCCGGCGTGGTTCAGGATTACAGCCAGCAGTCGCCCCGGGAGGCTTTTGAACCTCATATATTCAGGTTCATGCCTCATGGACGCGGCATAAGGGGCTTCTTTATGATGAAGATTATTCCATCTGCGGAGGAGAGTGTTCTCAGGATTGTTGAGGGAAAGTTCAATGAGTTCTTTCCTGATAACCCGTTTGATTACTTCTTCCTCGAAGATTATTACGAGCAACAGTACAGAAATGAGAAATTGCTGGGAAGTGTCTTTGGAGCTTTTGCCTTACTCTCAATTATTATAACCTGCCTTGGCATCTTTGGCTTAACATCATTCCTCCTGCTCCAGAGAACCAGGGAGATCACCATGAGAAGGGTGATGGGATCAACTGTTTCAGGGATAGTAGTCTTATTCTCCAGGGACTTTGTAAGGATCACCATCCTTTCTTTTATTATTGCCGTTCCGGTTTGTTATTACTGGCTCACCGGGTGGCTTAAGACCTTTGAAGCAAAGATGGATGTCTCAGTATGGTCTTTCATTTTGCCTTTTCTGGTTACACTTGCCTTCACACTGATTACGATAGCTGTAATTGTTGTGAAGACAACTTCCGTTAACCCGGCTGACAATCTCAGGAGCGAATAATTAATTAAAAAATGTCTATTATTTTGACACATAAAAGATTTTTTGCCGTCTTTTGATAAAAATGCGGAATGAATAGCGGAACCATTCTCATAGTTGATGAGGACAAAGGGGTATTGAAAACCCTTAAGAGGATTATGAGCGAGGAGTTTGAACATGTCCTTACGATCAATGATCCGAACAGGATACCCGGGCTGCTGAGCAGAAATGATGTTGATGTTGTGATACTCGATATGAATTTCAGGGCGATGGTACATAATGGCAACGAAGGACTGTTCTGGATGCGGGAGATCTCTGCTTTTGACAGTACGGTAAGTGTGGTGATCCTGACTGCCTCAGGCGATGTTGAGCTGGCTGTGAAGGCTATCAAGGAGGGTGCTGTTGATTATATACTTAAGCCCTGGGACAACACCAGGCTTATTACAACGGTTAACGCAGCATGGAAACTGCGGGCATCGAGACTGGAAGCTTCAAATCTTAAGGAGGATAATCAGATTCTTAAGCGCGAGATAAACAAAGGAGGTGAAAAGATTGTCCTTGGTGCTTCTCCTACCATGATAAATGTGATGAACATTGTAGGAAAGGTCGCAGCCACAGAGGCAAATGTGCTTATCACCGGTGAAAATGGCACAGGCAAGGAGCTGGTGGCAAGGGAGATACACCGGCTGTCAAAAAGGTCGGGAGAGTTGATGGTAAATGTGGATATGGGCTCAATCACGGAGACCCTTTTTGAATCTGAGCTCTTCGGCCATGTTAAAGGAGCATTTACTGATGCAAGGGAAGACAGGAAAGGCAAATTCGAGCTGGCTGATAAGGGAACCCTGTTTCTTGATGAGATAGGAAATTTGTCTTTGCAGTCACAGGCTAAGCTCCTTAGTGTTTTACAGAACAGGCATATAGTCAGAGTTGGGTCAAATAAGCAGATCCCGGTTAACATAAGGCTTATCAGCGCCACTAACTGTGATCTTCATCAGATGGTCAGAGAGGGAAGATTCCGTGAGGATCTGCTCTACCGAATAAATACAATAATGATAGAAGTCCCGCCACTGCGCGACAGGGTGGATGATATACCTATTCTGGCGAATCACTTCCTGAAAGCCGATTGTGAGAGATATGGCAAAGGCAGGATGAAGATCAGCACACCGGCGCTGGAAAAGCTGGCGAATCACGACTGGCCCGGTAACGTCAGGGAGCTACAACATGCCATCGAAAAAGCCGTAATAATGAGTGATTCCGATATGCTGAAGCCGCCTGATTTTGTATTCAGTACTTCTGTGTCCAGAGCTTATCACCCGGAGATGACTCTTGAGGAGATGGAGAAGAAAATGATTGCTGACAGCCTCAGGAGATATGGTAATAACATTAGTGTTGTGGCTGGAAAGCTTGGAATCACAAGACAGACCTTATACAACAAGATGAAAAGTTATGGCCTGTAAGATTCGTAAAGACCACTCAGACCATTTAGAATTATATCAGCAGACTGCGGCTTCCCGTTCACTCATCTTTTCAATGCAAAATCGACGGCAGCCATAGCGTGTACATTAAGAGTGTTAATGATGGGAATATCGATATCTTCCTGTTTGAGGAGCAGCGGGATCTCGGTGCATCCAAGGACAATACCCTCGGCACCTCTTTTGTTGAGCTCTTTGCATATTTCAATGAAACGATATCTGGACCGATCAGAAAAAATACCCCTTAGCAGCTCATCTGATATTGTCCTCCCAATGAAATCCCGGTCACTTAACTCCGGCACCACTGTATCAATTCCCTTCTCTTTAAGCCTGGATTTATAGAAGTCCATTTCCATGGTCTGTTTTGTGCCAAGCAGGCCGATCTTCTCCATGTTTCTCAGCCTGATCTCGCTGGCTGCAGCTTCTGCTATATGTATGATGGGTACGTCAATTTCCTGTTCCAGTCTTTCAACAAACTGATGAAGGGTATTGGCACACAAAATAATAAAATCAGCTCCTGAACCGACCAATTTCAATGTTGCATCAAGGATAAGATTATAGACGCCTTCTTTGTTGTTCTGTTTATTGAAGGTATCTATTTCGGCATAATTTATAGAATACAGGATGCACCTGGCAAATTCCAGTCCACCTGATCTTTTGTTGATCTCCTCATTTATTATTCTGTAGTATTCTGCACTTGATATCCATCCTGTGCCACCTGCCAATCCGATTGTTTTCATTCTTCTTCTGTTATTTCATCAGACACAAAATTAGTAACATAATTCCGGCTATTCATACCTTATAATTGCCGCAGGATTTAACCGTGACAGCTTAATTACATGGTAACTTACAGCTACCGCTGAGATAAGCAATGTAACAATAAGCGAACAGAGGAAAACTCCGGCTCCGATTTTTACATGATAAGCGAAGTTCTGCAGCCAACCGTTCATCAGAATATAGGCTGCCGGCCATGCAAATATAATTGATACAAGAATCCATCTGGCCATTTCAGTTGCAAGCAAAAGTACTATCCCCGAAGGTTGCGAGCCCATTATCTTCCTGATTACCATTTCCTTTACCCGGCTTTTTGTCGTATAAGAGGTAAGACTGTATTGCCCCAGGCAGGTAATAACAAGAGCAAGTATTGTCGAGAAAATGAGAATTGCCCCCAGCTTCCTGTCAGAGCTGTAAACTTCATCCACCCGATCGCTGAAGACTGAGACCTCGTTAATATAATGCGGAGAGAGCTCTTTAAGCTTCTTTTCAGTATATAAGCTAACCTCGGAAATGGTGCCGGGCTTAACCTTTATGGAAATGAAGGAGGCCTCGTTAAACCCCTCGCAGCCGATCACTGATAAAGCCAGGGGCTCAACCGGAAGATGAAGGGAGTGGAAGTGGAAATCTTTAATTACTCCTATTATAATTCCCTCACTCTGGTTGAAACTTAACTTCTGACCAACCGGCTCAGCCCAGCCAATGACTTTTGCAGCAGTCTCATTAATGATATAACTGTTTAAGGTATCTGCAAAAAAATCATTCGAGAACCCTCTTCCTGAAACAATCTTCAGGTTGTAAAAATCAATGAAATTATCTCCAATACCTGCTTTAAAGATACCCGGGTTATACTCAGATGGCTTTCCCTCCCAGTTTCCTCTTGAGTTGGAACTGATTGTAACAGGAAGATTGGCAGAGGTAGTAATATCAAGTATATTCGGGTTTGTGAGGAATTCGCTGATAAGAACCTGAGGATTCTTCCTCATGGCAGGATCATGTATGTTCACTGTTATAATGTTTTCCTTTTCAAATCCAAGATCACTGTTCTTAATAAAGTTAAGCTGCAACATTACTGTAAATGCAGAGATAAGAGCAATGATTGAGGTTCCGTACTGCAGGACAATCAGGGTATTTCTGAGATAGCCGGTTCTTCTTCTGCCGCTCGTATTTTTAAAATCAGCTTTCATAAGGTTCAACGGACTCAGTGAGGCAAGGTTAAAGGCAGGATAAGTCCCTGACAACAGTCCTGCAGCAAGCATGATTGCAAATATTCTTGACAGGGTCCTGGTTTCGAGGATCATTCTGAAATTTAAAGGTCTGTCTGTGAAGTCGCTGAAAACCGGTAGTAAAACCCATACAATTATCAATCCAAGAATAAGACCTCCCAGAGAGAGCAAGACAGACTCAATAAGAAACTGGAAGATGAGTTCATTTCTGGTGCTTCCTGAAACTTTTAAGATACCTATTTCCTTTCCCCTGTTGATGGCACGAGCTGTAGCCATATTCGTAAAGTTAAAGCACGCTATCAGCATAATAAGCAGTCCAATGGAAGTTATCAGATATATATACCTGATATCGCTGCTATTGCCGGGTTCAAAGTTTATTTTTCCGCCAAGGTGTATATTATTAAGAGGTTCCGGAACCAGATTCATTTTAAACAAGGGAGGATTTGAACTGGTATAATTTGAATATAAATCATTCAGTTTGATTCCAACGGTTTCCGGGTCTGCATTTTCAGCCAGAAGAATATAGGTTATGTAGCTATTGGAACCCCAACTTTCAACATTTGCTTTACCGCCGCGCATACTGTACAGGGTCTCAAATCCGGTCAGGAAATCAAAATCGAAGTGGGAGTTGGGCGGAACATCTTCGAGAATTCCCCTCACTGTGAAGGAGTATTTATTGTCAGCTATAATGATTTTTCCGACGGGTTCGTCGTCTCCAAAGTATTTTGAAGCCATCTCACGGGTAAGGAAAAGGGCGAAGGGCTCTTTCAGCTCTTCCAAGGGATTGCCTTCAATAACGGGGAAGGAGAAAATCTTCAGAAAGTCAGTGTCTGTATAAAGGAAACCATTCTCATTAAACAGTGATCCGTTGTACTCGAGGTTATGCGAATTAATTTTGCATTTTGTAGAATATTTTATTTCCGGTACTTCATTGGCAATAGCCTCTTTCAGCGGACCGGCGGTCACTGCAAAACGGTCTGACCCCATGTAACTGTGCCCTTCCTGCTTTGTGATGATCCTGTATATCCTGCCGGCCTGTTCATGATATTTGTCGTAGCTGAATTCATACTGAACATATAGGAGGATCAGTATACTGCAACTGAGCGCAACTGACAGGCTTATAGCACTGATAACAGAGTGTTGACCCTGTTTGATAATGCTTTTAACCGAAAGTCTGAGGCAATTCTTGAACATTGTTGAGCCAGATTTTTCAGCGGTTAAGCCTTTACTAAAAGACACCGCGGAAATTAACCTGCTGCATGAAATGAAAAAGAGGGATCAGTAATATGACCCCTCTTTTCCCATTACAGGAAAGTTATCCTGATTATGCGTGTTTTTCCGATACTACCTGTCCGTCAAACAGATTGACTATCCTGTGAGCGAAGCCTGCATCATGGTCCGAGTGGGTAACCATAATAATGGTCGTGCCTTCCTTGTTAAGTTCGGTGAGCAGGTTCATTACCTCAATACCGTTTTTTGAGTCAAGGTTACCTGTCGGTTCATCTGCAAGGATCAGCTTGGGATTTGCCACAACAGCCCGGGCTATGGCTACCCTCTGCTGCTGCCCACCGGACAGCTGTTGGGGAAAGTGCTTTGCACGGTGATCTATCTTCATCCTGACAAGTACATCTTCAACCCTTTTCTTCCTGTCTCCTGCCTTCATCTTCAGATAGATAAGAGGCAGTTCAACATTCTCATAGACGTTGAGCTCATCTATAAGGTTAAAGCTCTGGAAAACAAAACCGATATTACCTTTACGGAAGATTGTCCTGTCACGTTCCTTAAGCCTGGCAACCTCGGTTCCGTTAAAGATGTAGCTTCCGGATGTCGGATTATCAAGTAATCCAAGAATGTTCAGGAGGGTTGATTTCCCACATCCTGAAGGCCCCATTACAGCTACATACTCACCTTCTTTGACATGCAGGTTCACTTTATTCAGTGCCGTTGTCTCGACTTCTTCAGTTTTGAAGATCTTTGTTAATTCATTTGTGTTGATCATGACTTTTTTATTTAATGTTATCTGGATTTCTTAAAAACTAGTTTTTCATTTTTCCCGAAAGTCTCATAGCCTGAGACAATTACTTTTTCACCGGGCTGTAGACCTTCAAGGACTTCGTAATACTTTGGATTTTTTCTTCCTATTGAGATGTTTCGTTTGGTAGCAAAGGTTTCAGAGGGGTCAAGGACATATATCCACTGACCACCGGTTTCCTGGAAGAAGCCGCCTATCGGAACAAGGACCGATATTTTAGGCTGACCCAGTTGGAGGCTTATATAGTATGTCTGTCCGGTCCTGATATTTGCAGGAATGCTGTCCTGAAAAACCATATCAATTTCGAACGTCCCGCTGCGCACTTCGGGGTAGACCCTTCTCACAACAAGGTCAAATTCACTTCCCTGCCTGTCAAGTTTGGCGGTCAGCTGTGTTTTGACGCGGTCAATATAGTGTTCATCTATCTGTGCTGTGACCTTGAATGATGTTAATACATTTATCTGGCCCATATTTGCCCCGCGGGATATTGACTGCCCGATCTCCGGAACCAGTAATCCAAGCTGACCGTCAACAGTGGCCCTTACATTCAGGTTCTCCACCCGCTGCCTTACAAGTGCCAGGTTCCTTCGCATATTTTCAAGGTTGTTAATCATATTATCAACCTGAACTGACCGGAAAATCGAGTCCTGTTTCTGGCGCTCAATAAACAGGTCCCTGGACTGACGGGCCATATCAACATCCTCTTTTGATCTCGTAAACTCTTCCCTGGAAATGAGACTGTCTTTCATAAGGATGACATTCTGAGAATAATTACGTTCCTTTCTCTCAATATCATATTTAAGATTGAGCAACTCCCGTTTTATCTGTAATCTGTCCTGCTCCATGGCTATCTGGGTATTCCTCAGAAAGTTCTCCTTTTCAGCAAGCTGTGCTTCGCTGTCGAGGATATTCAGATAGAGATCCGGATTTGACAGTCTCAGTATTATATCACCTTTCTTTACCATTGAACCCTCTTCAATGAGTATCTCTTCAACGCGTCCACCCTCCTGGGCATCAAGGAAAATGATACTTATAGGCTCAACTGTCCCCGGTACCGTTATATAATCATTGAATTGCTCTTCAGTTACTGATTCAATTATCAGTTTGTCTTTTTCAACTTTATATGTTGATGTGCGGTCAGCAAAAAAAGCCATATACATGAGCGTTATAAACGCGGCAGCCAGACCGGCATACCAGAAATGTTTCTTTTGCAGGCCCTTCTTTTTTGGAATAAGTTTATCCATTGTCTCAATAGGGGTATCCATGATAACTTATGTTTGAGTTTATTGATTTATAATGTATTCATAATCACCTGTAGTAATGAAATCTATGGTGAGTTTTCTGAAAATCAGCTGCAGTTTGGTCCTCAGCGCCTCTGTCTCGGCTCTGAAAAGAGTCACCTGGGCGGCCGAATAATCTGTAACATCAACCAGTCCTGATTCAAATTTCTTCTCTACCGCAGCAAATGATTTTTTGTTGAATACCAGGTTGGCAACAGCAGCTGCATTTTCATCAACACTCCTGTTGAAATCGAGGCAGGCATTCTCAACCTCGGAGTAGAGATTGTTTTTTTCCAGTTCGAGCTTAAGTTGAGTGTCATTCATTCTTATTTTTGCCAGTTTAACGTTTCTTCCATTTACGTAATTATTAAAGATAGGGATTGCCAGAGTAAGGTATAAGGCCTGGCTGTTGTTGTTTTTCAGTTGCTCGGAGAATGAGTCCTGTGTTGGTGTACCTTCAGTTAATCTTTGATAATAACCTGTAAATACTGTTCCTCCGACCTCAAGGCTTGGTGAGAAGGACCCTTTTGCAGCCGAAACCTGTTTTTTTGAGGCTTCAAGTTCAAATTCAATGGCTTTCAGTCGCGGAAGTATATTGGATGCGATGCTGAAGATACTGTCAGTGTCATAATCAGGGGTAGTGGTCATTATGGTATCCAGGTCAGGCTGAATTATATCAAATACAGTACCCGCTTCAAGCTGAAGCATCTGCTTCAGCGTGGTAAGGGCCTGACTGGTATTGTTCTGTGCAATTGTATAATTAAGTCTGTCTGCTGAAGCCCGGCTCTGCATTTCATATTGTTTTGAGACTGCTTCCTTGCCTGTTTCAACCATTCTGGTTATCCTGAAGAGCTGTCTTTCGGAAAGATCATGCTGGACCTTAGATGCCCTCTCCACACCTTTTGCATAAAGGGACTGGAAGTATTGGGTGGTTATGTCAAGAATAAGCTGGTTTTTGGCAATCTTCTCAATTTCCAGTCCGGCCTTCATCATGAACTTGTTGGCAGAAATGGTATTAAGAGTTGTAAAACCGCTAAAGATCTCAATGGAGGAGTTCAGATAGTAAGAGTTGCTGAAGTTCTGCTCAAATGTAATCAGGTTGGTCACCGGGTCGATTGACCTTCCAAAGCCGAGTTGGGCGTCTGAACCGAAATTAAGTGAAGGCAGCACATCCATCTTTGACTTGACGAGATTAACCCCGGCTGTTTCAGTCTGGAGCTTTTGCCGTTTAAGCTCAATGTTGTTCTCGATCGCATAGGTTACGCAATCTTCAAGAGTCCAGCTAATCTCCTGCGCCAACAGCCCGGGTGATAATGCAATCCTCAGCAGGAACACTGTTATGATCACTCTTTTCATTTCTGATCTTCTGTTTTTTCATGTTTAATTCCAATTGGCATGCCATTTATGCAAAAGAAAATAAATCAACACATTACACAATAACTAGCAATCAGTTGTGTCTAATAATTAGACATTCAATGTAAATTTATTTTACAAAGAACATCTGCGTTTTTGATTAAAATCATGTTAATAGCACTGCAAATTGTGAAATATCAGGAATTTTTCGCCGTCTTTTCTATAGATTTAGCCTAAATTGATCCAGATGATAAAGAATCTCATTACTACAGCATTCAGACACATTCTGAAGAACCCGGGTTACAGTATATTGAATATTCTGGGCCTTTCTCTTGGTATTGCCAGCGCCCTGTTCCTGATAATTTACGTCTCGGATGAGATAAGCTATGACCGCTATCATGAGAAGGCTGACCGTATATACAGGGTCTCATCGAAAATCACGGAACCTGATGATCAGTTCACATGGATTGTTGCACAGATACCCTTCGGACCGCAGGTCGCAAATGATTATCCTGAGGTAGAGTCATATGTCAGGTTTATAAATATGCCCCGCGCACTGTATAAGTTTGAAGACAAGGAATTCAATGAAGAGGATTTCTACTATGTCGATTCTACTATTTTTGACATTTTCACATATAAGCTAGTAAGCGGAGATCTGGTATCGGCACTTCGTGAACCAGGTAAAATTATTCTTTCTGAGACAGCTGCGACCAGGTATTTTGGCAGCAGTGATCCGATTGGAAAGACCCTTACCACCGGCACCAATACTTTTGAAGTCACCGGTGTAATAGAAGACGTGCCCTTCAATTCGCATTTCCGGTTTGATGCGCTGGCATCCAGAAGTAACCTTCCGGCCCAGATCGGTTCCTGGGCCAATTTTGGCGTATTCACCTACCTGCTTTTCCCTGAAGGAACGGATGTCAGTGCTTTTGAAAAAAAGATGCAGGGTATGTATGCTGCATACATGGAACCATTATTTGGCTCACTAAATATAACCATTGAATACATACTCGAACCAATAAAACGTATTCATCTCTATTCAACCAATGCCGGCGAGCCGGTACCAACAGGAAGCATCACTTATGTCTACATTTTCGCAATTGTGGCATTGTTCCTTGTGCTTATTGCAGCCATGAATTATATGAATCTGTCAACAGCAAGATCAGCGAGGCGTGCCCGCGAGGTAGGACTGAGAAAGGTAGTCGGATCACGCAGGCGACTTCTCGTGGCACAGTTTCTATCCGAATCGATCATTTTTACAATCATATCTCTGATTATTAGCATCGTATTGCTTGCTGCCCTAATGCCTAAATTCAACCTTCTTGCAGGTAAGTCATTTGACCTGCATGTAGTATACAGTCCTGTTGTTCTAATGAGCCTCCTGGCCGTCATTCTCCTGGTAGGCATCATCGGGGGAAGTTACCCGGCCTTCTTCCTTTCGAGGTTCAGTCCTGTTACCGTGCTTAAAGGAGAGATAACACAGGGTTCTGCCGGCAGTCTGTTCCGAAAAATACTGGTTGTGATACAGTTCACGGTCTCTGTGATAATGATCATTTGTACCCTGGTTGTATTCAGGCAGCTGAATTATCTAAAGACAATGGATCAGGGGTTTGACCAGGAGAATGTGGTGGGTCTTCAGCTGAATGGTCAGATGGCCAGAAAATATCCGGTTCTGAAGCTTGCCCTCATAGAAAATCCGAACATTAAATACGTTGGCGGAACAAATACACCTGTCGGTGAGGGTTCCGGAAAAACGCTTTTCAATGTTGAGACTGACCAGGGGATGTCTTCACGGGGCATCAACTTCGCAGTTGTGGACTACGACTTCATTGAAGCTCTTGGAATAAAAATGGTGGAAGGAAGGGAATTTCAGGAAGATATGCCCTCGGATACGCTCACAGGTGTGGTAGTAAATGAGACTTTCGTAAAACGTATGGGATGGACTGAGGCTATAGGAAAGAAAGTTGAGCTGGGAGATGAGAATACCATCAGGGCCAGGGTAATTGGCGTTATGAAAGACTATCATCAGACAGGGATGTATAATGAGATTGAATCTCTGCTACTGTTTACCCGTCACCTGAATAATGTGGTCTACATAAAGCTCAGCGGCAAGAATGTAGAGGAGACGATGAACTATATAGAGTCCACCTGGAAGGAGGTGTTCCCCGACCAGCCCTTTGTCTATACATTCCTTTCTGAACGGTTCAGCAGGCAGTTCGAGGCTGATGAGAAACGGGGACTGATCTTTACTCTTTTTACTGTTCTGGCAATAATTATTGCCTGTCTTGGCCTTTTTGGGCTGGCATCTTACACAGTTGAGCAACGCACAAAGGAAATCGGCATCAGAAAAGTCTTCGGAGCTAACGAGGGTGTTATACTGAGATTAATTTCCAGGGATTTTCTGATCCTGACGTCAATAGCAATCGTTATTGCAATTCCTGTTGCCTATTATTTTATGAGTAACTGGCTTGAGAATTACGTTTATCCGACGAAGATCGGGGTGCCTCTCTTAATAATTGCAGGTTTACTTACAATACTGATAACTTTTATAACCATCAGTTTCAAAGCGTACCAGGCGGCAATAATGAACCCGGCAGACTCTATCAAGACCGAATAACAGCCTGCTGCCGGATAAATGATCAGGACGTTGGAGATTCATGTATGAACTTAAAATAACTTAAATGGTTTAACTTTAAATAAACAACCATGTCACAAAAAAACATTAACAGTCGTCGCGAGTTTCTGCAGAAGATGATCACCCTTTCGGCGCTGGCAGGTATTGCTCCATATGCTGACGCATTCGGGGAGCCTCTTTTTGACCTGAAGAAGGGTAAACTGCCCCTTCGTCCGCTTGGGAAGACCGGCCACATGGTTGGCATCTATAGCCTGGGCGGGCAGGCATCCGTTGAGGTACCCGGCAGGGAAGACATAGCGGCAGAGATTATCAACAGAGCTATTGACCTGGGGATTAACTACATTGATACTGCTGCTGCTTACGGAAGGGCTACACCCGAAGTAGCTAAAGGAAGCCGCAATGGGTACGAGCGAGCGTAATATCGGGAAGGTGATGAAATACAGACGTAATGAGGTCTTTCTTGCATCAAAAACCCATGACCGTACCTATGACGGATCAATGCGTCTGCTTGAAAAATCGCTGAAGCAACTACAGACTGACCATCTTGATCTCTGGCAGATACACAATGTAAGATTACCGGAGACTGGAAACGCTGGACAAGATCACGGGTGAAGGAGGTGTGCTGAAAGCAATGATCAAAGCACGTGATGAAAAGATAATCAGGTTCATTGGTCTTACCGGCCATGAAGGGCCTGACGTGCTCAATGCCCTGGCTGAGAGATTTCCGTTTGACAATGTGTTGGTGGCAATCAATGCAGCCGACAAGCATTATGATCCGTTTATTGAGAAGTTCCTGCCTGATGCGGTCAGCAAGGGAATGGGAATCGTGGGAATGAAGATCCCTGCCCGTGACCGTATTTTTTCCAACGGTGGAATTATCACAATGAAGGAAGCAATGGAATATGTCATGACGCTTCCGGTCAGCACCATTATAATAGGCATCGATAAGATTGCAGAACTTGAAGAAAACATCCGCATAGCACAGCAATTCAAGCCGCTGACGGCTGATGAGATGCTGGCCATCGAAACTAAAACCAAACCGCATTATAAGGACATGCTGTTTTTCAAGAACCTGTCGGACTGGCCCCCGGAGTGGTAAAACTTACAGTGGGGAGCAACTCTGTTTAAATGCCAGATTTGTATTTGGCCAGTAAGAGGCTGGGTAAACACATAAAAAAAGGGATCCGGATTGCGGATCCCTTTTTTTATTTTTCTGAAGGTTTTTCAGGAGGGGAAATTTCCCCGCTGTAGGTTATTACGCTTCGGTTGTTGCTGGTAATTGACAATGACGAGCTTCCTTCGGAGCTTACTGACAATGACAGACGGTATGTATCATTCTCACCTTTGACCACTGCGTTGACCTGGTAGCCTTTCTTTTGTGCAGTTACGGTATAATCCTCAGGCTTTCCCTCAAATTTCATTCCTCCGTCACGGCCGCCATAAGCGGCAGCGCCTGTTACCGTGCCGAAGTATGGCATGTCGCTTTTAATCATGTCAGGATGAAACTTCACCGAACCCGGGTTGGTAGTAAGATCAATTGACCGGCCTCCCTGAGGCATGGCTGTCCTGGCCGTAAAGAGGAATTCCTTTGAGTTGACGATAACTTCAGTTTGTTTCTGTTTTTCAATCTTCCGCTCTGCTTTCAGCTCTTTTTTTGTCTTCTCCTGCGAGAAGCCAGGAGTGGTAATCAAAGCAGACAATATCAGAACAAACAATAGCTTTGTTTTCATGATGTCAGATTTTTTTCCGGTACCCGGCATTATTGAACATACTCCGGAGGCTGAAAGGTGAAGCCCAGCTGGCGAAGAGCATCGGCTTCATTGTAAAAAGTCCTGCTATGTACAATTTTACCGTTTTCGATTCGGTAAACTACGTTCACCCATAGGTTTATCGGGCCCCTTCCGTCTTTGTATTTGATAGTGAGGTAAGCCCAGTTCAGAACCCAGTCGCCAAGAGCGTCACCCTCCTTTACAGTCACAGCTATTTCCTTATGACGGGTATATTCAAAAGATTCATACAGGTTCTCCGAATTATATTTAAAGTTCCAGACAGCAACTTCTTTGTTAACGGAATCACCTACAGAAGGACCATATCCCACGTAATTGTCCGCAAGAAGTGAATCCATTGTTACGGCATCCATGTTTTCTACAGCCTCCATATACTTTTGGGCAACAGCAAGGTTTGCACTTTCCTTTTTAGCATCAGGAGAAGAGCATGACAACAGGCTGATAATTAAAGCCGTTAAAAAGATGAGCTTTTTCATTATGCGAATTATTTTAAGTTGTGGTTATTTAATAGTGTATCCTTTTCCTTCGAGGCAGACAGAGAATGCTTTTGCGAAACTGTCCTTAATTGCCTGTTCAGTAGCTGCAGCGTTAGCCTGTGCCTGCTGGTTTTGCTGAGCCTGAGCCTGTTTTCCAGCTCTTCTTCCAGCCATGGCACCTGCAGCAGCTCCTACGGCAGCTCCCTCGCCCGCATCACCTGTAATAGCTCCGATAGCGGCGCCTGCAGCTGCACCCTTTGCAGCACCTCTGACCGCCCCACCGGTAGGGCCTGACTGAGCTGGAGCGGCTTCCACTTTTGGAAGGTTCAGCGGATCGACCCCAGACTGTTCCATCGCCCACTTATAGCATTCAAATTCATCTTCCTTCTGCTGTTGCTGACTCTGCCCTTTGGCAGGATAGACATATAATTTCAGTCCCTGAGACATCTGGTTATACGCCATTTTTGAGGTATCTGGTACTGTTGGTGTCGTCTGGGCAAATGCTGTATTAACAAATGCCATAACAATACCCATAAAAAGGAGCCGGTTAAATGTTTTAAATAAAAAATTCGGTTTCATCTCTTTTTGTATTAAGTTTTATTATGAATTGATTTATATGAATATTGATCAGTTATGCTTTAAATTACTGCAGTTGAATTATTCCTCATGCAATTGACGATGCAGTGTGATAACAGGCTTCTGACTGAGCCTAGCCAACCCGGTTTCAGGACGATCAAGGGCGAAAATTAAAAACATAACCACTGCAAAAATAATAGAAATCAAAATGTTCATCCTGTAGCTTCCTTTTCCCGAGGTCCCGAAATGATAACCGAGGGTAAGCATTGAAAAAAACGCTATAATCAATAAAGCCCAAATCACTACAGCAGGTATGCGATACTCATAGGTCATCGTTACCCGCTGGTTATAATTATCAACAAGGTCATTCACTGATTGAGTGAAGAGTGCATAAACTTCTGAACTGCGGTCCTGTGCAGCCAGCGTTTCAGCGCAATCCCAGAGGCTGTCAAGTATCTCCCGGGAACGGGCCATGGCACTGTTGGCTTTTGTTATATCCGTGGCAAGCTCGGCGCGAAGATCTATATATTCAATAAGCAGTTTCTTGTTTTCGGAACGGAATGGTTCCGGTAATAATCCTGACCGCAGATACGTGGTTCTGATGTTTGTAACCTCTTCCAGCAGCAGTTCCTTCCTCTTGTCATATCGATTGGAGACAATCTGGAATGTAAAAGCAAGCATGAAAGCCAGAAGAGCAAATGCTGTTCCGACGACAGTGCCGACTGAGCCAGGCTCCATATTAACCTGTTTCTTTTTACGGCGAATGCCATATAACTGGCCGATGACTATGGGTATCAGCACAACGACCATCGGGATAAGGAACATCCCGATTAATATTGCTGGATGCCGCATATTCATAACAGTATAGGGCAATAATTACTGAACATTAATTTATCGTATTGCCTGATGCCAGGGTAACATTCAAATTCCAATCAAACTTACGCCAATATTTTTAACTCCGGATTACCCGGAGGCAGCTTTTTTATCGCTATCAATGAGTATTTTTTGTACAACAAAACTATCATTCCGGCAGGCAGTCACCGGCTCCGGGCAGGATTCTTTTTAACGCATGTAAGCTTTGCAGGCTTTGTTTTAATAAAGGTATGGCTATTTTGCCATTGGCCCTGCGGGAACTTCTTCTACCTTTCTTTCCTTCCTGCCTGTAATGCCAAAGAAATATATCAGTGAGAGAGAAATGATTATCATACCAACAATTGTGACCCAGTCAGGATGCTCCCCTGGAACGATTATCCAGCTCAGGATGGCTCCGAAGACGGGGATGATAAATTTCCACAGGTTCAGATCAGATACTTTTACTTCAGGCCGTTTCAGCAGCACATACCATCTTGAAAAGGAGAACGCTGACATGAATGCCAGCCATACCAGAACCAGCCAGTAACTGAGCGGAAAGTTTGATTTTGACGGAACATCCTCAACCAGGAATGAAAACAGAAAGATAATGAGTCCGCCAAAAAGCAGTGAGAATGAACTCAGTACAAGCGGATTCATGTTTTTGCCGTTCCTGGAAATAAGGACGTTACTGGTTGCAGTGGAGATATTGGCAATGAAGATCAAAGCTGTACCGATAAGTTCCGCCGGTCCGCCAAAATTGAATTCCTGCCGTCCGGCACTGACCAGCACAATACCTGCCAGTCCCAGGATAATGGTCACCACCTTTGCCCGCGTGAACCGCTCATCCCTGATCATGATCCTTGAAACGATAGCTGTCACAAAAGGCTGTGAGCCGACTATCACTGCGCCGATGGCTCCCGGTACCTTCTCCATACCGATATAGAACAGGGTATAGTTGATGAGGGTCTGAAGGACAGTCACCCAGATCACAAGCCTGAGATTTGCCTTCACCATCCTGATATAATCACCAGGCCTGAGTGTAAACGGCAGAATCATGAGGCCGGCAATGATAAAGCGTGAACCGGCAAAGTGCAACGGTGTTGAATACTGAAGGCCGATTTTGATAAAGGGATAGGCAGTTGACCAAAGCAGGCATGTAATAATTGCCCAGGTAATTGTATTCAATCGGCGATCAGTCATCTTTCCTTATTAAGACTGCAAATATCGTTTTTTTTATTTCTCATTATTCCGGTCGGGAGGTTTCACACCCGGGAGATATTAAAAAAGGAAAATCATCATGCATCTTTACAATTGTATTATGTTCCCGGGTTATTTCCGATTTGTAACTGCAATTTTTAAATTTGTCCGGCAGAATGCGAACAGAATTTCAAAAATGACGACAATAGCGGAGTACCTGGCCCGCAAACTCAGGGATCACGGTGTAACCAGATTCTTTGGTATACCGGGAGGTCCTTCGATCCCCTATCTTGAGGCCTTCCGGAAAGAAGGCATTGATTTTATCCTTACTTCTCACGAAGCTTCCGCTGCTGTAATGGCGGATGTCACGGCGAGGCTGACGGGAGTGACTGGTGTCTGCCATGCCACCTTCGGCCCCGGCGCCACCAATCTCTCAACAGGTGTGGGAGGAGCCTTGCTCGACCGGTCACCTGTCCTCGCCCTTACCTCCGAGATGCCCGATGCATGGATCGGGCGTACCGCACAGATGAACATCGACCATCAAGCTTTTTTCAAGCCTGTCACAAAAGCTACCTTCAGGTTATCTGCCGGAAATGTTTCAGACGTAATCGATGAGAGTCTGGAGATTGCCAACAGTGAATATCCCGGGCCGGTACATATCGGATTACCCTCAGACCTGGCAGAAAACAGATACGCCGGCCCCTTGAAGACAGACAAAGCTGCAGGCAAGTCTCCTGATTATCACATTGATGACAGGGTAAAGGTTCTGCTTGCCTCCTCACGCAGGCCTGTAATAGCGGCAGGACTGACGGCTATGCGTAAGGGTGCCGGGGATGGACTGAGAAAGTTCCTTGAGACCTGTAAAGTGCCTGTTGTCGTCACCCCTATGGCCAAAGGAATAATTCCTTCCGGGCATCCCTGCTATGCCGGAGTGCTGTTTCATGCTCTCAGCGACAGGCTGAAGAAACTGACACAGGAGGCGGACCTGGTTATTGGCCTCGGGTATGACCCGGTAGAATATAATTATGAATCATGGCTGCATCGCGTACCACTGGTTCATCTGGATACCGTGGAAGCTGATGTTTTACCGGCAGGAGCGATGCAGGTCGTAACCGGCCCTGAAAGTTGGTTTAAAATACTGGAACCGCTGCGCAGCTCACTGTTCATGGTCTCCCTGGCTGGCGAAGCAAGAGAGAATATCGCCAGGGAATTAAATTCTGCCGTTAAGGGGTTCACACCTGCAACCGTACTATCTGTACTTCAGCAGATGCTGCCTGAGGAAACGGTTATAACTGCGGATGTCGGATCGCATCTTCACCTGATTGGTCAGATGTGGGATGTGACAGATTCAGGCAGGCTAATCATGACCAACGGCTGGTCATCGATGGGCTTCGGCCTTCCTGCGGCCATTGCTGCATCACTAGTAAACCGTGGAGAAAAGGCACCTTTAAACCGGACAAGACCGGTCGTGTGTATTACCGGCGATGGCGGCATTATGATGAATGCTGGCGAGATGATGACCGCCCGCAGGCAAGGGCTGAAAATAATTGTAGTTGTTTTGTCCGACGGCGAGCTTAACCTCATCAGAATAAAGGAGTCATGGAAGAATATCGAACCTTACGGGACAAAACTGTACGCAGGATCACTTTTCGGTTCCGATACATTCATGGGAGCAGAGGTGATTAATGCATCTGACCTCAAAAGCATGAAAAAAGCCGTCAGCAGGGCGTTGCTCTCTGACAGGAGTGTGATAATTGAAGCTGCTGTTGATCCGGCCGTGTACAGTGACCTGATCGTTAAATCGTGAGCAGAACTACTATTTCTTCTTAGCTGCAGGTTTCTTTGCAGTCGCAGCAGGCTTGGCCGCCTTTTCAGCTGGTTTTACTACCTTTTCAGCTGCTTTGGCTGGCTTTGCTGCAGGCTTTGTGGCTTTTGCAGCCGGTTTTTCGGTCTTTTCAACAGGTTTCACTGCCTTTTCAGCCGGTTTCACTGCCTTTTCAACTTTTTTTACGGCCTTCTCAACCTTCTCAACCTTCTCAGCCTTCTCAACCTTTTCAACCTTCTCAGTTACCGGTTTAGCCGGGGCCTTCGGTTTGGTTGTCTTTGCAGGAGCCTTGACAACAGCGGTTGTTACTTCCGGTGCCGGTGCCTGTACAGGAACTTCAGCCACTACAGGTGCCTTGACCTTAACTTTAGGAGCCGGTACCTGGACAGGTGCCGAAGCCACAACCGGAGCTTTAACTTTAACTTTAGGAGCCGGTACAATTTCGGCCTTCTTTACCTTTTTCTTCCGGCGGACGCCATAGGTGCCTCTTATAATTTTGCCTCTCTTTGATTTCTGATCACCTTTACCCATGATATAATTTTGTTTAGTAATGAAAATTTAAGTTTTCAGTTGACAAAAATAGTAAAATTTGGGTTGTTATAAATTTGTGTTAATAAATAAGGTTATCAGGCGGAGGTGCTTACACGCCGATTTCATAAATTTGCGGATATGGGAACAAGAAAGCTCAGGATATATTCGCCCAACGTTACTCCGAGGCTTGAGTATGTTGCCGGAGTGATTTTCTCATCCGTCCTTGGAATTGATTATGAGATCACCGACGACAGGAGAAAAATCGGTAACAATCCTTCCATCTTTTATTCGGACGAAAAGGTAAAAGATCAGTTCGTGATCCGGCCTTCAGGACTGCTATCAGCTACAGGGGTGACAGCATTGGTGCCTGAGGTAAAGCATGTCGGGGATATGCCGGTATTATTTGCCTCAGATGAGGGCTCTTTCCCCTTTGATATATTCTCTGCCGCATTTTATATGCTTTCAAGATACGAGGAATATCTGCCCTTCACCAATGATGTTCACGGAAGGTTTCCCGGGTCGCAATCGCTTGCTTACCGGGGAGGTTTCCTGCAGATGCCGGTTGTGGATATATGGGCAAGATACCTTGCCGGAATCCTTGTAAAGCACTACCCGGTGATCACAATCAGGCATAATGACTTCAGCTCTCTTCTGACAGTCGATGTCGATCAGCCGTTTGCCTACAAAAGCAGGGGTTTCCTCCGCAGTATGGGAGGTCTCGTAAAAGGCATAACCGGTACCGGAGCTAAACCGGCGGACCGTATCCGGACCATGGCCGGGCAGAAGGATGATCCTTATGACACATTCAGCTATATCGATGAGCAGGTGAAGAATCACGGTTGCAAATCACTTTACTTTTTTCCGACCGGTGACCAGGGCCCATATGATCATAACCCGCACTACAAAGACCATGAATATGCATCGGTAATAAGGAAGTACGACAGTATGACAGGAAGCGGACTTCACCCTTCGTACCGCTCTGCGGGCAGGCCGAAGGTACTGAAGATGGAGGCTGACCGTTACAAACATATAACCGGCCATTACCCTGAAAATGCAAGGCAGCACTGGCTCTTGCTCAATACTCCTCATACTTATCAGGCCTATGAGGAAATAGGGATCAGGAATGACTACACTATGGGTTTTGTCGATGAACCCGGCTTCAGGGCAGGAATTGCGCGTCCCTTTTTGTTCTATGACCTCTCCCGTGAAAAGATCACCGGTCTGACCGTCGTGCCCTTCCAGTTAATGGACGGAACACTTAGACAATACATGCACCTGACACCCGAAGCCGCGATAAAAGTCATCAGGACTTTAATAGAAGCGACCCGAAATGCCGGAGGCCATTTCGTCTCTGTTTGGCATAATACTTCACTCGCCGGAATGAACGGATGGGAGGGATGGAAAGCGGTGTTTGAGGAAATGCTGGCTCTGCAGAAGCCATGATCACTTACCTGAAAAATGAGGAGATAGACCGCACCAGGTGGGATAACTGCCTGGCGGAGATACCCGGGGTGAAACCTTACCCCTGGACATGGTACCTTGATATCATGGCCCCGGGGTGGGATGCGCTTGTTGATGACGATTATGCCTCAGTCTTCCCGCTACCGCGGTTCCGCAAGTATGGATTCAATTATATTGCAACTCCTCTGTTTCTCCAGCAGCTTGGAGCATTCACCCCTGACGGTGATGCAGACAGGAAAGCGAAAGAATTCATTTCTTTTATTCCTGAAGCCTACCGGTTGGTGGATCTGAATATCGCCCAGGAAATCAAGATCGAAAGATACCGTATTACCCCGCGCTCCAACTATGAACTTAAGCTTGACGGTTCATATGAGAACGTATGGGTCGGTTATATGTCGGACTGCAGAAGAAATATCAATATTGCCCGTCGCTATCCGCAGGAAATTGTTGACAATGTCACCCCTCACGAAGTCATTGCCCTGTTCAGGAACAATATAGGGAAAAGGGCGGGTGTCATCAGGGATGCCAGCTACAGGCGGTTGCACAGTCTAATGGATCATTGTACCGGCACAGGGAAGGGGAAGCTTCTCGGTGTCAGATCACCAAAGGGAAAGCTGCTGTGGGGAATCTTTATGATTGAGACCGGTAACCGTATTACACTGCTCTTTACTGCGGGCAGCAGGAAGAGCCGCGAGCTCCGGACTTCGTACCACGTCATTGACCACATAATTAAGACGAATGCCGGAACAGGCAAAACAATCGATTTTGCCGGATCTTCCGTACCTTCAATAGCAATCTTCATGAAATCATTTGGAGGAACCAACAATACTTACTACCGTCTGTACAGCAATATGCTTCCCTGGCCTGCCAGGCTGTTCAAATAATCAGAACAGCAGTTCAATCACTTCATCAGAACCGCCTGTCTCAACCATCTTACCGTTCTCGCACCTCATGGTTCTGGCAGGAAATTTTTTCACCAGTGAGTATTTATGTGTTGACATTACAACGGCTCTGCCGTTATCACTGATACCGCGCAGAAGACGGTGAATATCCTCTGATGTCTCGGGGTCGAGGTTGCCGGTAGGCTCATCGGCGAGTATTATCTCCGGGTCATTCAGCAGGGCACGGGCAATGACAACCCTCTGCTGCTCACCTCCTGAAAGCTGATGCGGCATCTTAAACCCCTTGTTCTGCAATCCGACCTTTTCAAGTACCTCCCTGATGCGGTCTGCTGTGGCAACTTTGTTTGTCCATCCTGTTGCCCTGAGTGCAAACTCAAGATTATCATGCACAGACCGGTCAGTTAAAAGCTGAAAATCCTGAAATACTATCCCAAGCTTGCGTCTCAGTAGGGGTACTTCCCGTTTCTTAAGTCTTTTAAGGTCAAAGCCTGCCACCCATCCTTCACCGTCGGCAAGAGGCAGCTGTGCATTCAGGGTGCGTATGAGCGAGGTCTTGCCGCTGCCAACCCTGCCTACAAGATAGAGAAATTCTCCTCTGTCTACCTGCAGGTTGACATCAGACAGAACGAGGTGATCCTGCTGCATTATTGTACAGCTCTTCAGTTCTATTATCTTATTCAGCGGGGCAGCCTCTTCCATCAGTATCACTTTTCACGCAAAATAAAAAAGAATTAACAATCAGCGGCAGTGATGTTGATAAAATGACCAATAAAGAGATTTTTCGGGTGTTTTATAATTGTATTTTTGCTGCGGATGAATTTGCACTGAAAAATCCGTGCAAAATACTGTTAATAAGATAATTACCCGCAAGATGTCTACTGCAGGTGTTTTTTGTATTAACGAATGCTTAAGAAAAGAGAAAGTTATGAACAGAAAGATATTGATGATCATTGTTATAGCAGCCCTCACTGCCGGTGTGGCAGTGAAAGGGCAGTCTTCCTTTTCGGGAGAAGAGCTTAACTCTCTGCTGAACAATGGATACGAGATGTATGGCAAGGCAAAGTATGCTGCAGCCATTGAGCTGTTCGATAAATGGCTGGCATCTGAAAAAACCGGCAATAAGCAGCAAAGAGCTGATGCAGAGTATTTTGCTGCACTTTCAGCCATGCGCCTTCTGAGTCCCGATGCTGAGTACAGGATGGAGAACTTTATAAACACGAACAGTGAGAGCCCGATGCTGAACCAGGCCAGGTTCGAGTCTGCCCTTTACTGCTATCAGCAACGTAATTATTACTGTGCCATTGAATGGTTCGAAAAGACCGACCGTCTCCGGCTGTCAGACAAGCTTTTGCCTGAATACCTTTTCAAGCTGGGATATTCCCATTATATGAAGGGAGACAAAAAGAAAGCAACAATGCTGTTCTCGGAGCTCATTAATGCCAACACTGATTATACTTCTCCGGCAATATACTATCACGCATGCATTGCTTATGAAAACGGCTTTTACAGTACTGCCCTCGAAGGCTTTGAGCGTCTCATGGGAGATGAGACCTTCGGAGGTGTGGTGCCATTCTACATCGTTCAGATTTATTATCTCGACAAGAACTACGATGGCATACTTGCCATGGCCCCGTCACTGATTGATCAGGCAGGAAAGACCCGCGAAATTGAACTTTACCGTTTTATCGGCGATGCCCACTTTCAGAAGGGAAACTACAGCGAGGCAGTTCCATGGCTGGAGAAATTCATTAAAAACACAAAGCTCAGCGACAGGAATGACAAGTACGAGCTGGCATACAGCTATTATCAGACGGGCGAATTTGCCAAAGCAACCGACATGTTCACTGAGGTGGTGGGCAAGAGCGACATACTGACACAGAACGCATATTATATGTTAGGCTCATGCTACCTGAAGAGCGGGGACAAGAAAAGAGCCCAGCTTGCTTTCTCAGCCGCCTCAGGAATGAACTACGACCCGTCAATACAGGAGGAGGCCCTTTTTAGTTTTGCCAAGCTGGCATATGAGAACTCTTATTCGCCGTTTGGCGAAGCAATAGAAGCTCTTCACAGTTATATCGAGACTTATCCCTCCTCCGATCATACCACTGAAGCTTACAATTACCTGGTATCAGCTTATATGCGGCTGAAGAATTACCAGGCAGCACTGAACTCACTTGACAAAATTACGATTAAGGATGCCAGACTTAAGGAAGCCTATCAGAGAGTGGCATACTACAGGGCTATAGAATTGTTTCGCAATAAAAAATATTCTGACGCTGTGGCCATGTTCGATAAATCGTTGAAATATAAAGAGATGGATGCCACAGTCAGGTCCCAGTCACTTTATTGGAAAGGAGAGTCTAACTATCGTCTGGGGAATTCTGAAGCAGCCCGCAACAACTGGGAAACTTTCGGGCAGATGCCCGGAGCATCTTCACTGCCGGAGTACGAACTTATCAACTACAATCTGGGTTACGTGCATTTCAACGACGGTGAATATGCACAGGCATTGCCCCTCTTCCTCTCCTTCAATGACGAGGTCAACGAGGAGACACGCTCAGATATAGCTGCCGATGCACGCAACCGCATTGGAGACTGCTTTTATATAAAGGCAGATTATGCCAACGCCATAAAATACTATGACAAAGTCATCGACTACGCCAGGCTTGACGCAGACTACGCGATGTTCCAGAAGGGTTTTACCCTTGGGCTGAGCAATAACAATGCTGATAAGGTCAGCACCCTTTCTTCTCTCATTGAGAAATATCCGAAGTCGGCTTATGTGCCCAACGCATTGTTCGAACGGGGAAGAGCGTACGTAACCCTCGACCAGCCTGCCCTCGGTGAGGCTGATTTTACGAAAATAATTGCCTGGTACACCAGCAGTCAGTTCGTTCCGCCGGCCATAGTGCAGCTTGGCCTGCTATATTACAATGCCGGAGAAAATGAAAAGGCTGTGGCTCAGTTCAAAAAGGTGATTGAGAATTACAGGAACACGCCGGAAGCCCGCAATGCCGTCAACGGACTGCGGAATGCTTACACTGAGATGGACGATGTGGATGCTTATTTTGCATATATGAAGAATGTGGAAGGTTTCGGAGATATAGCCGTCACCACACGTGATTCCATGACTTATGTTTCAGGAGAAAACCAGTATATAAAAGGAAACTGCGACAGGTCCAACGAGATTTTCAGAAACTACCTGAAGGAGTTCCCGTCAGGAAACTTTGCAACTAATGCCAGATTTTACCTTGCCGACTGCCTTAACAAGGCTGGTAAGACCGATGAAGCCCTTGACCTCTACATGAAAGTCGTCAGCGTAGGAAATAACCAGTTCATGGAACAGTCGTTGCTCGGCGCTGCCTCAATTACCTACGGGAAGGCAGATTTCAGCCGTTCATATTCACTGTACGAAAATCTCAGTCGTGAGGCTTCCAACCCGGAAAACCGGATGTATGCATATCTCGGTATGATGCGTTCAGCCGTAAAGATTGAAAATGATGAAAAGATAATTGCTTCAGCCGAAATGGTCCTTGGTTCCGATAAGTTAACTGAAGAGCTGGCACGCGAGGCAACTTTCGTGACTGCCAAAGCCAACCAGCATCTTGGCAACAGTGAAGATGCACTTGATGACTACCGCAGGGTAGGGACTGAGGTGGCGACGGCTTACGGAGCTGAGGCAAAGTACCATGTTGCTGAGCTGCTGTGGCTCGCCGGCGATGTGAAAGGGGCGGAGAAGGAGGTAAACGAGTTTATTGACATGGGATCTCCGCATGCTTACTGGACGGGAAAGATCTTCCTGCTCCTTTCGGATATATCCGTCAAAAATGGAGACACCTTCCAGGCCAAAGCGACACTTCAGAGTCTTATTGACTACTACACCATTAAGAATGACGGGATCATTGATGAAGCCCGCACGCGCCTCACCGCTCTTAACGCGGAGAAACCTGCAGTTACATCAGCCACCACACAGAACTGATCAGCGAAACAACGACAAAGCGATGAAAAGAAAATCATATATCACACTTGCGGCACTACTCATGTCTGTGTTAGCCACCGGTCAAACACAGGAAGATACCATTAAAAGGTCAGTGACACTTTACAATCCATATAAGCCGACACTGCAGGAAGCCACCAAAAGGGCTTTGCTTCCCTCGGCCCCCGATACGGCAAAAGTGGATGTGGCATTCTCTTATGACTTCACACCGGGAACATTTATTCCTGAATATAATGTCAGTACCATAAAGTCCGCTGTTCTTTCCCCCGATCCGCTGCCGGAGCTCAGGAAAAGCTATGTCAGCCTTGGATTTGGAACGTATATATCGCCGTTTCTTGAGATAAGCCTGTCAAACGGCAGATCAAGGAAAGGCACCATAGGGCTTTTTACAAGGAGCTATGCCTCAGCGGGTGAAATGGAACTTGAAAACAAAGATGTTGTCTATGCCGGCTTCATGGATAACCAGGCAATTTTATACGGCAGGAAGTTTTACAGCAGGAGCAGGCTGGATGCTGGTATCGACTTCAAACAGATGTCGAGGTTTGCTTACGGATATAATCCTGAAATAACTGGCTTTCATCCGGACAAAAATGACATCAGGTCATTATATTATGATGTCTCGGCAACAGCCAGGTATTTTACCATGGAGCCCGATTCGAACGACCTCAACTGGGATGCC
Organism: uncultured Bacteroidales bacterium; assembly: GCA_963743775.1. GTDB lineage: Bacteria > Bacteroidota > Bacteroidia > Bacteroidales > VadinHA17 > SR-FBR-E99. The sequence continues at coordinate 86,296 of CAVURA010000002.1, forward strand.
ACGCTCAGGTATAACCTCTTCAACCGTGCCGACAACGGTACTCAGAATAATCCAGGCCTGACAATGAAAGCCGGTATGAATATGTTCGGATTTTACGGGGCTGCCACTGTCGATTATGACCTGTGGCTTTTCTCAAAGGTCATTGATACCAAGTCGAGAAATCTTTTCTCGCTGGCACCGTATATCACCAAGGGCACTGAAGACTGGAGGTTCCGTTTTGGCCTTAAGGCTTATTTTGATATCAAGGAAAATCAGGATCCCCTCAGCAGTGGAGTCACGAAAGTATATACTTACTTCTATCCCGATGTGTCATTCACATTCAGGGTGATACCAAATTTCCTGAGGATTACCGCAGCCATCGACGGTTCGCTTGAAAACAACCAGGCTCAGAACGCTGCATACGTCAATCCGTGGCTGATGCCAGGTGACACGCTCTTTACACTGCGCAATACTGACAATCAGCTAAGGATCACCGCAGGACTGTCAGGCAGCATGAATGTTGCTGCTACATATGCACTCGATGTGAGTTATACGCTGTTCAAGGATCTGCTGTTGTTTATGAATGATACCATCGGAGTTGGAAATTATTTTGTGCCTGTCTATGACGACGGTCACCTTTTAAAGGTGCACGGAGAAACAGCATTTCCGGTAAATCAACAGTTGACCTTTTCACTGCTGGGTAATTATTACGGATATAATCTTTCTGCTCAGGAACATGCCTGGCATAAGCCTGACTGGGACGGATCTGTCAAGGCAGATTACAATCTCAGGAACAAGATTGTGGCATCAGCCACATTCTCACTCATCGGACAGCGGTTTGCGAAAATTGCCGCACCTGGGAATACAGTTAAATTCAATGTGCATCCTAATCTGAACCTGGGGGTTGAATACAGGTACACCCCGGTGCTGTCGTTCTGGCTGAAGTGCAACAATATTTCATATAACCGATATTACGAATGGAACTATTACCCTGCCCGTAACTTCATGATTCTGGGGGGGTTCACCTACAGCATGTAAATTGTCGGTAAACATTTTAAATTGTTCATATCTCTTTGATCAGATTGTTACCTTTTTTAAGGTAAAATCAGTACTTTTTACTACCTTTGTACGATATAATAAATGACATATTTTCAACTGTTTAACAGTAATTTTTTTCAATTAAAATTTTTCTGAAATGAGTAATGAGGAACTGAGGAAGAGGAGTAAGGAACAGGATGATTATTCAGCCGACAGTATTCAGGTGCTTGAAGGCCTTGAGGCTGTTAGAAAGAGACCTGCAATGTATATTGGCGATATTGGTGTCAGAGGACTGCATCATCTTGTTTATGAGGTTATTGATAACTCAATCGATGAAGCGCTCGCTGGCTTCTGCACACAGATCGATGTAACCATCAACGAAGATAATTCGATCACTGTCATCGATAATGGCCGTGGAATACCCGTTGACATAATAGAGAAGGAGAAGAAATCGGCACTGGAGGTCGTTATGACTGTCCTGCATGCCGGCGGTAAATTTGACAAAGACTCTTACAAGGTCTCAGGCGGACTCCACGGTGTGGGGGTGTCCTGCGTAAACGCACTCTCTTCAACGCTTACCGTTGAAGTCATGAGACAGGGGAAGAAATGGTCACAGACCTACGAACGGGGCAAGCCTGTTACCCCGGTTACACTAGTGGGGGATTCAGACGGGTCAGGTACAATCACCACCTTCATGCCTGACAACACTATCTTCCAGGTAATTGAATTCAAGTTCGAAATCCTTGCTGCCCGTCTGCGGGAACTGGCTTTCCTCAACAAAAATATCCTCCTGACCCTCACCGACAAGCGTGAAATTGTTGAGAACGGCAACGGATCGCACCCTGCAACTGAGAGTTTCTTATCCGAAAGGGGTCTTCAGGAGTTTGTCGAATATCTTGATGTTAACCGTGAGAGACTGATCGACAAAATCATATATATCGATTATGATAAAGGGGATACTCCGGTTGAGATTGCCCTTGAGTATAACACCTCGTTTTCCGAAAACGTGCATTCTTATGTCAACAACATCAACACCATTGAAGGAGGAACCCACCTTGCAGGTTTCCGGAGGGGTCTTACACGCACGCTGAAAAAGTACGCAGAAGATTCCGGTATGACATCCAAGCTTAAGTTTGACATCAACGGTGACGATTTCCGTGAGGGACTGACATCTGTCATTTCCGTCAAGGTAGCCGAGCCCCAGTTTGAGGGACAGACAAAGACCAAGCTTGGCAACTCAGAGGTGATGGGCTCTGTTGACATAGCTGTCAGCACCGCTCTTTCCAATTATCTTGAGGAGAATCCCAAGGATGCAAGGTCGATTGTGCAGAAGGTTATCCTTGCAGCCACGGCCCGTCACGCAGCCCGCAAAGCGCGTGAACTGGTTCAGCGTAAAAATGTTCTCTCAGGGTCAGGACTGCCGGGCAAGCTGGCAGACTGTGCCGACCGTGACCCCGCTATATCCGAGATATTCCTCGTTGAGGGCGACTCGGCAGGTGGAACAGCCAAACAGGGCCGCGACCGCCGCTTCCAGGCCATCCTGCCTCTCAGAGGTAAGATACTCAATGTCGAGAAAGCAATGCAGCATAAGATCTTCGATAATGAGGAGATCAAAAATATCTTCACAGCCCTGGGAGTGAACATAGGCACTGAGGACGACAGCAAAGCACTGAACACCAAGGGACTAAGGTATGCCAAGGTTATTATTATGACCGATGCTGACGTAGACGGATCACATATCACAACACTTATTCTGACCTTCTTCTTCAGGTATATGCATGAGCTCATTGAGAACGGCCATATTTATGTAGCCACTCCGCCGCTTTACCTTGTGAAGAAAGGCAAGCTCGAGAAATACTGCTGGACCGAGGAGGAGCGTGAGGCAGCCGTAAAGGAAATGGGGCAGGGTAAGGATTCGAGTGTGGGCGTTCAGCGTTACAAAGGTCTCGGAGAGATGAATGCCGAGCAGCTGTGGTCCACTACGATGAATCCTGAGACCCGAACACTGCGTCAGGTGAACATCGACAGCGCCGCAGAAGCTGATCATATCTTCTCAATGCTTATGGGCGACGAAGTGCCGCCGAGGAGAGAGTTCATAGAGAAGCATGCTAAGTATGCTAATATTGACGCCTGACGGCGAGGAGCAAGGGGCATGCTGGCGAACGAAGAGAGGCAGTCCCGCAAGGCGGGAGGGCTTGGGGCAGGCAGCAGTAGGCAATTGAGGGCCGGGCGTAAAGCCCCGACAGGTTTGTGCCGGGATGGCGAAGGAGCCAGATTGCAGGGTAAGCAGTTTTTAGTGGACCGATAACAAATAACTGACAACGGATAACGTTTATGTCACAAGTTGCCCAACCGGCGTTTAAGAAAAGCCTGAACCTGGTTGACTCTTCTGCTATCATAATCGGATCAATGATCGGCTCGGGCATTTTCATTGTCAGCGCCGATATGTCACGCACCCTTGGTTCGCCGGGATGGCTGCTGGTAGCGTGGCTCATCACCGGCTTCATGACAATAATGGCTGCGCTCAGCTTCGGCGAGCTTGCCTCCATGATGCCTAAAGCCGGAGGGACCTACGTTTACCTTCGTGAAGCATATAATCCTCTTGTTGGCTTTCTGTACGGATGGACCCTGTTCCTCGTTATACAGACAGGTACCATTGCTGCCGTGGCCATGGCTTTCGGCAAGTTCTTCGGCGTAATCATACCATGGATCAGTGAAACCAACATACTCCTTAAGCTGGGCCCGGTCAGGATCTCTTCGGTTCATTTAATTGCCATTGGCTCACTGGCGTTGCTGACATGGATAAATTCACGGGGGATAAAAACAGGAAAGTATGTACAGAATACATTTACTTTCATAAAAGTCATAATACTGATTCTTCTGCTCATTGCGGGCTTTTTCTTTGCAGGCGCAGAGGGACTCAGGGCTAACTCAGATTATTTCTGGCAGGCAGCATCTCTCGAAAAAGCAACGGGGATTGTTACTCCCGTTACCGGCGGGATGATAGTTGTAGCCCTGGGTATGGCTATGGTGGGTTCGCTGTTCACCTGTGATGCCTGGACAAACATCACATTTGCATCAGGTGAGGTTGTGGATCCGCGACGCACTTTACCACGCAGCCTCTTCTGGGGTACCCTGATTGCATTCATCCTGTTTTTCCTTTCCAATATCGTCTATATTAAGGTATTGCCTCTGCGCGGTCTGCCTGGAGGCACTGACGTAATTGAAAGGGGGATGGCATTTGCCACCAATGACCGCCTTGGGACAGCTGTAATTTCTTCCATTTTCGGTGATTATGCCGCCCTGATAATGGCAGTTCTGATAGTCATTTCCACCTTCGGATGCAATAATGGCCTTATATTGTCCGGAGCCCGTGTATATTACGCAATGGCAGCCGACAGGCTGTTCTTCAGAAAAGTTGGTGAACTGAACAGGAAAGCTGTACCGGGTTCAGGACTGTGGGTACAGTTCATCTGGGCATCAGTGCTTTGTCTTTCGGGTTCATATTCACAACTGCTTGATTATGTAGTTTTTGCAGTGCTTATCTTTTATGTGCTGACAATCGTGGCGATATTTGTCCTGCGTATCAAACGGCCTGATGCGGAGAGACCGTACAAAGCCTTCGGGTATCCTTTTATCCCGGCCATTTATGTTCTTCTGGCCGTAACAATAATGATCATACTTTTAATATATAAACCAACATTCACCTGGCCCGGACTTGTCATAGTAATTTTAGGAATACCGGTATATTATATCTGGCGCCGACTTAACAAACAAGCATAGCATGGAGATTTTTCAGAATGTTTTTGAATGGTACATGGCCAACCTTAATTACTGGACCATATTTCTGCTCATGGCAATAGAAAGTTCATTCATCCCCTTTCCTTCCGAAATTGTTGTCCCGTTTGCGGCCTGGAAGGCAGCGGAGGGGACACTTTCATTTGCCGGGGTAATGCTGGCATCAACATCCGGAGCGATGACAGGAGCAATATTCAATTATTATTTTGCTCTCTGGCTCGGGAGACCGTTGCTTTACCGCCTTGCCGATACCCGCTGGGCGCACTTTCTCCTGATTGACCGAACCAACATTGAAAAGGCTGAGAGTTATTTTGTGAAACATGGAAAATCATCGACTTTCATTGGCCGTCTCGTGCCTGCTGTCAGGCAGCTGATTTCACTGCCTGCAGGCCTGGCGAGGATGAAAGTCGGAACCTTTCTGTTCTATACATTTCTGGGAGCCGGAATATGGAATCTCATCCTCTCTCTTATCGGATATTTTGCCTATGATATGAAAGATTATATCCTGCCATACCTTGACTGGGTGATGTATGCTGTGGGTGCACTCTTTGTCATCTGGCTGGCTTACCAGGGTGTGAAAGCATACAAAAGAAAGAAACGTGATGCTATTCGGTAAGCTCGCCAGCGAGTAACCGCAATCCGATCTCGGATACCTTTGCCTGAAACAATGCGCTCAGCCTCCTGTTGATGGCATCCAGATACTTGTTCTGGTATTCCCTGAATTCGAGGCCTGATAAAGAGCCCAGGCGGTAACGTTCCATGGCTATCTCAAGGGAATTGCGGGCTACTTCGGCACTCTCTGTCTCAAACCATGTCACAATGATACTGTTCCTGTAAGTATTGTAAAGCAGGTCAAGGTCGCCAAGTATCTCATTCTCAATATCCAGGTATGCGAGTTTGCTATTCTCAATTTCAAGCTTTGCATTCGATATCTTTCTCTGCGTTTCGAACCCCGTAAAAATATTCCACGTAAGGCCTAATCCCCAGTTCATTCCCTTTACCTGGCTGTAATAGTCTGCTTCCCAGGGATACTCATTGCGTGTGAGGTTATACCCTGTGCTGAAATTCAGCGACGGATATCGCAGCGCCCTTACTGCATTAAGATCATACTGTGAAAGCTGCTCTCCCTGACGTGCGAGAATAAGCTGGTTATTATATTTCAGTGTGCGGCTTCGCAATGAGTCAATATTCATTTCAGGGGCAAGGACGATGGTGTCCTCGACGTTGAAAGTGATCTCATGCCCTGCGTTCAGCTTTTTGGCAAGGAGAATGTAGGAACCCGTAACTGTTTTTTGTTGTGATAATACCGTGGAACTGTCAATGTTCAGGTCGATCCTGGCCTGTTGAAGATCAAGGCCTGAGATGACACCCAGCAGGTATTTCTCTTCCGCGGTCTCATACCTTGATCGGGAAAGGGCAAGGGAGGTGCGGACTGACTGCAGCCTGTTTTCCTGTACAATAATGTTGTAGTATTCCGAACAGACAGACATTACAAGATTCTCAACATCTATCTTCACACTCTGGTTGCTCATGGCCAGCAGCTCCTTCTGCCTGCTGTAGTTGGCGAACATTCCAAAACCGTCAAAGATTGTCCATCGCAGCGAAGCCCCGAGGTTGTAATAGTTGTTTCTGGAATCTTCATATTCCGTTGTGGATGTTTTATCACTGCTGTTTGTCTGCAGTTGTCTAGCTGAACTTTCGAGAATAGGCAGGAACGGCGCCAGCGAGACATTGTTCTCAGCAATAGCCTGGTCATTCCTGCTTATCTTTAAAGAGTAATTATTATCCAGGGCCTGCATAATGGCCTCGTCAAGGGTCAATAGCTTTTGCGCACCGGCAGTCAGTGGCAAAAGCAGCATTAACAATATAAAGCTAAGCCTGAGTTTTTTCATTGACTTTATTTTCAACGTTCTTCTTGGCAGCAAGGTAACTGTATATCGCAGGTACCACAAACAGTGTCAGGAAAGTTGCAAAGAACAGTCCGCCTACCACAGTGACACCCATTGATACCCGGCTTTCAGCGCCGGCGCCGGTGGCAACAGCAAGAGGCATGATTCCAAGTATTGTGGTCAGGCTGGTCATCAGTATCGGACGGAAGCGTGACACTGCAGCTTCCCTTACAGCTTCCATTATATTCAGTCCTGCAAGCTGCCTCTGGTTCGCAAATTCTACAATAAGAATACCGTTCTTGGCCACCATGCCGATAAGCATGATCAATCCTATCTGGCTGAATATGTTCAGTGTCTGGCCTGTGACAGCCATGATGAAGAGAGCTCCGATAAGAGCAAGCGGTACAGTCACCAGAATGATCAGAGGGTCACGGAAGCTCTCAAACTGCGCGGCCAGAACAAGGTAAATCAGAATAATGGCCAGGACAAAGGCAAATAGAAGGCTTGAGGTACTTTCGACGAAGTCTTTTGAATCTCCTGAAAGAGTGGTGCTGAAGTCATCGCTGAGAACCTTGTCTGCTATTCTGTCCATCTCTTCAATTCCTTCTCCAAGGGTGTATCTGCCCTCGAGTCCTGCCGAAACGGTAGCGGAGTTGAACCTGTTGTACCTGTATAACTGAGGCGGCAGACTGTTCTCACGTACAGTAACAATATTGTCAAGCTGAATAAGCTCATTCTTATCGTTACGCACATAAACGTTGGTGAGGTCAGAAGGATCATTCCGTTTCGACCTGTCAAACTGACTCAGTATCTGATACTGTTTGCCGTTAAGAATATAGTATCCGATACGTTGCTCACTCATTGTCAGCTGAAGGGTCTGGGCAATAGACTGTACGTTAACCCCCATCATTGAAGCCTTTTCCCTGTTTATCAGAACGGTAAGTTCGGGTTTGGTGAATTTTAGGTTTACATCACTTGCAGAGAAATACGGACTCTGAGCAACCTCCGCCATAAAATCGGGTATAACCCTCTTAAGGTCATCAAGGCTCTTGGCCTGTATCACATACTGTACAGGGAGGCCTCCCCTGCGGGACCCGAATGTCTGTTGCTGTGATACGATGGTCCTGGCGCCGGTCTGCTGCCGCACCAGCGGTGAAAGAGTGGCTGCTATTTCCTGCTGCGATCTTTTGCGGTCATCAATATCTTTAAGGCGCACCCTGATGTTGGCAGAGTTTCCACTCACCATTACCATTATGTTGTCCATCTCCGGTACGTTTTCCGTGACAACAGGCACGACATTATCACTGTATTTCAGCATATAATCATAAGTTGTCCCCTCGGTGGCAGTAGCGCTAATGCTGAAATAACCACGGTCCTCGAGCGGTGCCATTTCGGAAGGAAGAAGGGTCCACAGCCAGACTATGAGGCCACCGGCCACAGCAATGATGATTAAAGCAAAATATCTTTTTTTCAGGAATGCCGAAACAGCTCTTCTGTACCAGTTCTGCATACCCGAGAAAAATGGTTCAGTAGCTTTGTAGAACCGGCCTTCCATGGCGTTCTTCTTCAGAAACCGCGAGGATAGCATCGGAGTAAGGGATAGTGCCAGGAATGCCGAGATCGTCACTGCACCGACGATAACAAGGCTAAACTCCCTGAAAAGCCTGCCGGTAACACCCTGAAGAAAGACTATTGGCATGAAGACAGCAACCAGTGCCACAGTGGTGGCGATAATTGCAAAATAGATCTCACCTGAGCCTTTATATGCGGCGTCCATGGGAGACATGCCGTGTTCGACTTTTGTATAGATATTCTCAACCACCACTATGGCATCGTCAACGACAAGTCCAATGGAAAGGACTATGGCAAAGAGTGTCAGGATGTTGATCGTGAAGCCCGCCAGGTACATGACGAAGAAGGTGCCTACTAAAGCTACCGGTATTGCCACAACCGGTATCAGGGTGGTCCTTGAATTGCGCAGGAAAAGGAAGATTATCAGTACCACAAGCAGAAAGGCAATCAGGATGGTTTGCTCTACCTCTTTTATTGATTTCCGGATATAAACGGTGTTGTCAAAAATCACCTCTGTAATTATATCTTCAGGCAGGTCCTTTTTAAGGTCCTCCAGCAAAATCAGAGCGTTATCGACAATGTCAATATAATTGGCACCCGGCTGGGGGACAAGCACAACGTTGACGCAGGGCACGCCGTTGACTTTCAGTATCGACCTGATATTCTCCGCGTCCACCTCAGCGATGCCGATATCCCTGAACTTTACGACCCTGTCGCCTTTTTTACTGATTATCAGATCATTAAATTCTTCAACTGTCTTCAGTCTGCCAAGTGTTCTTATGGTCAGCTCAGTATTGTCTCCCTCTATGCGGCCCGAGGGCAGCTCAACGTTCTCCCTTGTTACGGCGTTGCGCACATCCAGCGGGGTAAGGCCGTAGGCCACAAGACGTCCGGGATCCATCTTCATCCTGATGGCCAGTTTCTTGGAGCCCCATACACCTACGTCGCTGACGCCTGAGATGGTCTGAAGGCGTTCCTTGAAATTTATCTCTGCAAAGTTGCTTACATCGATTATCGAACGGGTCTCACTACGGAGTGAGACGGCAAAGATCGGCTGGGCGTCAGCGTCAGCTTTCTGAACAACCGGAGGATCAACTTCCTGAGGCAGGTGGCGCATTGCTCCTGAGACCTTATCACGCACATCGTTAACCGCAGTTTCCATCTCGACCTCAAGCTTGAACTCAACAGTGATGCGGCTTGAGCCGTCACTGCTTGAGCTGGATATCGAACGGATACCCTGAACGCTGTTTATTGCCGACTCGAGCGGCTCGGTGATCTGTGTCTCAATAACATCCGAGTTGGCGCCGGGAAAAGAGGTGGAAACGGTTACTATGGGCGGGTCAACACTCGGATAATCGCGAACCCCCAGAAAGGTGAAACCAATACCTCCAAGAATGAGTATAACAAGACTCATTACGGTAGTCAGGACGGGTCTTTTTATGCTTGTTGAAGAAAGGCTCATTTACTGCAGGTTAATTGATTGATGATGGTCTGCCGGTGTCATTCTGTAATATTAACCCTGACTGCCATACCCGGTCTGAGCTGCATCAGTCCGCTGGTAATGACGGTATCACCCACACTAATCCCCGAGAGTATTTCGACCATATTCTCTGTGCGGTTGCCTGAAACAACAGGCACCAGAGAAGCTTTGCCACTCCGGAAAAGCCAGATTCTCTTTTCATTCATCTCGGGCACGACGGCTTCGGACGGGACCTGTATGGCATTGTTCTTCTCATCAGTTATGAGGGTCAGATCCGCAAACATACCTGGAACCAGCCTTTTATCGCGGTTGTCATAACGTGCACGGAGGCCTATTGTACGGGTTGTTTCATCAACGCGGTAGTCGATGGCGTAAACATAGGCAATGAACTCATCCTTATATCCCTGTGTGTTGAATGCAATTTTTTTACCCATCAGCGGCTGGGAAACGTATTTCTCAGGGATTGCAAATTCAAGCTTCATCTGTGAGTAGTCAATCAGGTGGGCTATCTTGACCGATGGCTGCACGTAGGTGCCTTCGCTGACATACCTGAATCCTATTACGCCGTCAAACGGAGCCCTGACCTCTGTCTCAGCTATTCTGACCTTAAGCAGATTGATGTCGGCAAGAATTACATTATAATCGGTCTGCAGCTGGTCAAAAGATTCGCGGCTTACAGCATCCTTTGAAAGAAGGACTCTTTGCCGTTCGAGCTTCTCGGAAAGCATCTTTTCCTGTATTTCTGAACGTCCCAGTTGTGCCTGAAGGTCCTCATCGTAGATTTTTACCAGCAGAGCACCCTTCTTTACGGCAGTTCCTTCCTTAAAAAAGACGCCCGTGACTTTACCGGAAACCTTGCTCACGATGTCCACTTCTTCATTTGCCAGCAAAGACCCTGCGGACCTTATGCCGTTAGTAAGGTATGATGGTTTGGCTATTGTCGCAGACACAGGCAGAACCTGAGGTGCCTGCTGTCCGCCGGGACGCTGGCCCTGTCCCTGGCTTTGTCCCTGGACAGGCGCCGCAACGGCTTGTTTCTCCGGGCTACCCTCTTTGTTGCCGAACAATCCAAATCTCTGGCCTGCAAAGCCAAGAACCAGCACCAGGGGGATGCAAATCCACAAAATTACTTTTGTACTCTTCTTCATTCTTTTGATGATCTTCCTGAATTGACCCGCAAAATTAGCGGTTTATTTCACTCAGAATGTTAAAGTATATTAAATCGAAAGATGCGCTCTGCTTCAGTAAGTCAGGATCACCTCTTCCATTATCTTTTCCATCCCGTTGGTGACCTGTCGCCATGGCACTGTGAACCCGTTAGCTATCATTGTGAACGCAAGCGTCCTTCCGCTGGCAGTAAGGACAAAACCCGCAAACGACCTGACTGAACCGATGGAGCCGGTCTTGGCCACAACCCTTCCCTTAAACACATCATCCCTGAAATAGTTTTTCATGGTACCAGATACGCCTGCAGCGGGCAGGGTAGAAATAAAAACTGTCGAATCCTTTCCGTTATACATATGAACCAGCAGCCTGACGGTCATCAATGCGCTGATATTGTTATTAGGCGACAATCCCGATCCGTCAAGCATGCGGGCTTCATACGGCTCGCAGCCAATGGAATCAAGAAAACTGTATATAACATCAGCACCTGCACTGAATGAGCCCTCACCGCCAATGGCAAAACCGAGATGTTTCCTGAGCAGTTCTGCATACAGATTGACACTCTCATGATTTGTCACTGTTATGATCTCACCGAGGGTGGGAGAGTGGGTCACGCATACCGGCGTCATGCCTTCCCATGCGATGGTCACTCTTGAAGGAGAAGGGCTGTCGTCGATTTTTATTCCGGCATCCCTCATCGAACCGTCAAGAAGCCTGACCAGCGTAAATGGAGGATCGGGCATGGATGCTTTTATTGAGATGCTGCTGTCAGCAGGCACACTGCCCGATATCCATGCTGTGCTGGAGTACGGAGCACAATAGACGTCTCCGTTATCGCTCCTGCCTGATGATGTAAGGTCGCTTGTAATATGAATATCCCTTCCATATTGTTCCACCGAATCAATTACAGCAGGTGAACCCTCCGAAAAACCGGTTATATATATATTGTACGCATTATCATTGAAGTTGATGTCATAAACTCCGGCCCCGTAATAATTACCAAGGTCGCCCCACGGCCATCCTCCGGGTGCGGGATTCTGATCATATATTGACTGTGAGGCTGCCACGCGGCCCTTCACGCGCCGCAGTCCGGCAGCCGAAAGAGCAGAAACCCAGCCGGCTGTCACATCACCGTAGTAATCCTTAAAGTATTCTGATCCCAGCGATGGGTCGCCGCCACCGCGGATAACGATATCGCCGTCAAGAACGCCTTTTCTCTTATTGAACCGGCCTGTCATATAAATCTCAGTGGCGAACCGGTAGTCGCTTCCCAGAAGCGACAGTGAAACCGAGGTGGGGTATAGTTTCATAACCGAGGCCGATGCCAGGTTACGGTCAGCATCGTAATTAAAAACCACTTCACCTGTAACGGCATCAGCATAGCAAATTGAGTAGGAGGTGCCTGTCAGGGTCGTGTCAGCCAGCATGGCATCAAGGGCTTTTTCCTGACCGCAGAGGCAGGTGGCAGTGACGGCAGAAAGGAGCACTGCAATCAATCCTTTAATTTTCATATTGTTTTGTTTTGTTCAAGTGTCGACAGTAAACCGCAGGCAGCGCTTATATCCTCACCGCGGCTGGCACGGACGGTAGCAGTGATGCCCTTTGCATTCAGGCTGTCGCGGAAAGCTTCGATCTCCCTTATACCGGGACTGCTGTATTCCGAGCCGGGAATGGCATGGAACCGTATCAGGTTTATGCGGCACCGGATGCCGTTAAGGATCCTTGCCAGCTCCCTTACATGTGCCGGAGTGTCATTCAATCCTTTGAACATTATATATTCGAAGGAGACTCTTCTCTGTCTGCCGAAATCGAAAGCCCTTATAATATCCAGAACTTCCTTTACCGGATGAGCTTTCTGGACGGGCATCATTGCCTGTCTTTCTTCGTCAAAAGGACTGTGCAGGCTCACCGCCAGGTTACAACGGGTTCCGTTAAGGTACTCCTGTATCTGGTCTGTTATACCGACAGTGCTTACCGTGATCCGGGACGGACTCCATCCGTAACCCCACGGTGAGGTAATTATCTCAAGGCTTTTAAGCACCTCTGCAAGGTTGTCAAGAGGCTCACCCATGCCCATGTAGACAATGTTGCTGAGCTTTGAATGTTCCGGGATGCTGCGGAACTGGTTCAGGATGTCACCGCAAGAAAGATTTCCCTGGAAGCCCTGCCTGGCCGTCATGCAGAACCTGCAACCCATGCGGCATCCCAACTGCACAGAAAGGCATACTGTAGCGCGTTCACGGTCAGGTATATATGCTGTTTCAATAAACCGGTTTTCAGATACGCGGAAGAGATATTTCTTTGTGCCGTCATTGCTTTCTGCCACCGATGATGGAGGGGTGAGGCCTGCTTCATATTTCTCTGCAAGCATGCCCCTTGCCTTCAGGGAGAGGTCGGTCATAGCTTCAATATCCGCTGCACCCCTTGCGTAGAGCCATCCTGCAATCTGTTTTGCTGCATAGGGCGGAAGGCCTGTTGCAGCTGTCACCTCAGACAGCTCCCTAAGCGTTTTTCCAAAGAGTTTTTCCTTTTCCATCAGGCCCCTTAAACGGTTACTTTGAACTCATTATTCATATTATCAGGCAGATTAAGATTCAATCTCTCCGCTGAAGACGAAGGTTGCGGGTCCCCTGAGAAGAATATCTGTTGCACCGTCTGCGGTCAGGGTATAGCTCACTGAAAGTTTTCCGCCCCTGACATCCACGATGGGATTTTTAGTGACAATTTTTCCGGTCATTGCTGCCGCAATGACAGATGCCGTGGTACCTGTACCGCAGGCAAGGGTTTCATCTTCAACACCACGTTCATAGGTGCGGACCTTAAGACTGTCTCCCGCGGTCTGGACGAAGTTAACATTGACCCCTTCCGGGGCATAAAGCTCCGAATATCGCAATCGCCTGCCTTCCGTCACTACATCAATTTTATCGATGTCATCTGTAAAGACTGCAAGGTGGGGTACGCCAGTATTGATTATTATACCGTCAACAGTCTTCTTCATGCCATGTACATCAATGATTGATATTTCGATCTGGTCAACTCCCAGGCTCCGTGCTTTGTGAGGGCCGTCGTCAGCCATGAATGTAATGTCACGAAATCCGGTCATGTGTTTCATGACAAAATGTGATGCGCACCGGCCTCCGTTACCGCACATGGATCCACGTGCCCCATTGGGGTTTATAAAGATCATCCTGAAATCATAACCGTCACAGTCTTCAATAAGAATTATACCATCGGATCCTATTCCAAACCTGCGGTCACATAACCTCCGGGACAGCTGACGGTCGGAGGGATCAATCAGTTTTGGTACGTTTCTCACGATAATGAAATCATTTCCCGCACCCTCGTATTTGTTAAAGAGAATTTTCATTGCGTTAAATTGAAGTTAATTATCATAAAATGGAGCATGTAGTCCGTTAAAAAAGTGAAATTTTGCAAAACAATTTAACAGATTCCGGGTTGTAAAGATATCAATCTTTTAAGGAGGCACGTAATTTGAGTGAGAAGTCGGGACAAAGTTCAGAACGAGATTAAAATAAATTTGCCATGAAAGGGAAAACAGTTATTACTACATTATTTATTGCAATTTTAGGAGCACTTATCGGATTATTCGTTTATACCAGGTTCCTCGACAAGGACAGGCTGGTCAACGGAGAGGATAATGATAAGAAAGATATGGCGGAGAATGCCAGGTACACGTCTATGGTACCGCAGTCCGGTGTGAGTGACTTCACTTATGCCGCTGAGCATACCGTCCATGCTGTGGTCCACGTAAAGACCAAGACCACAGTAAGTTCCTCTTATTCAAATCCGCTTTATGAATTCTTCTACGGACCGGGTTCAGCCCAGCCGAAAGAAGCTTACGGGTCAGGTTCAGGGGTGATAGTCACTGCTGACGGGTACATTGTAACAAACAACCATGTTATAGAGGACGCTGATGAGGTGGAGGTGACTCTAAACGATAAACGCACATTCACTGCTGAGGTTGTGGGCCGTGATCCGAGCACTGATATTGCTTTACTGAAGATCAAAGCTACCGGTTTGACCTTTATAGGATTTGGAGATTCAGACGCTATCAGGCTGGGAGAATGGGTTCTTGCAGTAGGCAATCCTTTTAACCTTACCTCGACGGTGACGGCAGGGATTGTAAGCGCTAAAGGCAGAAGCCTTAATCTTCTTGATAATCAGTACCGCATTGAATCATTCATTCAGACTGATGCTGCAGTTAACATGGGTAACAGCGGCGGTGCACTGGTAAACACCCAGGGGGAACTTATCGGGATAACAACTGCTATTTTCTCGCCTACCGGAGTATATTCAGGCAACTCATTCGCAGTGCCGACATCTATTGTAAAGAAGGTTTATGAGGATCTAAGGCAATACGGGGAGGTACAGCGCGGACTGATAGGTGTCAATATCAGCGACGTCGACGAAAAAATAGCAAAGGAGCAGAATCTTAAGGAGATAAAGGGCGTATATCTGCAGGGAATTGTGCCTGACGGCGCAGCCAGTGTGGCAGGTCTCCAGGAAAAGGATGTCATCATCGCCATCAACGGAGAACCGGTAGAGACAACAGCAGATCTTCAGACCAAGGTTAACAGTTACAGGCCCGGCGACAAGCTTGAAGTGACCTATCTTCGCAGAGGCAAGGAGGATAAAAAGACGGTGGTGTTGCGCAATATTGCCGGGACGACCGGCGTTGTTACTCCCGGTACTGCAAGTACTGATATTTTCGGAGCAACCTTTGCTCCACTTACTGCTACAGAAAGAGATCAGCTTAATATTCAGAACGGTGTTAAAATAACATCGATAACAGACGGACGGCTGCATGACCTCGGGATGGCCAGAGGAACAGTCATAGTAGATGTGAACGGCCAGAAAGTAAACAGCGCTGCCGATGTGCGCAGGGCAACCAATGATGAGAAAAGTCTTACATCGATTGAGGGATATACCACAGACGGGACCTATTTCAAATACCAGACAAAGAGATAGGTTTTGAGTTCATATAAAATACAGCTAATCAGGAAGTTGCAAACTGCAATTTCCTGAAGCTGTTTTGACATTATAATATTTGCTTTTTAATCAGCAAAGAAGTATCTTTGCGAAAATTTTTTCGAAGGGGTAAAAAGAATGAGACAACTTAAGATTACCAAATCCATAACCAACCGCGAAAGTGCATCGTTGGACAAATATCTGCAGGAGATTGGTAAGGAGGAGTTGATATCGGTTGAGGAAGAGGTAGAGTTAGCGCAGAGGATCAAAAAGGGTGACAGGGCGGCGTTGGAGAAGCTTACAAAGGCCAATCTTCGTTTTGTTGTCTCAGTGGCCAAACAATACCAGAATCAGGGACTTAGCCTTCCGGACCTCATTAATGAGGGGAACCTCGGCCTTATCAAGGCTGCAGAAAAGTTTGACGAGACACGCGGATTCAAATTCATATCATATGCCGTATGGTGGATCAGGCAGTCTATTCTTCAGGCTCTTGCTGAGCAGTCGAGGATAGTCCGTCTGCCTCTTAACCAGGTCGGCTCACTTAATAAGATCAACAAGGCTTTTGCCCGTTTTGAGCAGGAGAATGAGCGTACACCTTCACCGGAAGAGCTGGCAGAGGTGCTTGACCTGCCGAAGGAGAAGGTAGCTGATACCCTGAAGGTATCCGGACGCCATGTTTCTGTTGATGCTCCCTTCGTTGAGGGAGAGGACAACAGTCTGCTTGATGTGCTGACCAACCTTGACTCACCCATAGCTGACAAACTGCTCATTGATGAGTCACTCTCGAAAGAGATAGACCGTGCGCTGGCTACACTGACAGAGCGTGAGAGAGATATTATCCGTTATTTCTTTGGCATTGCATGCCAGGAGATGACCCTTGAAGAGATAGGGGAAAAGTTCGGACTCACGCGCGAGAGAGTAAGGCAGATAAAGGAGAAGGCTATCCGCCGTCTGCGCCATACCTCACGCAGCAAGCTGTTGAAAGGATACCTGGGATAATACACAATTATTGTTATTTATATATGTAGAGACGTTGCATGCAACGTCTCTGCTTATTTGGTTAATTTTGTAACCAATGGATTTCAGGCTCACTTCAGATTTTATACCCACCGGTGATCAGCCGGAGGCGATTCGTCAGCTGACGGAGGGCTTCAGGCAGGGAGTGCCGTTTCAGACCCTCCTGGGCGTAACAGGATCGGGCAAGACATTCACAATTGCCAATGTCATTGAGCAGCTCCAGAGGCCGGTCCTGGTGCTCAGCCATAACAAGACCCTGGCAGCACAGCTCTACGGTGAATTCAGACAGTTCTTCCCCGATAACGCAGTCGAATATTTTGTTTCCTACTATGATTACTACCAGCCGGAAGCCTATCTTCCGGTGACTGACACCTATATCGAAAAAGATCTTGCCATCAATGATGAGCTCGAGAAACTGCGCCTGAGCGCCACCTCCTCACTGCTCTCAGGCCGGCGTGACGTCATCGTGGTCTCCTCTGTCTCATGCCTTTTCGGAATAGGCAATCCTGACGACTTCAGGTCGAATACTGTGCATGTGATACAGGGTAAGAAAATGGGTCGCAACGTGTTATTGAGAAAGCTGGTTGACAGTCTCTATGCGCGTAATGAGATCGAATTCAAACACGGTACTTTCAGGGTGAGGGGAGACACTGTGGATGTCTTTCCGGCTTATGCCGATATAGGTCTGAAGATAGTGTTCTTCGGTGATGAGATAGAAGAGATATCGACCTTTGATCCGCTCAGCGGTAACCGCAGGGACGAGCTGAAGGAGTATGTTATCTATCCCGCAAACCTTTTCGTGACGACCCGTGAACGGATCAACCAGGCTGTAAGCATGATACAGGATGACATGGTGCTGCAGTCAAAGCACTTCAGGGATACCGGAAGACCTGAGGAGGCTAAGCGCATTGAGCAGAGGGTGCAGTATGATCTCGAGATGATAAAAGAGCTTGGTTACTGCAGCGGCATTGAGAACTACTCACGCTACTTTGACGGAAGGGAGCCGGGTACCAGGCCTTTCTGCCTGATCGATTGCTTCCAGAAGGATTTCATCACAGTGATTGACGAGAGTCATGTCACCGTACCGCAAATACGTGCCATGTACGGCGGTGATCACTCGCGCAAGCAAACACTTGTGGAGTACGGTTTCCGTCTTCCCTCGGCCCTTGACAACAGACCGCTGCATCTTGAGGAGTTTGAGTCGCTGACCGGGCAGACGATCTACATGAGTGCCACCCCTGCAGATTATGAAATGCAGAAGAGCGAAGGGATCTACGTTGACCAGGTCATCCGTCCGACGGGACTGCTCGATCCACCCATAGACGTGAGGCCAAGCCGTAACCAGGTTGATGACCTGATGGAGGAGATACGGCACCGTTCAGCGGCAGGAGAGAGGGTACTGGTCACTACCATGACCAAGCGAATGGCGGAGGAGCTGAATACGTATCTTGGCCGGTTTGATATTAAATGCCGGTACATCCATTCTGACGTCGAGACGCTGGAACGTGTCGCGATACTGGAAGGTTTGCGGTCAGGGGAGTTTGATGTGCTGGTGGGGGTGAACCTGCTGCGTGAAGGACTTGATCTGCCGGAAGTATCGCTGGTGGCTATTCTTGATGCCGACAAGGAAGGCTTTCTGCGGTCAGGCAGAGCGCTGACACAGACAGCAGGACGTGCTGCAAGAAACCTTAACGGACTCGTGGTCATGTACGCCGACAAGATAACACGTGCGATGAGGGAGACCATCGACGAGACGAACAGGCGCCGGGCAAAACAGACACTGTACAACGAGGAGATGGGCATAACACCCCGTCAGATAGTGAGGAAGAGCGGAACAATGCTGATTGGTCTCGGCCGCAAGGGTGAACCCGTCAGGGCATATACAGGTCCTGAGACAATTGATATGGCAGCTGACCCGGTGATAAAATACATGTCGAAGGAGGACTTGGAGAAGTCTGTGGAGAAGACACGCAAGGCAATGGAGAAGGCAGCGGCAGCACTTGACTTTGTTGAAGCCGCCCGGCTGCGGGATGAGATCGAGGGCCTTCGCCGCATGATGCATGGACGATAGCATTGGGCATTTGAACAATAGAACCACAGATCTGAGAGTTATTATATAAGAACTAATAACCGACAACGTTACTTGAAGAGAGTCCTGCCATATCTGCTTATCCTGCTGCTGGCGTTTTCTGGGTGCGGCCATGATCCTGAGCCGGCAGATCCCGGAAATGTGATCATTCTTATGTATCACCGCATATCTGCCGGTGAGCCTGAGGGCATTTATGAGCGCAGTGCTGCTGATCTGGAGGGTGACCTGAAATGGCTGAACAACAACGATGTCACCATCATCGATTTTACGGAGCTGGCAAAAATAATATCCGGGGAGGAAAAACTTGTATCAGATGCTGCCATCATTACTTTCGATGACGGGGATCACTCAGGGTATACGCTGGCATTGCCATTACTGAAACAGTACGGGATGAAAGCCACATTCTTTCTGTGGACCTCGAAGATCGGGATGAATTCATTCCTGACATGGGATGAGGTGGAGCTCATAAGTCATTATATGGACAGTAACGGAGAGAACCCGTATTCATTCGGCTCTCACACTGCGTCGCACCAGTATCTTCTTGCCAAAAAATCGGCTTTGGGGGCAGGGGTGGCTTATGACGCATACCTCGATGAAGAGCTTGGCGGATCAAAACGGCTTATTGAGGCACATACAAACGGCAGTGTCACTGCATTGTCACTTCCCTTTGGCGATGGTGCAGGTGATCCGGATATTATCGCCGGAGCTCAGCGTAACGGATACTTATACATACGCACCTCAGAACGCAACGTGACCGGCACTTCAGCTACCGACCTATTCCGCCTCCCCAGCCTGCCGATACTTGATGATACTGATCCGGAGCAAATAGGCGAATATCTGGACAGATAAACAATCAGGTTTTCGTATTTTAGCAGTCAAAAGTTTATAGTTATGAATAAAGAATCCGAAAAGGATTGCTGCCGCTACAGGTCACATCCATGGCATGGTATTGACATTGGGGAAAATGCGCCCGGAACAGTCATGACATATGTTGAAATGGTGCCTACCGATACCGTTAAGTATGAAATGGACAAGGCCTCAGGTTACTTAAGGCTCGACAGGCCGCAGAGGTTCTCGAATGTAGTACCAGCCTTGTATGGCTTCATACCCCGGACACTCACCGGCACTGATGTTGCCTTGCGCTGCATGGAGCGCACAGGACTCAGTGGTATCAGGGGCGACGGAGATGCGATGGATATCTGTATTCTGACAGAGAAAGACATTACTCATGGCGATATTCTTGTGCTGGCACGGCCGATCGGAGGTTTTCGAATGATCGACGGCAATGAAGCCGATGACAAGATCATCGCTGTCCTCGACAATGATGCTGTTTACGGCGGATACAACGATATAGCCGATTGCCCTCCGGTAGCCATTGAAAGGTTAAAGCACTACTTCCTTACTTATAAAGACCTGCCGGGAGAGAAGCGACATGTTTCCATTGAGGAAATTTATGACAGGGAAGAGGCACTGGAAGTAGTCAGACGGTCGATGACTGATTATAACATCGCTTTTCCTCAGTACCTGACACCAGCGCCTTCAGCAAAACAGTAACCATTATCTTATTTGATAAAAAGTCGTTTGTCGAACAGAAAGGGCTCTGTCCTGACTACTCTGACTTTTGCTGCTGATTTGTGTTTTGGATTGATAAGGAAATTATATTCACCCTGAACAACGACAGAGGGAACCTTCAGTACCAGGAATTTGCCTTCCCGTACAAAGCTGTCGCCCAGCTTCTGGGTCGAACCGGGATGCGGAAACGACCGCCAGTCGGCAGGAAGGTCCTTGATGTCGGCCTCCTTTATAGAATCATCGGGTATTTCTATTGTCCCTAGTTCATAATCGACCGGTAATATTCCCAGTGGCACATGCACTGCCACCTCAGCTGTACAAAGGGCACGACTGGTGCTTGTATAGATCATGGCAACCCCCTTGCTGTTCCAGCGGCCCCCTGCCTTTTCAGCTCCTTTGCCCGTAAGGTCGGCAGAATATTTCGACTTGCTAAGTCTGTAGACGATCATGCCAGAATACCGTGTTCAATGCGGGTCAGCTCGTCCTTTAAAAGATCTATTCCAAAGCTGCTGTCAAGCATTTCCTTTGGTTTTACATTGCCGATCGACAGGTTTTCCGTGTTCAGCCACAGGTTGAATTTCTTCTCGTCTCCGAAGACCTCCCTGCCGTACCTTATCAGCAGGGTAACCTGGACAATCTTTTCTGACTGCAGCGTATCGAAGGCTCTTTTATCTTTTTTGTACCGCTGGAGTGTTCGTTCTGAAAGGTCAAGTATGTCTGACCATTCCTTCAGTGTCAAAGGGACATTCTTTGCAGCATTGGTGAAACTGTTATACCCAATTCCCTTACGCACTTCCCTGATGACATATAATATTGTATTGTCATCGACATTGTCCATTGACAGATCGGGTAGAAGTGATAAAGCTTTTGCCATGACTGATATATTTTTTCAAATATACGAAAAATGTCAATATATTTACGACAAGTGTCGTAATATTGATGAATTATATTATTATGGCTACAATAAACCGGGGCAGGCCAGGTTATTTATGTCAGGATGTTTGCCAATTCAGGGCACCGGAATAACACCGGTAATGGAGACCGGGAAGGGAAAGACCGCAATTACGCTCCGGGGAAATGTCAATTTCGGGAATTCGGTGACGAACGAACGAATAAGTTGATAATCGTACTTTAGTTTTTGATGAATGGTGCAATAGATTAGGACTGCAATCTTTATTTTTGGGATATGTTTATTAATTAACAGGTTAAATATTTCTTATAGTGAGGGAAGATTGGTTATGAACGATTTTAGAAACTTGACAATTGAGAAAACGCTTAAAACGCCTCAGATAGAGCTGAACTATTCAAGCGGTGAACTCAGGCTGGATGGTAAATCCCTGCCTGAGCATGCGGGAAAGATTTATGAGCCCGTGCTGAACTGGGTGAATAGGTATATTCTTGATCCGAAACCTGTAACTAATCTGAGGCTTAGCCTTGAGTATTTCAACACATCCTCCCTGTTGTGGATCTCGAAAATTGTCAAGGCCCTGACAAGAATAAATAATGAAGAGTACCAGTTACTGGTCCATATTTACATTCCCCTTGAAGAGTATGATGACATGAAAACGCTGACTGAAGCCAAGGATGCCTTCAGTCCCATCACCGATCTTCTTCAGGATGCCATACCCAGTGTGAGGCTGAAGCTTTATGCCACCGATCAGGCATCACAGGTTGTCAGGGATGCGCTGGTTTTGTTTTAGCAGCTGACTGTTATATTAATTTTTTTTAACTGCCCCCGGAGATACAAACCGGGGTTTTTACTAATCTTTGCATAAACAGGAAGTCTGTGATCACTGTCAGTCATACTCATTCATTCAAAAATGTCGGCCGTACAATCTTCGCATCTTTCAATTTAAGGAGAAACCTCCTTACCTTTTTTATCTTCTTCATCTTCCTGGCTGAGAATGCTGAAGCGCAGATTCAGTTCAATCTCAATTCGACCTATAAGTATCTGAAGGGTTCATCTGCCTCCACCCTTGCCGGTAATTGGATGACAGAGGCCTTCGATGATTCAGGCTGGAGTTCAGGAAAAGCTCCGTTCCGTTATGGAGACGGCACCGGGGGCACACTGCTTGGAGACATGCTGAGCTCCTATACGACGCTCTACCTGCGCTCAAAATTTAATGCATTTTCGATTGACAGGATAAAGGAAATCACCCTGACGACAGACTATGACGACGGTTTTGTAATATGGATAAACGGGGTTGAGGCTTTGCGACAGAATGCGCCTGCCGCCCTGACATCTGCCTCACTGGCTACCGTCAGCCATGAATCGGGCTCGGTCGTCACGTTTAAATTGGACTCTTCTGATGTTCACCTGGAAGAAGGTGAAAACCTGCTTTGTATACAGGGACTGAATGTTGCCCTTAACAGCACCGATTTTTATTTTGATATGGCTATCAGCGCTTCGCTGTCGCTGCCGGAAGTTTCAGATTCACTGAAAATTACATTTGACCGTGAGGCGGGATTTTATAGCGATCCTTTTACACTGGTGCTTCAGACAGACGCTGCCGGGCACAATATTTTCTATACCCTGGATGGCAGTAATCCGCAGACGTCAGCTACCGCTGTGCATGCCTCTTCATCTGCCTCAATATCAGTTGACCCTGAAAGTACGTCCGGAAGGGCAAAAACACCTGTCTTCATCGTGCGTGCCTCATTGACAGCGAACGGATTCGCACCTTCGAGACCGGTGACAAAATCATTCATTTTCATTGATGAGGTACTGACCCAGGGTTATCCCGGGGGTGACTGGCCTGCGTCTTCGATAAACGACCAGGTTATTGACCTGGCAATGGACGGTGATGTTGTAAACGATCCGAGATACAGTTCTCAAATGGAAGAGAGCCTTCTGGAAATCCCAACTATTTCCCTGGTGACGGATAATGCGGATATGTTCAGTTCTTCCTCAGGAATTTACGTAAATGCATATTCACACGGCGAAAAGTGGGAGCGTGAGTGCTCTGTTGAGCTGATTAACCCTGACAAATCGCAGGGATTTCAGGTCAACGCAGGGGTGCGCATCCGTGGTGGCTACAGCCGTCAGGGCGGCAACCCAAAACATGCGTTCCGCCTGTTTTTCAGGAAGGAATACGGTCCGGGTAAACTCGTTTATCCTCTTTTTGGAGACGAGGGCGCTTCGGAATTCGATAAGATCGATTTGAGGACAGAGCAGAATTATTCATGGAGCATGGACGGGGATAAGCATAACACCTTTCTGCGGGACATATTTGCACGTGATCTGCAGCGCGATATGGGTCAGCCTTACACCCGGGGAAGATATTATCATCTTTATCTGAACGGGATGTACTGGGGTCTGTTTCAAACGGAGGAGCGCCCGGAGGCTGATTATGCTGAAACATATTTTGGCGGTGACGTTGAAGATTACGATGTCATCAAAGTTTCGACTGAAGCCTCGCCATATTTTAACGAAGCTACAG
Source organism: uncultured Bacteroidales bacterium (assembly GCA_963743775.1). Classification (GTDB taxonomy): domain Bacteria; phylum Bacteroidota; class Bacteroidia; order Bacteroidales; family VadinHA17; genus SR-FBR-E99. Next base: position 110,323 of record CAVURA010000002.1, read on the forward strand.
ACGGTACAATGGACCCGTGGCAGGATCTGTTGAATAAATGCAGCAGGGGTTTTACATCGAATGCAGATTATTTTGCACTTGAGGGTAAAGACCAGCACGGTAAACCGGTGAAGAATACCAGGTTGTTTGTTGACATAGACAACCTGATCGATTACATGATGGTGATCTTTTATACCGGAAACGTCGATGCCCCGGTGTCTGCTTTTGGTTCGAACTGCATGCCCAACAATTACTTCGCCATTTTCAACCGGGAAAATAAGGGAAAAGGATTTGTTTTTATCGCCCACGATTCGGAGCATACCATGTTCATTGATCCGATTTATGTGCACAACGGTTTATATGAGAACCGGGTGACAATCAATGATCCTGCCATGACCGTGACGGGCATATACAATTTTCAGCCCCAGTGGCTGCATCAGAAATTACTCGCAAATCCTGAATACCGCTTACGCTTTGCAGACAGGGCTTACCGGCAGTTTTCATCCGGAGGGGTATTCTCTCCTGAAAAATGTCTGGAAAGATTCCGGGTACGGAAGGAACAGATAGATACGGCAATAATTGCCGAATCAGCGCGGTGGGGTGATGCAAAGACTGCTATTCCGAGAAATAAGATCGATGACTGGCTGCCGGAACTGAATGCTCTCGAAAATAACTTCTTTCCGGTGCGTACCGGAATTGTAATTAACCAATTAAAAGCGGCAGGACTATATGCTTCCCTGGAGCCAACGGTTATCAGGGAAAATGGAACGGCATTGACGGAAAACGTTACTTTCTCTTCCCCGATTGTCATATCACTTGTCAATCCCAATACCCAGGGAGCGATATACTACACAACCGATGGCAGTGATCCGCGTGTTATTGGCGGAACTGTTTCTTCATCAGCCCTGCTGGCCCCGAATAATAAGACATTGAACATCTCTGCGACAACCGTTATTAAGTCGCGCATTGTCAACGGTCAGACGTGGAGTACATTGAAGGAAATCAGTTTTTCTTCCTCCGTTGAAGATTATACAAACCTGAAAGTGACAGAGGTGCATTATCACCCTGCCGATCTGATTAACGGAAAGGATACTGTTGACGGAAAGGACCTTGAGTTCCTGGAACTGAAAAATACGGGAAACAGTGCTGTCAACATATCGGGAGTTACCATTGATTCAGCGGTTTATTTTACGGTACCGGAAGGAGCGATCCTGCCACCAAAAGCCTTCTATGTGGTTGCGTCGAAACCCGGGACTTTTTATGCATATTACGGAATGAATGCCAGCGGCAATTTTCAGGGGAACCTTTCCAATGCCGGTGAGTTTATTCTCATCAATGACAGAAACGCGGGCAAAATACTTTCATTTTCATACCTGGACGATTTTCCGTGGCCCGTAAGTGCCGACGGTGACGGATACTCGCTTTCTGCAAATAAATCGTTGCCCACCGGGGATCCGAATGACTACGGATACTGGAAAAGCTCGATAAAGATTGGCGGATCGCCTTTTGCCGATGATGAGACCTCAACGTCTGCCGAAACCGTTCCGGCTGATTTGAACCGGGGTCAGCTTGCAATCACTCCAAACCCGGCATCAGAGGCCATATACATTCATATTAACGAACAGGTAGCGGGGATTTTCACCCTGACAATTACCTCCCTGGACGGGAACACCGTTATGGCCAGGGAAATTGAGAACGATTCGCAACTGAGTCTTACAGAAACTGGACTTGCTCCCGGCGTTTACATTGTGACTGCTGAATACAAAGGTGTTTACTGGCGCGCAAAATTGTTATATTTACCATAGGAATAAATGAATATCATATGAAAAGGCTGGCCCTTTTTTCTTCAATCCTGTTTTTAATATTTCTGAGGGGGGAAGCACAGAATATAACCGTGCAGGTGAATGCCGCTGAGGGACGGTTACCCGTATCACCGTTTCTTTACGGACGGAACAACAATTTTTCTGATAATGCAGCATCACCAACCTCCGCCGCAAACATTACTCTTTACAAGGAGGCCGGGCTGCGGTTTGCACGTGAAAACGGAGGGAATAATGCCACAAAATATAACTGGCGCAGTAAGATATCGAGTCATCCGGACTGGTACAATAATGTATATGGCCATAGCTGGGATTTTGCATCACAGGACATACAGACCAAAATTTCCGGGATGCAAACCATGTGGGCTTTCCAGTTGATAGGAAAAGTCGCAGCGAATAAAAACAACAATTTCAATGACTGGGGATACAACGGCTCCAATTGGTGGACCGGCGTAGCACAAAACCTTGCAGGAGGCGGTCAGGTAAATCCCGCCGGGGGCTCACAGGCACTTGTCAATGGAAATCCTGACCTCTACCTCAAGGCCTGGAATGCCAATTCAACAACCGCTATTCTGAATCATTGGTTTGGACCGGGCGGGTTAGGCCTGGACAAAAACAAATTCCTTTACTGGAGCATGGATAACGAACCGGAGATCTGGAACGGCACTCATGATGATGTGATGCCTTCGCTGATTTCTGCTTCCGCATTTATGGATGCCTGGTTTGCAGTGGCAAAAAAAGCCCGTGAAAGATTTCCGAAAATCAAGCTGACAGGTCCTGTGCCGGCCAACGAGTGGCAGTGGTACAAATGGGGTGAGGAATCATTAATAATTGACGGAAAGTATTATTGCTGGCTTGAATACTTTATAAAAAGAGTGTCTGACGAACAAAAGAAAACCGGAATTCGCCTGCTCGATGTTATGGATATCCACTGGTACCCGTCAAAATCCTCAAATGCAGATTTGGTACAGCTGCACCGGGTTTTCTTTGATAAAACCTATGTGTATCCGGGCGCCAATGGAGTTAAATCAATAAACGGTGGCTGGGATAATTCTCAAAACAAGGAGTATATATTCCAGAGGATTAATGAGTGGCTGGTCCAGTATTTTGGTGAGAATCATGGTATAACCATCGGTCTGACAGAAAATGACATAAACACCACCAATCCGAATATCATATCGGTGGTTTATGCCTCCATGCTTGGCACGTTTGCCAATAACGGTGTTGAATTATTTACACCCTGGTCATGGAAGACCGGAATGTGGGAAACGTTACATCTGTTCAGCCGTTATGCAAAAACCATAAAAGTAAATACCTCCTCGAGCCTCGATGCCACTGTCTCGGGATATACCACCATCAGCGGGGATGTTGATTCGATGACTGTAATTCTGGTTAACCGTGATCTCAGTGCATCACAGACGGTTACGGTAAATATTTCAGGCTTTTCTGTCCCCACCGGAAGCTACAAAACCCTGGGGCTATCATCGCTGCCTTCAGGTGAAACATTCATTTCGCACAGTTCAAATGCCTTAAAAAGCAGTAATGTTACCGTTTCAGGTAATTCGTTCAATATAACACTGCCATCCCTTTCGACCACCGCTGTGATATTAACCGGAACCGGAACCGGTATTGAGCAGGATCCTCAGGATTTGCGCAGTTCAGAATCGCTGAGCATATTCCCTAACCCTGCATCAGATGTCGTAAAGATCCATTATGATGATCAGATATCAGGGGATATTACTTTAACATTGACCGATCTTAACGGGAATACTGTTCTTATCAGGGATATTGAAAACGATTCGCTTCTGGACCTTTCGGAAGCAGGACTTGCTCCCGGCGTATACGTTGTAACTGCTGAATACCGGGGTGTGCGCCGGGTTGGCAAGCTGGTTTATACCGCGGGGAACTAAGAATACATCCCGAAAGCTTTACCGGTTTTCAATTATAGTTTTTCCCTTTTGCCTGTTACATATCCTTTGTAGAAGTATCCCTCCTTGTAAAGAAGTATTGCACCGGGTTGATCGTACATAATGCCGGCATCGATTCCCAGGATTTTATTGTTGAACAATGTTTTGATTTCTTTATGAGTGCTGTGTCCGACAACTATATGCGCTTTATCATAGAAAACCAGTATGGAATCGAGGCTGCTTTCGCTGAAAGTCGAATCTGTAAAATATCCCCTGTACCATAGAGGCCCTTTGTCTCCTGACAGGAAATCAAGTTCTTCATTATCTTCAGTCGCCCATATATCCTTTCCAACAATGCTGTCAGTAAATAACTGGTTGATTTGCCTTATATCCAGGTTTCTGTGAACCAGTTCAGGAGAAATTCCGCCATGAACAAAAATGATGTCATTTATAGTAACCATTACCGGTTTTGAGCGCAGCCATTTACCCAGAACGGAGTTTTCGGAGAAGAGTCCGGAGTATTCTATACCACAGATTGTTTCGACATTCTTATATTTTTGATTTATGTACCTCACATCATCATCAAGGACCATCAGCTCATGGTTTCCGAGTATATAGTGAACCATCCCGCCGGCTTTTGCAGCCTGTTTCTCCAGGCTGAAAAGATGCCACAGGATTTCCGTGACCATATCACCCCTGTCGAAAGCGTCACCAAGATAAACCAGATGTCCCCTGCCGAATTTCCAATTCAGGTTGTTGTCGATGATTCCGTTTGACATCAGCTGATTTAAGTAGATGCCATATTGTCCGTGGACATCAGTTATGACAGCAATACTGTCGACACGTTTGAAACTCTGTCGACAGTCAGGCTTTATGCTGAATACCTTAATCATTTCATCGTAATCAGATGATTGGTATGGGGAAATCCTTATTGCGGACCGGTCTCCGGGCAACAGATGCTGCTCTCTGAGAAGGCTGTTCTCAATCCGCAGGACTTTTAGAGTGTCATTAAGATTAAAAACATACGGGCCATCATTAACCGGAAGGCTGTCCCTTCCTTCTGAGATATATTCTGCAGACAGAACAGGATTAAATAATAAGCAGATTACCAGGTATAGCAGTTGCCTTTTCATGCCGGACTATTATAGATATTATTGTTAATCATAGAAGGAATACAATCTGACACTTCATTTTGTTCGGGAAAGTTAATGTTTCCTGCCGGACTTGATGCCGGGAGAGTTCGTTTTTGGTGCAGGGGGAAATCACCTAAGTCAACCGGGAATCTTGGTTATCAGCTATTGAATTCATTAAGGGAATCAGGACCATTATTTATTCAATTTATAATCATGAACATAGAGAGTTTATTATTGTTATGCTATTGACTTGGGTGACAACATTTCTTACATTTACTGTAAATAAAAGAAAATCAGGCCTAAGACCGGATAATAAGCTGTTCAGTTACCTTTATGAAAAACAGGATTTTGGTGCGGAATTATATAATCGTTTTTCTTGTTTTATCCCTTTTCTGTCAGAACAGCACCTCAGTTGCCCAGGCTTTAGTCCCTGATAAATCAGCTCCCTTTTACGGACTTTTTGAAAACGAAGCGCCATTGGAGATAAGCCTTCAGTTCAATCTTTCGACTTATTTAAGGGCCAAACCGAAGGAAGAATACATGAAAGGCACAATTACCTTTCATCCGGGCAAGGCAGATTCCATGACAAGGGACATAAAGCTCCGGACCAGGGGGATATTCCGGAACGTGGAGTGCTATTATGCTCCACTGGAGCTAAACTTCAAAAATGCACATTTCGGATACTCGGATCTGGATAGTATAAGGAAATTAAAACTTGTGCCTCAGTGCAAACCTGATGCTGAGAGTGAGAAGAACGTACTGATAGAGTACCTTATTTACAAGATGTTCAGTGCGATGACTGACACCAGTTTCAGGGTTAGGCTGCTGACCATAAACTATATCGATTCGGAAAACAAGAAAAAGCCGTTCAAGCAGTTTGGATTTTTTATTGAACCGGTGCATATGCTGGCTGGCAGAACGAATTCCGTTGAGATTGAATCCCCGGCACTGAATCAGAAAACAATCTTCCCCCGAATGATCGACCGGATTGCTATTTTCAATTATATGATAGGAAACTTTGACTGGGCTGTACCTAATCAGCATAATATAAAAGTATTTAAACCCCTTGTCTTTGATACTGTTTATCTGGCAGCAGCAGTTCCCTATGATTTTGATTTCACCGGTCTGGTTGATGCAGAGTATGCAGTTCCTGATGATCAGATAACGGGTACAACTTCTATCCGTGAACGCATCTTCCTTGGAGTGTGCCGCGACAGGGAGGTCTATCAGAAAGACCTGGAAGAATTCCTGGAGAAGAAGGATGAGTTTTACAGGATGATAAACGAATTCCCGTACCTGAATGCCAGGCAGAAAAAGAATATGATCTATTATCTGGACACATTTTACGAAATGTGTACGGGAAAGCAAAAGATCCTCAATGTTTTCCTGAAGAGCTGTAAGAATTTCTAAAACTTAAATTTCATAACTATGACTACCGGCTTTTTTAATTTGAATAACCCCGACTTCTGGGCAATAATAGAGAGGTTTGGTATCAATCTGATTTTTCTATTCCTTCTGCTGCGTATGGTATATTACAGGTATTCCAGAAAGGCAAACTACCTGTTCGGCTTCTTCCTGATGGGAATTGTGATCTTCTTCATTGGCGCCATGCTCAAGATAGTTTCAATGCAGTTTCAGATGGCTATCGGACTGTTCGCAATTTTCACCATCCTTAATCTGCGCACAATTAGTTTTGATGTAAAGAACATGGCATATCTTTTTGCCGTTATTGCGATTTCTGTCCTAAACTCTATTGATCTCAGGGGGGAGTTCCCCACCCTGGGGATTTTAGTTTTTGACATGATGATCATTGCCTCTGCCTACATACTTGAGGCACTGCTCGTCAGAAAAGACAGGTATATCTCACATCCGATAGTCTATGATAATCTTGAAATGCTCAAACCCGAGAATAAGCAGGAGCTTATAGCAAATGTTGCAGCTATAACCGGGCTCGATGTCAAAAAGGTTAAAATCCGCAGGGTAAACTACAAGGAAAAAATTGCGGTGCTGGATGTCTTTTATGAAGGCTGAGTATGGGCCTTCCTCCAATGCCGTCATGGTAATCTCATCTTTGTACTTTAAGGGTTGATCGTATAATTACAGAACTGTTTTTCCTCAATAAAATCTGCCGGCTTTCCCAAAGCAAAATGCCATTTGACATTTCAGGAACATTGCAGTTTAAATACCTGTAATTGATGCCGGATACATAATTAATGAGCCGATAATGTAACCGAAAGGGCAGGCCGTACGTTTAACGATTGCTACGTTTGAGAGTGAAGTATTACAGAGTCATGAAAAAATGGTGTCTGCCAGCATTTTTTGTGGTTCTATCGGTTAACATTTCGGGGCAAAATTGTACTATTATTTCCAAGGCTAATAACATTACCCCGGATAAATTATGTTCACCGGTAACTGCCACATGGGATGTAAGTTATACCGGTGTCACTGATGCCGGCACCCCGGTCAGTATAAGGTTTGACTGGAATAATGGTACAATAGTAACGGTCCCGGCCTCCCGGGTTGGACCCGGAATTTTCCGGGCAACAGCCATCAATACCTATACATCGGCTGGTGATGTATGTAATTATCATCCACAGGCTACACTGATAGTTAACGGCGTGGTTTGCACTTCATCATCCCAGGAACAGATCGTGACGGTTTGGGATGATGATGATCATAACGGCGGCCGGATGCACATAAATCCGGAAATTTATCCTATTTGTTTCGGAAACAGCGCCAATGTCCGTTTTCAGGACCTGACCCAGTTTAATTGTGTACCCCCGCAGGAAAGAGACAATCCCAATGTCAACACGAGGTGGATACAATGGATATATGGAACTGATATTACAATGACCGGAACTCCTGTCACAGTAGACGGCAGGTCAAGGACTTTTCCCTTCACCGGTAATATCATAACGCTGCGAGGCCCGGTTACAGGGTCGGGGGTGTGGTCGGACGTCATCAACGTCGCCAGTGATAAACTGATCGGACAGTATTTTGAAGTAACCCTGCGGAACTGGAATTACTGTAATCCCTATGATGATCCCAATATTGCTGGAGGCCCTCGGGACCGTCTGAACGGAGATCACCCTCCGGTTGTGACAACTGCAAGAATATTAATAGTACCTTATCCTGATGCCACGATTACACCCGTTGACACACTGTGTGCCAATGCAGCTCCTGTTACCCTTAGTGCCCATGATCAGGGCGGAACATGGTCGGGAGACGGAGTTACGGGAAATATCTTCGATCCGTCAGTATCAGGTCCGGGGAACCACACAATCCGGTATGAAATTATAAATGCAGATGGTTGCCGCGACGCTGATGCAACAATTATAACGGTTGTCCCGGTGCCTGATGCGACTATCCTAACTGAAGGCATTGTTTGCTCCTCCGACCCGGCGGTGACCCTGGTAGCGCGTGATGCAGGCGGTGTCTGGTCAGGACCCGGAGTTGTCGGAAACACTTTTCAGCCGTCACTGACCGGAGCGGGCAACCATGTTATAACCTACAGCATAACTGATGCAAACGGATGTTCGGGTTATGATGAATCCGTTCTGACGGTCGCGACTCCTGATGCTACAATAACACCGGTGGACACACTTTGCGAAGATAGCCGGGAAATAACGCTGACGGCTCACGATCTGGGCGGAATATGGTCAGGTCCGGGTGTTGTGGGAAATACATTTAATCCTGTGCTAGCCGGTATCGGGAACCATCTGATTATATACAATATAATAAACCCGGATTGCATGGATACAGACAGTACAATCGTTACTGTCATGCCTAACCCTGCCATTTCAATAACTGATGTGGACCCTCTGTATGTGAACAGTCCTCCGGTACCGTTAATTGCTGCCCCGACCGGAGGAACATGGTCAGGTACAGGGGTAACCGGAAGTATTTTTTATCCTGATGCAGCAGGGATTGGCACTCATGTAATTACGTATGAAATACCTGCAGACCGATGGGGTTGCGCGGCTAAGGATTCTTTGAATATCAACGTATCCATACCGCCTTTGCCGCTAGCAGATTTTGAACCTGATACCGTTGGTTGTTCCCCTCTTGCAGTTCAGTTTGTTAACCGGAGTGTATACGGCAAATCATATGTCTGGGACTTTGGAGATGGAATCTATTCAACCGAATCAGATCCAGTCCATACTTATTATGTGACAGGCAATTACATAGTGAAGTTGACTGTGTACAACCTGGCAGGGCATACAGTTCACAACGGAATTGTTACTGTGTTCCAGAATCCTTCGGCAATATTTAACGCCTATCCGACCAATGTTGTAAACAACGAGCAGGTTGTGGTTTTTTACAGTTATTCATATTATGCGGATACTTATTTATGGGAATTTGGAGATGGTCAGACCTCCACTGAGGAAAATCCCTTCCATAAGTATGAAGCCCCGGGAGCTTATACGGTTTTTCTCACTGTAACCTCGAGAGACGGGTGTGTTGATTCAACCAAGCTGGAAACACCGGTTACCGTTGAGTGGAAGACAGGTGAGTTGAGATTTCCCAATGTGTTCAGATGGAACGGGGTGGGACCCACCGGTGGGCAATGGAGTGAAGGTCTGTATGCGGAAATGGACTTTGTTTTCAGACCGTTTTTTGAGAATGTGATTGAATACAGGCTTCAGATCTTTAACAGATTGGGAGTGCTAATCTATGAAAGTGATGATCTCCATAAAGGTTGGGATGGCTATTGTGAAGACGGGCGTCTTGCCGCACAAGCGGTTTATGTATGGAAAGTAAACGGGAGATACGCTGACGGCAAGTATTTTGATATGGCCGGTGATGTAACGTTTTTACATTAAAGCATTATTGGTTCTGTGCAGCCTCCGGGAGCCAGCCTGTGGGTTTCCTGGTTGAATTGGTACGCGGTCGGCCAGTCAAAATAGTTCGTCTGTAATTAAAAAGCCAATAGCTGACTAATCTGAAAATTATATAATTAATTGAAAATAAATATAATATCCCGATAATTAATCGTATATTGTGCTAATTAACTAAAACAAATAATGAGTAAAGGAACAGTAAAATTCTATAATGAGGCCAGAGGATTCGGTTTCATTAAAGAGGAAGATTCACCAAAAGAGTATTTTGTACATTCAACAGGAGTAAAAGGCACTATTAAAGAGAATGATGTGGTGACCTTTGATCTGGAGCAGGGCAAAAAAGGATTAAATGCAGTAAATGTTAAACTTGCATAGTTTACGTACTATAGTCATTTAAGAATTTGGTCCCGCCAAACGCGGGACTTTTTTTTGAAATTTTAAAAAAACAAGATGGAAAGAAAACCAATAGTATTTAAATCACCCGATCTTTCGAAAATGAAGGAAGTTATAATTGATCACAGAACAAGAATATATATAGCTCTTGATGCAGATGTCGAGGAAGCCAGAAGCCGTTACCTGGCAATTAAAAACAGGAAATATTGACCTGTCGCTCATCATTAGCCCAATATTAGGTACCGAACTTGATGAGATAGATTTTGGCACCTGACAGCCAAAATTGTCATAGCTTACATTCTTATTATCTTCTCTTTGTTCAAACCCATGAAATCAATGGTTCTGACCGGCTTGAACCGGATAGAGATTGCAGACAAGCCAATTCCGGAGCTGCTGAAATCAGATGAGGTGCTTGTAAGAATGAAATCAGCAGGAGTATGCGGTTCTGATATTCATTATTACCGTTCGGGCAATATCGGAAGCCAGGTAGTGCAATTTCCTTTCACTCTCGGACATGAGGGATCCGGTATAATAGAAAAAACAGGCAACGCAGTTAAGACTTTGAAGCCGGGAGACAGGGTGGCCATTGATCCTGCCATGCCATGTTATAATTGCGATCAATGCAAAACGGGAAGATACCATACCTGCCGCAATCTTAAATTCCTCGGTAGTCCGGGGCAATCTGAAGGGTGCCTTTCTGAGTTTATTGTCATTCCCTCTTCAAGCTGTTTTCCCATACCTGAAAACATGACCCTTGATCAGGCAGCCCTTTCAGAACCTCTTGCCATTGCCCTCTATGCTGTCAGATCAGCTGGCCCTCTGGCAGGAAAGTCCATAGCAATTCTGGGTGCAGGACCGATCGGCATAAGTGTAATGCTTTCAGCAATTGCTCACGGAGTTGGGAAAGTTTACATGACTGATAAAATTGATGAACGTCTGGCTCTTGCATCTGAGATGGGTGCACAATGGACAGGCAATGCAGAAAAAAGTGATATTGTCAGAGAGATATTAATGGAAGAACCTCAGCAAATTGATCTTGTATTTGAATGTTGCGGGCAGCAGGAGGCGGCTGATCAGGCCGTAGAGCTTTTGAAACCCGGAGGCAGGCTTATGATAATTGGAATTCCTTCTTTCAGAAGGTGGAGTTTTGATGTAGACAACCTGCGAAGGAAGGAGATATCAATCCAAAATGTCAGACGCCAGAACGGGGTTGTCGGGGAAACCATTAAGATGATATCCGATGGCAGGTTGAATGCTGACAGGATGCAGACGCACAACTTCAGTCTTGATGATGCCGGTAAAGCTTTTGAGCTGGTTGCAGGTTATCGGGAGGGGGTTATGAAAGCAATGATTCATATCTGATCGATAAGGACTTATGCCTTCATTACGGGATTGCGCTCACTGCGTTCGCACGATCCCGGATTTGGAAATGACAAGAGCAAAAAAGCTCATGTCTGCCTTCTTCTGACATGGCTTTTATTTTTTATGTTCTCCTCTTAAGCAAGCTTTCTCGTCGAACATTAAAAAATAAAAAGCTTCGGTGTTGCACACCAAAGCTTTTTTGCTCAGTCGGGATGCCGGGATTTGAACCCGGGGCCCCTTGCCCCCCAGACAAGTACTCTAACCGGGCTGAGCTACATCCCGTGCTGTAAAGCGGTGCAAAATTAACCAACTATTCCGATTATGCAAAAAAAAGGGCCCGATGTCAATAACCTGACATTTTCCCGCTGTCGCTTGCATTGGTAAATTTTTATATTTGCTGATCAAAACGCGAAAACACCAAAATATCCTGAATATGAACCAGGTAAACAGACGTAATTTTCTCCGCCTTGCCGGCGCGGGAGCAGCAGCAGCGGCAGCAGCACCTGTCGCAAACGCGATGATTGCAGCATCAGGGACCGACATTCAGCAACAAGCCAAACCGGCAACAAATATCGACGACGCCCTGAAAGTACCTCGAAGTGAAAGATCGATGCCGGGACTCTTCCCTGGCCGGGTGGCTGTGGTAAAAAACAGCAGGTCAGTGAAAGAGAACACCATCGTCGGTCAGGAGGTTCATGATATGATCGCCCGCTCAATGCTGGAGCTGACAGGGGAGAAGAAACTGAAAAAAGCCTGGAGAAAATTTGTCTCACCAGGTGACCGAATTGGACTAAAGATAAATCCGGTGGCCGGCAAGAGCCTGACAACCAGCCATGAGGTGGTAAAGGCAATAATAGCACAGCTCGAGGCCAGTGGAATAGACAGATCAAATCTGACAATCTGGGACCGCCGTGAGTTCGAGCTCACGGATGCAGGGTTCACCCCGGAGAATTACCCGGGCATCCGGATTGTCGGCACCGAGCAGATGGATAAGGAAGGCCTTTACTACGGAAAGGACGGAAAACTATACGGTGAGCATATGATAGACCGCGACTGGTATTACTGGGCTGACGTGGAAGGTGAATACGACGAATATACAATGCCTTACATGGTCAACGGAGGAAAATACTCATATTTCACAAAAATAGTCACTCAGGACCTTGACAAGATCATCAACGTACCAATCCTGAAGAATGCCGGGGCAACGGTGACTCTGGCGCTTAAGAACCTTGCTTACGGATCAGTCTCCAATACCGGTCGGCTCCATGCAAAGTTATGGAATGAGACCTGCGCCCAGGTATGCGCATTTGCTCCTCTGCGCGACAAGGTGGTACTGAACATCGTCGACGGCATCAAAGGGTGTTTCAACGGCGGTCCCGGCGCAAACCCTCAGTTCTTCTGCGATTATAACACTATCATCACCGGCACTGACCCCGTTGCAGTAGACAGGATAGGTTATGATATCGTGCTTGCAAAACGGATAGCGGAAGGGCTTCAGAAGGAAGGTGCCGCGACGGCACTCGAATTCATGCTTCAGGCAGAGAAGCTTTCACTGGGCGTAGCTGACAGAGCGAATATTGATCTCAGGGAAGTATTATTGGGCTAGATATCAGAACGCGAAATTTATGTATCTGAAAAAATCGGTTATAACATTTTTAGCGGCCTGCACGGCGGTGACAGCAGCAGCCCAGGTATCGCTTTCCTCAATGGTACTTGCCGGGTTGCCCGGAATTGAAACTACAAAGACAAAAACATTCACGTCAGAATCATTGTACGGTTATATGGACGGCGGGGCAGAACTGTACCTCGAGTACGGCTTTGACACTCTCGTAGTCACGGAGGTTGTCTCCGGAGGAAAGGATATCAAGATCGAGTTTTATTGCATGCGTGATGCCGAAGCAGCATTCGGTATCTTTTCCGTGTCACGGTTCCGATGCAACGGCGGACCCAGGCTGACTGAGCATCAATGCAGGTCTGCATACCAGTTGCAACTCTGCAAGGGAAGAAACTATATCAGCATTATCAACGATACCGGCACAGACGCAGAACAGAAAACAGCAAATGAAATTGCAGTAAACCTGATCAGGAACATAGCTGATCCTCCTTTTGATCCTCTGCTCTTTTTTGAAGGCGGACTCGATGATGAGACAATGAAGAGTGCGGTGCTTATCAGGGGACCCCTTGGCATCTATAACGGAATACCTGCACTTATAGAAGTACTCGGGGACGTCACCGGTTACACTGCCCTTATCATAAGGAAAGATCAGAGGACCATCGGATCACTGCTTTTTGACACGCCCGCCGCAGCCGGTCAATTTGCAAAAGGGATAAAAAGCTGTATGCCAGCTGATACAAGCTCAATGAACAATCAATCAACTGTTTCAATTGTTTCTCCGCAACAAATTATTGTAACATTTTATTAAGCCTTTAATTAATTGTTATTTTTGTCGTCTTATTTAAATCAGATACAGGATGCAGTTATTCAAACCACTTGAGACTGGCAGAGGGGAAGAAAAATCTGGTGTCAGCACAACAGAGAAAGTGAAGTGTCTTATAATTGGTTCAGGTCCGGCTGGTTATACTGCAGCAATATATGCTGCAAGAGCCAACCTCAAACCGGTTCTTTATACCGGCCTTCAGCAGGGAGGACAGCTCATCACAACCACTGACGTCGAGAATTTCCCGGGGTATCCTGACGGAGTCACCGGCACTGAGATGATGGAGGATTTGCGGAAGCAGGCTGAACGGTTTGGTACGGAAATACGTCTGGGCATAGCCACAGCATCTGATTTCTCCGGCAGTCCCCTGAAAGTGATCTTTGACGATACCATTGAGATAGTGGCTGAAGTAATAATTATTGCAACCGGAGCCACTGCCAAATACCTGGGAATACCGGCAGAAAAAACATATGCCGGCATGGGTGTTTCCGGATGCGCCACCTGTGACGGATTCTTTTACCGCGGCAAGGATGTTGCCGTAGTCGGCGGAGGAGATACAGCGTGCGAGGATGCTTCGTACCTGTCAGGATTATGCAGTAAGGTATATATGATTGTCAGACGCGATGTGCTGCGTGCAAGCAAACCGATGCAGCACCGGGTGAAGAACGCTCCCAACATTGAAATATTCTGGGAATGCCAGCTGGAGGATCTCTTCGGAACAAATGGCGTCGAAGGTGCGGTGATCATACGGCACAAAGGCACTCCCGGGGAAGAAAAATTTAATTTGAAGATAGACGGTCTGTTCCTGGCCGTAGGACATACGCCCAACTCGGAGGTCTTCAAACCATGGGTCGAGACGGATGAGACAGGCTATATAATAACAGAATCGGGTTCAACCCGCACACGAGTGCCGGGCGTGTTTGCCGCGGGCGACATTATGGACTCAGTGTACAGGCAGGCGGTGACAGCAGCAGCCAGTGGATGTAAGGCAGCCATCGATGCGGAGAGCTATCTCGCGGAATTGGGATAATTCACAAGAATAAATGATAAACAGGTAAACAGAGGGATCATGATGAGGAATTTTAAGAAGACATTTCATATCAATGCCGAACCGTCAGATATTTACGCAGCACTTACAAATCCATATACAATTGAGTTATGGTCGGGCTACCCGGCTCTCATGGTGGCAAAGCCGGGAGAAGATTTCAACATGTGGGACGGGGATATCTGCGGTAAGATAATAGACCTTGTGCCAGACCGCAAAGTTGTGCAGGAGTGGTACTTTGGTGACAGGGAGGTGCACTCAGTAGTTACCATTACCATAACAGGAAACGGTGGTGACACGGCAGTAGCTGTTGAGCATACCAATATCCCGTTTGAGGATTATGAGAATATTGCCGAGGGTTGGAATGAATCCTATATGGGAGCTATCAGACGCTTCTATAACCCCAATTTCTGATTTCGGAGAATATCTTTTACATCTTCGAGGCCACCGACAATAAGTCCTGAAATACCTGTATAGCATTTAGTGACTGATCTCTCGGATACTTTTTCCGCCCAGCGGGGAAGCCACGTGAGCAATTCATCTTTTATAAACGCCACCAGGTCTTTCCGTATCATTTCCCTGATCTCGTAATCGTCTTCGGTAAGATATTTCTCAATCAGAAGGTTTACAAAAAGAAGCTGGATCCCCAGATGGTCGGCTTCGAGATCGCACTCTTCGGCCTTGTGGTAGCCATATCTGCCGTACAAGTCACTCAGCATCCGGTGATGTTCGACGGCATCTGATCCTGTATTGAACCAGCGTGAAGCGGCAGGGTAGGCAGGTGAATCTTTGTCGGCTGATAATAGAGCCTCATAGTTTTCGCCGACATTTATTCGACATTGCTGCTTGAACGGGCACGGCGATCTCAGGAGACGGCTCGCCTCCAGGTATATCACGTTTTTGCTCTCGACAGGCAGGTTTCTGAGCATGCCGCTGTCGCAGAGGCTGGGCAGGCCGCTTTCTTCAGGTGAGAGAGAGACTGATCCTCCCAGAAACATAAACATGGCTGTATAAGCCTGCAATATTTCATCCGGGGTGCTTATCCCGGCAAAATGGTTGTTCATCAAGGTTAATGGGTCATTTATTCCATTAACATTGGGACAACCAAAATGTTCATTGATTATTTTTTCTCCACTTTATCCAGCCCCTCCAGTTCCTCTATGCCCATGCTGTTAGACAGACTGGCTATCGTCTTGATGTCAAGGTCACCTCTGATCGACACCACAGAGCTTCCGCGACCACCGGTCACCATCACCAGCTCCGCAATTTTACCGCCAACCTCACGTATCATGAACCTCACCTCGCCAGTCTCCTCCCTGACGGTCATCAGCTCCTCAAATCCCGTCCTGTTGAGCTTGGGCAGCAGTTCACTGCTGAAGTTCAGCCCGGAAACATTTTGTGCACTGTCGATCGAGAGTATCCTGATGCTCTTTATACGTGTGACAAGATTCCGGAACTCTTCATCCTCGGTGTCAATCCGCGCCAGCAGGCTGAACATTTTTGAGGAGATATAGACTGAGGTAAAGCCATCTTTTCCATCATACTTTTCGAAAAGTTCGTCAACAGGACTATTCTGGCAGAAGGCTGACAGTGGAAGAGCTGAGATAATTAAAAACAGGACCAGTTTTTTCATAACCGTATATTATTTATTTTTTGTTGTATTTGTTGTCGTGTTCAGCCCTTTGAGATAGCGAAGCTTATCAAGGTTTTTCCCCACCGATTTGTTCAGTTTGCCAAATTCGCTCATGGCTTCGGGAGTTATACTCATTGCCCTGATCGAACCCAGCGGTTCGGTGCCCGTATTCATATTTTGCGAAACAGTTGTCAGAATGCTTCGTACTTCTGCCATCGCTATTTCGGGATCGGAATAGGTGTCGCGCATCCGGTCAGGCCTGAGATAATCAAACAGTAGACAAGTGCCGACTACCAGTACTGCCGTAGCGGCGATGGAAATGCTATATCGCATCATCTCCTGACGGGAAGTCATTTTTCTTTCCCTGTGTGTTACAGCCTCCAGCTTATTCATGAAATCGGCCGAAGGCTCAGGCACGGCAGCCGGGAAGGCTGCAATGAATTCCGCATCCGGGAAGAGCGACGCCACAGCAGGATCGGCGAGGCACTCCTTAAGAAGCGCTTCCTCTTCCTCCGAGGTGGTGCCCTCATAGAACTTACCGAGCAGCTCTTTTATCTTCTCCTGTTCCATAATTATATATCTTTTCCATTTCTTCCCTGATACTCTTTCTTGCCCTTGACAATGTTGTGCGCAACGCACCTACGCTTGTCTGCATTGCTTCAGCAGCCTCTTCATAGGAATATCCTTCGATGTCTCTCAGGATGACTGCGCTCCTGAAGGGTTCCTTCATACGTTGAACTATTCCGGTAACAAGGGCTGCAGCTTCTGAACCGTCAGACTGGCTGAACAAATCGTTTCCTGTTACCATTATTTCCTTAACCCCGCTGATATCATCCTGTATTATTTTTTTTCTCCTGCGCAGCAAGTCGATGCAATGATTGCGGGTGACTGTTGTACACCATGCAGCAGGGTTTTCATACCTGCCTGCCTTCTTTCTCTCTTCCCAGAGTTTCATCATCACTTCCTGCACGGCATCCTCAGCTTCCTCCCTGTTGTTCAGGTAGCGGAAGGCGAGGGCATAGAGCCTTCGTCCTTCCGGTAAAAACACTTTCCTGAACTCTTCTGGGGTCATTCTTAATCAATGTGTACCCCAAAGTTACCATTTCCCCGAAAACTCCAGCATCTCAAGCTCAGCAAGGCCTTCATCCTGTGTAAACCGTTCCACGTCATCCCGCGTAAAGTTTCCCTTTACCTGGATGACAGTCTCGCTGTCGCCTGAGGCAACCAGCAGAAGCTCTTTTATCACATCCCTGTCTGTTCTTACCAGAAATAGCAGGTTCTCATCCGGGTTCTTTACTTTCATCAGCTCCTCATATCCGCCCCTTCTGATAATACCTTTCAGGTCTGCATAGAAATCCGGGCCATTGAACGCATTGCCTCCTTCTTTGCTTACAATTCTGACTGAGGTTATCTTCTGGTCCATGTCTGCCAGGTCAGGATCATCACCACACTTCTTAAGCAGGCCAAACAGGTTGCCGTTGATAGTAACAAATGTGTAACCCTCCTTGTCAGAGTAGCTGTTGAAGAAATCATCAAGCGCATCTTTCTGTCCAAAGAGCGCAGTGGCGCAAATGGCAATGATTACAGATAAAAGAATTCTTTTCATGACTGTCCGTTTTTAAGATTAATTACTGTGATTTATCTTTATGACGAATGGACTGGCAAAACATTACAGTTGTCTTTGATTTATTTTTAAAACATGTTGATATCTGTTCTTACGGTTCAGGTGCCGGTTTGTGCTAAAAAGTTACTTTTGCAAAGAATATTCTTACATATTTTTACCGGAACCGTTGTGTGAATTAAGATTTTAAATCCAACTCAATATATTTTTACATGAATGCATCTGAGGCTGTTGCTGTCGCTATTGGGAAAAATCTGAAGCTCCCGGAGGAAGTCCTTGAACTTATAAAATCGGCGCCCCGTTCGCTCTTCTTCAATTCGCCGGAAGAGATTTTCAAACAGTCGATGGGAGGGGAAGATAATCTCTCGTATGATGTAAAATATGATATCCCGGGACAAGGGGAGGTCACTGAAGTAAAGCTACACCGTGTAACAAACGGTCTGTCAGCAAACTACACTGATCCGTATATGCGGAGGCGTGATCCTGACACAATGCTGATCGGGGATTCTCAGCCGACTGACAAGAAGAAGTTTGCTGATGAATACGGATATGATTTCAGCATACTCAGAAGTGAAACTCTTGAATGGCTGAAGGGACGGGAGATAGGCATATTTTTATGTTTTGCCGGTAACTACCCTATCGGAGCAGGCGGTATTGTGGTCACCCCTTTGAATGCCTCATTTTTTGCATTTGGGTTATCCCTCCTTCAAAAAATCATTCCTGTATTTGACCTTCCTGCAGGTTTTACTGTCGAATCAGTCGTTTATGTCGCACCACCCTTCAGGCATACTCATTTCACCGGCAGGCAGATAGTAGTTCACAACAGGCTTGAGGGTCTTCATGAGATGTTCGCCTTTAATCTCTACCCCGGTCCCAGTGCCAAGAAAGGCTTTTACAGCGTACTCCTCGCCAAAGGCGAAGCTGAAGGCTGGGTGACAGCACATTGTTCAACAGTGCAGGCGGTCAGTCCATATGACAATATCACCACTTTCATGCATGAAGGGGCGAGCGGCGGAGGCAAGAGCGAGATGATACAAAACCTGGTGCGCGAGCCCAACGGCCAGATCATGATCGGGCAAAATATTATTACCGGAGAGAAGAGGGTTATATCCATTCCCCTGTTCTGCTCATTTAATCCTGTCACAGATGATATGGCTCTTTGCCATCCGTCATATCAGCAGGCCAACGGCAAGCTGACCGTTGCTGATGCAGAGAATGCCTGGTTCATCCGCGTTGACGGCGTGACCGGTTATGGCGATGACCCTTTCCTTGAGAAGATAACGATTAACCCGGGAGAGCCCCTGCTCTTCCTGAATATCGACACAAGGCCTGACGGCACGGCACTCATCTGGAACCATACTGAGGATTCCCCCGGCAAGCGTTGTCCCAATCCGCGGGTTGTTCTGCCAAGGCGTATTGTGCCCGGAGTCATCAGCAGGCCGGTGACGGTTGATGTCCGGAACTTTGGCGTCAGGATGCCGCCATGCACTGCCGGGGAGCCGTCATATGGCATTGCAGGACTGTTTCATATCCTTCCTCCGGCGCTTGCATGGCTATGGCGTCTTGTCAGCCCCCGAGGGTATGCCAATCCAAGCATCACAGGCGGAGGTGATATGGAGAGTGAGGGGGCAGGATCATACTGGCCTTTTGCAACGGGCAAGCGGGTGAGACATGCAAATCTTCTGCTGGAACAGATAGTTAACACGCCGAGGGTCAGGTATACCCTGACTCCAAACCAGCATATAGGAGCGTGGAAGGTAGGCTTCAAGCCTCAGCTTCTTATGCGGGAGTATCTCACACGCAGGGGTAATGCCAGGCTGAGGAGTGACCAGTACCAGACTGCCCGCTGTCCGTTACTCGGCTATGAGCTTAATTATCTGACGATTGAGGGATCGGAAATACCCACAAGATTCCTGAAGGTATATCAGCAGGCTGAAGTGGGAGAGGAGGGTTATGATGCCGGCTCGGAAATACTGCGTGGGTTTTTCAGGAAGGAGCTTCTGACTTTCCTTGAACCTGATCTACTGCCCCTGGGACGGAAGATCATCAATGCGTGTCTCGACAACTGTTCCGTTGAGACCTATGTAAGGATTTTACCCATGGAGTACCAGTATTCCTTCCTGAATATCAGTGATCTTGAAGAGGAAAAATAGATTTTTCAGTTCTTGAAGTCGGCCATCGTGTCAGTAGGGTATACACCTGACTCCAGCTTCTTTTTTACCTCCTTGAAGCAATCGATGGTGTATTTTACGTCTTCCAGGGTATGTGCTGCCGTGGGTATGATGCGGAGCATAATGACACCTTTAGGCACAACGGGGTAGATGACAACTGAACAGAAGATGCCATAGTTTTTCCTCAGGTCCTTGATAAGGTGTGTGGTCTGATTTATTCCTCCCTTGAAGATCACAGGAGTGACCGGAGATTCTGTTTTGCCGATATCGAAGCCTGCTTCCCTGAAACCTTTCTGGAGAGCCCTTGCGATGGTCCAGAGCTTTTCACGTAGTTCGGGATGCTCCTTCATCATCTCAAGACGTTTGATAGCGCCTATTGTCATTGCCATCGGCAGTGACTTGGCATAAATCTGTGACCGCAGGTTGAACCTGAGGAAGCTGATTACATCTTTTTCTCCGGCCACAAAACCGCCTATGCCTGCGAAACTTTTGGCAAATGTTCCGAAGTAAACGTCAATCTGATCCTGGACACCGAAGTGTTCACCGGTGCCGGCGCCAGTTTTTCCCATTGTGCCGATGCCGTGTGCATCGTCCACTAGGAGGCGGAAGTTATACTTCTTCTTAAAGCGTACTATCTTGTCGAGTGCGCCGAGGTCTCCTGCCATGCCGAAGACGCCTTCGGTGATGACGAGGATTCCGCCGCCTGTCTCATCCACGACCTTCTGTGCATGCTCAAGCTGCTTTTCGAACCCTTCCATGTCATTATGCGGGTACACAAACCGTTTGGCCAGCACCATCCGGAGGCCATCCATTATACAGGCATGAGATTCAAAGTCATAGACAATGACATCATGTCTTCCTGCCAGGCAGTCGATGGTGGATACCATGCCCTGGTACCCGTAGTTAAGGAGGTAAGCAGCTTCCTTGCCGACGAATTCGGCAGCCATCTGTTCAAACTTTTCGTGCATGGTTGTCTGACCCGACATCATCCGGGCGCCCATGGGAGAGGCAAGTCCGTACTGTGCTGCAGCCTCGGCGTCAACCTTGCGTATCTCAGGGTGATTTGCCAGTCCCAGGTAATTGTTCAAACTCCAGTTGAGTACCTCTTTGCCCATGAATTTCATCCTTGGGCCTATTTCGCCCTCAAGCTTCGGGAACATGAAGTATCCGTCAGCCTGCTCCTGGTATTGCCCCAGCGCACCACGGTTCTTTCTGATTTTGTCGAAAATATCCACGTCAGTTTATGTTTTGATTATTGCCGGCAAATTTATGTAAAACATATATCAGTCGCGGTACCTATTTATACCTATTTGCATCAACATATTAACACTTCTTTAACCACATTATGTGTTTATTAAGAGCACTTTTGCATCTAATAAGAACGTTGAATAGAAAAAAATACTAATTTTGCGCAACATTTCAGGAATGAGGATCAGACCTATAATAATTATTCTTCTTGCGCTCACAGTTACATCATGCGGCGAGTACGAGAAGCTTCTCAAGAGCAGCGACTATGAGCTTAAGAAGCAAAAGGTCTTTGATTATTATGATGACGGCAAGTATACAAAGTCAATTGAGCTGCTTGAACAGATTCTGCCGAGATACAGGGCCACAGAGGATGCTGAGCAGCTTAACTGGATCAATGCACAGGCTAACTTCAAGATACGTGACTACATGATGGCCGGCACTTATTATCAGAGTTTTGCCGATACATACCCGGGAAGCAATAACGCTGAGGAAGCCTTATATCTGGCTGCGATGTGCGATTATTACCTGAGTCCGAAGCCTGAGCTTGACCAGGCCACGACAAGAAAGGCTATTGAGAGCTTCACGATCTTCCTCACAAGGTATCCTGCAAGCACACGGTCTGACGACAGCAAGGCAAGGATAAAGGAGATGCAGGAAAAGCTTGTGGAAAAATCGTACATGAGCGGAAGGCTTTACTATGACCTTAAGCAGTACCGTGCCGCAATTGTCTCGCTGTCAAACAGCCTCAAGGAGTATCCTGATACGAAATACCGCGAGGAACTTATGTTCCTGAAGCTTGATGCACTTTACATGTATGCCCAGAAGAGTATACCGACAAAACAGGTGGAACGCTATCAGTCAGCGCTGGACGATTATTATTCCTTTATAGAAGAGTTCCCGCAGAGCAAATACGCAAAAAATGTGGCGAAGATCTTCCAGACAACCGCAAAGTATCTCAAGATTGATACCATAGGAACACAAACAGAAAGTAACTGAATTATATAAACTGATATGGATTATAAAAAGACATCGGCATCTTACACCACCGTTACAAGGGATGTTAATAAATTTGACATCACCACCGGCAATATTTATGAAAGCGTTATCATCTGCACCAGAAGGGCGAACCAGATCAGTGTCGAGATGAAACAGGAGCTGAATTCGAAGCTTGAGGAATTTGCTTCGTTCAACGATAACCTTGAGGAGGTCTTTGAGAACAGGGAGCAGATCGAGATTTCGAAGTTCTATGAGAGGCTGCCGAAGCCCACGCTCATCTCACTGGCTGAGTTCGAAGACGGTAAGATCTATTACCGCAATCCTGAGAAGGAGCTGAAGCAGAAGAAATAAAAACACAATATGCTAAAAGGCAGGAAGATACTGCTTGGAGTTACCGGAGGTATTGCAGCTTACAAGGCTGCAACTATCATCCGGTTATTCGTTAAGGAAGGGGCTGAAGTGAAAGTCGTTATGACACCTCTTGCCAAAGAGTTCATTACACCTCTCACCCTGGCAACGCTGTCGAAGAACCCTATCATAGTTGATTTCTTTGATCCGGAGGATGGACGCTGGAACAGTCACATTGACCTGGGACTGTGGGCTGATGCTTATCTTATTGCCCCTGCCACTGCAAACACCATCGGGAAGATGGCTGCCGGCATAGCCGACAACCTGCTGCTTACAACTTATTTGTCATCGCGTTGCCCGGTGTTCCTGGCCCCGGCGATGGATCTTGACATGCTGGCTCATCCGGCAACGGTCAGAAATATGGCGACACTTAAATCGTTCGGCAATCATATCATTGAACCCGGCACGGGTGAGCTTGCCAGCGGTCTTGACGGCAAAGGCCGTATGGCTGAGCCTGAGGTGATAGTGAAGGAAATAAAAGAGTTCTTCTCAAAAAAAAAAATAGCTGAACTGCCTCTCCGGGGCAGGAATGTGTTTATCAATGCCGGTCCCACTGTGGAGCCGATCGATCCTGTCCGTTATATCAGCAACTATTCATCCGGCCGCATGGGCATAGCCCTGGCTGATGCTGCTGCCGCCATGGGGGCGAAGGTGACCCTGGTGCTAGGACCGTCCACCCTGAAACCTTCCAATGCCCTTGTGAATACTGTCGCTGTCATGACTGCTGCTGAGATGACAGAGGCTTCGGAAGAAGCTTTCCGCGAATGCGATATAGCTATTCTGGCCGCTGCCGTGGCCGACTTCACGCCTGAAACAATCTCGGGAACAAAGATAAAGAGAGGCGGCAGTGAGATGGTCCTAAGGCTTAAACCAACCCGGGACATCGCTGCGCTTCTCGGAAGTCTGAAGAAAAAGCACCAGATCCTTGTCGGTTTTGCCCTTGAAACAGACGACGAGGTCAGCAATGCCATCAGCAAGCTGAAGAGGAAAAACCTTGACATGATCATTCTCAATTCACTCAGGGACGAAGGCGCGGGATTCGGTCATGAAACGAACCGGATCACGATCATTGACAGTAACAATAATATTGATAAATTTGAGTTGAAAACAAAGGGTGAGGTTGCTTCAGATATTCTGCACAAGATCATATCTCTTCCTGACTGATTTGACTCCTATGGCTCAATCCATTAAAAGCAGGCTTTTGTTGACAGCAATGATGCTGCTCCTGACAGTTGGGGTTGTCACTTCACAGGAGCTTTACTGCAATGTCCAGGTATCTGCCCAAAAGATTCAGGGTTCCAACAGGGAGATATTCGAGAGCATGCAGCGTGACATCTATGAATTCATGAACAGCATGGTCTGGACGGACAACCTTTTCAGCTATGCGGAAAAGATAGAATGTAACATTCTGATCAACCTCGATGAGCAGTTCTCTGCCGATGAATTCAGCGGCACGCTTCAGATACAGCTCAGCCGGCCGGTCTTCAACACAACATATGAATCGACCGTTCTCAACTTCATGGATAATAACTTCCGGTTCCGTTATGTGGAGTTTCAGCCTCTCGAATTCAATCCAAACGCACATACAAACAACCTGGTATCAGTGCTGGCCTACTACGCATACCTTTTTATCGGGATGGATTTTGACACATTCTCCCCTGAGGGTGGAACTCCTTATTTTCAGATTGCCGAGAAGATTGTCACCAATGCGCAGGGCGCTTCTGAGCCTGGATGGAAGCCTTATGACGGATCAAGGAACAGAAACCGCTACTGGCTTGTCAAGAACATTCTGAACGATGAGTATTCAGGTGTCAGGCAATTTGTATACCAGTATCACAGAAGGGGCTTTGACAGAATGGAGACTGACCCGGCCCAGGCCAGAACCGAAATAGTTAACAGTCTCGAACTGTTGCAGCAGGTCTATCGTCGCCGTCCCGACCCATACATGTATTATCTGTCTGTAATTGTTGAGGCGAAGGTAAATGAACTGATCAATATCCTTACACCGGGATTCCCTGAGGAGAAGAACAGGGCAGTGCAGATTCTCATTGAGATTGATCCGGCCAACGAATCAAAATATAAGCAGATTATTTCAGGTTCTGTTTAATGATCTGATCATGCTCCGCAGACTGACAGTAAAGAATTACGCCATTATCAGGGAGCTGGATATGGCCTTCGGCGAGGGTTTTACCATAATTACAGGTGAGACCGGAGCCGGGAAGTCTATCCTCCTCGGTGCCCTGGGCCTTGTCCTTGGCGATCGTGCTGATATCTCTGTCCTGCTGAGCAAGGATGAGAAATGCGTTGTGGAGGCTGACTTTAACATCCGGGGTTATGACCTCGAGGAGCTGTTTGAGAGCAGCGGGGTGGATTACGAGGAAGATGCAATTCTCAGACGGGAGATTAGTCCTGCCGGTAAATCGAGAGCCTTCATCAATGACAGCCCTGTCACTTTGAGTATAATGAAAGAGCTTGGTGACAGGCTGATAGACGTTCACTCACAGCACCAGACACTGCTTCTTGGCACCAGCATGTTCCAGATGCGTGTCATTGACGCTTATGCCGGTAACGGCGTACTTTTCAGAGAGTACACGCTTGCCTATAAAAAGTACCTCGCCGCCAGGCGTGAATATGAAGCCAATGCTGAAGGTGCAGACAGGCAAAAGGCCGATCAGGAGTATTACGCCCATCAGCTTGAGGAGTTCAAATCTGCCAGGCTGGTACCGGGAGAGCAGGAGGATATGGAGAAGGAACAGGAGATGCTTTCCAACGCGGGGGTGATCAAGGAGGCGCTGACAGCTGCAGCAACGGCGCTCTCGGGCGATGATGTCTCAGCTCTGTCGATGTTGAGGTCAGCGCGCAATAACCTGTCAAGGATTTCTATGTGGTTACCGGAGGCAGGTGACCTTGAAAAACGTCTTGAAGCATCACTTGTTGATCTTAATGATATTGCATATGAGACGGAGAAGCTTAACGGTGTAACGACGGCAGACCCGGGCAGGCTTGAGTATGTGGCAGGAAGACTTGATCTTATATACTCTCTTATGCAGAAGCACAGGTGCAAGGATCTCGGGGAGCTGCTCATCAAACAGAAACAGGTGGAAGAAAATGTCACTTCCCTGTCTGATGTTGATGAAAAGATCAATGAGCTGAAGAAGAACGCTGACGATGCTTATAAGCAGGTCCTCAGAATCGCCGGACTTATGTCGGCGGCAAGGAACAAAGCTGTTACTCCCATGGCAGGTGAGATAACAAGGATGCTGCGTCAGCTGGGTATGCCACATGCCCGCTTCGAAACAAGGATCAGCAGCCTCAGTGCGCCGTCATCATCAGGAGCTGACAAGGCAGACTTTCTGTTCAGCGCCAACAGGCAGGTAGAGCCGGAAGAACTGTCGCATATAGCCTCCGGAGGAGAGCTGTCACGGCTGATGCTCTGCCTTAAATCGATCCTTGCCAGCAGTTCAGGACTGCCGGCCATTATTTTCGATGAGATAGACTCGGGTGTTTCGGGAGAGGCGGCATCAATGGTGGGTAATATCCTGGCGGAGATGGGTAAAAGCATGCAGGTTATAAATATTACCCATCTGCCACAGGTGGCTTCCCGGGGCAGCGTTCACTATCATGTATACAAGGAGGAGAGCGACCACTCAACAATTACCCGCGTCAGGTTGTTAAATGACGATGAGAGAGTGACAGAGGTAGCCCGTCTTCTCAGTGGCAGTACGATTACTGAGGCTGCCCGTCGCAATGCCCGTGAGCTGCTGAAAGGCAACTGACAATTAAGAGATAGATCATAATTCAAATAATCACGAACATGATAACCAACCTTTTAGAGGGAAAAAAAGGGATAATCTTCGGAGCCCTGAATAATAAATCCATTGCCTGGCATGTGGCTGAAAAGGCTCATGCACAGGGTGCAAAACTGGTGCTGACAAATGCCCCTGTGGCAATCCGCATGGGCACCATTTCGGAACTGGCGGAAAAGACCGGCAGCGAGGTGATCTCTGCCGACGCCACGAGTATGAAAGACCTGGAAGTGCTGTTCCTGAAGTCTATGGAAATATTTGACGGAAAAATTGATTTTGTGCTTCATTCAATAGGCATGTCGCCGAACGTGCGTAAGGGAATTCCCTATGCAGAGATCAGTTACGAGAACATGCTCAAGACCCTTGATATATCCGCGCTGAGTTTCCACCGCATACTGCAGACAGCGTACAAACTTGACGCCATCACGGAGTGGGGGTCAGTGGTAGCGCTTACATACGTTGCGGCACAACGCACGCTGGCAGGTTACAACGACATGGGTGACGCAAAAGCGCTGCTTGAGTCCATTGCGAGGAGTTTCGGATATATTTACGGGAAGGGTAAACATGTAAGGGTAAATACCGTTTCACAGTCGCCTACTGCAACGACAGCGGGAGAGGGAATCTCGGGATTTGATGCACTGGTCGATTTTTCTGACCGTATGTCGCCTCTGGGAAATGCAGATGCTGCAGACTGTGCTGATGTCTGTATCACACTTTTCTCTGACCTGACAAAAAAGATTACAATGCAGAATATCTTCAATGACGGAGGTTTCGCTAGCATGGGTATGAGTCAGAGAGCGATAGAACAGTACCGCAAGAGTTTCGACGAGTGTCCCGATAAGTAATTATACCTACCGGAAGCAGTATAAATACCTCTTTTATGAGCACCCTGTCTTTAATGCAGGGTGCTTTATTTATTTTAGGCGTGCCTAAACCTGACCGCCATGCTGAATCTGATCATTCTTGTCGTGTTCTACATCACGTTCCCAGTGTTGTTGATCTGGCTTACCCTGAAGTACCCTCTCGTTAAGAAGATCGGTGCAATAGTTCTTGCCTACGCTACCGGGATCCTAATTGCCAATATAGGCATTTTGCCGAGGGGAAGCGATGCGTTTCGTGAAGCCACAATAGGACAGAACAGGTCATTTATTCCAAAGTCGGAGGCGGTTGAGATGGTAGCTGCAGGTATCCTACCGGAACGCGATCTGAGGGTGAACAATATAGCTGCCGTTCAGGATGGTGCCCAGACAGCACTGGTGCCACTGGCTATCCCCCTGATACTCTTTTCGCTCAATGTGAGGAGGTGGCTGAAGTTTTCAGGCAAGGGTTTTCTTTCGATGCTTCTGGCCCTTGTTTCTGTTATGGTAATTGTGGCAACAGGTTATCTGATCTTCAGAAATAAGGTCGAAGGGTGTGATAAGATAGGTGGCATGCTGATAGGCTTGTATACAGGGGGCTCGGTCAACCTGGCTTCCATTGCACTGGCCCTCAAGGTTGAACCGAACGCCTTCATCATGACAAATACCTATGACATGATTGTCGGCGCAATCGTCATACTTTTCTTTATTACTGCCGGACCGGCTTTCTTCAGGTTATTCCTCCCTCCGTTTAAAAGGCCGGCAGATAAGAATGGGGAAGAGATCGATTTCAAGGGAATGGATGATAAGATGGCAGAGGATTTTGATGATTTTTCGGGGATATTCAAAAAAGGCATAATTATGCCGCTACTGAGTGCACTTGGACTTTCCATAATTATTTTAGTGCTTGCCCTTGGGGTCAGTTTTTTGTTTCCCAATGTGCCCATGACGATTTCCGTGATCCTTGCTATCACCACCCTCGGAGTAGCTGCGTCGTTTATTCCAAAGGTACGAAATATCAAAAAGACATTTCAACTTGGGATGTACTTCATTATTGCCTTCTCGATCGTTATCGCTTCCAGGTGCGACCTCAGCGTGATCTTCCAGGCAAAATACCTTAACCTGCTCCTTTATGTT
The DNA here is from genome assembly GCA_963743775.1 of uncultured Bacteroidales bacterium. Taxonomy (GTDB): domain Bacteria; phylum Bacteroidota; class Bacteroidia; order Bacteroidales; family VadinHA17; genus SR-FBR-E99. The sequence continues at coordinate 139,118 of CAVURA010000002.1, forward strand.
ACCTATGCATATTTCGGCTCCCTGTTGCTACACCTCTTCCTCTCATGGATATTCAGGATCAATGCGGACGATTATCTCATTACCACGACAGGGTTTGTATATTCGCCTCCGTTCGTGCCAATGGTTGCTGCAGCCCTGAAGAACAAGGATGTCATTCTTACAGGGCTGGCAACAGGTATCCTGGGTTGGATCATCGGCAACTACATAGGTGTTGCCTTTGGTTTGTGGCTGGGCAGTATCTAGAACATATAATTCAGACCCATCGAGAATCCGATATTGCCATCCTGCTCGTTCAATGCTTTACCGATATCAATTGCAATTACAAAGTTGCGGTTAATGACCGGCATTATACTTATGCCCACGGCGTGGTGAAATGCTTCCCCTCCGGGGTTAAAGAAATCAGCAGAATGTATAACCCTCTCAAATTGTTTTCGAAGGTAGTCTCCAAGATTGTCAGGCAGATCAATCTTGTTTGTAACAATGCCAAAATCATAGAAAGCATTAAGTCCGATATAACACTCCTGGTTGAACAGAATAAAATGAAACGGTTTCCACCTGAACTCCACGTTTCCGAAAGCGAAACCGTCACCAATGACCCTGTTCCTGAGTACTCCCCTGAGGGTGCTTGTTCCACCCAGTCCTTCACTTGTTGCACCTGTAAGCATCGAAGTGATCACCTGTGACTGATAGAAGTACGGTGCTTTTCCGGTCAGGGTAGTCTGGTAACCCAGCCTGTATACCAGGGCAAGATTTTCCGGAATCAGAGTAAAATATTGCCGGTGAGTTATATATAATTTTGAAAAGCTCCAGTCGTTCCCAAGAAAACCGGGGGCAATTTCTATACCCATCTCCGTCCAAAGACCTTTCATCGGGTTAGGCCTGTTGTCACGGCTGTCCCATATGACCCCGGCTTTGACTGTATTGACCCACCCACCGTCAGCTTCGTTTGCCGAGATGATACCCAGTGCGTCCCTGTAAATCTCAAAAAGCCCTGGTTGTTCAGATACCGGAGGAAAAGGATTGTCTCTTCCTTTGTTTAACTTGTCGATGTTAACAGAAGAGATGCTGAAATTCTGAAAAGCAAAGCCGGCACTCCATTTAATATGTTCACCAGTCAGTTTTCCCTGAATATCTGTTTTTATTCTGAACTGGTTCCTGTCGAGACGGTAGAACATCCCGGTTTTGTATAACGGGTCATCCTCAACTGTCCAGGCCTTATTGAATATGGATTCATAACCGTTAAATCCGTAAAAATCATTTGCCTTGTCCGGGAGGTAACTAAGATCAAAAGCCAGATGAGTATTAGGTATAAGATGGTTCGATTCGTACATGAACCTGTAAATGGCGCTTCCTTTTGTGAAACGCGATACTTCAGTATAGGTATGGTCAAGGTATTCCGGATAAACGCTGGGGTTACCGTAATTGTACAATTCAAACAGAGCGCCATACTGAAATCCGAGATTGGAATCATACGTAACAGCTGGTAAGGCGCCGCCGAATTTCCATCCGACTTTTTCTTTAGGCTTCTTTTCCTTAGACTTCTTTTCATTTTCCTGTCCGTATGCGGTAAGTACCAGCAAGAGGATGAAAAGAATTGAGCAGAGTTTTTTCATAGGTCATGGTTTTGATTAATGGCACTAAAGATAAGAAAAATGGAAACAGTGGACTCTTTTTTTAATATTTGCTACCTTAGCGAACTCTAATGCGGGTACCATGAGCCTGATAATATATAATATCGGTATGCTGGTGCAGGTCCGTGACGAACCTGTTGCGTTTGTCGCGGGAGGGGAAATGGCACGCCTGCCGGTTGTGGAAAATGCCTGGCTGCTAATCGAGAATGATATTATCGCCGGCTATGGCTCAATGGATAAAATGCCCTCATTCAGCAATGTCATTAACAGACTTGATGCTGCCGGCGGATATGTTTTTCCTGCTTTTTGTGATTCCCATACTCACCTTGTTTTTGCCGGCAGCAGGGAGAAGGAATATACTGACAAGATCAGGGGTCTTTCTTATGAGGAGATAGCAAGGAGGGGAGGAGGTATTCTCAATTCCGCTCAGCTGCTGCATCAGACAAATGAGGAAGAGCTTTTCAGGCAGTCGATGGAGCGTGTCAGGGAGATCATTTCATTTGGCACCGGGGCGGTGGAGATAAAGAGTGGATATGGCCTCACCACGGAGGAAGAGCTTAAGATGCTGAGGGTCATACAAAGGATTAAACATGAATCACCACTTACTGTTCGGGCAACTTTTCTTGGTGCACATGCCATACCGGCACTGTTCAAGGATAACAGGAAAGGATATATAGACCTGATTGTAAATGAGATGATCCCCGCTGTTGCCGCAGAACGGCTTGCTGACTATATCGATGTTTTTTGTGACAGGGGCTTCTTCACCGTTGATGAGACAGAGCGTATTCTTGCCGCCGGCGCCCGGTATGGTCTCCGTCCCAAGATGCATGCCAACGAGCTTGATTATTCCGGGGGGATACAGACAGGTGTGAAATTTGGTGCCCTCTCCGTCGATCATCTTGAATTTACCGGTGATGCTGAGATCAGTGCACTCCTTGGCAGTGGAACCATGCCCACTCTGTTGCCCGGCGCTGCATTCTTCCTTGGTATGACCGATCCTCCGGCACGAAAGATGATTGATGCCGGACTGCCAGTTGCCCTTGCAAGTGATTACAATCCCGGTTCATCACCGTCGGGTAACATGAAGTTTATTATGTCTCTGGGGTGCATCAGGATGAAGATGCTTCCGGAGGAGGTAATCAATGCTGTCACTCTGAATACAGCCTATGCAATGGGCATTTCAGAGACACATGGATCAATGACTATTGGTAAGAAAGCGAATCTATTTATTACTAAAAAGATACCGTCATACGAATATATGCCGTATGCTTTTGGCAGCAACCTGGTTGAGAAAGTAATACTAAATGGGGAGTTAATCAGGCAGTAGGCAATAGAGAAGCGACAGTAAAGTCCCGACATGGTATGTCGGGATAGGGAGCTGTCAGATTGCAGGGCAGGGGCAGTAGGCAGTAGTGGTTTGATTTTAAGGACTTTATACTTAAAGACCTATTAACCGACAATTGACAACACACAACAGGAATCAATTATTAAATATGAGCGGCAAACAACTTATAGAGTGCGTCCCGAATTTCAGCGAGGGGCGGGATATGGAAGTGATAAAACAGATCACTGATGAAATAGAATCTGTTGCCGGAGTAAGGCTGCTCGATATTGATCCAGGAAAGGATACCAACCGCACTGTCGTAACATTTATCGGGGAGCCGGAACCAGTCTGTGAGGCCGCCTTCAGGGCAGTGAGGAAGGCAGCACAGGTGATCGATATGTCAAAGCATACCGGCGCTCACCCCCGCATGGGAGCTACCGACGTATGCCCGCTGATTCCTGTGGCCGGTATTACAATGGAGGAGACCGTTGCCTTCGCGCGCCACCTGTCAGAACGCATTGGCAATGAACTGGATTTGCCGGTTTTCTGCTATGAAGAAGCAGCCTTTGAGGAAAAAAGAAAAAACCTTGCCAGCGTCCGGGCCGGTGAATATGAGGGACTGAATAAGAAGCTGCAGGATCCCTTATGGAAGCCCGATTTCGGTCCGGCCCGCTTTGATGCCGGCGCAGGAGCCGTTATTGTCGGCGCCCGAGATTTCCTTGTTGCTTTCAATGTAAACCTTAATACAACTTCGGTCCGGCGTGCCAACGCAATCGCTTTTGACGTCAGGGAACGTGGACGCGAGAAAAGAGAAGGGGACACACCGACAGGTAAAGTGTTGAAGGATGCTGACGGTAATCCGGTTATGATACCCGGTTCACTCAGGTCGGTCAAGGCCATCGGATGGTATATCCCGGAATACGGATTTGCACAGATTTCAATGAACCTCACCAATATTGGCGTCACTCCTGTGCATATTGCCTTTGACGAAGTCTGTAAAAAGGCAGAGGAAAGAGGGGTGAGGGTCACAGGATCAGAGCTGGTAGGGCTTATACCACTGAAGTCGATGCTTGAGGCCGGCAGATATTTTCTGCATAAACAGCAGCGCTCCGCAGGGGTTTCAGATGCTGAACTGATCATGACTGCCGTTAGATCAATGGGACTATCTGAACTGAAGCCCTTTAATCCGGATGAAAAAATAATTGAATATATGCTGCAGGATAAGAAACAGAAGAAGCTTGTCGACATGACCCTCTCTTCGTTTGTCTGGGAGACATCATCCGAATCACCTGCCCCCGGCGGGGGATCAATTTCAGCCGCCATGGGTGCCATGGGCGCCGCCCTGGGAACAATGGTGGCTAACCTTTCGAGTCACAAGCGAGGCTGGGACGACAGGTGGGAGGAATTTGCCGGCTGGGCGGAGAAGGGAGCTCAGATGCAGAAGAGATTGCTTGATCTGGTCGATGAGGATACTCAGGCTTTCAATGCCATTATGAAGGCTTTTGAGATGCCTAAGGGCAGTGAAGAAGAAAAGACTGCCAGATCGGCAGCAGTGGAAGAAGCAACAAAAAATGCATCTTTGGTTCCACTGACTGTTATGAAAGAGGCCTTTAAAACATTTGAGCTTTTAGGTGAGATGGTCAGGAAAGGCAATCCCAACTCCGTTACTGATGCCGCAGTCGGGGTGCTGGCCACAAGAGCATGTATAAGAGGTGCTTACCTTAATGTCAGGGTAAACGTTTCAGGACTGAAAGACCGTGCTTTTGCGGACAAACTCATTGCCGAGGGCAGGGAAATAGAGGAGAAAGCCGCCGCAATTGAGCATGAGATCATGAATACAGCTGTTGTTTGAGGTTTCCTTCGAGGTTCGCCACCTGATCACATCAAGGGTGGCGAACCGGCAAACCGGTCTTCCACCTTTAACTGTAAAGAATGCCTGGATTAATCCGGGTAGACTTTATTTTGAGCCAGTAGTATTTTTTATGTTATTTTTTGTTAAAAGTTTTTTTTTGTACATTGCATCATTAATTTCAACCTAAAACTAACTCGTATGAAGAAACTATTTCTGTTATTAGTATTGTTTCTGTGTACAGGTGTCACAGCATTGATGGCACAGACAAGAACCATTACAGGTACGGTTACCTCTGCAGTGGAGGGGGAGGGGCCGATACCTGGCGTATCTGTTACTATCCCCGGTACTACCGTCGGGGTCTTTACAGATGTTAACGGTAATTTCACCTTGAATGTCCCAGCAAATTCCAGGACCCTCATTTTCTCCTTTATAGGAATGAAAACACAGGAGGTGTCATTGGGAAGTGAGACCAGGTTTTCAATTGTCATGGAGCAGGACTTTATGAACCTTGATGAGGTGATCGTAACCGGTGTCGCTGCAGGAACGCCCAAAAAGAAGATGGCTGTATCCGTTGAAAGGGTAGATGCTGCCAAACTCATGGAAGTTCCATCCGGGTCAGCATCATCAGCCCTTTCGGGAAAAGTCTCCGGTGTAACCGTTATACAGTCAACCGGTGAACCTGGCAGCCAGGCAACAATACTTGTTCGTGGTGCTACTCAGATAACCGGGTCACAGGCTCCTCTTATTGTCCTTGACGGTGCAATCATGGAAGGCACACTGGGTGATATCAACGTCGATGATATAGAATCCATTGAAGTTGTAAAGGGCGCCTCCGCATCAGCGCTTTACGGTTCGCGTGCAGGTAACGGAGTTATTGCAGTGACTACCCGCCGTGGCAATCTTCTGGGCGAAGGAAAGACAGAGGTAACATTCAGAAATGAATACGGCATGAACCAGCTGGCCAAAAAATATGATCTCGCAACACATCATGCTTATGTTCTTGCAGCAGATCAGTCAGGTTATGACTACACAAGATATGCCGGCGTGACATATCCCGAAGGTTATAATGCGACTGAAGCAGGTGTTACAGGAACACGTGCCCTGGAAACCGATCAGTATATAGATAATGAATATGCAAATGTCTATGACCAGGAAGAAGCGATCTTTTCACAAAATGACTTTTATACCAACTATATCTCGGTAGGTTCAAACCTCGGCAAGACAAACTTACTCGTGTCGTTTGAGAATAATGTACAATCGGGAGTAATGATTGAAACAGATGGTTATAAAAGAAACAGCTTCAGGCTGAATGTTGACCATAAGCTTACGCCAAAACTTTCGGTTTCAGCAAGTAACCTGTACGTTAAATCACGTACCCAGGACCCGGGAGGTGCCAACTATTCCAATGGTGGCGTTTTCTTCGATGTATTATTGATAGAACCCGATGTCGATCTGTACTACCCGAATCCTGACGGACAGCCTTATAATTTCCTTCCATGTGTTTGGAATCTCGAGCAGGAGAACCCGATATACCAGTTATGGAAGACAGATGATTTAACAACCCGTAACAGGGTGCTCGGTACGTATTCAGGAAAATACAATTTTACCAGCTGGCTGAACCTTGAAGCAAAGTATGCATTCGAGTATTCTACCTATGATTACGCAGGATATTATCCTTATGACGGATACACCCGATCGGGAAATGCACCGGTTTATTCGCTGGGCTCCCTTCAACTGTCCAACTCTAACCTGTTATCACAAAATGCCCAGGTAACTCTTAACTTCAACCAGAAGTTCGGGAATTTCAACACCAGGGCCAAGCTCAGCTACCTGTTTGAAAAGCAGCAATATACCAGCGCCACCAGTACTGGATATGACTTCAGCCTGGCTGGAATTCCTTCAATGGATGCCATTGCTGGTAATAAATCTGTTACGAGCTATATGGAAGAAATACTTGCAAAGAACTATTTCGCAATCTTATATATGGACTATAAGGACAAGTATATCTTTGACGGTATGTTCCGTTATGACGGATCATCACTCTTCGGTGCCGACGCCAGATGGAATCCCTACTACAGGGTATCAGCTGCGTACAGGGTTACTGAAGACCTTAAAATCCCTGGAGTCCAGGAGTTGAAACTCAGGGCCGCTTACGGAACAGCAGGCCAGAGACCAAGCTTTGCGGACCAGTATGAGGTCATGTCAATCTCTGGCGGCAATGTTTCAAAGAGCCAGCTGGGTAACAGCCTGCTTAAACCTTCTCTCTCCAAAGAACTTGAGTTTGGTGTGAATATCGATTTCCTTAACAGGCTCAGCTTTGAACTGGTACGTTCGGAAACCAACACCACAGATCAGATTTTAGCTGTTCCGCTTGCTGTGCAGTATGGTGGCTGGCCCAGCCAGGTGCAGAACGCAGGTGCACTTAACTCAATAGTGTGGGAATCTTCTCTTGATGCCCAGATCGTAAGATCCAAATCATTCACCTGGAACATGGGGTTTGTTTTTGACAGGGTCAGGACGATGATCACTGATCTCAGTGTTCCGGCGTTCCAGACAGGTCCGCAGGGACAGGAAGCCAACAAGGCATTTTACATACGTGAAGGGGAAGTTTTCGGCGCCATGTACGGCTATGCATTTTTAAGGTCTATGGATGACATGCAGGCACAGCTGACAGAAGCTGACGTTACTTCAACCTGGTGGGATGACACAAGCATTGATTCCTATGTCCTCAACAGTGACGGCTATGTAATTGTCAAAGGTACTGAAGGCACAGTAACAGAAGCTCCTGTCAAGAAGCTCGATGAGAACGGCAAATTATGGTACGGCAAGATTGGAGACTCCAATCCCGTATTCAAGCTTGCCATGAGAAACAACTTCAGCTATAAGGGATTCGGACTCTATGCACTGCTCGAATGGAAGAACGGCGGCGACGTTTATAACAAGTCTGCTCAATGGCTCACACGTGACGACAGGCATGGAATGATGGACCAGTACGGCAAGCCTGACTATCTGAAGAAAACCATCAGCTATTACAAGGTTTTCTACGATGTAAATAACCAGACAGATTTCTGGGTTGAAGACGGAAGCTACCTCAAGCTTAGAGAGCTCTCACTGTCATACAGTGTTCCTTCAACAGCACTCAAGGGTTTCATTAAAGGCGCTTTCAAAGGTGTTAAGATTGCCTTCATAGGAAAGAACCTTTATACCCTGACAAACTATACAGGTTATGATCCGGAAGTCGGTACGACGAATGGTACCCAATATTTCGCATATGACTTTATGGGCTATCCCAATTACAGGTCATATTCTGCCTCACTTGAATTGAAATTCTAATTATTAAACTAAAGTGACTATGAAAACAATAAAATATTTTCTGTTATTTTCAACTCTGATGGCAGTTCTGCTTACGGGATGCGAGAGTCTGGATGTCAAGAATCAGAATGACCCGGATTTTGCAACCGCTTTCTCCAGGCCTTCAGATGTTAGGGGAGTTGCAGGTTCTCTGTTCAACTCTTGGTATATGGAGGTACAAGACGGTTACGAAGGTGCTGGCCTGATGCTATGGGTCGGCGCTGATGCAGGCACCTGCTCGTGGGGTAATGCTGCCATGCGCGATTTCAGCTATGAGTCCCGCATCGCATGGGATAATACTTCTTCTTATCCTAATTCTACTCAGACTGAAAGGCAATACAAGGGTTTATATTCAGTTCTGTCTTCATGTAATGAAGTATTGGCTCAGGTGGAACTGGGAACCATGGTAATAACAGCCGGTGACGGTACTGATGAGACACCGATGGTTACTGCAGTTGCCCACCTTATACAGGGTCTTTCACTCGGGTATCTCGGCCTGGTTTTTGACAAGGGATTCATTGTAACCGAATATACCGATCTGACACAGACAGTTGAAGTATCACCATACATGGCTATGATTGATACGGCAGTGAAATGTCTTGACAAGTGCATAGCACTCTGCGAAGCCAACACCTTCACGTGTGATGCCGACTGGGTACCGGGAATAACCATGACCAATGTCAAGCTTGGAGAACTGGCAAATACCGCAGCAGCTGTACTCCTCTCGTATTCACCAAGGAATAAAACTGAAAATGACGCTGTTGACTGGGCTAAAGTCGGTACTTATGCCAATAAGGGGCTTACCTATGATTTCGCACCTGTGATGGATGATATCCAGTGGTATACCTCCTATCATACCTACGCCAACTATGGTGGCTGGGGGCAGGCTGACATGAGAATCGTTAATATGATGGACCCGCGCTTCCCGTCACGCTGGGTTGATGCTAACACCTGGAACATATTGCCGGCACGAACGACCACTCACACTACAGGCATTGATGACAGAATATTTACTGATTTCCAGTTCCTGAGCACCTGTTCATTCAGGGTTGAACGTGGCTATTATCATTTCTCATGCTACCGTTTTAGCAGGTATGACAATTATCTCTCAACATGGACAACCGCTCAGCCTCAGTTCAGAAAAGTTGAAAATGACCTTCTGAAGGCAGAAGCCATGTTACATCAGAGTAACTATTCCGGAGCTGCCGGAATAATAAATGCCGGCACAAGGGTTACCCGTGGAGCCCTTGCACCTGTCGCAGCAAATGCTACTGAAGTTGAACAGGCCATCTTCTATGAGAGAAACATTGAACTCTTCTGCACAGGTCTGGGTCTTGAATTCTTTACTATGAGAAAGGCCGATAAACTTCAGCCCGGCACACCTCTTCACCTTCCGATTCCAGGTTCTCAGCTTGAAGTGAATATTATGGAAAACTACTCATTCGGACCCGGTATCGGTGTTGCTGGTCAGGATTATTCAGACGGCGGCTGGTTTTGATAGCTTAAGATAAATGCTAACAATTAAACGTAAGAATATGAAAAAGAATATTATAACACGTATGGCTTTTATTCTGGCAGCAGCAATGCTATTTGCCTCATGCGGTAAGACCGCCATAGAGGAAAGCCAGGATGCCTACAGTGCATCGGATGTCGTACCTGTTGTTCTCAGTACCTCAGGGCCGACCGTAGCACTTCAGACGTTCACATATGACTTTAAAGTAACCTATGCCCGTGCAGGCTCAACATGGAGCTGGAGCAGTGCAGATGCAACTGTCAATACTGTAAGCGCTGACACAAGAACAGCATCTGTCCTCTTCGACAAGATACCGGCCGGTGGCAAGGCAATAATCAAGGTTTCTGAAACTACAGCAGGAGGCATCACCTCTCCTGAAAAGTCAATTGAAGTAACAGTTAACCCATTCTGCCCGCTGGCAATCAGCGGCTTTGTAGGAAGTTGGACAGGAACTGACGGACAGGCTGATTTTACTTATCCAAGTGCAGTTACCACTACTCTCAGCGGGGAGAAGATATTAGTTGACGGTCTGAATGTCGGATTTATGGGAGACTTCTGGGCGGAGACCATTATTTCAGGAGGAACCTGCCTGATGACAGTAAACCCTGATGGAACTTTAACTATTGCTGAACAGTATTTCTGTGATACGGATTATTCTGCCGGTTACAAAATTAAAGGCAGCGGATTATGGGATAATTGTGGCGCAAAGCCTAAATTGACGATCAACTATGATGTATGGTACCCTGATGGTAACTATTGGATTGCTGCTAAGTATGCCGCAAATTATCTTGGTGGAAAAGCTTACCTTACTGCAACCCTTACTATGAATTAGGATACTGATACCTTAAAGCCATCTTGTAAGAAATAAACATCTGGCTTTTAGTTACTTTAAAAAGGGGCTGTCTGAGAAAGGGCAGCCTCTTTTTTTATGATCCTGAACCAACAATATCACAAAGGATGGAGAAAATCTTAACTTTGCCCTGCGACCCGGAATTTTGAAAAACTAATTTCGAATACTTTGCATGAAAAGGCCTCTTTATATTCTATTATCATTTTTTTTATTTTCCATTGGCTTTGTCTTGTCCTGCCATCAGTCATCAGCTATCTGCCCCGCCGCAGGTTCTGAAATTGATAAACAGGATACTCTGGAAAAGCAGATTTTATACAACGGAAGAGTATGGAGAAATCTGTATCAGCAGATCGACGGAAGCCAATTTCTCTTTTCAGATGAATTTTTATCGGGGTCAGTTACAATAAATGGCAGAACATTCGACGGCAACAATCTTAAATTTAAGCTGGATATCGTTAATGATGAATTACTCATATTAACAGACAGAAATACTATCCTGCAACTCAATAAGGAAATGGTGGATCTCTTTACTCTGGCGTATGAAAATAAGCTGTTCCGGTTTAAAAGGCTGGAAGCTGACAGCCTGAATAGGTTAAGTGGTTATTTAAATGTCATTTATAACGGGGAGACCTCCTTATATGTCAAATATAAAAAGGAGATTCGTCTCAGAAATTCTGCCGGAGAAAAGGATACTTTTATTCAGTCCCATCGGGTATATGTTATGAAAGACGGAATCCTGCATACTGTAAACAACAAGGCAAGCCTCATGAAACTTCTTAGTGACCGCAAAGAACAACTCAGGGACTTTATCAGATCCAATAAGATCCGTATTTCAAGAAACAATCCGGAGAGCATTGCCCCTGTCCTGGCATTCTATGATAATTTCGAATAACTGAGAGATGGTTCTGTGAGATCGATAATCCTTATATTGATAGTCTTTTTATTTTCCCTTTGCAGCCTCTCCGCACAGGATGATCTTATAATTAAATGGAATTATCAGGATCTTTCTTTTAAGGATTTTGCCTCAAAAGTTGAAAGCGAGTATCCGGTAAGATTCTTTTACAGGGATAAGTGGATAAATGATCTTAAGCTTGGCTTTTACGGGGAAAACATACCATTGTCAAAATTGCTCGATAATCTGTTCAGCGGATTATCTCTTTACTATTTCACCGATAATCTGGGGCATATCGTCATAACAAAGGATTTTATTGTTAAAATTTCTGATAAACAGGATCTGGATAGCCTGAAACTCGTGCCCCCTTCAATATATTATGATGTTCAGGACGAAAAGAAACTTTCGGGGAATCTCTTCCTTGAGATAGGAAATCCAGCTGAGAAAAACAGGGCCGGAAATGTTGTTGTTTCGGGCTATATAACAGACAAAGACACCAAAGAGCCCGTATCAGGAGCTACTGTGTATGTCAGAAAACTTTCAACCGGTACTTCTTCGAATGCTTATGGTTTCTATTCACTGACATTGCCTCGGGGCATTCATCTTGTTCAGTTTTCTTTTGTCGGGATGAATGAAATAAAAGTGGATCTTAACCTCTACGGTACTGGCGAGATGAATATTGAAATGAAAAGTACTTTGATCCCCTTGAAGGAGGCCGTTGTTTCAGCTGAAAGGAATGCCACACTGCAGAGGCCGGAGGTAGGAATGGAAAAGATGAATGTCGCTACCCTGAGGTTGACCCCAACCACGATGGGCGAAGCCGACATAATCAATAGTTTTCTGCTGGTGCCAGGTGTCCAGACAGTTGGCGAGGGAGCCTCAGGATTCAATGTCAGGGGAGGCTCTGCCGGACAAAATCTCATCCTGCTTAACGGAGCTCCATTATACAATACATCACATTTTTTCGGCTTCTTTTCTGCAGTTAATGCCGATATTATCAAAGATGCTACTCTGTACAAGGGGGGTATTCCCAGCCGATTCGGAGGAAGGACTTCATCCGTTCTTGATATCGCGGCAAGAGATGGCTCAAGAAAAGAATTTGCAGGCAACGCCGGAATAAGTCCTGTGACTACTCATCTGACGATTGAAGGCCCCCTGGTGAAGGATACTCTCTTTTATTTGCTTGCCGCAAGAACAACATATTCAAACTGGATTTTCAAGGTTTTTGACAATGCATATCTTAATAATAGCAAAGCATCTTTCTATGACCTTAACGGTAAAATAACATACGACATAAACAAAAACAACAAAATCGACCTGTCATCCTATTACAGCCATGACGCTTTCAGTTTCAATTCCGATACGATATATAAATACAGTAACAATCTCGTTTCCTTAAGGTGGCGCCATTTTTTCACAAGCAGGTTCTTCTCGGTTTTCTCAATTAACAACAGCCACTATAATTATGATGTATCAAGCGAAAGCATCATCACCGAGGCGTTTGTAATGTCACATGCAATCAACAGTACCGGTTTAAAGGCTGATTTTAACCTTTTTAAGGGACGGCATGAGATCAATTTCGGAATCGATGCTGTACGCTATTCGGTCTCTCCGGGTGACTATATGCCTGCATCCGATTCCTCTCTGGTTATCCCGAATAGCATTCAAAAAGAGAAAGCCCTCGAGACCTCTATATATATTGAAGACAGATTTGCACTCAACGATCATGTGTCAATAAATGCCGGAATCAGGTTTCCATCATTTTTTGCTTTCGGCCCGAGGTCGGTTTATATCTATGACCCATCATATTCAAAAGGAATATCAACAATTATTGATACCGTTAATTACGGGTCAGGCGAGATATGCAAGGCATATGCAGGTCCTGAGTATCGTATATCGTTGAATCTGCGGCCATCGGGCATGAGCTCTTTCAAGCTGAATTACAACAGGACAAGGCAATACCTGCAGCTTCTCTCAAATACCGCTTCGATTTCACCTACTGATATCTACAAGCTGAGTGATTCTTATCTGAAGCCTCAGATCTGCGATCAATACGCTGTTGGATACTATCAGATGTTGTTCAATGGAGGCTTAGAAACTTCAGTAGAATTATATTATAAAAGCCTGAAGAATATGATAGATTTTAAGGGAGGCACAAGGATCATAATGGAAGAGAATATTGAACAATACCTGATAGATGCAACCGGAAAAGCTTACGGGATTGAATTTCTTATTAAAAGAGATGAGGGCAGACTAAGGTGGAGCTTGGGCTACAGCTTTTCCAGAACTTTCCTGAAAAGTATCGGAACTTTCAGTGATGAGATAATTAATGATGGGGAATGGTTCCCGGCCAATTATGACAAACCGAATGACCTGTCTGTAGCCTTTAATTATCTGGCCACACGCAGGCTGAGTTTCTCCGCAAATTATGTGTACAGCACCGGAAGACCCATAACCTACCCCATAGCAAGCTATCAGATGGGAAATATGAACCTGCTTCATTATTCTGACCGGAATAAATACAGGATTCCTGATTATATGCGACTTGACATTGGATTAAGTGTCAGTGGAAACCTCAAGTCGAAGAAGATAGCCAATCCGTACTGGACCTTCTCAGTATATAATCTGCTGGGCAGAGACAATGTTTATTCAGTCTATTTTACAAATGAGGATAATGTGATCAGGGGCTACCAGCTTTCGGTTTTTGCGAACGCTATCCCATCTGTAACATTCAGTTTTGATTTTTAATTATATGAATTTGAGGAAGTACTTTATTATATTATCATTTGTCGTTGCATCAGCCGGATGTATTACACAATTTATTCCTGAGACGGAAGAGACTCAGGCACTCCTCGTTGTGGAAGGATTGATTACAGACCAGCCTGGTGAAAACACCGTCAGACTTTCAAGGTCTCAGCCAATTGGAAGTTATGCTAAACCTGAACCTGTTACAGGATGCAAGGTAACGATTGAGGATGATGGCAGCAATATTTATATGCTTCATGAGAGTGAACCGGGATCATACAAGACCGATCCGGCGATTTTCCAGGGTGCCGTTGGAAGAAAATATACACTGCAAATTGAGGCCAAAAATGCCTCCGGTAAACTTTCTTCCTACAGATCGTCGACATTGGAGATGAGACCCGTCCCCCCGATAGACAGTATTTACTATGAAAAGCAGTTAATGAATAATGATGATGGCTCCCCACAGGAAGGATGTCAGGTTTATTTAAATACAATTGATACGGAGGGCTTATGCAAATACTTCAGATGGGACTTTGATGAAACATGGGAATTTCGCCTGCCTTACGATGTCGATAATCAGACTTGCTGGGCTTCAGATAAATCAGACGCAATAAACATCAAAAGTACTTCAGCCCTGACGGAAAATATAATCTACATGCATCCGGTAAATTTTATCACAAACGAAACCGACAGACTAAATATAAAGTACAGTATGCTGATAAATCAGTATTCAATCAATGAAGATGAATTTGGCTACTGGAAGAGATTACAGAATATTTCAGATGATGTCGGCGGACTATATGATATAATACCTGCATCCATAACAGGAAATATTTATTGCACAGATGATCTCAATGAAACAGTACTTGGTTATTTCAGCGTTTCAGCAAAATCATCAAAAAGAATTATGATCACGGATAATTTTGCCGGGTTACGTCATGATTTCAATGAATATTGTGCTACCGATACAGTACCACCCGGCACGCAGATTCCCGGTCTTGGCACTTCGCTATGGATAATCATAGACTATGATGCTTACCGGGTGCTTACACGTTACAGGGAATGTGCAGACTGCTCTTACAGGGGGTCACTGATGAGACCTGACTATTGGGATGAAAATTAACAGATCAGCCAGTTGAAAACAAGAAGCAAAATAGTATACATAAAGATATTTTCCGTTATTCTTTCCTGTTTCTTGTCCCAGACTGTTTTCAGTCAGGAGCAGAACAATTTTCTCGATTCACTTTCGGAAAAATTCCTGAGATATTGTGAGGCTTATCCGAGAGAAGAACTTTATGTGCACACTGACCGGGAGGAGTATATTGCCGGTGAAAAAATCTGGTTTGAGATGTATTTATTTGACAGGCAGAGCTCCAGCCTGTCGTCAAACAGCAGTATTGCCTATTTTGAAATTCTGAATTCCGAAAACCGTCCGGTTGTCCAGAAACGTATTAAGCTTGAACAGGGCACAGGGCCTGGAACAGCTGATCTGCCGGATACTTTAAGTTCAGGCAATTATATACTTCGGGCATACACAAACCGGATGAAAAATTTCATGCCTGATAACTGTTTCGTGAAGAAGATAAGTATTTACAATGCTCTCAGTTCAGGAGATTTTAAGAGCATGGTAAGCCGGACAATAGCCCTGATTAAGCCGGATGCAACCGGAAGCCATGACTTCATTCCGGCAACGGGGTTTCTCCTTAAGGTTAATAATCTGAAAAATGACTCAATTGAAATTATTATCCGCAGTGATAGCATTTTTCGCTCTGTAAATAAAAATTTATGTTATCTGTTTATTCAGACCCGCGGTATTATAAACTATAAGAACAAAATAAGTTTACCGTTTGAGAAGACAAGGATTTCAATTCCGGGGGTAGTCCTTATTCCGGGCATAAATCAAATAACAATGTTCGGTTCTGCAGGAAAACCTCTGGCTGAGAGGTTCATTTATAGTCCGCCGGCTGACGACGGGCATCTTACTTTGGCTTCGTCAGACAGTGTCGGAGTCAGGGACAAAATATTGATTAAGATGCCACATAAAAATGATACCTCATCTTTAAATCATGCAAATTTCAGCTTTTCCGTTGTCCCTTCAACTGAAAAGACTTGTATGGATATTACTGATTATATGATATTTGGTTCTGAATTCGGAGTTCTGCCAGATGATATTCTGGACTCCGGGTCAGGCAAAATATCTTCTGAAAGGATGTCGAGCTTCCTTCTGAATGCTAAAAGCAATTGGATAGACTGGAATACCATTCTGTCAGGCAATTATCCTGCCCTGTTGTACAATTATGAGCAGGAGTATCATTATATTGACGGTCATCTTTTTAACAGGAGCCTTCAGACACCGGAAAGTGGCCGGACTCTCTTCCTCTCAATTCCCGGAAAGAACGCATTCTTTCAATACTCCATGACAAAACCTGAGGGCAGTTTCAGGTTCAGTATTCCCATAGACGAAAAGATTAAGGACCTGATCATCCAACCCGAAGAAGTTAGTTTGGATAATAGTATTAAGATCATGTCATCATTTTCAGAAAAATATCCCGTAACCCTGTCAATCCGCGATACCGTTAAAATAGCTCCTTCCCAATATATTTCAAGATGGAAAGCAAACTACCAGGTGAATAAGATTTATGAAACTGAAGATGGACTGGCCACAGCTTCGTCCATTCCTTTCAGAACATCAAAAAGGTTCTACGGGAAACCTGATATCGAGTTGAATATGAACGACTACATTGAACTGCCGGTGATGCAGGAAGTATTTTACGAGCTTTTGCCCGGCGTTATCATGAAGCAGAAGAAATCTGAATACGATATACAAATTGCTGATCCTGTTTACAATATAGTATATGACAAACCTCCTGTCCTGTTTATTGATGGCGTGGTTGTACATGAACCCTCAGTTATCGTCGGGCTTAATCCTGACAGGGTTGAAAAAATCGATGTGATCAAGGATCGTTATGTTGTTGGTGATTACCTTTTTTGTGGTCTGGTTAATGTTATTACCAAAGCCGGTGATTATTCCGATGTAAATATGCCCGGCTACGCTGTCAGGTTACCATACAGAGCGATTGAATCCGTCAAGGCATTCATATCACCCGACTACTCATCAGAGGAAAGAATTCAAAGCCGTATCCCCGATTTCAGAAATACATTATATTGGAACCCGTCTGTTCAACGAGATAAAGATGGCACGTATATGGTGGAGTTCTGGTCTTCCGATCTTATTGGTGATTATGAGATCAATATCCAGGGGATTACTGATGAAGGAAAAACTGTCTCATTCAGGAAAATTATAACAATAACACTTTAAGGCCACCCCTTTTTTCTTTGGGACAGCTTCTTTTTTATTTCCGGCGGCGGAAACGCCGGTTGTCTTCCATTCTTTGCTTCATTCGCTGGCTCCTGGCTTTCATTATAATGTAGAGTGCGAAAAGCACCAGGACAACAATGATTATTGCTCTGAGATTTCCCTGGTTCATCACTGCATTCTCTTTATCAACCGAAGCCTGTGGGTGTACCTGCCTGCTTCATCACTCCAAACACCCTGGTGATCGACCCTGTCACGCCTTACCAATCCGGCAGCGTGTATGATCGTTTCTTTTGAAAAGAGTATACCAGTATGTGAAATATTATCAGTGTCCGCCGAGAAAAAGAGTACATCTCCAGGCCTTGCATCACTGATGAAATCAACGGTGATGCCCTTCTGAGCCTGCTGTGAGGCATCGCGGGGTAAAGCTGTCCCGTGTATTTTGAAGGCGATCTGCACAAGGCCCGAGCAGTCGATACCCATAGGTGTTCGTCCGCCCCACAGGTAAGGGCTATTCAGGAACTGCAATGCCGTCTCCACAGGAGTGACTGCCGGAGCCAGTTTTGCAGGATCCATGCCAGGCATCATATAATTATCACCTCCAACCCTGAATCCGGAGAAATCTTCTTTTACTTCGAATAACTCACTTCCCGGTGTTATTTTCATCCGGCTGCCGTCCTCCCTGATGCAATCCATCTCGCGACCTGTTACTATGCCGGGTGTATGTTCATCCCATCTGACGTAGCCATACTGAGCGGAATCGATCCAGCCTGAATATGTATCAAAGAGTGTCTCTATCCTGTGCCAGCTGCCAGAGCTTTCAACTATGCTAAACCGCTCACCAAACAGCAGCTGACTGACCATTTCTGATCTGTGTGAGGGTGCTGCCCTCATCGGGATGAAAGTATTTATGCAGATGAAAAGGTCCATGCTCCTACCTCATATCAATCACATCAATGCCCTTATAATCGGCAGGGTTAAATGTGAAAAAATCAGCACCCGGTTTAAAGGTGAGGTCATATTTATCAGCTATGAGCGTCATGGTTATCCCGTCCTTGGTCTTGTACTCCGCGCCGCTGAGATCATACTGAGCTTTTCCTATATTCAGCCTGATCCTGATCAGGTCACTCGTGATCTCTTCAGGATAAAGGTCAATGACCCACTCGTTATCAGTCTGTTCAACCAGCCTGATCTTGTAGCCTTCCTCATATAGAGTGAAGAGGAGCGAGGGCCTTGTAATAAATGAGTCGTCATCCAAATCAGCCTCGGTTATTGTCACCTCATTTACATCAGGCAAATAATTCCAGACATTACTCCCGTCAGTCCAGATATTGTTATCGTCAAGCTTAAGCCGGTACTTATCACCTGAAATAATTGCGGATCCTGACATGTTGGTGACATCCCCCGCTTTGCTGTCGTTTGTTATGAGCCTGAAGTCGATTGTTACAGAAGGTGCCTGTACAGCCTTTCGGCTGAATTCAGACAGGACCTTCAGTGCATCAGGATCTTTCTGGGCAGACAGGGTCAGAGTGAGCAGGGAAAGTAAAAGAATTGCAGTTTGTTTTCTCATTTCAGATTATAACTTCATTGAGCCTCTTCAAAATCTGTTCCAGAGTTTGCGGGTCCTGTACTACCACATCGCGGGCCTTGCTGCCTTCGAACGGGTCCGACGATGCCGGCAGCTTCGAGCTGGTCTATGATTCTGCCTGCACGGTTGTACCCAAGCTGCATACGTCTCTGTATCAGTGAAGTGGAACCTTGCTGGTGCTGCACCACGAGCCTGGCGGCTTCATCAAAGAGCGGATCCCGTTTCTTCAGGTCAATTTCCTTGGATCCGTTTCCTTCATCGTTATCACCCACGTATTCAGGCAGATGCATTGCATCAGGATACCCTTGCTGTGAGCCGATGAATTCAGTTAGTTCTTCGATCTCCGGGGTGTCGATGAATGCGCATTGCACCCTGACAGGTTCACCGCCCTGTGAAATAAGGGCATCACCGCGGCCCACCAGCCTGTCGGCGCCTGTAGCGTCAAGAATGGTGCGTGAGTCGACACCTGAGAAGACCCTGAAAGCTATTCGTGAAGGGAAGTTGGCTTTTATAAAACCTGTTATGATAGTTACCGAAGGTCTCTGCGTTGAGATTATGAGATGGATCCCGACTGCCCTGGAAAGCTGTGCCAGGCGACCGATAGGAGCCTCAACTTCACGGCCCGATGTCATGATCAGATCTGCAAATTCGTCAATGATAAGTACAATATAAGGCATGTAGTCATGGCCCTTTTCAGGATTGAGCCTGCGGGCAATGAACCTTTCGTTGTATTCCCTGATGTTTCTCGTCTGCGACAATTTGAGCAGATCGAGGCGGCGATCCATAAGAATGCAGAGAGAGTTGAGCGTGTTGATGACCTTCTTGGTGTCGGTGACGATTGCATCTTCCTCATCGGGCAGCTTGGCAAGAAAATGGCGTTCGATCTTTGCATAGAGCGGCAACTCCACCCGCTTGGGGTCTATTAGCACAAACTTAAGCTCTGAAGGGTGTTTCTTGTATAGAAGCGAGGTGATGATTGCATTAAGACCGACTGATTTACCCTGCCCTGTAGCCCCTGCGACGAGCAGATGAGGCATGCGTGTGAGGTCAATGATGTACGGATCGTTGGTGATGGTGCGTCCGAGAGCAAGAGGAAGCTCCAGTTTTGAATCAGCGAAGGCCTGCGAAGAGATTAATCCTTTCATCGAGACGGTCTCCGGCTTCTTGTTAGGTACCTCTATACCCACCGTTCCCCTCCCGGGAATGGGCGCGATGATCCTGATACCCAGTGCTGAGAGGCTTAGGGCAATGTCATTGTCGAGTGACTTGATACGGTGTATCTTAACGCCGCGGTCAGGTACCACCTCATAAAGGGTGACTGTAGGGCCTACTGTGGCCAAAATACTTTTAATGGTGATCTTCTGGTCGGCCAGTGTTTTGAGAATTATCTCCTTATTGGCGTTGACCTCCTCGTTGGTCGTCGATGAAAGGTTACGGTAATCGCGCAGCAGCGACACAGGAGGAAATTTATAACGCGGTAGCGACAGCCTGGGGTCAAAAGGAGGCAGGTCAGACAACGGTTTGTCCTCTTCATTCCCGTCTCAGAATGCTTGCGCTGTTTTTCTATGACATTGACAATCGATTTCGGTTCTTCCACCGGTTGCCTGTAGAAGTCGTCAACCGGTTCCAGTTCCTCCTCGTCAACCACTTCCGTTTCTTCCTCGTCAGCCCGCAAAGGTTCCTCATCATGCGAAGGAAAATTCTCCTCCGGGGCAACGTCAACATCCTCTTTGACAATGTCTTTCTTCCACCACTCACCTGTGAGAGTGGCAGCTCCGGCCCTGGCAACGCTGGCAATTGGTTTCCTGATCGTCTGAGGACTGACATGCAATGCAAAAATGAGATAGGCGATCGTCAGAACAAGCATCAACGCTCCCGTCCCGACCTTGCCCATCATTCCGTTCAGTTTGCCCGCAATGAGCAAGCCGAATTCACCTCCGGGGCCGGCACCAATAAAGGTGGACTTCCCGGCGAAGTACCCAAGGATGACCGATATGAGCACTGTGGCAAGAAGAAAGCGAAGGACATTCTTCCAGAGCCTGAAATATTTTACCCTTATGAGGGCCAGGCTGAAAGCTCCTATAATCAGAGGAATAAAAAATGCACCCAGACCAAATCCATGAAAGATAAAATAATGACTGATCCTGAAGCCGAACTTTCCTCCCCAGTTCTGGTATGCGAATACTTCATCAGCGGACTTCAGGCTGAGTGAATCCTGGTCAGCTTTACCTGTAAGAACGTAGGAGATGAAGACGACGAGCATGTACACCGCGAAGACAAGAAGAATAAGGCCCAGGATGAACCTTAAATTCTCACCTGACGAGGTGCCGTCTGATTTCTTCTGACGTGATGATGCGCCGTTGCTTTTTTTCTGTTTGCCCATCGTAAAAAATGATTTTTCTATCCCGTTGACCTGCCGTGTTAAAATAAAGTGCGAATTTACGAAAAATGGTCGAGCAGGAGATGCAAAAATCTCAAAAGGCCATCATTTTCTGAATAATGGAGTCCATGAAGCTCCTGGTTACCTTTTTATAATTCTGTTTCTGTTCGAAAACCTTATCAGGGATCTGCCTGGAAAAGACTTCATCAGCCGTGAACTGCATTTCAGCCTTCCCCATAATGTAGAAAAAATCCATCAGGACACCGTCAATTTCACTGTATGGAGTAAGCCTGTTTGGACCCTCGACCTTGATATCATTGGTGTACCAGATGTATCGAGTTGTTTTGGTGTTGGGCAGGGTGACCCTCACCTGCCGGCAGTTAAATCCGCAGATGACAGACCTTCTGCCTGTCTCGCTGAAGGTTATTCCTTCCATTGAAGAGAAACCGGGCTGCATGTCCCTCGGAGTGCCTTCACAATAATACTTGAAAGACAGCAAATTGAGATAGGTGTCGTAAATATGTTCCTTGGGGTTAATGATCGATGAAATCCCGGAGTTGCCAAAGGGAGCCTTGAGGTTTGTGGCGATCAGATCATTCCTGAATGAAATAACCATTTCCCTGGGCAGAAAATCTGATGAGAGTGAAGTAGGGTTATTAATATATTTAATGTTATAGTAGACCTCACCCTCATGCATGTTTCTCATGCCTTTCTCCTTGCATGAGGGCAGTATAAAAATCAGGATTATAATAGGGATAAAATGGAGAAAGCGATTCTTCACGTAGGGCTATTTGGCTGTAAATGTAACAAATCTGAATATTAAACGGAGAAGCAGTACTGTTCAGTATCTCTGGGATAATTGTTTTCCCTGCAAAGGTGGGGTTTAACTATGTTTAATTTGATTTTAAAGTTTTAGCTTTGTCACCGCATTCGTGAAAGAGAGTTATGAGTAAAAAACTTGCTGTTGTCGCCTTGGGCGGAAATGCGCTTCTCAGAGGTGATCAGTTAGGTACCATTGAGGAGCAGGAACAGAACACCACTGCCACTCTTGAGAACCTTATCTTTCTCATCAGGGAAGGATATGACCTCGTTATAACACATGGCAACGGCCCGCAGGTGGGTAATATTCTCATGAGAAATGACGCCGGGGAACAGATGTACGGCATAGCTCAGATGCCGATTGATATATGCGTGGCCGACTCGCAGGGCGGCATCGGATATATGATCGAGAGGATGTTCAAGAATGTGCTGAACAGGCATGGTATCCGGAAGAACGTCGTGTGCCTTATCACCACCGTGATTGTAGACAAGGATGATCCGGCCTTTACGGATCCCCAGAAGAGAGTGGGTAAAATATATACCAGGGAACAGGCTGATGATCTGACAGCAAAAAAGGGATGGGTTTTCAAGGAGGAAGTCAAGACTGAAGGCGGTTTTCGCAGGGTGGTGCCATCACCCAAACCTGCCGGCATCATGAATGATGAGCTCATTGGTGAGCTGGCCCGGAGGGGAAGCATTGTCATCGCAGCAGGCGGTGGCGGTGTGCCTGTTTATATCGATGAAAAGAAAGATGTCAGGCCAGCGGAGGCAGTGATAGACAAGGATCTCGCGTCTTCGCTGCTGGCGTCAAAAATCGGTGCTGATGAGTTTTATATCCTTACTGATGTCCCGTATGTCTATATTAATTACAAAAAACCTGACCAGGAGATTAAGGAGTTCCTTGATTACAAGGATACTATGAGGTATCTGGAGGAGGGCCAGTTTACAAAGGGGAGCATGGCTCCGAAGATTGAGGCCTGTCTTAACTTCATCAAGGCAGGGGGCAGCAAAAGCGTCATCACCGAGGCCTTTAAATTGGAGGACAGAAGGTATGGGACAAAGATTACAATGGAATACGATTAAAGCCTGAAGGTCTGATGTCTGAAAGTCTGAAAGTCAAAATGTTGAAAATATTTTAAAAAAGACCTCAGACCCTCAGACCCTTGGACCTTCAGACTGAATCCAATAACAGATAACTGAAAAACCGAAAACAGCATGGCATACAACCTGAGAAACAGACATTTCCTGAAGCTTCTTGACTTCACCCCGGGAGAGATTAATTTCCTTCTTGACCTTGCCTTTGACCTTAAAAAGGCAAAGTATGCAGGTACTGAGCAGCAGAAGCTCAGGGGGAAGAACATTGCCCTTATATTTGAGAAGTCCTCAACACGCACGCGCTGCGCTTTTGAGGTCGCTGCCCTTGATCAGGGAGCCCATGTGACCTACCTCGGACCTTCGGGCTCACAGATAGGTCATAAAGAGTCGATGAAGGATACTGCCAGGGTGCTGGGCCGTATGTATGACGGTATCGAGTACCGCGGTTACGGACAATCGATCGTGGAGGAACTGGCCGCTTATGCCGGCGTACCGGTCTGGAACGGACTGACAACCGAGTTTCATCCCACACAGATCCTGGCTGATTTCATGACCATGATGGAGCACAGTGATAAGCCTCTTAACCGGATCAGCTTCTGCTACCTCGGTGATGCCCGTAACAACATGGGTAACTCACTGATGGTGGGAGCAGCAAAGATGGGAATGGATTTCAGGGCAGCTGCTCCGAAAGCATGCCAGCCGTCTGATGACCTCGTAAAAAAATGTCGCGAAATTGCTGCTGAGACAGGTGCGAAAATAACCCTGACGGAAGATGTCGCTGAAGCAGTAAAAGGTACTGACTTCCTGTACACTGATGTATGGGTCTCAATGGGTGAGGCTGACTCGGTTTGGGAGGAGAGAATAAAACTGCTTAAGCCTTACCAGGTGAACGCAGAGGTGATCAGGCTGACCGGCAATCCAAAGGTTAAGTTCCTTCACTGCCTGCCTGCATTCCATAACAGGGAGACAAAGGTAGGAGAGGAGATGTTTAAGAAATTCGGGCTTGACGGGATGGAGGTGACGGAAGAGGTGTTTGAATCTCCGCATTCAATCGTATTTGATGAGGCTGAGAACCGCATGCATACCATCAAGGCGGTGATGGTTGCAACCCTTGGTTCCTGATCCGCAGATCAGGCTATCAGTATTTTTACAAAATAGAAAGTCATCAGGAGGGAGGCGGCGAGCTTAAGTCCTACACCGGTCAGGAAACCCAGCAGGCTACCGAATCCGGCCTTTAATGCATATTTGATATCATCCCTGAAGAGGAGTTCACCGACAACCGCTCCGATGAATGGTCCGAGGATGATCCCGAACGGACCCAGGAACAAGCCTATGATTAGCCCTACAGTGGCACCCCTCATTCCGTATTTGGATCCCCCGAACTGACGTGTACCCCATATAGGAACGATATAGTCGATCACGGTGACCACTATTGCGACAACTCCGAGTATGATGAACAGATTTGTGCTGACAGGTCCGAATTTTGTAAAATGCAGCACAACAAGACCAAGATAGGTCAGCGGAGGACCAGGCAACACCGGCAGCAGGCATCCCGCGATGCCCACAATCATCATCACAATGGCAAGAACCAACAAGACATAGTCCATCTTAATTAAGCTTTAATATTGCAGACAGAAAAGAAGGTATTCTTACCTGGAACCCAATTCATCAAAATCAACGTCGGAGAATTCGCTGGTCTGTTCACCGGCAACAACCTCTTCACTCTCAGCAGCCACTCTGGTCCCGATATGAAGAGCTTCTCCGTTACCTGCGAAAGTCACTGCCTCACGCAGTCCTTCAGTGAACTTTTCAAAGTCTTCCTTGTACAGAAAAATTTTGTGCTTTTCGTAGAACATCTTTCCCTCTTTCCCTTGCCTCTTCTTGCTCTCCGTTATTGTCAGATAAAGATCTTCGTGTCTCGTGGACTTCACATCAAAGAAGTAAGTCCTCTTACCTGCACGTACCACTTTGGTGAAAACCTCCTCCTTGTCATTTCTATCATTCTGACCTTCATTTCTGCCTTTCTCGTCTTCCATCAGTAGCGAATGTTTTAGGGTTTCAAATAGTTAGCATGGTCAAATGTAACAATAATTTTAAAAAAACAAATTGAGCTCACCAAATTGTAAGAGAAATTTGGGCTATGACGCTGATTGCAAAGCGATTTTTTTAACTTTGCTGCCTGAAAAATCAGTTCTTTCAATGATAAGCAGACGACAACTCAGGATAAAGGCACTTTCAGTTCTTTACGCCTGCAACAGGAAGGAGATTGATGATCTGGCAACGGCCGAACATGAGCTTATGCTGAGCATCAGGAAGAGTTATGATCTCTACCATTATCTGCTTTTGCTTCTGATAGCCATGTCAGATATGGCCAGGGGGAAGGCCACCCTCTCACGAAAGAAAAACATCCCCGCCCCGGAAGACATCAATCCCAATACCCGCTTTTCGGAGAACAGAATCATTGCGCAGTTGAGGAACAATGAGCAGCTGCATCAATATGCCAGGCCAATGTCTGCTTTGTGGACAAAAAAAGACCGTATCACCACACTCGGGTCACTCAGCCGGTGGCTGGGAACGCTTGGTCTGTCATGGTCAGATCATCCTGAGGTCGTCAGGGAAGTTTTTAATGAGATGACGAACTGGGACGATTACAATGAGTATATGTCATCGGATGACAACAGCTACCGCGCAGACCAGAGGTTCATAAAAGACCTGGTGACAAAACTGCTGCCTGCATCGGAGGAGCTGTCTGCGAGCCTCGAGGAACAGTCCGTTTACTGGAATGATGACCTGGCGTTTGTGACTGCGATGATCCGCAATACACTGGGAAAATTCAAGGAGCATGATGACGGCAGTAGCATTGTCCTCGCACCTATGTTCACCAACAGTGACGATGAGGATTTTGTTAAGATACTGCTCAGGAAGGCTATCCTGAACGGTGAAAAGAACAGGGAACTGATTGATGCACACACTACAAACTGGGAGATAGAGCGGATAGCGTTAATGGATAAGCTTGTTATGCAACTTGCTATAACTGAGTTGGTTGAATTTTCAGAGGTGCCTGTAAAAGTAACCCTGAATGAATATATCGAGATCGCAAAAGACTATTGCACGGCCAAAAGCAGTACTTTTGTGAACGGAATTCTTGATAAGATTGTCAGGGAGATGCGGGCAAACAGCAGTTTTACCAAGGCAGGGAGAGGACTGATTGGGGAGGGTGAGGATCCGGGAGCGACTAAGGTGCCTAAAGCGCCCAAACCTAAAGTGGACCAAAGTGACCTCAAGGGACCTGCAGGAGGCACAGAGCGTGGAGTACGGAGCAGAATAAAGAGAAAATAATGAAAAGACTTTTGACATATTTTTCGACAGCAATCGTACTGGTTGCGGTGATATTTGCATCATGCGGCAGGGGCTCATCTGGTGAGAGTAAAAACCTGCCATCTGATACAACAGGGGTGGCAGTCATAACCTTTAAAATGCTCGAGCATAATTTTGGTATCGTGAAAGCCGGAGAGAAGGTAGGCTGCATATTCTCTTTCACCAACACCGGAGATGCCGACCTGGTATTGACATCAGCTACTGCAAGCTGCGGGTGCACAGTTCCGAAGTACAACAAAAAGCCTGTCGCCCCGGGAGAGGCGGGCGCTGTTGAAGTGGCTTTCGACACTTCCGGAAGAGATGGCATACAGACAAAAACTGTTGTAGTTCAGTCGAATGCAGAGAATAATATAGTTATTTTGCGTATTATTGCAGAGGTAAAAAAAGAAGAAACAACTAAATAATAATTATCAATTATGAACACATTAGCATTTATCTTTTTACAAGCCGCACCGGCAACCCAGGGGAAACCCAATATGCTTACGAGCCTTCTTCCCCTTTTGCTTGTTTTTGTGGTATTCTATTTTTTCATGATCAGACCACAGATGAAAAAGCAGAAAGAGCTCACAAACTTCCGCAGCGCTATTTCCAAGGGAGACAAGGTGATTACTACAGGTGGCATCTACGGCAAGGTCCTTGATGTGACTGAAAATATTGTAACGATTGAAATTGCCAACGACGTAAAGGTAAGGGTCGATAAGAACGCTGTTCTGAGAGATCCCTCTGATATTCAGCCTAAATAGTTAGCATTACATTACCGCAGGGCGATGACAACTGACGAAAAAAAGCAAAGAAAAAAATTTCTTAACAGGGAATTGCCTGTCTTTGCTTTTTTTCTATTACTCTCGTTTATTTTCTGGTACCTGAATGAGCTCAGCAAGGATCTCGAAGGTACCATCAATTACCCGGTCAGATACATTAATCCGCCCAAAGAACGCATTGTTACCGGGGAACTTCCTGCCAAACTTGAGATGGATCTGCGCGGTCCGGGTTACACCATCCTCAAGATGAAATTATCGGGAAGCCGGGCACCGGTGGTGATTGACTTTTCAAAGACCAGTCCGAAGCGCTTCCCCGGTAAATCGCCGAATTATTTCCTTGTCACTTCAGGACTGATCCAGAGCTTTTCGAAGCAGCTGCACGCTGATTTTGAAATTATTGCCATTAATCCTGATACCCTTTTCTTCGGCTTTGACAGGCTTGTCACACGCAGGATGGCAGTAATACCTGATCTTGACATCGAATTGACACAGGGGCATAAAGTGGTTATCGTCCCTGATCCTGACAGCATTACGGTCCTGGGACCTGAGCATATCCTTGACACTCTCAAGGGGATCCCTACCCGCCATCGCTCTTTCAAGAGGATGGACGAGAATTTCAAGGCGAGAATACCTCTTGTATGCCCTGAATACCTTGAGACTGCACAAAAGAGAGTGGTTGTGGAGGTTACAATTACCGGCAGGCCATCCTCTATTTTCGGCCTGAAACATCAGCGGGAAGATTAGTCATTCATTTAATGGCACGAAGATTAGGCGTCACCGGCGGTATAGGCAGCGGCAAGACAACCGTCTGCAGGATCTTCAGGGTTCTGGGCGTGCCTGTTTTTGTGGCTGATGTTGCAGCCAGGGAGGTCATGAATGATGATCCGGACATACGTGACAAGATAAATAACATCGCGGGTAAGGACTTGTACTCAGGAGGAGAGCTGGACCGCATGGAGCTGGCACGTCTTATTTTTAACCGGCCGGAGATGCTTAAAAGTGTCAATGCAGCGGTTCACCCGGTTGTTCTGCAGATCTTTGGCAAATGGGCTGATGAGTCGGATGCACCTTATGTCATTATGGAGGCTGCCGTACTTTTTGAGTCAAAGGCCGACACATATGTCGACAGGGTGGTATCAATTTCGGCCCCGGTCGAGGAACGTATTGCCCGCGTGATGGGCCGCAACGAGTTGAGCCGCGAACAAGTCATAGAGAGAATTAACAATCAGCTTGAGGATGACGAACGGGAAGAGCAGTCATACTACGTCATTAATAATGCTGATAATGAAATGATAATACCGGAGATTCTGAAGATCCATGAGGATATGCTCCGGCTTGCAGAAAAGGACAGGTGATGGGGAATTTTGCCAAATGGATTGGAGGAGGACTCGGTTTTGTGGTGGGAGGCCCGATAGGCGGACTGCTTGGCTTTTTCATCGGATCGGTGGTTGACAGCTCAACAAGAGTAGTGTGGGACCAGCCAGGGCAATCAGTCGGACAGCAGCCAAGGTACAGAACCACGCCGGGTGATTTCGCGATGAGCCTGGTTGTGCTGATTGCCGCAGTAATGAAAGCTGACGGGAAAGTACTGAAGTCAGAGCTCGACTATGTCAAACGGTTCCTTGTTTCACAGTTCGGGTACGATACTGCACAGGAAGCACTGACGATGCTCAGGGACCTCCTGAAAAAGGATATTCCCCTGCGTGAGGTATGCTCTCAGATACGGAGCGGAATGGATTACTCCTCCCGGCTTCAGCTTATTCACCTGTTGTACAATTTATCAGCCGCCGACAGCAGGTTTGAACCGGCAGAGACAAAAGTCATTCAGTCCATATCTGAAATGCTTGGTATCTCGACAAACGATTATGAATCAATACGTAATATGTTTATCCCGGCTACCGATGCAGCTTACCGCATACTGGAGGTTGAACGGGCCGCCACTGAGGAGGAACTTAAGAAGGCTTACAGGAAAATGGCATTGAAATACCACCCTGACAAAGTCAGTCACCTCGGCGAGGAATTCCGTAAAACGGCAGAGGAGAAATTCAAGTCTGTCAACGAAGCATGGGAGAAAATCAAGAAGGAACGTAACATGGTTTAACAAGTGTCTGATATATAGTTATTAACAATTTAATTATAAAAAAATGAATCTGAAAGATATTCTGGCAATCTCCGGTGAGGGGACACTGTTCAAGTTCATTGCCCAGGGCAAAAATGCCGTAATTGTTGAGAACCTCGAGACAGGCCGGCGTATAAGTGCAGGCGCAACAGCGAAAGTAAGCGCTCTCGAAGAGATCTCCATCTTCACGACAGGTGAGGATATGGCACTCGGTAAGGTTATGGACAAGATATGGGAGAAAGAGAACGGCGGAGAGACGTTGTCTTATAAGCTTCCCGATAATGACCTTAAGAAATATTTCGGAGAGGCCTTCCCGGAGTATGACAAGGACAGGGTCTACACCTCCGA
This sequence comes from uncultured Bacteroidales bacterium, assembly GCA_963743775.1. Taxonomy (GTDB): domain Bacteria; phylum Bacteroidota; class Bacteroidia; order Bacteroidales; family VadinHA17; genus SR-FBR-E99. The sequence goes on from CAVURA010000002.1 coordinate 169,080, forward strand.
TATAAGAAAAGTTCTTCACTGGTATAACATCCTCCATAAGCTGAATCTGCTTGTAAAGGAGGAAGAGGAGAAGAAAGAGGAGGCCGGTACTGAGGAGGTAAAAGCCGTGACAAAAGTCAAGGCTTCCCCGAAAGAGAAAAAGACACCTGCGGTTAAAAAAGCAAAGGTCGCACCAGCCAAAACCACGGTAAGGAAAAAGGCCTCGAAGAGCGAGTAGCATGGCCATTACAAATTTCGGCGGCGAAGAGGTTGTCTTTGACTATGATGAATCTCAGATCATCATAGTACCCGTGCCGTATGATGCAACCAGCACATACATAAAAGGTGCGGACAAAGGTCCTGCTGCGATCCTCGAGGCTTCGCCGGCCCTGGAGTTTTATGACACAGAGACCCGGTCAGAAGCATTCAGGAAAGGGATATTCACTCTCGCTCCCGTTATTGCCGGGCCTGATCCCGTTGAACTTACTGAAGCGGTTTATAAAACTGTTGCCGGCATCTTTGCCGCAGATCGTTTCCCGGTGGTCATCGGTGGCAACCATACAGTAAGCATAGGAGCATTCAGGGCGGCTGCGGAAGTGTTTCCCAGGACTGACTATACTTCAGCTTGACGCCCACTCCGACCTTCGTCCTGTCTATGAAGGCTCGCCGCTTAATCATGCCTGTGCAGCTGCAAGAGCAAAGGAATTTGCACCGTTGGTGCAGGTGGGTATACGCAGCATGTCGGCAGAGGAGCTGCCTTTTGTCGACCCGAAAAGGATTTTCTATGCTCATGAGTTATGGGCGGACAAATCACTTTATACAAAAGCCATCAGCCTACTGACAGATAATGTCTATATCACTGTTGACCTCGATGTCTTTGATCCGTCGATCATGCCCTCAACGGGCACACCTGAACCTGGCGGGCCTGATTACCGGGAGCTGATGTCATTCCTTCGCGAGGTTATGAGCAAACGTAATGTAATAGGGTTTGATGTTGTCGAGTTGTGTCCTTCTCCTACCAGCAGGACACCTGATTTCGTGGCTGCGAAGATTATCTACCAGCTGCTCAGCTACAGGTTCTCAAGCTGACCGCATCACCTCGGCTTATCGTACAGTTTGGCCTCCTCCCAGATTTCATTCATCTCGTCGAGGCTCATGTCATGAAGCGAAAGTCCCTTTTCCAGTGTTTTTTTCTCCAGGTAGTTGAACCTGCTGATAAATTTCCTGTTCGTTTTTTCGAGCGCTGATTCCGGGTCGATCTCATACAGTCGTGCTGCATTAATCAGGGAGAAAAAGAGGTCACCGAGCTCTGCCTCGATGTCTACCTTCCTTCCCTGGAGCACCTCCTCCTTCAGCTCGTTCAGTTCTTCAGTAACCTTATCCCATATCTGTTCACGGCTGTCCCAGTCGAACCCTACACCCCTGACTTTCTCCTGTATCCGGTTGGCTTTTACAGTAGCCGGGAGGGAGGCAGGGACACCTGACAAAACCGGCTTATACTCACTGTGTTCGTTCATCTTGAGTTTTTCCCAGTTCTCCTCCACCTCACGTGCACCACGGGTGACAGTTACATCACCGAAGACATGAGGATGCCTGTACACCAGTTTTTTGTTTATGCTTTCCAGAACGTCACCCATATCGAACAGCCCCTTCTCTGAGCCGATCTTTGCATAAAAAACGATGTGCAGCATTATATCGCCCAACTCTTTGCGTATCTCATCATTATCATCCTGTATTATGGCATCAGCAAGCTCATAAGTTTCTTCAATCGTGAGTTTTCTGAGGGTCTCGTTCGTCTGCTTCTGGTCCCACGGGCATTTGGCCCTCAGTTCGTCCATAATATCCAGCAGCTTTTTAAACTCTTCAACTGTTTTTTCTCTCATCCGGGTATTATTTTAAAAAAAGACCGTTTCCTGTTTGCCGTGTGTCCCTGACTTCCACTCTCACTGCATCACCGGTATCAACGCCGAACAACTGACACAGATCTGCCCCGTTTATCGACACTTCGAGCAGATCAAGGGTATTGAAACGGGTAACAAGTTCACCAACAGGTTCGTCACTGTATAACCTGCTGATCTTTTCTGTATAATATTTATTGCTTTTTATGAGTATCCTGAATTTTCTGCCTTCAAATACTCTCATGAATATGTCACGCGTGATATTGGTTATAGCGTTGCCGTACGAGTCAATAAAAATGACGCTTCCTATTATCACATCCTTGTTTATTGTTGCCCTCAGCGGCACTTTCTCCGACAGAGCTTTCACTCTTTTACCCAGTTTCTCGGGAGGTTGCCCTGCTGCCAATGCAGCTGCGGCACGGACAAAGAGTGTTATCTCATCGGCATTATCATCATTGCTCAGGCTGACTATAAGGTCAGGCTCCGAGTTCAGGATAAGGTTGAACATTCCGTTATCGGCCCCGATAAAATAGTGTCCCCGGGCTTTGACAAGCAGGTGAGGCTTTTCGTCCGAACCTTCGCTGCTGATAAAAACAAGGTGAATGGTGCCTTCGGGGTAGTGGTCGAAGGTGTTTCTGATTACAAAGGCACCGTGCATGATATTCAACGGGGGTATTCTGCTGGCATTGTTCACCACCACGACGCCCGGGCAGCTCGCCATCAGCTTGCCCCTGAGTATGCCGGGAAAGATATCGTCCTCCCTCCACTCCGTCGTCAGTGTAATCAAAGCCATTCTCAAAATAGTTACAGCAAAGATAATCTTCTGAAAAAAATAAACTTACTTTGTGAAGGAGCGGTTTTAAAAAATATAAGCTGACTGTAAAGTATTGATTAACAGCTGACAGAAAGAAAGAGAGAGATTAGGCGGATGACTGAAAGAGTGATTTTACTTGATGGGATTGATCCTGTGGTCATGTTTGGGCCGAACAACAGGCTTCTGGAACAGATACAGGGTTACTTCCCGAAGATTAAGCTTGTTGCAAGGGGAAATGAGATCAAACTCATGGGTGAAAGCGAAGAGGTTATCATTTTTGCCGACAAAATATCAGTGCTGCTTGATTATTACAGACATTACAACAGGCTTGACGAAAATGACCTGGAGCGGCTTCTGCTCGATGATGATCATATGCGCACTGCCTCAAACGGTGAATTTGAGGATGCACTGGTTTTTGGCACCAGCGGCAGGCCAGTCAGAGCCCGGACTGTCAACCAGCTTCTGCTGGTGAAGGAATATTCCGCCAACGATCTTATTATTGCTGAGGGACCGGCAGGTACCGGCAAGACATACACTGCCATTGCGCTTGCCGTAAGAGCACTGAAGAACCATGAGGTGAAAAAGATCGTGCTCACGCGTCCTGCCGTGGAGGCAGGGGAACGTCTGGGCTTCCTTCCCGGAGACATGAAGGATAAGCTTGACCCTTATCTTCAGCCGCTCTATGATGCACTGCACGACATGATCCCGTCACGCAAGCTGGAGCAATGGATTGAAGACGGGACGGTGCAGATAGCGCCCCTGGCTTTCATGCGCGGACGAACGCTTGAGAACAGCTTTGTGATTCTTGATGAGGCACAGAATGCAACTGTCAGCCAGCTGAAGATGTTCCTTACCCGTATGGGTGTCAGTTCGAAGTTTATACTCACAGGCGATACCACCCAGATAGACCTTCCAAGGAGAAGTGATTCAGGCCTTCTTCAGGCAATAAGATTGCTGACAGACATCGAAGGTATTTCGGTTATACGGTTTGATGAAGGAGATATTGTCAGGCACAAGCTCGTCAAGCATATCGTCAGAGCATATGACATCGAAGAGAAAAGTCAATTCGCAGACAGGAAAGAGACAAAATAATGCAACTATGACAAAGGCAATAACAAGGACCGACTTTAATTTCCCCCGGCAGAAAGGTATCTACAGGGGCAAGGTAAGAGATGTGTACAATATTGATGACAGCTACCTGCTGATGGTGGCTTCTGACCGGATCTCGGCATTTGATGTTGTTCTGCCCGAGGGTATTCCTTTTAAAGGTCAGGTTCTTAATCAGATTGCAGCAATGTTTCTCGACAAGGTAAGGGATATAGTACCCACCTGGAACATTGCAACGCCTGATCCGAATGTGACTGTCGGCTACCGGTGCGAACCTTACCCGGTTGAGATGATTGTGAGAGGTTATCTCACAGGCAGCTCGTGGAGGACCTATAAGTCAGGCGTTCGTAAGATTTGCGGCATTCCTCTGCCTGACGGCATGAAGGAGCACCAGCGATTTCCGCAACCGATAATCACTCCTACAACTAAGGCTGAACACGGTATGCATGACGAAGATATTTCAGGGGAAGAGATAGTAAGCTCAGGACTGGTGTCAGAATCAGAGTACGCCAGACTTGAAGATTATGCCATGAAGCTTTTTCTGCGGGGATCTGAGATAGCTGCCGCACACGGGCTCATACTGGTAGATACGAAGTACGAGTTTGGCAAGCGTAACGGAGAAATATACCTCATTGATGAAATACACACTCCGGACAGCTCACGGTACTTTTATGCTGACGGATACGCGGATCGCTTCGCCAGGGGAGAGCAGCAGAAACAGCTCTCGAAGGAGTTCGTGCGTGAATGGCTGATGGCAAACGGTTTCCAGGGAAGGGAAGGGGAAAAGGTGCCGGAAATGACACCTGCTTTCGTCACGGAGATATCAGACCGGTACATCGAACTCTATGAAAACATCACCGGCACGAAGTTTGTCAGAGCTGAGGCAGAAGACCCGGTCAGGCGGATTGAGAGGAATGTTAAACAGTTCCTGCCGGAGCTTAAATAGATATCGCATGTAACTGTTATAATACAATGAATAATACTTTTGCACTTCACAAACTGTCACATATGTTGCTTAAACGTACTTCTCCTGCCATGTTGCTTCTGGTCACCCTGCTGTTTCCGGCTGAACTGTGCGCTCAGGTGCCGGCGCCTGTGGCTGTTGAGATATCAACACAGAAGATAGTTGCCGAGGGCAAGGTATATTACATGCACCAGGTGGTTAAGGGTCAGACGCTCTATTCAATTTCCAAAGCATATAATGTGACTGTTGACCAGCTCACCCGCAATAATGAGATCCCGCCCAACGGTATCAAGGAGGGGCAGATGCTTAAGGTGCCGGCTAACGATAACGCTTCGGCCACCGCTTCGGCCGCAGCAACACCTGCAAACCAGGATGAGCGTTTTCTTTACCACAAGGTGAAAAGAGGAGAGACACTCTCATCAGTTGCCGGTGAGTATGGCATATCTGTGCGTGATCTGAAGAAAGCTAACAAGGGACTGCTCTTCCCGCATGAGGGTGACTACCTGATGATACCCCGCAAGAAAATAACTGGGAAGCCTTCCGAGAAGAAGCCGTTGCCGGATTCCGTAACTGTTCCTGAAGAGCTAAGAGATACCCTGATCGTTGCCGGCGAGAAGGAGATATTCACGAAACTTTCAGAAAATTCAGTACTTAAGGACCTGCGAGGCTCTGTCAAAGTTGCCGTGATGCTCCCGTTTTTCATAAATGAGAATAACTCGAGATCTTATGTGGATTCAACGAAAAAGGATGCACAGGGCAATAAAATCTACAGGGAGGTGTCAATGGACGACACCTGGATCTATGAGGGCAGCCTGCCTTTCCTTGAAGCATACGAGGGCATCCTGATAGCTGTTGACAGCCTGCGTTCACTGGGACTGAATATCGAGCTTGATGTCTATGACATTGCCGGTGATTCAACCGAACTTAACAGGATTATATGGTCAGGAAAACTCAATGATGTTGATCTGATCATTGGTCCCGTGTTTTCCTCCAGTCTGAACCGCATGGCTGCTTATGCGGCTGAACGCGATATACCCATCGTATCACCTGTACCTCTTCGTGACCAGAACATTCTGGAGAACAGACCGACTCTCTACAGGGTTTACCCGTCGGCAAGCGTTTCCCAGGACATAGTGGCCAGAGAACTGCAATCTCACCAGGGAAGCAATGTTGTTTTCTTATATGCCGACACCCTGATGAATGATCCGAAAACTTCAAGTTTCTGGGACAGAATAAGAACGGCAATGTTAACTGACAGTCTGAGCGACACCTCCCTGATCACTCCTCATTATTTCACGGGGGCAATACAGAAGCGTGACACCTACAGCGGGGTGGCGTCATTCGAAGGGTTACTGAAACCAGACCGGGAGAATATTATAATCCTTGCTTTTACACAAACCCCTATTGTAAGTTCAGCTTTCTCAACACTCCACACACTGTCACGCAAGTATGATATCAAAGTGATCGGTTATCCTGAAATAGGCGGGCAGGAAACCATTGAGATCAAATACTACTATGACCTTGAGCTTTTTATCCCGACTGAATCATATATCGATTTCAACTCCCCGGCTGCTTCCTCGTTCACTGCTGTCTTCAGGAATAAGTTCAAAACAGAGCCGATGGCCGGGAGTTTTGCATGGAGGGGTTTTGATATTGCCTACTACTTTATTGGCGGTATTGCAAGCCACGGCCGCGACTTCCTGAAAGATCCGGGTATTTTCAATCCTGCCCTCCTGTGCCTTGACCCTGACTTCAGGCGCGAACGCCCGAGTGACGGTTATGAAAACAGGGGGATGTTTGTCCTTCATTATAAAAAGGATATGACAATTGAGGTCAGGAGCCCCCTGCCTGTAGTTAACTCCGGGATTAACTCCGGTCTTCAGTATCAGGACTGACCCTTAAGGCTCATAAGTACAAAATCAATAACTATCGGAAGGTCTTCGGGACTGACACCGTTAGCTGTAAGTACAGGGGTATCGTCGTTAAAGATATTCATGAATGTCTCAACGGTCATTTTACCACTCTCCAGTGCGCGGATATAGTATTCTGAGGCTTTGCGCGGATTTGCCCGGCAAAGAGCCAGATGACCCATGTTGATCATGTCATGAGGGGTGAGACCTGCATCTGCAAGACGTTCGAAATATCGCTCCGCCTCATTGAATTTACCTGTCATAAGATAACACCATGCGATTGGTCTCAGAACCTTTACGTTGCCGGGATTCTGGTATTCAATGCGGAAATAATATTTTAGTGCCTCATCATAATTGCCTGTGTCAAGATAACAGTGAGCCGTCATCAATATGGAAGTAAGGTCATCAGGTTCGATCTTCAGTGCTCTGAGGTAGATGTTCAGCGCCTCATGATTCCTGTTCAGTTTTCTCAGGCATAAGCCAATTTTACGAAGTGTCCAGGGCTTCGGATCGATGATTGACGCCATGGTATACTTGTCGAGCGCTTTCTCATATTCTCCTGCCTTCTGGTAACAGTATCCTGCTTTTTCATGCAGCTCTGCATCATCGCTCACTGATTTGATCAGCGAGAGGTACAACGCAAGCGCATCGTCATAGTACTCTTTCCCGAAGAAATAATCAGCCAGCGATCTGTCATCCGCGGTCGTGCCGCACACATCCCTGTAAAATAATGAGTTGTATATGTCGAGCCGGCTCATGAAGAGGTCGTCAAATTCATTCTTGAAGTCTGACAGTTTATAGAACCGGTAGAGATCATGGACATACTGTGTCAAATTTGTTCTGAAGACAGCTGAGGGATCGGTAAGTTCATTATCATATTTCATCTGTTCAAGGCCCTCAAGTTCCATCCTGAACACCTTCAGCATCAAGTTTTTCTGGTCAGCGGGCAGGAATTTCATATTAAGGATCAGCGAGAACTTGTCTGAGTTACAGATAAACGGGGTCTTGTACAGGGCTTCTGCAAGCTCATTTATGCCCGGGCCGAGGATCTCGTCCCTGAAAATTTCATCAACAGCCAGGTGATCCGGGTAGAAGGGGATAAACCAGTTTCGGAGCTCCCTGAAGAAATCAAACTTCTTCAACCCTGAGAAAGCTGACATGTAAACATCGGATCCCTCCATCTGAAGGTTTGTAAGTTCCTCCATGGTCTTAAACATCTCCTCAGAATCTTTAAACATGTCAGACCAGTCAGGGTTCTGCCCTTCGCCTGTATTCTCACCCAGGATGGCGTCAAGATCCAGTTTCTCCTCTATCCTCGGTCTCAGCTTTACCACCTTGGGGAGTATTTCCTCGCTCATGCGTCTGCTCAGCTTCTCTGTGTCGCGTGATCTTATTGCCTGAAGCACTACCAGGCGGCATTTTTCCCTGAAGCCGTTGTTTGTCGCAAGCTCCCTTACAGTCTGCATGACCTCCGGGTAGAGACTGAGGCGGTCATCGTAATAATAGAGGCTGAGAACCAGTCCTGTCAATGCTCTTTCAGGTACGTGCTGAGTCTGGTCTGTGTAAAGTTTAGCAAGAATGGTGAGCTTGGCCGGATCCCAGATCCGAAGGCTGCTCAGTGTGATGGCGCTTACAAACGAAGCCATTTCATGCCACTCGAATTTTCCCGAACTCCGGAGTATATCAACGAGGCTTTCTTCGGCCTCACCATAGTAGTCTGTCAACCATAAATGATTGAAAATAATCCCCGAGAGACGCTCCTTTTCTGCTGCCTGTTCTTTTTCTGTCTCGGGTTTTTTTATCTCAGCCGATGAAAGCAGGTCATCCAACCGCGACTTGAACACAAGGTCATCAACACTCTGTATAATATCATCTCCCCTGAGCCTTTCCTCTCTTTCCTCACGTGCTCTGACAGAATAAGTGTACCATCCTGCATGATGTGCCAAAATGTCCTGTTTTATTTTATCGTTCAGCCTGAGAATACTCTGCAGAAGTTTGATGTATACTTTCTGACGGTCCGGGTCTTTAATGCCGTCAACTGTATACTTAAGGATGTTCATATATGTCATTTTCAGCTCCGCAAACTCATCCCTGAAGCCTCCAAGTGAAACATTATCAAGCATATCAGACATGATGTCAAAACTCTGCTTGACCTTTCGCCTGACAACAAGGTTACAAACTCTCCTGTGCTGAAGTATAATGGTGGGTACATTCATTTTATTCAGATAATAGTATTCACCTGAAAAACAGTGCAACAATCAGGCCACCGGCAGGTTCAGAAGGTAAAACCTATGCTGACATAAGGCTTAACTGCTTTATAGAATACTTCCTTGTCGTATAAACCGTGCATTACTCCGAGGCGTATCGGACCGGCGATAGTCATATACCCAATTCCCAGTCCATACCCGCCAATGAATGAAAAGCCTTCTTCACGGTCAAGTTCCTGGATTGCAAAGATGTTGGCGCCGAAATTAATGTGAAAGTCTTTTACCAGCTCATAGTCAGCACTGAGCCTGACGCCGGCAAGGTTTTTAAATGGTATCTGATTGTCATAGAAACCAATGGCAGATACTGACCGTTCGGTCGTGGGTGTGATGCCACCGAGAAGGAAAAAGCTGTTTTGTGCAGAGACAGTATCGGCGTCTGTAAAGAACAGGGCTTCCCCGCCTAAATTCCATGTCAGTTTGGGTGCAGGTGACCAGTAGGCGCTGAACCAGCCTCTGAAAGTAAAATTGTGATGGAAAGAGAAATCTCCCTGGTCCGACCTGGTATAATCCGTTCTCAGCGTATCTGTCTTTATGACTCCCATGACAAGTTTGGAGAGTGAGGCAGATACGCTGTATGTGATTCCTTCATTTGGAAAGTGCTTCGTATCCAGTGTGTTTGCCTGGTAACTATAGGCAAGGGTGACGTAATTATAAGTAAGCCTTTCAATATGGCTGGCTGAAATATAGTCAGTAACAAGGTTATCGTTTTCAAACCTCACAGACAGGTTCATCAGGTGGTTGAGGCTTATTCTCTGGCTGACCGAGAGACTCGTGATGTAGTTCTGACTTAACATGGGACCTGTTTCACCTCTCAGTTCAATGAGAGGGAACCGCGTATTATCCATAAAAAATGAAGCTTCGAGACCAAACTTCTGACTTCTGTCAAGAAACTGGATTGTCCCCAATTTCAGCCTGTAGTACTGTCCGATATATGATTCGGCATAGACAACGGATCTTTGTGTTACAAGGTCCCTGATTGAAAGGCCCAGTACAGCTCCTGCACTAAGGGCAAGGTCATAATGCAGCGATCCGTAAATCATGGCTTTAGGCCTTTCAATGCAATTTATTTCCAGCAAGAGTGAATCATTCCGGGGAATTATTTTGTAACTGACTTTCTCAAACCAGGCCTTGCCATAGAGCAACTCGATTCTTTCAGCGAGCAAATCCCTTCCAACCTTCTGCCCGGGCCTGATATCCAGAACGCCGATGATTTCTTCGTCACTTGTTATATTGTTGCCAGTCACATCGATCCTGTCAAAGACATGATACTTAATTTCCGGCAGTGGCACAAGTGGTGGCTGAGTTCCGAAAGCGTTCAGAGAATCAGCCAGCCGTCTGAATTTTTCCTTAAAAGGAAGGGCTGCACGATAGCCTGCTTCAATAATACTGTCGACATGGCTGAAGTCGAGGGTGGTATAGTCTTTCATATCAGGCTCGATCAGGATATCGGTTCTGCTCTTCTCTTCCCCGTAATCTGCCAGGCTGGTCAGAAAACCGACCTGTTTGAGTATCCCGTAGACAAACTCAAGGTCTTTCTCCGAGTATCTTCTGAACCCGACATAGGATCCAATTACTATATCAGCACCCATATCACGCAGTTCGGTAGCAGCATAATTATGGACCACGCCTCCGTCAACGAGCAGAGCAGTGTCGATCCTGACAGGTGTGAATACTGAAGGGATGGCAATACTTGCCCTGATGGCCTCCGGCAGATAGCCCCCTTTAAGCAGAACAGCTTTGCCTGTAAGCAGGTCAGTGCCCACGCAAAGATAAGGTATTGGTAGCCGGGAGAAATCAGTGACGTTTGCTGCCGACCAGGAATAATAGCTCAGTAGGTTTTCAACCTGCTGGCCGGCTATCAGACCTGAAGGCAGCAGGATCTTTTCCCTTGTAATTGGAAGAGATATCATGCTGTTGTAAAAATGTTTCTTTTCCAGAAAGATGATCCTGTTCTCCGGGATCCTGTCAGAAAGTATCAGGTTCATATCCGAGCTCCTGAACATGGCTGCTATGCTGTCAGGTTTATAACCCATTGCATACAAGCCGCCTACGATGCTGCCCATGCTCACTCCTGTGATGTAATCAGGCCTCAGACCCGCTTCTTCCATCACTTTTATCACACCGAGATGTGCCAATCCTTTTGCCCCGCCTCCGCTGAGGGCGAGGCCGATCTTTGGCCTGACCAGTGAATCCTGCGATTTAACCTGGGCAGGATAGAGAAAAGCCACCAATACAAAAAATACTGCCAGTGATTTAGATAAAGGTCTCATTCCGGAACCTTTCAGGGATTGAAATGTTCATTATATGGATAGGCAAGTTAGTTAAAACAAGTATATTAGAAACATGAAAAGTGGTATTAAAGTTCAGCAGAAGTGGCTGCCAACGTCAAAGAAGGAGATGGATGAGCTGGGGTGGGAGCGTGCAGATGTAATACTTTTTACCGGCGACGCCTATATTGATCACCCCTCTTTTGGGGCGGCCGTAATAGCGAGGGTTCTGGAGGCTGCCGGCATGCGCGTTGCGGTGGTGCCACAGCCAAACTGGCGTGATGATCTGCGCGACTTCAGCAAACTCGGTGCTCCGCGATTTTTCTTTGCCGTCACTGCCGGTAACATGGATTCAATGGTTAACCATTACACCGCCACACGCAGGCTAAGGTCCGATGATGCTTATACGGCGGGTGGAGCAGCAGGATTCCGTCCTGACTATGCCACGGTTGTCTACACCCAGGCTCTGAAGAAACTCTTCCCGGATATACCGGTTGTCACAGGCGGCATTGAAGCCTCAATGCGCAGGCTGATGCACTATGACTACTGGAAAGATTCTCTCGAGCCATCCATACTCATCTCCAGCGGTGCTGACATGATTATTTACGGCATGGCCGAAAAGGCGGTTACAGAACTGGCGCAAAGGGTTAAGAGAGGGGAGAAGTTGAACTTGATCTCTGATCTGCCGCAGTCGGTCTTCCTGAGACCGTCAGGTGAGCCGCTGAGTCCTTTGCCTGGGCTGAAGGACTTGATGATGCACCCTTGCTCAGAGTCGGGTTCATCCCGAAAAGCTTATGCTGAAAATTTTGTCCTTTTTGAGAAAACGAGCAACAGCCAGAAGCCTGTGAGGCTTATTGAACCATGCGGCGACAAGGTGGTGGTGGTTAATCCCCCAATGTCTGTAGCTTCTGAGGCTGAGACAGATGCTATCTATGATCTGCCATTTAATTACGCCCCCCATCCGCGTTATGAGAAGAAAGGGCCCATACCGGCATGGGAGATGATAAAATTCTCGGTAAATATTCACAGAGGGTGCTTCGGGGGATGCAGCTTCTGCGCCATCGCTGCTCACCAGGGCAAGTTTGTCAGCAGTCGCTCCAAAGCTTCCGTACTGAAAGAGGTGGAGCGCATCAGCAGGATGGAAGGCTTTAAAGGTTATCTCTCTGATCTGGGTGGACCGTCTGCAAATATGTACCGCATGGCCGGCCGCAATAAGGATATGTGTTACAAATGCGGACGGCCATCATGTATCTGGCCCGCAATGTGTAACAATCTTGAGACATCGCACCGTGATATCCTGGATTTGTATAAGACTGTCAATTCACTTCCCTACATAAAAAAGGCTTTTGTTGGCAGCGGTGTGAGATATGATCTTTTAATGAAGGAATACAACCGTTCTGCAGGCAGGGATGAGCAGCATTATCTGAAGGAACTGATAGTAAATCACACAAGCGGGAGACTGAAGGTAGCCCCGGAGCATACCGACGATGAGGTGTTGCATCTCATGAGGAAGAGCTCATTCAGACACTTCAGGAAACTTAGCGAAATTTTCGGCGGGATAATACGCAGCAACGGGTTGAAGTATGAGCTGATCCCGTATTTTATATCTGCACATCCGGGGACTACGGATGAGAAGATGGGGGCACTGGCCCGTGGAGCTTAAGGACCTCGGGATACATCCGGAGCAGGTGCAGGATTTCACTCCCACGCCGATGACGCTCGCCACAGCCATGTATTATCTTGGTTTTGACCCGTATACAGGTAAAAAAGTGCATGTTACCCGTGACATCATCGGGAAGCGCAGGCAGAAGGAATACTTCTTTAAGGCAGGGAGCATGCGGCAGGGAGCACGGAGCACGGAGCATGGGGCTGGGGGCAAATTGACGATTCGCCGGATGGCGGAGAAGAACCGGAGCGCAGCGGAGCTCGGCGCAGCCAAATCCCGTAAAGCGGGAGGGCATGGAACAAAAAGAAGGTCGAACAAGGAATAACGATTTAGGATTTAAGAAGTGAAATTGCGCAAACCGCTTCAACCTTCAACCTATCAACCCATCAACTGACCTTCAGTCTTTTAGACTGTCTATTCGTATTCCTTAAGAATATTTCTGACGTCATCAGGCGCCACCCTGCCGTATGTCTTGCTGCCAACAAGCACCACCGGCGCCAGCCCGCAGGCACCTACACATCTCAGGCTTGAAAGTGAAAACTTGCCGTCAGGAGTTGTCTGACCAACCTGCAGCGACAACTCTTTCTTAAACTCATCGAGGACCTTCTCGGCGCCTCTCACATAACATGCAGTACCCATGCAAATGCTTATCGGGTGTTTACCCTTGGGTGTCATGGTGAAGAATGAATAGAAAGTCACGACACCATAAACCTGTGCAACTGAAATATTTAACCTGGAGGCTACAGCTTCCTGCACTTCGGCAGGAAGGTATCCGAAATGCCCCTGGCAGGTATGAAGTACATTGATAAGCTCCAGGGAATCATTATTGAATGAATCACAAATCTCGATGATCTTGTTTAAGTCTTCCTGTCTTAGTTCTATCTTAATGCTTGACATATCATTGAATTTTAGATAGTTAAACTGAATTTACCTTACTGCTTGACAATTATCCTGGCTTTCCGGTCAAAATAATTCGTATGAAGCAGGTGGTGTGCTTTTTCACCGTTGGGTTCACCCAGGAACTCTTCATAGAGTTTAATGATATAGGGATTCTTATGAGATACCCTTATGGGTTTGTTCTTATCTTCCCTGTAAATGGCAGCAGCTCTTGCCTTAAGTATCGAAGAATCGCCATGATGGAGGGGCTGGCCGCCACCGCCGATACAACCCCCGGGGCACGCCATCACCTCAATTGCGTGGAATTTGGATTTTCCATTCTTGAACTCATCGAGCAGCTTGCGGGCGTTACCCAGTCCGCTGGCAATACCTATATTCAGAGGCAATCCGTCGAAGTCTATCGTAGCCTGCCTGACACCCTCCATACCTCTCAGCTCTGTAAAATCGAGCTTATTGAGTTCCTTGCCTGTGTAAAGCGCGTATGCCGTACGCACAGCTGCCTCAATTACTCCACCTGTATTGCCGAAGATGACAGCGGCACCAGTTGATTCACCTAGCGGCCTGTCAAAGTCCATGTCAGGCAGGTTAATGAAATCGATATTGGCCTGGCGTATGAAATGGGCCAGTTCACGGGTCGATATTGAAAAATCAACATCAGGATTACCGTCAACAGCAAATTCGGGTCTCTGACTTTCATATTTCTTTGCCAGACAGGGCATCACTGACACCACTACCATTTCCTGCCGTTTGATATTGATCTTGTCAGCGAAATATGTTTTTGCTATTGCACCGAACATCTGCTGGGGTGATTTTGCAGTTGAAGGCACATTTCTGAGCTCAGGATAGTTGTGCTCAAAGAAGTTGACCCATCCGGGGCAGCATGATGTCAGTATCGGAATATTTGCATCCTTGTCGCCTTTCAGAAATTTACCCAGCCTGTTCAGGAGTTCTGTGCCTTCTTCCATTATGGTCAGGTCAGCAGCAAAGTCCGTGTCAAATACATAGTCGAAGCCCAGCTCTTTGAGTGCAGCAACGAGCTTACCGGTGACCAATGTTCCGGGTTCCAGTCCGAATTCCTCTCCCAGGGCGGCGCGCACCGCCGGCGCTGTCTGAACTACTACGGTCTTGGAGGGGTCAACGATGGCCCTGAGAACATCGCGGGTATGGTCAACCTCGGTAAGTGCTCCTGTGGGGCAAACTGCAACGCACTGTCCGCAATAGGTGCAGGGAGAGAACTCAAGGTTCTCCTCAAACGCGGGTGCAACAGCGGCCATAAATCCTCTGTTGACAGCTGAGAGAGCGCCCACTGTCTGAACAGTATTGCACATCATCTCGCATCTGCGACACATGATACATTTGTCGAGCTCACGGATGATGGAAGGAGAGAAGTCCTTGCGGTAAGTTGACATAGCTGCAATATCCTGTCCCGGTATCTCCCTTATACCAAGCCTGTTAGCCATGTTCTGCAGGTCGCAGGTACCCGATTTCGGGCATATGAGACAGTCTTTCGGATGATCTGAGAGAATGAACTCCATAACTGTCCTGCGGGCGTTCATGACCCTGGGTGTATGTGTACGGACAACTGCTCCCTCGTCGCATTTTGTGATGCATGCGGGAGAAAGATTTCTGCGTCCCTGCACTTCCACAACACAGATTCTGCACCCGCCCGGGTTGTTTTCTATGTTAAGGTCGTCAAGTTTCATGTGGCACAGGGTGGGGATATCTATACCCAGCTGGTGTGCCGCATTAAGGATGGTTGCACCCTTCTGAACTTCGACCTGCTTATTGTCTATTGTAAGTTTTACTGTTTCCATTGTCAATCGTTCTGTCATTAATTGATTAGCACGGCACTGAATTTACACTTCTCGAAGCAAGCACCGCATTTGATGCATTTTTCCTGGTCAACATAATGCGGGCCCTTGCGTTCGCCTGTTATGGCGTTGACCGGGCATCCTCTTGCGCAAGCCGTACACCCTACGCACTTATCAAGATCAATGGTGTATTTCATGAGATCACGGCATTCTCCCGCCGGACACCTCTTGTCAGTGACATGATTTACATACTCGTCCCAGAAATTGTTCATTGTGGACAGAACAGGATTGGGAGAAGTCTGTCCGAGACCGCATAGAGATGTGTCTTTGATGACGTTGCACATGTTTCTCAGCCGGTCAAGGTCTTCCATTTTCCCGTTGCCCTTGGTTATGTGGGTCAGTAGTTCATGGATCCTTTTGTTGCCTATGCGGCAAGGGGCGCATTTTCCGCAGGACTCTTCGACGGTAAACTCGAGAAAGAATTTTGCTATTGCGACCATGCAGGTATCTTCATCCATCACTATCATACCGCCTGAACCCATCATTGACCCCGCAGCCACAAGGTTGTCAAAGTCGATCGGCGTATCAAGGTGTTTCTCTGTGAGGCAACCTCCCGAAGGGCCTCCTGTCTGGACGGCCTTGAATTTCTTACCGTTCTTGATGCCTCCGCCTATCTCGAAGATTATTTCCCGGAGGGTAATGCCCATAGGTACTTCAATAAGACCAACATTGTTGATTTTTCCGGCAAGGGCAAAGACCTTTGTGCCTTTGGATTTCTCCGTGCCTATGGATGAATACCATTCCCAGCCCTTGTTGATAATAGCCGGTATGCTGGCAAAAGTCTCAACGTTGTTTACGTTGGTGGGTTTGCCAAGGAAACCGCTCTCGGCAGGGAATGGTGGTTTGTTGGTGGGTTCACCGCGAAGACCTTCCATTGAATGTATCAGCGCTGTCTCCTCACCGCAGACGAATGCTCCGGCACCGTAGCGCAGTTCAATATCGAATGAAAAATCAGTACTGAAAATATTCTTTCCCAGGAGCCCGTATTCACGTGCCTGTCCAATTGCAACTTTCAGACGCTGTATTGCAAGCGGATATTCAGCCCTGATATATATCAGTCCTTTTGATGCCCCTATTGCATAGCCGCAGATGGCCATTGCTTCGAGAACGGAGTGAGGATCACCTTCAAGAACGGACCGGTCCATGAATGCACCCGGGTCACCCTCATCGGCGTTGCAGACCACATATTTCTGGTCGGCCTTATTCTTTGATGCTATTTCCCATTTCAGTCCGGTGGGGAATCCTGCGCCGCCGCGGCCGCGCTGGCCTGATTTCTTGATTATATCAACTACGTCAGCCGGTGTGAGTTCAGAGAGGCATTTGCCCAGTGCTGCATAGCCTTCACGGGCTATATACTCAGTAATGTCTTCCGGGATTTATCAATCCGCAGTTTCGCAGGGCGATACGGATCTGTTTACGCTTCAATTCAGGCTGCTTTGTTTCTCCTGTCGGTTGCTTTTGCCCCGGTTCAGTTTTCAGCAGCCTCTGAACAGGTTTTCCTTTAATGACATGCTCTGCAACTATTACAGGCGCATCTTCGGGTTGCACATGAACGTAATAGGTATTATCAGGCATGACCCTGACAACAGGGCCGTGTTCGCATAAACCGAAGCAACCGGTCATTATGACCTGCACCTCGTTTTGCAGGCCCTTTTCTTCAATCTCCTTCTTCAGGTACTCAACGATGAGATTACTCTCTGATGTGCGGCAGCTTGTTCCGCCACAGACAAGAAGGTGCATTCTGTACTTTGACATTACTCTTTTCCTCCCTGTTTATTGGTATATTTTTTCATAGTTGACCGGAATGATGCCTTCAACCAGTTCGCCATTCTTAATGTACTTTTCAATGATTTCGTCAGCTCTTTTCTGATCGACGAAACCAAAAACTATTGGCTCTTTACCTGGCATCTGAACCTCAACTGTTGGTTCAGCATAGCAGTAACCCATACATCCTGTCTGGGTAATTACGGCGCCAATACCCCTTTTATCAAGCTCATCCGTAAAAAAATCCATGATCGGTTTTGCTCCGGAAGCGATGCCGCAAGTCGCCATTGCAACCTTTACCTGAACCATTCCCTCCGGACTGTCGGCTGCGGATCTCATTTCGATCTTTGAGCGTGCCCCGTCACGGATCTTCTTTAAGTCATCAAGTGAATTGATTTTTCCCATGATTGTTATTATGTATAATTATTGGTTGATTTCTGTTTGAAACAATGGGCAAACATATGCCTCTTAAATTATTAAATTCCTAATATTTATCATATACTGCTTTGATATTTATTATTTCATAAACAGTTGATAAAAACAGTGCAAAATTAATAATTATTGTTATAATAATAACATTGTTAATAAAATAACACTAAATAATAAATTCAAAGACACTAAGTATAATTAATAAATCACTAATGAACAGCAGGTCTGATATTTGCAAACTCTGAACCGGCCTTCCACTGAGGCCTGATATCGCTTGTCACAATTCTCCAGGCTACCTCAAAGGCTGCTTTTGCGTCTTCAGCGATACCCTCAAAATTCATTTCGGGATAATAATTGTCGGCGGGCTTATGGTACATGGTGGTGAGGTATTCTTTCTCCCTTGCTGCCGCCCATTCTTTGCCATGTTCGCGACTGTCGCAGTTCCCCCGTGCAAAGAGCGAGGGCACACCAATGAGTGCAAACGGGAAGTGGTCAGAACGGAAATACATGCCGGTTTCAGGTGTCGGATCAGGCAGGATATACCGTCCCTGCTTTGCCGCAGCTACGGCAAGCATATCATCAAGCTCTGACTGTCCGTATCCTGTTACCATTATATCATTCATCCTGCCGATGGCAAGCATCATATCGTTGTTGAAGCATGCTATAATATTTTCCGGGGCAACAGGCGGATGAGCCGTGAACCACGATGAGCCGAGCAGTCCCTGTTCTTCGGCTGTAGGAAAGAGGAGTATCACTGATCTTTCGGGTTTCCTTGAAAGTGATGCAAATGCTTCCCCTATTTCAAATGCCCATGCCATAGTTGTTCCGTTGTCTACTGCACCGTTATATATTGAGTCTCCGTTCTCTGCTTCGCCAATGCCGAAATGATCCCAGTGCCCTTCGATCACAACACATTCGTCCGGATTTTTTGTACCTGGAAGTATTCCTGCGACATTCAGCGATGTGTTTTGTGTGTGAGTATTCTCAAGTTTCACGGTTATGGCAGCTGCCATCCCGAAGCCATGCCAGTCTTTTCTGCATGCTTCCCTGCGCAGTGTGTCCACACTGTAGCCCAGGGCTGAAAAAAGCCTGTCAGCAGCATCAGCATTAAGCCATCCGCAGACATCGCAGGGAGGTGTGTCTCCTTCGGCATGTTCCATATACAGGCTTGGCGTTATTGAGCTCTTCCGGGGGATTGAATAGTCATACCCCGCACCGAGGGTTTCGTGAATGATCAGTATGGCTGATGCCCCCTGTCTGGCAGCCTCGGCATATTTATAGGTCCACCGTCCGTAGTAGGTCATCTGTCTGCCTTTGAACAGAGTGGTGTCGCCGGTATAGAGTCCGGGATCGTTAATAAGTACCACAGCACACTTGCCCTTTACGTCAATGTTCCGGTAGTCGTCCCACCCATATTCGGGAGCCACTATTCCAAAGCCGCAGAAGACCATGGGCATGTCCTTTATTTCAATGAGCTCCTTCTGAGACGGTGATTCGATGGCGACATCATCAGGCGCCGTAAACTCCAGTCTTTTGCCTCCGGCTGTGATGCTGACCGGCCCGTCTACCCTGGTTGATATTTCCGTCATCGGCACGCTCTGGAACCAGCTGTCGCCGAAGGCAGGACGAAAGCCGATCTTTTCGAGCTCACCGGCCAGGTATTTGACAGTCACTGCTTCGCCCGGTGAAAAGGGCTTCCTCCCCATGAAGCTGTCGGCAGCCAGTGTCATTGTATAATTGCGTAGTTCGTCAGCAGTGATTGTGGCGGCCGCTCTTCTTAATACGTCCTCATCTGTGCATGATGCTGCCAGCAGGGCAACCAGAAAAAAGGTGATGTGATAGTTTTTCATTTTTTACTTTTTCCCGGAACGACACAGAGGTTAATGATCACTTCAACTGCTTTTTCCATTGACTGCAGTGGTATATATTCATACCGGCCGTGGTAATTATGCCCTCCTGTGAAGAGGTTTGGGCAAGGCAGACCCATGAACGATAACCTTGCACCGTCAGTGCCACCGCGCACCGGCTTTATATCAGGTTCAACGCCGGCTTTGCGGTATGCTTTTACTGCATCATCGATCAGGAAGTATTTGGATTCAATGACCTCCTTCATATTGAAATACTGGTCCTTCATCGTTACTTTCACCTCTGCACCCTTGTGTTTCCTCCGTATCAATGAGACAGCATCATTGAGCAACTTTTTTCTTGCAGCGAATTTAACAGGGTCGTGGTCTCTGATGATATACTTTATCGTCGTCTCCTCCACTGAGCCATGGAAATCAAAAAGGTGGAAGAAACCCTCGTAACCTTCGGTGTACTCCGGTCTTTCTCCGGAGGGCAGAAGGGCATCGAACTCTTTAGCAACCATTACAGAGTTTATCATTGTTCCCTTGGCAGTGCCCGGATGAACGCTTCTGCCTCTGATAGTTATGGTGGCAGCTGCGGCATTAAAGTTCTCATATTCAAGCTCTCCCAATCCTCCTCCGTCAACCGTATATGCATATTCCGCCCCGAATGCCTTCACGTCAAAGCGGTCGGCGCCTCTCCCTATCTCTTCGTCAGGGGTGAAAGCTATTCTGATCTTTCCATGCTTAATCTCCGGGTGGCTGATCAGGTACTCCATTGCCGTGACTATCTCGGCTATGCCTGCTTTGTCGTCGGCACCCAGGAGTGTCAGACCGTCAGTAGTTATTATCGTCTGCCCCTTGTATTGTTTTAGTTCACGGAATTCTTTCGGCGATAGCTTTGTCTTTTTTTGAGGATTGAGGAGTATGTCCCCGCCGCCATATTCATGATGCACCTGCGGGTTAACATTCCCGGAAGGAGCTTCGGGGCTGGTATCCATATGCGAAATAAAGCCCAGAACCGGTCGCTTTGAGCGGGTGTTCGCCGGAAGTGTTGCCATGACATAACCGTTTCCGTCAACTGTGACATCAGCCAGTCCGATTTTTTCAAGTTCAGCAGCCAGCTTCTCTGCAAAAAGCATCTGGCTGACAGAAGAGGGGCATGAAGTGGAGGCCTCGTCTGGCCGGGTATCAAAGCGGACATAATCAAGAAACCTGTAGAGTATCTTTTGCATTGCTCAGGATTGGTTGAGAGTTTAAATGTAAGATATCAGACCGAGAAAACCAACTGTTGCAAAGGTGCCGGGAAAGGAGATCACACGTGGAAAAGCCTTCCCAGGCTGCGGCCCCGTTTGAGCCGGTAGTGAACGAAGAGGAATATCATGGCGATGATTGTCAGTGAAGCGGCAGTCACTACTGACCACTGCGGAGTGAACACCGATGTCATCAGTTTGTCTGTCAGGTACTCAATTATGACGGCATGAACAGCCAACGCAATCAGTATTGTCGACAGGAGGTTGAGTCCCCTGTATTTTGAGAGTGAGTTCAGGAAGATTACTGCCATGGTCAGCAATGCACCTGAAATTACCAGCGGTGCAGCGACGGTTTTGAACCACCCGTGATTACCGGTGAGGAGGTCTATGAGCCACAGGAAGAGAAGGGTTGCCGCAAGTGTAGCACCTATCATCGGATAAGCTTTTCCCCTGAGGAAATAAATGCAGGATACCATGGAGATCAGATATCCGATGCACGTGGTTGTAAGCAATGACCAGCCCATGCCTTTTACGAAGACGAAATCGATCGCAATAGTAACGATCACACCCGATACCAGCAATAACATGGTTATCTCATACAGGGTTCGGGTCTTCAAAATCTTTGATAAACTGAACAGATCTGCAGGTGAAACAATCTGTGCGGTTCCTTTGTCTTCCGGTTTACAGAGAGGGCACTTTTCGTTTCCCTCCCCAAGGTCTACTCCGCAGTTTTTGCATATTGACATGATAATATTTATTATTCCTTGTTAAGCAGCTTCACGTGGAGACCTGCGGATGTCAGTGATTTTACGAACCGCATCTCGAGCTCGGTGTTGTCGGTCAGCGATCCGAATGAAAGGATAGTATTGGCTCCCAGGGTCACGAGTCCGCCGGTTATTTTGATAGCGCTGTGCGGAGGCGGAGGCGTCACCGACATCGCCTTCATGAATTCCGCAGCAGGTCCTGTCGGTGTTACCCTCCCCATATTGGTGATGGTGCTGGTGAACTGGCTGGGCCCGAACCTGTTATATACGAATCTGAGAACCGGGCTTTTTATGAACAGCGGTATCATCCGTATCAACGGATTTTTTTCCTGGGACACATTACGGCTGATAACCTGCCTTATCATCTTTTCATCCGTCATGATCTGCATCTTTATCTTTACCTGGATTAGTATCTCTTCAAGAGTGTAATGGCCTAAGCGTATATCAATCTCAGGAAAAGCGAAGAGGGAAAAGTTGCGCAAGGTGTGGGCACCGTACCTCCTGCGCAGGTCGAAGGGGACCTGCACCCTGATATGGGGTGAACCTTTGCCGCATTCCTGGCGAAGCTCCTGGAGAGTAAACAGATGCACTGCTGCCAGATATTCAGTTATGGTGCAATTGTTTTGCTTTGCCAGCGCTGACAGTGAGGCGGCGGGGATCTCAAAGTCGGTTGCCCTGAAGCGTCGCGCCCGGCGTATTCTGTAAGGAAGGTGCCACGCACCTGGCAGCACCTTCGGCATCGGAAGTCCCTTCCTGTAAAAACTTGGAAAAAGGTCCTCACTGCTGCCCGGCGGAGGTCCCTGGCTCACCTCCGGAAAAGGAATATCAGTGATGCCGTACGCGTGCAGAAAATAAAAATTCATCAGTGTCTTGAGAAAAAAGAAAGCACCGCCGCCGTCAGTGAGTATGTGGAAAAACTCCAGCGAAACACGGTTGTCGCGGACCAGCACCCTGTAAACCAGTTCACCCTTTATCGACCGCGGGAAAGGCTGGCAGCGGGGACCACTGTCGGCAAGTATCCTGGGAGGCTTACCGTTATATTCAAGGTAATACCAGAAGAAACCTTTGCATAGCTCGACACTGAACATGGGAAATACCGCTGCAGTATCCTCAGTGGCCTTTACCAGGGCAGGCAGGATGACCGGAGAGGTCAGGAATACTGTTATCCGGAAGACACCTGTCAACTCAGAACCGGTAATGGCCGGATAGATTTTAGCTGCGTTGTCAAGCTTCATCCACCAATCCGGAGTATTTGTTCCCCCTGCTCTCTTCACACCGTGAAATTATTGCATAAATGTAAGAATTAACCCAATCTTTTGAATAATGTATTGTTCAACGGTAAAGGGTTACCGGAAAATAAACTTCGTTATATTTGTTTATTACGAACGTGATCAAAAAAACAGAGTGGCTAACAGTAATTACAGCAGGAAGCTTGCCGGTGTACGGGCTCTGATGAAGAAGAAAGAAATAGATGCACTCATTGTGCCGTCCGCAGACCCTCATCTCGGAGAATATGTACCGGATCACTGGAGGCTCATCCGGTGGCTCACCGGTTTCAGCGGCTCCGCGGCAACGGTAGTAATAACCCGTAGTTTCGCCGGGTTGTGGACTGACAGCCGTTATTTCATACAGGCGGAAGATCAGCTTAAAAACTCTGGATTTCAGCTGGTGAAACTCAGGGTGCCGCATACGCCGGAGCATATCGAATGGCTTCAGGCAAAGGTAAGGAAAGGTGGTACGGTGGCTGTCGACGGCAGGCTGATATCAGCAGGAAATATGCAATTACTGGAGGCCGCGCTTTTGCCCGGCGGTGTAAAGCTGAATATTAAAGCGGACCTTATCACCCCGTTGTGGAAGGAGAGACCCATGATGCCCGATGAAAAGGCTTTCGTTCTTCCAGTCAAATTCTCGGGCGAGGACCGGGTTGGCAAGATAAAACGTGTGCGCGAAAAGATGACCGAAATGCACGCTGACAGCCATTTGCTGACAGCAGTTGATGATGTGATGTGGCTTCTGAATATCAGAGGTAAAGATCTAAAATACAGTCCTTTGCTGCTTTCATTCGCTATTGTCACCTCAGATCAGGTCCTGTTCTTTGCAGATGAGGATAAGATCCCATCATTCCTGAAGGCGGATCTCGATAAAGACGGCATAGTGCTTCTGCCCTATGATACCGTATCGTCAGTGATCAGTCATTTAGAGGAAGGATCGACGCTGCTGCTCTCACCCTCCACGACGTCTGCTTTACTTTACAGGGCTGTCCCTAAAAAGGTTAAGATCATAGAAGAGGTTAGCATACCTACCCGCTTTAAAGCAATAAAAAACAGGACAGAGATAAAGAAACTGCGGGAAGTGATGATCAGGGACGGTGTGGCGCTGACAAAATTCTTTTACTGGCTTGAGAAAAACATTGCCAGGGAGACAATCACCGAATTGTCAGCTTCCGCCAGGCTCGAGGCATTCCGGCAGGAGCAGGAAGAATTCGCCGGACCCTCGTTTGCTACAATTGCTGCGTATAACGAACATGCTGCTTTGCCTCACTATGTGCCCGATGAAGGTACTGACGCCCGGTTGGGCAAAACAGGCATCTTCCTTCTTGATTCCGGAGGCCAGTATTTCGGAGGGACTACTGACATTACCAGAACTATCGCCCTGGGAAAACCTGACAGGAGAAGAAAGAGTGACTTCACACTTGCCCTTAAAGGTACAATTGACCTTGCAATGGTAAGATTTCCATATGGCACCAGGGGCTACCAGATAGAGGTGCTGGCACGTAAAGCATTATGGGATAACGGGTTAAACTATGGCCACGGTACCGGTCACGGTGTAGGAAGTTTCCTGAATGTGCATGAAGGCCCCCAGACGATAGGCAGCGCAGTATCAGGAGATATGAAGACCTTTCTTGAGCCCGGCATGCTGATATCGGATGAACCTGCAGTTTACAGGGAGGGTAAGTACGGTTTCAGAACTGAGAACCTTTTCTTCTGCGTTGATGACCGTGAAACGGATCATGGCAGGTTCCTGAAGTTTGAAACGGTTACATTGTGTTATATTGACCGTGAACTTGTTGAGGTCTCACTACTTGATGACAGGGAGCTGAAGTGGCTGAATGATTATCATGAAACGGTTTTCAGTGCTCTGGGTGATTCTCTCGAACCGGATTTAAGGAAATGGCTAAGGGGTAAGACTGTGCCGATAACGCGCAATAAATAATTGATTAAGAGGCATATTAATCATATTACCTGCTGTTTGATCATTCCTCACGGGGACGTTTTGGCATAATTAAATTATTTTGGAATTGTTAAAATAAATTAAATACCTTTGTAGTGATTGGCACGGCTGATTTCTTTAGCTTATTTTTTATTTGCGCCGGAGTTAACCTGCTGACATAAATACTTTTATTAACATTTAATTAATTTTCAAATGAACATTTTTGTAGCCAAGCTGAGTTCTGTCACCAAAGCAGAAGACCTTCAGGAACTTTTCAGTAAATTCGGAGAGGTTATCTCCGCAAAAATTATTATGGACCGTGAAACCGGCTTTTCAAAGCGTTATGGTTTCGTAGAGATGGCTGATGACCGTGCAGGTTTTGAAGCTATCGAAAAGCTCAACAATTCAGAGCTTGATGGTAGTCAGATCATCGTTAAGAGATCTGAGCCGAAGGCAGAGAAGAAGCCTTTCAGACCCCGCCGGGATTTCCGGGACAGGGATCGTGAACCGAGATACTAGAATTAAAGGTCCCGCCTGTACGGCGGGACTTTTTTTATTAACTTTCCTTCATGCTTACTGTGTAACCCAAAGAGTGATTTAATGAGATTCCGTGCACTGTTTGTATTCCTGATGCTCTTCCCCCTGGTTGAGGCTCAGCAAGGTAAATTGTCGATGAGGGCAGGTTACTCCTTTCCCTTTGCGCCATGGGGTGTATGGTCCGAGGAGGTTACCTCTCTTTATGCAAACAACGATCTTACTTTTTATCCCGGAGACGGGTATGTTCTGACATTTGATGCTGAGATTAAATCCGGGAAAGAATTTTTGTCTTACAGGTTTGGAGCATTCTATCATTACGGAAGCAGATATGACGCTTATGAAGATGATAATCAACTGTCAGAAGCATGGCTCTATCTTTCCGGCGCAGGAATATACGGAGGCATAACTCTGAAAGCGGGATGGGAGCACTTCGGCATCCTTAATACTTATTCTGCCGGTATTTTCTCATTCGATTACAGGGGAGAGCTGCAGTATGCCTCAAAACTTGGTGTGATGCCGGTAAGTGCACATATTGGAGAGGCGGTGTCGGGTCCGGGAGGCAAGTTTGAACTGGGCTGTTATGGAGAATACAAAGGAATAGGCATATATCCTTCATTTCAGATGATTTTCACACATAACCGACAGTCACAGGCATTACTCCTGAAGACAATAAATATTTCTGCCGGATACAGGTTCTGATAATAAACCCAAAATATCAGGCCTTCATCCTGGTCTTAGTATCATTAAAGCGACGCCCTACCCAGACGTCGCTTTATTATAAAAACGAGGTCAGATTTCATTCATGACCGGTTAAAAAGATGATAAATGCACATAATTACAATAGAAAAATATTTCTAATTTGGCACACGAAAATCTGAATTGAAACCTCCTCCTATGAAAAATCTAATCCTGGACTTTCTAACAGGCAATACCAAGAGGCTCAGTCTTCTTCTTATTATTTTGCTGTGCCCGGTTGCAATATTCGCATCAGACGGATCAGTACCAATGATCGGACCAGTTCGTGTTGAATTTTTAGTTTTTGGCCTTATACTGCTTGGCGTTGCTCTTTTTCACAAACAGACATTCTGGGTGGCAGTCACTGGCCTGGCTGTTCTTCTGGCTTTCAAATTCATCTTCGATCCAGCCTTTCATCTGGGGGAGCATATGTTCGGAACTACTCCGTACGGAGAACAGATCCTGGACAAGGACCTGCGCCAGGGGGAGTGGGGAATAATACTTAACCTGCTGGGTCTGTTGCTGGGCTTCGCAGTTCTTTCAAAGATTTTTGAAGAGTCACGAGTACCTGAGATCCTTCCCAAATACCTGCCGGATGACTGGAAAGGCCCGTTTCTCCTGCTTATTTTTGTCTTTGTCCTTTCTTCATTCCTTGATAACATAGCAGCTGCTCTCATCGGGGGGACAATTGCCCTTGTTGTTTTCAAAAACAAAGTTCATATAGGTTATATTGCCGCGTTGGTCGCAGCCAGTAATGCGGGAGGCAGTGGCAGCGTCGTGGGTGACACAACCACCACCATGATGTGGATTGACGGGGTTGCTGCATTCAATGTTCTGCATGCTTATGTAGCAGCTGTTGTAGCTTTGTTATTCTTTGCATGGTTTGCGGCACATCAGCAGGATAAATACCAGAAGATCCAGAAGGATGCCAATATCAATGTTAAGATTGACTGGTT
This sequence comes from uncultured Bacteroidales bacterium, assembly GCA_963743775.1. GTDB lineage: Bacteria > Bacteroidota > Bacteroidia > Bacteroidales > VadinHA17 > SR-FBR-E99. Next base: position 196,212 of record CAVURA010000002.1, read on the forward strand.
GAAGCTGCTCCATGTTGTGCTCATTCTTGCCGGTGCAATTATTTCGAATATCCTTTATGATATGCCCGCACTGGGCGTATGGATCGCCATTGTGATTGGCGTTTTACTCAGACCGGTTCCATGGAAGGAGGTTCCGGGCGCTCTCAAGGGTACTATTTTCCTGTTGTGCCTTGTGATGTGTGCATCGATGATGCCGGTTGAGGAGCTTCCTGATGCATCATGGGTGACAGCACTGGCTCTCGGTTTCCTCTCAGCAGTATTTGATAATATACCACTTACAAAACTCTGTCTTGATCAGGGGCACTACGACTGGGGTATGCTCGCATATTCAGTAGGGTTTGGAGGATCAATGATCTGGTTCGGGTCATCAGCAGGCGTTGCTATAACCAACAAATTTCCTCAAGGGCGAGATGTTGTTTTATGGCTGAAAAATGGGTGGCATGTTGCCGTTGCCTTTGTCATTGGTTTCTTTACCCTCTACCTGATTATGGGCTGGGAACCTGCCGATAACAACGAGCATAAGATCATAAATTGTCCGGTTCCCGGCTGCCCGATGGCCGGACAGACCGAGATGGTTAAATAGTGAAGCTCTCTCCCTGTGCAGGGATCATTATGTTGCCGAAGCCCCTTGATTCAAGGTAGCCCTGATAGGTCTTCTGCGTCTCATATTCACCGTGCACAAGAAATAATTTTTTAAGCTTTACGGGATCCTGGCACGACAGGTAGTCAGCCATCTCCTTGTAATCGCCGTGACCTGAATAGGATTCAATTTTTACTATCTCAGCGTTAACAGGATACTTTTTGCCGTGAATCGAAACTTCCTTTTCTCCCCTGCCAATCCTGGCGCCAAGTGTTGAAGGAGCGCAGTATCCGACGATAAGAACCGTGTTGGCAGGATTGGCAATGTTATTGGCCAGGTGGTGCTTTACCCGGCCGGCTTCCATCATACCTGAGGAAGAAATGATGATGACAGGTTGTTTTATTTCATTCAGTCTCTTTGAGTCATCCACAGACGTGATATAAAAAAGTGAATTAAAGCCAAAGGGGTCAGGGTCGGTGAGCATGACTTGTCTTACAGTTTCATTGAAGCACTCTGAATGAAGACGGAAGATATTTGTTGCATTGACTGACAGCGGACTGTCAACATAAATATCGACCCTGGGGAGCCGGTTTGCATTATAAAGGTTGTTCAGAGAATAAACTATCTCCTGTGTCCGGCCTACGCTGAATGCAGGGATGATAAGCTTGCCTTTCTTTTCAACGCATGTTCTCTGGACCACCCGGAATAGTTCCTCGTCTGATTCTTCCATCGACGGGTGAAGGCGGTCGCCATAAGTTGATTCAGCGATCAGATAGTCAGCCTGTGCGAAAGGCTCAGGACTCTTCAGTATTCTGTTGACCGGCCGGCCAATGTCACCGGTAAAGGCAAGACATTTTATGCCGTCATTTTCCTTTAGCTCAAGCGTGACCACACCGCTTCCTAGCATGTGCCCGGTATTAGTGAACCTGACGGTAGTAAATTCATCGATACGGAATTTGCGGTCATAAGCCACACTGATAAAAAGTTTCATTGAAGCTATTCCATCAGCCTGCGTGTAGAGCGGCTCAACAGTGGGGAGACCTTTTTTCATTCTCCTCTTATTGAAAGTCATTGTATCTTGCTCCTGTATCTTGCCTGAGTCTGCAAGCATTATTGAGCAGAGGTCACGCGTTGCACTGGTGCAGATTACTGATCCGGTAAAACCATTGCGGTACACAAAAGGGATCAGTCCTGAGTGATCAATATGCGCATGTGTAAGTATAATGTGGTCTATTGCAGCAGGAGGAAAGGGGACAGCCCTGTTCATTTCATCAGTCTCAAGCCCTTTTCCCTGGAACTGACCGCAATCAATGAAAATGTTCTTACCGTGCTCTGTTTCAATGAGGATCTTACTGCCTGTCACCTCGCGGGCAGCTCCGTAAAATGTTAATTTCATGACTGAAAAGTAAATTAGTGTTTTGCTAAGTTACTTAAAGTTGGTAAAAATGCATGGAGAATATTAATTAACATTTAATAAACATTCTGACGATTCTCCTTTCCGGACTGAAGTCATTAGTATATTTTTGTCGCGTGTAAAACCATACTCCAATCTATCTATGAAACTCGATAAAATATTTTCATTTCTGGCACCCAAGGAGGGCAAGTTCTATCCTTTGTTCAAGGATGCATCAGCCAACCTGATTATTGCTGCTGAGTTCCTTGTTGAGCTGATGAATGAACCCTCTGCCGAAAAGAGAGAGGTATTGAGTCAGAAGATCAAGGAGGCTGAGCTTGTAGGCGACCAGATCGCCAAAAACCTTTACAAGACTCTTAGCGGGACTTTCATTACGCCGTTTGACCGGGAAGATATTTTTAGCCTCATCCACGCAACAGATTCAGTGGTTGACCTTATGTTCGGGGCAGCCAAAGAGACGCATCTCTACAAAATAAAGGAAATACCGCCTGAGTTTCGTGAGATGGCTGATGCCATTCTCAGGGCGTCAATTGAAATAAACACAGCCTTTAACGGCCTTCGCGATGTGCTGAACCTTTCAAAATACAAGGATAACTGCCATAAGATAGGTGAAATAGAGGAACATGCGGATGACATCAATCACCGGTATCTGGCAAAGCTTTTCGAGGAAGAGAAGGATGCAGTTGAACTGATCAAGAAAAAGGATGTAATCGCAGCTCTTGAGAAAGCGGTCGACCGCTGTGATGATGTCGCAGATATTCTGTCTTCGGTAATTATCAAAATTGCATAATAAACTCCCTGATGGATTTCACCCTTCTGATCATTATAGTTGTATTGGCATTCAGCTTTGACATGATCAATGGCTTTCATGATGCAGCCAACTCCATTGCCACAGTTGTATCTACCAAAGTATTGACCCCGTTTCAGGCTGTAGTCTGGGCTGCCTCATTCAACTGGCTGGCATACCTCGTGTTTAATCTGCATATAGCTGATACCATTGCCAAAACCGTAGATACCTCAGCAATCACCCTAATGGTAATTCTATCAGGAATCGTTGCAGCAATTATCTGGAACCTTCTTACCTGGTATCTGGGAATACCGTCAAGTTCATCTCATACTCTCGTTGGTGGTTTTTCAGGTGCTGCAATTGCTTATGCCGGATGGGGCGTTATACATACGGGGATAATTCTTAAGATCGCTGCATTCATTTTTCTTGCTCCTCTGATTGGAATGCTTTTTTCTTATCTGATATCTATAACACTCTTGTGGTTCTTCCGCAGGGCAAATCCATTCCGGCTGGAGAAAAAACTAAAGTTAGGGCAGCTTTTTTCTTCAGCGCTCTTCAGTCTCGGACATGGTGGCAATGATGCACAAAAGGTCATGGGTATTATTGCAGCAGCACTTCTTGTCTTTTATAATGGAGTGGACCCTGCTGCAATTCCACAGTGGGCGCAGATCGAAATGTTAAACGGGAAGATACATAATATACCCCATTGGATTGTTCTTGGCTGTTATACTGCAATAGGCCTCGGAACCCTGGTCGGAGGATGGAAAATAGTAAAAACAATGGGAACAAAAATAACCAAGATTACCCCATTTGAAGGTGTTGCGGCAGAAACTGCAGGAGCATTGTTACTATTTGGAACAGAGGCTTTTGGTATACCAGTGAGTACTACCCATACAATTACAGGTGCAATTATGGGGGTAGGGATGACCAAACGCGTGACTGCTGTAAGATGGGGAGTGACAATAAATCTGCTCTATGCATGGATCCTTACAATCCCGGTTTCAATGGGGATAGCTGCAGGTATGTATGTTCTTCTATCGAAAATTACCGGCCTGAGTTAGAAGGAATTTAATTCATCGTTTCAAATCCCCGTATAGTTCCTGGTTCAGTTTTGTGAAGATCAAAGATGATGATCTCATTATTGCCTTTTTTCAACCATGAAGCAGGACAATATAGCCTTTGCTGGGGGCCTATCTCCCAGTACCTGCCCAGGTTTTGCCCGTTGACCCAGACAAACCCTTTGATAAAATTGGTCATATCAATAAATGTGTCAGCCGTCTTGTCAAGGTTGAAGCTGGCTTTGAAAAATGTGCCGGGTTTATCCGTGATGTTTTCGGCAGCCTTCAGGCCTGAAATGAATTCGTCATTCATCGGGAAACCGTAAACATCCCAGTTCATGAGGGTCATGCCGTTCAGTATCACCCTGTCGGTTATCCCTTTCCGGTCAATCATTGCATTGCCGAAATTTACTCTCCCCATTCCTTCAACGAACAGTTCGAGCAGCGGGTCTCTGGATTCTGTACGTGGCAGTTCAATGGTATTGATTCCGAGCCGCCTGTCAAGCGTTCCCACATATCTTCCGTCAAGAAAAACTGTGGCATAATCATGCAGATCGATCACAGTCAGCTTTCCGCTTTTGTGTCCGATGAGCCTGGTTGTATACAGCATGAAACCGTAATCCTGGCCGTACGATTCAAAGGGTTCAGGCTGCACTGAATGAACCGGGAGTGGCATGATATCCCAGAGTGATGTGAAGGGTATGATTTCAATTTCCGGCAGGGTCATCACCGGCACAGGGTCCGGAATGGGCGGGAGCTTCACTTTCTTTGGTAGGTATGAACCGATCAGTTTTCGCAATGCCATATATTTAGCTGTCGCTCTTCCCTGTTCATTCACCGGGGCATCATAGTCATAACTTGTCAGATCAGGCTCGTAACCTTTGCCACCGGAGTTGGCGCCGGCAGTGAATCCGAAGTTTGTTCCGCCGTGAATAACATAAAAGTTAAAGGATTTACGGTTATCCATGAGGAACTTCACCTCGCGCAGCAGCTCAGCCGTATCAGGCCTGGCCCAGTTCTCACCCCAGTGCGTCAGCCACCCGGGATAAGTCTCGCTGGAAAAAACAGGGACACCGGGATTCATCTTTTTCGCCAGTTCAAAGTCAGCCTCGCTGCTGCCGGAGTCAAGTCCAACCGCACAGCCCTGCAGTGTGCCGGCTTCCAGCATGTAAGGCGTGGGACCGTCACCGGTAAAGAAAGGCACGTCAATATCGTTGCTGATCCATATGTCTTTTAGCGCAGCAAGGTAGTCACGATCATTGCCGTAGCTTCCGTACTCATTCTCTATCTGGATCAACAGCACCGGACCTCCGTTGGTTATGAGGTAAGGTCGCAGCACATCAGCCAGACGTGATATGTAACGCCCGGCAGCCTTCATGTATACCGGATCGAGACATCTTATTTTTATCTCCGGATGGCGCAGAAGGTATGGAGGCAGGCCTCCGAACTCCCACTCGGCGCAAACATACGGCCCCGGCCGTATTATGACCCACATGCCTTCCTCCGCTGCCGTTGTGATGAATTCTGATATGTTACGGTTACCGGTGTGAAAGTCATAAATCCCTTCGCTGGCTTCATGATAGTTCCAGAACAGGTACGCCGAGACTGTGTTACAGCCCATCGCCTTCGCCATCCTGATGCGGTGACGCCAGTACTCTTCAGGTATGCGTCCGGGGTGCATCTCCCCGCTGATAACCTGGAAAGGTTTACCGTCCAGAAGAAACTGCTCCTTGCCCAAAGTAAAAGTATGCCTGCCCTTTTGGGCATGACCCTCAGCAGGCAAAACGAAGAACACTAATGCAGAAAAAATGATATGCGGCAAAAGATAACGACGTAACATTGCCGCCGGAAAACTAAATGTAATTCATGAAACAGAGTGCGACAAGGGCTGTACCGTATCGCTTGTCGACTGTAAGTGATTCTCTGATCACGGTTGGTTCTCCGAGGTAGTATTTTGCAAATGTCCGGTCATGAAGGTCGTTGAGAACCGTATATAGCCTTTCTTCCAGGGCTTCCATATCAAAGTAACCTGAAAGTTCGCATACCAGTCCGCCCACTTTTTCTTCACAGGTATCATCTTTATACATCCATGCAAAAATGATTCCGGCTGAGATATGCTCGCCGTAATAACCGTGTGCCGTTGCCATGATTGTGCACAACTCAGATCCGTAAGGCGGCATATCGACCTCATCGAGTGAAAGCAGCTTTGCCGTGGCCGGTAACACTGATGAATAATTCATGATATTGTATTCTGAGATTCCGGCATCATGCAATGCCATGTGATATGATCCGGGATGGATCGCATACTCGCTGCATCCTGAGCCTTGGGTGACGAAGAATTCGTTTGGGATCCTGTTCTGGGTAACTTTAACCATTTTTCGTTTTAATAATTAAGTTAAACCTGTGCCTGGTAACGAGGCGGGCAAATATACAAAAGTATATAGCAAAGAATAAAGTTATATGTATTTTATGTGCATTCAAAAGAATCATCCTCCGGAATTAATAAAAATTATAAATTGTGCCCGAATAACAATTAAGGATATGAATTATATAAAACATTCAGGTGCTGTTCTGATAGTATGCCTGTCGCTGATGGCTTACTCATGCAAAACTGTCGATTCCGGCAAGGATGAAAATGATTCCAGGGCGGATAAAATGCTTGCTCAGATGACTCTCGACGAAAAAATAGGTCAGATGTCTCAGCTTAACATCAGCTTTTTCATGGATCCCGAACAGCTGAGGGCGGCTGTGAGAGATGGCAGATGCGGGTCGCTGCTGAACTTTTTTGGCGCTGAACAGGTCAATGAGATCCAGAGGATAGCCATTGAAGAGAGCAGGCTGGGCATTCCGCTGATCATCGGCAGGGATGTAATTCACGGTTATCGCACCATCTTCCCTATCCCTCTGGGGATGGCGGCTTCCTGGAACCCGGAGATTGTTAAGAAGGCTTTCCGGATCTCTGCCATCGAAGCCTCTTCGCAGGGAATAAAGTGGACTTTCGCACCTATGATAGATATTACCTGGGATCCCAGGTGGGGAAGAATAGCTGAAGGATGTGGTGAAGATCCTGTCCTGGCCTCTGCCATGGCACGTGCCATGGTTGAGGGCATTCAGGGTGACAGCCTCACTGACCCTACCTCGCTGGCAGCTTGCGCCAAGCATTACGTTGGCTATGGCTTTGCCGAGGCCGGCCGTGATTATAATACAACCTACATTTCAGAACCTGTTCTCAGAAACGTGGTTCTGAAGCCATTCAAAGCGGCAAAGGACGCAGGCGCACTTACATTCATGTCTGCCTTTAATGACCTGAACGGAGTGCCAACATCTGCCAACGAGTTTACATTGAAACAGATACTGCGGAAAGAATGGGGATTTGACGGATTTGTTGTTAGTGACTGGGGATCAATAACTGAACTGATCAATCACGGATATGCAACTGACGAAAAGGACGCCGCTGCCAAGGCTATTAATGCAGGGGTGGATATGGAGATGGCAACCACTTCCTATTTTGACAATATCAAGGCACTCCTCGATGAGAAGAAAATAACCCAGGAACAGATAGATGATGCAGTAAGAAATATTCTCAGGGTCAAGTACAAACTGGGACTGTTTGAAAACCCCTACGTTGACACGGAAGCTCAGAAGAAAATGCTTGATCCGTTATTTCTTGAACATGCACGCACCGTGGCACGTCAGAGCACAGTGATGCTGAAGAATGACAACAAAACCCTTCCACTTAATGCTGCTAAAATCTCATCTGTGGCTGTGATAGGCCCGCTGGCAGATGCACCCCGTGATCAGCTCGGCACATGGTGTTTTGACGGATTGCCGGAAAACTCTGTAACTCCTCTTACAGCTATAAAGGACCTGCTGGGGGAAAAGAAAGTAAATTATGTAGAAGGGCTTAAATACAGTCGTGATAAAAAAACGGACGAGTTCAAAGCTGCATTATCTGCTGCTCAGAGATCTGATGTTATATTGTTCTTTGCTGGGGAGGAATGGGTGCTGTCCGGGGAAGGTCAGTCGAGAGGTGAGATCAATCTTCCGGGAGCACAGAGTGAGCTTATTTCTGAGCTGGCCAAAACGGGCAAGCCGCTTGTCGTCGTGGTGATGGCCGGCCGGCCGCTGGCCATTGGTGATGAGCTAAAGGAATCTGATGCAGTGCTCTATGCATGGCACGGAGGAACAATGGCCGGGCCAGCGCTTGCTGACCTTATCTTCGGCAAAGAATCACCTTCAGGCAAGCTCCCCGTTACCTTTGTGAAAGGTTCAGGACAGATACCGTTCTATTACTACAGGAACAACACAGGCCGGCCGGCCTCAGATCAGTCATGGACCCCTATGGACAGCATTCCTACTGAAGATCAGCAGAGTTCACTCGGGTACAAGTCATTCCACCTTGATTACGGTTTCACTCCGTTGCTTCCGTTCGGTTTTGGTCTAAGCTATACCACTTTCACCTACAGCGACCTTGTTCTCTCTTCACAAGTGATGGGTATTGACGGTTCAATAAGCGTCAGGGCAAAGGTGACCAACAGTGGCACTTGGGACGCTGACGAGATAGTCCAATTATACGTTCGTGACAGGGTCGGGAGTATCACACGGCCGATTAAAGAGCTCAAGGGATTTAAGCGTATAACAATTAAACAGGGTGAAGCAGCTGATGTTGAGTTCACCCTTACCGGAAACGACCTGGCATTCTTTAACGGCAAGGTGACACTGACTGAGCCGGGCGAATTTGATATATGGGTCGGACCAAATTCAGATGAAGGACTCCATAGCGATTTTATTATTAAGTAACTTTACAAAATGAAAAAAATGGGAACACTAGCTGTTTTACTCGTAACCTTCGCGCTGTTGGCACCCGGGTGCGTCAGGAACAATGAACCTGACCCTGCTCCTGATCCTGCACCTGAAAATCCCACCACGGGAACTAAGGTGCTGGTATGGAGTGATGAGTTTGACGTTAACGGCCTTCCTGATTCAAAGAAATGGAGTTATGACACTGAGGGGAATGCCACCGGTTGGGGTAATAATGAAGAGCAGTTCTATACGGCAGCCAGGCTGGAAAATGCTGAGGTGAAAGACGGGTTTTTAAATATAACCGCCCGCAAGGAGAGTTTTGGGAATCATGAATATACCTCAGCGAGGCTGATCACAAAATCCAAGGGCGACTGGCTCTTTGGCAGGGTGGAAGTAAGAGCGAAGCTCCCTGATGGGAGAGGTATGTGGCCTGCGATCTGGATGCTTCCCACTGACTGGGCTTACGGTAGCTGGCCCGCCAGCGGAGAAATTGATATAATGGAAAACGTGGGTTATAACCCTTATGTAATCGTCGCTTCTGCGCACACTGAAGCTTATAATCATTCTATTGGCACGCAGAAGAACGCCACGATCACGATACCTTCATGCTACTCTGATTTTCATGTCTATGCACTGGAATGGGAAGTAAAGGAGTACCGTGTTTATGTAGATGACAAACTCTATTTTACTTTCAAAAATGAAGGCACAGGGTATAAGAAATGGCCTTTCGACAAACGGTTTCACCTGTTGCTTAATATAGCAGTAGGAGGAAACTGGGGAGGCCAGCAGGGTATTGACAACACAATCTTTCCACGTACTATGGTGGTTGACTATGTGAGAGTATACCAGACTAATTAGATACTCAAGAAAATAGTCTGGCAGAGACTTATATATGTTAGCAGATCAGTCTTTTACAATTTTTTCTGTCCGGCTGCCGCCATTGGTGATGACCTTGACAATATAAGTGCCTCTGATAAGGTCCCTGACGTCAATTTCGCACATATTGTCGCCGCCGATTATCTCCATCAGTACCCGGCCCTGCATATCATATAGTTTCAGGCTGATTATTTCCAGGTCTGATTTTATATATAGAAAATCACTTACCGGGTTAGGGTAAATATCAATGCTCATATCTTCGGGTGTCTCACCGGTTGAGCTGATAACTCCATTTGATGCGGTCCAGCTGGAGGCAAGGCTGTTGTCAAGGTTTACATCCGTCAGCTTAAGCCAATAGCCGTTCCCGTCGGCGGCAGGCCATGGCGCTAAATCAGAATAGCACACTTCATCGATAACATTTCCAAAAGCATCGAGAAGCACCAGACTTTCGCTGCTGTTCGATAAATGCCTGGTAAACTGGCCAAACGGGGTTATATCCCAGTTCGCCCTGAACGCAACAGTATTACTTGCAATGATAACTGACAGATAAGGGCCGAGTGAGGTTCCTGCCGGAAAGACGTATGTCAGTCCGGTGCCCCTGAAATATATACCTGTCAGACTTACTGTGACATCACTGTTGTTTTGTATCTCAATAAATTCGAGATCATCATCGTCGGGGTACGCGGCTGTGGGAGAGGGGTGATAATTGATCTTGGAAATCACCAGACCGGGCACGGTAATGTTGCTGCATGTCTCGTATGTTCCAAGGTTTTGTGTCATCCAGAGCATCCGGGCATTGATGAAGTTTTTGATGTTGGTAATACGCTGTGCGTGGCTTCCCAGCTTGTCCCACCGTTCATAGTCCCTTGCCATAGCCTCACTTATGTATGTGACAGTCTTGTCAATGAATGCCTTAATACTGTCAGGGTACATCGGCTGGCCCGGCTGGATGACCTCATTCCATCTTTTGGCGAGATAGCATTTGTAGGTGCTGTTATAAAACAGGTCATACCAGAATCTGGACCCGTTATTATAATACGGGTCCTCGAAATACCACAGGTTTGTTTTGCTGCGGTCCATACCCCAGAAGAAAAGATCATTGCCGAAAGAGAGATCCAGGTCCCATATCGGTCCTGCCCTCAGCTTGCCGTTCCTGTCTTTGTGAAAGAAAGTGCTGTACTGGTAGGCATCGGGGTTGGAGGCAAACTCATTAATGATCATATAATCAATGAATGAGGGAATATCAATTATTGCCGGATAACCGTTTACGATCGAAATGTCGTTGGATTTTGCGGCTGTTTCAAGCTTTGTAAATTCGCCTCTGATATAACCTGTCTGGTAGAAGGATGCATTTTCAGGCTTCGGCAGGACATGAATATAGTCCACAGGCGATCCCTGGAATGAATACATGGTCCAGGCAATGGGGTCACCTCCTGAAGTCTTGTCCGCCTTGGTAATGTAACCGCCGGAGATGTTAGGCATCGTGTTGTCACCGGTGCCAATCTTCAGGACATCAACCCTTCCTTCATCAGCCTTGATTTTTTCTTGCAGAAGGAAGAGCCCTTTATAATCATTGTTAACCATGACCTCACAGTATTCAGTACGTGAGGCATAGTTACCAAGTTTACGTGACAGGTTCAGGCTCAGATAATCACGTATCAGGGCGGTGTCAAACACCATTCCGCCCAGTATCCAGTCATTTTCTGCAGGCATGCCAAGCAGGCTGACGTTGTTGTTGGTGTAATTGTCAGCCTTCAGGGTTGTAAAGCCGTAGTTCTTCTTGGGTGAGAACTGTGATGACGATCCTCTTATTTCTATATCAATCCTGCCGTCATAGTTCAGATAAGCCGGATTATTCTGGTCAGTAACATAGTTTCTCTTGCCAGGGCCACGGTATATGATTTGCAGGTTGCCGAGCACGCCGGGTTCATCGGGAATTGATACTCCGCCGTCAGTTGTGATTATGCAGATAGGAAGGTTGCTGCTGGTAAAGGTCTGTGCTGTTAATGGCAGGCAAAAAATAAAAAGCAGGATGGAATATATATAAAAACGTCTCATCACTTCCATGGAATCGTGCCAAACATAACATTTTTAACGTAAATCATAACTGCATATTATCATTTGCAACCATTAAACAGACATATTAAGATGGAGGATGGTTGCATGGCCAGGAGGTTTACCGGGCTGATGCAAAAAGTACCAGACTTGTTGATTGAATATTATATTTGTACTACAACGGACACTCCCGTCTGGGGAGTAACTATAATCATTGAATATGAAAGTCTTGAAATTCGGGGGCACATCTGTCGGGAGTGCAGATAGCATCAGAACAGTAGTTGAGATTATCCGGGGGCAGGGTGAACCTCTGGTTGCTGTCTTCTCTGCTTTTTCCGGAATAACAAACATGCTTACTGAGTGTCTGGAGCTTGCTTCAGCAAAGAATGACCAGTACCTGTCAGTGTCAGACGAGATTGAAAAGAGACATGTGGCAATGGCCACGGAGCTTCTTGCACCTGAACGTGCTCTAAATGTTATTGAGGAAATTAAGGTACTGAAAGCCAGATTAAAAGACATTCTCGGCGGAATTTCAAACATCGGGGAAATTACTTTACGGTCAACAGATCTGGTGCTTGGTTTTGGCGAACAGATGTCGATTCAGATTATTTATGCCATAATGACAGAGAATTTTGTAAATGTCAGACACATAGATGCAAGAAACTTAATCTTCACAAAATTAGTTAATGGGGTTGAGAGAGTAGAAGCCGAAGCCACTGAGAAGGCCATAAGAGAAAAACTGTCACCTGACAATGCTATAACAATTACTTCGGGGTATATATCAAGCTCCATACAAGGTTATCCTACAACACTTGGCAGGGGAGGTTCAGATTTCACAGCATCTCTCATTGCTGCGGCCTTAAACGCTGATACTCTCGAAATCTGGACTGATGTAAGCGGAATATTTACGGCTGACCCATCCTATACAGAAGGTGCTTACCCCATACCTGAGTTGTCTTACGCAGAAGTTCTCGAGCTTAGTCATTTCGGGGCAAAAGTCATCTATCCTCCTACCATCCAGCCAGTGATGAAGAAAAGGATACCTGTATTGGTTAAGAACACCTTTGCCCGGGCAGACAATGGTACCAGGATAAGTGATACACCATCCGGAAACGGCAATGTACTTAAAGCAGTGTCAGCTATAGATAAGATATGCCTTGTATCATTGACCGGAAGCGGTATGGTCGGAGTGGTTGGAATTGCTGCAAGAATGTTTACTGCGCTTGCCAGGAATAATATCAATGTCATTCTGATTACCCAGGCATCATCGGAGCAGTCCATCTGCATTGCCATTGATCAGATGTCGGGGAAGAAAGCTGGTGAAATCCTGAATGATGAGTTTGAATTTGAAATTCAAACAGGAAGAGTCAGACAATCGTTACTTGAGGACGGATATTCAATTGTTGCAATGGTAGGTGAAGGAATGAAGTACTCAGTCGGTATAAGTGGCCAGGCATTTTCGGCACTGGGTAAAAACGGTATTAATATACATGCAATTGCACAGGGCTCTTCAGAATTAAATATATCGGTGGTTGTTAAGACCAGGGATTGCCATAAAGCTGTAAATGCAATTCACCAGGAGTTTTTGCTTTCGACAAATAAAATAATTAACCTGTTTATTGTTGGTACAGGGAATGTCGGAACAGCCTTTGTCAGACAGATACTTTCCCAATCAGCGTTCTTTATTCGTGAATACCAGACTGATTTTAGAATTCTGGGCCTCGCAAATTCAAGGAAAATGCTGATCGGGAACAATAGCATAAGAGAAGAGGATTGGAAGGATACTATGATGTCGAGTGACAGAGCCACCAATCTTGAGGAGTTTATTGACGAGATGGCCAGGTTAAACCTGCCTAACTCAATCTTTATTGACAATACTGCCAATGCCGCTGTTTCAGAATTATATGAAGGAATTCTTTCCAAAAGTATTTCAATTGTAACATGTAATAAAATTGCAGCTTCGTCGCCATATGATAATTTTCTCAGACTGAAAAAGATGGCAGTCGGCAGGAGAGTACATTTCAGGTTTGAGAGCAACGTTGCTGCAGGGTTGCCGGTAATTCAGACCATAGATAATATGGTAAAAACAGGAGACCAGCTTTCCAAAATAGAAGCTGTGCTTTCCGGAAGTCTCAATTTTATTTTTAACAGCTATTGCAACGGAATGAGATTCAGTGACGCTGTTCTTAAAGCCATGAGCGAAGGATATACGGAACCCGATCCGCTTATCGATCTTCGCGGTGATGACGTTTCGAGAAAACTTCTGATACTTGTCAGGGAAGCAGGGATAAAGATCGAGGCTTCAGACATTGAATTCGAAAGCTATCTCCCTCACCCTCTGCCGGAGGTTTTTGTCACCGGTATGTTCGGGGACCAGATGAGAAGTTATGATGAATACTTTGAAAAGGTGAGAGCAGAGACTATTGAACGGAATGCCAGGCTAAGGATCATAGCCAGGTATGAAAACGGGAAGGCAGATATTTATTTAAAGGAAGTGGAAGCCTCTCATCCGTTTTTTTATCTTGAAGGCAATGATAATGTTGTTTCAATATATTCTAAACGCTATCCTGATCAGCCATTGATAATCAAGGGTGCCGGGGCAGGTGCGGATGTAACTGCCGCAGGAATTTTTGCTGATATACTTTCAATAATAAATAATTGAAATAATGGTCAAAAAAATCAGGGTTAAAGCCACGGCGACAGTCTCAAATCTGAATTGCGGATTTGACGTTATGGGCATGGCGATCAATGAACCCTGCGATTTCATTGATCTTGAGATGAATGACAGCGGGGAAGTCGTGATCACAGGGATAACGGGTTGCAGCAGCCTGAGCCTGGATCCGGATAAGAATGTTGTTGGCGCAGTGCTGAAAGCCATGATCAGTAAAGCAGGCACGATAGCAGGTCTGAACTTAGGTACGAAACCAGGCTTTAAAGCATATATCGAGAAAGGCATAACGCCCGGCAGCGGTATAGGCTCCAGCGCTGCCAGCTCGGCAGCAGCAGCATTTGCTGCAAACGAACTTATGGGAAAAATCTTTTCGCCGGAGGAGCTTGTGGCATTCGCCATGGAGGGCGAAAGGCTGGCTTCTGGTACCGCACATGCCGATAACGTGGCGCCGGCACTGCTGGGAGGTATAACTCTCATACGGAGCTATGAGCCGCTTGATATCATCAGGGTAAATATTCCGCCGGAGCTCTTCTGTGTTGTCATCCACCCTGATATGGAGATAAAAACATCAATGGCAAGAGGAATTCTTGATAAAAATATTCCTTTAGGAACCGCTGTTAAACAATGGGGTAATGTAGGAGGACTGATAGCAGGCTTTTTCAGTGAGGACTATGACCTGATCGGCCGGTCCCTCGTAGATCATGTTGCAGAACCAAAACGTTCTTCGCTTATTCCGGGTTTCCAGGAGCTGAAGCAGGCAGCGATGCAGAACGGCGCACTTGGTGCCGGCATTTCCGGATCGGGACCTTCTGTCTTTGCACTCTGCAGGGGAGAAGTAAGCGGTGAGTTAGTGCTGAGAGCCATGAAGGCATGCATGGATGCCAGGGGTATCAATTACAATGCCTATCTGTCGCCGGTAAACAGGACAGGGGCAGAGATTTGTTCACTTTCTTAAAAATCTGATTCTAAATGCGATACTGCAACATAAGGGACAAGAGCATCAGAGTAACCTTCCGTGAAGCGGTCAGCCTGGGCATTTCAACGGATATGGGGCTGTTCATGCCCGAAATTATTCCGCTGATGGAACCTGATTTTTTCAGGCGGCTGCCTGGAATGACTCTGCAGGAGATTGCTTTTGATGTTGGCAGAAAATATATCGGAAACGAGATACCCGCAGGCAGGCTGAAGAAAATCTGTGAGGAAGCGTTCAATTTTCCGGTGAGTCTCAGAAAGATAAGCGACAGAAAACAAGTACTTGAGCTCTTTTACGGACCGACTGCCGCATTCAAGGACTTCGGCGCAAGGTTTATGGCTCAGTGCTTCAGGTATTTTTCAGAGACAGATGATCTGAAGACAGTGGTACTTGTTGCAACCTCTGGTGACACCGGCGGAGCGGTAGCCAACAGCTTCCGCGGGATGGAGGGGATCGATGTCATTATCCTTTATCCTTCAGGCAAGGTAAGCAGGCTGCAGGAGAACCAGATGACCACCCTGGGGCAGAATATTACTGCCCTGGAGATAGAAGGGACCTTTGATGACTGCCAGTCCATGGTTAAAAGCGCTTTCACACAGATAGAAACCCATGGGAAAATAAGACTTACATCGGCCAACTCAATAAACATAGCGCGTCTTATCCCCCAGAGCTTTTATTATTACTTTGCCGTCAGTGGTGCAGGCTCCGGAAACAAAATTATTTCCGTTCCAAGCGGCAACTTTGGTAATCTGACTGCCGCCGTGATGGCGTGGAAGTCTGGCCTTCAGATTGAACATTTTATTGCTGCCACCAACATAAACAAAGTTGTTCCGGAGTATCTGAGGACAGGTCATTACAGTCCGGGTGCATCTGTTCAGACTATTGCCAGTGCCATGGATGTGGGCAACCCGGGTAACTTTGAAAGATTGCTTGACATTTTTAACAATGACCTTAATAAGATGTCTGCTGTGTTATCAGGTTTCTGGTTTGATGATGATCAGATCAGACAGCATATCAGGGCTGAACATCAGAGGTCAGGGTATCCTCTTGATCCGCATGGAGCTATAGCCAGTCTGGGCCTGGATAGCTATCTTGATGATCATCCCGGCTCGTCGGGCATCTTTGTTGAAACTGCCCATCCGGCCAAATTCAGCGACATTGTTGAGCCGCTGACCGGTGATGCCGTGCCGGTGCCTGCCAGCCTGCAAGGATTCCTGACAGGAAGCAAGGAGGCTCTGATGATGAAGCCGGGATCCGACCACCTCGAAGAATATCTCAGGAACCGGTATTCATTGGATTAGTTTTGCATTTGGATAATAATGCGGCTATGACCTCAGAGATTCGTGAATTCCAGATTTTTGCCAAACCCGTCGGCGCAAGATGCAACCTGAGTTGTTTATATTGCTATTATCTTGATAAAGAGTATATTAACGCTGATTCCGCAGCCGGCTGTATGAATGATGAAGTGCTGGAACTCTATATCCGCCAGCATATTGAGGCCTCCACAGGGAAAGAAATCTTTTTTTCGTGGCATGGGGGAGAACCCACCCTGGCAGGATTGGATTTTTTCAGGAAAGCGGTGACTATTCAGGAAGCGTATATGCCGGCAGGCAGGACCATTCGAAATGGGATCCAGACAAACGCCACGCTGATCACTGATGAGTGGGCAAAATTCTTCCTTGACGAGAATTTTTATGTTGGCATAAGCCTTGACGGGCCTGAGTTCTTCCATAATTTCAGCAGAACTCATGGCGGCGGCAACGGGACGTTTGAGGAGGTGGTGAGAGGTCTTGAAATACTCAAAAGGTACAATGTGCCTCACGAATTCCTATGCGTCGTAAGCAATTCCAACGTTTCATCACCTCTAGAGTTATATCGGTTCTTCAAGGACCTTGGATCCTCATACATTACGTTTCTTCCAATGGTTGAAGAGGCCGGAAAAAGCTCCGGCAAAGCAACACCATTAAGTGTCAGACCTGTGGATTTCGGTAAATTTCTTGTGGCGATTTTTGATGAATGGATCGAAGAGGATATCGGCAAGGTGAAGGTACAGATCTTTGAGGAAGCCCTGCGTACCGCATTCAGGCAGGAGCATACACTCTGCATTTTTAAACCTGTTTGCGGCGGCGTTCCGGTTGTTGAGATGAACGGTGACTTTTACTCATGTGATCACTATGTTGATCCTGAGAATAGGATAGGTAATATTCAGGCGACACCCATCTCCGTTATGCTTGACCACCCCCGGCAGAAATCTTTCGGAGCAGATAAATGGTACACCCTTCCGCACTACTGTCTTGACTGTGAGGTGCTTGACATGTGCAATGGCGAGTGTCCTAAAAACCGGTTTACAACTACTCCTGCCGGAGAGCCGGGATTAAACTACCTATGCGAAGGGTACAGGTACTTTTTCAATCACTGCATACCTTTTGTTAGTGAAGTAGCCCGGTTATGGGGAGATGAGAGTTAATCTCCCAGTTTCTCCCTGAAAAAGCCGATAGTCCTGCCCCATGCAAGATTTGCTGCCTCCTTGTTGTATCTGGGTGGCGGGTTGGTATCGTTATTGAAGGCATGTTCCGTACCCTCATATATAAAGATCTGATAATCAATTCCTGCCTTCTTCAACGCTTCCTCAAATGCCGGGATTCCGGTATTGATGCGTTCATCGTTTCCGGCATAGTGTGCCATGATTGAAGCCTTGATCTTTGGCACATCCTCAGGAGCAGGAGTCGAGCCGTAATAAGGTACAGCAGCATTAAGGTCAGGAGCATTGACGGCAACCTGATTAGTCATGGCACCTCCCCAGCAAAACCCTGTACATCCTACCTTTCCTGTTGACCTCGGATGTGTCTTCAGGTATTTTACTGCTGCCACCAGGTTCTTTATCGTGGACTCACGGTCGAGCTGACCGATCATTGTACGGGCTTTGTCATCATCGTTGTCAGGAGTGCCCCCAAGTGGAGAGAGGGCGTCCGGGGCCATGGAAAGAAACCCTTCTCCTGCCATCCGTCTGTTCACATCCATGATGTGCGGTGTCAGACCCCTGTTCTCATGAATAACGATGACTGCCGGCATTTTTTTTCTTCCTTCAGGCACAGAGAGGTATGCCCGTATCTCACCAGTTGCACCGGGGTAGGTGACAAACTCATTAAGTAGTTTTACCTGCTTGCCTCCAGCAGGCGATGCGTTCACGCTGTTCAGGTCCGGTATAAGGATGACAGCGGCGGCTGTTCCCCCGGTAACCAGTGCAAGCTTTTTCAAAAAAATCCGCCTGTCTACCTTACCTGCCACATAATCATCATATAAACCCGCGATTCTATCTTTCATGATGAGGAGTTTAATTACACTTAAAGATATGATTTTTTCAGGATCAGGCTTTACGGGTCTCTTCCTTAATTCTCTGGATGTGTCCTCTTCCCAGTCCCTTGACTTCACAACCAAGCTGGAAGTAACGGCGGATCTTGTCATCGGTCAGGATACCGAAGCAGTCTATGATGGCTGCCGGTTGTCCGATGGTCTTCACCACCTTATCAGGGTCGAGATCCATGTAGGCTGAATGAGGTACGGCCAGAATGACTGCCTCAGCCCCTTTGAGCGCCTTATTCAGGTTCTGCTCTATCCTTATCTCCTTCAGCTTCTCCTGGTTGCGGAAGAACTGCGACTTGCTCTGGCCAACGGCCGGATAGCTGTCCTGCTCTTCGAACTCCCACCAGTGTTCAACGTAGGGGTCATGCACGCGTATCTCTGCGCCCATCTCTGCCAGCTTGCGTATCACTATTTCGGAGCCGCTGTAGCGAGTGTCTCCGACATCCTCACGGTATGCTGCTCCCAGTACCAGCACGTCAGTGGCTGCGATAGGCTTACCCATGTTGCGCAGGGCGTCGCGCGTCAGTTGTCCCACATGAAGACCGCGGGTGTCGTTGATATCTATGGCCATAGGGGTGATTTTGAAAATGTCATCCTCAAAGCCAAGAATATGTTTGTATGCCCACACACCCAATCCTCCGTCTTTCGGGAGACAGTAACCGCCTACCCCGGGTCCCGGGAAGATCATGTTACTGTGGGTGGGTCTCATCTTGATTGCCTTGATGACCTTGATCAGGTCAACGCCGTTACGTTCAGCAAAGAGGCTCCACTCATCGAGGAAAGCGAGGATGGTGGCGCGGTAACTGTTCTCAACGATCTTGGCCGTCTCTGACTCGATCGGTCTGTCCATGACCGTGAGAGGAAATTTCTTGGTGTTAAGCACTTCATTGAGGAACTTCACAACACGTTTCTTTGCCTCTTCGTTGATGCCGCTGCACACCCTCCAGAAATCTCGTATGCTTGCTACGTAATTGCGTCCCGGCATCACCCTCTCATAGCTGTGCGCCAGCAGGGGATCAGATTTGATGCCGCGCTTCGTGAATGCCTTCTTCATTATCGGGTAGGCTACCTGCTCGGTGGTTCCTGGAGCCACAGTGGTCTCAATGAGCACCAGCGCCTCCGGCTGGATATGCTCTGCGATAACACCCAGTGATGCCTCGAGGGCTGCCATATCGGTCTGGCCGGCACGCACATTACCCAGTTCCTCCTTGATATAATCGCATTGGACGTCAACAACAACTATGTCGGCCAGCTTAAGTACGTCGTATGTATAGGTGGCCATCAGGGTCTTCTTTTTATTGACGCACCGTTCAATCATCGGATCGACTTCCGGGTCTTCAGCCTTGACAGGGGAGACACCGCGGTTGAGCATGGGTATCTTCCAGAAACTTCGCAGACTGGGACGCTGCATACCGATGACAAATTTCGAGGGTTTGCCTTTTGCGTCGACAGTGTCGGCCACGATGGCAGCCATGACAGCCCCGACGAATCCTACACCCATAACCACTACGATCTCACGGCCTTTCGCACGCTCCGCCTTGACACGTTTCTTAATATTATCAAACTCAGTCTTATAATCCGCTGGTTCCGGCAAGGCGAATTTTTCACCGTTGGGACTTATCGAATACTTTGTACTCATGTTGTTTATGTTTTTAGTTGCTGTGTTTTTGGAGATCATAAAATTACAAAAAGTTCAGTCATCTGTTTTCAGCGCAATGTTTATTAACTTTGGACTTTATCGTAACAGTTAAACCGGCCTGCCTGGAATTTATTCCGCCCGCGGCCTGACTGACGCAGAATTTAAAACTGACATAAATGAGAAATATTGTTATATGGTTGTTTCTTGCCGGGCTTGTGTTTGCAGCGGCATGCAGTAAAGATAAGACCTCAGAACGATTTAACCTGCTTACATCTCATGAATGGACCAGCGACAGCCTTCTTGCCGATGGCGTTGATGCAAGTGACCCGGGTGAGCTTCTTGAGAAATTCAAAGGCGATATAGTATTCAAAAAGGATGGCACCGGGACCTTTGGCCAATATACTGGTACATGGATGTTTGTTGATAACGAGACCAACCTTGCAATCAGTTCGCCTGAACTAACCGCTACCATTACATCTCACATAGTTGAGCTTACAGAAACATCTCTGAAGGTCACGTTCCCTTATCCAACCCTGGAGGGCACTAAAAACATCAGGATGACATTTAAACCCAAATGATGCTACGGCGCTTATTGACAGTTACCGCTCTGGTCTTCTTCATTTCACAGGTAACGATTGCCCAGAACCTGGTAAGCGGTAAGGTATCCGACAAAGACAGTAAGGAGCCTCTTGCTGGCGTCTATGTTATTTACGGGAAGGGAGCCGGCACAAGCACCGATGTAGAAGGTCTTTATTCTTTTGCAGGCGACACCGGAAGAATTGAAATCACCTTTAAGTATATTGGTTATAAGCCTGTCACGGAAATAGTCTTTCTCAGGGCTAATGAGACTGTCAGGCTGGATGTTTCCCTGGAGACTGAATCGCAGCTTATAAGCCAGATAGTGGTGAGTGCTGACCGGATGGAACAGAAGGAATCTGAGCTGACAGTTTCGATGGATGTCATCAGATCCGACCTGATTGCACGCAGCCATATTACTGATGCCCAGGAACTGATAACAAAAACTCCCGGTATCGAGGTGCTTGATGGTCAGGCATCAATAAGAGGTGGCAGCGGTTACAGCTACGGCGTTGGCAGCCGCGTTCTGGCGCTCATTGACGGCCTACCGATGATGTCGGCTGACGCGGGAGGTATCAAATGGAACTTCCTGCCACTTGAGAACCTTTCCCAGGTCGAGATAATCAAAGGAGCTTCCTCAGTGCTGTATGGATCGTCCGCCCTCAATGGGGTCATTAACTTCAGAACAGCAGACGCATCAAATGTTCCTTTGACACAGTTCTTTGTTGAAGGCGGGATCTTTGGCGCTCCATCGAATGAAGACTGGAAATGGTGGGACACACCCAGGGCCTTCGCCAATACCTCCTTCTCTCACCTTCAGAAATTCGGAAAGACTGATATAGGAGTAGGCGTGAACCTGACCGCTGACAGGGGATACAGAAAATTCAACGAGGAGAACCTGGGAAGGATTAGCCTGAGGCTTAAGCATCACAGCAGCAAGACGGAGGGACTGAAATACGGACTAAACCTGAATGCCGGTACAACTTACAAAACTGACTTTATCCTTTGGGAGGATGCTACCACAGGTGCCTTGAAGCAGGATACATCAACAGTATCAAGCCTGCACGGATATTTTTTTACGGCCGACCCGTTCCTGACGCTGGGGGGTGCAGGAAAGATAAAACATGATATCCGGATGCGATATCAATATTCTGCAAACAGGTTTCCTGTCAGAACAAATAACGATGCAAGCTCTTCCTCTGTTTACGGAGAATATCTGTTCTATTACAAAATTACCGGTTACTTAAACCTGACTGCTGGCGTTTCTGAAAACTGGAGCAGCATAACTTCAAATTTCTACGGTGATCACCATGGCCTTAATATTGCAGGGTTTACACAACTGGAGGTACGGCCAATTAGCAGCCTTAAAATCATTGGGGGACTGCGTGTTGAACAGAATACTCTCGATGATGAGCATGACGGTATAGTGCCGGTCTTCAGGGCAGGCATAAATTTTCAGGCTGCAGAATATACGTTCATCAGAGCGTCATTCGGACAGGGCTACCGGTACCCGTCCATTGCCGAGAAATATGCCTCAACAACCCTCGGATCAGTGCGGATATTTCCAAGCCCGTATGTAAAGGCAGAATCGGGGTGGAACTCAGAAATCGGTATAAAACAGGGTGTATTGTTCGGGAAGATGATGGGGGAGGGCGACCTGTCGTTCTTTTTCTCACAGAATACTGATATGATCGAGTATGTTTTTGGTATTCATCAGGATCCGTCCACAGGCATCTCCGGAGTTGGTTTTAAAGCCACAAATGTTGAGCAATCGAGGGTCTATGGCGGTGAGCTGGAATTTATGCTTAAAAGGCCTTTTGGAGAGTTTGAGATAACGGTGACGGGTGGGTATACATTTATATATCCGGTTGAGTTTAATTCCTATACTAATCAGAACACTGATATTTATCTGAAATACAGGAGAAAACATTCAGCAAAGTTAAGTCTTATCTCCTCATGGCGCAGGGTTGAAGGTGGTCTTGACCTTTATGCCAGGTCAAAGACCCTGAATATCGATGATGTATTCCTTAATCCGGCTACAAGAGAGGAGATCCTTCCGGGATTCTACGATTACTGGCAGGAAAACAACACGGGTTATTTCCTGATGGACGGGAATATTGGTATCAGGATCACTGATGCTGTAAAAGTTTCCATAGCGGTCAAAAACATCACGAATACTGAATATATGGGCCGACCGGGTGATATCCAGCCGCAGAGAAATTTAAGCTTGCGGCTGAGCGGGAGTTTCTGACGGGTTAAAATAAACCATAGTAAGCTATATTTGCAGTGACGTTGACATTTAAAGGAAATAAATGATGCCAAAAACAATTCACAGAATATTCCTTGGTATGATGGTCCTGGTAGTTGGATTTGCCTTCATATTTCTTCTGATCAATGGGTTGGAATATTACAGGACAGGACTTGAGGAGAGAGCATTCAGTCCGGACCACGATACACTGAAGCCCAGTGGCGTTATGGGCCACGGGCTGGGAATACTTGGTTCTCTCTTAATAATCGTTGGCATGGCCAGTTACATGGCCAGAAAAAGATATCGTTTTATGTCAAGAATGGGATTGGTTAAAAACTGGCTCGAGTTTCATATTTTCCTCTGCACCCTCGGACCGGTGCTGATATTGTTCCATACTGCTTTCAAGTTCGGAGGATTGGTGGCAGTCAGCTTCTGGAGCATGGTTGCTGTTTTTCTCAGCGGAATTGCCGGCAGATTTATTTACCTTCAGATACCAAGGTCTATCGAGGGCCAAGAGCTGGATCTGAATGAAATCCGCGCCATGAAAAGTAACCTGACAGAGATTTTAAAGAGCAACTACAGCCTTGATGAGGATAGTTTCCTTGAAATAACAGAATCAGTTGACAAGAAGACTGAGTCATCATCCCGGCACCTACTTGGCAGTTTAATCGGGAACTATATAGATGACCGGAAGTCTATTAAATCGGTAAGCAATGCCCTGAGAAGAAATAACCTTCAGGGGAAAGACTACAGAAAGATTGTTTCCCTTGTAAAGACAGATATCAAACTGAGCAGGAGAATAGAGCGCCTTGACAGTATGAAGAATCTTTTCAAATACTGGCATGTTGCTCATTTGCCATTTGCCCTGGTAATGTTATTCATTATGGTTATTCATGTCGGAGTAACAATTTTGTTTGGTTACAGATGGATTTTTTAATTATGGAAATGCTTCTTGAAAAAATACTTACTTACTCGCTTGTAGCCATCCTTTGTCTTGCATTAGTCTGGTTCTATCTTTACAAGAAGAGAAAAGAATCAAAAATAGTCGAGGCAAAAATAAAAAAGGCACAGGAGGAAGGCCTGCATGAACCAGTCTCTCTTCACCCTTTTATTGACGTTAATACCTGTATCGGTACCGGAGCTTGTATTGCTGCATGCCCCGAAAAGGATATTATCGGGATCAGGAACGGCAAGGCTACTGTTATAAATGCCTCGCAATGTGTCGGCCACGGTGCCTGTTTTCAGGCCTGCCCGACAGAGGCAATAACACTGCGTATCGGAACTGAAAAGCGGGGTGTGGAACTTCCTCATATCAACACGAACTTTGAGACAAATGTTCCGGGGATATTTATTGCCGGAGAACTCGGTGGCATGGGCCTCATCAGGAATGCGGTGGAACAGGGCAGAAAGGCAGTCGAAAATATAGCAAAATCTATAAAGAAGAATCATACTGCAACATATGATCTTATCATAGTAGGATCAGGGCCGGCAGGCATTTCAGGATCACTGACTGCCAGGAAACATAATCTGAATCTGATGTTGCTGGACCAGGATACGCTGGGAGGAGCAGTTTATTCATTTCCACGACAGAAAATTGTGATGACTTCACCAATGGACCTGTCTTTGTATGGCAAGGTGAAATTGTTTGAGACAAGTAAGCCCGAGTTGCTAAAACTATGGCGTACTGCACTAAAACAAAACAATATCACTGTATACGAGAATTCAAAAGTTGAGTCTGTAGTTCCTGAAGGCGAAGTAATTAAGGTTACGACCCTGAGGGGTGAGGAGTTTACCGCAGCGGCTGTTCTGCTTGCGATAGGAAGGCGTGGAACGCCCCGCAAACTGAATATCCCCGGTGAGGACAAGGAGAAAGTTGCATACAGATTGCTTGAACCGGAAGATTTGTCAGGGAAAAATATTATTGTAGTCGGAGGCGGTGATTCTGCGATAGAATCTGCAATTCTTCTCGCCGGTCAGAATAATGTCACTCTCTCATACAGGAGTGAAGTTTTCAGTCGTATCAAACCGAGAAACAGCCATGCCATAAAGGAGGCAGTTGAATCAGGGAAACTGCAGCTTTTATTGAAAAGTAATCTTGTTTCGATAGAGGATGAGTTTGTTAACATCATGACCGCGGACGGAGGAGAACCGGTTAAACTTAAGAATGACCTGGTTTACATCTTTGCCGGGGGGGAACTTCCCACGCAGCTGCTCGAAAAAGCCGGAATCAAAATCACAAGAAAGTTTGGGGAAACAGTTTTAAAACACTAATTTTGGCTTAACACATAAACCCTTGCAGAGTGGGTGAATGAAGTTTTGGTCTGATCGAAGTGAGTGTTTTATGGATCATGCGACAATAAAAATCAGGATAATTTTTATCTTTTACCTCCTGAACAACCTTAGCCTGTCAGCACAGCTTTCTCCGGGCGCTTTGTCAAATTCTCATTCCAGCCTAGAAGGCATGTCAAACTGCACCCAGTGTCATGTGCTTGGCAATAAGGTTTCAGATGCAAAATGCCTGGTCTGCCATACTGAGATCCAATCCAGAATTACTGCAGGGAAAGGATATCATTCATCCTCAGAGGTAAAAGAAAATTCCTGTTTCACCTGCCATAGTGAGCATAACGGAAAGGATGCTAAACTCATATGGTTCAATGCCGAAAATTTCAACCACTCTCTTACCGGATACACCTTATCAGGCGCTCATGCGGCAAAGGAATGTCCTGATTGCCACAATTCCAGGTACATTTCAGGTCAGAAACTCAAATCAAAAAAGAACACCTGGCTCGGTCTGGATGATAAATGTCTGAGCTGCCATGCCGACTACCATCAGCAGACACTTCCTGTCTCATGTCTCGATTGCCATAATACAGACTCATTCAAACCGGCCTCGAAATTTAACCACAACAGTTCACGGTTTCCGCTCATCGGAAAGCATAAAACCGTCGATTGCCTGAAATGCCACAGGAAAGAGACAATAAACGGCAAGGAATTCCAGGAGTTCAGGGGCATATCTTTCAGTAACTGCACAAGTTGTCATAAAGACCCTCACCAGAATCAGTTTGGCCAGAACTGCCGTCAATGCCACACAGAAGAATCATTTCTTACGTTGTCAGGCGGACAGTCGCGCTTTGATCATAACAAGACAAATTTTAAACTTGAGGCGAAACATATGACGGTTGGATGCAGGGATTGCCATAAGGGTAAAACCACCGATCCCCTTAAACATGACAGGTGCACAGACTGTCATGTTGATTATCACAGCGGTCAGTTTACCAGGAACGGAATCTCTCCTGATTGTTCACAGTGCCACACTGCAAAAGGGTTTAACTATTTCACCTATACGGTATCGCAGCATAGCACAGGCCTGTTCCCCTTAAAGGGATCTCATTCAGCAACCCCGTGCCTGGAGTGTCATAAGAAACAGGAAAAATGGAGTTTCAGAGGGATCGGCACAGTCTGTTCTGACTGCCACACTGATATACACAAGAATTATATTCAAACAAAATACTATCCTGCGGCAGATTGCCGATTCTGTCATAATGAAAACAGGTGGCCTGATATATCGTTTGACCATTCAAAGACAAACTACAGCCTGACAGGAGCACATACGAGGCAGGAATGCAGAGCCTGTCACTTCAGGTCCGACCAGGCCGGAGTAGTGCAACAGAAATTTTCGGGATTACCGGTCAGCTGTACCAGTTGCCATAAAGATAACCACTACCGGCAGTTTGAGAAAAATGGGGTAACAAACTGCAATGATTGCCATAATACAGAAACCTGGAAGGCTTCAGGGTTCGACCATAATAAAGCAGCTTTCAGGCTTGACGGGAAACATATTAATGTTCCCTGCGCGGAATGTCATAAACCGCATAGTGAAGGTTCGGTAACTTACATTACGTATAAAATTAAAGATTTCAGATGCGAATCCTGTCATTTATAATAATCTGCTGTCTCTTCCTGTTTCTCAGACAGAGAGATGGTCATCCGCACGGTGAGGATTTCAAGCTCAGCTGCAGTATCTGCCATAGCCCGGAGGGATGGCAACTTGATAAAAAGATATATTCCTTTGATCACGGTACTACAAAGTTACCGCTCACAGGGCAGCATACAAAAACAGACTGCAGACTTTGTCATCCAACCCTGGTATTCAAGGAAGCAAAGACTGATTGCAATGATTGCCATACAGACATTCACCAGGCTACTGTCGGGTCAGATTGTGCAAGGTGTCATTCCACTGCCAGCTGGCTGGTGACCAACATTACCGGGATCCATCAGCTAAGCCGTTTCCCTTTGCTGGGAGCGCATCGTACTGCTGACTGTTCAGACTGCCATTTATCAGAAAACCCTGTACGGTTTGATGTCATCGGCGTCAATTGCATCGACTGTCACCGGCAGGACTACACGGCCACTACACAGCCAAACCATGCACAGGCAGGCTTTCAGGAAGATTGTTCTGCCTGTCATCCTGTTAATGCCTTTCAGTGGACAGGTGCCGGATTTGATCACAGTTTCTTTTCGCTGACGGAGGGTCACTCCAATCGCGAATGTGCTGAATGTCATGTCACCGGCAGTTATTCTGACGCAAACCCGGATTGCTATTCATGCCATCAGGATGATTATCTGGCAACAACGAATCCGGTACACTCAACAATGGGCTTCCCCACGACCTGCACTACCTGCCATACTTTGAGCCCGGGATGGGTGCCGGCATCATTTACCGAGCATGACAACCAGTCATTCCCGATATATTCCGGAAAGCACAAAGGGACATGGACATCATGTAATGACTGCCATCCGAGTACTTCAGATTATTCTCAGTATACGTGCCTGAGCTGCCATGAGCATAACAAAGCCTCTATGGACAGCAAGCATAGCGAGGAAAGCGGATATTCATATACAAGCTCAGCATGCCTCCATTGTCACCCGACAGGCGTAGCAGGCGACAGATGATATGAAAAAAGTTACACTGATACTTTGGGGCCTTTTTTTATTTGCGGGGTTAAAAGGGCAATCTGTCACTGAAAACCTGGTTGGAAAGGTTTCATTCGTGAGCTCTCAGAATATTTATGTAAGGTTCAAGTCATGCGAAGGAATTTCTGCCGGTGATACGCTCTTTATCACGGAAGGCGACGCACTGATCCCTGCCCTGGTTGTGAATAGCTTATCGTCTGTGTCCTGTCTGTGCAGCTCGTTATCTGATCATCCTGTTCTTGTTGATCATATAATAATTGCCAGGGTCAGGGTGGTCAAAACAGATTCTGAACAAGCTACGCCTGTTGATACCACTAACGCATCTGCGCAAGCGGAAATCAAAGCTGATTCAGAAAAACTTGAACCGAAGGCAGCTCAAAAAAAACAAAAGGTATACGGGAGTATCTCCCTTAATTCCTATACCGACTTCTCTGATACAGATGTGCCTGATATCCAACGTTTCAGGTATACATTGTCATTAAACGCACCGAAAATTGGCGGATCAAGGTTCTCTTTCGAAACATATGCCTCATTCAGGCACACAGCGGGTGAATGGCAGGAGGTGCAGAACGATCTTTTCAGCGCACTCAAGATATATAATCTCGCAATCAGATATGACCTGAACGAAACCACGAGCTTCAGTCTCGGCCGCAGGATAAATACCCGGATAGCAAGCATGGGAGCAACGGACGGAATTCAATTTGAGAAATCCATAAAAAACTTTACGTTTGGTGCTCTGGCCGGTTCCAGACCTGATTATCAAAATTACAGCCTTAATCCGAAACTTTTTCAGTATGGTGCATACGTGGCTTATAGCACAAAGAGCCCGGGAAAATTCACGGAGAGTTCGGTAGCATATGTTGAGCAGACAAATGATTTCAAGACAGACAGGAGATTTATTTATTTTCAGCATTCAAACAACCTGATTAAGAATTTGAATTTTTTCAGCACGGTTGAAATGGACCTGTTCAGCATTGTTAATGACGTTCCGCAGAGCACATTCGACCTTTCAGGATTGTACCTTTCACTGTCGTACAGAATTTCAGGAAAATTATCATTCAGTGGTTCCTATGATGCCAGGAAAAACGTTGTATATTATGAAACCTACAAAACGTATACTGACAGGATATTGGAGGAGGGAATGAGACAAGGTTACAGGTTATCCTGCAACTGGCGGATTCTTGGGAATATGGCTGTCGGCGTTCATGCAGGTTACAGATTTCTGAAGAGTGATCCTTTTCCCTCCAGAAGCCTGAGCGGCTATTATACTTACAGCAATATCGGTGGACTGAATTTTTCAGCCACACTATCCGGTACCTACCTGGAAACAAGTCATATTAACAGTTCGATTGCCGGACTAAGCCTTTTAAAAGACTTTTCTGGAGGGAAATTCCAGTCCGGCATCGGGTACAGGATTGTTAACAACAGGATTCTTGAAAACGAGAATAATCTTCTTCAGCATGTTGGAGAACTGAACATATATTGGCATGTCTTTGAAAAACTGTCGTTTTCTGCAAATTATGAGGGAACATTTGAACAGCAAAATGTCTTTCAAAGAATTTACATACAGTTGAGAAAAAGTTTCTGAGCCAGTTAATAATGAGAGGAAGATCGTTCATCAGAACGAGTTTCATGAAATGAGAAGATGCTGTAAGTTTTTCAGCGGACTGGTTTTGGTGGCAGTGACAACCGTTGATGTGACCCTTTATGGTCAGACAGAAGACCCGGCTTCCCCGTGGACAACAGGTGCCGACTTTTACAGTAGCTACGTCTGGCGGGGTACAAGACAGGGCAGCGGTCCGGCAATTCAACCTGTCATTGAATTTACATCCGGATTTTTTACAGCAGGAGCATGGGGCTCTTTCGATTTCAACGATTACCAGGAAGTTGACCTGTATCTGTCATTCAACCTTACCGAAGGCATCAGTATAGGACTACAGGATTATTACCTTCCCGGCCTGCAATATTTTGATTTTTCCAGGGCCACAGGAAGTCATGCTTACGAGATCAACCTTAACTACTCGGGAGAGCATGTGAGATTAGAAGCTGATTATGTTATCAATGAGGCAGGTGGTATAGGCTCCTGCGGGGGCGATCTCTATTTCGAAGCAGGTTTTTCATTTGATTATTTCACCGTATTCATGGGAGCCGGCAACGGCTGGCATACATATGACCCGGTTGAGGATGAAGGTGCATTCAATGTCTGCAATATCGGACTTGAAGTTTCAAAAGACATTGTAATAACTGACCGCTTTAGCATCCCTGTCACCGGGCAACTGATATTTAACCCTGACTCAGAGACGATGTTTCTTGTCGTTGGATTTACGTTATGAACTATATTTTTTACTTTTGCCCGACAATAAAAAACCCCATAAGATGTACGCAACAGGAAGTCAGCACCTGAGAAGATCAGGATCAAGGACACTTGTATTTTCTTTTTTAATACTCCTTATTTCGCTCAGTGTCAGTGCTCAGCGCAGAAGTATCAAATGGTCAGATGATGGGAATTCTTACTATCAGATTGAAAATAACGAGCTCATCAGACACATCCTTCCGGGCAATGAGACTGACACTGTAATTTCAAAGGATCAGATTATTCCTGAAGGGAGTTCCGGCCCGCTTAAGATCAGCTACTTCGCATTCTCGAATGACAAGCGGAAGGTTTTGTTGTTCACAAACACAAAGAAGGTCTGGAGATTGAATACGAAAGGTGATTACTGGGTGCTGGATATGAGTACCGGCGAACTGAATCAATTGGGAAAAACATTGCCTCCTTCCTCGTTGATGTTTGCCAAATTCTCTCCTGACAGCAGGTCAGTTGCCTACGTCAGCGACAATAATATTTATGTGGAAGATCTCAGTAAATCACGCATCAAAGCCTTGACCACCAATGGTTCGGTTACCCTGATTAACGGAACATTTGACTGGGTGTATGAAGAAGAGTTTTACTGCAGGGACGGTTTCAGATGGAGTCCCGACAGCAAATCGATTGCCTATTGGCAGCTTGATGCCAGCGCAATAAGGAAATTCTACATGATCAACAATACCGATTCAATTTATTCCAGGCCTGTCCCGCTTGAATATCCTGTAGCAGGCGAAAAACCGTCTTCGTGCAGGGTAGGGGTTATTAATATTTCTGACCGCAAGACCACATGGATGAAAATTCCCGGTGACCCGGATCAGAATTATATCATCAGGGCTGAGTTTATCCCGTCGTCCGGAGAGCTGCTGATAAACCAGCTTAACAGGCATCAGAACTGCAGCAAACTCTTTGTCTGCAACACAAAGACCGGCAATCCTGAATTACTCAGTGAGGAAACTGACGACGCCTGGTTGGATGTATATTTTACAAAAAATCCTTATTCTGTCGACTTTACGAACGACTACACATGGCTGGAAAATAGCAAAAGTATACTTTGGATTTCTGAAAAAACCGGGTGGTGCCATCTGTATAAGATCTCACTGGAAAATGGATCAGAAACGAGTATAA
The DNA here is from genome assembly GCA_963743775.1 of uncultured Bacteroidales bacterium. GTDB lineage: Bacteria > Bacteroidota > Bacteroidia > Bacteroidales > VadinHA17 > SR-FBR-E99. Next base: position 227,719 of record CAVURA010000002.1, read on the forward strand.
CCAGCGGCGATTATGATATTATAGACTTTAAGGGAGTCGATCTGGCAGGCGGTGGCGTGTATTTTACTGCTTCGCCCGGCAATGCCACTCAGAAATATCTTTACCGCGCAAGGATTGATGGCTCGGGTGATGCCGAACTGCTGAGTCCTGCAACTCTCTCAGGAACACATGAATATTCGATATCACCGGACGGAAGATATGCCACCCATTCTTTTTCCAACCACTTTACCAGACCGTCTCAGGAACTGATCTCACTGCCTGACCATAAACCGCTTAATGAAAAGGAAAGCATTATTGAGAGGCTGGATAAGCTTATCACTGCTTCCTCAACCGAGTTTTTCAAGGTAATAACATCCGACAGTGTGGAAATGGACGGGTGGCTTGTGAAGCCGAAGGATTTTGATCCCGGCAGGAGATATCCTGTTGTATTTTTTGTCTACACTGAACCCGGAAGCGCCACTGTGTCCGATGTCTATGGTGTGAGCGATAACGACCTGTATTCAGGCGACATGTCCGAAGACGGTTACATCTATGTTTCCGTAGATAATCGCGGAACGCCGGCTCCCAAGGGAAGAGCCTGGAGGAAATCCATTTATAAACAGATTGGGCAGATAAACATACATGATCAGGCAATGGCGGCGAAAGAAATATTAAAATGGGATTTTATCGATCCTGAAAGAGTTGCTGTCTGGGGATGGAGCGGCGGCGGCAGCGCCACGCTGGGTCTCTTGTTTCAGTACCCTGAGATCTACAAAACAGGCATTGCAATTGCACCTGTGGCCAACCTGCTTACTTATGACAATATTTACCAGGAGCGCTATCTGGGTCTTCCGCAGGAAGATATTGAACCATATACGAAAGGTTCTCCCGTCACCTATGCAAAGAACCTGAAAGGGAATCTGTTGTATATCCACGGCACCGGCGATGACAATGTTCATTACCAGAATGCTGAAATGCTCGTGAACGAGCTGATTAAATCGAACAGGCAATTTCAGTTCATGCCATACCCGAATCGTACCCATGGTATTTCGGAGGGTGAGGGTACAAGGGAACATCTTGAGACACTTTACACCAATTATCTTAAAACTTATTGTCCTCCCGGTCCAAAATGATGTTTTCCAAGGCCCGAAATCCGGGATGGCATACCTGAATCGACCCTTTTCCTGATTTTTTGTCTATTGGTGGTACCCATTGGTCAAATACGGAATTTGACTCGATTCTGAAAGAACCATCATGGTAATTCGCTGATAATAAGGGCTAAAAAGCATAATTGTCAGTCAGTCAGGCAAACCATGCCCGCTTTTCCGGTAAAAACAAGTCCTGTTTTGACGAATTGATCCCTGATGCAGGCGGACGCATCTTTAATGATTACAGCCATATGATTTGGATAGATTAACGTGTGGTAAAGCCATTTCTTTAACCCACTATATGGGCATTTGCGCATTGCATAAAGAGCTTTCCAGGCTTACCTTTAATCCATAATTAAGCGCAACAGAAATGGAAGATGTTTCAGTTTTAAATAATGCCCGAATTACCGGCTATAAAACAAACGGAGCAAAAGCCAGAACCAATAACAGATCTGAGAGGGTAACAGGTTTCAGTGAATCAGTTGCCACTTTGATATCTGAAGGAGGTTTAAACTTCTTTCGCTATCTTAAGAAAAGAGGTATGTCAGGTGAGACTGATCTGATTGTTCTTTCTTCGAAGAGCCATTACTTCTATGATGAAAACGATTTAAAAAGAGTCAGGGTCCTTGTTAACCTCAGGAAGCTAAATGTGATAAAGCATCTTGACATGTTTCTGAATACACTTGTGAGGATCCTGCCCCCGGAAACAAGTTTCGTAGGATATTTTTCAGATAACAATGCCCCGGTACAGAACGACCTGGTCAGCCTCTTTTCGAGAATATATGGCAGACTTATCAATTTGATGGACGGGAAGACTGACCGGGTAATGAATACAAATGATGTAAGGGGACTTCTTGAACGGAACGGTTTTGAAGTCATGAATATGACAACCATCAGCGGCCAGACTTATTTCCATTCACACTGTGTTCAACGGCCGGTTGAACTGAAAGCCTCATAAAGAATTAGCCGGACTATTAATTACGAGCAACTGTATTAAAGAGAGATCAATGAGAACAATATATCAGATAAAATCAGAAGAATGTGGAACGGTTCTGCTCAAAAAACGAAAGATCGCCAAAGCCTTGCGCTGGTGGTTGCGTGAAAAAGGATTTACGTACCAGTATATCTATTTTTCAAATTAAGTCGGAGATGCAAATGCTGGCGCCACATGATATCCTTCTGAAAGAAGGGCTGGTGGGTTATGCTAAGTTATTCCAATTAAACTAAATATTAACCAAATAAGGCTGGCAGGGTCAAAGATCAGAGTTTAGGTTATTTTCAGATCAGAGGAAAGGGGGTCATCTAATCAGATGGCCCTTTTTCATGATGTAAGAAATCATATTTGGAGATGAAAGAGATCCGCTACCTGAATCTCTTCTGAGGTGAATCACGGTAGACCCTGTTTATGCCGTTAGCCCTGTAATTGCCTTTCTGGGTGAGAGTGTTGGCCAGATTATTGACAGAATCGTTATATGCGGGACAGACAGCCTTGTTGCAGGCGCTCAGCATAATAACCAGAAATAGAAAAAGAAGTAGCTTTTTCATCACTGCAAACTTAGAACAATAATGTTTCAAGGTCAAATCCGAACGAGAATTATCTACCGGGGAATGGCTTACAATTCATGGTGTGCTTTAAAGAAGCATCTAAAATTTAATGCATTTAGCACATATAGAACAGTTTTTGGGACTTGTTGTAAAGTCGGTCATAACATACATAGTTGATATTTAATCAGTTATTTTCATAAATGTACTGTCGCTAGCCCATCGCAGTCTCTGGAAATCTGCAAACAAAATAAACTTGACTTTGGCTCTTTAATGAAATAGCTTTGATAATAAATTAACATATCTCTAATAAACTAATTAGAAATGAAAAAGTCAATTAAGAATATTAATATAATAATGCTGTTTTTCTTAATAGAGCTAAATGCTTACCCACAGTATTTCGTTAAAGTAAAGAATGACTCTGTCAGATTTGTGCAGGATTCCGTCGTTCTGTCCATTGAAACTGGGCCGGGTGATATAGCCTGGGAAGTCAGTAAAGATTCTTTGACGTGGACTTCTCTTGATCAGAACAATGATTCACTTTTTATTCGTATTGACAGCAGTGCTTATTACAGAGCTGTCCTTACTGATGGAACCTGTTATCCGGTGAACTCTGCGGTTGCACTTGTGGCCTTCAGGTCGATAAATGTCCAAGGAAACACGGTGATAATTGATTCTATTGGAGGCATTTATACTCTGATATCAGGTATTAAGCTTATTGTGCCGCCCGGTGCAGTTGACGAAAATGTCACAGTTTCTATGGAACTTCTGGATGAGGGAAACGCTGACCTGAAATTACCTTTTGATTCTGACCCGGGGAAAGTTTACAGTACCGGGATTTATAACGAACCGTCAGGAATATTGTTCTCAAAACCTGTCAGAATTAGGTTACCTGCATTGAACTACCAAAGTGCTGACATTCCGTTCGTTTATCTTTACAATTCATTATTTGACTCCTGGATTCAAAATACAGGAACTTTAACCTGCTCGGAAAGGGAGCAATACATTGAATTTTCAACCAAAAAATTGCTTCCTGTTCGAATTGAACTATGCAAAGATGTATTTGCATTTGGCAAATCATCTGGCAAATCTAAAGCTGGAGAAATTGACTGCCATGAGCTCCTTGTTGAAATTGAAAATACGGTTTATGATATAGTAGGCAAAAGGGCAAGTGGAGAATGCTTTGCTATCAAGGATGATCTATCGGTTACATTTACACAATGCACCGGGGATAACGTTGCTACTGCAAATTTCCGTGAAATTGGGGATCAATGCAGTCCCAAAATAACACATGAAATTACTAAAAGTTGCCTGGCAGTCGGAGAGTCAGCGATCATGACTTTCAAGGTAACGATTGGCCCGGGAGGAGATAATGATTTACCTTTGGAAAATCAGACAATTGTTATCAGCGTCCCTGACGGAATGACAGTATCAGATCCGGAGCCGAAGACTGATAATGCCGGAGTGGCTACGGTTACAGTGACACGTGTAGCTGAAGTCGGGGTAGGCAATATTGATTACATTCTGTTAGCCGAATACTATCTGTCAGAAATAACAGCTTCATCTGAAGGAGTAACTGAACACGTTAAAAGTTTTCCAAAATCATTTCAGGCTAAAGGGTCTCAAAAAATATTGGCTGCTCCTTGCGGTAGTCAGGTAACAACTGTCTTATTAAGTGCTAATGAAAATACGAAACAATTGAAGAAGGGAGATTCCCGGACTTTGTCATGTAAGTGCTTTGATCAAAACTCAAATGAGATTGATTGTGGTACTGTTGTATATTCAGTTGTTCCGGGGTCTGCTTACCCCACCGGTGGCGCTATAGCTGTTGATCCGTCAGTTGGTATGGTAGCTTGTTTAGGACCGGGCGTTGCTACTGTTCAGGCAGTGGCTTCCGGTGTACCATCAAGAAACGATATCTTTTTCTCAGTGGCCTATCAGGGATCCATAGTCATGAACGGAGTTACGGATCATAACATCTCAAAAGGGTGTGGCTGCGAAGAGGATGGTAACATCCCTCCATATATATGGAAATGGTATGTTGTTACCTGGTCAGTGAATCTTAACTTCTATCTCTGGCTGAGCGAAATGAACAATATTCCTTACGGATATGTAGAAGGAGTAAACCGTTATGAATATACAATTGATTACGACAGCCGTTGTAAGAATGCAACATTTGTTGAACAAATTGAAGGATTAAGTTTTTCCCCTTCTGGCTATCCTTTTTCAGACGGAACTACCCGGGAGGTAATTTCTGGCGCTGACTTCGCTCTTGATTACTGTTGGTGGGATTTTCGCGGGTTCGGCTATCTTCAGGACATAGTACTTTCATGCAACATGAACAGCTCCGGGGGAATTAGTGTTCATGTGAGTTACTTCTGGCCACATGGCTGCGTGCTTGCATTATATCCTCCTGATTTTAATTTACAATAGTTATTGTCAAATTTTTGGTGACTTAAAAACCATAGATCTATGAAAAGACTGAAAGCTCAAAATGGTTCAGAGGCTCTGAGGGAAGATCGTATAAATTCCCTATGCCTGCCGGGCCTGCTTCGTAAATCATTGCCAGGAGCTTCGTTGGTTGCAGCAATGGTTTTATGCTTTCCCTTAAATATTGTTCATGCACAATCCCTCTATCCTGATAATGGCAATAAAAACATCTTCCCTCACACCAAAAATATTAATTCTTATCCCGCCGGGTTTACAAAACTATTTGATTTTAATAGCGCGGAAAGCGGGTCTGTGACAGAAGAAATCATCAGATCAGATTGCTGGCTCTACTGTCTTAACTACTCAGGCGGTGCCAAAGATTTTGGGCTGATATTTATTACTAAAACTGACGGCTCCGGAATAAGCAAAATCGCATTTGATGGAGCCCATCCCAACGCGCTTGTCATTTCAGGTTCAGTCCTCTATGGGGCAACACGGTCAGGAGGCACTTTCAACGCTGGTGTGCTTTACAAAACCAGTACTGATGGTTCAGGATTCGCCATTTTGTATAATTTCCGGCAAACTTACAACTACCCGGTATACAATCTGATAGTCTCGGGCAATGTCATTTACGGTCAAGTGTTCGAGAGCCTGGCAGGCTATGGTTATATTTTTAAAATAAATACTGACGGTACCGGATTTACTAAGCTTTCAGATATCAGTGCGTTCCCTTTTGCTGATCTGCTCCTCAGTGATAATTACCTGTACGGGATCACTTGGGGATCAATCTATGAGAGCGGGCAAATATTTAAAATAAAAACCGATGGAACTGACTTCGTTACCTTGCATACTTTTTATGACTCTTCAGAAGGATTACAGGCTTACAATTCCCTTACGCTTGTTGGTAATACACTTTTCGGGACAACCACTAGCGGTGGTACCAGCAACGGAGGTACCCTCTTTAAAATAAATACTGACGGTACCGGGTTCCAGAAACTTTATGACTTTTCTTCATCCGATGGAACCAATGTAAGAAGTGCGTTGATTCTGTCAGGGTCCTTTCTCTTTGGTACTGCAAACAATGGTGGTTCAGCTGACATGGGCACAATTTTCAGGTTTAATAAGGACGGATCCGGATTTAACAAACAGTATGATTTCCAGGATGCAGCCAATGGCCTGGCACCTCAGAAGATTGTAATGTGGGGAGACACAATTTTTGGTTATGCCAACGGAGGAGTATATAATAGCGGAATTTTATACAGGTTTACAGTCAATAATTCATTGATTGGATCGAAGAATCAATTGAAAACCGTTACACTGGCACTGAAACGTCCTGAGCATCCTGACATTAGTACTAAAGACGGTCTTTCCGTGGAAAAAGGGAAGTACATTGACCTTGACACTACATTCACTGTGACCGGCAATGTTCAGTATACACATACCTGGAAGGTAAAGACAAATACCGGGTACGAAATGATTAATAAGACCGCGAAGATTACCAACGATAGTACATTTTATATATTCATCACGACTATTGATGGCTGTTCATATTTTGACAGTACCAGAGTTGTGGCAAAGGCAGCTACAGGTGTTTTTGATACTGAATCAGGTGCAGGCTTATGTATTTATCCCAACCCAAACGATGGTAATTTCCAAATCAATATCCCATCAGGTTATGGAGACTGTTCCTATGAGATCTTTAACATTCAGGGAGCTAAGATTACAACCGGAAACATTTTCTGTGCATCAGATGACTGCATCCATAGCATCCGATTGCCTGATATCAAACCAGGTGCCTACACATTAGCCATAATGAAGAGAAACTTGTTACTCTGTAAAGTGAAGTTCATAATCTCGAAATAGTCCAATCCTCTTCGGCAGTTAAGTTATCTATAGTACCGACCTTATTCAAATATGGTTTAACAATCTTATTTCCGTAGTTGAATAAAGGATTAATTAGCTTATGATTACAACTACTAATTTTCTGCCCTCAGGAATCAACTCCCTGTCCATGTAACTTGTGGAAGTGAGTATTTTAATAGGATTCCTGTTATAAAAGACTTAAATACTTCCCCTTTGTCATCAAATCTTACCTTCTAAAACCTTCCGTTGGTCAAAATTTCAGATTTCTGCAAAATAAAAGCACTTCTTTCATATTCTTAAGATAATTAGCGCTTTAGATCTGTCAATGGACTGGCTTTCCATTCCTTTACCCTGATTCCTGATAAAAAATACAACCGTTTTGACGAAGCGCAACATTTCTGTTGTGAGCAGCTGCTTAATCTAAACCAACAATCGATTTCCATTGATAAAGAGCTATTTGTGCAAGCCGTAACTTATACGGGTTGGCTGAAACCTATTGGCAAATGGCCGGGTAAACCATAATTTTACTATGGTCCCTAAAACGATTTATCATGAAGGCCTTTTATTTTACCTCGATCACAATAATTGCCGGGCTGCTGTTCTCGTCGTATGTGTTTCAGACACAGACTGAAAAGCAGGATGAGAAGCTGCTGACAGATTTCAGATATAAAAACCTGTCAGCATCAGAAGTACTGCAAAAGATTAATAATATCAATTATGCCGATGAAGACGGGATCAGTTTCCTGATAATTGCATCTGCCAAGGGCAATAAGGTTTTGTGCGAGACGCTGATAGACAGGGGAGCAGTGCTTGACTGGCAGGCGAAGGACGGCATGAATGCCGTGGTGGCAGGTGCTATGCAGCAACATCCGATAGTTGTGAAGTTGTTGCTTGAAAAGGGGGCGAAACCTGATCTGCGGTGGGATGGTATTACCGCATTGATGGTTGCAACTGAAGCAGGCCAGGCTGAAATTGTAAACCTGCTTCTTGCACATAGTGCAGATCCGGACCTGATCTGGGAAGGAACCTCCGCTTTAATGATTGCTTCGCAGGAAGGGAAAACGGAAGTAGCCAGACTGCTTCTCGAGGCAGGTGCACAAACTGATCTGCAGGATAACTTTGGGTGGACAGCTCTGACTATTGCAGCCCAGTTTGGCCGGACTGAGATTACAAAGTTACTCCTTGAGAAAGGGGCAAGAATGGACTTGCAGGCAAACGACGGCATTACGACACTGATGATAGCTTCCAAGGAAGGGAAGGCGGAAATTGTGAAGGTACTTCTTGACAAAGGAGCCAAGGTAAATATGCAGGATACATACGGCCTGACGGCTCTTGCCTTTGCTTCACAGATGGGCCGCACCGAAATAGTTAAGCTGTTGCTTGGCAAAGGTGCAGATCCGAATTTAAAATCAAACGAGGTCAAAACAGCATATGATTATGCCATTAACAGAGATATAAAAGCTTTACTTACCGCGTACACTAATAAAAAATAGCCTGTTTGAATGGGGCGCAGAAACCCTTTACCCACATGGAGTACTCTTTAGCGTGGGAGGCTCTTAAGGATCTCAGTGAGGGGTAATCCTTAGCTGCCTTTTGATCGCTGAATGAGACCCGGTTATGATTAATATTTCCCGGGCTTATAATTAATTATTTACAAAGAAATATCCTTGACTCCCAAAGTTTGCGGAGCTAACTTTGTTATTCAGATTATTATAAATAATAAATTTACAGCTACAATCACCTACTCTATGAGAAAGCTGATCTCATTGTTTCTTCTGATTTGCCTGTTCAGTTCCTGCAAGGAAAAAAATTCCAAACAGTTACAAATTTTATTAAGAAATGAAGTCGGCAGCAAAATCAAAGTGACACTTTATCCCAAAGATGAATTCAGTGTTGGTTATTATTATGATTTTTGCTCATTTATAAGTGGTTATAAGAATACTGTGTTTAATATTGACCCTGATAAAGAGGAGATTCTTTATATCACGGACGACCTAGGTATTGAACCATATGCCTTATCAGCGCTCGTCTTTGACAGTATTCACATCACGTTCAATAACAAATTTGAGCCCGGGATAAGATTTTCACCCGCAGAAGTAATCGGTTATCCTGAAAATCTTTTTTCCCAATCTTCAAACTGGACTTATAAGAAGCGGAATTATATTGACAATCCCGCTCAATTTGAGATAACTCCTACTGAATCTGATGATTATACGTTTACAATTACCGGAACCGGCGAATAATAATCAAATTGGCACAAGGAGAACAATCTTTGGGACGCACAGCAAAGTCTTTTAAGTGACTCACCTGAAATGTATTTTGGCCGATTATGAAATTTTTTATTCGGCCGTGCGTTAATATTAAAACCTGTGCCTTTAATACATCTAAACCGGGGGAAAATGAATCGGATCAGCTTTAAACACGTACTGGTATTTTCTGTAATCTTTTTTACAGTAAATACTGCAATCGGACAGACGGCAATGCCTGCTGAGTTTACCACCAACACAATCGGGGAACAAATACAATATCTGGAAAAGCATACAAGGATATACGAAGGCTACCGGGCAATACGCGAAGATATGTACCAGAAAATCAATGGCAATTTCATTGATACTCTTCAGGCTGAAAAGAGCCGGGTTGCAGCATTGGAAAGTCTTACATCAAATTTAAACGGCAAAACCGATTCTCTCAATGCATTGCTTAACACAACAAGAGCAAACCTTCAGGAAATCACCAATACAAAAAACAATATAAGAGTATTGGGTTTGGAAATAAGAAAAGGAGCCTACAATACCATTATGTGGACAATTGTCGGAGGACTGGTCTTTGTCCTGGCTCTTGGATTTCTTGTCTTTAAAAGAAACCTGACCGTACTTCTCAGAACCGAGAAGGATCTGAAAGAGCTTAAGGATGAGTTTGCAGCATACAAGCAAACTTCCAGGCTTGCCCGCGAAAAGTTGGAGATGGATAATTTCCGTGCGATACAGAAACTAAAAGGCCAGTAATAATTCGATCTTAAGGGAACCTGTTTCAGTAAGGTTTATAATTTCCTTGCCGCTTTCCTCTCTTTAAGCACCCAGTAAAGCCCTAAAATGTCTGAGCGCATTTCAGGTATTAAGATGTCGATAGCTATAGTCTCAATAGCTCCCAAAATGCCAAATACTATCATGAAGTAATAAAGCGGACCAATAAAACCTATTGTAAAAAGCCCGATAAAGAACAAAGCCTGAACATACCCGCCGGACTTTTCTATAACAGTATGATAACTGTGAAACTTCCTGAATTTTATAATGGAAACAATAACTGTGAGCACCAGCATGCTAACGAAAATGATGGCGCTGACAAGGTACGGTCTTAATTCGTCCAGCTTAAAAACGAAAAGTCCTATGAATACCAGAATGTAGGTAAAATAGTCCGCAAACGCGTCAAGCCTGGCCCCGATCTCCGTCTCCATTTTGAATTTCCGGGCAATATAACCGTCTATGACATCAGTAAGAAGATTAATCACCAGAAAAATGGCGAACAGGTTCTCCTGGCCTGAAATGATGAAATATAGTATTACCGGGGCCATGAATAATCGGTAGGTGGTGATCACATTCGGTATGGTCCAGAATTCATTTTTATTCATAGGAGGATTCTTCTTATTGGATTTATTACAGTCGTCAGCGCAAGCTAAATCTGACCTGAAGCCTGCAAAGATGTGTAAAAAAATGATTACTGGAAATTATGGCAGGAAAAAGCGATTGTTCAAGGGCCTTAGAACTTCCCCTTTTCCATATGGGATTGTTCCTTTTCACCAAGGCTGTTTAGAAGGCAGACAAGTATTGTAGAAGTGACAATGAAGGAAACCATTACTATAAGGAAAAGATCTGTGGCACGTGAAAGAAAATTTACAAGAGTTTTTCCATAGACTGCCAGAAATTCGCCCAGGATGAGTAATAATATCCCCAAACCTAAAGCAATCCATCCGATCAACTTAAATGCTTTCATGAGTTTAAGTTTTATGTGACTTCTGAACAAAGGATACCAAATGTTATAAATAATTAAATATCAACCAATAAGCTTTTTATCAACGGGATTTTTTGAGTGATGAACAGGTTATCCCTGATGATGAACCAAACAAGTGATATTTAGGAATTTTGCCAGAGGAGCTGACTTTACTTTGGATAAAGTGAAAAACAAAAAACAGTGTATTTGTTGAGTTAGGTGGAATGGGATTTACCCTTTTGGGCGCCGCAAGCTCTGGAATAGAATCTGAAATTCCTCTTGACATTTCAATCTTTGCTCAAGTCGGATATAAATACTCTATAATATAAGATAGGTTCTATGTTGGCATAGCGTTTACGCCCTTACTGGGTAGAATAAAAACAGGCTTTGAATTCATTCCTTGGGGCGTAATAAGATTTGGCTATAAATTCTAAATAACCTTGTGTCAGCCCTCGTAACACTGCTCCGGGAGCTTTCTATTGGCGGGATTGTCCTGACACTCGTTGCGCTCGGCCAGGACAGGCCCTTTCATCCTGAGGTCAGCTGAACAAGAGAAACAAAAATGATGCTGTCGTATCATTTCACGTATTTTAATATGACGGCTCAGGCCAGCAAGGTGCCATCGCCTTCATATTAAAATACTAAAACCCCTTGCCGGATGGCAAAGGGCTTTTAGTTTTTCTTGCGGTGCGGACGGGACTCGAACCCGCGACCCTCGGCGTGACAGGCCGATATTCTAACCAAACTGAACTACCGCACCAAAAGAGATGCAAAATTAATCCATTTTTCCTTACCTCAAAATTTTTTTGTCAAATATATTGACGACGTTCTGAATATGTCTGTAACTGGCTGCCGGAATACGGCATCAGGGTTCAACCTGCCTGCTTGCAGTGATGCAAGTCCGTCAGGTTTATTATATTTGTTATATCACAGACAGATGAAAAATATCTACCTCCAGATCACAGAGCCGGAACAACAGTCACAGGGACTTGTCCTGGCCACCGTCACCGCAAGCAGGGGTTCCACCCCTCAGAAACCCGGATGCTCAGCATTGTTCGTTCATAACTACCCTTATCGCCGGAACAGTCGGAGGCGGTATAGTCGAAAGCAAAGTACAGGAATATGCCGGAAAATGCTCATTATACGAAAGAATCAGCATACCTGCACTTTGCACTTGACAACAATATCGAAATGAAGGAAGAGGCTGTCTGTGGAGGTACTCTCTCAATACTTGTCGATGCTGACCCGCTCGCCAGCCTGCCAGTTTTCTGGGATATGAAGAAATCGCTTGCTTCCGGCAAGCCGGGAGTGCTTCTTACAAGGGTAACTGAATGGGCAGATCCTCATGTTATGATAATACGCTACTGGGTGACCGTGGACACTGACCTGCCGATGCCTGATCATTTCAAGGAAATAATCATGAGGGAAGTCAGTAATCTCCTTTCATCTCCTGCCGGTGCAGATTATAAGGAACTTGAACTTCCTGTCCCGGGCGAGAAGCAAACTGCAAAGTTCTTCCTTGAGCCTGTCATGCCTCTTCCCAGGCTGGTGATAGCAGGTGCAGGACACATAGGAAGAGCATTGTCACATCTCGGCAGACTGCTTGATTTTGACGTGACAGTCATCGATGACAGGAGAGAGTATGCCAATTCTGTCAACCTCCCGGATGCCGACCGTATTATAGTGAAGGATATTGGTGACGCGATGCAGGAAGAAAAGAAGGATAGCAACACTTACATAGCCATCGTAACACGGGGACACAGTCATGATGCTGACGCCCTGAAGCCGTGCATTGGCTCTGCAGCTGCATATGTAGGGATGATGGGAAGCAAAAAAAAGGTGGCCAAAATGCATGAGGAATTCATAAAAAATAAATGGGTCACTGAAGATGAATGGCGAAAAATAAATACACCTATTGGCCTTGAGATTGGATCAAAAACGATAGAGGAGATTGCGGTGAGCATTGCAGCACAACTTATCCAGGTAAGGACAAAAGGCAAAATATGAAATATGAAAGGAATCTGGGCAATAGTACTGGCTGCCGGCGAGTCCAGAAGGATGGGCTCTCCTAAAATGATACTTCCTTATGAAGGGATGACAATCATTGAAAAAGTACTTGAAAATGTTCTGGCTTCTGATGTAGAAAAGGTGGTGACTGTGCTTGGCTCCCATAGTGAAGAGATCATGAAAGTGATTGAAAGGTTCCAGGTACCGCATTGTTATAACAGCAATTTTAAAGACGGAATGCTCTCATCAGTGAAATGCGGCTTCGAATTTTTGCCCCGCGAATTTCGCGCTGCAATGGTTTTACTTGGCGATCAGCCCATGGTAGAGACCTCCGTTATCAACAAACTGATTAAAGCCTATAATGAAACAGGAAAGGGTATCCTGGTTCCCGTTTTTCAAAACAAACGCGGACACCCCCTCATGGTAGATAAAAAATACCGCGATGAGATCATAAACCTTGATGATCCTGAAGGACTGAAAGGACTTCTGCTAAGGCACCCTGTTGACCTCCTGGAGGTTAATGCCGAAAATTCGTCTGTTTTAGATGATATTGACACCCGGGAAGATTATAATAACCAAATAAACAAGACATCAGAGACATGGAAGAGACAATCAGGTTCAAACTGAACAACAAGGAAACTGAACTGGTCACTGACCCGAACAGGATCCTTCTCTGGGTTCTGAGGGACCACTTCGGACTGACAGGAACAAAATACGGCTGCGGGATAGGGTTCTGCGGAGCTTGTACTGTTCTGATAGATAACGAGGCGGTAAGGTCATGCACACTTGCTGTCAGCGATGTTGCCGGCAAGAGCGTCATCACAATCGAGGGCCTTGCTGAAAACGGCGAACTTCATCCTGTCCAGCAGTCTTTTGCGGACCATGATGCCCTGCAATGCGGGTACTGCACGCCGGGAATGGTTCTTACGGCTGTCGCTTTGCTGAAGAAAAACCAGTCACCAACCAGACAGGAGATCATCAACGGTCTTGAAGACAACCTGTGCAGGTGCGGAGCGCATACGCGCATCATCGACGCTGTGGAAGATGCATCAAAAGTAATGACAGGAGGGAAGTAGCCATGAAAAAATCACAGGAAACAGCAAATACATCCTCCCGTGAAAGTTCATCGGGAATGAAAAGAAGAAGCTTCTTCAAGATTCTCGGAGGAGGGATATTTATTTTCTTTCAGCCTTGGAACGCGCTTGATCTGCTTGCAACACCTGCTCAACAGGGAAGATCACTGACCAAGGACTACAATGCATTTCTCCATATAGCGGAGGACGGCACTGTCACCTGCTTCACCGGAAAGATTGAGATGGGACAGGGAATCATCACCTCACTGGCACAGATGATGGCTGATGAACTGAATGTGCCGCTTGAGAAAGTCAAAATGATCATGGGTGACACTGATCTCTGTCCTTATGACATGGGTACCTGGGGATCTCTGTCAACCAGAGCCTTCGGACCTAATATGCGGGCAGCCGCAGCTGAAGCCAGGGCTGTCCTGACGGGAATGGCTGCAGAACGGCTGGGAGTTCCCGAAAACCAGCTCGAAGTGAAGGAAGGTGTTATAGCAGACTCCAAAGATCCAAAGAAGAGTGTCACTTATGCGGAGCTGGCTAAAGGAAAGAAACTCGAGAAATACCTGGATGTGAAGCCGTCTGTTGAGGACTACACTAAGTTCACATATGTCGGAACACCCATGAAGCACAGTGACGCCCATGACAAGGTGACCGGAAAGGCAAAATATACTGGTGACATAAAACTTCCGGGGATGCTGTTCGCCAGGATACTGAGGCCGCCTTCACACGGAGCAAAGCTGAAATCGGCAGATGTCACACCGGCAGAGAAGATCGAAGGTGTAAAGGTTGTGCGCGACGGTGATTTTATAGCTGTGGTAAGTGAATACCGCGACCTGGCTGACCTGGCTGTTGTCCAGATAAACGCCGAGTATACATTCAATGAAATGAATGTTAACGATAAAACTCTCTACGACTATATCAATAAAGGAGAGTACAGGGTAAATATTGCCAGAACAGCAGGTGACATTGCAGCCGGCCGTCTGAAATGCGACAAGGTGTTTGAACATGAATACCATGACCCCTATCTTGCCCATGCCCCGATGGAGCCACATATAGCCCTTGCACGTTTCGAGGGGGAAAAGGTTACCGTATGGGCATCAACACAGTCGCCCTTTGGATTGCAGGACGCCATCGTCAGTGAGCTCGGTCTCACACGTGAGAATGTACGGGTGATAACACCGTTTGTCGGCGGAGGCTTCGGAGGGAAGAGCGCATACCAGCAGGGTGTCGAGGCAGCAAGGCTTGCACGAATGACAGGAAAGCCAGTTATGGTAGCCTGGACCCGTGATGAGGAATTCTTTTACGATAATTTCCACTCTGCAGCGGTGGTTAAAGTTAATTCAGGCATCGACAGGAACGGGAAGATAACGATGTGGGATTACCATGTTTATCTCGCCGGAACAAGGGGAGCGGAGGTGACCTATGATGTACCGGATTTTAAAGTCACCAGCTACAGCGAGGACAGCGCCAAATATCCCGTTCATCCTTTCGATACAGGGCCGTGGCGCGCTCCCAACAACAACACCAACACATTTGCACGTGAGACGCAGATAGATATCATGGCATCCGCCGCAGGGATAGACCCGCTGGAATTCCGACTTAAAAACCTGAAGGATGAGAAGATGATAGCATGCCTGAAGTCGGTCGCTGAAAAATTCGGTTATGTTACCGGTAAGACGCCTTCAGGCAGAGGTATAGGCATTGCCTGCGGAACCGATGCCGGGACATGGGTCGCGGAAATAGCCGAGGTAAAAGTAGACAAGAGTACCGGGAAAGTTAAGGTGATAAGGATTGCCTGCAGCCAGGACATGGGTCTTTGTGTCAATCCTGAAGGTGCCCTTATACAAATGGAAGGGTGCATCACAATGGCACTGGGGTATACCTTCTCAGAAGAGCTTAAGTTTGAAGGCGGAAATATTGCCGACAGGAATTTTGACTCGTATCAGATACCGAGGTTCTCATGGGTTCCGAAGATAGACTGTGTGATCCTTGACAGGAAGGATCAGGCTCCGCAGGGCGGAGGCGAGCCTGCCATAATAGCCGTCGGGGCTGCTGTTGGCAATGCGATCTTTGACGCAACCGGAGCACGTTTGTTCAGAGTACCATTTACTGCTGAGAGAGTACTGGCGGCAGTTAAAAAAGTCTGAAGTCTGAAGGTCTGAGGTCTTGCAATCGAAATCGCAAATCGCATATCGAAACTCAAAAGGTCAGAGAAAGAAAAGGAGGGATGCAAAAGCTTCCCTCCTTTAATTATAGCATTGATTATCAGTTTATTTGCCTGTAGTGTACCATTCATTCTGTTCAAGGAGGTCATTGACTTCCATCTCCCTGAAAGGTATCGGAAGTATCAGGTTACCTGCATTATACGGGTAGCTGCCAATATTTACTTTCCATCTCTTAAGATCATGCAGTCTGAAGCCTTCCCAGCATAACTCGAAATAACGCTCATCCCTTATCTGCTGCCTGGTCACCGTACCGGCATATAAAGGAGCATTTGACCTGGCACGTATAGTGTTTATGTCCTGTGTAGGCGTGGCGGGGCCAATATCAGCTCCCGAATCTTCAAAGTTGGCTTCAGCCCTTATCAGGTACATCTCAGCAAGCCTGATAAGAGGGAGATTGGCATAATAGTCGCCCCATTTTGCAGTATTGATACCACCGTTGTTGATTATTGTGCCTACACCCTTGTAGTACATCATGGTAATATTATCTATCGTATAGGATTCCTCTGTATCCTCCTGAAACATACCTCGTAGATCCGAAGGGCTGAACCTGTCAAGGAATACCTGCTGTATTTCATAGTCACCCCTTCCCATGCCGTTGAGAGAGGCATACATGACAGTAAGCCATGAAGTGTTTGAAGCTACATTGTTCTGAAAAGAAAAAATATCTTCAGGTGAATTGGAGGTATTGTTGAATGCCTGAAGAGGGTGTCCGACTAATGCAAAGGGACCGTTCTGAATGATAATGTTTGCCTCAGCGGCTGCTGCGGAATACTGACCTGTCTGCAGGAAAACCCTTGCAAGAACAGCCCTTGCAGCCCAACTGGTTGCATAAACATCATTTTCAGGGGGCAGAAGATCACGTGCAGCTGTGAGGTCTTCAACCACTTGCGCGTAGCACTCCTCCACCGTGTTTCTTGCAACTTTCACTGCATCAGAGACATCCTTTGTAGACGTAAGAACAATAGGCACACCCGGCTGGTTGTTTGTCTGCCCGGGCTCATAAGGCAATCCGAAGTACCTTATCATTTCAAAGAGCACCCATCCTCTCAGAAAACGTGCTTCCCCTTCGATTCTTGATTTGTCATCATCATCAAGGATAGCAAGAGTCTCTTCATCAAGGATAGTATTGCAGGTATTTATGAGCTTGTAAGCATCAATCCAGGTGGTCTCTACATAGCCATTTGTAACTGTAGCTTCTTTGTTAACAAACTCGCGTGGCTCCTCATAGGTTCCGATGAATATCATATCACCGGTGGTAGCATAGAGCTCACTGAATTCGTTGAATTGTGAGCCAAAGAGGTTTGCACTGCGGGCCGTCAGATAAGCTCCGACAAGTGTTGCCTGGATATTGTCCGGGGTGGTAAGAGCCACGTCTGCGTCTATCGACTGCTTGGGCTCGATATCAAGCTTCTCACTGCATGAGATGAGCAGCGCCAGGACGGGCACCAGCAGTAACCATGTTCTATTTTTTGTAATCATATTTTTCATGACCATTTGATTTTAATGTTAGAATGAGAGGTTAATACCAAGGGTATAGGTCCTGGCCTGTGGTGCCGTATAGAAGTCGTATCCCTGGATAATGTTTGTGTTCTGTGTACTGCGATTAGTACCGGTATAGTTCACTTCGGGGTCCCATCCTTTATAGTTGGTGAAGGTGTAAAGGTTTTGTACGCCAACATATACTCTCAGTGAAGACATTCTTATTTTACTGACAAGTGATGCAGGCAGGTTATATCCAAAGTTTATGCTTCTCAGCCTGATGTACGATGCATCTGACAAGTATCTGCTTGAGGCCTTTACTCCGTTACCGCTGTAGAGGCGTGCCTGGGGTACATCAGTGATGTCGCCCGGGTTCTGCCACCTGTCCATCTGGTCAACGGTCTGATTGTCAAACCAGTCAGCATTTGCAGACTGATATATGCCGGCGCCGTTATAAACCATATTACCGTATACGAAACTCGCAAGTATGTTCAGATCAAAACCCTTAAACTGAAAGTAGTTGTTAATGCCTCCTGTAAATTCAGGATTGGGTGAACCAACTATCTGCGGTTCGGCAAGATTATAATTATTGGTTGTCTCATTGCTATCCGGACCCAGGTAATACAATGCATCTCCGTTGGCGGGATCAACTCCTGCATACTTCACCAATTTGAAAACTCCTATAGGCTGGCCTTCAATGACGTAGTTATAGCCGTTTGGTGTAATTTCAGGGCCGTCAATGTCAATGATTGTATTTCTGTTGAATGCCATGTTATAGTCCATCGTCCAGATAAATGAGCCAGTGAGGATGTTTGCATGCAATGCAAATTCCACTCCTTTGTTCTCAAGTTCCCCTACATTGCTCCAAACCCCTGTGAAACCAGAGGTGGATGGAAGAGTCCGGTAGAGGAGCAGGTCAGTTGTCTTCTTCTGATAGTAATCGATTTCACCTGTGATCCTGTTGTTAAAAAATCCGAAGTCAAGACCAATATCCAACTGGGCAGTATTTTCCCATCCGAGTTCACGGCTAGCGAGCTGTGTTGCTTCAAGACCGTTTCTTCCTGCATAGTTAACTCCTGTGTAGAGTGCCATGTGGGCATAATCAGGGATACCTGAATTACCTGTCAATCCATAGCTGGCTCTCAGTTTAAGGTAGCTAAGCACATTTTTAATACCTGCCATAAAATCTTCCTGGGTGATTATCCATCCGGCAGAGCCGGCAGGGAAGAAGCCATAGCGGTTGTCTATACCAAACCTTGAAGATCCGTCAACGCGTCCGCTGAGGGTGAAGAAGTACTTCTCATTTACCTTGTAATTGGCACGGGCAAAATAAGACAGGAAGGAGGTTGCATCTTCCCAGCTTGAGAATACAGTTGCTTCTGCAGCATTTTCTATGTTCGTGAAATCATCTGTTGGGAATCCCTTACCGTAAATGTTTGACCCTGTTGAGTTGGCCTCCTGGTATGACATACCTCCCACAACGTTAATATGATGAACACCAAACGTCTTGATGTATGTAAGGTAGTTTTCCCAGTTATAGTTAATGACCCTGACCGACCGGTTCTGAGCCTCGCCGGCAGGACCGGCGCCAATTGTTTCGCGTCCAAAGAAGTTTTTCTCCCTGAGGTCATATATGTCTGTCCCGAGCTCGCTCCTGAAAGCGAGATCCTTGAAGATATTGTATTGTGCGTTGAGGTTTACAAGAGACCTGTAGGAGGTCTGGTTATTTGTTCCGTCCCTGAGTGATATAAGGCCATTGTAATAAATTGTGTTTGTATTGAGCTCACCAGTCTCCGGATCATATACCGTAGTCAGGGGTGACTGGGCAACAAGCTGCAGGGGAGTGGCATAGGCGTTGTCATTCTCTACCCTTTCCATCTCTGTCCTGATGATGTTCATCTGAACCCCGAAGCTGAGCTTCTCTGTTGCTTTCTGGTCAAGGTTTAATCTTGCGCTGAGCTTGTTCATACTGTTACCCCGAAGGATACCTTTTGTATTATCATAAGAGACCCCCGTGTAAAAGGTCGTATTGCCTGTTCCACCACTTGCTGACACATTGATCCTGTTCATTGATCCTTTCTGGAAAGCTTCGCTCTGCCAGTCGGTGTCATAACCGTCATCCCACTGTGGTCCGACAAAGTACTCCCAGAACTCATCCTTGGGAAACCACCCCAGGACATAACCGTCGCCATCCGTTACATTGTCCATCGACTCATTAAACAGTTCGAGATACTGGTCTGCATTAAGCCACTCCATCAGCCTGCTTGGCTCGCTCACACCCGTAGTATACTGAACATCAATCTTTGTTGCCCCGCTCTTTCCTCTTTTGGTCTGGATGATCACAACTCCGTTGGATGCTCTTGAACCGTAGATGGCAGCCGCAGAGGCGTCCTTTAATATCTGGATGGATTCAACATCTGTCATCGCAAGGTCTGCAAGAGGGCTTGTAGGCTGGTTGTCACCATTTGAAAGACTCTCAGTGGTGATTGGGACCCCATCAACAACATAAAGAGGCTGGTTGTTGGCTGAGACAGAAGATGAACCCCTGATCCTCATTTTGACAGTCTCTCCCAGCTTACCGCTGGCCTGCTCAATGAATACCCCTGAGGTCTTTCCCTGGATGGCTGACTCGAAGCTTGCCGTTGGCATCTCGGCAATACCTTTCGTCTCCACTTTCGTTATTGCACCGGTGAGTTCCCTCTTAATTGCGGAGCCGTACCCCACAACTACAATCTCATCAAGGCCTACATTGTCAGGTTCGAAGGCAATGTTGATAATATTTGCCTCCCCTACGGCTATTTCCTGTGTTTTCATCCCGATAAATCTGAAAACCAGGATGTTACCCGGCGCTGCCGGAATGGAATATTTACCATCCGCATCAGTGGCTGCACCGGTTGAAGTTCCCTGTATCTGGATGGTCGCCCCGAATAAAGGCAGACCATCAGTACTGTCCGTGACCACTCCTGTGATGGTTTTTTGCTGCCCGAATGCAGAAAAAACCAATAGCCAGGAAGTCAATACTGTCAAAAGTAGTTTTCCCATGTTCTGTAAAGTTTGAGTTAGATTAAAATATTAAAATCAATCTAAAGACCCCTAAAAATTCAAAACATTACTTTAGATTTCAAAAAGAAATAGAAAAAAGTACTAAAATCAGTGGTTTAACATAAAATTAACACAATTAAGCTTCCTGAAGAAGCTGAAGTTTACACTTCCGTACTTCCTGTGTTCGGAGAAACAGGGGTGGTTTGTGAAATCATCTGATTTCGGATGCTCAAGGATAAAAAGACTTTCCTCATTAACGGCCCCTGAATTCAGGACGAGGTCGGGTAGGCCGGGGAGCCATGCCAGATCATAAGGGGGATCGGCAAAAATGATATCGTATTGTTTATGACACGCCTTCAGGAAGTCTCGTACATCGAGCCGGTGACAACGGGTATTGGTTATGCCAAGATTGCGGACCGTTTTACTGATAAACTCACAGTTACGCCGGTCGATCTCCACGAGGTCAATATCTCCTGTGCCGCGGGAGGCAAACTCGTAGCTTATTGCTCCGGTTCCTGCAAAGAGGTCCAGAAGGGCTACAGCAGAAAAATCATACCTGTTGTTAAGGATGTTAAGAAGGCTTTCACGGGCAAGGTCAGTTGTAGGCCTTGCTTTGTATCCTGCCGGGGCATCGATTATTCTGCCCCTGAGTGAACCGCCGATTATTCGCACGATGAAGCAGTGAAAAGGTTGAGCCACCGGTGCAGGTGAACCTCATTCATGACGTAGCTGAAGCTTTTCCTGATCAGCGGAGCGGAGAACCTTACGTTCTCTGCAAAATTGAGTATTGACAGATGCCCCTCGCTGTAAGGCTCAAGCATACCGCTGATATGTATCGTCTCGTCTTTCCCGACACCTCTTTTCTCAAGTACGCTGAAAAGAAAGTAACCGGCATCAGCAAGAGCCGTACAGGTAAAGCTGTTACAGAATACAAGGTTTTTTTTCTCGACAATGACGACAGTCACAAAACTTTTTTCGAAATGCAGATGGACATATCGTTCATCTGATGAGCGGCATGCTGAAAAGACGTGGTGAAGGAGGGGCTTAGTGTGGTGCCAGGGATTGACATCACGCCATTTTGAGTTTATCACTTCCATGGCTTCATTGTCGGGACTGAAAATGACTATAGCTCCTGGGAAGGGCAGCGTATTGGAGAGCACGGGTGCTTTTTCCTGAGCTGTATGGTTAAAACGGAAATAAGCATCTTTCAGAGCCGGGTCATATACAGGCGCCGGGACAAGAGTATATTGCAAAGAGGGAGTTATAATGAATACTTTTCTGTAACGTCTTCTCAGGAAATCGTCTGATTCAACAACATCTGACAGTGACTGGTGAAGATCATCTGTCGGTTTCTGAACCGGGTAATGCCTCAGAAGAACATATTTGCCACGAAGGAGGTCAAGCAGAACGATTGAAACGCCCTCTTCTGACAGCTCAAGAGTCAGATCGTAGTTTTCTGTCGAGTTGATGTCGAGTGTCTCATCTAAGAGTTCCAGGGGATATATCTGTGACGGGCTCATCAGTCCTCCCAGTTTCCGGCATTGTTATTCGGTATTTTCACATCCCCCACCTTCATGCCCGGGAAACCGGTGGTTTTAGTCCTCTGCTCATTGTAGTTGACCACCAGCTGACGGTCGAGATCGCTCAGGAAGACGTCATTCAGTACATAGGCTTCAAACACGTTGACTAGTACCATTGATGTCGTCATCACCCTGCCTGCTGCCATCCGGAATTCAGTGTCTTTCATACCCGGTACAAACCTCAGGTCATCCACCGGGTAACCTTCTTTGAAGACAGAATCACGTACCGGAATATAACTTGTATCCCTGCTGATGAGTCCTTTTTTGACAGCCATCTGTTCGCTTGTAATTCCTTCCGCTATCATCTCGTCGGTAAGTGCGCCCCGTTTGAAAACGAGAGGGAGTGAGTCAACCCTGAGGAAGGTAATGAGAGTGTCAAAGCTCCCAGTATAATACCCTTTAACTGATTTAAATGCTTCCTGAGCTGTCCGGATGTCAATAAGTCTTCCTTTTATAGCGGCCTCTCTTGCATCTTTTTCGTGATTGAACCTGATAGGTTTCATTATGCTCTGGAAGAGCAACCAGGCAAGCACGATTATTATGACAGATAATACGATGTTGAGAGCCGTTTTCATGTCTATTCTGATCGATTGTTGCGTAACTTTATGCAAATTTAAAAAAAATCAGACTGATACAAGGATGAATATCTAAAATGAGACAGGAGAATATCTATTCGCTTCTTGAGAAAAATCTCGGTTATATTCCTACTCAGGATCAGTCCGACTGCATGCGTCTGCTGGCAGGTTTTGTCACTAACAACACAAATGATGTTATTTTCCTCCTGACGGGATATGCCGGTACCGGCAAGACCAGCATCATCGCTTCACTGGTCAGCACTCTCACCACCCTCAGGCAGAAGTTTGTCCTGATGGCTCCTACTGGAAGGGCTGCGAAGGTTCTCAGGGCATATACCGGAAAGGAAGCCTATACAATCCACCGTAAGATCTACCGGCAGAAATCGTCTACCGACGGCGTCGGGAAGTTTGTGCTCGACCGCAATCTTCACAAGGAGACATACTTCGTTGTGGATGAATCGTCAATGATACCGGACGAATCAACTGAAGCCTCGGTGTTCGGCAGCGGAAAGGTGCTTGAGGACCTTCTTGAGTATGTTTATACCGGCACAAACTGCAAACTGATACTTGTCGGTGATGTAGCCCAGCTGCCACCGGTAGGGTCTGTCGTCAGTCCCGCCCTTGACCAGGAGGTGTTGCGCGGGACAGGCTTCGCACTTGAAAGCTTTGAGCTGCGCCAGGTCATCAGGCAGAGTGAAGGATCAGGCATCCTTATGAATGCCACCGCCGTGAGGCAACAGGTCAACGACGGTGATCTCTCAGTGCCTGAAATGGTACTCGGGCCTTACAATGATATTGAGCGACTGCCGGGTAACGACCTGCTGGAGGTGCTGAATGAATCTTATGACAAATGCGGCACTGACGGAGCGATCGTGGTTGTCAACTCCAACCGTCTTGCCAACAGGTATAATCAGGGTATCCGTAACCGCATCTTTTTCAGGGAGGAGGAGATAAGCACCGGAGACATCGTGATGGTCGTCAAGAACAATTATTTCTGGCTTAAGGATGAAGAGGGGGCTTCATTCATTGCCAACGGAGACATTGCAGAGGTAAGGAGGATAAGGATGTTTGAGGAGATGTACGGGATGCGGTTTGCGGAGATGACGCTCTGGTTTCGTGACACGGAGCTGGAACTGGAAGCAAAGGTGATGCTCGATACGCTCATGATGGACACGCCCTCTCTTTCTCCGGAAAAATCAAGAGAGCTGTACTTTGCCATACTGGCAGATAACCCAGGGATAAAATCAAAGCGCAAACAGTTTGAGACGGCCCGCAACGATCCGTATTACAATGCGCTCCAGATCAAATTTGCTTACGCTGTGACCTGCCATAAATCGCAGGGCGGACAGTGGGAGAGGGTCTTCATTGACCAGGGAGGGTTCAGCCGGCAGGAGCCGACAATAGATTATCTCAGATGGTTTTATACAGCTCTGACCAGGGCAACGGACAAAGTGTACCTGGTTAATTTTCCGGATAGCTGGTTTAAATAGACAAGGTTAAAGGTTAAAGTAGAAAGGTTAAAGGTTAAAGTAGAAAGGTTAAAGTTTATTGAGATGAAATCATACAGAAAGGAATTATGGATGGAGACCCCGCACCGCAGGGATTATGTCAACATCACAGGCCAGGTTGAACAGTGCCTTGCCGAGAGCGGTATTTCAGAAGGGCTTGTTCTGATTAATGCAATGCATATAACAGCCTCCGTATTCATCAATGATGACGAGGGCGGTCTGCATAAGGACTTTGAGACCTGGCTCGAGAAGCTGGCACCTGAAAAACCACATTCCCAGTACCGTCATAACGGGTTTGAGGATAACGCCGACGCACACATGAAACGACAGCTCATGGGCAGGGAAGTTGTTGTAGCCATCACCGGGGGAAGGTTAGACTTCGGGCCTTGGGAGCAGATCTTCTACGGTGAATATGACGGCATGCGGCGCAAGCGTGTGCTGGTGAAGATTATAGGGGATTAATAGTTTTCAGAGTTTCATGTCCCTGATGATCGCATCAATCCTCTCGTCAAGAGATTTCCAGGCTGATTCAAATTCTGAAGTGTTTTTCAGCAGGGTATTTGCACTGAAATAAAACTTGATTTTCGGTTCCGTACCCGAAGGCCGCACTGATATCTTTGTGCCGTCAGCGAGGAAGAACTGCAGCACATCCGATTTTGGAAGCTTGAGAGGATTCTTTTTTCCTGTGGCTATGTCTGAAGAGACCTGGGTCAGATAATCATTTATCCTTATTACCTTGCTGCCGCTGATCATTGCCGGCGGATTATTACGGTATCCCTCCATCATCATCTTAATCTCAGCAGCTCCCTCAGCGCCTTTTCTCACAACGTTAACCAGCTTCTCCCTGAAGAGGCCGTACTCGGCATAGATATCAAGCAGAAGTTCCCATAATGATTTACCATGGTCGCGTGCCCAGGCTGCCGTCTCGGCAATGAGAGCACAGGCCGAGATGGCGTCTTTGTCCCTTACAAAATCACCGGCCAGATAGCCGAAGCTTTCCTCCCCGCCACCGATATATTTTTCTTTTCCTTCAAGGTCGCGCATCAGCTCTGCAAAGAATTTGAAGCCGGTGAGGACATCATAGCATTTCACGCCGTTTTTCTCAGCGATACGGTTCATCAGATCCGTTGTGACAATGGTGGAAATTATGTATTCATTGCCTTTCAGCTCCTTATTTTGTTTCTTCTGCGAGATAATGTACCATGTGAGCAGTGCTCCGGTCTGGTTCCCGTTGAGAAGGACGAATTCGCCCGACGGTTTTCTGACAGCAATACCCAGTCTGTCTGCATCAGGGTCGGTGGCCATCACCAGGTCAGCGCCTTTTTGTCGTGCAAGGTCAAGAGCCATGGCAAGAGCATCCGGCTCTTCGGGGTTAGGAGATCGCAGTGTCGGAAAATTGCCGTCAGTGATACTTTGTTCTTTGACGGAGTGGACATTGGTGAAACCATACATCGCCAGAGCCTCGGGCACCATTTTATAGCCGGTGCCGTGAAGCGGCGTATATACGATACCCATATCAGCATTACGTTTGATCATGTCACTGTTGATACTGATCTTTTTAACCTCAGCCATGAACTTGCTGTCGGTTTCTGCTCCGAGCATGACTATCCTTGAAGGATCACCTCCGGAAGCTATTTCCGAAACGGATTTAATGTTTCTTACTTCGTCGATAATACCTTTATCATGAGGGGAGACAACCTGTCCTCCGTCGTTCCAGGAGACCTTGTAACCGTTATACTCTTTGGGATTGTGCGAGGCAGTGATAATAACGCCGGCATCGCAGTGGTGCATCCTGATGGCAAAAGAGAGCACCGGGGTTGGTCTCAGCGACTCAAACAGGCAGGCAGTGAAGCCGTTCGCCACAAATATGTCAGCCGCGACCTTTGCAAAGTAGCTGCTGTTGTTACGACTGTCATAGGCAATGGCAACCTTTATTGAAGCCGGATTGGCGGCATGTTTTTTCAGGTAGTTGGAAAGCCCCTGTGTGGCCATCCCCAGGGTATAGCGGTTCATCCGGTTGGTTCCGGCACCCATTATGCCGCGAAGGCCTCCTGTGCCAAATTCCAGATCCTGATAGAAAGCATCGATGAGCGCTTTCTCATCATGGTCAAGCATGTGCTGTACTTCATTGCGCGTCGGCTCGTCAAACTCTTTACCAAGCCATGAGGTGGCTCTTTTCCTGATGTCGTCAATATTTATCATGTCCTGTTGATTTTTGAAATGCAATTATTAAGACTTGTTCGCCAGTGCGGTATTGTCAGGTTATAGTTTTCCCTGATCCTGGTCTTGTCGAGAACACTGTAAGCCGGTCTTCTGACCTTTGACGGCCAGGCGGAGCTTCTTACGGGGATCACCTTGCACTCCGAGCCTGCAACGGAAACAATTTCAACAGCCAGGTCATACCAGCTGCATATACCTTCATTGGAATAATTAAAAATTCCCGGAACAAAAACATGTCTGTTCTGAATGACGCCGCTGATGATTTCGAGTATTGCGGAGGCGAGGTCGGCGGCATATGTGGGCGACCCGGCCTGGTCAAATACGACATTGATGCTCTGCACGGAGCCAGCCTTCCCGAGGATGGTTTTAACAAAGTTGTTCCCGTACGATGAATAGAGCCATGATGTTCTTATTATCACCGTCTGTGGCCAGCCCATGGCTGCTTTCTCTCCTGCAAGCTTGCTGCGTCCGTATGCGGAGTCAGGCGAGGGAGTGTCATTCTCAATATAGGGAACAGAAGAAGTTCCGTCAAAAACGTAATCGGTTGAAATATGTATCAGCTTGCAGTCTGATCCGGTAATGGCGTTTACTATATTTTCAACGCCTCCGGCATTTATCAATGTCGCTGCCTCTTCGTCTTCCTCAGCTTTGTCAACGGCAGTATAGGCGGCACAGTTAATGATCCATGAAGGGGAGAGTTCCGCAATGAAGGAGGCTGTGGCTTCCCGGTCAGTGATGTCAAGCTCACCCATATCGGTGAATATAAAAGTATATCCGCTGTAACGACCTGACCGTTCCCTGATCTCGCTGCCGAGCTGTCCCGATGCTCCGGTGACCAGAATAGTACTCATTACTTAAAGGTAAAACTTGTTATGATATCACTGAACAGAGGCTGCTTTAAATCTTTAGGACTGATGATCTCCTTACCTTTTTCTACCATCCAGCCAATTTTAAGTGCAGCGTCCATCACATTAATCCCGCGCTCATGCGTCACAGAATAATTATTGTCACATTTGTACAGGACAATTGCTTTTTCACTCAGAACTGAAAAACCATGTGCAAAGCCTTTTGGGATAAGAAACTGCAGTTTTTTTTCAGAATCTATGATGAGCCCGTACCATTTTCCGTATGTGGGTGATCCTCTCCTTATATCAAGGGCCACATCGAAAATGCGACCTTCAATAACACGGATCAGTTTTGCCTGGGCGAATGGCTCCTCCTGGTAATGTAACCCGCGTATCACCCCTTTCGAAGAACAGGATTCGTTATCCTGAACAGGTTCGTAAGTAATGTTATTCAGCCAGAACTTCTGATTGTTATAACTCTCGAAAAAATAACCGCGATCGTCGTTGAAGACGTCTGGTTCAATTATCAGCAGACCGGGGAATTTTGTTTTCAGTACTTTCATCAGAACGATTGTTCGTTTGCCACTTTAAGAAGATACTGGCCGTACTGACTCTTTGCCAGTGGTGTGGCCAGTCCGATAAGCTGGTCTCTTGAAATAAACCCGTTCTTGTACGCTATCTCTTCTATGCAGGAGGCGCTCAAACCCTGTCTCTGTTCCAGTGTCGCGATGAAGTTTGAGGCCTGCAGCAGACTGTCAAAAGTGCCCGTATCGAGCCATGCCATACCGCGTCCCAGGAGCTTAACTTCCAGCAATCCGTCATTCAGGTAAAGCCTGTTCAGATCAGTTATCTCGAGCTCACCGCGGGGCGAGGGCTTCAAAGCGCGGGCACGTGATGCTACGGTATTGTCGTAGAAATAAAGGCCTGTAACGGCATAGTTTGACTTTGGATGTGCGGGTTTTTCTTCAAGGCTTATTGCTTTCAGCTGATCATCAAACTCCACTACTCCGTAACGTTCCGGATCATTTACTGAATAGCCGAAGACAACGGCACCATGCTTCAGTGCTGATGCTTCTTTGAGAATGCCTCCAAAACCGTGGCCGTAAAAGATATTATCTCCCAGTATCATGCAGACATTATCCTTTCCGATGAAATCTTCGCCGATAATGAATGCCTGTGCCAGGCCGTCAGGGGAGGGTTGTTCACGGTATGAGAATTGCATTCCCAGCCTTGATCCGTCACCCAGCAGTGCGCGGAAATTCGGCAGATCGCGCGGGGTCGAGATAATCAGTACCTCGCGTATGCCTGCAAGCATCAGCGCCGAGAGAGGGTAATAGATCATCGGCTTATCGTATACCGGCAGCAGCTGCTTTGATATTGCCTCCGTGATCGGGTGGAGTCGTGTCCCGGCACCGCCGGCGAGAATTATGCCTTTCATGAGTTTATCTGAAGTATTTGTTTTTTTTATCTGCGTCCGATACCGTAATATTCAAAGCCCATTCTTCTAAGGTCGACAGGATCATATACGTTTCTTCCGTCGAAGATGACCTTGTTTTTGAGTCTGTTCGAAACCTCGTCCCAGTCGGGAGACCTGAATTCAGCCCACTCTGTCATAAGCAGCAGGGCATCAGCGCCTTCCGTTGCCTGATAAGGATCATTGGCAAAGGTTATCCTGTCTCCGAGTTTTTCTTTCACTTCGGGCATTCCTGCCGGGTCATAAACCTTCACAGCAGCGCCTGCTTCCAGCAAGCATGAGGATCACGGTCATCGAAGGTGACTCACGGGTGTCATCAGTCTGCGGCTTGAATGTCAGTCCCCATACCGCAAAAACCAGTCCGCTGAGTTCGTTTCCGAAATGTTCTTTTATTTTAAGCAGGAGTCGGCCTTTCTGCTGCTCATTGGTGAGTTCAACCGCTTTGATCAGGTTCATTGAATAGCCATTCTCTTCGGATGTGCGGATGAGTGCCTTTATATCCTTGGGAAAGCATGATCCGCCGTATCCGACACCGGGATAGAGGAATTTATTTCCAATCCTGCTGTCGCTGCCGATTCCTTTTCTCACGAGGTTGACGTCTGCTCCGAGGATATCGCACAGGTTGGCGATCTCGTTTATGAAGCTGATCCTTGTTGCCAGCATTGCGTTGGCGGCATATTTTGTCAGCTCGGCAGAAGGGATATCCATGAACAGGATGGGGTGTTGATTAAGGATAAACGGTTTGTACAGTTTGCGCATTATCTCCCCGGCATGGTCTGAGTCAACACCAATGACTATCCGTTCCGGCCTGAGGAAATCCTCGATAGCGTCTCCTTCCTTGAGGAATTCAGGATTGGAGGCGACATCAAAGGATATTTTCCGGTTTCTTTTTGCAAGCTCCTCCTGCAAAGCCTTACGTACAAGTTCAGAGGATCCAACCGGTACAGTTGATTTTGTCACAACTACGAGGTAGTCATTCATCACCCGGCCTATTTCGTGTGCCACATCGATCACATGAGATATATCTGCACTTCCGTCCTCTTCAGGAGGGGTGCCCACTGTTATGAACACCACTTCGCATTTGTTCAGCGCTTCAGCAATATCACTCGTAAAAAAGAGATGTCCCTTTTCGGCATTGCGGCGTATCATCGTCTCAAGCCCTGGTTCATAGATGGGAGGCCTTGCCATTTGCAGGAGACTGATCTTTTCCCTGTCATTATCAACGCAGGTTACCGTTACACCTGTCTCAGCGAAACAAGTACCGGTCACAAGACCCACATAACCCGTTCCTACTACAGCTATCCTCATAATTCAAATATTTCCTGATGATTCAGAACACAAAAATAGAAAAAAGTGTCAATCAAATAAATATGGAAGCCGCGCGGCTCTCTTTAATTTCTTAAAGCCTGAAAATCTGCTCCTTGTTAATACCGGAAATAAAAAAATTACTATCTTTGTGCGCAATTTTTAAACAACATAATGTCTAACTTATTAATTTTCAAAAATTTATTTAGCTCATGAGTGAAAAGAAAGAAAAGGTCGAAAACATAGAAAACGAAGACCTTAAAGAAACAACAACCAGTTCAGAGAGTGTTACACCGGCTGAGGTAGTTACCGAATCAGCAGGCGAAATGGTCGCTGAAGAAAAACCAATTCTGAAAGTCAGAAAAGAAAAAAAGGCAAAGGTCGCTGAACCGGCTTATGATGCAGTAAAGGCTGCCGGCGCCGGTGCATCACCTGAAGAATTTGACTGGGATGCGTATGAAAATGACGGGTATTCAACGGAAAAGTCATTCGCAGTTCAGGAAAAACTCTATGAAGAAACACTTTCAACCGTTGCTGTTGATGAGGTGGTTGAAGGAACAGTGATCTCAATGAATAACCGTGAAGTGGTTATCAATATCGGACAGAAGTCCGAAGGCGTTGTCAGTCTTAACGAATTCCGCTATAATCCTGACATGAAAGTCGGTGATACAGTGGAGGTTTATGTAGAGAGCCAGGAGGACAAGAAGGGTCAGCTGGTGCTTTCACACAAGAAGGCAAGGGCATACAATTCATGGGACAGGGTCAACTCTGCCCTTGAAAACAATGAGATCATAACAGGTTACATCAAGTGCCGCACCAAGGGCGGTATGATCGTTGACGTATTCGGCATCGAGTCATTCCTGCCGGGATCACAGATCGATGTCAAGCCCATCCGCGACTATGATGTCTATGTAGGCAAGACTATGGAATTCCGCGTTGTCAAGATCAACCAGGAGTTCAAGAACGTGGTTGTGTCGCACAAGGCACTTATTGAAGCCGAGCTCGAGCAGCAGAAGAAAGAAATTATCTCCAAACTTGAAAAAGGCCAGGTTCTTGAGGGAACCGTTAAGAATATCACATCGTACGGTGTCTTTATTGACCTCGGAGGCGTTGACGGTCTTATCCATATCACCGACCTGTCATGGGGCAGGGTCAACCATCCGGAGGAGATCGTTCAGCTCGATCAGAAACTGAACGTTGTTATCCTTGATTTCGATGATGACAAGAAGAGAATTGCTCTCGGTCTCAAGCAGCTGACCCCGCATCCGTGGGATTCACTCAGCGAGACCATGAAGGTTGGAGACAAGGTTAAAGGCAAGGTTGTGGTCATGGCTGACTACGGTGCTTTTGTTGAGATAACAACCGGTGTTGAAGGCCTGATCCATGTGTCAGAGATGTCATGGTCACAGCACCTGCGCAGTGCACAGGAATTCATGAAGGTGGGAGACGAAGTTGATGCAGTGGTTCTCACACTTGACCGTGAGGAACGCAAGATGTCTCTTGGCATCAAGCAGCTCAAGCCGGATCCATGGCAGAATATTGAGCAGAAATACAGTCTCAATTCAAGACACAAAGCCCGCGTACGTAACTTCACAAACTTCGGTGTCTTTGTTGAGATAGAAGAAGGTGTTGACGGCCTGATACATATATCTGACCTCTCATGGACCAAGAAAATCAAGCATCCTGCCGAATTCACCGCAATTGATGCCGAGATCGATGTCGTCGTTCTTGAGATTGACAAGGATAACAGGAGACTGAGCCTCGGCCACAAGCAGCTTGAGGAGAACCCGTGGGATGTGTTCGAAGATCTCTTTACAGTCGATTCAATTCATGAAGGAACAGTGATCGAGGTATTCGACAAGGGGGCAATAGTAGCTTTGCCTTACGGTGTTGAAGGCTTTGCCACACCCAAGCATCTCGTCAAGGAAGACGGCACAACGGCAGTGGTTGATGATAAGCTGAATTTCAAGGTCATTGAATTCAATAAGGGCGCCAAGAAGATCATTGTCTCTCACAGCCGCGTTTATGAGGATGAGAAGAAAGGTTCGGAAACGGCAGCCAAACGGTCGGAAGCTGATACAACCAAGAAAGCAGCCCGTAAGCTGAAGTCAAACCTGGAGAAGACAACTCTTGGTGATATAACCGGACTTCAGGCCCTGAAAGACGAAATGGAAGAAAAAGAAGCCAGAAGTGCAGGAAAAAAGAAAAAATAACTTTATATTTAGAAATCCAAAATAATCTGCAATGGACTTCAACATTGAAAATCGTAAACAATGCACTGTAATCAGCATTGAGACTGAAAAGCTCGATACTCACATTGCACCGTCCCTTAAGTCGGAGCTTGTGCTTATTTCAGGAAAAGGCGAGAAGAATATCATCCTTGATCTGAAGAAGTGTCAATACTGTGATTCCTCGGGTCTTAGCGCGATTCTGGTGGCAAACAGGCTTTGCAAGAACGCCGGCGGCACTTTCGTACTGTGCGGTCTCAATGAAGCTGTTGAGCGTCTGATAACAATCTCACAGCTTGATACCGTGCTCTCCATAACCGCTGATACCGAAGAGGCAGAGAAACTCATTTCCTGAAGACCGGCGGCAGCATGTCTTTCAGGCTGACCATACTTGGAACAAGCTCAGCTCTGCCAACTTCAGACCGATCTCCGACCGCTCATGTGCTTAATGTACATGAGCGGTTGTTTTTAATAGACTGCGGTGAAGGCACGCAGATGCAGATGAGGCGTTACCATATACGCTTAGGCAGAATCAACCATATCTTTATCAGCCATCTTCACGGAGATCATTTTTTCGGACTGTATCCGCTGCTTTCAACCTATAACCTGATGGGCAGAAAGACACCGCTGAACATTTATGCTCCTGCGCCGATAAAGGAACTGCTGGACCGCCATCTGGCTGATTTCGACATCAACCTTGCGTACGAACTCATAATAAATCCTCTCAGCGGACGTACCATTAAACTTATCCTTAGTGACAAGCACGTGGAGGTGTTCTGTTTTCCTCTCAGGCACCGTATCAAAACCTTCGGCTTCCTGTTCCGTGAGAAGATAGCTGACAGAAATATAATAAAGAGCAAGATTAGTGAATACAGGCTGACGATTGCTGAGATTTCCTCGCTAAAGAAGGGGAAGGATGTGATGCGTGAAAGTGGTGAGTTTATTCCATGTGATGAGGTGACGCTTCCCCCTCCGGCAACGGCTTCCTTCGCATTTTGCAGCGACACGGGCTATTTTCCGAAATTGCCGTCATACGTTGCCGGCGTCGGGCTGCTGTATCATGAGGCAACCTTTGGCGGAGAACATGACACACTTGCCAGGCAAACAGGGCATTCAACCGCAAGCCATGCTGCGAGGGTAGCCAGCGAGGCGGGTGTCCAACGATTGCTTCTCGGTCATTTCTCTGCCCGCTATAAATCTCCCGGACCGCTTGAAGAGGAGGCCAGGAAAATATTTCCTGCCACTGAAGCAGCCAGGGAAGGGCAAACCTATGATATCTCACCCTCAGAAGAGCAAATCAAAGAATGACTATCTTTGAGCCCGACTTTTAACTTCTAACAATACTAAAGTGCAGGAGAAGATCTTGATCCTCGATTTTGGATCACAATATACGCAATTGATAGCCAGACGAATACGTGAACTTAATGTCTATTGCGAAATATTCCCGTTCAATCATTTCCCGGTCCCTGATGAGACAGTGAAAGGAGTGATCCTTTCCGGCAGTCCTTTCTCGGTTCGCGATGCCATTGCTCCCTTTCCCGACCTTACCGCCATTAAAGGCAGGATTCCCCTGCTGGGGGTCTGTTACGGAGCACAGCACCTGACTCACAATTTCGGAGGAGAGGTGCTGCCTTCAGATACACGCGAATATGGCCGTGCAAGATTGATTTATGCTGATCAGGGTGACCCTCTTTTTAACGGTATTACAACAGGCACACAGGTTTGGATGTCTCATGGCGACACTATATCACGGATACCTGCTGGTTATACTGTAACAGGGTCCACTTCCGATGTAAAAGTGGCAGCATTCAGGATTGAAAGCGAGAAGACCTGGGGGATACAGTTTCATCCGGAAGTGTATCATACTACTGAAGGCCTGAAGATTCTGGGCAATTTTGTCACCGGCATCTGCGGCTGCCGTGGCGACTGGACTCCGGAGTCGTTTATAGATATGACAGTCAGATCGCTCAGGGAGAAGATCGGAACAGACAAGGTCGTTCTCGGTCTCTCAGGGGGTGTCGATTCATCGGTAGCTGCCATTCTGCTCGACAGAGCTATAGGCAGCAACCTGACATCCATATTTGTCGACAACGGTCTGCTTCGTAAGAATGAGTATAATTCCGTGATGGATGCTTACAGGAGAATGGGGTTGAATGTCATCGGAGTTGATGCTTCGCCGGTGTTTACCGGAAGGCTGAGGGGAGTGACAGACCCTGAGACAAAGCGTAAGATCATTGGAGGTGCATTCATTGAGATTTTTGATCAGGAAGCACATAAGATTCAGAATGTCAGGTGGCTGGCACAAGGCACAATCTATCCCGATGTCATCGAATCCGTTTCGGTGAACGGTCCTTCTGCCACCATTAAATCGCATCACAATGTCGGTGGCCTGCCTGAGAAAATGAATCTGAAAGTTGTGGAACCCCTGCGTCTGCTGTTCAAGGATGAGGTACGCAGGGTGGGAAATGCCCTGAACATTCCGGGAGAGATAATCAACAGGCATCCTTTCCCCGGCCCCGGACTGGCTATCAGGATAATAGGTGATGTCACTCCTGAGAAACTTGAAACTCTTCGCGAGGCGGATAATATTTTCATAACCGGACTGCAAAAGAATGACCTGTATCAAAAGGTCTGGCAGGCTGCGGTAATTTTGCTGCCGGTACAGTCAGTGGGTGTCATGGGCGATGAAAGAACCTATGAAAATGCCGTGGTGCTTCGGGCAGTCACATCAACTGATGGCATGACTGCAGACTGGAGCCACCTGCCTCATGAGTTTCTCGCTGATATATCAAACGAGATAATAAACAAGGTAAAAGGGATAAACCGGGTAGTTTATGATATAAGCTCAAAACCCCCTTCAACAATAGAGTGGGAGTAATCAGAATTAATAATTAAAACAGCATGACTGAAATGTTTAAAAAATATATTTGCATTCTCTTCCTCGTAATTGCCTCGCTTGGTTCAGGACTGAGGGCACAGGGCATCACCCAGGAGACATTTAAAATTGGCAAGACTCTTGCCCTCCTGGAAGCAATGTATGTCGACAGTGTAAACATCGCCTCAATAACCGAGCAGATGATAATAAGCACACTGAAGAATCTTGATCCGCATTCGGTCTACATCCCCGCAAAGGATGTGCAGGCAGAGAATGAACCGTTGCAGGGCAATTTTGAGGGAGTGGGAATTCAGTTCAACCTTCTTAATGATACCATAATAATTATTTCTCCTACAGCAGGAGGCCCGTCGGAGAGGGTTGGAATACAGGCAGGAGACAGGATAACAGCGATTGACGGAGAAAAGGTGACAGGGGTAGGCATGAATACTGCCGGGGTCCAGAAAAGGCTCAGGGGACCCAAGGGCACTACAGTGACGATCATGGTGTTCCGCAGGGGGGAGAAAGACCTTCTGGAGTTCAACATCACCCGTGACAAGATACCAGTCAACAGTCTAGATGCCTCATATATGGTTTCCGGTGATATCGGTTATATCAAACTGAGCAGGTTCTCGGAACAGACTGCAATAGAATTCGATCAGGCGGTTGAGAAACTGCGCAAGGAGAATATGGCGAACCTTATTATCGACCTTAGGGGAAACTCAGGCGGCTATATGGTTCCGGCTGTTCAGATAGCCGATGAGATGCTCTCGGCACAAGAACTGATTGTGTATCTGGAAGGAAGGCACACCTCAAGACAGGATTACAAGTCCGAACCGTCAGGTACGTTGACCAGGTCGCGCATAGCAATCCTTATTGATGAAGGATCTGCATCAGCCAGTGAAATCCTTGCGGGTGCGGTGCAGGACTGGGACAGAGGTGTCATAATAGGCAGGAGAAGCTTTGGTAAAGGTCTGGTACAGAATGGTTTTTCGTTACCGGACGGGTCAGAGATAAGGCTGACAATAGCCCGCTATTATCACTCCGTCCGGCAGATCAATTCAGACCCCTTACAATGAAGGGTTTGACAAGTATTTCCAGACGTATTACAGCAGGTATTTCGATGGAGAGCTGATCCACCCTGACAGTCTTAACCTGCCGGATTCGCTCAAAGCCTATACAATAACCAACAGAAGGGTTGTGTATGGCGGAGGAGGCATCACTCCTGACATTTTTATCCCCATTGACACTACATATTATTCGGATTATTACCGTGATCTGATCAGAACCTCCACGCTTACAGGATTTATTGTCGGTTATACTGACCAGAACCGAAAATCACTGTTGCGTAAATACAGGACTTTTGATCGTTTTGACAAGGATTTCACTTTTGACAGCGAGGCTATCAAAGAGCTGCGCGCGGCAGGGGAGAAGAATAAGGTCATGTTCGACCAGGCGCAGTACGACACCTCTGCAGAAGAGATGCAGAAGGTAATGAAAGGGCTTGTTGCCCGTGACCTGTGGGACATGAACGAGTATTACAGGGTGGTGAACCAGGGAGACTATGCCATTGTCAGGGCTATATCTGTAATTAATGATCCTGTGCTTTACGAGAAAATTCTCGGTTACCGGAAGGAATAACGATGAGACTTATTGTCAAGACACTTTATGGGCTTGAGGAGGTGCTTGCCTCTGAACTGACCGCCCTGGGAGCTGAGAATGTTCAGGTGCTCAACAGGGCCGTTGCCGCAGAGGGGTCAAAGTCAATGTTGTATAAAATCAATTACAATAGCCGTGTTGCTCTCTCTGTCCTTCTGCCCATAACCGAGTTCAGCATAAGCAATCAGAAAGACCTGTATAACAGGGTTGTAAGCTTTGACTGGGATCAGTACCTTGATACTGATAAGACCTATGCAGTGACGGCAGTAGTGAATTCAAAGCATTTCGCACATTCGGGTTATGCAGGTCTGGTGGTAAAAGATGCAGTTGCAGATTTCTTCCGTCACCTGACAAGAAAGAGGCCGTCGGTCGATCAGAAGTCGCCTGACCTGCTGATCAACCTGCATATCAGCAATGATAAGGTAACAATCTCTCTGGATTCTACTGTATTACCGCTTTACAGAAGAGGTTACCGCCGTGAACAGGGGGAGGCACCCCTGAGTGAAGTGCTGGCTGCAGGTATCATCATGCTCGCCGGGTGGAAGGCTGAAACACCGCTCGTCGACAGTATGTGCGGATCGGGAACAATACCGGCTGAGGCAGGACTGATGGCCTGCAATATTGCTCCCGGTAAATTCAGAAAGAGCTTCGGGTTCATGAAGTGGAAGGATTATGATCCGGCACTCTTCAGATCGGTGAAATTTGAAGCTGAGAAGAAGGAAAGAAAATCACCGGTGAAGATATATGCGGGAGACATATCTGCCGATGCAGTGAGGATGACAACAATAAATATCAGGGAAGCCGGACTCACTGATACGGTTGAGGTTTCGGAGAGGGATTTTCTGAAGAGTCCTGCACCTGTGCCGGGAGGAACACTGATTATAAATCCGCCGTACGGACACCGTATAGGAGGGGAAGAAATGGCAAAGTTTTATGGTGATATAGGCACAGTGCTGAAACATCAGTACGAGGGTTACACTGCCTGGATTTTGTCAGGTGACAAGGTAAATATCAAATCAGTTGCATTAAAACCTTTCAGGAAGTTTGACCTGCTTAACGGAGATATTGAATGCAGGTTACAGGGCTATGAACTGTATCAGGGGACGCATAAGGCATCAGTCGCTCACCCACATTAAACCTACGTTTGCCAATGCCTCTGCAACCTTAGTCAAAAAAAGGGAGTCATAGATTAAAATAATAATATCTGTATGTCGGGTATTGACAACAAACCTCTATTTTTGTTAACTGTAAAAGCTTTATTTACTTGTACAGCGACGTTATGAGCTTTGATCTTGAAAATCTTGTGAGTGACCTGGACATCAGGGGCGCTATCCTTTATTTTAAGGGTAATGTTGACTCCGAGGTGATAAACAAGGCTCTTGATTCCGTTGAGGGCAAGCTTCTTACGAGCCGTGAAAATCCAAGGCTGAGGAAAAAGGTTTATAATGTGCTTGTGGAAAGCCTCCAGAACCTCTATCATCATGCTGATCTGGTTCCCAGAAGCTACCATGCAGCAAAACCTGACAGGTTTGGTCTGATTATCATGGAAAAGACTGGAAAGGGATATAGGATCACTACATGCAACTTTGTAATGGCACTAAGAATTAAAGAGTTAGAGGAAAAACTCACCAGGATAAACAACTCAACACAGGAGGAGATTAAAGAACTTTACAAGGATATCCTGAATCACCAGGAGATCACTGAAAAGGGGCTTGGAGGACTGGGTTTAATTGATATGGCAAGAAAAACAGGGCACAGACTTGATTATAGATTTAAAAAATACGATAACTTGCACTCCGCTTTCCGCATCAGTGCGGTAATAGTTAATGAATGAGTAAATCAAACAAAAGTAAATAGCTATGGAACCGATCATCATTGAGGGAACCCCTAAGACCCCATCGATTAAATTTGACGAAAAGGACGGTATTTTTGAGATAAAGGGTAGATCTATTCCTGAGAACTCTGTTGAGTTTTATAAACCGCTTAATGAATGGCTTGACAATTACATGCAGGGGCCGCTTGACAAAACTGTAGTCAATATCAGACTTGAATATTTCAACACCAGCTCATCGAAGTGCATACTGGACGTGTTTAAACGTCTCGAAGCTATCCACCGGTCAAAGCATGATGTTGAGATAAACTGGTTCTACGAGGAAGATGATGAGGATATGCTCGAAGCAGGAGAGGACTATGATTCAATCATCAAGGTGCCTTTCAAGATGATAGAGATAGTTGAGTAATTCTTTCAGTCAGGCTGAAAGATCAGGTT
Organism: uncultured Bacteroidales bacterium; assembly: GCA_963743775.1. GTDB lineage: Bacteria > Bacteroidota > Bacteroidia > Bacteroidales > VadinHA17 > SR-FBR-E99. The sequence continues at coordinate 267,038 of CAVURA010000002.1, forward strand.
ACAATACAAACAGAGGGTGTCAGTCTTAAGACCGGCACCCTCTTCTTTTTGAGTGGTTCATTTCAGGTCATTCGCTGTTTTCCCTGCGTCTGATCGTCATCTTTATCTTGTTTGAAGACTCGAGTATCTTAAGCAATATTCTGAAATACAATAACAGGTAAACAATCAGGGTCATGAACCAGATAACACCTGTATTGACTGCAAGAGTACTTGCATAGACACCGAATACCTGTTTGCGCGGGGCATAGAAGTGAGCTTTGACCAGGCGGTTTTCAGGATCATAAAATATCTGGTCATAATTCTGGTAAAGCCTGTCCCGGTACCTTCTGATCTTACTCTTTTCATTTTCATTTTTCACGAACTCTTCAAGTGATTCATTCGTGTATTGCTTTTTCATAAGTATAAACCCGTCCCTGTCGGCACGCTCATATGCCGAAATGGTGTTGTCACGTTTATCAACTGTCTCCCGTGACACATCTATATAATATCTGCGTACCCTTTCGATATAGTCGCGTGCCGTGTCAATAGCCCCTAGGGTAATATTATCCGGATCGAGCAGTCTCAGGTCAAAGTTTATGGCAGGGGTGAAGCCAAGCTCTTCTTCTATTTCATTGCGGATAAGCGTCATGTCGTTCCTGCCGTCAGGTCCAAGCCTTTCCCTTTCAATATTGCTTTCCATCCTTGAGAGGATGCTCTTCATCTCGTTGTACCAGATGTCTTTTTTAAATTTCGCAATACTGATTACCTTATCATACTGGTAGAAATGTTTTTCAAACCTGTTGTTCATATACTGATCCACTGCCAGAGCCTCATACCCCCACCGCGCTGCTATGATCTCACCATAGACGGGTATCGAAACGGGGGATGATATATTTGGATTAAGCTTGTCATATTTGACTATAATACCGCTCAGGATTATCTGAGGAATAACAAGGAACGGAATAAGAATATAAATAGTGACAACGGTCTTGAAGCTGTCGGAGATGAGCAGTCCCATCATATTTGATGTAGCCCAGCAGCTGAACAGTACAAGCCAGTATTCAAACCACATTCCCTTTATACCGATAATTGAGTTGCCAACCGCGACAAACATGGCAGCCTGTATTGCAGAGATAAGGAACTGAACGCTGATCTTTGAGATGAGATAGCTGTTCCAGCTGAGGTTGAGAAAAGCTTCACGACGGAGTATCTTCCTGTCTTTTATTATCTCCTCGGCACTGACTGTAAGGCCCATGAAGATTGCCACTATCACCGACATGAATATGTACACGGGCAGGTTGCTGTTCTGCATCAGTGAATAGGCCGGGTTGCCGGCACTCTCATCAAAATAGCGGATGATGAAGGCAAGGAACAGAGCCAGTACGGGAGCTTCCAGAAGGGTGATAACAAGATATTGTTTGTCAGATAGTTTGGCCAGTATATCGCGGGTGACGAATACCAGGAATTGTTTGAACTTGTTTGGTGTCTTGAGTGTGATCTCCGGGATTCCGTTACCGGTTCCGGGCGGGGGCGGCGCTTCTTCGTTTCGGGAATTATAAAAAGCATTCCATTCAGGAGGTGATATTTTCCTCGTCTTTGTCGGGCGCCCGAACTCGTCGAGCACCTTTGATTCAACAATGCTGAAAATCTGTTCCGGATTGACATTGCCGCATGCATGACATTCGCTGTCATTGTATTTGGGAAGCTGCATACGGTCCTTAAAGTAGCCGATTGAACCTACAGGTATCCCGTAGTAAATCATGTAACCGCCGGTATCAAGAAAGATGAGCCTGTCAAACATCTTGAAGATATCTGATGACGGTTGATGGATGACCACAAAAATAAGTTTGCCCTTAAGTTTGAGATCATTTAGCAGGTCAAGTATATTCTCAGAGTCAAGTGATGATAGTCCGGAGGTAGGTTCGTCGAGAAAGAGGATAGAAGGTTCCCTGATCAGTTCGAGGGAAATGTTCAGTCGTTTACGCTGGCCTCCTGAGATCTTTTTATTCAGCGGTGTTCCGACCTTCATATCCTTGATATCATAAAGCCCCAGGCTGTGGAGTACATTTTCCACCCTGGCAGAGATCTCGGCATCCTTAAGGTTGCCAAAACAGAGTTTGGCATTGTAAAACAGATTATCGAATACGGTCAGCTCCTCTATCAGGAGGTCATCCTGGGATACAAAACCTATCAGTCCTTTAACTTTATCTGGCTCGTTATGAATATTTACTTTGTTAATCAGCACCTCACCGGCATCCGGTTTATTGATTCCGTTAAGCACGCTCAGGAGAGTCGACTTTCCGGCTCCCGAGGCACCCATGATACCGACAAGCCTTCCTGATTCCTCGGCGAAGCTCATCTTGTGAAGCCCGACGTATCCTCCCTTGAACTTGTACTCAAGGTCCTTCACCTCATAAACCACCCTGGAGGCCAGGACGCTCTCATCGAGGAACTGTCTGATCACTTCCGAGTAGTATATAGGCTTGCTGCTCAGATATTTCAGTGAGGCGCCCCTCTCAAAGAGATAAACCTTGTCTTCGTGCCTCAGCTGGCCGCTGAGCAGTAATTCGCCCGTACCGAAAGATTTGATAAAGAGCATGTCAGCCTGAGGCAGGTTGAGAACTCTTACCTGGCCTTTGAATGACGTATTGATGATATGCCGGGTCTTTGCATATTTATGCCTGCGTTCGTTGTCAATGATAAGTATCTGTGACGATTCAGGTACTTCAGACCTCTTTGACAGCACAAACTGCTGAATAAGATCGTAATCGTCACGGTTGACATTAAATCCTTCAGCTGCCGTGATTATGAACTCAAGCTCGGTGTTGCTCACTACTGCTTCGTCTGACCGGCAGTATTCGAGAAGCTGCACCAGTACAATGATTTTCTGGTTGAGGGTGAGTTGCGCCCCTATATCAAAACAGATCTTGATGATCCTGACAGAGATGGCAGCATTCCTTCTGGCTTCATTTCCTTTCTTAAGTCTCTCCTGAGCCTCATCGTAATAATTGTCAAATATCTTCAGGTAGGCATCGACGCCTTCCTGATTGAGCTGGGGCCTGAGAAATGCCTCAACCACCTTGCGTCTGTCTGTCTCACTGCCCTGTGCAGGCGCAATGATGGCAAACAGATGCATCAGAGTGTTAAGTATCTTCTCATTCATCCCGGAGGCGTCTTATAACAGCAGTAACAGAGGTATAAAGTATTACAAGAACGTAAAAAGCCGCAAATTATTTGCTGGCTGCCCCGTGGACATCGATTACCTAAGAAGGTCCGGGCTTTTGAAAGCTGGTGAGGCAGGCTTCCCGGTCAGTATAAATATCCAGCGCCTGATGGAGCTGAAGCATTTCGAAAAGTTCGGCGGCGCGCGGGGTAAGCCCGCAGATCCTGTAAGTACAGTAATTTGACCTTGCGACACGGAGGAGGTGAAGAAACATTGCAAAGGCAGAGCTGTCGAGATAATCGACACCGCTGAGATCAACCACTACCCTTGTATAGGGTGTTTCAAATAACTTAAAAATAACAGGCTTGATAACGCCTACATTGTTTGCGTTGAGCCGGTCAACACTGAAACTGATAATCTCTATCCCGTCAAACCTTTCTGAAAGCACCATGTCAGATCACTTTTTTGTGCTTAAAAAATGATCTATCTCTGCCAGTACGGTGGCTGCATCTCTTTCAAAATCAGAAATATAATCCGGATATTTCTCTTTCTGTTCACCTGCTTTTGCCTGAAGCTCAAAGGTCTTCAGCATTTTTGAGGTTTCATCCATCCCCATGACAGTCACAGAACCCTTTGCCTTATGCGCCAGGAGTCCCAGCTCATGGTACTTGCCGTTTCCAAGGAGAGTTTTCATCTCCGTGATGAATTCAGGCAACTGGTTGCGGAATATTGTAACTATCTCTTCCATTATCGCAGTTTCTCCTCCGCTTATGTTCAGCAGGTAATCGGGATTAAATGCCTTATATTCCATTGGTTCAGGTTTGTCTCCGGTACAAATATAAATATAATGAACTATAGCACGGCAATTAAGTAAAAACAGGCATTGTCAAAAATGATTTATTGCAGGTTTTTATCGGTTGAAATATGATACATTTGTTCAGAATACAAAATCCATTGCAATGAAAAACACACCATTTCTAAAGTTTCATGAGGCGTTGGGAGCCAGGATAATACCCTTTGCCGGATACAATATGCCGGTTGAATATGCCGGTATCACTGAGGAGCATATCACGGTAAGGGAAAAGATTGGTGTGTTTGATGTTTCTCACATGGGTGAGTTCTGGGTAAATGGCCCGCATGCCTTCAATTTTATTCAATATATCACTTCAAATGATGTTTCAGCTTTGACTGACGGTAAGGTACAGTATACCTGTTTTCCTAACGGAAGTGGAGGTATTGTGGATGACCTGCTCGTTTACCGGTTTAACGCTGAGAAATACCTTCTTGTCGTTAATGCGGCGAACATTGACAAGGACTGGGAATGGTGTGTAAAGAATGCAGCCCGCTTCGGTATTTCTGCCGGCCCGGAGAAAGAAATGCATAACGCCTCAGACTGGACTGCCCAGCTTGCCGTTCAGGGACCTTTTGCACTGAGGGCTATGCAAAAGCTTACGGCAGAAAATGTTACCGACATGGAGTACTATACCTTCAAGGTACTGAAGTTTGCCGGTATTGATAATGTTATATTTTCGACCACAGGCTACACCGGTGCCGGAGGATGTGAGATATATATAAAAAATGCTGACGCTGACCGTCTCTGGGAGGCAGTTTTCAAAGCCGGCGAAGAGTTTGGCATCAAACCTGTTGGCCTTGGTGCCAGGGACACACTCCGCCTTGAGATGGGATACTGTCTCTACGGTAATGATATCAATGACAGTACATCGCCAATTGAGGCCGGCCTGGGATGGATAACCAAATTCGTTCCGGAAAAGGAATTTGTGGATAAAGCCCTGCTCCTTAAACAGAAGGAGGAAGGTACAGAGAGACGTCTGAAAGGCTTCGTGATGATCGATAAGGGTATTCCAAGACAACATTATGAAGTTGTTGACGCCTCGGGAAATGTCATTGGCGAAGTGACTTCCGGAACAATGTCCCCCATGCTTAAACAGGGGATCGGAATGGCTTACCTGAATAAGAACTTCTGTAAAACAGACACTGAAATATTCATTCGTGTCAGGGGTAAGGATCTCAGGGCAAAGGTTGCAGCCCTGCCTTTCTTCAGGAAATAGTAATCATTTTCTTTCAACGTTTCAGTAATGACACAGAACAGCCTTGAGATATGCTTTTCACCCGCAATATTTGAAGCACATTCCGACAGGGAAGCTGTGGTAGTGATAGTAGATATCCTCAGGGCCACAAGCTCCATATGCACTGCTTTTGCCAACGGTGTCCGCGAAATAATACCGGTGGCCACGGTTGAGGAAGCCAGGGAGATGAAAAACAAAGGATACCTGCTTGCCGCTGAGCGTGACGGCTTTGTGCTTGACTTTGCCGATTTCGGCAACTCACCCTTCAACTTTACTCCTGAGAAAATAGGGGGGAAGGTTGTAGCCTACAGCACCACCAACGGAACGGGTATAATGAAGATGGCTTCAGAGTGTCATGAGGTGGTAATCGGGGCTTATCTGAACATCACCGCACTGTGCAGCTGGCTGGCAGAGCAGAACAGGAAGGTGATCATTGTCTGTGCAGGGTGGAAGAAGCGTTTCAGTCTTGAGGATGCTGTCTGCTCAGGTGCTATTGCTGCCAGGCTTCTTGCGACCGGGAGATTTACCACAAGCTGCGATGCGGTCCATGCTGCCACGGATTTATGGAAAATGGCCGAGGGAGATCTTACAGGTTATGTGGAGAAAGCTGCCCAGAGATCAAGACTGAGAGACAAGGGCCTGGATGATTGTATCCGATACTGCCATACCTTTGACGTGACAGGAATAATTCCCGTTTTGCGTAATGGCAGTCTGGTCGCTCTTTAGTGAATAGCACTACAGCACAGTTGAACTTAATTGTGTAGATTTGGAATAGAATACAGCACAAACAAAAAAATAAATTCACTGAAAATGAAAAAGCACAACTTTTATGCCGGGCCTTCAATCATGCCTGAATATACGAATGAGAAGGTGATTGAAGCAATAAAGGATTTTGCCGGAACAGGGCTCTCGATCATGGAGGTTTCACATCGCAGCAAGGAATTTGTAGGCGTCATGGAACAGGCTGTCACAATGGTTAAACAGCTGCTCGAAGTACCATCAGGCTATTCAGTCATATTCCTGGGTGGCGGGGCAAGCCTGCAGTTCGCGATGGTGCCGATGAACATGCTAGAGAAAAAAGCCGCCTACCTCAACACCGGTGAATGGGCAGGAAAAGCCCTGAAAGAGGCTAAAATCTTCGGTGAGGTCATTGAAGTGGCATCATCAAAAGACAGAAATTTCAATTATATTCCAAAGAATTATGTTGTTCCGACTGATGCAGATTACTTCCACATCACCACCAACAACACCATCTTCGGTACCGAACTGAAGAAAGACCCTGATGTTAAAGTACCACTTGTGGCCGATATGTCATCTGATATCTTCAGCCGCCCGGTTGATGTTTCAAAATATTCAATCATATACGGTGGGGCGCAGAAAAACCTGGCACCTGCCGGTGTCACCTTTGCGATCATTAAGGATGATGTGCTTGGCAAGGTTACGAGGCCCATACCCACCATGCTGAACTATAAGACGCATATTGAAAAGGAATCAATGTACAATACACCGCCGGTGCTGCCTGTATTTGCTGCTGCCAAGACCCTTGAATGGCTCGTCCAGAAGGGTGGGGTAAAGGCTATGCAAAAAATCAACGAGGAGAAGGCAGCCTTGCTCTATGGCGAGATCGAACGCAATAAACTATTTGCTGCCACCGTGCCAGATCATGAAGACAGGTCGCTGATGAATGTATGTTTCGTAATGGCTGATAATTATAAGGAGCTGGAGAACGAGTTTTCCTCCTTTGCCAAATCAAAGGGCATGGTAGGTATTCCGGGACACCGTTCAGTGGGCGGTTTCCGTGCTTCTCTCTACAACGCACTGCCGCTTGAAAGTGTCAGGGCGCTGGTGGAATGCATGAAGGAATTTGAAAACAAATACTAAAACAGCTAACATGCAGATATTAGTTGCCACTGAAAAGCCTTTTGCATCTGTTGCGATTACGCAGATCCGTGAGGTGGTTGAGAAAGGTGGCCATACCCTTGCCCTGCTTGAGAAATTCAAGACGCCGCAGGAGCTCCAGGCTGCCATTGCCGGCGCCGATGCATTGATCGTACGGTCCGACTTGGTTGATGCCGCCGTCATTGCTGCCGCACCCGGATTGAAGATCGTGGTGAGGGCAGGTGCCGGTTATGACAACCTTGATCTTAATGCCTGCACTGCCCGTAATATAGTAGCTATGAACACACCGGGACAGAATTCAAATGCTGTCGCCGAGCTGGCGTTCGGGATGATGCTCTTTTCAGCCCGTGGCGGCTTCGATGGAAAGACCGGGTCAGAGCTGCTGGGCAAGACACTTGGCCTGCATGCCTTCGGTAATGTCGGGAAATGCATGGCACGGATTTCAGCAGGCTTCGGAATGAAGGCTTATGCCTTCGATCCATTCGTTGATAAGAAGGCCATTCTCGAAGCAGGCATCACCCCTGTTGATTCTCTCGAAGAACTTTATTCCTCCTGCCAGTACATCTCACTCCATCTTCCTGCAAACGACATGACCAAAAACTCCATCGGGGAGACGCTGTTGTCACTGATGCCTAAGGGAGCCGTTCTGGTCAATACCGCCCGTAAGGAGGTTATAAACGAAGCTGAGCTTGCTGCAATGATGGAAAAGAGAACTGACATGAAGTATCTTTCAGATATCGCTCCTGACAATTCTGAACTCTTTGCTTCGAAATACCCCGGACGTTACTTCTTCACTCCCAAGAAGATGGGCGCGCAGACGGAAGAGGCCAACATCAATGCCGGCGTTGCTGCAGCACGTCAGATCGTTTCTTTTTTCGCTTCCGGGGACGAAACCTTCAGAGTAAACAAACCTAAATAGAAACTTACACTAACTGTTATAATGGCTGTTGTTAAACCTTTCAGGGGGCTCAGACCGCCGGCCGGACTGGCATCGGAGATCGCCTGCCTCCCCTATGACGTAATGAATTCAGAAGAGGCTGCGGTAATGGCGAGGGGGAAGGAAAAATCGCTGCTGCATATCACCAAATCTGAGATTGATCTGCCGGAAGGCACCGACGTCCATTCCGAAGAGGTGTATCGCAAAGCTTTTGAAAACTTTACCTTATGGCAGAGAAACGGCTGGCTCATTCAGGATGAGAAACCATGCTTTTATATCTATGCCCAGACGATGAAGGGGCGCACCCAGTATGGAATTGTTGGTGCAGCAGCAGTGTCCGATTACCTCAACGGGATAATTAAGAAACATGAGCTGACACGTCCTGACAAGGAGGAAGACCGGATGGTACATGTCAGAACGAACAATGCCAATATTGAGCCCGTATTTTTTGCTTATCCTGCAGTGAAAGAGATTGACAGGATTGTCAACCGTGTTGTCAAAAAACAAAAGCCTGAATATGACTTTGTGGCTGAAGACGGGATTGGTCACCAGTTCTGGGTTATCAGGGATGAGATTTTGGTTAACCAGATTGAACAGCTCTTTACTGTTAAAGTACCCTTCATGTATGTTGCCGACGGGCATCACCGCACTGCAGCCGCGGCACTGGTGGGAAAGGAAAGGCGCGAAAAGAATCCTTCGCACAGGGGCGATGAAGAGTATAACTATTTCCTTGCAGTAATTTTCCCTGATAACCAGCTTGAGATACTTGACTACAACCGTGTAATCAGGGACCTTAACGGACAGACCGCCGAACAGCTGATTACCAGGCTTGAGGAGAATTTCATTATAAAAGACAAAGGATCAAAGACATACAGGCCACGCAAGCTGCATGACTTCGCAATGTACCTAAATGGCAGATGGTATAGTCTCACTGCCAGGCCGGGTACCTATAATGATGATGACCCTATCGGCATACTTGATGTCACCATACTTACAGATAAGGTACTTGGCCCGCTGCTTGACATCCAGGATCTGCGACGTTCAAAACGCATTGACTTCATAGGAGGCATTCGCGGTCTGGGTGAACTGAAGAGGCGCGTTGACAGTGGCGATATGAAAGTGGCATTTGCCCTTTATCCTGTCTCAATGAAGCAGCTGATCACCATAGCCGATACCGGTAACATTATGCCGCCCAAAACGACATGGTTTGAGCCTAAGCTGCGCAGCGGCCTGGTAATACACAAACTGGACTGACAGTCATCTTGTCTGTCACCTGAATGATGAACAGTATCTCCGGCAACATAAGCTCACTGGTCAGGGATCTTCCCGGTAACGTTAAAATCGTTGCCGTCTCAAAAACACGAAGTCCTGAGGAGGTGCTTGAAGCCTTTAATGCAGGTCTTCACACTTTCGGAGAGAACCGTGTGCAGGAACTGGCCTCAAAAAAAGCGATGCTTCCTGAAGGCATAAACTGGCACCTTATCGGGCATCTTCAGTCAAACAAAGTCAAACAGGCAGTTGCAGCAGCGTCAATGATCGAATCGGTTGATTCCATCAGGCTTCTCGGAATGATTGACAGTGATGCCGGCAGGCAGGAAAAGATTATTGACTGTCTGCTGCAGGTCCATATAGCACCGGAGGAGACCAAGACGGGTTTCAGCATAAAGGAAATTGAAGAGACAGACTGGGCGACTGTAGCCGGATCATTTTCCAGGGTAAGGATATGTGGCCTGATGGGTATTGCATCATTCACAGACGACAGAGACAGGGTGCGTTCAGAATTCAGATCTCTTGCCCGGCTGTTTGCTGACACCCGCCAGAGATGCTTCAGCACCAGCAGCTCGTTTAAAGAAATTTCTATGGGGATGTCCGGCGACTGGCGCATTGCTGTTGAAGAAGGAAGCACCATAATCAGGGTTGGAACACTTATATTTGGGGAACGAATAAAAATATAAAATGACGTCAATAGCCACACGATATCTTGGACTGGAACTAAAAAGCCCGGTTATTGCAGGGAGTTCAAATTTTACTTCCAGTGTTGATTCAATCAGGGAGGCTGAGGCGGCCGGTGCCGGTGCCGTAGTTCTTAAATCTCTCTTCGAGGAGCAGATAGTTTCCCTGGCCACATCGCTTTCATCAAAGGAGTCTTATCCTGAAGCTGATGATTATCTCCTGTATTATACAAGAACAAACAGTGTGGATACATATCTTGACCTGGTGGCCAAGGCACGCAAGAGTGTAAAGATCCCTGTCATTGCCAGCATAAACTGTTTCTCTCCCAAAGGATGGACGGATTTTGCGGTGGACATAGAAAAAGCAGGCGCAAGCGCTCTTGAAGTCAATATCTTCTTCATGCCCGTTGACATGCATCAGACGGCAACTGAGGCTGAGGCGGTCTATTTTAAGATCATTGACAGTCTGAAGAAGAAACTGACGATACCTGTCAGTGTTAAGATCGGGCTTCGCTTTTCAAACCTGCTGAATTTCGCCATGCAGATCCATAATCACGGTGCATCGGGAATGGTACTCTTTAACCGGTTCTATGAGCCTGATTTCAATATTAACAATCTCTCCGTAGTTCCGGCATCCGTACTCTCCAATCCCGCTGAACGGCGTTATGTACTTCGATGGGTGGGCATGGTAAGTGCCCTGAACATAAAGATGGACATCTCTGCATCAACAGGGGTTTATACGGGTGAAGATGCTATCAAATACCTGCTTGCAGGCGCCACGACAGTCCAGGTGTGCTCAGCTCTCTACAAGAGAGGCTTCACCGTAATAACAGAAATAAATGAAGCTATACGCAAATGGATGAATGCCAAAGAGTTCAGCAGTATAAGCGATTTCAGGGGACTTTTGAACTACCGGAACATTGACAACCCTTCGCTGTTCGAGCGTTCACAGTTCATGAAGCATTACAGCTCTTATATTTAGTCAATTCGCAGAACAGCTATCAGTTCCCTTGCAAGCTTCTGCTTTGCAGCATCATAAGTATCGGTCAACTTCTCAAGTCTGCTTATTATTGATGATTTGTCAGCACTGCTGATCGTGCCGGAGCAGGTTTCCAGGACAGTGAAACATTCGAGCGAAGTTATATAATCACTATTACTGAAGATTCCGGCCAGCGCAACGGCATGATCCGAATAGTCCAGGCCGGACTGCCAGCATGATGAGGCCAGCATGGCTTTTGAGGCCGGTTTGGTTACAGCGGCGATTGAATCGATCACTTCTGCACGGCAGGATCTCTCCTTCATATCATAAAAGAACTCCGATATGAGGAGTTTAAGACCTTCATCTTTAGTTTTATCGTAGAAATCAGCCAGTAAACTTACTGCTCCTGCAAACGGTTCTTCGGAGCGGAGTATACTAATCCTGTCATTTATCTCGTTATACTTTCCGTTGGTGAGTATTTTGTTCAGCTCGGCCAGCTTCTTTTCGGACTTTAACATTATTGAAAATTTTGAACAAATTTATGTCTAATAATAACTTAAGGGCACATTTGATTAATAAAAAATAATTGGTAATTTGGTCGGATAAAAGCCTGTGAACACTAAAACAATAATCATTATGAACAGTAAGCGTAAAATTCTGCCATTGATATTGGGAGTGACAGCTCTCCTGATCTGTCTGGCTGCCACATCATGCAAAGGAAGAACCAAGGGGGATGCAGCGAAGGAAAAGGAGGATAATATCAGCGCTGATGAGCAAACGATGGAGCAAATTAAAAGCGCGGAAAAGGTATTTAACGCCCTTCCGACTCCGCTTGAGGTAGCTCAGCTGATAAAAGAAGCAGGGGCTAAGTTTGATGCTACGCTGCTCAATCCAGTTGAAAATAAAAGTAACTATACCACCAGCAAGAGCATGGCTCTGAACCTCGGTATTTATGTGTGTGACCTCAGCTTTGCCAGTATGTATGACGAGACATCATTGCTCGTCAATTTTATGCAGGCTGCTGAAGATATGGCTACCGGACTGGGAATTATAGATGCCATTGACGAGACGACAATTGAGAAGCTGGAACAGAACATTAATAACCGTGATGTTATCATGGAAATAGTCTCGGAGACATTCCTGAACTCACAGGCTTATCTTGAGGATGATGAACAGCATGCTGTTGCAGCCACAATTATTGCAGGCGGATTTCTTGAAGGACTTTATATATCGACACATATGGTTGATATGAAGAACTTTAAAGGGAATAAACTGGTTGGAACCATTGCTGATCAGAAAATGTCTGTTGACGATCTTATCAGATTGCTCGAAACCTACAATGACAACACAGCCATTCAGGAACTCCTGGGGCCTATCCGTGAGCTGAAAACTATATATGACAAGGTTGAACGCTCAACAACCCCGTCCGCAACAAAATATGATGACAAGACAGGTGTGACAGAGATCACCGGGGCGGCCCTTTCAGCAATGCAGCAAGACACATTCCTGGCAATTAAAGCGAAGGTTGGTGAGATAAGAAACGTATACGTAAAATAGAGTCCGATGAAACAGCTGGTACAGATATTACTGGTAACGGTGCTCCTTTCCCTGATAACATCAGGAGAAGCGAATGCACAGTGCAAAGGGTTTGCCAAGTCACTCTGTAAAAAAGAGCTAGGGGCTTATCTTCACGATGGTAACTACCATGCAGCCGTTCTGGTCGAGGGCGAGGAGGCTGAGTTGTACAAGACTTTTTATTCGGACCTTGAATACCGTGTGGTAATATGCGGTGCTGATGGCCTGCCACCTGTTGAGTTCTCAGTGCTTGATGCAACCGGAAAGCTCCTCTATTCAAACAAGGAAAGCGAAATGAGCGGTATCTGGGATTTCAAGCTTGAAGCCAGCCAGCAGCTGAAGATAATAGTAAAGGTAACAACCTTCGGCACCAGGAATGAACTTCCTGCAAGCGGTTGCGTTGCAATAATGTTCGGATTTAAAGCAAATTAAGCCTTGATTTAAGGTACAGAGAGTCCCGCAAAACGGGACTCTTTTTTTTATATTTTATCAAGCGTCTCCCTGCATCCCGGGCAGAAAGTATGACTTTTCTGGTCTATATCCTCGACATACGTGCTTGACCTCATCACGCAGGTCTGAACATGGCAGTGTATAAGGCCGAAGTTGTGACCAAGCTCATGTATCACCTCCTTGGTTGCCCGTGAAAGAAGCAGTGCCTCATTCTTTTTAAGACCATACATTTCGTTCCTGAGCCTGTAGATTGAAGCAATCGCGGAGCGCCCGTTAAGCATTGCCTGTCCGAATATAAAAGTAAGAATTGGAATGAAAAGATCCACCCTGAAGAGGCCAATCACCTTGGTGCCTTCATTCACTGAACAGCTGGAAATAAAAGACAGAAGCTTATTCCCATCGTATTGACGTCTTCCCGGATTATAAAAAGGAGTAAGGTCAACGTGATTTTCTTCAAATGTAACAGGGATGCGGAACTCTTTCTCAGCCGACTGGGCGATCTTTTTCAGAAAATCTTTCTCAAAAGGCCCGCATGCTACCAATATTATCGAACACTCTTTCAATCGCAAAGAGCCTTAAGCACTTATTATTGCTGTTTCAGGTTATATTTCTTGATTTTGTTGTAAAGCGTCACTCTGTCAACATTGAGAGCCTTGGCTGAGCGCGAAACATTCCATGAGTATTTGTTCAGGATCATTTCAATGTGCCTTTTTTCAAGTTCATCAAGACTTTCCACAGAGCTGTTTATGGCTTCTTTACCCATCGGGAGATCCCTGAGCTTTATCTCCCTTCCGTTACCGATTACTATTGCCCGTTCAATCATATTCTCAAGCTCACGAACATTTCCGGGAAACTCAAAGTTTTCAAGATGCTTCAGTGCGGCAGGCTCAATGGTGATCATGTCACGGCTCATTGAGGTGCAGTATTTTTCAATGAAATGATTTACCAGCAATGGTATATCCTCGGTTCTTTCACGCAGGGGAGGAATTGCAATATTGACCACATTCAGCCTGTAAAAAAGATCTTCCCTGAAGTTTCCGCTTTTTACCATACTCTTTAAATCCCTGTTTGTGGCACAAATAACTCTGAAATCAGAGGCGATCTCCTTATTGCCACCAACACGTACGAAGCTTTTTGTTTCAAGGACCCGGAGAAGCTCAACCTGCATTTTGGACGATATTGTAGCTATTTCGTCAAGAAAGATTGTTCCTCCGTCAGCCATTTCAAATCTGCCCTTGCGGTTGAACATAGCTCCTGTAAAAGCCCCTTTCTCGTGTCCGAACAATTCGCTTTCAAGGAGGCTTTCAGTCAGGGCGCCGCAATGCACACTTATCAACGGAAAGTACTTCCTTGCAGAATTGGAATGTATGGCCCGGGCTATCAATTCTTTGCCGGTCCCGCTTTCACCGGTAATAATTACTGAAGAGTTTGATTGCGCAACACTCTCAACCTGTTTCAGCACCTTCCTGATTGCCTCGCTTTGCCCGATAATATCGTCAATATCCTCGAGTGTGGAGACCTTTCTTTTCAGGGCTTCATTCTCTGCTCTCAGAGATATTTGTTTTGCTGCATTACGGATAAGATGTGAGAGGTCATCTGGATCAAAAGGCTTTGTTACATAATCAAAAGCACCATCCTTCAGTGCCTGAACTGCCGTATCAACAGAGGCAAAAGCAGTCATTATAATCACTATTGTATCACTGTTCAGGGCTCTTATCCTTCTGTGCATCTCCATCCCGTCCATGCCAGGCATTTTTATGTCTGCCAGGATAATGTCAAATTTTCTGGATTCAAGCATCAGCAGGGCATTTTTTGCGTTCTCAGCACGCTCAACATCATAACCGTCTTCTATAAACCAGTTATGCAATGAATCTCTGACCGATTCTTCGTCATCAACTATCAGTATGGAAATTTTCTCTGCCATCATTTTTCAGATTAAGCTTTTCTCAAAGGGAAATTGATTGATATGGTGGTTCCTTTGCCCAAAGTCGAGTTCACCTCGATCTTTGCACCATGGTTCTGAATTATGCCGTGTACAATTGCAAGCCCGAGGCCAATTCCCCTGGCATCCCGTTTCGTGGAGAAAAATGGCTCGAATATATGAGGAATGTCGTCAGGAGAGATTCCTGATCCGTTATCGGAAATTTCCAGCCTGACAGTATTACTGTCAGGATTTTTTGTCCGGATAACTATCTCACCGGAGTCTCCAATCGCCTCGGATGCATTGACCAGAAGAGCAACACAGGCCTGTTTTATCTGGCCCGGACTGCAAAAAATCAGATCATCGCGGGCGTCAAAATCAGCAATGAAACTTATGTTGGCAATTTTAATGTGATGCGTCATGAATTCATAGGTACCCTTCACGATCTCGTTAAGGTTTTTTTCCTCAAAATCATCCTGGTCTTTACGTGAGAAATCGAGAAGCCCCTTCACAATATCACCGCACCGCTTTGTCTCACTCTCAATAAGTTTGAGCTGACGAAGAATGTTTTCTTTCCTTGCAGGAGTGAGATCCTGGCTGTCAAGCTGTTTATACACAAGCTTCGTATAAACCAGGATGCCGGAGAGGGGGTTATTGATCTCATGAGCCACCGATGATGAAAGCTTACCCAGTGAAGCAATTCTTTCAACGTTAATCAGTTCATTCTGGGCTTCGGAGAGTTCTTCTGATTTCTTCTGCACCTTGTATTCAAGTTGCTTGGACCAGTTCTCGAGCTCATTGGTGGCATTGTCAATGTGATCAAGCATATTATTGAATGCAAGCGATACCTTCTGCATATCATCAAGCAGGCCGGGTTGCAGATCAATTCTTGTTTTGAGCTCCCCTGCTGAGACCGCCTCGCTTGCCTTGATTAAACTGTTAAGCGGATCCTTAATCCTTTTTCTGGTGAAATAGATGAATGTTGCGACTATTAAAATTGTGGTGAGAAGAGCAACAAGGAGAAACTCAGTTGATGATTTTTTCAGTGCGTTATCGAGCTCATTAAGCGGCAACCTGATAATCAGGGATCCAAGGACCTCGTCATTTTCACTGTGAGCGTGGCATGAGGCAGTGTAGCACGACATTTCATTGAGGACAGGCCTTCTGATCAGCATCTGTCTCTGTCCTTTCTGGTTCGGATTCATGCTGCAGTCGCTCTTTTCATCAATGATCCTGTAACTCCGTTCCTTTCTTGAAAACATGGTACCGAGATCAGTATGGCAGGTTATACAGTCAGGGTTGCTGTGAGATTGTTCATCGGGTGAAAAGGATGAATAGGCCAGGTTGTCCTTTTCATCATAGAGATTGACATCCTCTATCCCCGGCATGGTGTTCATAAGGTCAATAGTGCTTTGGAGGGATCGTTCGTCGTTCGTGAGCATAGAATTGTACAAAGCCCCTTCGACAACCATACCGACATTGTTACCACTTTGTTTCAGCACAATGTTGAAATAATTTGCAAAAACTGTTCTGAAGAGCGCAAGGAATATCACAAACAGTATAACCACAGCAAGGGTGATTATCATAACCACCCGTCCGTAAATAGTTGAACGGAGGCCAAGGTACTGACGGATAATTGTGCTTATTGAGTTCCTGCTGTTCTTCTTCACCTCTGGCTGTGCCATGATGCTTAGTTTTACCTGTACGGAAAACAGGTGTAATTATCATCCGGTTGCAGGAATGATGATTACACCGTTGTTTAAATTTTCTACAAAATACAAAAAAACTCTTTTCAGTACAAGGTAGGGAAGGGTCAGAGACTCATTTTAAAAACTCTTCCTGAAAATCGTTCCATACTTCCTGAGGCATTGCGGCAAGTGGATTGTCAATCAGTTCACCTCCATCCTGAAGGTAAACAGGTTGTACCTCCGGGGTATATCTGTTAACTGAATGCGCAACAAAATCCCTGAACCTGTCAAGCTCTTTACCGGACCAGGAACGGGCTTCCGCAGCAAAGTGAAGACCGCTGGCCTCCGCAACCCATTCAGATGGCCTGATGCTGTATATCCAGCCTTTGCCATAAGGATCACTGTTCATTACTGACGGGTCATTTTCCACAATTTTGTTGACTGTAACAATCTCTCCTGAAACAGGGGATGCAATTATGAGTTTCCTGCCCTCATTACCGATCTCGGAGACAGGCTCTCCCTTTCTCACTGTTGCACCCGCACTTTTAATCATAGTCAGTTTCACAGGCCCGGTAAGATGGAGCAGGAGATCATCAAGTCCGACCCTGGCGTCTCCCGATTTTTGCATATGTGCCCAGGTATGATTGTTACTGAAAAAGATCCCCTGCGGTATTCGCAGAATGGATGCAGACAGTGTTCTGAATGCGTTTCTGAGCTTTTTGGGAACTGTCAGAGGCCTGTTTAACAGCATCCAGAAGGGAATTATGAGCAGGAGGAATGCGATAATAATGATATACTCGATACCCTTGGTCGCAAACAGGTTATGGTATGTAAATCCGTCCATGGTTGTGAAGTTTATGTTATTAATCAATAATTTTTATATTCAGTTTTACTGTTGCTTTTCATTACTCCATCCCGGAGCTTCCCGCAATACCGGCATCCTTCTGATGACCCACCTGAAAATCCATAACTCAGTAAAGATCACTGCCAGGGTAACTGTTATTTCCATCCATGAGGGATAGTAATGATGCACGGCATCCCACTTAAAGCCTATGACGGTTATATTCAACCTGTTGATGATAATACCTATCATTGTGATGACAGAGGCTGTCTTTATGAGCGGGATATTTTGTTTTCTGTAGCTGAAGAAGAAAAGGATCATTGGCATTAACACGAAGCCAAGCATCTCTGTGAGATACCAGTATCCCATCGGCGAGTTCAGCAGTCCCCAGCGTTTCTCATGAACAAAAACCAGCACATTCAGCGTAAAGTAGGCAAACATGGTGACGGCACATACTTTCGACAGGCTGTGAAGAATGCTGTTGTGAGCCTTATGATTCTTTTCACTTATCTGGTCGAAAAAGACTTTCTGGCTGATTGAGCCCTCAAAAATCACCATTGACAATCCCGCGAAAATACTTGACACAAAGAACATGATAGGGATGAACTCCGAATACCAGAGCGGATGTATTTTATCCTTTGCCATAAGGAACAGTGCTCCCAGTCCTGATTGGTGGAGGGTTGAGAGGGTAATGCCAAAGATGACCGCGCCCAGTGACATGCCGGACAGTATTTTCTGCGCTCTCTTTGCCCCGATCCATTCAGCAATTGCAGGAGAGAATTCTATCAGTTCGGCGATCATGTAAAGCAGGAAATGCCATGCCACCAGGAAGAGCACCGAACTGGTCCCAAAGCTGTTACCGATAATTGGATTGACAACGTTCCATGGTCTGCCCAGGTCAAGAAGCAGTGCCCCCGCATAAAAGACGTATGCAAGAAAACCGTTGAGTACTGTAACCCTGACAATGGAGTGATATTTTTTTATGTTCAGGATGTATACCATAAAGGTGATGACGTAAGCACCTCCTGCGAAGGCCACTCCTGTTACAACGTCAAAGCCTATCCAGAGCCCCCATGGCACCTCCTGTGTAAGGTTGGTTATGGAACCTATCCCTTTCCAGAATCGTATTACAATAAGAACCAGGCCTGTGAGAATAACAGGGATAGATATAATATTGAAAGGAGTCAGCAGCTTTCCTTTTGGCTTGAGCTCGCTTAGCAGAAATTTCCAGGTATTTTGCTTTTTGATCTCGCCCGTGACAGCGTTTACGTTATTTTTCATCTTCATCTTCTTCTTCAGAGTGGTTATTCTTTGTTGCCTGTTGCAGTCCAAGCAAAATTGCCGGCCAGAGGACGAAAATGGAAGGAACGGCGTAGAGGAAGCCCTTTGTCAGGGCAGGGTAGGAGGATTGTTGTATGCCGGTATTGAAGCCCAGCTCCTCAAAAGGGACAGGTGACAGGTACAGATAACCTGTTCCGCCAGCCTCATGCTCTCCGTAGATGTGGTCATAGTAGTTCTCAGGGTTCGTATTTATCCTTCGCCGTGCCTCTGTAATGAGATCACGTCTGGTGCCAAATACCAGAGACTCGGTCGGACACTGTTCCGCACAGGCAGGTACCTTACCCTCCTGCATCCTGTCAAAGCACAAGTCGCATTTTATAATTTTAGGATTGGGGCTCAGATATTCAAATTTCGGAACATCAAAGGGGCAGGAAACCATGCAGTACCGGCACCCCATACACTTCTTTCCGCGCCATATCACCGGTCCGTCCTCTGTCTTGTACATTGCCTTGGTCAGGCATGCTGCGGTGCAGGCCGGGTCACTGCAATGCATACACTGCCTTTTAACGTATACTTCGCCTTTGCTGGTCTGATAAGCATTAACCACTGTACGGCGGGTTTCGTCAGCCTTGCGTTCTGTGCCAGCAACAGGTACATCCTCAAAACTGGGGGCTGACAGACCGTGGGCTTCAGCGCAGGCAAACTCACAGCCCTGGCATCCTGCACAGCGGGTTGAGTCATATAAAATACCGTAAAACTCTTTTTCACTCTTCGGAGCCGGTTCTGCACTGAGACGCTTGCCAGTGGCAAGGGAAACGCCTGTGACTCCCAGCACCTTGAAGAAATCTCTTCTGTCGATACTCATAGTCAGGATATATTAGGGGATTAATATTGTCTTATTTAATGAATGTCAATTAACACTCATCAGTGAAGGGTATCGATAAATTTAATCTGGAATTCTTCCCATATTTCCGGTCCGAACCCTTCCAGTAAACCGTCTTTCAATTCACCGCCGTCCTGAAGGACTACGCTGGCATATCTTTCACTGCTTACACCGGGCAGGGATGCAAGAAAATCCTTGAGTTGTGTAAATTCCCCCTTTATCCGGTCGATATACTTGCCAGCCATTGCCATAAGGTGTGATTCCTGAATCCAGTTGTCAGGTTCAATTGTATATACCCATCCTTCATTGAATGGTGAGCTGTTGATTACACTGGTGTTGACTGTCAGTTTATCATTGACTGAAGTTATGGTTCCGCTTACCGGTGATTGTATGTCAAGCTGTTTCCCTTTCTGAACCAGCGAAAACATATGGTCGCCCTTGAGTACCTTTTCTCCGGGAGATTTCATTCTTACTCGTGTTATTGTGCCTGTGACATGTTGCAGGAAGTCGTCAATTCCTACCCGGACTGCTCCATCCTTCTCCATGAACGCCCAGGTATGGCTCCTGCCAAAAAGCACGCCCCCGGGCACGATAAGCGATTTTTCACTGAAGGCTTCCGACTGCGCATTCTCATTGATATAACCGGCATTGACACCCGATTTCGTATAGCGGTAAATAAGATATGATACCAGAGATACCCCAAGAATCACAGCCAGGATCCATATCGCCGACCTCAGCAGGGGAGAGCCATTGTTTCCCGTGGCAGCTACTGCCTGATGATCTGTCAGCGCTTCTCTTCTGATTAGTCCCTCACCTTCGGCAAGGGCTGTGTAACCGCTGGCGGCAATCGCCGGCTGCCCATCTGCCAGGATGTATCTCAACAGGGCCGATCCGGCACCGCCGGCAGGCTGCGATGAAGCCATTGCAAAAATATTATTGCACAGCGTCTTTGGGTATTTGCCTATATAAACGCCTCTGTTGAAGCTGCTGAAATCACTGTAAAACTGCTCGAAGTAATCTGATTGACCGTTATTATTTACATCAATCGGAATGATCTGATAACCAGCCATAAAAGCCTGGCCGTTCTTTTCGGTCATGTCAGACAATCTGCAGAAACCTATGGTTCCCGGCTCCCTGCTGATCGCTTCCATGAATGCGGAAGGAGAAGCGGCATTTGAGACATGAAGATTGTCAACCCCGGTATTTGCAAACTGTGCAACATATTTATTGATATTATTATCTCCGGACACCAGGACAGCTATTGGGGCTGTGCTGGTTGTTCCGAGGAGCTTTCCCCAGGTATAGCCCTCTTCAGCCGTCATAAGGGCGGCAAACTTTTCAGGGGAAATGCCAGTACGCAGAACATCATTTAAATAAGGGTTTGATTTACTGATTACAGGGATGATCACATCGCGTCCGACAACCATCTTCCACGCAGATTCATTGTTGCCCGGGGTCAGTGAGCTGCCTGTAACAAACTGTATGTCAGCTTCAGGGGAGCTTGATAGAGGAAGCACCTCCACCTTCATTCCGGGATTTGCGCTCTCAAATCCATTGATCCAGAGTCTTGTCAGACTCTCTGTTTCCGGAGCAGTTGTCACACTGACACTGTTCAGGCTGCTCTGAGAGGGTTCACTCTGGCTTTTTTGTCCTGTTGTCACACCTGTATGGATCACCATCAGGAAGGCGGCAAAAA
The DNA here is from genome assembly GCA_963743775.1 of uncultured Bacteroidales bacterium. GTDB lineage: Bacteria > Bacteroidota > Bacteroidia > Bacteroidales > VadinHA17 > SR-FBR-E99. The sequence goes on from CAVURA010000002.1 coordinate 288,369, forward strand.
GTAATAAGTTTTTCATATTGGCAATTTTGTTTCTGTTCAGCAAAATGATTTGAACTGCTTTTACAATTAATATGCCAATCTATGTAATACGCTTAGATACAATATAATAGAATGAAATTTCAATATCTGAAATTGAACAACGCTGTTGAAATAATATACACTTAGTAATTTATAAAATTATAAATGCAACAAGATCAGAATGATAAACTCTGTGTTTAATTTATATACATATGTATAATAAATCAACTCTTGAATTCATTGATAATTGTAAGTATCAGAAATTGAGTATAATAAGGCTGGCGTTGAAAAGTTTGACCGATTACATTGATCATACCGCTATTCACAATATTCTCTTTTCTTATATTTGTCTTAACAGCAGGTTTTTCATAAGCAAATCCTATATTTACCGGTAAAGGCCCCATGGTTAATAATCCAGATATCTGTAAGGACCGCAATAACACGAAGAATAGTGATGAAAAGACCTGAAAATCAGATTTTTGTTATTTTCGGAGCCAGGGGTGACCTGGCCATGAGGAAGATCATTCCGGCGCTTTATTCGCTCTTCGTCCAGGACCTCCTTCCTGAAAGGTATGCAGTGCTGGCTACAGGCAGGAGCAAGGTCACTGATGATGCTTATCAGTCCGAGGTGAGAGCTGCTGTTGATAGTTTTTCGGAAGAAAAGAATAAAAGCAGAATAAAGGATTTCGCAGATACATTCAGGTATATTGATCTCGACCCGTCATTAACTGAAACATTTGCACATCTTACTTCATCGCTGGCAAATACCAGGACTCTGGTGGGTATCGGGGGTAACACCCTCTTCTATCTTTCTGTGCCACCGGAGCTGTATACTGAGATATCTGGTAACCTTGCCATGCACGGGTTAAACAGTGAGAGCGACGGGTGGAAGAGAATGATAATTGAAAAGCCTTTCGGACATGATTATGAGAGTGCCACTGCGCTGAACATCAGGCTGCTTGAAAAGTGGAATGAGAACCAGATTTACAGGATAGATCACTATCTGGGTAAGGAAACAGTTCAGAATATTCTTGTGACGCGCTTCTCAAACGGCATTTTCGAACCCTTGTGGAACCGCAATTATGTACACCATGTGGAGATCACCTCTTCGGAGACTCTGGGAGTTGAGAAGCGGGGAGCCTATTATGAAGGAGCCGGTGCTCTGCGTGACATGATCCAGAATCACCTTCTTCATCTGGCGGGTTTTATTGCGATGGAGCCTCCATCCTCAATAGATTCAACATCCATCAGAAACGAAATAGTAAAAGTCTTTCAGTCGCTGAGGCCCATCAAGTCTGAAGACGTTCAGCGTGTGGCCATACGCGGCCAGTACACGGGTGCCCATGTCAGGGGAGAATTGATCAGGGGATACCGTGAAGAAGAGCATGTTGACCCGTCTTCAATTACGGAAACATTTGCTGCCCTTAAATTCTATATTGACAACTGGAGATGGGGAGGAGTACCATTCTATATCCGGACAGGAAAAAGACTGCCCACCCGGGTCACCGAGGCTGTGGTACATTTCAAGGAGACACCCCATACTCTCTTCTCTCAGAACAGGGAATGCGAGGGCTGCAACCAGCTTATAATAAGGATACAACCTGACGAAGGTATACTTCTTAAATTCGGAATGAAGATACCCGGAGCCGGGTTTAATGTAAGGAATGTCAATATGGATTTCCACTATTCCGATTTTGCCTCAGAGAGAATTCCTGAGGCTTACGAAAGGCTTCTGCATGACTGCATGAACGGTGACACCACCCTTTACACACGCTCAGACGCGGTTCTGGCTGCCTGGCATTTTCTTGATCCTGTAATTAAAACATGGGATAACAATCACGACATTCCAGTCTACGGTTATCCCGCTGGCACCTGGGGACCGGATAAAGCTGATGAACTCATTGAAGAACCGGAGCTGACATGGAGATACCCGTGTAAAAATCTTGCTGATGATGGTGTATATTGCGAATTATAATTAGTTTTATATTCTGATTAACCCTGTATATGTCACATTCAGTCAGAGTGTTTTCCGACCTCGATGCCCTGGCTCAGGCAATTGCGGCAATTTTAATCAAAGATCTTGACCGGATCGAACCGGATCACTTCTATACTATCGCACTTTCAGGCGGATCGACACCCGAATATATCTTCAGATACCTGGCAGAGAATTATGCTGAAAGAGTCGGCTGGGAAAAGCTCCTGGTCTTCTGGGGTGATGAGAGATGTGTCGCTCCCGAGAGCAGTAACAGCAACTACCGGATGGCTTACGAAAGCCTTCTGCAGAATGTCCCCATCCCTGATGCGAATATTTTCAGGATAAAAGGGGAGGATGATCCGGCAACAGAAGCCCGTCAGTATTCGGAACTGGTCAGCGAAAATGTAGCTGAGTTTGAAGATACACCGCAGTTTGACCTTATGCTGCTCGGTCTGGGCAGTGACGGACATACAGCTTCAATCTTCCCTGACAACACAAAGCTCTTTAACTCCTCACGTCTGTTTGAGGTGGCAGTCAAACCTGGAACCGGAGAAAAAAGAATCACTGCTACCGGAAGGCTGATCAACAACTCTTCTAAAATCTGTTTTATTGTCACAGGCAGGGAAAAAGCAAAGATCGTGTCTGAAATAGTTGAAAAGAAACCCGGATCGGAACACTATCCCGCCTCAAGGGTTGACCCTGATTCCGGTCATACGGTATGGATGCTGGATGCACCCGCTGCCAGTCTGTTGAAGAAGTAATTCCAGAACTACAAAAAACAAAAACCAAAATAATGATCGCAGGAATTCTCAGGGAAAGCGGAAACGAAAACAGGGTTGCATTAATCCCCTGCGAGACCATAGTATTGATAAAACTGGGCATGGAGGTGATGGTTGAGTTTCATGCGGGAGAGAGGGCATTCATTTCAGATGACGAATATAAGGCTGCCGGAGCCACTCTGGCTGACAGGAAAGAAATCATCTCCAGGGCTGCCCTGCTGCTTACAGTCAATCCCCCGCTGAATGATGATATAAAATCTTTCACCGACGGACAGATTCTTTGTACAACCCTTAATCCTGTCGCGAATAAGCTGTGGCTTGAGAAAGCACGGCTTCAGGGACTGACGATACTGGCCCTGGACCAGGTTCCGAGAATCACCAGGGCACAGTCAATGGATATTCTGTCATCCATGGCCACGGTATCAGGTTACAAGGCAGTGCTGGAAGCTGCTTCCATGTTACCCAGGTTTTTCCCTATGTTCATGTCGGCAGCAGGTACAATCAAACCGGCCAGAGTGCTGATCCTGGGAGCGGGTGTGGCAGGTCTGCAGGCAATAGCTGTTGCCAGAAAACTGGGAGCAATAGTTGAGGTATTTGATGTAAGGTCTGCCGTGAAGGAGGAAGTAAAAAGCCTCGGGGGAAAGTTTATCGAGGTCGAGGGTGCGAGGGAGGATGCGGCAGCAGGAGGCTACGCCGTAGAACAGACTGAAGAATTCAGGAAGAAACAGCAGGAGCTGATCCAGCAGAGGGCCATTGCGGCCGATGTCGTCATCGCCACTGCAATGATACCCGGGAAAAAAGCCCCGGTATTGCTTTTGAAGGAGACCGTTGGCAGGATGAAACCTGGCTCTGTGATAGTTGACCTCGCAGCTGTAACAGGGGGTAACTGCGAATTGACACAGAATGGTACCACTGTGGAGGTGAACGGGGTCAAAATCATCGGTAAATCTGACTACCCGTCGGAAATGCCGTCTGATGCGAGTAAAATGTTCGGTTGCAACATAATTAACCTCCTGAAGATTATGATCGACAAGAACGGCAATCTCAAGCCTGATATGACGGATGAGATTGTAAACGGAACCACAGCTGTTCATGGTAAAGAGTATATCAGTCAGAGAGTAAAACAAATACTTGAAATAAAACAGACCGTATAATGGAAGGTTTTCTTGAGTTTTTCATGGAGCACAGGAGCACCATTTATATGGTGATACTGTCAGTATTTCTTGGTATCGAGGTGATAAGCCATGTACCTGCAATACTTCACACGCCGCTGATGTCAGGCGCCAATGCCATTCACGGCGTTGTCATAATAGGAGCGATAATCGTCATGGGCCACGCAGAAACAACAGGGGCGATGATACTCGGATTTCTTGCAGTGGTGCTCGGGACACTTAATGTCGTGGGTGGCTTTGTTGTCACTGACAGGATGCTTGAAATGTTCAAGAAAAAAAATAATTGAGTTTACTTATTTCAGCATACTTCCTGACAATGAATGATATCTCTCAGTTTCCCGCCGGTATCTCAGTCCTTGAGATCACATACATTTTAGCATCGGTGCTTTTCATCCTGGGGTTGAAAATGTTAAGTCATCCGCTTACAGCGCGACGGGGTAATATGCTTGCAGCCGTTGGCATGGTCCTGGCTATCGTGGCGACAATTCTTTTTCACCGGAAAGACGGACAACCTATCGGGAACATAGGATGGATAATTGCAGCCATCGTGATTGGAACCGCCATCGGCTGGGTCATCGCCAAACGTGTGAAGATGACGGCCATGCCGCAGCTGGTATCATTCTTTAACGGGATGGGAGGAGCAGCTGCAGCGCTTATTTCGATGATGGAGTTCCCTCATGTGAGCCCTGAGCTTATTGCCCAGAGCGGCATGGCCAACGGTCATGTGCTGGCAATACTCCTTGGTCTGGTCATCGGCACTGTATCCTGGGCAGGCAGTATGATCGCCTTTGGAAAGCTTGACGGCCGCATAGGTGATATGCGCATCAAGGCAATGAAGTATGTAAACCTGGCGATTCTTGCGGTGATTATCGGGTTCGTTGTGTTTATAATGACACGTGATGTTCAGGCCTCTGCAGAACTGACACCCTATATAATAATATTGTTTGGAATTGCTGTTGTGTATGGCGTTCTGTTTGTCATGCCCATCGGTGGTGCTGACATGCCAGTGGTAATCTCGCTGCTGAACTCATTTACCGGTGTGGCGGCAGCCATGGGCGGATTCCTTTATCAGAACCAGGCTATGCTAACCGGCGGTATCCTTGTAGGATCGGCCGGTACGATTCTTACCATCCTCATGTGCAAGGCTATGAACAGGTCGCTGCTCAATGTAATAGTTGGTGTGTTCGGAGGTGGTGGACAGGCGATTGCGGGTGCGGCTGGAACAGTGAAGGAAATTTCAGTTTCTGATGCAGCTGTCCTTCTGAGTTATTCGAAGAAGGTTGTTATTGTTCCGGGCTATGGGCTGGCAGTAGCGCAGGCACAGCATATATGTCACGAGCTTGACAAGCTTCTCGAGGAGAAGGGGGTGGAGGTGAAGTACGCCATTCATCCTGTCGCCGGCCGTATGCCGGGTCATATGAACGTCCTTCTTGCCGAAGCGGATGTGCCTTATGAGCAGCTCATCGAAAGTGAGGAGATCAACCCTGACCTCCCGAATACTGATGTCATTGTTGTTATAGGGGCAAACGATGTAGTCAATCCTGCTGCCGAGGATGACCCATCAAGTCCAATCTACGGTATGCCCATAGTAAAAGCACGTGAGGCCCGTAATATAATAGTTATGAAGCGCGGTATGGGTAAGGGTTATGCTGCTATTGAGAACATGCTCTTCTTCAACGATAAGACCCGGATGCTGTTCGGAGACGCAAAAAGCACCCTGCAGAACCTGGTGAATGAGGTGAAGGCACTGTAAATGAGGTAATAATAATTAAGAATTTGGAAATCAGTTAAATCGCAAATTCTTTTGACTTTCAGACCCTTAGACGCTCAGACCTACTCCACATTCCGGTCAATGACATCGGAAATATGCCCCCAGTATTTCTTATGGAATTTGCGGCTCTGGCCGTTTAACATCCGATGCAGTGTCTCCGGCTTATCCTCAGGACTGAATCTTACTTCGGCACGGTTTTCATATAAGGCTGGCACCTCAGGATGGAACTGAACAGCAAAAACATTGGGGTATCTTTTATGCACCAGTCCTTCAACCACCTTACCGTCGTTGGAAAGAGCAGTGACCTCAAGATCCCTGCCAAGATCTTTGACAGCCTGGTGATGACTGCTGTAAACCAGCGGTCTCAGGTTTTTTGAAAACTTTACTGTATTCCCGAAAAAGGTATTCTCTGTAAAATGAATGAGATGCAGGTTAATTCCCATAAGCTTGGGATCATCATTTAAATTCTGCCAGTAATTACGGTGAAGGTCGGGGCGATCTATTTTAACATTTGTTGCAGGGGAGTGGCTGTCATATAACTGTGCAGGAATATCCTGAATTAAAGAGCCTCCGGTAGCCACGTTCATCGACTGCATTCCAAGACAAAAACCCGTTACCATATAGCTGGGATTCTCATCCAGCAGAGGTTTAAAGGATTCGTTACGGCTGCCGCCAAGAAGATGGAATAAAAAGCTTACTTCGAAAAAATGCCTGCCCGGGTCCGTGGTCTCTGAATACATGTTTTCCTCACCGTAAACAGAGGGTGGAATATCCTGCCCTCCGAAAAAGATTATTCCGACTGAGTTCTCAAATATCTTCCTGAAATCAGCGGTGCATTCGTTTTCCCGGAAGAGATCTTCTTCTGGCAGTTCACCTCTGACTTCGTACAGAAAGTACCCGCTCAGTTTGTTCTTTGCAATGTGCTCAACACTCTTCGAAAAATCATATTCCTGGCTGGAATGGTAAACTCCCACCAAGTTGACCTTATCAAAGTCAATATCAAGCAGTTTATGCGTTACAAGAAAATTCACCACGTCAAGGTTTCCTGCGGTTGGATTGAGAAGGATCACATAGTCCTTCCCTTTATCAAAATCTTCCCTGAAGAAATCCTGGGCACAGAGTGAAGCCACAATGCATAATGCTGCAAGAGATAGCAGAAGCTTTTTCATAGAGCTGATTATTTTTCTGACAGGTGTTAAAGTTAATTACTTTTTATGTCTTGGACGCAGCTGACAGGTACATGATCCATCAAGCTGTTCAGAGATATCTTTTTTGAGTGGCAGCCCGTCATGTTCCCACTCCACTATTCCACCGGCAAGATTGGCAATATTTGTAAATCCTTTGCCAAGAAGGAACTCCATTGCTTCATGACTCCTGAGGCCGACCGAATCGGCAATAATAAGCTGTATATCAAGCGGTAAGCCCGTAAACTCCTCCGGCAGCCGGCTCTTTGGCATGTAAATCACCCTGGGTACATCGAAGGTCTTATACCCGGTCAGCCTGTCTTCCCTGACATCCACTATGATTGCGCCGTTTTCTGTTGCCTCTTTGTAGGCCTCAGAACCCGACAGATTTAAGAAACCAGAACTGATAAACCCTTTCATTACGGAGGCTGATAATTATTTCATACGACAAAATACTTTCGTTTAAAATATAATGAAAGATTGACCAATGCAATCATGACAGGCACCTCAACCAGGGGGCCGATTACAGCGGCAAATGCCTCTCCTGAGTTTATTCCGAATACTGCAATTGCAACTGCAATAGCCAGTTCAAAATTGTTACTTGCAGCAGTAAATGAAAGCGTAGCGGTTTGCTGATAATTTGCCCCTGCTCTTCTGCTCATAAAGAATGAGAACAGAAACATTGTCACGAAATAGATTATAAGCGGTACAGCTATTTTCACGACGTCAAATGGCAACTTTACAATGTATTCTCCTTTTAATGAGAACATTACTATAATCGTGAATAACAATGCAATAAGCGTTACAGGGCTGATTTTCGGAATAAATCTTGTATGATACCACTCCCTGCTTTTAACCCTGATCAGGATAAAGCGGGTAAGAAAACCCGCAATAAAGGGTATTCCCAGATAGATAAAAACGCTCTTCGCAATCTGTCCGATTGTTATATTTTCAACAATCGGATTTGTAGGTACTCCGAACAAGCCAGGTAAAACAGCAATAAAAAGCCATGCATAGACTGAAAAAAGCAAGACCTGGAAAATAGAATTGAATGCAACTAAGCCGGCGCAATATTCCGGATCGCCTTTGGCCAGGTCGTTCCACACAATTACCATGGCAATGCACCGGGCAAGACCTATCATTATTATGCCATACATATACGGCAGGTTTGCATTATCTTTCCCCGGAAATATTTTGAAAAAAAGGATCGCCAGGGCAAACATAAGTACCGGTCCGATTATCCAGTTTTGCACAAGGGAAAGCCCAAGGATTTTATAGTTACGGAAAACACCTCCCAACTCTTCATATTTCACTTTTGCCAGTGGCGGATACATCATGAGAATTAAACCTATGGCAATAGGAATATTGGTTGTGCTCTCAGGAGAAGATTTCAAAGAATCCCAGAATTTTGCGATAGCCGGGAAAAAATATCCCAGGAAAACACCGATAAACATTGCAAGAAATATCCAGAGCGTCAGATATCTGTCAAGGAATTTTAATCTGGGTTTCATAAGGTAGTTTTTCGAAGATTAGTAAGGTTTATCTGCATAAACGGTAATGCTGTAAATACCCGTGTCTGATTTTCTGAAATCAGTTAATTCTGACGGATCCAGATATTTAAGCATGATTTCATCCGGTATTTTAATTGCTTTCTCCTTTTGGATCAGTAAATTGGTTAATCCTGCTTTCGTCATTAACCTGAGATATTCTTCGATTTCAATTGCACCGGAAACACACCCGGCATACATCCCGGCTGCCTCCCTGATTTTTTCCGGTAGTTCACCGCGTAACACAATGTCAGATACTGATAAATGTCCTCCAGGTTTAAGTATCCGGAAAATTTCAGAGAATGCTTTTCCCTTGTCGGGTACAAGGTTCAGCACGCAATTGCTGATTACCACATCAGTACTATCCGAATCAACAGGCATGTCTTCTATGTCCCCAAGCCGGAATTCAACATTATTGTAACCAAGTTTCTCTGCATTACCTCTTGCCTTTTCAATCATTGGCCCGGTCATGTCAATTCCGATCACTCTGCCCGTTTCACCCGTAAGGGCTCTTGCAACGAAGCAATCGTTGCCTGCGCCTGAACCCAGATCAACCACTGTATCTCCTGTTTTTATCCCTGCAAATTCCGTTGGAATACCACATCCAAGCCCAAGGTCAGCCTCCGGATTATATCCATTAAGGTTGGCGTAATCATCATTCATCATGACGTAATCAGCTCCGGTACCGCAACATGATGGTCCGCAGCATGATGAACCTTCAGATAAAGGGTTTTGGCCCGCAATCTGGCCGTATTTTTCTTTTACAATCTCTTTTGCATCCTTCATAAACGTAAGCTTAATCAAATTTTAGTTTGTCATTATAAAACTTAAAGAATTCCGTTTTTATCTCATCCCTGACTCTTCGGAATTCACTCATGATAAATTCTTCCGCGCCGGTAGCTTTTGAGGGATCCTCAAATCCCATGTGCAAGCGATGCTTCACTTTGCCAATGAAAACAGGACAGGTTTCGTTGGCATCGTCACAGACTGTGATAACATAGTCCCACTGGTCATCCAGATATAGATCAACAGACTTGGGTGAGTACATGCTGATATCAATTCCAGCCTCAGCCATTACTTTTACTGCACCCGGGTTGACCGTTGAAGATGGAAATGTACCAGCGGAATGAACTTCAATCTTACCGTCAAATGATTGTAAAAATCCCTTTGCCATCTGGCTGCGGCAGCTGTTACCCGTGCAAAGAATTAATATTTTCATACTATTTATACCAATTTCTGTATCTCTCAGTTTATTAATGTATTATCTATTTTACATAATTATTTAAGTACTAAGTATAGGCTAATAGATATTGCAAATATAAAACATTTCGTATATTTGCGAAATTAAGAAATATAATTTAACAGATAATAAAATGTCGGACAAAATTGAATTATCAGCTGACGTTTTGAAAGTGGCAAAAATTGCCAAAGCTTTAAGTCACCCAGTAAGGGTACATATAATCAAGAAATTAGCTCTACTTGATTCATGCTGCTACAGTGGCGACCTGGTGGAAGAACTGCCTATCGGCAGATCAACACTTTCGCAACACCTCAAAGAGTTGAAAATCGCCGGTCTGATTCAGGGCGAAATAAATCCTCCTTTTATTAAATATTGTATTAACAGGGAGAATTGGGCAGAAGCAAAAGTTCTTTTGTCTGACTTTTTGAAATCAGACATCAAAACCGGCAGATTTTCAGAAATTAAGGAAAACAGTATCACATTTAAATAATCAACGAAATTATCATAACTATCAAACTGGAAAAAATGAACATAAAAATTCTGGGGACAGGTTGCCCTAAATGTAAAACGCTTGAAAAGGTTACACGCCAGGCAGTTGATGAATTAGGCATCGAGGCCACAATCGAGAAAGTCGAAGATATTGTTAAAATTATGGCGTACAATGTAATGCACACACCTGTTCTGGTTATTAACGAGAAGATTGTGCTTAAGGGGATTGTCCCCGGTGTGAATCAGGTCAAAGAAATCCTCATCCAAAATAAATAATACCCTATCATGAAAACTTACAGATTAATTATCACGCTGTTTTTGATATCTCAGTTTATTGCATGCAACGGACAGACATCAAATACAGAAGTTAAAGCTTCCGCTGACAATTCTGATAAAATTGAGGCCTACTACTTTCATTTCACAGCACGGTGTACAACCTGCAGGGCTGTTGAATCCGGCGCAAAAGAAGATCTTGAAACTCTCTATCCCGACCAGGTGAAGAAAGGTCTGATAACATTTCAATCTGTTAACCTTGATGAAGATTCAAGCAAACCGTTGGCCAAAAAGCTTGGTGTAACAGGACAGACTCTTCTGCTGGTTAAGGGCGACCAGAAAATCAACATCACCAACGAAGGATTCATGTACGCTGTGTCAAAACCTGAGAAATTCAAAGAGATAATCAACGAAAAGGTTGACGGCTTACTGATCGATTAACTTTATGGAATTCCTTACAAATCTTCTGGATAACAGCACAATGCCGTGGCTCACGGCATTGTTGCTGGGTCTGATGACTGCCATTAGCCCGTGCCCTTTGGCAACAAATATTACTGCCATAGGATTTATTAGCCGTGACATAGAAAACCGTAACCGGGTATTTATTAATGGTTTGCTGTATACTCTTGGCAGGGCAATCACTTATACCGCCATTGCATTAGTGATACTCCTCGGCGTTGACCAGTTAAAATTTTCCGGCTTCTTCCAGCGTTACGGGGAAAAGATTATCGGTCCTCTGTTGATTATAATAGGCCTCTTTATGCTTGATATAATCAAAATTAAGTTTCCGGGGTTTAACGGGTTAACAAACAGGATGCAGAATAAGAAAAAATGGAGTTATCTCGATGCAATATTGCTCGGATTGCTCTTTGCACTGGCATTTTGTCCATACAGCGGTGTCCTTTATTTCGGTATGCTTGTTCCTCTTACTATTGCCAATAGCGCTTCAGGACTTTACCTGCCGGTTGTCTATGCGATTGCTACCGGTATACCGGTCATTGTTTTTGCATGGATAATTGCATATACAATATCAAGTATAGGAGGCGTTTATAACAAGATCAGGATTTTCGAACTTTGGTTTCGCCGTGTTATCTCAGTGCTTTTTATCGCAGTCGGGATCTATTATATCTTCAGGGCATACTTTTAAAAAATTTATAAAATTATTTCGTGATTTCGCGAAATAACAATTTCATATTTACACATTACCACATTTTCAAATTGCCACATTTTAAAATTCTCATATTAACGATATGGAACTCAAAAAAGAACTAAAAATACTTGGCTGGATAGCTGCAATATTTGCATTTGCATTCTTTCTCCCTATAGAAAGTATCCGCTTCAACACAGCCATTGCAGCCACTCTCGATCTTATAAAATGGTATGCCCGTGAACATGTAATACTATGCCTCTTGCCGGCCTTCTTTATAGCGGGTGTAATTTCCGTTTTTGTAAGTCAGGGTTCGGTTCTCAGGTATTTCGGTGCAAATGCAAAGAAATGGCTGGCATATACAGTTGCTGCCGTTTCAGGAACCATTTTAGCAGTTTGTTCCTGCACCATACTGCCATTATTTTCAAGCATTCATAAGCGTGGTGCTGGCCTGGGTCCGGCTCTTGCATTCTTATATTCAGGGCCTGCAATAAGTATTCTTGCAATCATTCTTACGGCCAGAATACTCGGGTTTGAAATGGGTGTTGCAAGGGTAATCGGGGCCGTTTCTTTCAGCGTAATCATTGGGTTGATCATGGCATTTATTTACCGTAAAGAAGAGAAAGTCAAAAAGGAGGAGCAGATGTATATTGATGCTGTACCCGAAAAACGCCCGATGTGGCAGACATCACTGCATTTCTTTACACTAGTCTTGATACTCGTTTTCGCCAACTGGGGAAAACCTGCCGAAGGAGACGCATCAAGCACATGGTACTATATATGGGCCTATAAATGGTATATAACCGGCTTTTTCAGCCTGGTACTTGCTTATTCACTTATCAGGATACTGAAGATCAAATGGCAATGGGTGCTGGGTGCTGTAATTGCTACAGTTATTTCAATATTACTTGCGAAGAGGTTAATAGAAAATGACAAAATCAGACCCCTCGTTCCAATGCTTGTCGGAATTATTTCACTTAGCATCATTACTCTGTCAGACAAGAATGATGAAGATAACCCAGGCTGGACCCTTGCAACATGGGACTTTGCAAAACTGATTTTCCCCATGCTTGCAATTGGTATAGTAGTTGCCGGTTTTTTGTTAGGATCAACCCATGATGGAAAGACCATAGCGGGTATAATTCCAAGTCGCTGGATTTCTTCACTGGTAGGAGGGAACTCTGTTTTCTCCAACCTGTTTGCTTCAATTGTTGGTGCATTTATGTATTTTGCCACACTCACCGAAGTGCCCATTGTTCAGGGTCTGCTGGCTGCCGGTATGGGTAAGGGACCTGCTCTTGCACTGTTACTTGCAGGACCTTCGCTGTCATTGCCAAGTATGCTTGTTATACGGAAAGTCATCGGAACTCAAAAGACATTGGTTTATGTTCTTCTGGTAGTAATACTATCAACTGTCGCCGGTCTGATTTACGGTTCAATATTTTAATAAAAAAGATGAATTCCTGAAGCTCTATCATTAATTTTACAGAACTAATCAGGTAAAATCTTGTTTCTCTTAAATAGTTATGCGTGAAGCTGAACACAATCAACATGAGGTAAGCGGGAAAAATCTGGGGTTTGCCATAGTGCTTAACGTTGGCATTACTCTGGCCCAGGCCATCGGAGGTATTATTTCGGGGAGTATGGCTTTGCTCAGTGATGCGGCTCATAACTTCAGCGATGTATTGTCAATGGTCATAAGCTACCTGGCTAACAAGCTGTCAAGAAGAGAAGCCACTGAAAAACAAACATTCGGTTTCAGACGCTCAGAAATACTGGCTGCACTAATAAACTCAGCCACACTGATAATAATTTCAGTCATCATTCTTTTTGAAGCCGTTCAGCGATTGATCAACCCGATTCCAGTTTCTGCAAATACTGTTATTTACCTGGCCATAGCAGGGATACTGGCAAATGGCATCAGTGTTCTTTTCATACGTAGCGATTCTCAGGGAAACATGAACATGAGATCTGTTTACCTTCACCTTTTCGGCGATATGCTTACATCCGTTGCCGTATTACTGGGAGGGCTCGCCATGAAATACCTGCAGTGGAACTGGACAGACAGTTTTTTCTCGATAGCCATTGCAATCTACCTTCTGTATATGAGCTGGGGGATTTTAAAATCATCACTCCGTATTATAATGCAGTTTACACCTGAAGAGGTTGATATTCATGAAATTGCAAAGGGAATTGAAAATATTGCAGGAGTGAAAAACACACATCACGTCCACGTGTGGCAGATAAACGAGCATGACCTGATGTTTGAAGCACATCTTGACCTGGCGGAAGATATTAAATTGAGCGATTTTGAGGTAATCCTGAAAGAAATAAAACAGCTGCTGAAACAGAACGGAATAAATCATGCAACCATTCAACCCGAGTTTTCGGTTGACGATAACAAACAGATAATTTATTAATGCCTCCCAACCCACGGAAAGAATCTCGGGACCTCCTTCTGATAGTTTTTGTATTCAGGATATTTACCGCTGCTGATGCTTTCGGTCATTGCAGAACTGCCGATGAATAATAATATGAGTAGTATTGGTCCTGCAATTGTCAAATTGATCCATTTGCCGGAAGCCGCCACGCCGAAAAAGTAAAAACTTATCCAGATTGCCTGCTCAGAGGCAAAGTTGGGGTGTCGTACATACTTCCAGAAACCTTCACTCATGAATCCTTTACCCAGTGACTTTCCGTAAACGGGAGTTCCTTTCTGCAAACCTTTCTTTTCCGACTGGAACCGGAACAGCTGGTTATCGGCCAGGCTTTCCAGTACTAATAAATGTAAGCATCAGGGTGGCAGCAATCAGGTCAATGACAGTCACCGCAGCAACATGGTTGACAGCTGCAAGCAAAAGAGGTGTTGAAAACAGGAAAATTAGTATATTCTGGTAAAAAGAGATGAAGAACAGATTGAACATGCCAAATCTTATTCTTCCTTTAAGTGCAGGATTTTCCCTGAGGATTTTCCACCGGTAGTCTTCCTCACCTTTCCAGGGAATAATATTGTATCCTCCCTTCCGGTAGAAATTATAGCTCAGCCTGAAGCCCCACAGAGTAACAAGCGCAGTCATAATATACAGCCGCACTGAAGGAAAAGCTGCAACAGTGATCCAGCTGTAAGCAACCGGCATCAAACTCCAAAGCTTATCTACCTGACTGTAGTTCAGGGTTAATTCACTAACCGCGAAACAAACAATGGCAACAGTGATCATAACGATTAGCCATGTTAAAACAAGACCCTGAAACTCGTACGTCATAGCCTGACAAAAAAGGGCAGGAAACCAATGCAGATGATAATAGTGTTATCATAATTGAGTAAATTGGCCTTAAAGATGTGAAAAAATAATTTATGAAGAACTTATTTATGTTGATAGCGACTACTATGATGCTGTGGCCGATAAGTAGCAACGGATTGGAAGCCTCCCCGGGGAGGGTGGACAGACTTACACTGACACCATCCGGTTCAATCGCACAGAGAAGCATTGATGTATGGCTGCCTGAAGGTTATGACACGACCAGAAAGTATGCGGTAATCTATATGAATGACGGCCAGATGCTTTTCGACAGCACGACAACATGGAACAGGCAGGAGTGGGGTGCTGATGAGGTAGCTGCCAAACTGGTCGCGGAGAATAAGATCAGACCTTGTATCATTGTAGGCATATGGAACCGGGATCAGTACAGGTACAGCGAGTATTTCCCTGAGAAGGCCCTCTCTTTTTACCCCGCCCGCCGCAGGGCAAGACTTATCAAAAAGGAGATGATGGGTGAACCGCTTGGTGATGAATATCTTAGCTTTCTTGTCGCTGAGTTGAAGCCATACATAGATTCACACTACTCAACATTGACAGACAGGGAGAATACAATAATTATGGGAGCAAGCATGGGAGGGCTGATATCTCTCTATGCCATTTGCGAATACCCGGATGTCTTTGGTGGTGCAGGATGCATGTCAACACACCTTCCTATGATTGGCCTGAATTTTTTCAGAACGAACGACAACAGGATGGCAAAGGCATTCAGAAAATACCTTTCAGCCAACCTCCCATCACCTGAAAACCATAAGATATATTTTGACCACGGGACGAAGACTCTTGATGCTGCATATGCTCCTTATCAGAAGAAGGTCGACAAGTTGATGTCAGCAGCGGGATATACTGAAAAGAACTGGATCACAATTAAATATGAAGGCCATGACCATTCCGAAAGATCATGGTCCAGCAGACTTAATGTCCCATTTGAATTCCTGGTCGGAAAATAAGCTTAGAGCAATAAACTTTAACCTTTATCCTTTAACCTTTAACCTTAGATACTTGGCAGTGTACGACTTATCGTACTTTGCCAGCTGCTCGGGTGTTCCCTCAAACACAACATACCCGCCCTTTTCGCCGCCCTCGGGCCCAAGGTCAATTACCCAGTCGGCGCATTTGATCACCTCCACATTGTGTTCAATGAGTATTACCGAGTGACCGTGCTCCACCAGGGCATTGAGCGATTTCATGAGTTTATTTATGTCATGAAAATGAAGCCCGGTCGTTGGCTCGTCGAAGATGAACAGCATTTTTTCATTGCTCTTTTCCTGGCTAAGGAAAAAAGCCAGTTTGACCCTCTGGCTCTCGCCACCGGAGAGGGTTGATGATGACTGACCCAGCCTTACGTAGCCCAGCCCTACATCAGCCAGCGGCTTAAGCTTCCCGGCGATCTTTTTGCATGTTTTGTCATTGCAGCGGCCGAAAAATTCAATTGCCTCATCAATGGTCATCTCGAGCACGTCATGGATGTTCTTTTCCTGGAACTTTACATCCAGAATATCACGTTTAAAGCGCATTCCCTTGCATGCTTCACATGTCAGCTCAACATCGGCCATGAACTGCATCTCCACCCTGATAACACCTTCGCCCTGACATTCTTCGCACCGTCCGCCCTCAACGTTGAAGGAAAAGTGTGCCGGTTTGAATCCGGACTGTACGGAAGCCTGCTGTTCGGCGTACAGTTTGCGTATATCATCAAACGCCTTGAGATAAGTGACCGGGTTCGAGCGGCTTGACTTGCCAATAGGATTCTGATCGATCAGCTCAATAGCTGTTATGCTCTTTATATCGCCACCCATCTCAGTGAATCGTCCGGTCTTCATGTTTGTTCCGGCAAGCATGTTGGAGACGGAATTGAAGAGTATGTCATGAACGAGGGTGCTTTTTCCAGACCCGCTGACACCGGTCACCGCAGTGATTGTGTGAAGCGGGAACTTTACATTTATCTCCTTCAGGTTATTTTCCCTTGCACCTGATACACTTATATAACTGTTCCATTTCCGTCGCCTCTCCGGCTCCTCAATACGCAATGCCCCGGTCATATAGGCCGCAGTCAGCGACTTATTCTTTTCAGAAAAGTCAACCCCGCCCTGGTAGATTACCTCCCCTCCGTTGGTGCCTGCCCCCGGTCCCATATCTATTATCTCGTCTGCCGCCCTGATGATCTCTTCCTCGTGTTCAACAACGATGACAGTGTTGCCAAGGTCGCGCAGATCCTTCAGTACATTCACCAGCAGGTTGGTGTCGCGCGGATGCAGGCCGATGCTTGGCTCATCTAATATGTATAGTGATCCAACCAGGCTACTGCCCAGCGAGGTTGCCAGGTTGATGCGCTGAGACTCACCGCCGGAAAGGGTGTTTGATAGCCTGTCGAGAGTGAGGTAGGAGAGGCCTACGTCAACCAGGAAGCCCAGTCTTTGCTGTATCTCCTTCAGCAACCTGCCGGCTATCTCCCTCTCCTCGCCGTTAAGCATCAGGTGTCCGAAGAAATTATGCGCTTCACTCACAGGCATTGACGAAATCTCACTTATCGACCTGCCACCCACCTTCACCCATCCTGCTTCCTTGCGCAGTCTTTGACCGCCGCATTCAGGACAGACACGCTTGCCCCTGTAACGGCTGAGCATGACCCGGTACTGAATCTTGTATTTCTTCTCCTCAAGATGCTGGAAAAACTGTGTCAGGCCGAAGAAATACCTGTTACCGCTCCATACGAGCGCCTTATGCTCCGGTGACAGCTTGAACCATGGCTTATGAATGGGGAAGGCGAACTTGTCTGCGCTGAATACAAGCCTTTCCTTCCACATTTTCATTGTCTCACCCCTCCAGCATGCGATGGCATCATCATATATCGACAGGTTTTCGTCGGGAATGACAAGGTTCTCATCTATGCCGATAATCTTTCCGTATCCTTCGCAGACTGGACAGGCACCGAGAGGTGAGTTGAAGCTGAAGAGATGCTCTGTGGGCTCCTCGAAGGTGATGCCATCCTCCTCAAACTTATCGGAGAACCTGATGGTTTGTGTCGTCTCCTCGTCGGTGACGGTGAGAGTAATATGTCCTCTGCCGGTCATAAAGGCTGTCTGCACCGAATCGGCTGCACGGCTGAGTTCCCCGGGTGTATTTCCTGCTTCCAGTCTGTCTATTATCAGGTCGATGGCAGGAGACAATCTGATCAGGTCAGCGGCTCCATCCTCGTCAAGACGCACCACGCCCTTTTCAGTTCCAATCCGGTTATAGCCCTGTTTGATCAGGAACTTAATGTATTCCGACGGTTCGACGTTCTCAGGTATTGCAAGGGGTGCGGTGATTACAACACGTGTTCCTTCGGTAAGTGTCGCCAGGTAGTTTACAACGTCATCAACAGTGTGTTTACGCACCTCGCGGCCTGAGACAGGTGATACGGTTCTTCCCACCCGGGCCCACAGGAGCCTCATGTAATCCTGTATCTCAGTTGAGGTGCCTACGGTGGATCTGGGGTTTCTGGAGTTAACCCGCTGCTCGATGGCGATAGCAGGAGGGATGCCATTGATGAAATCGACATCTGGCTTGTTCATTCGCCCGAGGAACTGTCTGGCGTATGATGACAGGCTCTCGACATACCGTCGCTGACCCTCGGCATAAATAGTGTCGAATGCAAGTGACGACTTGCCTGATCCTGATACCCCTGTTATGACAATCAGACTGTCTCTCGGGATTGTGAGGGTAATCTCTTTCAGATTATGAACCCGTGCCCCTTTTATCTCTATATTACCCTTCATGCAACCGCCGGAAATCAAAAGTTCAAAAGTAATAATTTTGCATTTAAGAAATTTTGTTTTCTTTGTCTGAAGAATAAATGAAACAAAAGAATATACCTGTTCGTATAACCCTACACTTAACCAAAAAAAACGGAGGATCGCCTATAGGATAACTTTACTCAAACCAACAAGAGAAAGTTATGAAGAGTACAAAGACCGATTATGAACTGATAACAGGTTTCATAAGCGGTGACGAAAGAAGCATTGAGCATCTTATCCTCCGCCATAAAAGCAAAGTTTACTCATATATCAACCTGTACATTCGCAGTCGCGACCTGGCAGATGACATTTTTCAGGATACCTTCCTGAAGGTGGTTCAGTCCATCCGTGCCGGTCGTTATCAGGATGACGGTAAATTCATATCATGGGTGATGCGTATTGCGCACAACCTGATCATTGATCATTTCAGGCATGAGAAGCAGATGGGTATCGTGTACAATGACGACTATGATACTGACCTCTTTAACTCGCGCAGGCTGGCTGACGACAACGTTGAAGACATAATGGTACGCCGTCAGGTGTTGCGTGATGTACGCAGCCTCATCAACGGACTGCCGGAAGATCAGCGTGAGGTGGTGATCATGCGTCATTATGCCGGAATGAGCTTCAAGGAGATAGCAGATATGACCGGAGTGAGCATAAATACTGCCCTCGGCCGTATGCGTTATGCGCTGATCAATATGCGGAAGGTGATGACTGAAAAAAATATCACGCTTTCGGTAAGCTGATACAATTTCCAGGGCGATAAGGGCGTTATTCTCACATGAGAGCAACAACGCCTATGGATAAGAATTCTACCCTTCTACTTTCTTTTTTCGAGATCACCAATACCCCGTCAGACCTGATAGCAGATGCTTTTGGCATCGATGCCGCCCTGAGCATTCTCCTTCCCGACATGGAAGATATGCCTTCTGATGAGGTCGTCGCCGGACTGTTTGAGAAGATCAGACGCGACGCACAGGTGCACTGAAAAGCTTGATTTGTGCAATAATAATCTGACAGGTGCGGAGGACAGACAAGTCCGCCTCACCTGTTTTTTATTTTACCCTCCGGAGATCACTGTTTATCTTTATCATTTTTTCTACCTTCGCAAAACCCAATTTCCAAAACAATTAAAATGAAACGACTGATCCTCTATTTAATGGTTATTGTGACCATGTTCTGGTCATGCACCTCAAAACAGGAGAAAATGGAAAACAGAATGAGAGATTTTATCTCTGCCTATGAGGCTGAGATCATACCGCTGTTTAAGGAGGCTAACCTGGCAAACTGGGAAGCCAATGTCAACGGTACCGATGAAGCCTGGGCGAGAAATGAAAAAGCCTCTATTGCGTATATAAGCTACTTTACAGACAAACAGGCCTTCGCAGAGCTGAAGGACCTCAAAGAATCGGAACTGGTTAAAGAACCTCTTCTGGCACGTCAGCTTGAACTTATATATAATATGTATCTGCAAGGCCAGATTGACACAAGCCTCATATCTCAGCAGGTGAAGATGGAGACCGAGATAAACAAGAAGTATGGCAATTTCAGGGCTACTGTAAACGGCAAACAGCTCAGTGACAACGAGGTCGAGGGTATTCTGCGCAGTTCGACAAACAGCACAGAGCTGCAGACAGCATGGGAAGGACATAAAATGATCGGCCCCGTGGTTGCCGATGATGTCATCAAACTGGTTAAGCACCGCAACAAAATT
Organism: uncultured Bacteroidales bacterium; assembly: GCA_963743775.1. Lineage (GTDB taxonomy): Bacteria > Bacteroidota > Bacteroidia > Bacteroidales > VadinHA17 > SR-FBR-E99. The sequence goes on from CAVURA010000002.1 coordinate 308,777, forward strand.
GCACAGCAGCTGGGCTTCAGCAATTACCACCAGATGAGCCTTGAGCTCTCGGGACAGAAACCAGAGGAAGTCACTAAGATCTTTGACGAGCTCGACAGTCTCACCCGTAATAACTTTGCACAGCTGAAGGGTGATATAGATGCCTATTTTTCAAAACGTTACGGTATACCTGTAGCAGACCTGAAACCGTGGCATTACCAGAACCGGTACTTCCAGGAAGCTCCCGAGATTTATCCTGTCGACTTCGACAAATATTATAAAGACAAGGACCCTGCCCAGCTTGCCGCCAGGTATTATGCAAGCCTCGGACTCCCGGTTGATGCAATTCTGGCCAAAAGTGACCTTTACGAGAAACCGGGCAAGAACCAGCATGCGTTCTCAACCGACATCGACCGCGCAGGCGATGTGCGTACACTTGACAATATTAAACCTGATGCAAACTGGATGAACACAATTCTCCATGAACTGGGTCATGGTGTATACCAGTATTATAATGATATGTCACTTCCGTTTACCCTCAGGGATGCGGCTCACACATTTACCACCGAGGCTATCGCAAATTATTTCGGAAGGTTTGCGACCAACCCTGCATGGATGAACTACATGGGCATCATTGATGAGAAGGAAATGAACAGTATCGCCGATGACAGCTTCAAGGCATTAAGACTTCAGCAGCTTGTCTTCAGCCGCTGGGCACAGGTAATGTACCGTTTTGAAAAATCAATGTACGAAAACCCAGACCAGGATCTCAACCAGTTATGGTGGGATATCGTTGAAAAATACCAGATGGTGAAGGAACCTGAGGGGCGTGACATGCCTGACTGGGCATCCAAAATACATATCGCCCTCTACCCGTGCTATTACCATAATTACCTGCTCGGTGAGCTTCTGGCCTCACAGTTTAATCATTATGTGACAACAAACGTTGTCAGCGGAAACACCGAGGCTGATATGAAAGCCATGGGCGAGTATTTTAAAACCAACGTCTTTATGCCTGGAGCAAGGTATCAGTGGAACGAGATGATAGAAAAAGCTACGGGTGAAAAGCTGACAGCGAAGTATTATGCCATGCAGTTTGTAAAATAAATTCAGCCGGATAAGGAGAATTCACATGAAAAAGTATTTAATTCTGATGGTCGCAGTTCTGACAGCCTGCTCAACACCTGATAAAAAGGGAGGTGAGTCCGTTGCAGGTTTCATTGATGAAACCGTAATTAAAAGTTCAATTGAGAAAATCCAGGCAGCCCAGCCTTCGGCAGATATGCGGCTTCTGGAAAGAGGATTAAGGCACGCAGCTTCACTGTGGAGAGCCGAAGACGGAACCCCGGCGGAGTTCTCAGAGTTCGCAGCTGCGAATTATATTGCCAGCACTGAGAAAAGAAAAGCTGTATTCCTGAAGATCAGTAAGTATTTTGAATCGATGAGCGGCAACATGAATGAGATCACACTTGACCTCAGGAAGGTGCTTGATGAATCAGTTGGCGAGATTGATGAGATTGACCGTATGTTCGGCAACTACTCGGTGGGATCGCATTTACAGACCGACTTCTACAGTAACAAGATCGCGTTTGTGATCTCACTTAACTTCCCCTATTATACCCTTGCCGAGAAGGAAGAGCTGGGTCCGCAGTGGAGCCGTGAGGAGTGGGCCATGGCTCGTCTGGGTGACCAGTTCGTCTCCCGCGTGCCGGCTGAGCTGAACCAGGCAGCTTCCGTTGCGACAGGAAACGCCGAGATGTATATTGCTGAATATAACATACATATGGGAAAACTCCGCACTGATGACGGACGACAGCTCTTTCCTGAAGATATGGTCCTTCTGTCTCACTGGAACCTGCGTGATGAGTTGAAGGCCAACTATGCCGACAAGGTATCGGGACTGGAAAAACAGGAGATGATATACAAGGTGATGGAACGGATCATCAGGCAGGAGATACCGGCAAAAGTGATTAACAGCTCTGACTATGAATGGTCTCCTTTCTCCAATAAGACTGTTAAGGAAGGATCCGTCGTTGAACTGACCGCTGAGCCCGACACACGCTATTCTCATGTAATAAATATTTTCAATGCCTGGAAGGCCATCGATCCTTACAATCCCGGGATGAACACTGCAATTCTCCGCAGCTTCTCCGGCGGGATGGAAATAGCACAGGAAGATGCTGAGAAATTATTTGATGAGTATCTCAGATCACCTCAGCTTAAAGTGCTTGCAGACATGATAAGGGAGAGGCTCGGGCGCGACCTCAGACCGTATGACATCTGGTATGACGGATTCAAATCGCGCAGCTCAATACCTGAGAGCTTGCTTACAGCCAAAACCCGTGAGCTTTATCCTGACCCTGCCGCTTTCAGGGCTGGCATGCCGGCAATCCTGACAAAACTCGGGTGGTCACCTGAAAGGGCAAAATACATAGCTGACAAGGTTGTGGTTGACCCGGCAAGAGGATCAGGCCATGCCTGGGGCGCGGCCATGAAAGGTTCCGTTTCTCATCTCAGAACCAGGATTTCAGACAAAGGGATGGACTACAAAGGATATAACATCGCAGTTCATGAGTTCGGACACAATGTGGAACAGACAATATCACTCTATGATGTTGATTATTATATGATGTCAGGTGTGCCTAATACAGGATTCACAGAAGCCACAGCATTTCTTTTTCAGGACCGTGATCTCATGCTTCTTGGCATGAAGGAGGAAAATCCCGATAAGAAGAAGCTGCAGACGCTTGACGCAGCCTGGTCATTAATGGAGATAATGGGTGTCAGCATGGTTGAAATGAAGGTCTGGAAGTGGCTCTATGAAAACCCGGAGGCAACGGCGGCACAGCTCAAGGCGCAGACAATCTCGACGGCTGTGGAGGTTTGGAACCAGTACTTTGCGCCTGTCATGGGTGTCACTGACTCGCCACTGCTTGCTGTATATTCGCATATGATAGAGGTTCCGCTTTATCTGCCGAACTACGCTTTCGGTCAGATCATCCAGTTCCAGATTGAAGGGTATCTTGAAGGAAAAGACTTTTCTGACGAGATTGACCGTATGTACAGCCAGGGCCGTCTTACTCCGCAACAGTGGATGCAGAAGGCAGTGGGAGAGAAGTTCTCGGCACAGCCAATAGTCAATGCGCTTGACGAGGCATTGAAATAATATAGTAACCTGTGGTTGTGATGAAGTTTCGTAAACAGGGGATATTACCCGGGAACTGAGGCAGCCGGCGGGGCCGGAGGCCGAATTTGACTTCAAAATTCGGGTTAATGAACCAGAGGGATTTTTTCAAAATAAGAAATCCCTCTTTCTTTATTATGCTTTCGAATCTTCCCAGATTAAGCCCCGTCTCCTTTATTTCGAGAAGTCCCTCGATCTTTTCAGGGCTTTCGCCGGCAGCCCTGAGGAGACTGCGATAAGCTCCATGCGGAAGAAGATGGATCCAAGGTGTCTTTGAAAGCAACCTGCTGTCACACATCTGCTGATGGCCCCCGAAAGGATTATTCCATGGGGGAAATGCTATGAAAAGAACGCCCCCGGGATTAAGAAATCGTTTTACAAATCCTATGAATTTCTCCTGGTCATGAATGTGCTCCAGCACATCACGCATCATCACCAGGTCAAAGGTGCCGGCAGATCCTGAATCATATATATCAGCAGCAATGAACGCAACTTTTTCGCCCCTGTTGATGGTTGAATAGAACTTCCGGGCATTACCGATTTTGCTTTCTGACAGATCAATACCGACGATACGGTTGCAGCCGGCTTCAAGAAAAGGCAGGAGGTTTCCTCCCTCGCCGCAGCCTATTTCCAGGACTGAAAGTGAACTGCCTACGGGTATTACGCTGTCAATGAACGGAATAACATGTTTAGCAGTTGTTTGTGCCTGCTCCCTGAAATAACGTTCCCTATCCGTGTGTCGCTCATGCATGACCCAAATGTAAATTTTTTTCCGGTTTTCCTTGACTCATATGAATTATTATAGTATCTTTATGATATCATTATAATATCATATATCATGAAAGAAGAAAGAATTTTCAAAGCCTCATCGGGATATCTGTTCCTGGTGCTCGGTCTGCTTGTAATTGCAGCCATTATCTTTTCATTCATCAATGAAGTCTTCTGGTTGGGAAGTCTGCTGATAGTTCTGTTGTTCCTGATTCTTCCCGGATTAATGGTCGTCAATCCGAATGAATCTATGGTAATGGTACTTTTTGGTGCTTACAGAGGTACTGTAAAGACTAACGGTTTCTGGTGGGCAGTCCCATTTTATGTCCGGAAGAAGATCTCTCTTCGCGCGCGAAACTTTGACAGTGAACCTATTAAGGTCAATGACAAGAACGGTAACCCCATAAAGATAGGCCTTGTTCTTGTCTGGAAGGTGGAAAACACATACAAGGCAGCGTTCGATGTAGACAACTACGAACATTTTGTACTTGTTCAGAGTGATGCCGCTCTTCGTAAGCTGGCCGGGCTCTATCCTTACGACGACTGGGAAGGTCATGATTCGGAAATAACTCTCCGCGGCGGCGGCGAAGAAGTTAATGACGAGCTCGAGAAGGAGATTAGTGACAGGCTGAAGATAGCCGGTATTAACGTGATAGAGGCAAGGATCAACTACATTGCTTATGCTGAGGAAATTGCCGGAGCCATGCTTCGTCGCCAGCAGGCAACTGCTGTCGTTGCTGCCCGCTTCAAGATAGTTGAAGGTGCCGTATCGATGGTTGAGATGGCCCTGGCCCAGCTCTCGGAGAAAGGTATAATTGATCTTGATGAAGAGAAAAAGGCAGCTATGGTAAGCAATCTTATGGTGGTGCTGTGCGGTGATAAGGATGCGAATCCGATCATCAATGCAGGTACCCTTCACCAGTAGTCATGCAGAAGAAGTCATTTGTCATAAGGATTGATCCGGACAAGCTGAGTGCCATCGAGAAATGGGCCTCTGACGAGTTTCGCAGCACCAACGGTCAGATAGAGTGGATTCTTGACCAGGCACTGCGCAAGTCCGGACGTCAGCAGACAAAAAAAGAGAACAAAAAAGAAGGAAAAGATGAAAAGTGAAACCCCGGTACTTAAGTATGTCTGCCCAAAGTGCAGCGGAAAGAAATATTCTGTGAAAGGAGTGGTTATTCAGCACAGTCAGTTTAGCCAGCTGTTTAGTATTCCGGGTACGCGGTATACTGCGGTTATCTGCGAAAGGTGCAAATACACCGAATTCTATAACCTTCCTGCTAAGAACATCAAAGAAGCATTCGATTTCTTTCCTGGCAGAGGTTGATTTCAGATGTTCGCTAAGTAAACTGAGCAGCAGGCGGCAACGCCTGCTGTTTCTGTTCTCAGACAAGGTCACCAGTCCCTTCGAAGATAATACCAGGTTCCCGGCAGGCGTGCCAGTTCAACAGTATCTTTTATTTGGTAGATTTATTTAATATTTAGTAGTACATTCGATTATCTATTATATAAGTCTGCTTTATGCTTATGTTGAAGGCAGATCGGATAGAATGGGTTCGATATTGGTGCAATCGAAAAGTTAAAATAAGGTCAGATCATGTCAAGATCACTTACAAGAATAGAATTCATAAGGTTATCAGCAGGGACAGCTGCATTTGTAGCCTCCGGAGGCTTTTCATTGTTGGCCGCACAGGTAAATGGCCCGAAGGTCAGACTTGGAGGGCCCCTGTTTACAAAATACAAGGATCCCGGGGAATGGACGGAAGCCCTAAGTCGGGCAGGCTACAGGGCAGCTTATTGCCCGGTAGACAATGCCGCTTCTGGTGAAGAGATCCGGGCCTATAAGGCAGAAGCATGCAGGGCTGACATTGTCATCTCTGAGGTAGGTGTGTGGGTTAACACAATAAGTATCGATGAGCACGAAAGGAAAACCGCCATTGACAAATGCGTGAAAGGCCTTCAGCTGGCAGATGAGATAGGAGCAATGTGCTGTGTCAATACCAGCGGGTCAAGAAACAAGGATTACTGGGCTGGCCCTCATAAAGATAACCTTACACAGGATACTTTTGATCTTGTGGTTGAGACGACAAGGCAAATCATCGACACGGTGAAACCTCGTCTCACTTTCTTTACCCTTGAAGCAATGCCCTGGGCATTTCCCTTTTCGCCAGATAATTATCTCGATCTGATCAGGGCCATTGACCGAAAGCAGTTCGGGGTGCACCTTGACCCTGTTAACATGATCATCAGTCCTCAGGTCTTTTACAGGAACGGGGAAATGATCAAAGAATGCTTCTCAAAGCTTGGCCCACATATCAGAAGCTGCCATGCCAAAGACATGATTCTCAGAGAAGATATCTATACGCCACACCTGGACGAGGTAAGAACGGGCCTCGGAAACCTTGATTACTCAGTATTTCTAAAGGAACTCTCAAAGCTTGATAATGTTCCCCTTATGATGGAACATCTTCAGTTGGAAGAGGAATATACTCTGGCCGCGGAATATATACGGGAAAAAGGCAAAAACGCGGGAGTTGTTATCTAAATCAAAAATAACAACTTATGAAAACCGAAGGCATCGTATCAGGTTAGTCTGTCTCTTCTCCTGATATTAACACTGTAATCTATTTGTGACGATATCCTTTATATTGATGATATTATTCAGATGCAGAATATTGCCTAATTAAAATCAAAAATTATGGATCGCAGAAATTTCTCAAAAGGTATGATGCTTTCTGCCCTGGCAGTGCCTCAGATAGGTATGAATTCTCAATCAGACCAGGTAAAACATCCGGAAATTAATGAGGATATAACCGGATTGCCTGTGAGGGAATTTGATGTTATTGTAGCTGGAGGTGGTACAGCTGGCGTTATGGCCGCTGTCGCTTCCGCACGACAAGGTGCAAAAACTGCTCTGATAGAATCGAAAGGATATCCGGGAGGTACTGTTGTTGAAGGAGGAACAGCCCTTCACAGTTTTTTTAACCTTTGGAAAGCATTCCCCGGTGTTGAAAAACGACAGGTAGTAAAAGGGCTTGCACAGGAAATTATTGACCGCCTCCTGCTGGTTGGCGGCACAACAGGTCATGCTGATACAACAACAAGATTTAATTACGATTCTGTATGCACCGCAATTGATACAGAGTTGTACAAACTTAAGGCATTTGAAATGCTTGCTGAAGCCGGTGTATTTATTTGTGTGAATACTTTGGTGGCAGGTGCGGTCAAAAAGGGATCAGTAGTGAAGGGAGTTATTACCCAAAGCCGGATGGGAAGAGAGTTTTTCAAAGCCAGATGTTTTGTTGATTGTACAGCTTACGGTGATCTTAGTGCTTATTGTGGAGCTGATTACATTGAACTGAATGATCATCCTGTATGTAACAGCATGGGATTAGGAAATGTTAAGATTGAAAAACTTTACGATTTTCTTAAAGTGAATAATGCTGCAGGTGATATTGCTCTGGGATTGCGGTCCGGAAAAGAAAGCCAGATTATCAGGATGGGTGCAGAAGGTACAGGATCATCCAGTAACACACTGCCCGCAGGGTTTGTTGATGGAATAAAACAGCTGGGATCAGGACTCATAACTACTACAGTTCATGACAATTATATGATGTTCATAAAGGTCAATTATAAAATGGACATAAGCCCCACTAACAGAGATGAGGTGGCGAAAGCTGAGTTAATTATCAGGCAGAATCAATATAAAACGCTTGAATTATTCAAACAGTACCTGCCCGGGTGTGAAAAAGCTTTTATTGCCCGGACAAGCCCTTCTTTAAACATTCGGCGCGGAAGAACCATAATATGTGACTATGATATTACCTCAGAGGATGTTCTTGAAGGAAGGCATTTCGGTGATGAAATCATGGTATATGGCTTTCATGATGAAGCCCCGCGATTACAAATTAAGAATGGAGGGACATATGGTGTGCCATACAAAGCACTGATTGTAAAAAATATAGAGAATTTGTTGGCTGCAGGTATGCTTATCACATCAAACCATAGTGCACATATGTCCACAAGGAATACAGTATGCTGCATGGGTCAGGGACAGGCTGCCGGAACAGCCGCAGCCATGTGTGCGGCGAAAAAATGCGGAACACGGGAGCTCCTATATTCTGATCTCAGGAAGCAACTGGAAAATGATAATGTTTATTTTGAAATAGGGTAGCCCATGTTCTAAGGTTGCCTCAGATGTTGGCAAGATAAATAGCGCAGCAGGCGGCAACGCCTGCTGTTTCTGTTCTCAGGCGGCTTGGTCCGATATGCACAGGTGTGAAACCGCTATTTATTGCAAGGATGACCTCTTCAGGGGTAAAATCACCCTCAGGCCCTATCAATATTAAGACATCCTCACCGCGTCCGGCTCCAGAGGTTATCGCCTTACGTCCCAGCTTCGTGTCACAGCATGCTATAAGATGCCTGCCGGTATGCTGCTTCTCAATGAACTCCGTGAAATGTACAGGTTCGTTCAGTACCGGCAGAAAGGCTTTCACCGACTGTTTCATGGCTGACAGAATCAGTCCCTCGAGCCTCTCTTTTCTGATCCGCTTCTTTTCAGTGCGGGAGCAAATAAGCGGGGTGATCTCATCAATACCCAGTTCCACGGCCTTTTCAATGAACCACTCCAGCCTGTCATCGTTCTTCAGGGGTGATATTGCAATATGCAGCCTGTATCGTCTTTTTCCATAGTCTTTTGTTATACCAGTGACAGATACTTTCATATTGTGGGGGTCGTCTTCCGTAATGATGCCCTCGTACAAATTGCCTGCACCGTCAGTGAAGTGAAGGGCATCTCCGCGACGCATACGCAGCACCCTGATACAGTGGCCTGATTCCTCCCGACTGAAAGCGGCCACACCATCTGAAACATTGTTTGTATAAAATAGCTGCATCGTGTTCGTCTTTGCACAAATTTATTGATTTTAGCATTTGTAAATTTTATTCTTTCGACAAATGAAAACGGGAGTGATCGGATGAAGATAGGAGTGATATCAGACACACACAGTTGGGTTGATCCTGCTGTGTACGAGCATTTTGCAGGTGTCGATGAAATATGGCATGCCGGCGATGCAGGCAACCTCGATGTCATTACCGGACTTGAAGCTTTCAGACCGCTGAAGGCTGTCTGGGGCAATTGTGACGATTTCAGGGTCAGAAGCGCAACCAGGGAGTACCTGAGTTTCATGGCCGGCAGGAAGCGTGTTCTCATAATTCATATAGGCGGATATCCCGGTCATTATTCTCCCAGGGCACTGGAGCTGATCAATGAACACAAACCCGACATCTTCGTTTGCGGACATTCACATATACTGAAGGTGATCTTCGACAAAAAATATAATATGCTCTGTGTCAATCCCGGTTCAGCAGGCCGGACAGGCATGCACAAGGTCAAAACCATCATTCGCTTTTCTGTTGAAGGCGACAAAATAAGTGATATGGAAGTTATTGAACTGGGCAGCAGGGGCAGGAGCTTCGATGAAAGACCTTAGTATTCATCTTCAAAACCTTTTCCTCCGCTTTCCATCCTGCGAAGGAACCTGATGAGCCTGTCGCGTGGCCCGATCATGTATTCATACTCAACCTGGGAATTCGATTTAGGATCCTTTCTGAGCTTGTCCTTAACCCCTGCCAGCAGGGCATTGTATGAATCGTTTGATGAATAGCTCATCATTACACCCCTGAAATAGGAGAACCAGTACCAGACATTGTCGTTTGCCTTCAGGTAGATGTCAAGAATGTCACCCGATCTCTTTCTCTGAAGCTCTACCCATCCGTCAACATATATATTCAGAGGCTGGTTACCGATAAACCCGATACCGATCTTTCCCTGTGACATGAACGACATCGTGTTAGGGTTCCATTTTAAATTCACCTCATTCAGCATCAGCTGAAAAGAGAACTGCTTTGGCAGGGTCTTTACCATGCCGAAGAGCTGCAGTTCTTCCGAGAGGGCCTTTGCCGCCTCCGGCCCGATCAGATCACGCATAGCCTTTTTGTTGAATTCCGATGAGAGGTTGACAGCTTTCAGGGTTGGCACGGTCCGTATATCATCACCCATCATCTGCAGCGCTTCGGGACTGAAATAGAATGAGAGGCCCATCATTGTCTGCAACTCCACATCTGAGCCATCTGTGTTTTGAACCACGCGACCGGAGCTGCTCAGAGAGAGCAGATCATAGTTGACACCGAAGTTGATATTACCCTCGCTGGTCAGTACACAATTGAACCTGTCAAACGTTACCATGTTACCATTCAGTGACAGGTCAGACAGCTTCTCCATGGATGCAATGCGGTATCTCCCTGCCCCTTTGTCGTGGAAGAGAAATCCTTCTGCATTAAGAAGCGGATTATCGCTCCATGATAGTCTCTCAGACAGAAACGCCGGATAAACACCCGCAGAATCGAGGGTGACGAATGTACCTGAAAAAAGGAGGTTGTCGTTAATGTCCCGGGGTTTATCACTGATCGGTATGAGGACATTCGCAGGGTCAATGGCAGCGCTGAATTTCACGGGACTGTTACGGATTGATTTGCAGTCAGTCACAATCCCGGCAGCACCGGTAAAAGTCAGGTGATCGTCCTTTGAACGCAGAGTCACATCGCCGGAAAAAGTGAAAGCCGGGTTGAGGGTGAAGTTTTGTGATACAGGGATATAACCGAGTGCTTTTGTAGACATGGTATCGACTTTTATCTCCCTCAGATTTACCAACTGAATTTTTCCGTCCTCTTCGGTATAATCATATATACCTGAACCGTAATAGTTTGCGCTGCTCTCAATGTTTATTTTCGCTGAATGGATCAGGTGCTTGTTGTTAATTGCCACAAGTGCACTGTCAGTCTGCCTGATTACTGCTCCCCTGGAGATATAAAGAATGCCGTCTCCCGGTTGGATCAGGGCATCAGCAACGGGTATGTAATTGACATCTTTCACCTTGACGTACTCTTCCTGCAGGAAGTAAGATGCTGATCCGGACTGGAATTTCACAGTATCCTTCATATTATTTGTTGAGAGGAATGTAGCCTTCTCGATCATACCGGGCGGCACTTTGAGAAGCTGATCGGCTGTCATGAGGGTGGTAGACTCCCTTCCTCTCTGTGACATGTCGAGCACCTTGGAACCCATGTCATAGGTAAAGTTTGTCATCTTCGAAATGTATTCCAGCTCCGGGAAGACAACAAATGACGAATCAGTATTAAGGCTGAAAGAGGAGCGTTGCTCTGCAAAGTTCACATGTGTGTTGGCATTGTTTGCCACAAAACCGTAACCGTCTCCCCTGAGTGCCTTAAGAAAGTAATCCGATGTATCCGCATCTATGGTTTCGCGGCCGAAACTGAAGGTTTCTGAGGTGATGCGGGCATCAGCCATATTTACTTCCCCCTTGCCATTGAGGCTTTCCGGCTTCAGGATAAGAGTTCCGTCCACAGTTGTTCCGTTCGCAAACATGTTAAATGGCTTGCCGGGATTATTTTCCGCATACCATTCATCCGGTCCGGTAAGCCACTCAATATCTACATCCGAACCTTTGAGTTCCGGGAATCTGTTCAATGTATCCGGTCTCAGGGTGAAGCTCTGAGCCCGGGTGACCATAAATTCAGGGTAAAATAAGAATGTATCTGACACGGCCGTGGCAGTAAGATGCTCAACCCTGCCGCTGCCGATAAAACCCGAATTGTTCATGCTGAGATGATCATAGAGAACTCCTCTTCCGTCATAGATGGGAATGCCCCCGGGAGCAATCGTCATTGAAAAACCGAGTGAGGTGTCAGGCTGTACCGTGAGAGTCTGCCTCATGGGTTCGGTAATGCCCCCACCGACAAACTCACCCTGGAGGGCCATGTCCGTATTGCTGTAGTGGTCTATATTGTTATATGTGAAGGGATCGATCAGGAAGTAAAATTCCTCCCGCGGATAGATGCCCTCCAGGTTAGGAATGTTGTCATAGAAGATGTAGGAGTTGGTTAATGAATTAATGATTGGGTACTGCTGCAGGCTTTTCAATCCTGATTTATTCTTCGGGTCATCGACGTACAGATTGGCTGCACCCAGTTCAATAATATTGTCAATTTTCTTTATTATCGGCCTGCCATAAGGGTCTTTTTCATCCGTTTCCACCGCTATACGAATGGAATCTATCTTTGCAAGATGCAGATAGAAAGTGTCATAACTGAATGAGAACTGCTTTCCGTAAATGGTAAAAAGGCCTGCTTTTACAACGCCGTCAAATGACATGGCCCTGTTTTTTCCAATCACGATGCGGCCGTCGTAGGGGGTTATTGAAACCTTCTGAGAGTCGCTGAGTGATATACTGTTAACTCCCGCTAGGCGGAGGTCAAATGTTTTCAGGTCAAGGATGGCATTCTCCTCTTTATCCCTGGCCTCACTGTTGATCCTGATGGCATCGTAATCCTTCTTTTTGGCGAAGGAGGCGATATAATCATCCACCTTTTTCTTGATAACAACCTCATTGAAATTACGGTCATAGAAAAGGAAGCCGTTGTTGGCAAGTTCAATGCAGAGTGAAGTAGCCTGTTCAACAGGCATTTTCATCCATTTGGCGAATCCTTCCACCGGAAAAGCATCAGCACCGTATACCTTCGCATAGTCCCTTATACGGTAAAGCGGATGAACATCATCAAGCCGCATGAGCTTAAAAAAGTTTACTTCGTTGTAAAATGAGACTGATTCAAACTTTGCGGCTCCGATTGATGATCCCCTGGTGCGTGACAGGGTGATGAACGGATCATCCATATCCCAGGCAAAATGCTCAAAATAGAGATCAAGGTTATGGAAGGAATCAAAATAAGGGCTGCGTGACAAGGGGCTGGTTGTGCGAAACAGACTTACCTCTCTTGTATTGGTGTTGTAGGAGAAGCCAAGGTTGGAGTGGTAAATTGAATCTTTGCCAAGGTAAAGAGTGGATGCGGCTTCGTAGCTGCTTATGGTTTTCTGGGAGAGGATGAAATTCCTGGAAACCAGCTTCATAGCCAGGGTGTCATTCCTGTAGAGCCTTATGCCGGCCGGAAACCAGTTGGAACCTGTCCCCGTGACCACCGCGCCTTCAAGCGTCAGTCCACCCTCATAGTCAACATCTTCATAAATATTTTTAATGAAGAACCGGTTTTCGTACGTCACAAAACGAGGCATAGTGGCTTTTTCAGGCGATATGATCTTTACCGCCCTGTCAGTCAGTTGTCCTTTTACCGGCTCATGGAAGTAAGTTGTGTGGGTCAGAAGCGATGAGTCGCAAGTAAATTCACTTTTAGTGACATCAATATTAAAATCGGATACTGAAGCAAAAACCATGGAACGGTCATAACCGGCTTTCTCCCAGGTTATTGTTCCCTTATCACAGTGCATAAGAAATATGTCAGGAAAGTAAGTGCCTGAGAAGTCATATATTTCAGTGCTGTCCTTCCCGAGGAAACAGGTAAGTGTTACAGTTTTGATATCAATCTTCAGAACCGTATCGCGATCGAATTCAACGGTTCCGCCCTTGGTCTTCCACCTGACTGACCCTGCTGAATAAATAGTGTTGTCAACCAGCAGCAGACCAGTCACTTCTATGAATTTTTCGATTGAGGCATTGGTGAACCGCGGGTCAAAAGCCATTTCGCTCAGCCCGGCGAGCCATGCACTGACCTCGTCCTTGCCCTGATTGGTTGTGACAAAGTCAGTCAGTGTGCGCGCAAAGAAAATAAAACCCGGTGCCTGGCTCACCCGTCGCCCCCTGAGCTGGCTTGCCACGTTAACGATCATGTCCCTGGTTTCGGTCGAAAAACATGTACTGTCAAAAAGAGAAATAAAAAGATCAACCTCAGCTTTCTGGGGTTTACTGACAAGAGTTCCCATAAAAGTCGTCAGTTCAGCGGTAAATTTTGAGACATCACCTGAAAACTGACCGGAAACCTGGCCGAATGCCGGAAGTGAAAGGGCAGCCGCTGTCAGGAGTACGAAGATGATCTTTTTCATCAGGTGTCTACAGTGCTTTCACAATGTTGCAGAATTCTTCACTGACAAGTGATGCGCCCCCGATCAGTCCGCCGTCGACATCGGGATTGGCGAAAAGTTCAGCCGCATTGGATGCCTTGCAGCTTCCGCCGTAAAGTATAGTTGTGTCGTCAGCCACCTCCTGGCCGTACTTTCCGGCTACGATACCGCGGATGTAACCGTGCATTTCCTGTGCCTGGGCTGGGGTGGCAGTGACACCGGTACCTATAGCCCATACGGGCTCATAAGCTATTACACATTTTCTGAATTCATCAACCGGAAGAGTAAAAAGACCTTTCTCAAGCTGCCTCTTCACAACCGTGAAATGTATCTGTTGTTCTCTCTCGGCAAGCACTTCCCCGCAGCAGAAGATTACCCGCAGTCCGTTGCGAAGTGCTTCCAGCGTCTTTGCAGCAAGAAGTGTGTCATCTTCTGCGTAATAGGTACGACGTTCAGAGTGCCCGATTATTACACTGGTGGCTCCGGTGCTGCGAATCATTGCTGCCGAGGTCTCGCCTGTGAAGGCGCCGGACTTATGATCACTGCAGTTCTGAGCACCGGCAGTAAGCCCTTTTGCAGTAAGCGACCGGCTGACTGCATTGAGGTGAATAAATGGCGTACAAAGTATGGCTTCCTTATCATTTAGCTGGTGATCCTGAAAATAATCGTTGATAGCTTTGGCAAGTGAAATGCCATCATTTAACTCCATATTCATTTTCCAGTTACCTGCCACAATTTTTTTTCTCATAGTTCCTTAGTTTTTTGAATTCCGGTTTCTTACTTATCCCTGTCTGCCAGTCTGAGTGGCAGAGTTATGGCAACAATCAGAATTATTGCCAGTAATGTGCTTATTATAATAAGCTTAATATTTTCTTGTCTGCTGCTTTTGAGCGCCAGTGCGTTTAGATCTCCCTTAAATTCTTCTTTTTCAGGAAGCCCATTATATGACCATCCGGCAATAATTGTACCATTGTGAAGGAGAACAAATCCCGGATCAGATCTGATAACTGTCTTCAGTGTCACCTCATCGGCAAAGAGGGTATTGAACCCTTTTGTCAGACTCACTGCTTCGTCGGCAGGAGTGGCGGTCACGACGTAAAATTTCTTGCCTTCTTCCTGAAGTTTAATTCCAAGATCATATCCTTTCGCAAGGCCATCCCTGTCGGACTTATCGAGTTTCCGTGCTATCATCAGCATCACATCGCCCTCGCTACCTGTGACCTGTTCAGTCAGATCTTCACCCTGCCCGTTGACCAGCCTGAAATCATGTATTGGAGGAACGTATCCTTCTGAAATAAGAACAGATTTCTGATCCACGAATTTCCATGTTGTATCTTCAGCAGGGTAGTCCTGAAGGGTAAATTCTTTCTGAAGGCCCTCTTTTTCATAGATGAATCTGATATCATACCTGTCTGCCTCCGCATCCGGCGGCACAGACATCGCCTCCGGAAGATTTGTTCCGACTTTATAAGGTCTGAAGTCTATAACCGGAAGATATGCAAGGTTGTACCACATGAAAATCAGAAACAGGAAGCTTAATGCCAGGGTTGCAATCAGGCCCGGCTTTACAGACAAAGTAGCAGTCCGGTCATCTCTCCTGATGAAGATAAAAACGACCAGAAGGGTAATTCCTATGTTCTTGAAGAATGTCTCCCAGTTTGTAAGGACAATGGCATCGCCGAAACATCCGCAGTCAGAGACCGGGTTAAAGATAGCAAGGACCAGTGTAAGAGGTGTGAACAGAGCCATGAAAAGTGCTGCCATCCATGATGCCAGCCTGACAAAAGACCCTGTGAGAAGCATCATACCTGTGATAAACTCAACAAGACAGAGTATTAATGCCAGGGGCAGGGCCAGGTCATCGAGAAACCCAATGCTGAAGGCTTTGAAATAATCCTCCAGCTTGAATGCGGTTCCCATAGGGTCAATCCCCTTGACCAACCCTGAAAAAACAAAGATAAGACCTGTCAGTATCCTGCCGATTTGTGTTAAGACCTTCATCTGAGAATATTGTTTTCCTTTAGTTTGTCAAGTACCAGATGAAAAATTTCATCAGGAGCAAGCATGATATTGTCTGCATTGTAGCATTTTATTACCTGCAGGTATTTGTCCTCCTCAGCTACTTTCATATATACGTCCCTTACCATCTTTTGAAATTCAAGGCTGCTTTCATGGATGTCACGGTTGCCCAGAAGATAGGTTCTGTCATCACCCTGGCGCTGGTTGTTAAGTTTTTCTTCCGTGAATCTGAATGGAACATCGAGGAAGATGTTAATGTCAGGTTTCGGAATGGAAAAATGATCAAATTCAAGTTTCAGTATCCAGTCCATGAGCTTGCTTGCCTCCTCGCGTGAATTCAACTTTGCGCACTGATAAGCTATATTCGAGTATGTATAACGGTCAAGGATCACATAGTATTTTTCTCCCAGCCATGCTTCTAACATTGGGGCGGCATCTTTTCTGTCACCGGCGTAAAGCATCGCGACAAGGTAAGGGTCCACATGACCGATATCGCCAAATTCGCCCCTAAGAAAACGGGCAATAAGTTCTCCGAAATAAGGCGTATCGGTACGAGGAAAATGAATATACCTGCACTGCAGTTTCCTTTCCGAAAACCATTCTTTAAGCAGCGAAATCTGAGTCGATTTCCCTGCTCCGTCCAGTCCTTCAATAACTATCAGTTTCATTGCGGAACTTCCTTACCATTCGGTCAGTTAATATTAAGAGCAACGGTTTTAAAGATAAATATTAATAGGAAGCAGGTATTCAGGTCGATATTGATTTTATCAACACTCATTGGCATTCAATTATTGAAGGTCACTGCCTAAGTGCGGACAAAGTGGTCCATTTTGGAGGGAATCACCATGGAGAGCTCAACCATACCGGACAGCCTGTCATTCTCATACCACGGTGCCTGGTAAATGAGTTTCCTGATACCTTCTTTTTCAATGGTGTAGCAATTGACTTTCTGGCTGTTCATTATTGCAAGAATCTTTTCCCACGATTCTGGCAGGTGGCAATCCCTGAGGTTTTTGCCAATGAGTTCCTTCCCGCCGTTTTTATCGAATGTTACGGCCGATTTGTCATTCATGTAAAGTATTTTTCCGGAAGTGTCGGACACGGTGATTGCCACGCAAAGCTCTCCGGCCCAGTTGATTTCATTCATTCAATTGAAGTTTGAAAATTTACAGTATGCATGGCCAAATATAGCCATTTTAAAGGCATAGTCAGGAAGGGTTTCATTCTGATCCGGTGCAATGATTATCTTTATAAAAGTAAAAGTTCTCTCCATGTTCATAAATATTAAAGGCAGACTTCTTGATCTGCGGCATCCCAGGATAATGGGCATTATCAATGTGACTGAAGATTCTTTTTATCCCGGAAGTCGGTATACCTCCGATGAGGAGATACTGGCCATTGCGGGAAAGATGCTTGAGGAAGGAGCTGATATTCTTGACATCGGGGGATGCTCTACGCGTCCCGGTGCGCTGAATGTACCGGAAGAGGATGAAAAGAAACGTGTCTGCCGGGCAACCGAACTAATCCTGGCCAGATACCCGGAAGCCGTAATTTCAGTGGATACATACCGGGCATCTGTGGCCGGGGAAGCGGTAATAAATTCAGGAGCAGCTATTATCAATGATATATCGGGAGGGGAGATGGACAAAGGGATGTTTCCATTGGTTATAAGGCTGAATGTTCCATATATCATTATGCACATGCAGGGAACCCCTGAGACAATGCAATCAGAACCCCACTATGATGATGTCGTTTCAGATATACTGTTCTGGTTCGGTCAGAGGATCGCACAGTTGCAGCAGGCAGGGATGAAGGATATTATTCTGGACCCGGGCTTTGGCTTCGGTAAAACGGCAAAGCATAATTTTGATATTTTAGCGAGGTTGAATGAGTTTCATATTGCCGGCCTGCCGTTGCTTGCCGGACTCTCACGAAAATCGATGATCTGGCGTACACTCAATATTACTCCTGATGATGCCCTTAACGGGACTTCCGCGTTGAACATGACCGCACTGATGAAAGGAGCCTCAATACTCAGGGTTCATGATGTGAAGGAGGCGAAAGAGGTGATAACCCTTTTTGAAAAGATTTATCCTGACGGCATCCTTTTCGATCATTATTGTTAAATTTGCGCGTCACCGCACCGTGTTGTATGCTAAACTTCTCGATCCTCGATATTATCGATATTGTAATGGTAGCGTTTATCTTCTACCAGCTTTATCGTCTCATAAGAGGAACAGCTGCTTTCAGCATATTTCTGGGAATCTTTTTTGTTTACCTCTTCTGGCTTGTAGTCAAGGCCCTGAACATGGAACTGATCAGTGCCATTCTGGGTCAGGTGATAGGAGTAGGGGTAATTGCACTTATCATTGTGTTTCAGCAGGAGTTGCGACGCTTTCTCCTCGCTATCGGAAACAGGTACATAAGCCGTAACCGGTTCTCATTTGACAAGTACTTTCCGTCAGGAGCGGTAGATCAGACGACCAACCAGATTGTCGAGGAGATAGTACGGGCAACCGAATCAATGGCACAGTCGCGCACAGGTGCACTTATTGCGGTCGGGAGAACGAGCCTCCTGGATATATATTCAGAGGGCGGTGAGCTGCTTAACGCTCTGGTGACCGATGAACTGCTGAAGACTATATTTTATAAGGGGTCTCCGTTACATGACGGGGCAGTGCTGATCCAGAACGGTAAGATCTTTGCCGCCCGGTGCCCGCTCCCCTCAACCGATCAGACAGGATTGCCTGCAAGGTTCGGCATGAGGCACAGGGCCGGAATAGGCCTGACTGAAGCCACCGACGCGGTGGTAATTATTGTGTCAGAGGAAAGAGGCAGGATAGCTGTTGCCGATGCCGGTAAAGTACATGAGGACGTGACACCCAACGAACTCCGGCAGATCCTTCTTACACTCAGGATCTGAAAGGAATCCGAGTTTTAATGGTACCTGAGTCTCAGGTCAATAATGTTATCATAGAGATAATAACAGGGCTGGTCGCAGGTTGATTCATCGTAGCGGACTTTAGGACAGGCGGCTCCGATTGCCACGTATTTAACGCTGTTCAGTAAGAATTCCACTGTTACGGTATAGTCTTTATACAATACTGCATCGTAAGTGATGTATGAATAACTCTCATTCACGTTTATACGGTTGAGGACAATGCTGTCTTCTATCGCACCCTCATATATGGTGACCATTGGATTTACGGGTTCATATTCGGGGTTCCTGATGTAGATCGTCAGCTGCGGCTGATAAATCCCGTCCGGATCGCACTCATTACAGTCGGTAACGGTGCCCTCCTCACATGAGAACAGCAGAAGCAGGGCCAGTGCCACTATTACAGGGCTATTTCTCATAGTTGTAGATTTTTATCTTTTTTCCCGGCACTATCGGAGATTTCTGCATGAGCGTGTATGATAGCTTAAGATTCAGCCATATCGGAAATACCTTGAGAAATGGTGTCTGCATATAACTAAGTCCCGCGCTCATTCCGAAGTATTTCAATTTCCAGGAAATATCAGCTGATGGAATAATGCAGAATTTGCTTTCTGGCTTCCTTTCAACACCTTCATAATTGGAGTAAAAACGATAACCGGCAGACAATGAGGGGATAATGCTCAGTTTGTTACCATCTGCAGTTTCACCCAGTTCAAATTCCTTAAAGACACCGGCATAGATCAGGTATGTATTTACCATGTATTGCCAGGTTGCATCATTCTCCTCAACCAGCAGTTTCCATCTGAAGGGATTTGTGGCTGCTCCAAGGGTAATCCCGGCTTTCATCCTTGGCTCAGAAAGTGACACTGACCCGTCCAGCAGAAGATAATGTGATGTGAACCTTGCCCCGGTGGAGAATGTTAATTCTTCCAGCGCAAATTTAGGCTCTTCGGCCAATCCATACAGTGTGAGCAATGGAAGCAGGTTGCTCCGACCGTAGTATTCAGCAATGTCGACAGGATTTTTTAACCCGTTATTTTTATAGTTCCACCGGTTGCCGTTCTGAAGCAGGAAAGAGGCCGCTTCAGCCTTCCCGTATCTGACGGCGCAACCAAGGGCATCATAATCATCATCGTTGGCAGAATAGAGATTTGCCCCTGCATTGACAAGCATTCTCAGCATAAGGGTGTCGCCGTTCTGTGCAGCCACCATCAGGGGTGTAAATCCTTTGTTGTCCCTGGTATTCGGGTCAGCGCCTGCCCTCAGCAGGATGTCAGTGATATCATAATTGCTGAAACTCACACCGAGCATCAACGGGGTATTGCCTTCATAATCATACATTTCAACAGGTGCATCATAGTACAGCAGCATGTCAGTTGTGTAAAAAAATCCCGATGCTGCAGCATGATGCAGGGGAGAAGAAAGATTATGGTCTGTCTTTGTTAACGAAGCCCCGTACCGTATCAGAAGTTCAGCCATTTCAAGATTATCTGCCATCACTGCCGCTATCAGTGGCGTATAACCGTACTGATCCGGTTTATCAGGCGAAGCGCCGAGGAGCAAGAGAATCTCTACCGCCATTATGCTTTCTGATGATACAGCATAATGCAGGGGAGTGGCAACACCGCCGACAAAATTATTTACATCGGCCCCTTTGGAAAAAAACCTGATTATCTCATTGCATGCACCCATGGATGCAGCTACCTGGAGATTTATATCATCGGTATCATACCCTCCGGTAATAAAAGCCGAAGTGTCAATCATAAGAATTTCTTCATTGTAGTCGTCGAGCAGGACCTTTATTCTTTTTATAATGGAATCAATTGCGACAGAATCCTGCTGCGCTTTCACAAAAGGTGAAAGAAAAACCAGGAGCAGAAATACGATAATGATTCTTCTTAACGTTGACATAAGTACAAATTTAGTAGCAGTTTTCACGAAGAGCCATTTTGTTGATATTTTTTTTCATTGGTTAAGAAAATGAATGATCAGAGGTGGGATGAGAGGCCTAAAATCATATTTTTGTACGCTGTTAAATAATTTAAAGCACCGTATGATGTCTGAAAAAGGGGGATTTCGCATATTATTAATAGCATTTCTTTTTTTGTTTTCTTTTGTTTTGCCTGTCGGAACAGAGAGAGCCGGTTTCAGGGATGAGGCTTTTATGCCGGCACATCTCAGGATAGATAACAGTCTCACTGACAGTGATCTGTTTGACAATGCCGAAAAGGGTGTTGAATGGTTCATAAGGAACTATGATATTAAAGGTGCATCTGTCGCTGTTGCCCGTGAGGGGAAACTGGTATATGCACGCGGTTTCGGTTATGCCTCCCTGCCTGACTCCGTAACAGCAGAACCCTACCACCGTTTTCGTATCGCAAGCGTTTCAAAGCTTGTGACCGCTGTAGCCATAATGAAACTTCAGGAAGAGGGCAGGCTCTCTGTCAATGACCATGTCTTCGGGCCAGATGGCATACTTGATGACACACTTTTTGCCAACCCGAAAGACAAGCGTGTATTTGATATCACCGTGGCGCATCTTCTTGCGCATGAGGGAGGATGGTCGCAAAGGTATGGAGATCAGATGTTTATGCCCGAGGTAATTGCAAGAACACTGGATGTTCCTATGCCCGTCGATACAAAAACAATCATAAGGTTTGCCCTAGACAAAAACCTTCATTTTACTCCCGGCGCCGGACAGTCATATTCAAACCTAGGCTACAGCATCCTGGGACTGGTGATCGAAAAGGTATCAGGAATGGGTTATGAGGAGTATTGTTCGACGAAAGTGCTTGAACCCCTCGGTATATATGATATGGCCCTGGGTCACAATTTACCCGAAATGGCATTGCCGCTTGAAGTATCCTATTATGAGGTGGCGAATGCTCCGCTGAAGCCGTCAGTCTACGGCACAGGGGATATGTTGCCGGCAAGCCGGGGAGGAAATGATATTGAGGCTCTGGGCGCAGCGGGAGCATGGGTGGCAACGGCGCCTGACCTTATGAGACTGCTGCTTGCCATTGACGGATTTGACGACCCGAAGGATATTCTTTCGCCCGAGAGCATCTTATTCATGACTGATGTATATAACGGCTATGCACCGGTGGGATGGAGGGCGACCATGGTTAACGGTTCATGGTGGCGTACCGGGTCTTTCTCCGGAACAACGGCTATGATGAAACGCCTGCCTGACGGAACAGCATGGGTGGTGCTGCTGAACAGCAGCGCATGGAACGGACCTGAACTTTCCACTGATATTGACCAGATGATGTCAAAGTTCCTCAGCAGGGTCAAGGACTGGCCGCAGAATGACCTGTTCAGCTACTCAATACCTGTTCCGTTAAAGGTTAAAGGATAAAGGTTAAAGGGGGCCGACCGTTAAGTCCCGACATGGTATGTCGGGATAGGAAGGAGACAGATTGCAGGGGAGTCAAGACGAGTATAAAGTAGGACATGGATGTGCTTTACTGTTAATGTAAATATTGTCAGGGAGGAGCTTGAAGAGCGCTACGGTGCTGATCTCATTGACCATGATAAGTACCGTCCCAGTTATTATTATCATGCATACAGTCTGCCTCTGATGCCTGTTGTTTGCTCAGATGACCCGGCGTCGCTGCGTTTGTTCAGATGGGGGCTGATTCCTTCATGGGTTGAGAATCAGAGTGAAGCGAACGAGATAATGACGAAAACATTCAACGCAAGATCTGAGACAATAGATGCCAAGCCTGCCTTCAGGGAGTCATTCATTTCGCGCAGGTGCCTGGTGCCGGTCAGGGGATTTTTTGAATGGCAGCATATAGGCGGAAGGAAGATACCATGGTATATCAGCCTGCGCGATGAAGATATCTTTTCTCTTGCCGGCATATGGGACTCATGGAAAATGAAGGGAGGCGTTTCCGTTAATACATTCTCAGTGGTGACAACAAGGGCCAATGAACTTATGACAGAGATACACAATACCAAAAAACGGATGCCTGTAATCTTGCCTGCCGGTGTTGAAAAGTTATGGCTGAAGGAAGAGCTCGAAAAAATTCCGTCGGTAGAACTTATGGAGCCCGTTGCCTCAACGATGCTCAAAGCTCATACGGTCAGTCCCCTGATAACAAACACACGTGCCGACCGTAACAGGAAGGAACTTATCATGCCTTATAACTATCCTGTTCAGGGGCTGCTCTTTTAAGGGCTTACTGCCTTACAAATACAAATGTCAGAAAACCGGCTTGCTTAACCGGGGCATTCGGGTCAGGATTGAATGATGACCTGAGAGCATGATCAACAGCTGTCTCAGTGAGGCATGGGTCCTTTGTGGTAGAGAGACTCGACGCAGGTTCTGCCTTTATTACAGTGCCCTGGCGGTCGACTTCGATGGTCAGGGTAATCTGACCTGCTCCCTGGCACTTGTATATGGGAATCGGGAGGTAAACATGGTGCCGGCCTGCAAGATCATAGAAAATACGCGTCGGACCTCTGAATGTGCCCTTTTCTTCAGGTTTCTCCTTTTTTTCCGCCACCTGCGGCTTGACCTCCTCAGTGGGAATATTTATCTCCTCCCTTCCGGCCTCCTCGGCCTTTTTCTGGTCGTCAAGGAAATTTTTTTCATTCAGCATGCCACTTTTAATAAGCTCCTCCTTGACCATGTCCTCGTACTCCTTGGGGTCAATATCAATGGGCTTATCAGCAAGGTTTTTAATCACATTGACAAGGTCCTCGGCTGTCGCACCGGCGAACTTTTCACTTTCCGAGAGTTCTATTGCCTTTTTCATTTCGGCATCAGGCATCTCCTGCTCAACCGCCAGTATGATCTCCGCAGCCAGCTCTTTTTTCATGGCTGACACCTTGACAGACATAAATATCACGGCAACCAGCAGATGCACAATAATTGTGGCCATTACAGCCGAAAATATGATTTCAAACCTGCTCATCAGGGTACGAAAATATGAATTATTGTCCGTATGTCATCAGACATTGATCAGAATCGTGCTGTAATCTTAAGGTTTAGACTGCGGCTTGTCAGGTAATTGGGAACGGCATATTCGAGTGATTTGCCCTCACTGTTCCTTACTGTACTTATCCATGTGTATGATATTGTATTCCTTATGTCTGCCAGGTTGAATACCTCAATTCCGGCAACAAGTTCCTTTAAAACTGACCCTGGTCCTCTCTTGTCACCTCCTACGATAACTTTGGAAAACCCGATGTCAATACGTCGGTAAGGCGGCATCC
The DNA here is from genome assembly GCA_963743775.1 of uncultured Bacteroidales bacterium. GTDB lineage: Bacteria > Bacteroidota > Bacteroidia > Bacteroidales > VadinHA17 > SR-FBR-E99. The sequence continues at coordinate 332,885 of CAVURA010000002.1, forward strand.
TGAACCAGACATCCCACTGCTCTTTTTCAGGCGGAGAGGTTGGAATGCCTGTTCCGAACGCAATGTTAATATGTGCCCTGAAATCGGGATGACCAGGCAGATAATCCTGAAAGAAGATACTGAAATTCACTCTCTGATCGAATGGCGAGGCGTACCATCCGGAATTGTAGGATGGGATGTTCGTCTCCGATTTCATAAAAGAAAGGCTGAACCAGGACTCAACCCCCTTCACGAATTCTCCGTTGACCCTGAAGTCCAACCCGGCAGAGTATCCTTCAGCAATGTTTCCGCCGTAATATATGAGCCTTACATTATCAACCGAATAGGGTATGAGCCTGTCAAAGAACTTGCCGTAGGCTTCTGCAGTGAACCTGAAGGGTCTTTCCCATGCAATGAAATCATAATGCATGCCGGCAATAAAATGCAACGAACGCTGTGCCATCAGGGCAGGTGATGTGTCATCGGTCTGCATCATCATCTCGCGACCTCCGGGAGGCTGATGATAAGCTCCTGCGGAAATATATGCGGAGACCCGGTGTGACAGCGCCATGCTGAGTGAAAGACGTGGTGACAGCAGCGCTTCAGAATTGTAAGTATCATATGCAGCTCTTATCCCGGCGTTAAGCTCGCACGCTCTGCCTGCAAGGCGGAAGTTGCTCCTGTTAATGATAAAGGCTTCGGTAATGAGACTGTTTACAACACTGCTGTGATCATCATACGATGTCATGTTCAGCCCGTCATCGCTGATGCCGACCGTATAACCTGCCGAATCCACGCGGGTCCACTCATTTACATTTATATCATGGTTCCTGCGCCTGGCAGTGAGCCCCCAATCAAAACTGCTGCCCCATGCAGAGGCAGACCCTTTGTATGATAGGCTTAACATATCCGTATTGAGCTTGTTGCGTGCATGTGACAACCAGCTTCCCACACCTGCATTCAGCAGAGTGTCAGGGTTGTTTTCAGAGCCTTCGGTCTTGTCAAGGGCGTTGAGACTGTAGGCCCCCCGTATATCAAAATTCTCATTCTCAGAAGCAAGGTATCCTGAAAGTATGATCTTTGAAGACAGGTGCTCGTTATGCCTGATTTCAAGTGTGACAGCTCCGCCGCCATTGTCATATCTGTCTCGTTCTCCTCCCTCGAACCAGGCGAAAAGTTTATATGCGTCCGTTGTGGTCCCGAATGTCGTAGTCTGACTCTGTGGCATGAATGTGTACCTGTTTGATGAACCCCAGAGCGAGAGGGTGATCTGTGTCCTGGTGCCCGGTTTGTACCCGGCCATAGCCTGGATATCGGCAAACCTCGGTTCATACTGACCGCTAACGTCCAGGCTGTTAAGCATTAAGGCATTAGTGCGGTATCTTGCGCCTGCAATGATATAGAATTTGCCGTTCCTGCTGCGGGCTCCGGCATGTATTGACGAGGTAAGGAGGCTGAGAGAGACTGAAGCTTCCCGCGTCTCCGGCTCCCGGTACCTGATATCCAGCACTGACGACATGCGGTCACCGTATGCTGCACTGAAACCTCCCGGTGAAAAGATGACCGAAGAGGTGAGGTCAGGGTTGATCCTGCTGAGCCCTTCCTGCTGCCCGGATCGGATAAGGTATGGCCTGTAAACCTCTACATCATTAATATAGACCAGGTTCTCGTCGTAGCTGCCACCCCGGACGGAATATGCTGAACTCAGCTCAGTGAAAGAGGAGACTCCGGGAAGGGTAGTGATGACAGCCTCAATGCCCCCGGTCACCGACGGAATAACTATTCCTGCAACTGCGGGAACAGAGATTGCAGTAATGTTATCGGCTCTTTCGGCTTTTACTTCAACGCCGCGAAGCTCCAGCGTATCACTGAAAAGGGTGATTTTCAACGGAAGGTCCGCATCAGACCTGCTCAGAAGAAGTGTATCCGGCTTGTAGCCGATCAATGAGAAAATAACAGTAAACTGTTGTTTATCCGAAGGTAAAGAAACAGTGAACTTTCCGTCACTGCCGGTGAAGGTTCCGCCGCCTGATGCCGGAATATATACTGTGACATATGAAAGAGCCACTCCTGCGGTATCGGTGACCCTTCCCGTTATGGCTTTATTCTGTGACAGGATTGGAGAGACAGCCAGTGAAAACAGCAAAACAAGAATTAGGGGAAGCGCTATCCTTGATGAACGTGGCATCAGTCACTCTTTTTTTTCTTCCTGATCTTAGCCTTCTTCTGTTTGGTGGTTGTCGATTTTTCATTCTTCAGCAACCCTCCCTTAACTCCCTGGATGAACTTTTGCCAGGCAAAAGGGTTCAGCAAATTATTGGTAGGAGACTGATTATGGCTGTAAAGATTATCAGATACCCGCTGCATTGTGTACCTGTATCCCTGACCAGGTGTTGAACGCATGTCAGACCATGTCTGCTGCTCAACAAGTGCCAGGTTAAACGCCATATTCTCCAGCAGGGGATCAGCAGGCTTGTTTTCAAGTACCGCCCTCTTGAATTCAGAATAGGTCTTCCACGGCAATATAACGACTTCCTCAATCATAATGGTATCTGCTACCAATATCACGTCGGTGATGAAATTGATGCCTGCAAGTGTTGACGGTACTGTAAGCAGTGTTGACTTGAAACCGATTGCACTGAAAAAAACAGTGTCACCGGGTGTGCTGATGATTGAAAAGATACCCCGGTGGTCGCTGGCTGCACCGCGCCGGAGTCCTTTTGAATAAATGCTGACATCGGGAATGATAAAGCCGTTGTCATCAGCTGTCACACCGTCAATCTGTATAAACTTGTTCTGTTCAACCTGAGCACTTATCCGACAATAAACGGAGATCAGCAACAGGCTTATCACCACAACCTTCTTCAATGGCACATGCTTTTGCGCTACAAAGTAAACAATATTGGAACTTGATTCTTAAATTTAACTTAACTTTAATAAACTGACGGAGCGACAGTCTTCCGGCAGACCAGCCCAACATAATGATGACAGTGAGTTTCTTATAATGATTTTAAATATTTGTTTATTATCATATTCTTATCATCTTTACTGCCATCAATGTTTAATTACATTAAAGCTTAAATTATATGCAACGTTTATTACTGCTTGGTGATGAGGCAATTGCAAAAGCTGCTCTGGATGCGGGAATGAGTGGTATGTATGCTTATCCCGGCACACCTTCCACGGAGATCATGGAGTATATTCAGTCTTCGCCGCAGGCAGTAAAAGAGAATGTGCACCGGGAGTGGTCATCAAATGAAAAGACGGCCATGGAAGCTGCACTGGGGATGTCATATGCAGGGAAAAGGGCCATGGTTGCGATGAAGCATGTTGGCCTCAATGTCGCGGCAGATGCATTCATCAACTCGGCAGTAACAGGCGTAAACGGCGGACTTATTGTTGTCAGCGCCGATGACCCTTCAATGCATTCGTCGCAGAATGAGCAGGACTCACGCTTTTATGGCAAATTTGCCATGGTTCCTGTCTTTGAGCCGCGTAATCAGCAGGAAGCTTATGATATGATCTTTGACTCCTTTGACCTGTCTGAAAAATACAGGTTACCGGTTCTTTTACGCATAACCACCCGTCTGGCACACTCACGTTCATCAGTAGCGCTTCGTGAACCGAGACCACAGAACACCCAGTCACTGCCCTCAAACCCCAGACAATTCGTGCTCCTGCCGGCTATTGCCCGTAAGCAATATAAGGCTCTTACTAACCTGTTTGCAAGTCTGCCCACTGATCCTGTAATCTCAGGATGGAACAGGTTAAACAACGGAAAAGGCAAGACTGGGATAATAACCTGTGGTATAGCTTATAATTATCTTCTTGAGAACATCTCCGATCATCAGGATGACTATCCGATACTGTCGGTTGCTGCCTATCCGGTTGATAAAAGTATGGTTGCTCAGCTGGTTGACAGTTGTGAAAAGGTGCTGGTCCTTGAAGAAGGGTATCCGCTGATTGAAGAGCAGCTACGCGGCCTGCTCGACAGGGATGTAAAGGTGATGGGACGACTTGACGGTACTGTGCCGAGAGACGGGGAGCTTAATCCGGTTATTGTGGCCAGGGCACTGGGAATGAAGACAGTACCCGGCAAGGAGGTTCCTTCAATTGTCAGACAGCGTCCGCCGTCATTCTGCAAGGGTTGCAGTCATGCTGACATGTATGCTGCTCTTGCCGAGGTGATGAAGGATTTCGGCCCGGGAAGGGTCTTCTCTGATATCGGATGCTATACACTTGGTGCCCTGCCTCCATATAACATGGTCAATTCGTGCGTAGATATGGGCGCTTCGGTGACCATGGCAATCGGCGCCACCGATGCCGGTCTGTTTCCCGCTGTGGCTGTCATCGGCGACTCAACCTTCACACACTCAGGAATGACTGGATTACTCGATGCAGTGATTAAGGATTCTCCTGTCACGGTTATCATATCTGACAACTCAACTACGGGTATGACAGGAGGGCAGCATTCGCAGGCCACCGACAGGCTTGAAAGCATCTGTCTGGGTCTGGGAGTGAGCCGTAATCACCTGAGGGTGATCACACCGCTGAGAAAAAACCTTGAAGAGAACATCTCCGTTATCAGGGAGGAGATGATGCATCATGGATTGTCTGTTGTACTCGCACGCAGGGAGTGCATTCAGACAGCGTCGAAAAACAAGAAAGCAGAGGTTGCCGGAAAGAATAAAACAAAGGAATAATATGAAATGTGACATAATACTGGCAGGTGTAGGAGGTCAGGGCATCCTTTCTATTGCAGCCACAATTGGACTTGCTGCGGTGGAAAAGAATCTTTTCCTGAAACAGTCAGAAGTACATGGAATGAGCCAGAGGGGAGGCGATGTTCAGTCGCACCTCAGGCTTTCAGACACAGAGATACATTCTGATCTCATCCCTGACGGCAAGGCTGACCTGATAATAAGTGTTGAGCCGATGGAGGCGTTACGATATCTTCCGTGGCTGTCACCTGAGGGATGGATAGTAACCAGCTCGGTGCCGTACATCAACATCCCTGATTATCCCGGTATTGACGATATTATGTCTGAGCTGAAGAAAGCCGGCAACACCATTGTCCTTGATGCTGACGCCATCGCGAAGGATCTGGGCTCGTCAAGGTCGGGCAACATGGTCATTCTGGGGGCCGCATCATCTTACATTTCCCTGCCTTTCGAAAGCCTGGAAAATGCTGTCAGGCAGCTTTTCAACCGTAAGGGAGAGGAGATTGTTGATCTTAACCTTAAAGCGCTGAGGGCTGGCAGGGATGCCGCCGGCAGTAAGAAAGACAGATGAAAACAAAGCCCCGGCTGCTGACCGGGGCTTTTTCACAAGACAATCCATCCACACATGCCTGTCCCTCAGGCAATCTTTTCCTTCGCCTTGCTTTCCCTGACCTTGCCTTCTTTTGGAAAGTCTTCCTTTGCAGTACCTCCTGAGCTGAGAAGCACCAGGTCAGAAGCCACGATCTCCGTGACACTCTTCGGCAGTCCGGCCTTGTCTGTGTAGGAGCGATAGCTGATACGCCCCTCGATGCATACCTCCCTGCCTTTCTTAAGGTACTTTGAAGCGAGCTCTGCCAGACCGTTCCATGCCACGATACTGTGCCATGTGGTCTCCTCTGTCTTGGTGCCGTCGGCACTCTTGAAGTTCTCGTTGGTGGCCATGGTGAAGTGTGCCACTTTCTTGCCGCTGTCAAGCGTCTTGATGTCCGGGTCCTGACCGAGCCGGCCAATCAGCTGTACTTTGTTTCTTAATGCATTCATGATGTTTTTGTTTTAGTTAATAATGCAGTTAACGATACAAATGTGCACCCTCGCCGGCAAATCATTCGGTTATTAATCGTTTCTATTCATTTTGCAGTCGTTTATATCCGTTTGTAAACGGGTTTGGTTAACTAAATCAATGAAATAAGCATAATATATAATTTGTATATTTTGTATCTTTATCAAAACATTACGCTGTGGAAAGAGTATGTCTTGACTGCGGAGCTAAACTTCTCGGACGGTCTGATAAAAAATTCTGTTCCGATCAGTGCCGCAACAATTACAACAACCGTCTTAACCGTGATCAGAACAACTATGTACGGAATGTGCATTCCCAACTGAGACGAAACAGGAAGATACTGAGTGATCTACTTGACTCAGGCCACCATCACATACACCGGGATGCACTCATTGCACAGGGTTATAACTTCACTTTCTTCACCCACCTGGTTGAAACACCTGACGGAGCAAGGTGGTCATACTGTTTCGAGTACGGTTTCAGGGAAGCGGAAAAGGGATACCTGGAGATGCAGATGAGCAGTGCATACATGGATATCGGACCGGAGGCGGAGGAGTAGCGATAACACGCAACGAAGAAAAACGTATTTTTGCGAAACTTTGATGTCATACAAATGAAAAGATTAATAACATTCACACTGGCGGCTCTGATTACAGTGGCTGCCTTTTCGCAGGAGAAGCAGGTTTATGAGAATGGTTATATTGTCAGGCAGGGCGATACCGCCCCGGATTTTAATGTCAGCGAGGCGGGAGGTAAGACTTACAGGCTGTCAAACCTGCGTGGGAAGGTAGTTATGCTGCAGTTTACCGCAAGCTGGTGCGGTGTGTGCCGCAAGGAAATGCCGTTTATAGAGAGTGAAATCTGGCAGCCAGGCAAAGACAAAGGCCTGGTTGTGATTGGAATAGACCGTGATGAGCCCGAAAAAACAGTGGTGAAGTTTAAGGATGACATGAAGATAACTTACCCGCTGGCCCTGGACCCCGGCGCTGACATCTTTGGCCTTTACGCCCTGAAGGAGTCAGGCGTCACCCGTAATATTATAATCGACAGAAAGGGTAATATCATCTTTCTGACCCGCCTTTTTGAACGCGAGGAATTTGACAGTATGAAGGAGGTAATCTTCTCCGAATTGGCAAAATAGTGAAATAAAGACCATTTTTTTGCCCCGCCGTGCAACCTTTGCATACATTTTGCCGTTAATCTGTATAGAATCCTGTACTATTAACTAAATCGAGAAAAAATGAAAAAGATCTTTATTGTTCTTTTCACACTTTTGCTGGCGGCACCGCTGTATTCACAAGTGCAATTTGGAATAAAAGCAGGTGTCAGCACAGACTTTACCTTCACCGATCAGACACTCCAGGGTACCGATATCGATGTTATCATTCAAAGCGCTGAAGCCGCTGAGTGGGGTTTCCAGGGCGGGGTGTTCATGAAAGCCGGTTTTGGCGGATTTTACCTTCAGCCTGAACTAATACTGGCCACGGCCACCAACTCTGTCACTTACGAAGATGTCCAGGCCGGAGGAGCTCCGGTTGTTTACAACCAGAAGTTCACAAAACTCAATATTCCCGTTCTTTTAGGATTTAAAGTCGCTTTCCTGAGAATAAATGCCGGCCCGGCTGCAGCCGTGATGATAGGCGAACCATCGGATATCATAGACGGAGCCACATATAAGGGTGCCACTTTCGGTTACCAGGCAGGCATAGGGTTTGATCTGCTCAAGAAGCTGACTTTTGATATTCGCTATGAGGGTAACCTCAACCAATTTGGTGACGAGATCACCATAAGCGGTGAGACTTTTACCCTTGACGACAGAACGGGAGCGCTTTTGCTCCATGTTGGACTGATATTCTGACCGTAAAATGTCATAAAAGAACTCTTTCGTTGCCAAGCGGAAGAGTTTTTTTATTTTTACAGGCAAGTAAGGCGAAATTATGTTCCTGGCAGGACAAACAGTAATAGTGCTTCTGAACGTGCTGGCAATCTTATATGTGATCACGGTCTTCTCCATTTGTCTTATGATTGTCTTTGAGAACAGAAATCCTGTCAAAACCCTGTCCTGGCTGCTCGTCATCCTGTTTGTCCCTGTTGCGGGGCTGATCATCTACATGATATTCGGCCGCTATTACCGCAAGCAGAAAATTTACACCCGCAAAAGTCTGGCTGACAGTAACAGGTTGTCAGACAACGCTGACCGCCAGGTGACATCCCTTCCTTCCGTGCTGGCAGAGGAGAGTGAAGCTGTCAGGTCGAAGGCACATCTTATCCGCCTGTTGCTTAATAACAACCGGTCACTGCTCACTGTCGACAACAGGATAAAGCTATTAATCAACGGTGATGAAACGTTTTCTGCCATGAAGCAGGCAATAGCTTCGGCGAAGGATTTCATTCACCTCGAGTTTTACCGCATTGAGCCGGACAAACTTGGTACGGAGTTTAAGACGCTGCTCAAGCGCAAAGCTGCTGAGGGGGTTAAGGTGAGGGTCATATATGACGATGTTGGGAGCTGGAACATTCACAGGAGCTATCTCAGGGAGATGCGCGCTGCCAGTGTGCAGATTTTTCCTTTCATGCCGGTGCGCTTCCCCAGTTTCTCAAGCAAAATTAACTACCGCAACCACCGCAAGATAATTGTGGTGGATGGCACAACAGGATTTGTCGGAGGTATAAACATTGCAGACAAATATATCGATGGCCTGCCTTTTCTCGGACCATGGATTGATACACACCTGAAGCTTGAGGGTGAGTCTGTTGCAGCTCTTGACAGGGTGTTTGTCTCAGACTGGGATTTTGTCAGTGGCGAAGAGCTGTCGCCTGATACCTCCCTTGCGAACTACACCAAAACGGGTAACCGTACACTGGTACAGGTTGCTTCAAGCGGCCCTGATACTGACTGGGCAACAATAATGCAGGTTTATTTTGCAGCAATTGCAACGGCAAAATCATCTATTTATCTCACCTCTCCATACTTCAGTCCTGACGAAAGCATGCTCACCGCCCTGAAAACAGCAGCCCTGAGCGGTGTTGATGTGAGAATCATCTTTCCCAAAAAGGCTGATTCAATCATCACCAACTGGAATACCCGCTCTTATATTGCTGAACTTCTTGATGCCGGTATCAGAGTATTTCTTTATGAAAAGGGGTTCATACACTCAAAGTACCTCCTGGTGGACGGAGTATTTTCATCAGTGGGTTCGCCAAACGTTGATGTACGCAGTTTCGACCTTGATTTTGAAGTCACGGCTCTAGTCTATGACGAGGATTTTGCGGCCTCACTGGGTGAAGTATTTTCCAATGATCTTAAGAACTGCAAAGAGATCCTGAAAGCTGAATGGGAGACAAGACGCAGAAGAGACAGATACAGGGAATCCCTGGCCCGTATTTTTGGTCCTCTCTACTAACCACCTCAATGATGAGAAAAATATCCAAGTATTTGTTTTATATATTCCTGACAGGATGCCTGGCAGTAACCGCTTTATTATGGATCGTGGTCTTAAGGCCCAACGTGAAATCAGATGCCGCGGTGAGGATCTATTTACCTTCAGGCTCCTCCTTTGAAAGCCTGCTGGACACACTGAAAAGCACAGGAGCTCTCAGGAGTGAGCGCAACTTCCTTATCACGGCAAGAATAAAGTCCTTCCAACGCTCAATGAAATCAGGATCTTATTTAATTGAGCCTGGAATGAATAACTATAAAATTGTGAATATGCTAAGGTCAGGAAGGCAGGCTCCCGTGAATGTGACATTCAACAATATCCGTACACTTGATGAGCTGGCTGCCAGAGTAGGATCTCAGATTGAGGCTGGCCCGGAATCCCTGTCGCAGTTCTTCGGGGATGAAAACAATTATTCAGCAGACGGATTTACTCGTCAGACGCTCATATCCGTCTTCCTGCCGGATACCTACCAGCTTTACTGGAACCTGGATCCGAAAGGCTTTTACCGCCGGATGCTGAAAGAATATAAGGTATTCTGGAACGATGAACGCCTGGCCTCTGCCAAAGCCCTGAACCTTAAACCTGTGGAAGTTTCAACGCTTGCATCTATAATAGAAGAAGAATCGGGAAAATATGACGAGATGCCCAGGATAGCCGGTGTTTATATCAACAGGCTCCGTGAGGGCATCCCCCTGCAGGCCGATCCTACGGTGAAATTTGCAGTTAATGATTTCACTATCAGGAGAGTACTGAATGAGCACCTTGAAGTTGACTCACCGTATAACACCTACAAATACAGTGGCTTACCTCCAGGACCGGTGCGCTGCCCATCCAAACCGGCGCTTGAAGCTGTCCTGAAGGCTGAAAAACATGATTATTTATTCTTTGTGGCCAAAGCCGACTTTTCAGGTTATCACCACTTTTCACGCACCCTGTCTGAACATAACAGATATGCTGCTGCCTACAGGCGTGAGCTTAACAAGCGCAGGATTTATCAATAGACCGCAAAAACCTCAGATAACTGAATTATTTCTTTCGATAGACTCAACTATCTTCCTGGCATTTAGACTGTTATCGGCAATTTCGCTCAGCAGCAGTTTTCGCTTTTCCTTCATCCCGGTGGTGAAATCCTCATTCATGAGTGTGTCTGTCAGGTTTATCCATTCATCTGGACTTCCGGCTATATTGCACAGACTTTCGAGATGGGTGCCGGCAACAACAGAATCTGATGTTATCACATGCCGTCCCTGGCAGAGTGCGTTGATCAGTTTGAGCTTCATGCCTGAAGGCTGGGATGCATTCAGCAAGCAAACCTGTGCATTGCTGATGAGGTCATTCATCTGAACCAGGGAAGGATTGGGAATGACTTTGACATGTTTCAATCCTGAAGCTTCACGTATCATCTCATCAGACGGCCTTTTGCCGGCAATGACAGTTTTATATTTCCATCGGAGTGCCACCTCATGCAGTATGAACCTTGCTGCGGCATTATTTTCGGAGGTCGAGAAATCGCCGTGAAGCAGTACATAATCCCCTTTGCCCTCACGGGAGCCGCACTCATTCTGCGGATGGAAGGGACCGACGAAAAGAGCATTGCCGTATTTAGAGTTGAAATACTCCGTGTCGCCGGGCGAAATTGTCAGTAGAAGGGTTGCCTTTGACAATTTTGGTTCGTACCGCTCCAGCTTGCGGGCTTCTGAAATGAAAAAATACTTCCTGAAAGGATTTTTCTCATTGAGGGCCAGGTTACGGTAATAGATATGCTCGATATTATGTGTCCTGACCATGATCATGCGACCGGAAAGAGAAGGATGACCCAGCAGATGCGTTGTGTGCAAGCCCTCAAAGATTATCGGGTGCTTATCAGCAAGCAGGTGCTTCAGCAATGAATCGCTGTGCCGTGAAAGAACAATGAAAGGCTCCTTGCTGAAGAGATGAAAAAGATTGAGGTCACGCCGGTAATAATGCACCCTGAGGCATTCGCGCTCAAGGGTTCTGGAACGGGTTCGCCCGTAACTGAAGCAGTGAAGTATCACATCTGCACCCTGCTTTTTCAGTGAACATATCTTATAAAAGACATCCATTACTCCTCCATAGTCAGGTGGGTATGGTATATTAAAGCTCACGAGGTGAACTGTCCTGTTATTTCGGGTATCCATTAAAAGTCCTTAAAAAATCTACGCAAACTTAGCTAAAAAAATCTTTCGTATCTTTCTGATCCTAAATCTGGAGGAGACAATCTTTCTTTGGGTGCAACAAATTGAAGATGAGAGCTACCATAGCCGTTATCAGTGATCTCTCAACAGATATGAGAGTTCAGAAACAGGCTTTGCTTCTCACCGAAATGGGATACACTGTGACACTCATCGGAAGAAATAGCGGAAAATCTCCATCTCTCTTCCTGCCCCGCATCAGGATCATAAGGCTCCGTGTGCTTTTCAGACGCGGTCCCATGATGTATATATTATTCAATGTAGCCCTGTTATTGCGTCTGCTCACCAGGAGATCAGAACTCTATATTGCCAATGATCTCGATACCCTCATTCCCTGCTACTATGTATCGCGTCTCTTCGGCAAACCCCTTGTTTACGATGCTCATGAGTATTTCACCGGGCAGTTTGGGCTGTCGGAAAGAAAATTCAAATATTCAGTCTGGAAAAAGGCAGAGAGACGGCTTGTGCCAAAAGTCCGTCACATGGTCACAGTCAGCAACTCAATTGCCGATCTGTACCGGAAGGAATACGGGGTGGATCCCGTTGTAATCATGAACGTTGCTCCGTCAACTGATGAGCTTATCCCGTACAACCGGAATAATCTGGGAGTCGGAGTGGACGATCTGCTCGTCATCTACCAGGGGTCCGGCATCAACCCGGGCAGAGGCATCATGGAGCTGATCAACGCCATGACCATGCTTGAGAGAGTCCGGCTGATCATAGCAGGATCAGGAGACATGATAGAGGAAGTAAAGCATGCAGTCTCCTACAAAGGGCTGGCGGGCAATGTGATTTTCCTTCCCAGGATGAAATGGGAAGAGATGATGCAGTTTACAATGATCTGTGATGTTGGTCTTTCTCTTGATCCCGACAATTGCATCAATCAGCGCTTCAGTCTGCCAAATAAATTATTCGATTATATTGCAGCAGGTATACCTGCGATTGTTTCTCCGTTGCCCGAGGTTTCAACCGTAGTCAGCCAGTACGCATGCGGTCTTATTCTGAGTCATGTGACACCCTATACCATTGCAGGTGCTCTTGAGCGACTGCGGGATGACAGGGAGCTTCTGGCAGAGCTGAAGGACCAGGCACTGGAAGCCCGGAAGGTGCTCAACTGGGAAAATGAAAGAGTGAAAGAACAAGAGTTCTTCAGAAATGTTATTGAAACTAAACGACATCGATGAATAAAGACTTCCTCAAAAAATATCTGCCAGAGATAACCGGCGCTGTGATTGGTGCAATCGGCGGGTATCTATACTGGAAATATGTGGGTTGTGCCTCCGGAACCTGCACCATAAAATCAAACTGGTACCTGATGATCCCGTGGGGGATGATAATGGGTTTCCTGATCGGATCAGTCGCCGGTGATCTCATCAGGAAGAGAAAATCCGCCGCAGCAAAGAAAGACAATTAGCCTTCCGGGGTGCTTTTCATAATCAGGAAGTTTGTATATTGCATACATGACACAATTACAAACCTAATCAGATTTTTATGAAAACCAACCGCCGGAATTTCCTCCGTACCGCTACAGTCGCCGGTGCAGGCGCAATTGCAGCAGGCACTGTTTCATCATGTTCCCGTAAGAAGGAGACAACGGAATTGATGCCTGAGGTCAGGAAAGCAGTCCTGGCCAGCCACACCCAGAAATTTAACATGACAGGTTATAGCGCACCGCCCCTGGCAAAGATCCGGATAGGGTTCATCGGCCTTGGTCAGCGCGGTCCCGGAGCTGTTGAACGCATGGTCCACGTTGAGGGAGTGGAAATATCAGCCCTCTGTGATAAGTATCCCGACAGGGTTGATAAGATGCAGGCGATGATCGCCGGCTTCGGCCTGCCTGAGGCGAAGTCATTCAGCGGCTCCGAGGAGGCATGGAAAGGACTTTGCGATGACCCTGAAATTGACCTTGTTTATATATGTACCCCATGGGCATGGCATACCCCCATGGCTGTACGTGCGATGGAGAGCGGGAAGCATGTGGCAGTGGAAGTGCCTGCAGCGAAGACGGTTGATGAGTGCTGGCAGCTGGTGGAGACTTCCGAACGAACAAAGAAGCATTGCATGCAGCTTGAGAACTGCTGCTATGACTTTTTTGAACTGCTGACGCTGAATATGGCACGGCAGGGCTTGTTTGGAGAGCTAATACACGGTGAAGGAGCATATATACATGATCTTCGCTGGGAGTACACCTATGACAAGAACGGTTATGCCGATATGTGGCGTCTGAAAGAAAACGTCCGCAACGGCAATCTGTATCCTACTCACGGGCTCGGCCCGATATGCCAGATCATGAATATTAACCGTGGCGACAGGATGGACTACCTGACCTCGACGTCATCAAACGATTTTTCGATGGCAGCCGATCTGGGTCAGCTGGCTAAGGAAGACCCGTTCTACCAGCCTTTCGCTGGCAAAAAATACAGGGGCAATATGAACACATCAGTGGTTAAAACCTATGGCGGGAGAACCATAATGATACAACATGATGTCTCAAGCCCGAGGCCATATTCAAGGATTCACCTTATCAGCGGCACTAAGGGAATGGCGTGCAAATACCCGGAACCTGAAAGAATAGCCCTTGGCCATTCATGGCTCTCACCTGAGGAGTTTAAGGTTCTTGAAGAAAAGTATACCCCCGGGATTGTGAAAAGAGTGGGAGAGATGGCAAAAGAAATAGGAGGTCACGGGGGGATGGATTTCATTATGGACTGGAGGCTCATTGACTGTCTGCGAAACGGATTGCCTGTCGATCAGGACGTTTATGATGCCGCCCTGTGGAGCGTCATCACCCCGCTTAGCGAATGGTCCGTGGCTAACAGGTCAAATTCCATTGACGTACCCGACTTTACATGCGGTTCGTGGAGTTCAAACAAGCAGGTTGACCCGAACCTGCTGAATGGAGGCAATACTAAAGTGCTCAGTATCAAAGGCAGTTCAAACCAGCTGGAAGTATAGCAGATTTTAATGCTGTCCGGTTTATTTCAACTCTGTAAAGAATTTCTTTTACTTTTGCGGGCGTAATTGTTTTGTTTATTTCTGATAATGAACGGTAGCCTGTTTCTGGCAATAATTATTCTATCAATACTGGTCTTCTTTGTCCCCAGATCACTTAAATATTTCTATTCCCTGTTCCTCCTGACAGGTGCGGTTGTAATAACCTCCGTCTGGAGTTATAAATTGCTTGCCGGCAGTGTTCAGATCCTTTATATGCCGCTGACCCTTCCGTTCCTTCAAAGCAGTTTCATACTGACGGTCGACAGGCTATCCGCATTTTTTATCATAGTCATAAACATAACCGTCTTCATTGGATTTCTGTATGCGAGAGGATACCTCGAACCTTATTACGGAAGCAAAAACGCCCTCCGTTTTTCGATTCACTATTTCTCATACATCTGGCTGTATCTTTCAATGCTTATGGTGGTGATGTTCCGTGACGGGCTGTCTTTTCTGATCGCATGGGAGATAATGGCTCTTTCATCCTTCTTTCTCGTGATTTTTGATGCGGAAGACAGGACAATTCTAAAAACAGGCATCAGTTACCTGATACAGATGCACGTTGGCATGTTCTTTATACTGATAGCCTTTTTAATTGTTGAAAAGGCCACCGGACAAATGGGTTTTGATGCCCTCGGGTCATATTTCTCCACTTACCCGAATCTGCCTCTTTTCATCTTGTTTTTTATCGGTTTCGGGATAAAAGCCGGGTTCATTCCGCTTCATACGTGGCTTCCCGAAGCGCATCCCGCCGCTCCGTCGCATGTGTCCGGCGTAATGTCGGGAGTAATGATCAAGATGGGCATTTACGGAGTCATGAGAGTGCTCTTGTCAGTGCAGTCCGATCTGCTCCTGGTAGGCATCATAATACTCATCATTTCAATGATATCCGGTGTATTGGGAGTAATGATGGCAATAGTTCAGCATGACCTTAAACGGTTGCTGGCCTATTCTACCATAGAGAATATTGGTATTATCGGAATTGGAATTGGCCTGGGGATGATCGGTCTGGCAACGGAAAATACACCATTGACGTTATTGGGTTTCGCTGGTGGGTTGCTTCATATATTGAATCATTCCCTGTTCAAATCACTCCTCTTTTTTAATGCCGGATCAGTATATAAGGCTACACATACACGCAATATAGAACAACTTGGCGGGCTGATGAAGAAAATGCCTTATACGGCGTTTCTTTTTCTGGCAGGGTCGCTTGCTATTTGCGGATTACCGCCGTTTAACGGATTTATCTCCGAATATCTTATTTACATGGGCATGTTTAAAAGCCTGACAGCAGCCAGTTTATTTCAATCAGTACTTATCCTTGGAACTATTGTCGGGCTTTCACTTATTGGCGGACTTGCAATCTTTTGTTTTACAAAAGCTTTCGGCATTGCGTTTCTGGGCCAGCCCCGTTCAGAACATGCCTCCGATGCCAGGGAAGCGGGCAAAAACATGATCTTCCCGCAGTACATCACTGTGGCTCTGATGATGCTTGTAGGCCTGGGCTCGGGACTGGTCGTGAAGCCAGTTTTCAGCATTGTGGCACAGACATTCAGATTGTCAGATGTGGCATTAACCACGGGACCTTTTATAACGAATCTCTCTCAGATCAGCATTCTCACGGGTATTTTTATTGTCTCCGTAACACTGTTGCTTGTTTACAGGTATTATCATCTCAAAGGCAGACCTGTTGAAACAGGACCGACATGGGGATGCGGATATACAGCAGGTACATCAAGGCAACAGTATACTGCAACATCCTATGCCTACAATTACAATCACATAGCAAAACCTCTGTTGCAGGGAAGTAAAATCATGGAGGAGATCAGGGAGGATGAAATTTTTCCGAAAAAGAGAACTTTTATTTCTCATAATGACGATGTCTTCAGGAAGCTGCTGGTTGATAAACCCGCAGCATGGTTCTCCAGCCTTCTGAAAAAGATTGCCGTCATGCAGACTGGACAAATACAACACTATATCCTGTATGCTTTTGTCTTTATGCTCCTGGTACTCCTGCTGACAATCTTAAAAATTATCTGAGAATGGCAGGATTTATTCTGATAGTAATTGCAGCCTTCTTCTTTCCTGGAGTGATATTGAGAACCAAAAGTCTTTCATCAGGACGGAGAGGCCCGGGATTTTTTCAGCCGGTAAAAGATATATCTGTTCTGATGAAGAAGGGCAGCGTTTTCAGCACTACAACCGGGTTGATCTTTCAGATTGCCCCGGTTATCACGCTGGCAAGCATCATCTGTGCCATACTGGTTGTTCCTTTCGCTGAACAAAGGGCCATTCTGTCTTTTGAGGGCGATTTTATCTTTTTCTCTTACATGCTGGCGTTCGGAAAGTTCTTTACGGTTATTGCAGCTCTCGATACCGGAAGCAGCTTTGAAGGAATGGGAGCCAGCCGCGAAGCTTTTTTTTCGATGCTTGTGGAACCGGCATTTTTTATCCTGCTTGCCACCTTTGCCATGTTTACCGGCCATACTTCGTTCTCGGATATATTCAATAATTTCTTTATCACCGGGAATGATTATGTGATGGTGTACAGCATAATAGGAGTGTATCTGCTCATTCAGATCACCCTGGTCGAAAACAGCAGGGTTCCGGTTGACGATCCGAAAACACACCTGGAACTTACAATGATACATGAGGTGATGATACTGGATTACAGCGGGTTTGATAAAGCGTTGATCCATATAGGGTCATATCTGAAATTCGCCCTTTACGGTTCTCTGATCTGCAATCTGATCGTGCCGGCTGAATGGAATATATTCCTTCAGACATTTTTGTTTTTTGCCGTACAGGCTTTTTTTGCCGTGATCATCGGACTGACTGAATCTTTCCGGGCAAGAAACAAGATGAATAAAAATCCAAAATTCATCCTGACACTGTCTGCAATAGCATGGATTGCTTTTGTGGTAATTATAATACTGACAGATAAACTGGTTTAGGAAAATGGTGAATTACCTGATTGTTTTTTTTGCAGTTACCCTGATGTATTTTTCGTCGGCGGACCGGCTGACGACATACATCAAGCTGATAGGTATTCAGGGGCTATTGCTTTGCGGGATTGCCATATTCGAGCTGAAGGAAGTCAACACTGCAAACCTTCTGTTCATCGTTTCCGAGACTTTGATTTTCAAAACCGTTGTGCTGCCATATCTTCTTACCAGGATCATTCACCGCTCCGGGGTGACCAAAGTGCACAGGCTGGCGATGCCCGGATTTTATCTGCTCATATTCTCAATTTTCGGATTGCTGATCAGTGTTATTCTTGCAAAGATTCTCATAAACCCATTTATCAACACGATATATACAGCAATAGCTCTTTTTACACTGTTCACCGGTATGTTGCTCATTGTGACGCATAAACTGATAATATCTCACCTGATCGGCTTCCTGATCATTGAGAACGCGGTGTTCATGTTTTCACTTGCAATCGGAAATGAAATGCCAATGATGATAAATGTGGGAATACTGCTCGATATTTTTGTCGGGGTGTTGATTCTCGGATTCTTCGGGCTCCGTCTTAAGCCGCATACTAACGAATTGACCATGTTAAAGGATTAGAAATGATGCTATTATTATTCCTGATCGTATCCATCTTAATCAGTGCCTTGATTGTTCTGTTCAGACACAAAACCTTAACCAGGATTTTGACAATCGCTTTCGCCTTGCTCCTTATCTGGTTTACAGTATTTGCATGGGCTAATTTAAACAGAACTGAGCTGACCTATTTTACTTTTGACAGCACCGGGGTTCTATTGCTTTCAGTATTGGCGTTGCTGGCCTTACCTACCATCTATCACGGATTTATCTACACAAGAGGTGACGATGCAAAAAAACACAGTATTTACCATGCTTCGCTGGTTGCCCTGATGACTTTCATGTCAGGTGCATACATGGCAAACACCATGACAGTATTATGGATTTTTGTCGAAGCCACCACACTGGCTGTTGCAGTTCTTATCTATCATGACCGGACAGAAATGGCCCTTGAGGCGACATGGAAATATGTTTTTATCTGCTCAACAGGTATTGCCCTGGCATACCTTGGTATATTGTTTCTGGGGTTTATATACGGCCGGGGTGACGCTCCAAACCTTTCCTTTTCTTCATTTGCCCATGTCATCAACAATGCCAGCCCGCTGTATCTGAAAATAGCTTTTGTATTTGTACTGGTAGGTTTCAGCACAAAGATGGGTCTCTTCCCGATGCACACTGTTACAATTGATGCACATTCTGTTGCACCGCCTCCGATCAGTGCTTTAATTTCCACAACCCTGATGAATGTTGGCTTTCTGGCAATTTTCCGTGTTTACACCTTATTCTCCTCAACATCTATTATGCCTTTCATGAATCATGTACTTATCCTGGCCGGGCTGTTGTCATTATTAATAGCTGCGGGATACATGCTTAAGGCCAAGCACCTGAAACGCATGCTGGCATATTCGAGTCTTGAAAATATGGGCCTGGTAGCAATAGCAATCGGTGTCGGTGGCGCTGGTTATTATGCTGCCCTTCTTCTGCTCGTATTACATTCATTCATAAAATCAGGTCTCTTTTACCAGATGGGACAACTTTCAAGGGTGCTTCATACATTTAAGCTTGACGAATGCGGCAGGTACATGAACCTGTACCCCGCAGGCGCAATGGTCCTTTTAACCGGGATGGTATGTATACTTGCCATCCCGCCGTCCGGAATGTTTATTTCCGAACTCATGATCTTCAGGGGACTGATCTGGAATGGTCAGTGGTTTGTCCTGATCGCCATCATTGTATTGCTTTGCTTTATTGTTTATGCGATGAGTATCAGGATCATGCATATTACTTTTTCCGGACCCAGGATTGAAACCGATCTGGTTCTGCCGGATAAAGTAAACCCTGCTGAGACAATAAGCCAGTTTGTATTTTTTGGTATAGTAATCGTGATGTGTTTTTATCAGCCTCCCTTCCTGGTTGACCTGATAAATCAGAGTTTTGCATTGTTACCTAAATAGGAATGATGATGGTTCGTTTATATTCAGAAGTAAAAAACAATTCAACTCCGCTGGGTCTTCAGGATATTCCGGTGTCGGAGTACAATGTTTTTTACGCTCAGATCGCGGAGCTGTTGAAATTCGAGACTAACCACTGCTCGGCATATTACCTTAATGGAACGTCTGACAAACAGAGAATTTACTGCTGCATAGCCGATGATCTCGCCGGAAGAATAAAGGTTTTCTGCCATGAGCTGAGCAAGGGAACCTCAGTGCTGAAATCATTGACACCTGTCTGTCCGCAGCTTCATATTTTTGAACGTGAGATACAAGAGAACTCCGGAATTGAATTTGAAGGACATCCATGGATGAAGCCGGTCAGGTATCCTCATGACCGTGCTGACAAGCTCAGCAACATGGATAATTACCCGTTCTATGAGATTGAAAGCGACGAGCTGCATGAGGTGGGAGTAGGGCCCATACATGCAGGAGTAATAGAACCGGGCCATTTCAGATTTATCTGCAACGGAGAGAAGGTCCTCCATCTTGAGATACAACTGGGATATCAGCACCGGGGCATAGAAAAATTATTCCTTGAGAAGAAAGACCCCTTGCAAAGATGTATCCTGTCAGAAAGCATTGCCGGTGATACCTCTGTAGGACATGCACTGGCTCACGCTCAACTGATTGAGTCATTAGCCGGCATGGAAGTCAGTGACGCATTGCAGATTGAGCGGTGCATTGCCCTTGAAATGGAAAGGATCGCGATGCATATCGGAGATACCGCTGCCCTCTGCGGTGACGTCGCATACCAGCTTGGTCAGGCTGTGTGCGAAGCGCTCAGAACCACCATAATCAATACTACACAGTATTGGTGCGGTAACCGCTTTGGAAAAGGCCTCATACGGCCCGGTGGCACTAACTATCCCATGACTGATGATATTGCTGATGAGATATTCCGGGTGCTTGATGACTCCGGCAGACGCTTCTCCGAAATAACTGACCGCATATATTCACTGCAGACTGTTCTTGGAAGGTTTGAAGATATCGGGATCGTTACCCGGCAGCAGGCTATCAGTACAGGTGCGGTTGGCATGGCAGCACGTTCCTGCGGTATCTTTCGCGATACGCGGGAGACACATCCTTTCCAGTACTATAAAAACCACCAGGTCAATACAGTTATGCTCGAAACGGGTGATGTGCTGGCGCGTGGGATGCTGCGTAGGCAGGAGGTCATGGAGTCAGTTAAAACCATCCATGAGCTAATCGGAATATGGAGACATAAAGACAAAAACTCAGCAAAACCGGTCTATGATTATATACTTAAACCGGAATGCTTCGCAATTTCAATTTCAGAAGGATGGAGGGGTGAAATATGTCACATTGCTCACACTGACCGTGATGGCAATATATGTCATTATAAAGTCAAGGATCCTTCGCTGCATAACTGGATGTCGCTGGCTCTTGCAGTTCGTAACGAGGAAATTTCGGATTTTCCGGTATGCAATAAAAGCTTTAACCTTTCTTACTGCGGTCATGATCTGTAAGTTATAATCGACACCTGCAAATGATTAAAGAATTGAAGATACTTTCCGGGCACGGCAGACAGTTTATACCTGATCTGCGGAAACAGCCGGTATCTGAAAGGTTCAGAGGACTTCCCGTGATCACGGATGATATAACCGGGAACGAGATCAAAGTGGTTTCCGCAATGTGCCCTGTCAATGCGATTGACAGGCAAAGCGGAGCAATTGACCTTGGAAAGTGTGCCTTCTGTAATGAGTGTGCACTATTACTTCCCGGGAAGATCAGGTTTACAAATGATTACCGTGTTGCCTCAAACAAAAGAGAAGATCTTCTGATCAGGCCCGGTCAGGCAGAACCATTGAGGATTGATGAAGCTGTTGTACGTAAGGATGTACGGCGATTATTTAAGAAAGCCCTCAAACTGAGAGAAGTATCGGCTGGCGGCGACAATTCGTGCGAGATGGAACTTGCAGCAACAGGTAATGTCAATTTTGATTTCGGCCGTTATGGTATCGAGTTTGTTGCATCCCCCCGCCATGCTGATGGAATAGTAATCACCGGTCCCATGACTGAGAATATGGCCACGGCACTGGAGATATGCTATGATGCTGTACCCTCACCTAAGGTTATCATCCTTGCCGGCACCGATGCCATCAGCGGAGGTATTTTTGAAGGGAGCCCGGCGTTGAACAGAAGTTTCATCAGCGGTCATCACATTGATCTTTATGTCCCGGGCAACCCGGCCCATCCGCTGACGTTTATCAACGGTGTGATGGATCTTCTCGAACTCTGATTATTTCTTCTGCAGGAGGTCTATCATAGCCCTGCTCATGGCATTTACCCCTGTTAAATATGCCGGTCGGAAATCAGGGTTGAATGTACTGCTGTGAAGAGAAGGAAGCATTGTATCTTTTTCCTTGCTTTCCGAATATTTTATCGGATTTACGCCACCCAGCCAGAACAAACCGATCTTTACCTTCTCAGGTGTACGGCCGTAACTTCCAAAGTCCTCAGCCACCGTTGACGGGTCGACCCTGATGACATTCTCACTTCCAAGAATCCTGCCCATGGAGGTTGCTGCTTCTGTGACCAGATCCGGGTCGTTTACCACAGGCGGGGTATAATCGTCAGCAACGTTTATCACCGGCATTTGGTCTTCATTCAGTCCTGCAGAGTAAGCAAGCCCGTTTGCAATGCGCTTAAGCGCCGAGAGGATCTGCCGGTAGACATCATCGGAGAAGAACCTGATTGTCAGCTGGAGATCGACCTCCTGCGGAATGATATTATGTTTTATGCCTCCGTGTATCGATCCGACAGTGACAACAGCAGGAGAGACGGGATTTATTTCACGGCTGACGATAGTCTGATAATCGAGTATGATCCGGGCTGCCAGCACAATTGGGTCAATGGTTTTGTGGGGCATTGCCCCATGGCCACCGACACCGAAGACCTTTATGTCAACAGAATTCACGCCTGCAAAGATTGGCCCGGGACAGTAGCCTATTGTACCAGCGGGCAGATCGGGGCTTACGTGGAAGCAAAGTGCATAATCGGGAACCGGAAACCTTTTAAAGAGGCCGTCATCAATCATCTGTTGCGAGCCTCCGCTGACTTCTTCTGCCGGTTGTGCAACAGCCAAAATGGTGCCGTGCCACTTGTTCTTCAATGATATAAGGGTGGAAAGAGTACCGTACCATACTGTCATGTGAAGGTCGTGCCCGCAGGCATGCATTACCGGAGTGTCTGTCCCATGACTGTCCTCCACAACAACGCAGCTGGCATAGGAAAGACCTGTATTCTCTTTTACCGGAAGGGCATCCATGTCAGTCCTGAGCATTACAACAGGTCCGGAGCCATTCTTAAATACACCGACCACACCGTTGCCTCCGATCCCGGTTGTCACCTCAAACCCAAGTCCCTTCAGGGCTTCAGCCATCCTGGCTGAGGTTTTGAATTCCTGCAGTGAGAGCTCAGGGTTTTGATGCAGCTGCCTGTACATGGCTTCAGCTCCGATAACAGAGGCCGATGCCTCTTTTTTAATAAGTGCGTTAATATCCTGTCCTGTTACCGGAAGCGTAACAATAATGATAAAAAATGATGCTATTTCAAACAGTTTTTTCAGGGTTACAGCCTAAATGCTCTCAAATTTAAGAATATATTTGGATCGGTATCTGACACTCTGAAAATTATCAGAGAGGGCCGGTGTACCACAGCATTTTGTAACTTAGTTACCTCCTTAAATCAAATGTCAGTTATGCAGACGAAATTATTAATCGGAACAATTGCAGCTATGGGAATTGCGCTTTTTACCTCATGCGGGCAGGCCGGGAAAGAGGCTGCCAAAGCAGATGAATTCACTTACCAGGTTGACAGGTTTGAAGATATCAGTGTCCTTAAATACCGTCTTCCGGGTTTTGAGCAACTTACAGCCGGAGAGAAGGAATTCATATATTATCTGTCTGAGGCTGCACTCTGCGGCAGGGATATTCTGTGGGACCAGAATTTCAAGTACAATCTTGTCATAAGAAAGACCATAGAGGCAATTATTGCCTCGTACGGCGGAGACAAACAGGCAAAAGAATATTCCTCATTTATAATATGGGCAAAGAGGGTCTTTTTCGCAAACGGTATTCATCATCATTATTCGAATGATAAGTTCATCCCTGGTTTTTCCGAAGAGTATTTTGCAACTCTGGTGAGCGGCAGTGACACAACGCTTCTTCCCCTCAAGGACGGTCAGAAACCAGACGAGCTGATTACATTGCTCACACCTGTGATCTTTGATCCTGTTCTGTATGCCAAAAGGGTAGACCAGACGGAGGGTACAGACATGATAACTTCATCGGCAAATAATTTTTACGAAGGTGTGACTCAGGCCGAAGTTGAAAGGTATTATGCCACTATGGCTGACCCGGCTGATCCCAAACCTGTCTCCTGGGGATTGAATACTAAGGTTGTGAAGACTGACGGGAAGATAACGGAGGTACTTTACAAGAGCGGCGGTCTCTATGGTCCGGCTATCGACAGGATAATTTCATGGCTTGAGAAAGCCAGGGAGGTCGCTCTCAGCGAAACACAGAAAAAGGAACTTGAGCTGCTGATTGACTATTATAAGACAGGAAATCTCAAAACCTGGGATGATTACAATGTTTTGTGGGCAGGCAACACTGGTCTCTCAGTTGACTATATTAACGGATTTATCGAAACTTACGGAGATCCGCTTGGAATGAAGGCCACCTGGGAATCGGTAGTCGATTATAAGGATATTGAAGCATCCAAACGCACTTCCATTATCACTGAGAATGCGCAATGGTTTGAAGATAACTCGCCTGTTAACCCTCAGTACCGAAAGGAAAAGGTGACAGGTGTGGCCGCAAGCGTGATAAATGTTGCAATGCTTGGCGGTGACTGCTTCCCGGCCTCCCCATTAGGAATCAACCTCCCTAACTCGAACTGGATCAGGACTGAAGCAGGGTCAAAGTCAGTAACCCTGGCAAATATCACTGATGCAAAGGATATAGTGTCGAGAGGCAGTGGTTTCCTTGAAGAATTTGCCTTTGACCAGGCTGAGATTGACAGGGCAGTAAAGTATGGTTCTGTTTCTGATGCCCTTCACACAGACATGCACGAGTGTATAGGTCACGCCAGCGGGAAGCTCGCTCCTGGAACCGATCCCAACGCCTTGAAAAACTATGCCTCGCCGCTTGAGGAGGCAAGAGCTGATCTTTTCGCTCTTTATTATATGATGGATCCTAAAATGATTGAAATCGGACTTATTCAGTCAGATGAGCCGGCCAAGGCTATGTACGACAGTTATATCCGTAACGGTCTTATCACCCAGATAGTGAGAATAAAACCAGGCAAGGATATTGAACAGGCTCACATGAGAAACCGTTCAGCCATAGCCCACTGGGTATATGAAAAAGGAAGGCAGGACAATGTCATTGAGTTGTTGTCGCGTGACGGCAAGACCTTTGTTAAGATCAATGACTATGAGAAGCTAAGGGTTCTCTTCGGCGAGATGCTGAAGGAGGTCCAGCGGATAAAATCCGAGGGTGATTTTGAAGCAGGGAAGAATATGATCGAAAACTACGGAGTGAAGATTGATCCTGCGCTCCATGCCGGGATACTTGCACGGTATGAAAAGCTGAATATGGCGCCTTACAGCGGCTTCGTTAATCCTGTCCTGGTGCCGGTTGTAGATGCACAGGGTAAAATTACTGATGTAAAGGTCGAGTATTGCTCAGACTTTCTAGGCCAGATGATGGAGTACGGGAAGAAATATTCATTTTTGAATTAGCATATACCCTCGCAATTAATAATATTTCTTATTTAACCGGTCGGTTTTTTTCTTCTCTGCAAGGAGAAGATAAACGAGGTAGGCAGCTGTTATGACAAGCAAAATAACGATGCTGTATTTTATTATCTGTGCAACGTTCATTTCTCCGGCAATGCCGGCAGAAGGTCGTACCGAATGACCCACATCAATCCCGAACAGGTTCTTTACGAAGAAAAGAAGAACGAATGAGAGAAGCCCTGCCGCCACAGGTGTTGTTATCCAGCCTGAGGCTATGCTTCCCAGAACTTTCATATTGATATTTCTTACCCCCTTGTAAAGGCCGATGCCGATTACCGAACCCACTACTACCTGTGTACTTGATACGGGCACAAGCGGAATTGCAGGCAGGCCGATCCTTACCAGCACACCGGAAAGCCAGGATGATGAGAAAATGAACAGCACCAGTGCCTGAGAGAGAACAACCACAAAAGCGGCTTCGGATGTAAGTTCAAGCAGGTTGCTGCCAACTGTCTGCATTACCTTTTTTGAGTAGGTAAGTATGCCTGCTGCGATGGCGATCCCGCCAAGAAAGAAAAGCTGCTGTGCACCGGTGAGGACGAAAATGCCAAAGTCTGCATCGCTGAGAGAAATGCTGGGCACAAACACCCCCATCACGTTGGCAATATTATTGGCCCCGAGACTGTATGCCCCGAAAGCCCCGACTATCATTAATCCGGTCCTGATATAAGATTCATATTGCAGCAGGTGTATCTTGATTCTTTTCCTGGTGATCCTTACAAGATGATAGAGGGCATAGGCAAAAAGAGCACCGAGAACCGGGCCTGATATCCATGTTGTGACGATCTGTACCAGCGACTTCGTATCTATTGCATTGTCTGTGAAGAAGTTCCATCCGACTATTGCACCTACTATTGCCTGTGTGGTCGATACCGGCAGTCCTGCTGTAGTCATGAAATAGACAGTCACACCGGCGGCGAGGGCGACGGTAAAGGCACCGCCGATGGCATTTACTGAACCGAGACGGCCCAGGGTATCAGACGCGCCTGCCCCCTGTACCACGGCCCCCAGGATCACAAATACTGAAGCAATAACGGCAGCCCTGGTGAAGGAGAGCATCCTTGAGCCCACAGCTGATCCGAAGATATTTGCGGCATCGTTGGCCCCAAGGGTCCATCCGAGAAAAAGTCCGCTCGAAATAAACAGAATTATCATATATCAGAGCATTAGCCTGATGGCCATCGAGGCAAGAAGATCAGCCGCATCCTGGGCGGTGTCGGAGATACTTTCAATATGATGGGTTATGTAGCGTATATGAGCCTTCTCTGCCAGTGACAGATCATTCATCTCGTGAAACACCTTCTTCTTCATCTGAAAAGCTGCCTTATCAGTCTCACGCTCAAAGAAATAGACTTTAATGAGTTTTTCCCTTACTACATGTGGCTCCCTGAAAAAAGCCCGTGCTGCCGGCATCAGCTCCTCTGCTGCATTTGCCGATACCTCAGCCAGCGAGGTGAAATCCTGTGCCAGCGAATGTGGTATATGAGGCATCTCTATGTAAAATTCATTCAACGTACTTTTGGCAGTATCGAGGATCTCATCAAGCTGCCACAGCAGCTTCACAATCTCACTTCTCTGCTGCGGCAGTATCGAATGTACCATCATGTCATTCTCAATGCTCCTCTGAAGGTTGTCTGCCTTATTCTCAATCTCATCGATCCTGTTCAGATGGTTCTGAAATGCGTCATGGTCACCGTTGACGTAAGCTTTGACTCCTTCCTTGAAAATCAGTATGCCGATCTCAACAGAGTCAAAAAATTCATCGATTTTGACCGTGAGTTCTTTTGTTGTACGTGTAAAAAGTGACATTCTCCCTGGATTGTGTAGGTTAAACAAATATATTAAGAAAACAATTGTTGAGGGTCCTTTCAGAAATCAATAATTTTCTCCACACGGTGGTTCTTAAGATAACCCTTTATAATTACCTGGATGTCACGGTTATCACTTGCATTTCTTATACAGTCGTGTATTGCGGTTAATCCAAATCCCATATCATTGATATTAAAATAACCGTAACCGGCATACTTGCCGTTTATGATCTTGACAGCTGATCTCTCTTCACTGTCTCTGCCATGGTCAATAATGAAGAAATTTCTTTCCCTGAAGACAAATTCATCAATTGCCTGCATGGCTCTTTCATTGTATGTTCCCGGCTCTTCCTCTCCGCAGCAGGCTCCCCGACACAGGCTCACCTGCCTGTGGAAACACTGACCTGTTGTTTCATACATGCCGCATAACTTCTGGCAAAGGTTGTATTCACCGATAACCTGCTCAAGCTTGGCCCTTACATTTTCCTTGGAGCTGAAAAGGGCAAGGGGAACGGCGTCATCCTTTACATTCCGGTACTCAAACCTGATATATCCGTTTTCATCCGTAAAACTGTAAATACCCCAGCGGAACCCCGTACGGCGCTGAGCCCTGTTGTAGAGTGGTTTTCTGGTCTTGATTTCGGCCGATTCAAGCAGAAGAGCCACCAGCTCACTCCCGGTCCGCTCCCAGCTAATGTCAGCGATCATCGATCGCATCTCCATCTCTCTTGATGACGTGTTGTTTGATAGGTGGGTATTTACTCTCTGATAAAGATTACGGCTTTTCCCGACATAAATAATATCGCCGGTTTCATTGTGGAAGTAATATATCCCCGGCTCTTCGGGCAAATCGGCTATCTTTTGCATATCGAGTGCCGGATGCAGCCTGGATGCCTTGCGGTTTTTGACAAGACCGGCATTTTTATGTTCACTGTCTTTCTCGAGAAGAAGCTCCATCAGTCTGACAGTGGCCAGTGCATCGCCCGACGCCCTGTGCCTGCCCCTGATCTCAATGCTCAGATCTTTGCACAGGTTGCCCAGGCTGTACGACTTGTGCCCGGGGAGCAGCTTCCTGCTTAATGATACCGTATCAAGCAAAGGACGCTTGAAATTGTAACCCAGCATGCTAAATTCCTGCCTTATGAATGAGTAATCGAAGCGTGCGTTATGTGCCACAAAAATATTTCCTTCCGTGATCTCAACTATCTTTTTCGCAACCTCAAAGAACCTGGGGGCGTCTTCGACCATTTCATTGCTGATACCTGTAAGAGCGGTGATGAAGTACGGAATGTTACGTTCAGGATTGACAAGAGTTGAGTATTCGTCGACAATGCGTTTCCCGTCGTGTATGTAAACGGCTATTTCGGTTATCCTCTCAAGCCTGGCGCTTCCTCCGGTAGTCTCTATGTCAACGATAGCGTACATTGTTGCAGGAAAATGCGAAGATAATTACTTTTAGTCCCCGGTCAGATTAATTCCTACATTTGCATAATCAGGTCCTTCCATGGAATGTTTCGGTAAATATTATTTTCTGGATGGCAATATCCTTCCCACCAATGCCGAAGAAGAAATGGCTTCCGGTGAAGTCTCCTTCTATGAAGTGATAAGGACAAGGAAAGGCGTTCCTCTCTTTTTCGATGATCATATGGAACGCCTTAAAGCCGGGATTTCAACAAGATATGATCTGAGGGATGATATCACTGACCTGATAACCGATGGTCTTGATGCCCTGGTCAGGCAGGAGACCTTTGCGGAGATAAATGTAAGGGTCACCGTTTCATTTACAGGACAGGATTACTCGGTGCATATCTGTTATATTTCATCCACTTATCCGAACGATGAAACGGTTCATGATGGCGTCCATTTGATATTCTACCGTGCCGAGCGTTTTGACCCCGCAGTGAAGCTGCTGAACAACAGGTTACGACTGTCAGTTAATGATGCGCTTGTAAAGAATAAAGCCTATGAAGCACTGCTGGTTAACAAAGAGGGATTTATCACAGAGGGAAGCAGATCGAACGTGTTCTTCGTTGACTCTAAAGAAATATTGTACACGGCTCCTGACCATATGGTGCTCTCAGGCATTACAAGGAAATATGTAATTGATATCTGCCGGAGACAGGGATACAACATTGTCTTTAAAGCGGTCAAAGCAACGGAGTTACATGACTTTCAGTCAGCATTTATTACCGGAACATCGCCTATGGTTCTTCCTGTGAAAAGCATTGAAAATCATCGTTTCACGACCGACAATGACATCATAAAGCGGCTTATCCTTATCTACCGTCAGCTTGCCGATGACAGTATAATCAAATATCAGAGAAGGAAGAAAGAAGATTAATTTTTATCTTTACAACAAAATCTACCGTCATGGCCAGCGTAAAAAACCTTAAAAAAGATATCGACTTCCTTTTCTTTGAGTTTATCTCAGACTGCTTTCTGTTCACCAGTATCCATACAGGTGAGAAACGTAATGAGGTCCAGAATCTGATAGAGGAAGCTGTCACCATGCGTAATGAATTCATAGACAGGGTCAATCATCCTGCCGGTAAAGACAATCCCGCTCTGGTAAAGGCATATTACCAGACAGTGAGTAAGGATCTTCTTGAAAAAGTTGACGGGTACTTTGAAAAACTGAGCGAGATTTCCAAATCAAAATAGGGGAAAGCGGCAAGCTACCCTAAATCCATTTTATTATCACCTCATTGCATTTAAGGCACCTCCCTTCACCGGATAAGCCGGTAAGGGAAGTATGGTATCCATGCCGTTTTATTACTGTAGAATGGCATCCGGGACATATGGTATCAGAACCGGATTCAGTCCCTGACATATTCCCGGTATACACAAAGTCGAGATATTCAGACGCTGTTTCTTTCAGCCTCAGGATTGTCTCTTCCGGGGTGGGAGGGTCATTACGCTTATACATAGGAAAATAACGGCTAAGATGCAATGGCACGCGACTGCCGGCATTGGCCGCAATCCATTCAGCTTCCTGTCGCATCGAATCAACGGAATCATTCAGCCCCGGCAGGATAAGTGTTGTTATCTCAAGATGTCTGCCTGAAGACGCAATATCCCGGATAGTGTCCATAACGGGTTTCAAAGCAGCCCCGGTATACTTTCGATAAAATTCATTCCCGAAAGCCTTCAGATCAACATTAAATGCATCTATTACCTCTATGAGATGTGCCAGGGGCTCATGGTTCACATACCCGTTGGTCACCATCACGCTTTTCAGACCCTCTGATGATGCCAGCCTGGCGCAGTCAACAACATACTCGTACCATATTACCGGCTCGTTGTAGGTGAAGGCGATGCCTATATTACCTGAAGCCTTTAGCGAACGGCTTACCAGTTCTTCAGGTGAGAAATGATAATTGCCTTCCTTTCCGAAATGCTGTGAAATATGGTAGTTCTGGCAGAAATCGCATTTCAGATTACAGCCGTAAGAGCCAACGGACATGATGTGTTTTCCAGGGTAATAATGATAGAGCGGCTTTTTCTCTACAGGATCAAGGGCACAACCTGAGATAACTCCGTATGTAGTGAGAGTGATATCACTTCCGGTATTTTCCCTTACTCCGCACAATCCACGTTCTCCAGGCTCTATATGACATGAATGAGGGCAGAGGAGACAGATCAGACTGTCGCTGCTGTCATGCTTCTTACTTAGCTTCACCGTACTGGGCATTTCATCTTATAAAATTAATGCTATTTTTGCTATTCGCAGGTAATTGAAACCACCTGTGCACTTTTCTGAGAACAGCTAACCTATTTCGCCTACTATGACAACAAGAAGAAACTTCGTAAGACAATCAGCATCTTGTAATGGCAGCATTACCATTGATTAACAACGAATTAATGGCATCGTCCAGACAATCGAAAAAAACAGGCCTGGCTTTGTATACAATACGCGATGCCATGGGTAAGGACCCGGCTGCATCACTGGCTGAGGCTGCTGCTATAGGCTATGACTGGGTTGAGGCAGCGGGTTATGGCGACAGAAAATTCTACGGGCTCAAGCCCAAAGAATACGGGAAGCTTGTGAAGAAGTCGGGAATGGTGCCGCTGAGCACTCACAGCGCTATCAGGCCTGATATTGAAGACCAGATGATTGAAGACACGGCTGAAGCGGAAATTAAATATCTTTTCCTGCCTTCCCTGCCTGAGGAATGGAGCAATTCAACAGACAGCTACCAGAGGACAGCAGATTATTTAAACAAAGTGGGAGAGAAATGCAAAAAAGCAGGTCTGATATTCGGGTTCCACAATCACCAGATTGAATTCAAGGAGATGAATGGCAGGATCCCTTATGAAATACTTGTCGAAAACACTGACCCGAAGCTGGTGACATTTGAGCTTGACCTTGCATGGATAACAGCCTCCGGAAAAGATCCGCTGGTTTACTTCAGCAAATATCCCGGTCGTTTTCAGGTATGGCATCTGAAGGATCTCAGCCCTGAACTGCATGATGCGACCCTTGGTGAAGGCATCATTGATTTTAAGCCTATCCTTGCCCAGTCAAAAACTGCAGGGATGAAATACTGGTTTCTGGAGCAGGATAACTGCCTCTCCCATACACCTATGGAGAGTATCAGGATAAGCCGCGATTATTACCTGAAACTTTTGAAATAGATTCTAGTAACCCCCGGCAACGCCTGTCATACCCCGGCTTTATGGCTCAGGGTTATTGTCCTTAGGTTCTAATCCTATGATTTTAACGCCGTTGATTACGCAGAACTTTTCAATTGCCTCCATGATGGTTGCAGTATGTCCGGGATAGTAGGTTCCAAGTCTTAAGGTTACCTTTGCTGCATCTGTGTGGAATTCCAAGGCCAGCGGCTTGAATTCAATATATTTGAGCGTTGATGCCGAAAATACAACCGGATGTTTCAGAAAATCCTGTCGCAATATGATCCTGCCGTCTCCTATTGTGACATATCTGTCGGTGACGCCCAGGCCTGAGCCAATCAGCCAGAGTGAGAAAAAGAAAAGAAACGCCACGGCTATCCACGCTGTGGCGATTGAGGCAGCTGTGCCAATTATAGTGAAAAGGAACCAGGCGGTTGCTGTGAGGCAAATGACGCCAAGAATTATCCTCAGGATCTTTCCGGTCTTTGTAGTCTCTTTTAAATCAATATTATACCGTTCCTCTTTCATCAGGGTGCCTTTTATGCAATTTAATGTTTTTTAAGAACAGTCAGGCGGATTTTAATATTGCCCTGCGTTTTATTTTACGGATGAATTATATACTTTTAAGGTTTCAATACAATATTAACTTTCCATAAAATGAAAGAAGAAAAAAACAAAATCACAAGACGATCATTTGTTGGCACGACCGGTGCAGCAATTGCTGGTCTTACTATTCTTCCCAGCAATGTCATCAGTGGCCTTGGCTACAAAGCCCCCAGTGACAAGCTTAATATCGCCGGAATTGGCGTTGGCGGCATGGGTAATGACAACCTGAAGAAACTGAAATCACAAAACATTGTAGCTCTCTGTGATGTTGACTGGGGGTATTGCACGAAAAACAAAGTTTTTGAAGAATACCCGGGGGCAAAATGGTACTGGGATTGGAGAAAGATGTACGACGAGATGGGTAAATCAATTGATGCTGTTGTTATTGCAACTGCAGACCACAGTCATGCCCTGACTGCCTCACATGCAATGACAATGGGCAAGCATGTTTACCTCCAGAAACCTCTCACCCACAGTGTCTATGAGTCAAGACTTCTGACAAAGCTGGCAGTCAAACACAAAGTTGCCACACAGATGGGCAATCAGGGAGC
This sequence comes from uncultured Bacteroidales bacterium, assembly GCA_963743775.1. Lineage (GTDB taxonomy): Bacteria > Bacteroidota > Bacteroidia > Bacteroidales > VadinHA17 > SR-FBR-E99. The sequence continues at coordinate 365,755 of CAVURA010000002.1, forward strand.
TTCCGCTGAAGGCATTAACCTTATTACGGAATGGCTGCAAAATGGCGAGATAGGTGATGTTCGCAAAGTGGAGGCATTTACTGACAGGCCTATATGGCCCCAGGGATTGAACAGACCTGCTAAAGGAGAATGGCCTCCTGAAACCATCAATTGGGATCTTTTTATCGGTCCGGCTCCGATGCGTCCTTACCATAGTATCTACACCCCCTGGAACTGGAGAGGCTGGTGGGATTTCGGCACAGGTGCACTGGGTGATATGGCATGTCATATCCTTCATCCGGTTTTTAAAGGCCTTAAACTGAAATATCCGACGAAGGTTGAAGGTACATCAACACTTCTGCTGACTGACTGTGCACCTAATGCCGAGATGGTCAAAATGATATTCCCCGAACGTCAGGCGCCTGAGGGTTCAAAGATGAAATATCCCGAGGTTGAAGTCACGTGGATCGATGGCGGTCTGCAGCCCATGAAACCGGAAGGATGGCCCGCAGGAAAAGCTTATGATTCTGACGGCGGATGTATTTTCCATGGCACTACTGACACACTTGTATGCGGATGTTATGGCCGCGATCCATGGCTGTTGTCAGGTCGTGTGCCCGATTCTCCTAAAACAGAACGTCGTGTGACTAAATCACATGAAATGGATTGGGTACGTGCATGTAAAGAATCTCCCAAATCAAGATTAATGACCAAGTCAGACTTTTCTGAAGCCGGACCGTTCAACGAAATGGTAGTCATGGGTGTTCTCGCAGTCAGACTTCAGGGACTGAATAAAGCCCTTCAATGGGATGGTGACACGATGGAGTTTACTAACATTAATGATACTGAAACCCTTCAGATATGCATCGAGGATCATTTCAGCATCCTTGACGGAGATCCCACTTTTGATAGAAAGATGACTGATCCATTCAATGCGAAACAGTTCTCACAGGAGATGATCAGGCATACTTACCGTGAAGGATGGAAACTTCCCGAAATGCCAATGTAATATATACAGATGTAATTTAAATACTTAAAACCTTTACCTTATGAAAGTGATAAAAATGATGTGTGTACTTGTTCTCGCAGCTTCTTTTGTTTCCTGTGGTTCAGGGAAAAAAATGAAAAGCTCTGAAACGAAATCTACCGGGACCGAGGTTTGGACATCCCTCTTTGACGGTTCTTCAACCCAGGGATGGAGAGGTTATAACAAGACTGCATTCCCTGAGAAGGGATGGGATATAGTTGACGGCACCCTTCACTGTATCGGATCAGGTGCCGGTGAAGCCGGTGGCAGTGGTGGCGACATAATCTATGATAAAAAATTCGGCAATTTTGAATTGTCACTGGAATGGAAGATATCACAGGGTGGTAACAGCGGGATCTTTATCCTTGCCCAGGAGATACCCGGCGTGCCTATCTACAAGTCAGCACCCGAAATGCAGATACTCGATAATGAAAGGCACCCCGACGCAAAGCTTGGTGTAAACGGAAACAGGATGGCAGGCTCACTGTATGACCTCATACCAGCTGTACCACAGAATACAAAACCTGCCGGTGAATGGAACAAGGTCAGCATTATCTGCTACCAGGGAACCGTAGTATTTAACCAGAACGGCGCCAATGTTGTTGAATTCCATCTTTGGACCGAAGACTGGAAAAAGATGTGTGCCAACTCAAAATTCAAAGATTGGGAGATGTTCATAAACACTGCCAAAGAAGGCTACATCGGGCTCCAGGACCATGGCAATGACGTCTGGTACAGGAACATCAAGATTAGGGAACTGTAGATATGACTGAATAAATCAAAGGCGTCTGGTTTTCTTTCCTGGACGCCTTTTTTTTGCGATTTGAGATGTATGATTGTCTTAATGGTCAAGAAATCGCAAATCGCAAATCGACAATCGCAAATTTCATGACGGGGGATTGCCTTTGAGACCGATATCATCGGCTACCTCGCGCATCCCCATTATAGTGTCGTGTATAAGGTCATTCAGATCGACACCAAGATTTGCAGCTCCTCTTTCAATGACACTGCGGTCGACACCGGCGGCAAATCTTTTGTCGGTCCATTTTTTACGCACTGACCTGGCTTCCATGTCCAGCACGCTTTTCGAAGGCCTCACGAGGGCGCTGGTGGTTACCAGTCCTGTCAGTTCATCGATGGCAAAGAGGGTCTTCTCAAGGAGAGTCATCGGCTCAGCATCGGAGCAGATGCCATAACCGTGACTTATAACGGCCCTGATGTAATCTTCAGGCCAGTTCTCTTCCCTCATAATGACTTCAGTCATTTTGCAATGCTGATCAGGATACATCTCATAATCCAGATCGTGAACAAGGCCTATCACACCCCACATTTCCTCATCTTCCCCGTGTTTCCGGGCCATAAATCGCATCACTGCCTCCACTGACAGTGCATGTTTATACAGGCTTTCCGATTTGTTGTATTTTTTGAATAGGGTTAAGGCGTCTTCGCGGTTAGGATTCCTGTCCATTGTTATCTGTTTTCTGTTATCTGTTATATTGACTTTTGACCAGGGACGATTACTTTCGCCTTTAACCTTTCTCCTTTCTCCTTTATTATCTTCCCTTCACCACCTTCATTGTCATACTCTTACTTCCCATCGAGACCCTTAATATATACGCACCGCCTGCCAGAAGGCTGCCATCCATGGTAATCCTGTTCGTGCCCGGAACCAGTCCTTCTGAAGATCTTAGCACGACCCTGCCGGTAAGATCCGTGAGCTCGATATCTGCCCTGTCCGCATCCGTGGCGTCTATCTCAAGAATAAACGTTTCCCTGAAAGGATTGGGCAGCAACCTGACAGATTCTTCCTCCAGGTCAGGTCCTGCATCTGATCTGATAAAAGAAGTGTATGCTGTATCGTTTCCTGCATATCCGTCTTCGGGCAACTGACTTAGAATATAAATAAGGTAACTGTGGTCAGCAAGGAGGATGCATTTCTTTGTGAAGGACACATCAACGGTATCTCCCGGGTCAATTTTTAGAAAGAAAGTTTCGCTTACAGGTTCTGACTCATTTATCCTGTATGCCAGCGGGAAGCTGGTAAGGGTTGTTCTTCCCAGGTTGACAACCCTGCCTTTCACAGTGATACTGTTAAGCTGTTCTGTAGCAAGCGGAGGAAATACAGTATCTATCTTCAGATCGGCTTCAAGGAATGAAATATCAGGGAATGAAACCTGATCAATCCATGCAGCGTCCAGTCCTCCGGTGATTGAAACGTCCTTCTTGTAGACCCATTCGAGGTAATGAACTCCGGGCTTGAGCACCGACTGCCTTTGAGTCCACGGAATGTCACCGGAAAGCTCAAACACGTTGACACTGTCAACCCTGAAAACCAATGTATCATAATTGGCTTCTGATGAGACAAGTGAAAAGAATGATATCGTGTCTTTGACAGGGTTGTTTACAAAAATAGAGAGGACCGATTCTGCCTTGTTAGGTATAATACCTGATCTTGCCGACTTAACGTTTTCGTATGCTGTTGAGGAGGTGATCGTCCATGGGTAATCCTCCTTCTGTATCCACGGGAAGACATCAAACCTTTCAAATTCCCAGGTTTCGCGTGTTTTGCCGGTGCTTATGAACCATCTTCCCTGTGTTTCATATTTGCCGCAGACGAATTTTACATCGTAAGGAATTATTGTACCCGGCAGTGCCTGGTCTGAAATAGTTACCTCAAAACCCAGTACTTTTTCGGCGCCAGGTTCAAGTATTCCCGTCTCAATATCAGGAATTTGCAGGAACTCTCCGGATCCCGGGTTTGTGACCGATACAATACCGCTGGTTGCTGATGATCCCTCGTTCTTTACCCTGACATTCAGAATGATTGTTTCTCCAGCGTCTGGCAGGAAATTTGAATTGCCGGTCATTGAATCATCATGCACCGAGGATATAATCCTCAGTTCAGGTGCCCGAAGCATCATGTCGATGCCGAAAAGATAAACATCCCTGATATCATTCAGGCTGAGCAACAGGGATGCAAGTTCGCCATCCGTTACATCATCAGAGACATTGAAGTACAAAGTATTAATGGTATATGATGCTCCAGGAGCCAGGGCTCCGATCATAACCGAGCTGTTTTCAAGGGTTATCTGCCCTGAAAGAACAGAAATGTCTGCACTCAGACCCGATGATTCTCCCTGCCCGAGGTTTCTGACAGTTATTTTAAGCCTGACCCTTTCTCCGAAATCCGGTGCACCGTTGTTGTTACCATTGGAATCGTCGAATACTATATCCTTAACCGTAATGAAAGAACCGGCAACTGGTCCGAAGTGGATGACCTTGTGGTAAGGAACCATATTCTGTCCGGTAATAATCAGCAGGCATGAATCTTTCACTCCTGTCGGTATTTTAAGGGAGATGGCTCCTGAAGGGCTCACGAACTTTGCATCCCATAAGGTATCGAAGTCAGACAAAGCCGCATATGCAAAAGGCGTGGTAAAGAAGCTGAGTGTATTAAGGAATTGCGGAACGGTATCGGGCAGTTCAATATTAAATGTGTCCGGCCTGCCGATAAGTGGAGTCATTGACGGGTCACCAAGGAGCATGTATGTCTCCCAGTAATACTTCTTCCTCTGACTGGTGCTGGCTGAGACTGCCATGTTACCGGCAAAGTTGATCTGCCCCATCGTATAATACCACTCTCCGGGAAGCTCACCGTGGGTGTGAAAGAGCCTGTCAAAAGCACCGGTACCGGTGTTCTCATAGGTGACGTCAGTTCCCGGGTTCCCGGGTCCGACAGCCCAGAAAAAATCCTCTACCCAGTACGAGTCATTTGTACATCCTATATATCCAACCGCACCCTTTTCGGAGGCATTTACCATTGCGGTACCGAAACATGAAGCGACATTTATCTGTGCCGTGCGGCATGCATTCGCAATTATCAGTGGGTACTCATTTTTATTGGTCAGCTCGCTGACGTTCGGAACCTTGAAGACAGGATCACTGAAGCCTGTTGCTTCCCCGTGCCCGGTATAGTTCAGGATACTGAGACCCTGGTTGAACAGCAATTTAAGAGAGTCATCCTTCACGGCAGATTCAGGATATTTCCACCAGTGGGCATTCAGGGAAGCTTCCTTACTCAGGTAATTATTATATACATAGCCAACCTGGCCATTCATGTAGTTCTCAAATCCCGGTGCGTTTCCTGCCGTGACCAATGCTCCTGACCAGAAATTATTTCCCGGGGCATAGTTTAAAGTTTCATAATCAATGATCTTTTTAACGACCGCCTTCAGCTGGGTAGTGTCAGAAACGGGCAGTCTCCCGATGAAGAGCTCAGGGATATAGTCGCCTTCACCGTCAAATTCCCCGTAATAAAGATCCGTCACGTTTGAAATACCGCGTACAGTCGGAATAAGCGTGGGGTCACCCACAATAAGCAGGTACTGCGGCGGATTGCCGTTAGCCAGCATACCGGTATAGGCGGTGGAGATCCTGGCCTTAAGATCTGCATAGACGGTATCAGCCGGCCCGGCTCTTTTGTATATTACTGTTGTTTTGATACCCTTGAGCAGCTTCCACCTTATCAGGGGCTGGAGCTGCCTGATGAATATTGAATCCGCAACAATAATCATGTTTATCGGCCGGTCAGTATAACCGGTTATAAACGAGTCAGAGGAATACCCGCTCTTATCATCAGTGCCGGAGCTCTCAGTGATACCCTTGGTGTCCGACGGTATGTAACTGATGTTTATATTCATTGACGAGATGAGGTCGACATAGCCACCGGTGGGGTCATAGAATGCCGGAAATATGGCAATGTTAACCAACTCATGACCCCGGAAAGTGCCCACAGAGCTTATGACTACCGTGTCATGACTGATGGTGCCTTTCGACTCGTATGTTTTTCTGTCCTTGACAACCACTTTTTGATCCTGAGCCTCATTTTTTGTTCTGCCTGGTTGCGATGGATATATCTGGGCATCACCAAGACCCAGTTCATCAAACCTGATCTTGCTTACCAGAATACCTGAGAGGACAACTTTTACTTTCATACCCTGAGGCACTTCCACCAGGCTGCTGTAAACAGGCAATTCAGGTTTCCCAGTCTCCGAAGTGTAATGATGTCCGGGAAGGACTATGCTGCAGTATTCGCCTGACGGGTCCTCTATTTTCCTGAAACGGGGTGTATGGCCACGGTATGATATGGCATCAGGATGACGTAACGCGACGGCATCTGATTCGGACGGTTGATCAGTCGCGTCGCCGGCAGTGAACTGTGCCTGCAACTGGCACAAAACCATAAGCCCTGCAGTCAGCAGGACTACCGCTTTGTTATTTACCCTCATTAACCTCATTACCAAACGCCAAGATAATTAAAAATGTCTCAAATAGAATGCCAAATTGACCAACGACTTCTTTTATCAAATGAATTCGTATATTTATCACTTTAAACGGGGGTAATCTGAATGGGAATGAGGAACGGACTGCTTCTTTCTGTATTTCTGCTTTTCTTTTCAAGTGTAGTCAACGCACAGGTCAACAGGACCGGTGCGCCCGTTGTCACATGGTATGATGCCATGGAAATTCCCGGTGATCTCCAGAACTGGAGTATCACAATGGACAAGCGCGGTGTTATGTATTTCGGAAACCAGTCCAAGGGAATAGTGACCTACGACGGCCTAGGATGGGATCTTATAAAGATGGGAAGCGAACAGCGCGTAAATGCCCTTGCAGCGGACTACAGAGGCATCGTGTATGTCGGAGGAGAGAAAGATTTTGGGTTTATCCAGCCTGATGACAGAGGGGTACCCCTTTTTCGCTCACTTGCTGACCGTTTAAATGATACGGAGGTCAGACGCGAGATTAAAATGATTTCTTCAATCGGCACTGACAGCAGCACAGTCTTCTTTACCGACAGGAAGAAACTTTTTCTTTATGACCTGAATGAAGATTCACTGACCTTCATTGATATGAGCAATGATTTTAACCTGAACAATGCAGGTACTATCCTTGTCATGGAAGGCAGGGTCATCATCGCTGATGACAGCGAGGGGTTGTTTGAATATGCTGAAGGAAAACTGATACAGATACCTGGTGGCAACAAGTTAAGAATGAGACGCGTGGTTGCCCTTCTTCAATTTGACAGGGAAAGCATGATAATTGCAACAGCCAGAAACGGCATATTTCTGTTCAATTTGAGAACCGGAGAACTGAAGAATGACCTTGTCCCTGCAGTTATCAATAACAGTCTCAGGAAAAATATCATTTCCGGTGCCGTAAATATTCCAAATAACAGATTTGCAGTTGGCACGGCAGGCGGGGAGGGAGTTTACATTTTCAGCCACGATGGCACACTCCTTCAGCAGGTATCAACAAAGACAACCGGAATTCAGGAATCCACGGTTACAGCCATGTACTGTGATTATGCTTCCAACTCGCAGCTGTGGTTCTGTACAATGGGATATATAAACAGGGCATATGTGTCCCTCCCGGTATCCGAATTCGGCGTTGAGACCGGTATCAGAACCACTATCGCTGATATCAGGGAATACAACGGCTCTGCTTTTGTCTCGGACAACAACGGTCTTTTCGGGTACTGTGTCAATGATTCGGGCATGGTACAGTTTACAAGGGTTGAGGGCGTGGATTTACAGATTTTTGATCTCGATACAATTACGGTAGAAGATGAACATGTGCTGATTGCAGCTACAGAAAAGGGATTGTATCAGATGGATTCAATGGGGTATGTTAATAGTTTTCTTGAAAGGGAGCATCTCACAGCAATAAAAACCGATATGTATGATCCGTCGGCTTTGCTTGCCGGATCAGCCGAAGGAACTATCATGACTCTCAGAAATATATCAGGAGAGTGGAATGTAGTCAACAGGAGCAACAGAGATGTGGCGCGTGGCAATATTATATCAATTGAACAGTCTTCTGAACACGACTGGTGGGTGCTGATCAGCGGACCATCCTCTTTGTACCGGCTGCTCTGTACTCCGTCAGATACGACCTGGATCATCTATGACAGGTCAAAAGGACTGGACTGCGATACACTCAACCATGTGGTCACCATCGATCACAAACTGTACGTCAGCACCGGAAGGGGGATCTTCTGCTATAATCCCGGAACGGACCGGTTTGAGAAGGACAACGAGCTTATTGGTGATACATTCAGTAATGTCTTTATTGACAAAGTATTCAAGACACCTGAGGGTGACATTTGTGTATCCGGTTATGATTCTCACCACTTTTTTGCACTGGTCACGCCAACACGTCAGGGACATGTCATTTTCAGAAAACAGTTCGATTTCCTACCTGACATATCCACAGCGTCAATTGACTATATCAATAATAATATATGGCTTGCAAGAGGGCGCAGCATATTTGTGATAGATAAATCAAAGCTGGGTTACAGCTACGGCTCATTCAGCACATTCTTTACGGATATCAGGGCAGGAGGCGACAAGGTCCTTCTTAAGGGATTGTTTTATACTTCGTCACCTGATGGGATCAGGATCCCGTCAGGGGTTCAACCTGAAGGGAGTATACCTTCTCTTAAACATTCCGCCAGCGACATCTCATTCAGCTGGACAACAACCTCTTATGTGGGTGAGGATAAGACGGAATACCGCTTTATGCTTGAAGGCTATGACACCGACTGGTCAAAATGGGAGAAGCGCAATTCCAAGGACTTCACCAACCTTCCTTCCGGAGATTACAAATTCAGGCTTATCGCCAAAACACTCACCGGTCTTGACAGTGAAGAGACCATTTACAGGTTTGAGGTGAAGAAACCATTATACGAAACTTTACCTGCACTGCTGCTTTATTTTCTGTTTGGTGCCATGTTCATCTATTCACTTTTGAAATTTTTCACACGGCGCTTAAACAGGGAAAAATCTCATCTTGAAAACTTGTTGATGGAGAACAGTGTGGCAGCGGTCAGTCAGAAGGAAGAACTTGAAGCGAGTGTCCGCTACGCAAGCCGTATACAGTGCGCTCTGCTGCCGTCAGAAAAACTGATGTCCGATTTTACCTCAAACTACTTCATTTTCTTCAAACCACGCGATGTTGTCAGCGGCGACTTTTACTGGATGGCCCGCAGGAGTGACAGATTGTTTGTTGCGGTGGCAGACTGCACCGGTCACGGTGTACCGGGGGCATTTATGAGTCTTCTGGGAATATCTCTCCTCGATGAAATTGTCAACAGAATGCCTTCCGCTAAGGCCGGCACCATACTTGGTGAACTACGCAGGCAGGTAGTCTCTTCACTGAAACAGCCGGTGGAGAAGGATGAACAAAATGATTCCATGGACCTGGCACTGATGGTTATAGATTATAAAAACAGTACAGCGGAGTTCTGCGGCGCATATATACCCTGCTTTAAAGTAAGGGTAATGAAAGATGACGAGATACTGAAGTGGGTGAGCGGAGAGATGGAGATGGAGGAAGGCGCCTTATCAAACGGCAAATACCTGCTCGAGACAATCGACGCGAACATGATGCCTGTAGGCATCTCGACAAAGATGGACAAGGAGTTTGCTCAGGCGCAATGGAAGCTCGAAAAGGATATATCATATTACCTTTTTACCGACGGATATATAGACCAGTTCAACGGTAACACTGGCAAGAAGTTCATGAAAAGGAATTTCAAGAAACTGATACTTGATATACAGAGTTACCCGATGAGTAAGCAGAAGGAGATACTCGAGGAGAGGTTAATGAGCTGGAAGGGATCATCACAACAGGTGGATGATATCCTTGTCGTTGGGCTGAAAGCCGAATAATGTTTTATTTCCCAGCCCCGAATTCTTCACTCAGACGGTAAAAGAGTCCTTTCTCACTCGCTGCACAAACAATAATCCCGCAGAGGATAAAATCACTCAGTATCTTTTCAGCTGTTTTGCTGTTTATTCCTGCCATTTTGCGGAAGGCCACAACAGTGATCTGTTCTCCCCCGCGCAGGTGATTTAAAAGGAGGCTCTCTTTTTCATCAAACCTTAACAGAAGACCGCGGTTACTGCCTCTTCTTCTCCATACCTGCTGGATGACCCTGTCAGCCATGAAATTCTGATCACCCTGCCTGAAATAAGCTATCCACCTTCCTTCCTCATCCTTTGCTTTTACCGGTATCCTGGCACTTCGCGGAACATCCACCTCAAGTATTTGCTTGCCGTTAACGGTGTGGGTACTGGTCTTGATCCTAACCTCAGGGTTGCAGTACAATTTGGCCGCTGAGTCAATCATATAGTATTCCTCATCTGACCTCACCCCGGCAAGTGAACCGTTATCCCTTACCCCGATAAGCAGCTTTCCACCTTCACTGTTCGAAAAAGCAGAGAGAGAGCGGGCTATCTTCTGCGGATCGGAAATGCAGTATTTGAAGTCAAGATTCATCCCTTCCCCTTTTAATATCAGGTTATGAATGTAGCGGCTCATAACGATTGCGATTTTTTATGCTGCCAGACAGCACCACTAAAATAATACAAAATATTTGTATATTGGCTCTGACACTTTGAACTATAAAGACATATAAACCCGATGAAGCGAAGAACCTTTCTCAGATCAGGTCTTGCAGGTGCTGCAGGACTTGCCGTAATAGACAAAACAGCACTGGCGGCCTCTCCCTACGGGGGTAATGATATCATATACCGGACACTGGGTAAAACAGAATTGAAGATCCCCGTTGTCAGCTTCGGGGTCATGAAATCTGATAACAGTGGACTTGTTAAAGCAGCTTACGACGGCGGCATAAAAATGTTCGACACAGCTCATGGTTATCAGAACGGCCGGAACGAAGAGATGCTGGGTAATTTCTTTGTTGACGTACCGCGGGATTCATTTATTATTGCTACAAAAATTGGCCCGGCAGGTGTGGATCGTCAGACCGGGAAACCTTCAGCTGAGACTACTGCCACGGATTTCCTGTCAAAATTTGAGATCAGTCTTTCAAGACTGAAGATGAGTTATGTGGATATTCTTTATATGCATGCAATTGACAGCCTTGATGTGTTGAGACATAAGGAGATAGTGGACGCGATGCTGGATCTGAAAAGGAAGGGAAAAGTAAGGTTCATCGGCGTCTCCACCCATAAGAATGAGCCTGTCATCATGAAGGCGATGGCAGAAGATGGCATATGGGATGTTGTACTTACTGCCTATAACTTCAAACAGACATACCTCGAGGAGATGAACAGCGCACTGCAGGCAGCGGCCGACGCAGGTATCGGCATTGTTGCAATGAAAACTATGGCAGGAGGATTTCTTGACAAGGAAAGGACAAAGCCTGTAAATACCAAGGCAGCATTGAAATGGGCTCTTTCCAACCCCAATATACACACAACCATTCCCGGAATAACTGCATTTGAGCATCTTACGGCCGATCTGGAGGTAATGACTGATATTACGCTTTCATCCGCAGAGAAGGAAGAGCTACTTGCTGCCGGAGCGAATCAGGGACTTTATTGTAACGCTTGCAGTAATTGTTTGCCTGACTGCCGGAACGGTCTGCCCATCCCGGAAATAATGCGTGCTTATATGTATGCTTACGGTTATGGTAACCTGCCGTTGGCATCAGAGCTCCTGTCACAGGCTGCAGTTGAAGCTGATCCCTGTACCGGCTGCGAGGTGTGTACGGTGGAATGCGTCAAAGGATTTAACTTAAGGAACAAAATCACCGATATTACGCGGCTGAGAAATGTTCCCAGCGACTTAATAGCTTAATTACAAGATTAAAAAAATGATCCGCAAATCAACATTAACCATTCTCATTGCTTTTTTATCCCTTCCATGTCTCTCAGGACAGGAGGGATTGTTTCCCACGCTGAAGGGGTATAAGACGGTCAATGAATATCCTGTTTATACGCCTGATGATCTCTGGAACTATATAGACGGCGCTGCTGATGCCTACCTTGCACTTGGTTTTCTTGATCTTAATATAACGGAATACAAGAAGGGGAAGAAAGCCATAAAGGCTGAGATATACAGGTTTGGCGATGATGCGATGGCATTCGGGATGTATTCTCTGGAGCGATCGCCGGGATATGATTTTATACAGGTCGGTGTGCAGGGTTACAATGAAGACGGAGTCGTTTTCTTCTATAAGGATCGTTACTATATTAAGATTATGACCCAATCTGAATCAAAGAAAGTGAATGAGTCGATGAAGGAACTGGCAGGACTAATTGCTGCCCGCATTGACGGGAAAAATGAATTCCCGGCGTTGCTGAAGCTTTTTCCTTCCGAAGGACTTGTCAGGAATCAGGAAACCTATATTCTGGAGAGTGTACTGGGGCATGAATTTCTCCGCGGTGCGTTCAGGGCTTCATATGAAGTTGACAATGACCGTTTTGATGTTTATTTATTCAACTGTAAAAGCTCTGAGGAATCGTCAGCGATGGCCGCCAGGCTGGCGGGCGATGCTTATACCCCGGGTGAGGATATCTTTAAATATGTTTTTGAAGACGGCTTTAACGGGATGCTTCACATGGCACAGCAGCGTGAGCAGATAGTGATTGTAAGCGGCCTTGGCACTGACAAGACCCCTCTGGCAGACCGGTATATAAACTCATTGCTCAGACTCTGAAATAAGGTGATATAAAAAAAGGTGTCCCGTTTTGAGACACCTTTTTTATTTTCAGAGTTTTGGTTTACTTAAGCTGGAAGCTGATAGGAACGCTGTACCAGACGTTCACTGGCTTACCGCCCTGTTTACCGGGTTTCCACAGCGGCAGGAGCTTGATAACCCGCACAGCCTCATCATCGAGAGCCGGGTCAACGCCTCTGACAACGGATACCTGGTCAACAGTGCCTTTGTAAGTCACACAGAAGCGGAGTATAACCTTTCCCTGGATATTGTTCTCCTTGGCAAGCTCAGGATATTTGATGTTGTCGTAAATGAACTTGAAGAGTTCAGCATCCCCTCCCGGGAACGAAGGCATCTCTTCAACCACAACAAACACTTCTGCCGGAGCTTCATACTCAACCTCTTCCTGTGCCAGTTCAACAACCTCAACAACCTCTGCATCAACAACAGTCTCAGAGACATCGTCAGCGGTCATGAACTTTGACTCATCTTCAGGCTTGACGGAGTCAACCACTACCGGCGCCACATACTTGACAACGACCTGCTGTTCTGACGGTGGCGGGGGTGGCGGAGGTGGAGGCGGTGCTGCTTCTTCCTGCTGGATGTCGTTAGCCATTTCAGCAATGACCTCATTTGCATCCCTCATCTTAATCTGTGCTATATTCCTGGCCTTGATGTAAGGTATAATCACAGCTGCCAGAACTATAACCAGACCTATGATCAAGGAAATAGTCATCGTTCTGGAATACTTCCTGCGAAGGTCATAGGCACCATAATCCTTATTCCTGCCTTCGAAGACTATGTCATCCAGGCTGGGGTAATGTTTCTTTTCTTTTGCCATATCAGTTCCCTTCTATTTTGCCGGAGTCGGAGTAGCCGGTGCAATCCCGAGGGCGGCATTGACCAGGTTCTCTTCTATCCAGGTGATGTCAGTAAATGTGTAACGGGCAATGCCCACAATTGACATCTCGTCAATTATATCAACAAAGTTCTTATACTTTGATGTCTTGTAAGCTTTGATAAGAACGATTGGCCCTGTATCATCATCCTTCTTGAGCAGTTTGATGGCATTCGCCAGGGAGTCCTGCTTGATATCGATCTCTCCCCTTATAACTTTCTGTTCGAAATCGTCAATCTTACGGAAGAGGGCTCTGTTTCTGTCCAGCAGTATCTGGCGAATTCCAGTGGGGCTGAAGTCGGTCTCCTGAAGCACGGTGACAGCCGGGTCGGCTTTTCCGGGGTACCAGTAGACTTTGTCTTCCGGACCAAGGATAATATTCAGAGTACGGCTCTCGGCAATTTTCGGAGGTTCAACTTTTTCATCCTTCCTGATCTTCTCGGGGAGGACGATTTCCATTACCTTGGGTTTGCTGAAAGCTGCAGTGAGCATGAAGAACGTAATGAGCAAGCTCATAAGGTCCACCATTGGGGTCATGTCCACATGGGCATCACCTTTTTTCGGTTTCTTCTTCCCGCCTTTGCCTTTTTCTTCTTGAATAATCTCTGCCATCTTACTCGGTTGTTTCCTCAGTTACAATAATTTCTCCCGCGCCTCTAAGATTAGTGATCAGGTTAAACCTGTTCACGTTCTTATCCTGCAGAATATCAAGTACTTTCCTTATTACAGGGAAATCAGTGTCTGCATCGCCTTTGATCATCGTCTGCACAGCAGGGTTCACCTGGCGTGCAAAGAGTATCCATAATGCAAGCTGATTGTCAGCAGAATCGATGGGAACGCCCTTTTCAAGGGCTATCCTTTCATCTGAGTTTTTGGCAGCAAGGTAAGCTTTCATATCCTGTATGGGTGCGCCGACTGATGTACCGCTCTTTTCGAACTTTCGCAGCTCATCCTGGGTAAATTCAATGTTGTATCGCTTGCCCATTTCGGCAAGGATCTTCGGCCTGAATTTCAGAATGGTATCAGGTCCGTTGTCGACATTGAAAAATACCCGGTTGTCTTTTGCGATGAGAACTGTCATAACGTTGGCGTCCATCATCGGTTTTTCCGATACAGAAAAAGGAGTGTCAACAGGAGCAGCTTCCTGGGGCCTGAACGTTGCTGTAAGAATGAAGAACGTAAGCAGCAGCGTAAACAGGTCAACCATCGGCGTCATGTCGATGCGGGGTGATTTGGTCGCTAGTTTAATCTTTGGCATGTTTTAAATCCTTTCTTTTTTAACCAAAAGAATAAATTTGGCGAATTATTTTCTCACTGATGCAGCAAAAGTCTGAGTCAGGCTGAAGCCTGCTTCGTCGATTTTGAAGACATAATTGTCAATCTGTGTCGAGAACATGTTAAAGAAAATAATAGCAAGGGTCGAGCCTGTGATACCGAATGCAGTATTGACAAGAGCTTCGGATATACCTGTTGAAAGGGCCAGTGCATCAGGAGCACCTGATTGTGCAAGAGCAGCAAATGCCCGGATCATTCCGAGAACTGTTCCAATAAGACCGATAAGCACCGAGATGGAGGCGATGGTTGAAAGAAAAACCATATTCCTTGAGAGGACCGGAAGCTCAAGAGCTGTTGCCTCTTCAATAGCCTGCTTCATCGAAGTGATCTTCTGATCTTTTTCAAGCTCCTTGTCACTTTCCAGGGCGCGATAGCGCGAAAGACCTGCTTTCATAACGTTGGCAAGTGAACCCTTCTGATTGTCACATGCAACAATAGCGTCTTCAATTCTGTCTTCTGCAAGCATCTGCTGAAGATTGGTGACAAATACGTTGAGTCTTGCCTTTCCTTTTACCCTTGACAGAGTAATTGCTCTTTCGCAAACAAACACTATAAGTGTAATAATGACTGTCAAAAGCACGGGGACAATTACACCACCCCTGTACAACAACCCAAGAAGGTTACCCTGAAGTGGATGGCCCTTATTGTTGCCGCCTTCAAAGTTTTCGGGAGCACCAAAGATTTTGGCGAAGATAATGTAAGCAACAATGAATGCAATAACAATTACAAGAGGTGCAAAAATCGACTGCAACAGTCCGCTGGACGATTTGGAATTTTTACTCATTTTAGTATTCTTTAGTTGGTTTAGTGAACAGATGACAAAAATAATTATTCTCTCGTTCTTTTACAATAGTCTCAATTAATTACATATAAATAAAGGTAAATTTCTATTGTGTGTTTATCTTTCCAGAGATGCATTATATACTCTCTTCTTTGTTACCGTAACCTCAATGCTCTTGAAGCCCTTGGCGCTTATAACAAGTATCTCTGAAGCTTCCGGCATCACGAACTTATACTCGCCCTTGGCGTTGGTCCATGCTTCGGCAGCTGTATCCTTAACCCTTACAGATGCGCCCGGTATAGGCGTACCTGATGCATCACTTATGACACCGGTGATCTCATTCGGATGAGCTTTTGGAATTGCATTCTTCTGAGCAGCCTGGATATATGTTATTGTTGATCTGGCATTCTCATTGGAAGGGTCAATTGCCAGTATCCTGTTGTTCTCCTCTATAGCCCTGGGGTAATCACCCATTGTGATGAACATCGTGCTGAGGGAACTGTGAGCCTTGATCTTATAATCATTATTGTTAGGAGCGAGGTTCATCATCCTGTTGTAGTATGACCTTGCCTCATCATATTTCTTATTCTGAAGGGCGTCATATCCGAGGAACCTTATTGCATCAAAAATCTCATTTACGTTCTTCACAGAGTCAACTGATGCTTTCTTAAGCAGAGTCACAAACTTGGGTCTTGCGAGGCCAAGCTCTGAATCTGGATCCTTGGCAGATGCAGTGTTGGCGATCCAGAGGTATCCCTGCAGGTTATCCGGATATTTGGCTACCATTTTATTAAAGATTGCATCGGCATGGTCAAAATCCTTAGCCTGGTAATAAGCTCTTCCGACCTGGATGAAATCACTTTCGCTGTCTCTGCCTTTATCAAGAAGGCGCGACCAGGTTGCTGCTGCATCCTTATACCTGTGTGCAGCATACTGTACGGAACCTTTTTCATATATCATGGTGAGGTCTTCATCTCCAAAGTAAGCAGCCTTTTCATATGCTTCAACCGCCTTGTCAATCTCCGCTTCCGCCTTTGCAATCTTTGCCTTCGAATTGGTTAACTTTGCTTTCAGAGCTTCAATATCGGCTAAAATCTTAGTCTTCTCAGCACCCGGCTTAAGGGTATTATGCCTCAACTGCATCGATGCGAGGTCACCCTCATCATTGTCCGTCTCAATTATCTGTTTAAGGTAATTCTGGTTCTTCTTCGCATTGATCCTTGCATAATAGATATAGTCTTTTTTTATTAAACGTTCCGGATCGAGGGAAGCAAAGAGTTTATCCATATACTTCTGAGCCAGTTCGAAATTCCCTTCTTCATATGCTGAGTAACCGGCAATACGGTTCATGTATGTCCTTGAGTCATCAATCGCAAAGATCTCTTCCACATTCTTGATCACCTCTTGATACTCTTTTGCATAGAACAGCGCGTTCACATACCTGATCTTGGCAGGTATATTTCCCTGTGTAAGTTCAAGGTATTTTTCAAAGTATTTTTTAGATTCCTTGAACTTACCTGCCATAGAGTAGAGCTGGCCAAGCTCGCGGTATGCCGGTGCATAGTTCTGGTCAAGTGCGATTGCCTGCTCATAGAACGGAATGGCGGCCATAAGGTTACGGCCCTTGACATATATGCTGCCGATCTTCATATTGGCAGTAGGGGATTTCAGATCCCAGTCCTGTGCCAGGTTGTAGTTCTTAATAGCTTTTGAACCGTCGTTAACCAGTATATAGATATCACCTGCAATGATATAAACCTCACTGTTCCTTGGATCGATCTGCAGTGCCTGCCTGATGAAAGGCAATGCCTTGCTGGTATCAACCTGCTCAAAACGGATGTATGATTCGGCTATCTTGGCCAGAGTATAAGCATAATCCTTGGGATTGGCAATTTTGGTTACCTTCTTATAAGGAGGAAGCAGTCCTTTGGCTTGAACCCTGAGTTCTTCAGCCTTTGCGTTTTCGCCATTGTAAAACGAAACCTTGGCAAGCCCCACATAATTCAAAGGTTCACTGGCATTGGCAGTCACCCCTTTGTTGAAGATGTCCGCAGCTTCCTTGGTTGCTATCGTGAGTGAGTTTGAAATAGTGTCAGAAAAATAATTCAGCAGTGTATTCTCCCCGTAGTGAAAATAGACCTTGCTGTTTCCGGGCTCACTTTTGATCAGTTGCTGGAACATTGCTTCAGCCTTATCATACTGTTCATTCTTTGTGAAGGTAATGGCTTCCTGAAGTGTTTGAGCCTTCAGTCCCGTGCCACTAATCATGCAGATTAATGCTGCAGGCAGCACCGCCAGTTTAAATCTTCTAATAATCATCGCTATCAATTTTAGTTACTCATTTTTTACTTGTATGATCCTTATCGGCATAGTCGCGGGTACAAGACCCGACTTTAATATTATTCTTTGTCCTTTCTCTCCTGATACAAAGCTTACAAATCCCGAGCCAAGTCCTGTAAATGATTCTCTTGAATTCATATTTACCTCTCTGACAAACGGATAACTCTTATCATAGATTGATCCCTGCACTGGCAGATAGAATGTTGACTGATCAAGATGGGGAAGTGAAATGGCAGCAACTTTGATTTTACTCAGCAAACTGAAGCTGAGGGAATCATCCTTGTCACTGATCCAGTTAACGCTGACAATACCCATTGCACCAGGGCTCTTTGAGACGTAATCGATCACTTCCGGATTATTGTTCACCGCAAAAAAGTTCTTGCCCAGCATTTGCGGCATCTCAAATTTTTCTCTGAAATATCTGAAATTGCCCGAGTTTGTATTGTCAAAGACTATGTTTATCGCACCTAGTTTTGATTTGGAATTAATCTGATTCCAGTCGGTGATCTTACCTGTCATGATATCATTTACGTTATCATATGTCAGAAGAGAATCAAAGTTGCTTTTGTTCAGCACCAGGGCGAGAGCGTCATAAGCTACCACACTGGTGCGGACAACAGTTTGCATATCAAGCAGAACCTTCCTTTGTTCATCCGACGGAGCCCAGGAGGAGACGATAACCTTTACCGAGTCATTAAGAAAATCAGCTACCATCTCATTCTCAGGTTTATAAACAGTCCTGATATGAGCATATTTGTAAAGAGTTGTAAAGGTTGCCACCTCAGCGTCAACGATGGGCTGAAATGATTCATCCGCCTCGATTTTAATATCTCCTGATGTGGGCGTCTCCTTCAGAGCGGCTGTACCCTGGTTCTTACATGATACCAGGACTATGGCGGCAATAATCAGGAATAACCCTGAACTTATTGTCTTTTTATAATTTGAAACTGTTATCATCCTCCCGTGCAATTCAACTGACTATGATCCACAATATTAATAATTATCTCATTACCTTGTTTTCTGCGGGTGCGTTAATTTTCATTTTAACCCTTATCCGGTAAAATACAAAGCATGTGCCATTATTTAATAAGACCGGCATGACAGGCTGTAACCCTCTGAAAAAAGCATGAATTATTCTTCGTCATCGTCCTTGCTGAAAAAACTCTTTTTTATCTTCTCGTATGAGTCCAGCATTCTGTAAATACCGTAAACGATCAATGGAATTCCGAATACTATCCTGAGGGCTTTATTGAGATTGTAACTGTCCAGAAGGGGTGAGAAAATAATAAAGTAACCTAGCGCAAAATAAAAGAATACCATAAACGTCCCGAAAATGGCGAAGACCTTGTCATACATTTTGCTGCTGCTCATTGTTTACTTGTTAGGATTGACAAATATATAATTTAAATTATTTTTTGATGCTGATATGTCCGGTCATTGAATAAAAAAAAAGAGAGCCGTCGTCACGGCCCTCTCTGTTTCATTTCAGTTTGTTCTATTTTGTGGCACTTTCAAGCCTTTTCATTATTGAGAAAATAAAAGCAGCTGCGAGGATGCAACAGGTAATGAGCACTGCCCATAACTGCCAGAGTTCAACGCTGTCCCAAAGTTTGGTTCCGACGAAGAGAAGCTTATTCCCCATGGCGGTGGCAAGCAGCCATCCCGCCTGCATCATGCCCTGGAAGCGCGACGGTGCAACCTTGGAAACAAATGAGAGTCCCATCGGACTTAGAAAGAGTTCTGCGACAGTAAGTATCAGGTAGCTGCTCATCAGCCAGTATGGTGTAACCCTCATTCCCTCGGAAACAGGTGCACCATCCAACGAAGACGGTGAGGGCAGTCCGAACGAAGCCACAAGCACAACAATAAAACCAACGGCAGCAATGATCATTCCGATTCCTATCTTCTTGGGCGTTGAGGGTTCAATATTTTTCTTGCTCATCCATGCGAAGAGCCCCATGACAGGGAACGTAAGCGCCACAATGAACAGTGGATTGAACGACTGGAAAACCTCCGGGGCTATTGAGTTCAGGGGCTCGGCTTTAATGACAAAAAAGTAGGCTGCAACTAACGCTGCCAGGAAGAGTGATCCGCCTGTAAGTCGTGCAGCCAGCTTCATGTTCTGCCTGAGGAGCATGACGAGGCCGGCAATTGAAATTATTACAGCGAGCATCGAAGGCAACGTGAAGAAAAGATTAGTGAACGGACCTACCTGCTTGGCTGTGTAATCCCTGGCAAAAAGCGTGAGTGTCAGACCGTTCTGATGGAAAGACATCCAAAAGAAAACGACTACTATGAACACCAGTATCAATGATGAAACTCGTGCATATTCATCTTTTCTGGCACTGGTAAGTATCCAGGTGATAAAGCCTGCAAACAAACCGAAGGCAAGACCGTCAGCAAGACCAACAACAAACTGGAGCCCGGCGGCAAAGATACCCATGGCTATCATGGCGTATATCAGCGGTCTGAACTCGAATTTGATACCCTCAGCAGCTGATGCTGAACCTTTTATTGCTTTTTCCTTGTTAGGCAGGAGTTTGTTAAAAATGACATACACAAGCAGGGAAACCACCATTGCAGACGCGGCTATCCCGAAAGCATAGTTATATCCTTTTGAGAAGACTTCGAGGTAACTGTTTGAAAAGGCCCCAAGATCGGTCACCGGGCCGGAAAGACTGACCTTGTCCGCCAGTTGCTGCAGTGTGGTGGTATCGGTCAGAGTGCCGTTATTAAACTGATGGCACAGTGAAGGCAGGCTCCCATCATGGAGAAAGCCGTTGGTCTTCAGCCACCAGTTTCTGATTCCGTTTGCGGCATAGGGAGCGAAGAATGCGCCGACGTTGATACCCATATAAAATATCATGAAAGCAATATCCCGCATTTTTGAATACCTGGGATCATCGTACATCTGGCCGACGACAGCCTGAAGATTTCCCTTGAACAAGCCGTTGCCAAATGCAATGGTGAAAAGCGCTATAACAGTAAATGTGAGTGACATACCCGGAATCGCCATCAGCAGGTAACCTGCAAACATTATGATGATTCCGAACAGTATTACTGTCTTGTATTTTTTCGTTGTATCAGCCAGTATACCTCCAACGAGGGCAAGTGCATAAATGCTATAATAAAACCAAGCGTAAATTTTTCCTGCCTCTTCAGCAGCCAGACCGTACTTTGCCTGAAGGAAAAGCACCAGTATTGCCATCATGGTGTAGAATCCAAACCTTTCTCCCATATTGGCAAAAAAGGCGACTATAAGTCCTTTCGGGTGATTTTTAAGCATAACTCTTCGTATTTATCGATTTCTTTGTTTTTGGTAACGGCAAATATATTAATCTTTTTTAATAGGTGATAAATACAATAAATAGGCTTTGTAACATTTTTTCCTCATCTATATTTCTAAATTTGTGTCATTCTTATCAAGACAGAAGTGTATGAAGATCTTTACCTCCGGCGAGATCAGGGAGATTGACGCCGCCACAATGCGTCTCGAGCCGGTAACGGCGGCAGGATTAATGGAGCGTGCAGCCACCGCCCTGTCTCATCGCCTGAAAGATATTGTGCCTCCCGAGAAAAGGGTAAATGTGTTTTGCGGACCTGGAAACAACGGGGGTGATGGCCTCGTGATTGCCAGGCTTCTGCATGATGATAACTATAATGTCAGAGTCTTTATAGTGGAGACGGGCTCTTCGCACAGTAATGAGTTCAGAATGAATGCAGACCGTCTGACCAGGGCAGGTATTTCGCCCTTCACCCTGGCAGATCCTGATCTGTTCCCGTCTATTGGCCGCGACGAAGTGGTCATCGATGCCATATTCGGCACGGGGCTCAATAAACCCCCGTCCGGCGGAGCAGCTGAGATAATTAACAGAATTAATCTGACAGGTGCCAATGTAATATCTGTGGATGTCCCGTCAGGTCTCTTCTGCGAAGATAACTACGGTGCCAATCGGAGTACGATCGTAAAAGCTTCACTAACCCTTGCCATCCAGTTCCCCAGGCTCTCTTTCATGTTTGCAGGCAATGATGATTATGTAGGCAAATGGGAGATCATTGACATCGGATTGCATGCAGAGACCATCTCGAAAATGCCTTCCAATTATCATTATATAATGAAAGAGGATGTCAAACCGCTGCTGCGCAGGAGAAGGAAATTTGATCACAAGGGTACTTACGGCCATGCGCTGCTAATGGCGGGGTCATATGGCAAAGCGGGTGCTGCCACGCTATCGGCCTGTGCAGCTCTGCGATCCGGGGCCGGACTTGTGACTGTTCATACGCCTGTGACAGCGGTGACACCTGTTCAGGCAGCATTACCTGAAGCAATGGTTTCACCCGATGCCGGTACAGAATATATTACTACAGTGCCAGAACTTGCAAAATATGATGCCGTGGGAGTAGGCCCCGGAATAGGCACTGATCCTGATACCCGGAAAGCGTTGAAGGCATTGCTTGAATCTGTCAGTGTACCGCTTGTGCTCGATGCTGATGCGCTGAATATAATCGCGCAGGACAAAGAGATGCTGGCACTCATCCCCCCTAACTCTGTGCTGACACCTCACCCGGGGGAATTCAGACGGCTGACCTCTGAAGAACGGGGTGATTATCAGCTAATGGAATTGCAGATCGACTTTGCTGCAAAATACAAATGTATAGTTGTTCTCAAGGGGGCACATACATCCGTAGCATTGCCTGACGGCAGGATCTGGTTTAACAGCACAGGCAATCCGGGAATGGCCACAGGTGGCTGCGGGGATGTTCTGACTGGAATAATAACCGCACTTCTTGCACAGGGATATGAGCCGGCCAGTGCTGCAATAGCCGGAGTTTATCTTCATGGCGTGGCCGGCGATGTTGCTCTCAGAGTCCATTCTGAAGAATCCGTGATCGCAGGTGATGTCCTTATGAATATAGGAAGAGCATTTCGCGAAACGCAGTTTAATAACTTCAGCCTTTATCTGTAAAATAAGGAGAAACAATGAAAAGAAATTATAATGCTGTACTTCTGGTATTGTTGCTCATTTCGTCCGGATGTAACACCCTGAAGAAGGGAACGTCATCGGATATTGTCATCCTGCCGCTGGGTGGTGAGGTAAAGGTCACTGAAGGCAGCATAGTGTATGCTTTGCCACAGACAGTCTTTGTGTTTGACATCACTGCCCGGAAGACAATTGAAGTGCCGGGGCCTTACGCACGGTTTGCAGGGGAGATGCTGGGACTGAATGATGTAATCACTGAAGAAAATGAAAGCTGGTCACTGGGTGATGTGTCCGTGAGTTGCGTTGAAGAGCTCGACCCTTCGCAGTTTTATATCATACAGGGCACTACATTGTTGCAGACGAACCTCCTGGCACTGAAAAAAAGCGGACTGGTGCTTGATATCAACCCTGATATATATTCAGAGACAAACTCTGTTGATAACCAGGGAGGATCTGATGCTTCCGGCCTGATGTTTCCCGATATGGGGGCACAGGAATATGTCTCAACCGTTTCAGACACGGCTTACAGGGTTGTACATGCCGATACGGTATTTATCCGGGTACCTTACCTCATTGAGAAGAAAAAGGGAATGACGCTGGAAGCGCAGGCATCTGACGCTGCAGACAGACTGCTGGAGCTGCGTGAGGGCAAACACATGATACTGACGGGAGAGACCAATATATTTCCACAGGACGGTGCTGCAATCGATGAGATCAACAGGCTTGACCGTGAATATACTGCACTCTTTGCCGGCAAAAGCATGACAGAGATCAGACATTTTCGCATTTGGTTTACACCTGTCCTCCCAATGGCAGGGGAGAAGAGAACAATTTTCAGGTTCTCGGAGACCGGCGGTGTATTACCTGCTGCCAACAGCAGCGGCACTGCAGTGCTGATCGAAATGACACCGTCGAACAAGACCAAAAACCTTAACCTGATTACCAGTCCGGTCTCTTCGGAAAGGGAGGCTGACACTCCGGATAAGCTTTATTACAGGGTGCCTGATGTGGTTGACATAAAGATTTCTTCGGGCAACGAAACGCTGTATTCCGGCCGCAAACTGATCTACCAGTTCGGAACTGTGGTTACACTGCCGTCAAACTTCATAATAGGAAAATAAAAGTACCGGTTAAAATTAGCAGCGACGACCGGAGTAGGCGTCGCTGCATTGTTCTTTAGAATTTAAGACCTTAGTCCTTAAGACTTTAGACTTTTAGACTTCAGACTTACTGCACCTTCCCTGTAAATGTCTTGAGGTACTCCTCGTAACTCTGCTTCTGCCAGCTTGTTCCGCCGAAATATTCCAGCATAGGCTCAAAGTCTTTTGCGCCTTTGTAACCTGACACGGGTGTTATCAGCTCACTTTTAGCGGTAAGGAACACCACGGTAGGATAGCCGAGTTTGCCCTGAAGGAGTGCATATGCCAACTGGTGCGTAGCTCCCATGGAACCGTCATTGACAAAAGTCCTGCCCTGAAAGATGACAGGCTCTTTTGATTCAGCGTTGAATTTTACAGCGTAAAACTTCGTATTCAGTATCTCAGCAATGACAGGGTGAGAGAAGGTATCCTTGTCAAGCTTCTTGCACCATCCGCACCAGTCAGTGTAGGCGTCGACAAAAATTGGCCTGGGACTGGCAGTTGCCAGGGCAACAGCTTCCTCTATAGAATACCACTTTACAGGGGTAGTCTGTCCGGAAGCAAGCAAAGCCGGAACAAACAGTAACAATGCAAGAAATGCTTTCTTCATGATATTTTGATAATTACAATTATTTAATTCTCAAAAATTAAGATTTACAAATTTAATATTTCCCAACTATAACTAAAATTATGCCAGAAAGTTCAGCTGTCATATTTTTTGCCTGGGTATTTCGAGTGATTTTTTTATACATTTACACACCTTTAATTAATTTTTCAATCAAAAAAAATGGAAAAAATACGAAAGACCCTTGCCGATTCTAAGGCTGCGAGATGGAGTGCCCTGGCAGTTGTAGCGTTTACCATGTTGTGCGGTTATTTCCTTACCGACGCCATGGCACCCTTAAAACCAATGCTTGAACAGCAATTAGCCTGGAGCAGCGAAGAATACGGATTCTTCACGAGCGCCTATGGCTGGTTCAATGTCTTCCTCATTATGCTTATCATTGGAGGGATCATACTTGACAAGCGGGGTGTGCGCTTCACAGGAAAGATGGCCACGATTTTGATGGTCGTCGGAACAGCGATTAAGTTCTGGGCTCTGCAATCTGATGCTCTTAGCCAGGGAACATGGCATTTTTTATTCTGGGACGCGAAACCGCAGGTCTTTATGGCAGGGTTGGGCTACGCTGTGTTCGGGGTTGGTGTTGAGATCGCCGGCATCACGGTATCCAAAATTATTGTTAAATGGTTTAAAGGAAAAGAACTGGCGCTGGCAATGGGACTTGAAATGGCCACTGCCCGCCTTGGAACCACTCTTGCCCTGGCCACATCGGCTCCTTTAGCCAGAGCTCTCGGTCATGTTTCAATGCCAATTCTCGTTGCTTTGGTACTGCTTTGTGTTGGCCTGATAGCATTCTTTATTTATTGCGGAATGGACAAAAAGCTTGACGCTTCTGTTGCCCTTGCCGACAAGGATCACCCGAGAGCCGAGGAGGAAAGCTTCAGGCTGGCAGATATTCTTTTTATCCTTAAAAACAAGGGATGGTGGTATATCGCAATTCTCTGTGTTCTTTTCTATTCGGCCGTATTCCCGTTTCTGAAATATGCCTCTGACCTGATGGTCAATAAATTTGGTATTGATCCCTCTGTAGCCGGACTGATACCCTCAGTACTTCCTTTCGGTACGATCATCCTGACACCTTTCTTTGGCAACCTGTATGACAGAAAAGGCAAGGGCGCAACAATAATGATCATCGGGGCTATTTTGCTGATTTTTGTTCATACCATGTTCTCCATCCCGGTATTAAACAAACCCTGGATGGCATTTTTCCTGATAATAATTCTCGGCATCGGTTTTTCACTTGTACCCTCAGCAATGTGGCCTTCGGTGCCAAAAATAATACCTGAGAAACAGCTTGGCACTGCTTATGCCCTGATCTTCTGGGTCCAGAACTGGGGTCTTATGGGTGTTCCATATCTCATTGGATGGGTCCTCGACAAGTACTGTATCACGGGTTCATATATGCTTGACGGTGTTCCTGTCCCAAGCTATAATTACAAGATCCCGATGATGATATTCACCTCGCTTGGTATCATTGCGCTGGTCTTTGGCTTCCTGCTGAAGGCTGAGAACAAGAAAAAGGGTTATGGCCTTGAGATGCCCAATATTGTGAAAGAATAATCAAAAACTATTTAGTTATGAGTGATATAAAGAATCTTGAACCGAAACTGGTATGGAAGTATTTCCATGAGATAACACAGATCCCCCGTCCCTCGAAGAATGAGAAGGCGATGACTGAATACATGAAAAAATTTGGCAAAGAGCATGGTCTTGAAACCATCACTGACAAGACCGGCAATGTCATCCTGCGCAAGCCTGCCACCAAAGGAATGGAGAAATGCAAAGGGATCATAATGCAGGGTCACCTCGATATGGTACCCCAGAAAAACTCCGATAAGAAGTTTGACTTCACCAAAGACCCTATTGAGACACGCATCGAGCAGGGATGGGTAAAGGCCAATGGCACAACGCTGGGAGCCGATAACGGCATTGGTGTTGCTGCAGCAATGGCTGCCATGACTGATCCGAAAGTTGTTCACGGGCCACTTGAGGCACTGTTTACAGTCGATGAAGAAACTGGCATGACCGGCGCCAATAACCTTAAAAAAGGTATACTCAGGGGAGATATCCTGATAAATATGGACTCTGAGGATGAAGGTGAACTTTATGTGGGTTGTGCCGGTGGAGTGGATGTCAGCGCTTTGCGCGACTACAAACAGGAAAAAACGCCCAAAGGGGTTACTGCTTATGAGATGACAATCAAAGGATTGCATGGCGGTCACTCCGGCGTCGACATTCACCTGGGCAGAGCCAATGCAAACAAGCTTATGTTCCGCTTTTTCCAGCAGGCTGAGCATGATTTCGGGATGCGTATTGCTTCGTACAGCGGCGGAGACCTTCGCAACGCAATACCTCGCGAGTCTTTTGCTACCATTGTCATTCCGACAATTAAAAAGGCACAGTTTGAAAAGTTTGTGAAGGGTTATGAGAAGATGTACAGAAGCGAATTCAAGGATGTTGACCCTGACATAAAAGTTATCATCAAGGCATGCGATGCCCCGGCAAACGTCATGAATGCAGGCGATCAGTACCGGATTATCAGATGTGTGTTCGTCTGCCCCAACGGAGTGCAGAGAATGAGCCACAGCATGAACGGGCTGGTTGAGACATCCAATAACCTGGCTATAGTCAGGATAAAGGAAGGTAAATTCGAGGCTTACTGTCTTACCCGCAGCTCCGTCGATACAGCCAAAGAGGCTACCGCATGGAAGATCGCTGCAGGGTTCCAGCTTGCTGACTGTGACGTGAAACTCTCAGGAAGCTATCCTGGATGGAACCCCAATATGGAAAGTGCTATATTAGGCACAATGCAGGATACATACAAGAAACTGTACGGCAAGGTACCTGAGATAAAAGCTATTCATGCAGGTCTCGAGTGCGGAATAATCATGGGAGCATACCCGAAACTTGACTCTATCAGCTTCGGCCCGACGATACGTTATCCCCACAGCCCGGATGAAAAAGTTGAGATTGAGTCCGTCGGCAAATTCTGGAATTTCCTGGTGGCAACACTCAAGAACGCACCGGTAACCAAATAACATAACCACGGTTCGTACGAATAGATGACGAAGAGACAGGCCTCAGACCTGTCTCTGCGTGTTTAATATATGGATATCATTATTTGACGGTTATTTCCGCAATGATATCATCCTTCATGACATTCTGACCGGGTTTGACACCTATCCTTGTGACGGTACCGTTGACCAGCGACTGGATCTCATTCTGCATTTTCATTGCTTCGAGTATCACCAGAGCCTCTCCGCGGATCACCTCGGTATTTTCCCGGACAATAACGTCGATAATCTTACCCGGCATGGGAGCACGGACGATATGATTCTCATTGCCGGCCTGAGTACTGCCAAGCACTTTCCTGCGCTGCAATGAAATAGGCGTTTCTATAGAGAAGGTGTGGCTGATGTCATTGAATAGGATCTCATACCTGTTCTGCTTGGTGCGGACTATTTCGACCGGATAGCGTCTGTTCTTCCATAGCACGTGAACACCGTACTTTTCGTCCTCACACAATTCAATTTTATATTCCCGGCCGTTGACCTTTATGATATTCTTCAGCGGCATTGTGAAAGGGAATTTATGGCCGTCACTTGACAGCGCATAGAGCTTTTTTATCTCAGGTTTGCCAGGTTTCATCCGGGGAATATTAAAATTGTGTAAGTCTCTTTCTCAGCAGCCATGGCGTCAGTTCCTTTCCCTGATCGAAGCTGATATTGTTTTTTTTCTCTGTCAGGTTCTCCTCAATGAAGAGTTTTGTTGCGAGCCATGCGGCTATCATCTCTTCATACTCGCTGGTACAATGATATCTTTCGAGATCTTTCTCGATGAACGCCGTGGTAAAACTTCCTGACTGGAACAGGCTGTTGCGCATCAGCATGCGGAAAAACGGCAGGGTGGTTTTAGTTCCCTTGATCCACACCTTATCGAGCGCCAGTTTGGTATTTGTGATCGCCTGCCTGCGGTCGCTGCCTGTGACTATCAGTTTGGCGATCATTGAGTCATAGGAAGCGACAATTGAAGACCCTGCGCTGACACCTGTATCAACCCTGATGCCCGGGCCGTCAGGGAAGCTTATCTTCTCTATCCTGCCCGGTGCGGGAGCAAATCCTGCCTGTACATCCTCAGCATTTATCCTGCACTCGATAGCCCAGCCGGTAAGTCTGACATCTTCCTGGCGGATGGAGAGTTCTTCGCCCATGGCAACACGTATCTGTTGCTCTATCAGGTCAATGCCGGTAATCATCTCCGTCACCGGATGTTCCACCTGTATCCGGGTATTCATCTCCATGAAGTAGAAATTGCGGTCCGAATCAAGCAGGAATTCAACCGTTCCGGCAGAGTAGTATCCAACAGCCCTGGCTATTTCCACGGCAAGGGAACCCATCTGTTCACGTAATTCTTCATCCAGGGCAGGGGAAGGAGCTTCCTCAAGCAGCTTCTGGTGCTTTCTCTGGATGGAACACTCCCTTTCACCGAGGTGAATGATGTTTCCATGCATGTCGCCCAGGATCTGGAATTCAATATGTTTGGGGTTTTCGATATATTTCTCGATGAATACGCTAGGGTCGTTGAAGGCTTTTTCTGCTTCGCGGCTTGCAAGGGTAAACATCTTCTCCATCTCTGATGCCTGCCTCACAATTCGCATTCCGCGGCCACCACCGCCCGATGCGGCCTTGATGATTACCGGGTAGCCTATCCTTGTCGCGTGTTTGAGAGCTTCATCCTCATCGGCGATGCTGCCAGGACTTCCCATGGCCATCGGTATCCCGTGCTTCAGGGCAATCTGTCTGGCCACGGTCTTGTTACCCATCTTATAGATAGAATCAGGTGACGGGCCGATGAAAATAATCTTGTTATCCCTGCACTGATCGGCAAAATATGCGTTCTCGGCAAGAAAGCCGTATCCCGGATGCAGAGCATCGCAATTTGTTTCCCGGGCAATGGTGATGAGTTTTTCAATATCCAGAAAGACCGGTATCTCTGCTGTCTCTTCAACTTCATCGTATATGAGGTCAGCTGAAGAAAGATACAATGCATTTGGTTCCACTGCAGTGCGTACAGCCACGCATTTTATTCCCATGGTATGCGCCGTTCTCATTATGCGCACTGCAATCTCCCCCCGGTTCGCAATCAATATCCTCTTAATCTTCTTCATACACTACATTAATATGAATTCTTCCTGTCTGTCTTGCCGGTTTCAGCCCGGCAACTACTTTCTCCTTTAACCTTTCTCCTTTAACCTTTAACCTTACAGCGGCATATTGCCGTGTTTACGCGACGGCACCTTAACACTCTTGTTGCTCAGGGCTGAGAATGCTGACAGCACTTTCATACGCGTCATCGCCGGGTCAATCACCTCATCGATATAACCCTTTTCATCAGCTATGAACGGGTTGGCAACTTTGTCTCGGTACTTCTTTACAAGTTCTTTTTTCAACGCTGCCGGATCTTTCGCTTCAGCCAGTTCACGCCGGTAGAGGATAGCCACTGCACCGTCGGGACCCATAACGGCAATCTCTGCTGAAGGCCATGCATAGTTAAAGTCTCCGCCCAGACCCCGGCTGTTCATCACGATATAAGCGCCGCCGTAGGCTTTACGCAGGATAACCGTAATGCGCGGGACAGTCGCCTCAGCATATGCAAACAGCAGCTTGGCGCCGTGCCTGATGATACCTGCATGTTCCTGATCCTTGCCAGGAAGGAAACCGGGTACATCTTCGAGAGTGAGTATGGGTATGTTGAAGGCATCGCAGAACCTTATAAACCGCGCACCCTTTGTCGATGAATCAATATCCAGCACACCGGCAAGCACTTTCGGCTGGTTGGCCACGATGCCGATAGTCCTGCCCTCCATGCGGCAAAAGCCTGTGACAATGTTGGCGGCAAAAAGCTCAGAAGTCTCAAAGAAGCTGTTGCGGTCTGCGATGAGATTGATAACGTCACGGACATCATATGCTTTATTCGGATCATCAGGTACAATGTCGCGAAGCTTCTCATTAACTGCAGGAGTATCGTTTTCCCAGGCGATCACGGGAGGATTCTCGAGGTTATTGGAGGGTAGATAGGAGAGGAGCTTCCTGACACCTATTATGGTATTTTCCTCATCGTCATAGATCATGTTGGCAACGCCGCTCTTTCGTGCATGTACTTCTGCACCTCCGAGGTCTTCACTGCTGATCTCCTCATTTAGAACTTCCTTAACCACATTCGGTCCGGTAACGAACATGTAACTGGTATGGCTGGTCATGAACACCCAGTCGGTCAGGGCAGGTGAATAAACGGCGCCGCCGGCTGCCGGGCCCATTACCACCGAGATCTGCGGGATGATACCGGACGATTGTATAATGTTGTTGAAAATTACAGCGTAACCGCTTAGGCTTGCAATGCCTTCCTGTATCCGTGCGCCTCCGGAATCATTTATACCGATGAACGGAGCACCCATTTTCAGCGCCATCTCCTGTACCTTGGCGATCTTGCGGGCATGCACTATACCCAGTGAGCCTCCCATGATTGTGAAATCCTGGGCAAAGGCGAATACAAGGCGTCCGTCGATCTTGCCATGGCCGGTGACTACGCCGTCGCCGTATGACTTTTCAACCTTTCCGAATTCGACTCCTGTATCCAGAGGTGTGACATATGCATCAATCTCTTCAAAGGTGCCTGCATCGAACAGAAGAGCTATTCTTTCATGTGCCGTCAGTTTGCCCTTGGAGTGCTGCTTCTTTATGCGGTCGGCATTGTACTGCTTTTTAAAGGCATCCTCGCGTTCAAGATACGATTTGAAGTACTTCCCGTTTATGTCCATTACTCTTGGGATAAATTAAATGATCACCATGCCGTTCTGAACGGCATGACAAAAGTCATTAATTTGCGGCAGATATCCAAACCTGTTTTCGAACCCAACAGGGGATGATGATGCAGTATTCAGATAATTAAGCAGGTACAGTCAGACCAAAGTCACTTTATGTACTGGCGCAGTATCCCGGCCCAGACACTGTATCCCTCATATGAGAGGTGCAGTCCGTCGATGCTGTATTTCCTGGGAAGAAGATTGTTGCTGTCGGCGAGAGGTGTGAAGAGGTCAATATAGGTCATCCCGAATTCTTTGGCTAAAGTTTGCAGGCGGCCGTTGAGTTCAATTATCAGGTCAGTCTTTCCTATAATTCCCTTATACCCTCCTGAGGCCGGGTTAACAGGCATTACGCTCTGCACATAGACCCTGGTTTTTGGCGTTTCGTTTTGTATCCGCTGAAGAATCTCCCTGTACCTCCCGGTAATCTCATCTATGGATATGTTGCGCGAAAGGTCATTAATGCCGATTAAGAGAAAGATGGCGGAGGGTTTTAACCTGGTAACACCGTCGAGACGAAGCAGTATCCCTTCTGTAACATCTCCGCTGATGCCCCGGTTACGGCATCTTTTGTTCTGAAGTAATTCAAACCATTCAGCACTGTCAGTGATACTGTTTCCGAGAAAGACAATTTCATTCCTGGTGTCAGGCAGATGATCGAACATATCCTTGCTGTGCCAGTAGTAGGCCGGGAATTTTGAGCTGTCGGATACTGTCACAGGCTGCTGCCCGTAAGAATAATAAAAAGCTGCAGCTACGAGAATACATGCAAGGAACAATCTCTTCATTTCGTGATATTATGAATTATCTGCTGCATCTTTTCATAGTTTGTCTCCATACTTCCGAGAAGTGTTGTCTGAACCCTGTTTCTCTGGAGGTTATGCAGACGGTATTTGATCTTGTAGTATTTGTCACCGTCAAGGTAATCAGTAAGGAACCTGGTGGCCATAATGTATGTGAGCAGTTTTGGCGCAAAAGCTAGATATTCTTTTTCTGTACTGTTCAATGTACCTTTTGTCTCAGTCAGGTATCCCTTTGCATACGCTTCATAAATACCAATATCCATTGCAACTGAGGAAAGGTCAGGACTGTCTTCGTCGGCCGTATTTGAAGCCGTCCGTATGGCATCACCGAAGTCATAGTGAACATATCCCGGCATCACGGTGTCGAGGTCAATAATGCACAGGGCCCTGTCGTTGGTGTCGAAGAGGATATTGTTGAATTTAGTGTCATTATGGGTGATCCTGAGAGGTATCTTTCCCTCTTCACCAAGCCTTATTATGACTTTCATCTCCTCCTCACGCTTCGTTATCTCAGCAATCTCCTTTCCGGAAGAGGAAACCCTCCCGGCCGGATCATCCGAAATAACCCTATGAAAAGTCTCAAGCCTCTTTACAATATTATGAAAGTCAGGTATTGTCTCGTGCAGTGGGTCGCCCGGAAGATCCGAAAGCAAAGCCTGGAACTTTCCCACCGCCTTCCCGCCTTCGAAAGCTTTATGATGTGAGTCAACCCTTTCATATGAGCGATGATCGGAAATAAAAATGAACATCCGCCAGAAATTTCCCTGCTCATCAATATGCCACGACCGGCCGGTGTCCCGGTCTTCCATAAGTGTCAGGCATTCTCTCTTCAGGTCACTGCCCGGGATGGCTGATAATTTGTTTCGCAGGTGCGCCGTGACCCTTTCCATGTTCTCCTGCAGCTTGGGTATGTCCTTAAATATGCTGTTGTTAAGCCGTTGCAGGATATAATCGTCGCATTGCTTTTCAGCAGTTTCGATCCTGTATGTGTCATGGATATGGCCCGGACCGAACGGTTGGCCCGAAAGGAAGGTGCCTTCCGCGTTGAAACAGCCGTAAATCTTCCTGAGGTCGGGGTAGGATGTCATAATGATGGAAAATTACCTGCCTTTCAGCCTGTATCCGTGCAGTGAGTAATAAAGCAGAATGAGGTAACAGGGCAGGCACACCCAATAGGCTGACTGTGTTGTGAAGATATCTGCAAGCTTCCCGTAGACTAAAGGTAACAGGGCTCCACCTACTACCGACATGATCAGAAGTGCTGATGCAGTTTTTGTAAACTTGCCGACACCGTTCAGGGCCAGCGGCCACATCGCAGGCCATACCAGAGCATTGGCAAGACCCATCAGAGCCACAAACAGCACGGTAATGGGAATTGTAAGGGTCACAGCGTCAAATGTGACAAGGTCCCTGAAAGGCATCGTGATCTGTGTGGCAACAGGAGTAAAGACTGCTCCTATTGTAAATACTATTCCCAGAAGGGCTGAGATCCGTAAGGCGTTGACCTGACTCAGTGCCTTGGGTATCAATATTATGCCCATGACATATCCCACTATCATTCCCAGCATCGTCAGCGACGTAAAATATTTTGCAGAGGACATATCTATGTTCAGCGACTGGCCATACCGGATGATGGTATCACCGGCGATCACTTCCACACCGACATAAAAGAAAAGAGCAAGAGCGCCGATAATCATGTGCGGGAAATGCCATATGCTGGATTTGTTGACATTCGTTTCGCCAACGGCAGGTTCCTCAGCCTCAGTGTCGACCTCGGGCAGATGAGCCAGGCTCAGCAGAAAGCCCAGCGCCACAAGTACGACAGCCATAATGATATAAGGATTTATCACCCTGGTTGCGAGCTGATCAAGGAGGCCTCCGCGAACGACAGCATCAGTTATTGTTGCAAGCTGCTGATCAAGGATATGGGAGTTTTTCATTATGTGAGCGCCAATGATGATCGGTGCGATGGCTCCGGCAAATTTATTTGCAATACCCATCATGCTGATCCTCTTTGCTGCGCTCTCGCGTGGTCCAATGATAGTGACGTACGGATTTACTGCTGTCTGAAGGAGCGCCATCCCGGTGCCCTGAACAAAAAGTCCGAGAAGAAATATTCCATAATTACGTGAAAGAGCGGCAGGGATAAATATCAGTGCTCCGAATGCCATTACCCACAGTCCTATAGACATTCCCTTCCTGAAACCTGTCTTTTTAAGAAGCGCAGATGATGGGAGAGACATGACGAAGTACGAGATATAAAAGGCTGTGGTCACAAAGTAGGCTTGAAAGTTGGTCAGCTCACATGCAGTCCGGAGGAAAGGAATCAGAATTCCGTTCAGCCATGTAAGAAATCCGAAGATGAAATAAAAAACGGCTATTACTGCCAGTCCTACGATATAATTCTTGCGGCTCATCGGTGCCGCTGTGTCTCCTGTACTCATTTATTTATCGGTTTATTGTTATTTATCAGGTTAGGCCCCGTTTCTAAAGGCTGTCAGGTTCCAAAACTACAATTTTCCTGATCAAACTGCAAGAATCAGGTTATCGCCACTTTTCTTTTTTAATGATAGGTAATTCTTTACTTAGTATTAATTTTGCGCCATAAAGTTACAGGATGAAAAACAGAGAGTTAATTGAAAAGATACGGAGCAAGAAGGCTTTCATCAGTGATATGGACGGAGTCATATACCATGGCAACAAACTTCTGCCGGGTGTACCTGAGTTTGTGGAATGGCTCAAAAAGGAGGGTAAGAAGTATCTCTTCCTTACCAACTCCAGCGAAAGAACAACGAAGGAGCTCCAGGAGAAGATGCTGCGCCTGGGCATTGATCTGGATGAAAGCGCTTTTTACACAAGCGCGCTTGCAACTGCGCATTTCCTGGCAATGCAGAAGCCAGGCGGATCAGCTTATATCATAGGGGAGGCAGGACTTATTAATGCGATGTACAATGCAGGCTATTCAATGAATAATTATAATCCCGATTACGTGGTTGTCGGAGACACACGCAGCTACAGTTTTGAAAAGCTCGAGCAGGCAGTCAACCTTGTATTAAAAGGAGCCAAGCTTATCGGCACCAACCCTGATGTCACCGGTCCGGTGGAAGGCGGAATTATACCGGCAACCAAAGCCCTTCTCGCTCCCATAGAACTTGCGACTGGCAGGCATGCCTACTATGTGGGTAAGCCCAATCCCCTGATGATGAGGATTGCCCTGAAGAGGATCGGATGCTCAAATGAAGAGACTATCATCATTGGAGACAGGATGGATACTGATATTATTGCCGGGATAGAGTCTGAAATTGACACTCTTCTGGTGCTGACAGGCATCTCAACCCTGAAGACAGTTGACAAGTTCCCTTACCGCCCGTCATATATTCTTGAGGGCGTAGCGGACCTTATTCAGTAGATACCGCTGTCCGAACCTGTTCCCTCCGTAGCTTCCGGACCACTAAATCAAAAATACACTTTTTACTTTCCTTATTCCCGGCTACCAACTCTTATTTCTTAATTATTCATTCTTAATTCCCTAGTATGTACGGGTCATGTTAGCGGGGATAACCACCATAAAATCTGCCACACCGCTGTTTTCCGGCAGGAGGGATTCGATGTCATCCTGTAGGACTGTTGAGATTGTGGCCACCCTGACGTCTGGCCTGTAGAGTTTGAGATAGTAGATAATTCCAAGGTAATTATCTGAGTGATATGAGCCGTTGTAATGGATAAACAGCTTACCCGGTTCCATGTTTTTCAGGATAAAGTGAGCCATGGTGGCATCCTTAATTGCCTGCGCCTTTGGCAAGTTCTCATTGGGCTTGCCTCCCATACCCTGAATCCCGTTCATATCCAGCATATCCTTATAGCATTTGACTTCCGGGTCATAATAAACCGGCAACGGTGCTATATACTCCCTGGCCTGAGCGGAGAGGCTGTCAAGCACCTCCAGTCCCTTCTTTGAGACCATTGATGCATACCTGCGCGGGATATTTGTTGCTATGAAAGGCAGGTTGTTCTTCCTGGCAAACTCCAGAAGCGGCTTATAGTCAGTTTTATAATTCTTCCATAGCTTGACTTCAGCCTCAAACTTGTCTGCTTCATATGCTGAAGAAAGATATTCATCAAGCAATAACTGGTTGTCAGCTTCAAACATTTCCGCTCCCATAATCAGTTTGTCGGCAACGATCTCATGAAGACCTGCTGTGACCTCATATTCAAGCCAATGGGCAATGGGATTATCGTGCAGCTCGCCGAAGAAAACGACATCGGCAGAGCTGATTGTTTCAATCATTTTCTGATACTTTACATTTTTGCCATCTGAAGTATAGAGCAGGTAGGCCGGCTTATCAGACCTGAACGAAACCAGGCTCAGGAATGCGATAATGAGTATTGTCGTGGTTGTTTTCATATCTGTTGGTAATAAAAATGAGGTTTGTTTTCTGTTTTGCGGCGGCATTTACTAACCGAAGACCCGGAAAAAACGTTTTACAATACTGCTGCCCGCAAAGGAGGTCAGATAGTACAGTGAGGTCCTCAGTCCCGGACCTGATTTTCTCAAATATTTGCGTGCCAGCACCATATCCCCGACGACGTAATGATATCTTGCCCTTGTTCCGTTGATACGGTAAAAAGCTTCGGTGGCTTCATCGGGATATTTCACCCGGTATGATTCAGCTGTCCGGGCTGACAAGTCATATTCCTTCCCTCTGTAGCCCGACTGCATGGAAAGGTTCTCTCCGCAGATATACCTTGTTGCCAGGGCTCTGTTGCAGTGCACGGATGAGCGTCCTTCAAAAAGCCTGAGCAGCCAGTCGTAATCCACGCAGCCATATTCCTCCTCAAAGAGGATTGAAGAAAGCTCCCGACTGATCATAATTGTACTCATGTAAACAGGCTGTCCGCTTCTTTTTCGCGCCAGCCTGGCCAGGAAGGTGACATTCTTTTCGAAGAACCTGAATTCCGGTTCGCCAGTTCCGATTGAAGAGGTGGTTTTTCTTATACTGTCAATGACCCTGTAGCCGGTGGTGATTATGGGAGCCCGGTCTGCCACCGAGAGCTGCGTCTTTATCTTTGAGGGATGCCAGGTATCATCATGGTCAATCAGCGTGATATAATCGCCTGTGGATTTCTGCAAGCCTATATTCCGGCCCCTGTTGGGACCACCACTGGGAGACCCCGTTGAAAGAGGTTGTAATCCCATTGACCTGAGTATTTCAACGGTATTGTCGGTAGAGCAGTCATCGATTGTCAGAAGTTCGATCTCGAAATCGCTGCCATTGCCTTCCTGGGAAAGCACCGACTGCACTGTCCGTTCTATGAACGCTGCGGAATTAAATGTGCCGAGAATTACTGATACCCTGATCATACAGGGAACAAATTAAATCAATATTTTTTGTCTCCGGCAGATTTTTACATTATTTGCTAATGAGATTTCATTCACTAAAATGATCACCGGGGGCAATCATCCCGTTGGCGGAAATTAAATGAGACATAAGAAGATGGTCGCAGGCCATCGAATTATTTATTCTAACTTTGTTATGGCAAATGACCATTTTGGAAAGTAGTCACAAAAGCATGCGGGAAACCTGAGAAATATGAAAAGAGGAATTATTTTGCTTATGATATTTTCCCTGATAATCTCAGAAAATGTTGCGGGTCATAAGAATAACAAAAAAAATATTATATCAGGGTATGTCACGGATGTGAACAATCAGCCTGTTGCCGGTGCAATGATCCTTTTGGACAGACAGCAGACAGATATTGTTACCAACAGAAAAGGCTTCTTTAAAGTCAGGATAACACCCGACATCAGAATGATAGGAGCCTACTCAGACGTGAAGGGTTCAGCTGAGACACCTGCAGAAGGAGGTCAGGAAATAAATATTGTACTTTATGGCTCTTTTGCCATCCAGGGCTTCATACCTGCTATCGCGGAAGAAGAAGAGATGGTAAATATTGGTTATGGTAAAGTCCGGAAGAATGACCTTACGACACCCACAGGCCAGATCGACGCAAAGGGGCACAAGTACGATTCCTATACAAGCATTTATGATATGATCAGGGGAGAAGTACCTGGTGTGCAGGTCGTTGGCAAACAGGTAGTGATCAGGGGTATGAGCTCATTAAATTCAAGTAATGACCCTCTGCTGGTAGTCGACGGTATGCCAGTTTCCTCGATTGACGATATCAGCCCGCGTCAGGTAAAATCCATTTCAGTGCTTAAGGGTTCTGATGCCTCCATTTATGGGTCGAGAGCTGCCGGCGGAGTCATACTGATTGATCTGAAGGGCGCAGCTGACAGATGATGGGCATGGCTTGAGGAAATGAAATAAAAAATCCTGCTGGCGCAGGATTCCTTGTGATACCTTTTAAAAGCAGCATAAATTGTCTTGTGTCGCTGCAGTTTACGGAAATGAAGAGTTTTAAAGTTTCTCTTCCGGCTTTAGCTTGTCTCTTTCCAGTCTACGGGCAATTGCCTCGTTGTCTTCCCTGGCGCGTTTATCCCTCAGAAGGGAGTACTCTTCACTACGCCTGGTCACAGCTTTTATAGTTTCCTCCTTTGCCTCAGGAAACAGGTCTTGTGATGTTATTTCAGTTTGCATGGCGCAAAGATACTACAAAATGCCGCTCAATTTACATTTACACCCGTGTTTATTCCTGAACTGAGGCAGGTCTTGACCGCTGAAGCCAGGTTGCAGCGGTCGTTTCTTAATAATGCTTACCTTTGTGTCTGTCGGATATTTGTGATATGAAAAAAGGACTGACCTGGGGTATATTGTCAACTGTTATTATACTGACTTTCATATCATGCAATGGAAATGATCCCCAGCCTGATTATGCCAGTATTATTGCAGGTACGTATACCGGAACAGTAACAACGGAATCAGGCGCTATCGCCGGGATCACAATAATTACAAAAAGGTCGGAAGCAAAAGTTGATATGGATATCACGGCCGGTTCACATAGTTTGAATATTCCGGGAATCAGGGTCAGCAGTACTGAGGACAATGTTTATACACTGTCGTTTTCTGTTGCAGGCAATTCGCTGGCGGGTGAGGTTGAAGGAAACAATCTGACCTATACACTTTCTTCGGGTACCCTTGACGGGACATTTATCGGCACCAGGTAATTATTATTTCTTTCTTTGACTTTGACTTTGGCTTCGGCTTGGCGTATCTTGCATCAGGATACTTATTTCAAATACTGACTTATCAGATCTAACTTTATGTTCTTATATGTTTACTTCTGTTTGCTATATAAACAATCTACCCGCCATATTAGAAACAAAAAACCAAGATGATGAAAACTTTTCGCAGTGATTTTTCAAATGCAGAGTTTCCTGTTTCTGAAAAAGTTTCAGCCCGGACAATCAGACATTCTATTTTGAATCTAATTCAAAAAGATAATCCTCAATTTTCACATGAGAGCCATCTTTCCAGGAGCGAGTTAAACAAATACAGAGAAAAAGCAATTTCGGATTATCTGGTAAAAGAAGTAGGAGAATTATCAGAACTGGAAAAAACCGTGTTAAATTCTGTGAATAATAATAAAACCCTGACAGATAAAGTAGACGGTGAAGAAAAACAAATAGTTACTACTGGACAAAGAATTGCCGACAAAGTTGCTTCATTTGGTGGCAGCTGGAAATTTATAATTTCATTTGGAGTGTTTATTTTTCTTTGGGTTTCTGTCAATGTATTCTGGCTTGTTAATAAAGGATTTGACCCTTATCCGTTTATACTTCTGAATCTGATTTTATCAACTCTGGCAGCTTTGCAGGCGCCGGTGATCATGATGAGTCAGAACCGGCAGGAAGAAAAAGACAGGGACAGATCCAGGAAAGACTATATGATTAACCTTAAATCAGAACTGGAAATAAGGACCTTGCATGAAAAAATCGATCATTTTATTATGGAGCAGCAACAAGAGCTCCTTGAGTTACAGAAGGTTCAGATTGAAATGATGAATGACATACTTAAAAGAATCGATAAATAGAATTTCCTGCCGTTGATCCGGTTCTGTGATCAGAGTCCTGATAAGTTAAATGGACTTTCATAACCTGTGGCAATTTGGCACAAAAAGAACAATGTTTGGGACGCTGAGCAACGTGAGTTTGCCGGATGTGGCCGAACTTTGTAGGCGTATCAGGTCCAAAACTTAACAGGAAAGATTTATATCGAAAGATTCTGATTATTAACTAAATTCAATCAGTCATGAAAACAATGCGCTTTTTTGTTTCCCTGTCATTACTGCTGGCCATCGTTTCCTGCGAAAAACAGGATAGTGATTTCCGTCAGGCTCCCTTGATAGGAGGTATTAAGGATCACTACAATTTTAATCCTGGTGAACTTAAAATTGCAGTGTTGTCTGATTTGCACTACATGGACCCCTCATTGCTCAGGCAAGATGGTTCTGCATTTCAGATGTATCTGATGCAGGACCGCAAATTACTGGCAGAAAGCAGTGCTATTCTTCAGGAGATTATAAATGAGCTGTTGATTGAAAAGCCGGACCTGGTACTTATTTCAGGCGACCTTACGAAAGACGGAGAGCTTGTCAGTCATCAGGCAGTTATAAAACAACTCAAAATTCTGGAGGCAAACCGCATTAAAGTACTTGTAGTACCCGGCAATCACGACATAAACAATCCGGATGCTGTATTATTCGATGGTGATAACACCGAACCTGTTCCGAACATTTCCCCGAAGCAGTTCAGATCATTGTATGCGGAATACGGATACGGCAGTGCGATTGCCAGGGATCCAAACTCGCTGAGTTATATTTCAGAGCCGTTCAAGAACTTTTTTGTACTCGCTATCGATGCAAATGAATATTATGATAACACATCGGAATACAGCGTAACTGCAGGAAAAATAAAGGATGCCACCATGGATTGGATTACGTCACAGCTTGCCAGCATCAAATCAAAAAAAGGAAAAACAGTAATAGGAATGATGCACCATGGAGTTATAGAGCATTTCATGGGCGAATCTGTAATATTCCCGGATTACCTGGTTGATGACCGTTTTACCAGGGCTGATGAACTGATGCAGGCAGGTCTGAAAGTAATATTCACGGGGCATTTTCATGGCAATGATGCAGTACGACGTACAACGGGCAGCCTGACGCTGACTGATATAGAAACAGGTTCGCCGGTCAGCTATAATTCTCCGTACCGGATCATTAAACTTATCGATAACAAAATGTATGTTACAACGAAGCATGTTACATCAATAGACTATCCCGGGTTAAACGGTGTCCCGTTTCCTGAATATGAAGCAACTATTTCTTTTACGGCGTTTGAATTTCTTGCTAAATATATGCTCATGGGCGAGCCGTACAATGTCTCTGAATTCTATGCGGCCATGGTTGCACCTGCTTTTTCGAGGGCCATGATGGCTCATTTTGCGGGCGATGAAACTATTTCAGCTGAAACAGATGCCGAAATCCAGTATGTATCTGGGTTTTCAGCTGACCTGGGTAACATTTTATATGGCTTTTATACCGATTTGCCACCATCTGACAATGACCTCGTAATCGATCTGAATTAATTACAATTCGTTCATAAAAAAGTTTTTTGATAATGAACGGCTCCCGAAAGCAATTCCGGGGGCCGTTTTTCAATTTTGGTACGCAGAGAACAATCTTTGGGACGCTGAGTCACCTGTAATCGAAAACCTGACTGTTGACCCGGTAATCATCTGGCCTCCTGACCACAAGACGGTGCTGGTGACAGTAGATTATACCGCGTCGGACAATTGCAGCGGACAGCTTGTTTCAGTCCTTTTTAACGTCAGACGCTTAATAAACCTGGCGAAGGCCAGGAATAAAAATTATTAGGACAATCGTTACAGGAAATGTCAGCAGCCAGGTCCATCTTTTTATAAAAAAGGAGATATCTTTGACTGTGAGTGCATAATATATTCAGAAGGCTCTA
The DNA here is from genome assembly GCA_963743775.1 of uncultured Bacteroidales bacterium. Classification (GTDB taxonomy): domain Bacteria; phylum Bacteroidota; class Bacteroidia; order Bacteroidales; family VadinHA17; genus SR-FBR-E99. The sequence goes on from CAVURA010000002.1 coordinate 407,987, forward strand.
TGGCAACAATGAAACTTGAACACAGGAGGCAGGAAGTTGCCTCATTGAGTAAATTCTTCCTTAGACTTGGCAGCTACGGGTTATTTTCTTTATTTCTGATTGCCTTTTCAATTGGACTAGGGATTTCGGGATACCATTATTTTGGACAGCTGAACTGTATTGACAGTTTTCATATGTCTTGTATGATTCTGACCGGAATGGGACCTGTTGCTGAAATGACAACTAAAAGTGCAAAGCTCTTTTCATCAATCTATGCTTTGTACAGCGGGGTGGCATTTTTGAGTATTACAGCAGTTTTCCTTGCCCCGATAATTCACAGGCTATTGCACATATTGCATGTGGAAAAGGATGATGACGGGATGTGATGAGATTGAATGAAATAATGTCGCCATAATGGGTGGCATAGTGTATTATGCCGGGAAGTTCCCATTCTATTAGCAGACGTCCCTAAACGGGCCGTTGGTTTCCATTTTAAAAACATAAAATCAAAACAATGAAAACTTTTCGCAGTGATATATCAAACACAGAATTTCCGGTTTCTGAAAAAATTTCTGCTAAAACAATCAGACATTCTATTTTAGATATGATTCAAAAGGATAATCCTCAATTTTCACACGAGAGCTATCTTTCCCGGAGCGAACTGAATAACTACAGGGAAAAAGCCATTTCGCATTATCTGGTTGAAGAAATAGGAGAATTGTCAGAGCTCGAAAAGACTGTGTTAACTTCATTGACCAGGAATAAAACTCTGACAGACAAAATTGAGATTGAAGAGAAACAGATATTAACCTTTGGACAAAGGATTGCTGACAAAGTAGCCACCTTTGGTGGTAGCTGGACATTTATCATATCATTTGGGGTGTTTATTATTATCTGGATTTCCACCAATGTATTTTGGCTTATCAATAAAGGGTTTGACCCTTATCCGTTTATACTTTTAAATCTGATTTTATCGTGTTTGGCAGCATTACAGGCACCCGTAATTATGATGAGTCAGAATCGGCAGGAAGATAAAGATAGGGATAGGGCCAAGAAAGACTATATGATAAACCTTAAATCAGAACTGGAGATAAGAACACTGCATGAAAAGATTGACCATTTTATTATGGACCAGCAGCAAGAGCTCCTGGAGTTACAGAAAGTTCAAATAGAAATGATGAACGACATACTTAAACGGATTGATAAATAGTATAAACGACATATGACTTATTTAGAACAAGCAAAAAAATAATTGTATGAAAAGAATTATTGTTTTGTTATCAGTATGCTTCCTAATCCAGGCATCCTATGCCCAGGAAGAAGCCAGATTATTGCGATTCCCAGCTATTCATGGCAACCAACTTGTTTTTACCTATGCCGGAGATCTTTATTCTGTAGAAAAAACCGGCGGTATTGCACGAAAGCTCACAGACAGCCCGGGTTATGAAATGTTTGCCCGATTCTCTCCGGATGGCAAAAGAATAGCCTTCACAGCCCAATATGATGGGAACACAGAAGTATTTACAATCCCATCAACCGGAGGTGAGCCCAAAAGGATTACCTATACGGCTACCTTGCAGCGTGATGAACTGTCAGACAGAATGGGTCCGAATAATATCGTGATGACATGGACCCCTGATGGTAAAAACATTATTTATCGTTCCCGTCGCTATTCTTTCAATGATTTTAGAGGACAACTATTCAGTGTTTCTCCTGAGGGAGGCCTTTCTTCCGAGCTGCCGCTTATCAACGGAGGATTTTGCACATATTCTCCGGATGGTAGCAAACTTGCATTTAACAGGGTATTTCGTGAGTTCAGGACATGGAAATATTATCACGGGGGTATGGCGGATGACATATGGATTTATGATTTCAATACAAAGAATATAACTAACATTACCAGTAATCCTGCTCAGGATATTTTCCCTATGTGGCATGGCGATAATATTTATTTTTTGTCAGATCGTGATCGCACCATGAACCTGTTCGTATACAACGGAGATACAAAAGAGATTAGCAAAGTGACAGATTTCACGGATTTTGATATTAAGTTCCCATCACTCGGTGACGATGCCATTGCTTTTGAAAAAGGAGGTTTCCTGTACCTGTATGATTTTGACAAGAAATCTGTTGAAAAAGTTAATATTCTTATTGCCAATGAAATATCAAGTGCACGGACTTCGATGGTGGATGCAAGCAAGAGCATTCATTCATTCGATATATCACCCGACGGAGAAAGACTTGTACTGGGCGCCCGCGGCGACATTTACACTCTCCCTGCAAAGGAAGGCATTACAAGAAACATCACTCACAGTTCAGGAGTGCATGACCGGAATGGCATCTGGTCACCGGACGGGAAATACCTAGCTTACATTTCTGACCAAAACGGTGAAGATGAAATCTATATCCAGCAACAGGACGGATCGGAATCACCCGTTCAATTGACAAAAAATGCAGATACATACAAATTCAACATTGTCTGGTCGCCTGACAGCAAAAAAATTATGTGGAATGATAAACTATTCAGATTGCAATATGTAGATATAACCACCAGGCAAGTTACGGTTATCGACCGATCCAACACCTGGGAAATCACGGAGTTTAACTGGTCTCCTGACAGTAAGTGGATCACCTATTCACGTCCGGAGATAGAAACTCTCTTCAAAATAATTCTATATAATACTATCAGCAAAGAAAAAACTGAAATTACGGATGGATGGTATGAAAGTAAGAATCCGGTTTTCAGTAATGATGGTAACTATCTGTTCTTCACCTCGGCCAGAACATTCAATCCAATCTTTAGTGAAACAGAGTGGAACCATGCTTATCAGAACATGAATAAGATTTATCTGGTAACTCTCTCTAAATCGACAAAATCCCCATTTGCTCCCACCGACAACACAGTGAAGGTTAAGGTAGCTGAGGCTGAAACTGATAAGTCTGCCGGTGATAAAAAAGCAGAGACTGCAAAACCTGTTGAGGTTAAAGTGGATCTGGATGGAATCCAGAATCGTATCGTGGAATTACCGGTAATCGGTTCCAAATATGCAGGGATAATCTGTATAGGGAAAAAGCTTTATTATCAAGAAATGAATGCGGAAGCGGAGAAGCCATCCATAAAAATGTACGATCTGGATAAGAAAGAAGAAAAAGTCCTGGGGACCGGAATGATGTTTGTCGTATCATCTGACGGCAACAAAATGCTGGTGCGGAAAGATGACTCCTATGCTGTCATTGATTTACCTGTTGCGCCCATAGATTTTAAAGGAACTGTCATTCTTTCCAATATGAAGGTATGGGTAAATCTATCTGCCGAATGGAAACAAATCTTTTATGAGAGCTGGAGGCAAATGCGTGACTTTTTCTATGCTCCCAATATGCATGGCACAGACTGGACAGGCATTCGGGATAAATACGCAGCACTTTTGCCCTACGTCAGGCATCGCGATGATTTAACCTATGTGATCGGTGAAATGATCGCTGAATTAAGTATCGGACATGCCTATGTGCTGAGCGGTGATAAACCTAAAGCTGAAAGAATAAGCACCGGTTTACTGGGTGCAAAACTAGGCAGGCATCCTTCAGGCTATTACCAGGTAGACAAAATTCTGGAAGGCGCAAACTGGAGCAAGGAATTAAGGTCACCCCTAACAGAAATCGGAGTAAATATCCTTGAAGGAGACTATATTATCGCTGTGAACGGAAAACCCACAAGTGAAATGACGGACATTTATGAATCACTGGTTGGATTTGCCGACACACAGGTTGAACTCACTGTGAATTCAAAGCCCGACTTTGCCGGAAGCAGAAAAACTATTGTCGTGCCTCTGGCAAATGAATCGAAATTGTATTATTACGAATGGGTACAAAATAACATCAGGAAGGTATTTGAAGCTACTGGTGGACAGGTGGGATATATTCATATACCTGATATGGGACGTGAAGGTTTAAATGAATTTATCAGCCATTTCTATCCGCAGATCATGAAGAAAGGGTTGATAATTGATGACAGGGGGAATGGCGGAGGAAATGTATCCCCAATGATCATTGAACGGTTAAGCAGGGAAATGGTAATGACAGAAATCGCCCGCAACCAGTCTCAGGGAACACCGGATCCTCCGGGTACTTTTGCAGGCCCCAAGGTAGTACTGATTGATAACTATTCTGCTTCGGACGGAGATCTGTTCCCTTACCGTTTTAAGGAGATGAAATTAGGTAAGGTAATTGGCGTAAGGACCTGGGGTGGGGTTGTCGGAATACGCGGTTCATTGCCCCTGGTTGACGGCGGACAATTATTTAAACCGGAATTTGCCAGGTATAGTGCTGATGGCAAGGGGTGGCCGATTGAAGGCCATGGCGTCGATCCGGATATTGTGATTGACAATGATCCTGCCAAAGAGTATTTAGGTGAAGATGCTCAGCTGAATAAAGCCATTGAAGTTATCCTCGATGAAATGAAAAACTATCCCGGCTATGTAAAACCTGTTCCCCCATACCCGGTTAAGAACAAATAAAGTTGCCGGGGTTTTTACGACTTGTTTCCAGCCCCCGGGTCTACACCAGGGGTTCAGATTTTATATGATGTGAAGGGATTATGCTGCCTGCGGCAGCATGATTCGCAGAGGGGGCTCTGCTATCAAAAAAATAAAGCATCCTTGCGTGTTGCCTCCCCTGGTAAGGATTAATTCATTTTCCGGACTAGGGAGGTTTTTTATACTTTACAATATGTAAAATTGTATTATGTTCATTTAATATTTGTCAGAACCATATAACTACTGAGATTCCCATCACCATCATATTCTTCCTGTTTAACGAGGCCAATATTTGTTGCGTACCACGATATAGTCGCACTATTACCTATATTTTCTTTTTTAGAAGATTTTTTATTAGGTGTAATTTTTGAGACTGAAGCATGACACGTAATTTTATAACATTCAAAAATTCCGGCGATTGTTGTGATTTCTTCAATTGTTTCCACCTTACGATCAAATACATCAATTTGGGTATTAAATGACAAAGACGGTGTCATAGCAACTGTTATTATAGCACCTGCCAATCCAAAGCCGATCGTTGACAGAATTATGTCTCCGGCCGTGGCACCTTTAGTAAACACGCTGACGGTAGTAATATAACCTTTTAGTGTATCACCAACATTAAGTTTGGTTGGCCATCCTTGCCAAATATTCCCTCCAACACTGGTCAGAAACTCACTGGGCAATTTTTTTATATTAACTGACGGTATATTCCCTCTATAATAATATCCTTTAACACACATACTTTTCGTTTCAGCTGATGCAGTACTCTTCCCTTGTAAATCGAAAACTTCCGCTTTCTCGAAAACGAACAGAGTATCTAATTCTTCATTTTGAAAAGTATATTCTTTAACGACGGTGGCATCAAGCTCATTTTTCGAGTAACTATTATATTCCAGCCTTGAGTTAGGTGGTTTGGGATAATACAAAAAACATTCCTGGCTATAAGTTTCAAGGCTTAATATGCTCGTTATTGCTAGAAAAAGCACCTTTCTCATAATGGTTAGCGTTAGGATATTCATAAATCATTTAATTGTGTAATAGAACAATATTTTCGGTTTTGTGGGGGAAAAAGGCCCAACTCAAACGTTTTGCTGTGGCTGGCTAGGTTTTGTATTAAAATTAACCCTTTTTTATAATAAAATCACTTAATATTTTTGACGAGCAAGCATAATTGTATTACTAGCACTTTCCAAAAAGACCTTTGAAATATAACTACTAATATTGCGGGGTGTTTATGATCTTTGAAATATTGGGCAGCTCCCATCATAAATGCAGACATCCCCTGACTTGGGATATCACAGACAACTTTCACAAGAATCGACTACCGGGGGCTGCCTTCTTTTGTACTTCGAAACGCATTTTTAAGGTACATCCCATTAAGTTATCAAAGGAAGCTGGTTCTTTCTTTTTATTGATTTAATTTGCATCTTACGATTGTAAAATTATTAATCATGAGTAAGAAAGTCTTTGTTAAAATAACAGCGATTGTTTTATCCGCTACCTTATTGCTATCAAGTTGCGCATCATCAACACTTATTTCATCAAACCCAAATGGCGCTACTTTATATCTGGATGGAAAGAACGTGGGAACGACTCCATATATGCATACAGACATGAAAATTACTGGCGCTGCAACTTCAATCCTTGTGGTTATGGATGGATATCAAGATTTTAATGGCCTTCTTAAAAAGAATGAAAAAGCAAATGTAGGTGCAATCGTTGCAGGTTTTTTCTTACTTTTTCCTTTCTTATGGGCAACGGAATATGATGCCATGCATACTTATGATTTACGCCCTATCAATAAATAGTTTTTCTCGTTTGGACAGCTCATGTCTACAAAGTTCCGTCCGGAACCTAACAGACATTGACTAAAGGGAGCTGCCTTTTTCATTGGCAGTAATCGGTAACATGTCGGTAAAATTGTTTGAAAGGAGACAAAGAAAAAAGCGTTAAAGTGCTGGTATTTACCTCTTTAACGCTTGTTTGTCAGTGATCCCGAAGGGATTCAAACCCCCAACCTTCTGATCCGTAGTCAGATGCTCTATTCAGTTAAGCTACGGGACCTTTTTGCTTCGGATCCGTAGTCACCCGCCGGCTGGCGGACAGTTAACACACGGGACCTTTGCGCCTGCAAAGATAAAATAATTTCCGGTTTTTATTGTTTAATTTTATAGCCTGATTTCTGCAATAGGGTTGGGTGTTAATACAGAGACGCTGACAGGAACTTCTCTGCGTTATCAAAACAGCTAAATAGGATGAAATGAAAAAAGGACTGAAAATATTCGCCATCGGAATTGGCTCACTGCTGACTATAATCGTAGTGGCTGCAATTATAATCCCTGTCGCATTCAAAGACAAAATCAGGGCCAGAATTGAGTCTGAGATCAACGGAATGCTCAATGCAAAGGTTGCCTTCACTGATTATAGGCTTAGCCTCTTCAAGGCATTCCCGGATGCCGCCTTCTCGCTTGATAACCTGTCCGTAACAGGCACAGGTTTGTTCGAGGGCGATACCCTTGCAGCCGTGAAATCGATGGACATCGTGTTCAACCTCAGAAGCCTGTTCGGCGATAAGGCATACGAAATTAAATCAGTCGCCGTCAACCAGCCTCTCCTTAATGCAATAGTCCTCGAAGACGGGACAGCCAACTGGGATATAATAAAAGAGACCCCGGAGGATATCGAAGCCGATACGTTACCTGAAGCACCCTTTAAAGTGCAGTTGAGGGAGGTCAGCATGAGTGAAGGACGCCTCTTTTATACTGACAGGGAATCGGATATGGCCGCTTCACTGGAAGATATGAAATTCAACCTCTCCGGTAACATGAGCGCATCACAGACTGACCTTGAAATGGATATCTCCGCCGGCAGTGTGGATTTTATAATGGACAAGATAAAGTACCTGACAGATGCAAAAGTGAACTATCGTGCCGGCATTGACGCAAATCTTGATTCAATGATTTTTGTTCTTAAGGACAATGCATTGACAATTAATGGCATAGTTCTGAACCTGGCAGGCAGTGTGGCAATGCCGGGTGATGATATCTCCGCAGACCTTGAATTCAATGCCCCGGAAACATCATTTAAATCGCTTCTTTCACTCATACCTTCATTCTATATGACAGGCTATGAGGAATTAAAGGCTTCAGGCACATTTTCCCTTGACGGTACACTAAAAGGCATATACAGCTCTGCAGACAGCACAATGCCGGACATCACAGTCAGACTCCTTGTTAATGACGGCGTCATAAGCTACCCTGACCTGCCTGAGAAAATAACCGCTATCAACATCAAAGGAGAAGTCAAAACCGGGGGGAATGACATGGACAATACCACCGTCGATCTTAGCAGGTTCCATTTTGAGCTTGCCGGTAACCCATTTGACATGACCATGAAGCTTTCCACACCGATTAGTGACCCCGCCGTAATTGCAGACGTAAAGGGAAAGATAGACCTGGCAAAGTTGCAGCAGGCAATGCCTCTCGACAGCATTTCGCTGAACGGGTTGATCGACGTATCACTTGCCCTGGCTGGAAGGATGTCCATGCTGGAAAACAAAAAATATGATCAGTTCAAGGCAGAGGGCGCTCTCGTCATCTCCGATATGGCAGTTGAAATGACTGATATGCCCGACATAAAGATCAGCACTGCCGCCTTTAATTTTAATCCTGCCTTTGCTGAGCTTAAGCAGCTGCAGATGACAGTGGGAGAGAAGAGCGACTTTACAGCTTCAGGCAGGTTAGAGAACTATATACCTTATCTTTTCTCCGGTGATACTATTAGGGGCCATCTGAGTATGGCATCAAACAACCTTGATCTGAACGAGATACTTGATATAATGCCGTCAGACACCACTGAAAATGATACTGCCTCTCTGGCTGTCATTCAGGTACCTAAAGACATCGATTTCATCTTTGATGCGGCGGTGAAACGGCTGGTCTTTGACAAGCTGACAGGAAGTGACGTTAGGGGTAAGGTAGTGGTGAAGGAGGGTGTGATTACTGTCAGTGAAGCAGCCATGAAAACACTTGGTGGCACACTGCTGGCGAATGCAGTCTATGATACAAGAGATACGCTCAGACCAGCTGTCAGTGCAGACCTGCTTATAAGCATGGTGACCATCAAAGATGCGTTCAACGCATTCAACACCGTTCAAAAACTCGCACCGGCTGCTGCCGGACTGGGCGGTAATGTTACCGTCGGAATGAAGTATAAAAGCCTGCTCGGCAGCAACATGATGCCTGTCATAAGCACAATAACGGGGGGTGGTGAGATGCATTCAGAATCGCTACAGATACTCGAGTCAAAAACATTTGACCAGATAAAGAATGTGCTCAAGCTCAATCAGAAATATACCAACATAATAAAGGATTTCACTGCTACTTTTGCAATAAATGACGGCAGACTCTTTATAAAGCCTTTTGATACGAAGATAGGCAATATCAAACTGAACATAAGCGGTGACCAGGGCCTTGACCAGACGCTTAATTTTGTTGTCAGGACTGAGATACCACGGTCAGAGCTGGGAGATGCTGCCGGGGCGCTTATGGGAGCGCTTGCCGCCCAGGCTGCAACAATGGGCATGAATCTTACCCCGCCTGAGATCATCAAGGTCAATCTTAAGATAGGAGGCACTTTCCTTAAACCTGTGATAACACCGTTGTTCGCAGGAAGTGAGGGAGTCAATCCTGTAACCACAGTGACCGAAGCCGTAAAAGAGGAAGTTACGGAAAAGGTGAACGAGGAAGCAAAGGCACAGGCTGACAAAATACTGAAAGAGGCAGAGGAACAGGCTAAGGTTCTTCGTGAAGAAGCAGCCTCCTCAGCTAAGGCAATACGAACGGAAGCAGACCTGCAGGGGAAAAAGCTCATAAAGGATGCAGAACCCAAGGGCACCATTGCTGTCATGGTGGCAAAGAAAGGTGCCGAAGCTCTAAATAAGGAGGCAGACAAGAGGGCCACACAGCTCGAGACAGAGGCAAATACCCGGGCCGATAAGTTGCTTGCAGATGCGAAGGCAAAAGCTGACGAGCTGCTGAAATAAAAAAAAGCCACTTTGCAGTGGCTTTTCTAATATTCTCAATATCAGTTAGTATATCTTTTCCCTTATGCGCGCTTTCTTGCCTGTGAGGTTTCTCAGGTAGAATATTTTCGCTCTCCGTACTTTACCGAATTTATTGACTTCAACCTTGTCAATGAATGGAGATGCTACGGGGAAAATCCTTTCAACGCCAATGTTGCCTGACATTTTGCGAACCGTAAATGTTGCTGTAAGGCCCGCGCCTCCTGATCTCTGCATGACCACTCCGCGATACTGCTGTATCCTCTCTTTGTTGCCTTCCTTGATCTTATAGTGTACCGTAACAGTGTCTCCGGCTTTAAATTTCGGAAGATCAATGCCTGAAGCGTACTCCTTTTCAACTACTTTCATTAAGTCCATCGCGCAAATAAATTTTATAATCTCAACTCTTTTAAAACAGGTCGCAAATGTACAAATAATTTTTTGAAAACTGCAAAATAATTAATTGTTCATTTCCACGGGCTTAATGACCCGCGCCGGCAGGTGCCTTGAGTTTTTCTCCTGCATCCTCAACTATCCTCCGGTACCATTCTTCAGGGTAGCCGGGCTGACTGACGCTTGGCATAACATATTTATAGCCTTCCTTAGGCTCATTCCTGGTCTTTACATTTCCGTCCATGTACTTGGTGAAGAGGTATTTATACAGTTCGCGCCATTGACTGACGGTATAGTCGCCGGCTTTCACCGAATAGTCTGTAAGATAGGCTACAGCCTTTTTTGGAGATTTATTATACAGTCCGGCAGCGGTTTTATCTATCTCAATAATCTCAGTTGCATATTTTTGTTCAAGCTCTTTTTGCTTTGCCTGCAGGTCAGGTGTCATTACGCTTGCCCGGGTATATACAAAGTTGGTCACCTCATTGAAAGTCCAGAAGCCGGAGGTTGCGCTGTATGTCATTATGTCTCCGTTGCCGACTGCGAAGGAATGTGGTACCGCAGTCATACCGCAATACATTGGGGTATAGACGGTATAAAAGGTGTCATCAACTCCAAACCAGAGTATTCCGCCAACCGGGTCAGGCAGCCAGCTGCGTGACTGGGCTATGAAAGAGAATCCTGTCTGTTGGGTTGAAGCAGCCCTTTCAAAGACGTATCCGACACTGTCTACCATCCAGGTCATAGGCCTCCATCTTATGGTGCATCCATAGGGTCCCGCGCCGACATCTTTTGTCATGTCCATAGGCGTATCCTGGTAATAATCTCTCATCATCCTTTTAACATCATCGACGTCGAGCTTCCTGTCAGGTTTTATCCAAAGCGGAAACCTGTTTGAGAGATTATGCCCCATTGCATAATCAAGATATTGTCCCATGGTGTTGTTAACAGTATTAAACCCTGCCCATACGCGTGCTTCGCAGAAGCGTGCGCCGCCAAATGTCAGAGGAGCGTAGGCATCAACGAAGCTGAAGTCAGCGTCTGTTCCCTTATACCATCCGAATCCGCGTGCCACATCAACCACATCATCAGCATACACCGTCTCAACCTCAGGGTTGTAGATCTTGTCTATCTCACTTGATTTGATAGAGGTTTTTCCGTCTGCCTGGGGGAAGGTGGTGATTCTTGCCTGGTTGGCATGGCCTGATATGTATCCGTCAGGTATCCTGCGGGCAACGAATGCCATCCCTTTTTTGCCGGGTCCCTTGGCAATGAGATCCATTATCCATACTTCGTTGGGATCCGATATTGAAAATGATTCACCCGTGCTGGCATATCCGTATTTTTCCGTCAGTTTCACCATTGTGTAAATGGCTTCACGGGCGTTTTTTGCCCGCTGAAGAGAGATATATATCAGGCTGCCATAATCAATTATGGCATCAGGGTTTACAGCCTCTTCCCGGCCAGTATAGGTTGTTTCCCCTATAGCAAGCTGGTGCTCGTTCATGTTCCCGACAACTGAATAAGTAACAGCTGCCTGTTCAATTTTACCCATGTATTTTCCCGTATCCCATTCATAAACGTCCATCATTGTCCCTGCCTTATATTTCATCGCCGGCCAGTAATACAGTTCACCATAGAGAACGTGTGAGTCGGCCGAATAGGAGATCAATGTTGAACCGTCTTTGGTTGCCCCTTTTGTTATGAGGAAGTTTGTGCAGGCTATGCTCTTCTCCGAAATTATCATCAGGGGGAGGAGCAGGGTCAGCATAAGTGAAGTGAATCTTTTCATGCTTATCTTGTTAATTTAAGTTTCTGAATAATAAACAAATAATGTTTCAGGATTGTTCCCATGTTGCAGGAACAGGCCCCAAAAATAACATCTTTAATTATAAAACAATACCCCCAAGAATCATAATTACTGATCTGATCCTGTCAGCATCGGCAATTTTCCCGGAATATTCTGCCTGGAGTCTGGCGTCACCCATATAGATTCCCTTCCTGCGGAATGTCATCAGACTGTCTGCCTGGCGGCGGGCTGACAGATGATATTCCCTGGCTCCGGTGGTGGTGGCTAGAAGAGCAATATTGTATTCGGTTATGCCGCCTCCCGGCATAATTATTTCCCGCCCGCCTGCCGTCGTAATAAGGTCCTTTATCACTGATGCGCCTTCTATTGCTGAGCGGGCTTGTCCTGATGTGAGAATTCTTGCAGCACCGGCAAAAATTATATCCTCCAGTGCTTTCTTCGGCTCCCGGCACAAATCGAACGCCCTATGGAAAGTCACCTGCATTGGGGCTGCATATTCCACGAGCAGTGCAGTACGTTCAACATCCACAGTGCCATCCCTGTTGAGTATCCCTGTGACAATACCGTCTGCACCTGCTTCACCTGCTCTCTCGACGTCGCGGCGCATCACGCTGAAATCGTGGTCACTGTAGAGAAAATCGCCCCCCCGCGGTCTGATGATGACATTTACATCGATGCTGATATTATTCCGCACAGCCTCAATCAAACCGGCACTCGGCGTAATACCGCCTTCAGAAAGAGCGGAGCATAATTCAATCCTGCCAGCCCCGGAAGCCTCGGCAATAGTGGCGGACTCAAGTGAGTCAACACATATTTCGACCAGAAAAGACAAATCTTTGGTTTGAGGTTTTGAAAGTACACAATATTTAGGTATAATTGTGTGACCTAAACATAAAAACAGATGAAACCTACATTATTGGTACTCGCTGCTGGTATGGGCAGCAGATATGGCGGAAACAAACAGCTTGACCAGGTCGGCCCATCGGGTGAGACTATCATCGATTATTCAATTTTCGATGCAAAGAGAGCAGGTTTCGGGAAAGTGGTATTTGTTATCAGGCGCGATATTGAGGAACAATTCAAAGAGACATTTGTGAAACGTCTTAAGGATGTCATCGAAATTGATTATGTGTTCCAGGAACTGGGTAATCTGCCAGCAGGCTATCATATGCCGGAAGGACGTCAGAAACCCTGGGGTACTAGTCATGCCATCCTGGTTACCGAGCATAAGATCCACGAACCGTTCGGGGTGATTAACGCAGATGATTATTACGGTGTCGATTCCTTCAATGTGCTTTACGACTTCCTTACAAAGGACAAGTCAGACACCAATTTCTGTATAGTCGGATACAGGCTGGGAAACACTCTTTCAGATCATGGCCATGTGAACCGTGGCATCTGCAAGGTAAATAAAGACGGCTTCCTTGAGACAATGGTCGAAACCCGCGGCATTGAAAAGAGGCCTGACGGTGTTTTTGCACCTGATGCCCAGGGAGTTGTTCATCAGTACACTGGTGAAGAGATTGTCTCAATGAACCTTTTCGGCTTCAAACCGTCGTGCTACAAGTATCTTAATATTGAGTTCAAAAACTTCCTGCAGGAGAAGATCAGCGATCCGAAGGCAGAGCTTGACATACCAACTTCACTGGACAAATTTGTAAAGAAGGGCGAGATAACCATTCAGATACTGAGGAGCAACAGCCGCTGGTTTGGCGTCACATATCGCGAGGACAAACCTTTTGTCGTTGAAAGCATTCGCAAAATGGTTGACCAGGGTATCTACCCCGAGAAGCTATTCTGATCTGCTTCCACTACCATTTGAATTCACTCTTCAGGACGGACCTGTTACCACGGTTATCGGTGACAGTCAGCTCCATCTGATGAAGGGTGTTTTCTTTTAATACAGGTGTCTCAGGTCTGTATATGAGAATATTGTTCTTTGCATCATACTCCGCAAGGACCCATACTCCGTCAATGATGGTATCATAGCTTTTTATGCCTGAGAATTCATCATTTATGGTCACAGTGAACAATTGTTTTCCTGTCAGATTGGCTCCTGAGGAAAAAGAAGGTTTTATCGACGGGGGTAAGGTGTCAATGGTGACCACATAGTCACCAAGCTTGTTGACATCAGCGCTTACATACCCATATCGCAGATCCCCACCTGCGTATGATAGATTCCCTTTCGTGCTCAGCATTGCCAGACACATCTTTCCTTCCATTCCTGCCAGGACAGTATCAGGCCGTATTGAAAGCCTGTACTTGTCGTGCACCGCTACAGTCTCATCATGAACGGAGTGTACCGGGGAAAGGTAGGTGCGGATATCCCTCCTGACGTTATAGACGAGGAACAGGGTGTCATAAAGAGCCCCTGAAGGGAAGTGTACCCTTATACCATCAGCCGTGAAATCGGAAGCCCTGGCGTAAGGAATAACCTTGCTGCAGCTGACCTCCAGCGGTGCCACAGGCGGTTCGGATAATGATTTTAATCTGAATGACGCCGATGACCTGTTGCCTGCAGCATCACGTACAATAATACTGATACTGTGTTCACCGTCATCCCTGAAATTCAGAGCACCGCTGTTAACCCGGCAGTCGTACATTGACAGCCTGTTACCCGGTTCGATAAACAGCTTATGGATATATTCATTGTCAGTCACTTTGGCCCTGTAATCAACATGGCTGTTAAGGTATCTCGATTCGCTGAACGAAAACCTGTCTGCGGTGAAGCAGTACACCTTAACGGAATCAACCAGCATTTCAATGGAATAGATCCCGCACTTGTTGGAACTGTTGTCAAAACTATCCCAGCATTTTATGCCAATGCCAGTCTGGCCGTAAATGACCGGAACACTGCCTGCAGGAAGAGTATAAGAGCCGTTTGCAGCAACAGTTTTAAATGTCAGCCTGTTATGGCCTTTGTTCACCGATGAGTTTCTGTTAACAGGGTAGAGGAATATTTTATCAATCACAGGCCTGGTTCTGTCAGCCACTCCCATGTCAAATCTCAGCGGGTTCAGCGTTTCCTCAGTTGCTGAATCACGCACTTCAAAGTGCAGGTGGGGACCTGACGATCCACCGCTGTTGCCGGACCAGGCTATCACCTCTCCCTTACTGACCTTAAACTGTTCCCCGGAAGGGAAAAGAGAGACGCTGAAGCTTTTCTGTTCGTACTGTTTCTTCTTCACATACTCCTCGATATCAGGCCGGAAGCTTTTCAGGTGGGCGTATACCGTTGAATAACCTGATGGATGACGTATATAAATAGCCCTCCCGAACCCGGAGGGACTGACGGCGATACGGTATACATACCCGTCTGCAGCACTCATCACCTCCTTGCCGGTCACTCCGCCGGTCCTGTAATCCAGTCCTGAATGAAAATGATCATTTCTCAGCTCCGCAAAACTTGCTGAGAGAGACGGCTCATCCTTCAACGGGCTGAGGAAAAGCTTTTCCTTTGGATTCTGTGAACTTATGTTCAGTGCAAATGTTATACCGGCAGCGAGGAGTAATATTCTTTTATTCATGATTTCGTACAGATTTGCAAAACTAAGTTTCCGCATCAAAAGGGCAAACTTAATGCCGTTATTTTTTTGAAAAGAGTTAATAAAATGTTATTTTTGCCATTATAGTTGTCGGTTATGAACGCAAAGGGATATGAGGAATATCTTTTGCTCAGAAGATCAGTGGAAGCCCTGGTTTCAGAGCATGAAAAACTGAGAGAGCTGGCAGCGGATCTTAAAAATGAACTGTCAGATGTCAGGCGACAGCTGGCGGAAAAAAATGAAGAAGTAAAGGAGCTTCAGACAAGATATGAAAGAGCGAAGTTCACGGGGGCTGTCCTCGGGAACGGAGACGATGCCGCGAAGGCAAGGAAGAGAGTAAGTGAACTTGTGCGGGAGATAGATAAATGTATTGCTCTTTTAGACAGATAATATATAGCGATGGATGATAAACTTTCGATCAGGGTTAATGTGGCCGACAGATATTATCCGTTGAAGGTGGAAGGTGAAAATGAAGAACGTATCCGGAAGGCGGCCCGGCTGATCAATGAAAAAGTGCTGCAATATAAACAGCGCTATATTGATAAGGACGCACAGGATTTTTTGGCGATGGCTGCCCTGCAATACGTTATCAGGCTCATAGAGATTGAAGAGAAGGAGGAAGATTCAACAGTGGTGGAAGGACTGAAGGAGTTGTGTGATAAAATCGACCTCTGTCTGTCAAAAAGATAATACGCGTTCTTTAAAATAGCAGGATATTGCCCGCATTGTTTCTCTATTTCATTTTGAAAACTCAACAATTTGTACTTTGAAGAGGGTCTTGGGTTGCCAAGGACAGGCCTCATCCCGATTAGTCGGGACTCCTTCGGGGGCGGTGGACGTTCAAAGTAATTCGGCCACTTCAGCCATGTAGATATGGGGTTTTTTTAAAAGTTGGAGAAACTTTGCGGGTTTTTTTATATAACTAACTTAAACTTTATGATCATAGGAGCTATATTAACCGGGATAAACATCGCCATTGGCGGAATTGCCCTTATCGCAGGAACTGGGCTGTCATATTACCTGTGGCAGGTGGTCCTGCGTGCAAGAAGAAAGAAGATCATCGCTGAAGCTGAGGCTGAAGCCGAGGTGATCAAGAAGGAGAAAATACTTCAGGCTAAAGAGCGTTTTCTGCAGCTAAAAGCTGAACATGAAAAGGTTATCAATGAGAAAAATAACCGGATCAACCAGGCAGAGAACAGAACAAAACAGAAAGAGCTTGCCCTTTCACAGAAGCTGGAAGAGGCTCAGCGGAAGAAGAATGAGGTCGATGCCATCAGGGACAGTCTGACACAGCAGGTAGAACTGGTTGACAAGAAATCGGATGAAGTTTCAAAGCTTCACCGCCAGCAGGTTGAACAGCTGGAGGCCATCTCAGGACTTTCGGCTGAAGATGCCAGGAACCAGCTGATGGAATCACTCAAGGAAGAGGCCCGTACCGGTGCCATGTCTTACATCAATGAGATACTTGACGACGCCAAGATGACGGCCACCAAAGAAGCTAAGCGTGTTGTTGTAATGGCCATTCAGAGAGTGGCTGCCGAAACAGCTATTGAAAATGCAGTAACAGTATTTCATATTGATTCTGACGAGATAAAAGGCCGTATCATAGGCAGGGAAGGCCGTAATATCAGGGCTCTCGAGGCAGCGACAGGTGTTGAGATAATCGTTGATGACACCCCGGAGGCCATTGTGCTGTCCGGCTTTGATCCTGTTCGCCGTGAAATTGCACGTCTGTCACTTCATCAGCTCGTTACTGACGGACGGATACACCCGGCCCGCATTGAAGAGATAGTCGAGAAAACCCGTAAACAGGTAGAGGAAGAAATTGTCGAGATCGGGAAACGCACTACTATAGACCTTGGAATTCATGGCCTTCATCCTGAGCTTATAAGGCTGGTAGGCAAGATGAAGTACCGCTCATCATACGGTCAGAACCTTCTGCAGCACTCACGCGAGGTAGCCAATCTTTGTGCTATCATGGCTTCAGAACTCGGCCTGAACCCGAAGCTGGCAAAAAGGGCAGGTCTGTTGCATGACATTGGCAAAGTACCTGATGATGAGCCTGAACTTCCGCACGCAATACTTGGCATGAAGCTGGCTGAGAAATACAAGGAAAAACCTGAAGTAATAAATGCAATCGGATCACACCACGACGAGTCCGAGATGACCACCCTGATAGCACCCATTGTCCAGGTCTGTGACGCCATATCAGGCGCACGTCCCGGAGCAAGACGTGAAGTGATTGAATCATACATTAAAAGACTTAATGAGCTCGAGTCCCTGGCACTTAATTACCCCGGCGTTACAAAGTCGTATGCCATACAGGCCGGAAGAGAGCTGAGAGTGATAGTAGGAGCAGACAAGGTGTCGGACAAGGATACAGAGAACCTTTCTTTTGAAATTGCACGTAAGATACAGGATGAAATGACTTACCCGGGACAGATTAAGATCACTGTCATCAGGGAGACAAGAGCTGTAAATTACGCGAAATGAAGAAACTGAAAATACTGAATATTGTCGGCGCCAGGCCGCAAATAATAAAGGCATCAGCCATAAGCCGGGCCGTTGCCGGTGAGTTTGCTGACAAAATAGATGAAGTAATTGTACACACTGGCCAGCACTATGACAGGGAACTTTCTGAAGTCTTCTTCGATGAGCTGGAGATAAGGAAGCCTGACCATAATCTTCAGGTGGGGTCTGGCAGACATGGCCGTCAGACAGGTCTGATACTGGAGCGTATTGAAGAAGTGATCCTGAATGAAAAGCCGGGCTGTATAGTCATCTACGGAGATACAAATTCAACTCTTGCTGCGGCTCTTGCCGCTTCCAAACAGCACTACCCGGTAGTTCATATTGAAGCAGGTATGAGGTCTTTCAACAAAACAATGCCTGAAGAGCTTAACCGTATTGTGGCAGATCATGCCTCCACATTGCTGTTCGCATCCACAAACACGGCGTTCAAGAATTTAATGGCCGAAGGCTTCCGTCCCGAGAATGTGGCGCCATACAGCATCAACAACCCCAGGATGGTTCTTACAGGCGACATCATGTACGACAACAGCCTTTTCTATGCCGGTCTGGCAGAGAGGAAGAAACATGATTTTATTGATAAGATGGGCCTCTCCGGGGACGAGTTTGTGCTGGTCACTATTCACCGTGAAATAAACACTGATGACATCGGTCGGCTTACAGCAATCTTCAGTACACTTATGGATCTGGCCGAAAAGAACCAGATGACGCTGGTTATGCCCCTTCATCCAAGAACACTCATAGCCCTCCGCGATAAGGTGCCTGTACTCTACGGGAAACTTTCAGGTAATCAGTTGACAAGGGTAATACGTCCTGTTTCATTCCTCGAGATGATTCTGCTGGAAAAGAAGGCAGTCATGGTCATCACGGATTCAGGCGGTGTGCAGAAAGAGAGTCATTTCTTTTCAAAACCGTCTGTTGTGTTGAGAAAAGAGACGGAGTGGGTCGAGCTTGTGAAGAACGGTACCGTCATGCTGGCCGACGCTGATCCCGGAAAGATAACTGCGGCATGGGAATACTTCATGAATAATAAGGAATCCCTGAAATTCCCCGGCTTTTACGGAGACGGAAAGGCTGCAGTAACAATTCTGCAGGAAATAATTGAAGTATTCAGGAGCTGATGGCGTCAAGCACGTGCTGTGCAAGCGTTTTCATGGCTGGTTTGTAATCTGAGAGAAACTCCCCGGTAACCCTGTTGGCTATCACCACACATATTGTGAGTGCCTTGTGATTTAAAAGTTTTGCGAGACCGTATATCGCGGAACTCTCCATCTCATAGTTGGTTATGCATTCTCCCCTGAAACGGAAAGTACCTATGTTATCATTTATCTCGTTGTCAAAAGGTTCCAGTCTAAGTCTGCGTCCCTGCGGTCCATAAAAGCCGGGAGACGATATGGTGATACCTTTTCGCATTCCGGCTGCGACCTTGTCGAGCAGGGCTCCGTCAGCCTCCACGGCGTACGGGTAAGCCAGGGTATCAGGCCACTCAAGGTGACTGGCAAGAGCATCGGCAAGCATGTGATCAATGCACCATTCGTATCCTTCATAGAAATGCAGAACCCCGTCAAAGCCTACTGCTTTGCCAGTGGCGATAAATGAGCCGGCAGGTATATCTCCCTGCAGCCCGCCGGTGGTACCTATTCTGACGAAGTTTAAAGAGCGAGGCTCATTTACCGCTAAACCTGTCGCCAGATCAATGTTGGCGAGAGCATCAAGTTCATTGAGTACAATATCTATGTTGTCACAACCTATCCCTGACGAAATTACAGTTATGGGGCAGTCATGATAGGTGCCTGTTACAGTACTGAACTCCCTGTTGCTCTTTCTTACCCGCACAGAATCAAGCATCTGGCCAATCATTTCCACACGCCCCGGGTCACCAACAATGATTATGTTGTCTGCTATATCGTCCGGAAGAAGGTGCAGATGAAAAATTGATCCGTCAGGGTTCAAAATCAGTTCAGTTTGTTTCATATCGTTATGAATAAGCTGCAAAAATACAAAAAATGTCATCCCTAAAACAACCTGTTTTCTTCCGTGGCTTGCTCTTTCATTTAGTTGTCGAGTCTTTGCGTAACTCCGGTGATCTACTTTGTAAGTTACGGGCAAACAATTCCCTTTTGAAAATTTTATATTACCTTGACTTACGGAATTTCAAAGATTTAGTTTAAATTATTTATTTGAATATTAACATGATACAGAGGATTCAGACTTTATTTCTGATCGCCATTCTTGTCTTATCAGGACTAATGTTTACAGGTGACCTGATAAATATGGATAACGGTACCGGCACAGTGTTCACGATCAGCTTTGACGGTCTCGGAGAAAAAGGAGGGGAGATCATTCAGCATCTCTGGCCGCTTACCGTGATTCTGGTCATTGTACCGCTGCTGGCGCTCATTGCTATATTTCTTTTTAAAAGGAGGCAGCTTCAGATGCGGATCACGATGCTCGTGCTGCTTTTGTCCCTGGGCACTCTTTTGCTCGGAGCTTTTTATATAATCATGTTTGACAGGAAAATGGAAATAACTGTTATCTGGCAGGTTAAGGCTGTCTTTCCCCTGGTTTCAGCCATCCTTGCCTGGCTGGCTTACCGTTCCATCCTCAAGGATGATCTGATGGTCAGGTCATATGACCGTCTCAGATGATCTCCATCCTTTCCTGGTCGGTGATTTTTTCACAGTAATGGCACTTCAGCGCCACAGGCTTCTTTGAGACAACCCTGAACCGCGTGGTCACCTTCTCAAAGTTGGTGATACACTTGGGATTCATGCACTTGGCTATGGCTGTGATAGTGTCAGGGACGGCTACAACCCGTTTTTCGATGACCTGATAATCTCTTATGATATTGAGTTTTGCGTTGGGTGCCACGAGGGCTATCCGGTTAATATCGTCGTCCTCGAAAAACTTGCCTGCTATCTTGATAATAGCCTTCTTGCCGTCAGTCTTGCTGTCAAGGTTAGTTCCGAAGGTAATCTGATTCCTTATCTTGTCCAGTCCGAGAATCTTTATTACCTTAAAGAGTGTGCTGGCAGGTATATGATCGATGACTGTGCCGCTCTCAATAGCACTGACAAGCAGTTGCTTCGGATCATTTAAGTTCTTCATGACTTCTTTATTTTAATCCCAGTAATGTACAGATGATTGCCTGTCTTGTGTAGACCCCGTTGAGTGCCTGCTCAAAGTAATAAGCCTTGGTGTTTGAATCAACATCGGGGTTGATCTCGTTCACACGCGGGAGGGGATGGAGTATCCTCATTCCCGGCTTTGTGTCTGAAAGCATATGATCATGAAGCACATAGGCATTCTTTACTTTCTCATATTCTATCGGATCAGAGAATCGCTCTTTCTGCACGCGCGTCATATAAATAATATCAGCCTGGTTAATCACTTCCTGGAGGTCAGCAGTCTCATTGTATTTCAGTCCCAGGTTATCAAGGTAGAGTTTATATTCATCAGGCATCTTAAGTTCCTCGGGCGCAACAAAATTGAAAGAGGTGTGCCATCGCGACATTGCCATCAGAAGTGAGTGCACCGTCCTGCCGTATTTCAGGTCCCCAACCATGCATATGTTCAGGTTATCGAGGCTCCCCTGAGTCTTGAGGATGGAATAGAGATCGAGTAAAGTCTGGGTAGGGTGCTGGTTGGCACCGTCGCCCGCGTTTATCACGGGTACGGTCGATATTTCACTTGCATAGCGTGCACTGCCCTCTATTGGATGCCGCATGACTATCATGTCGACGTAGTTGTTCACCGTCCTGATGGTGTCATTCAGCGTCTCTCCCTTACTGACACTCGAGGTCGAGGAGTCGGTGAAACCAATGACTTTCCCTCCGAGCTTGCTGACAGCACTTTCAAAACTAAGGCGTGTTCGCGTTGAAGGTTCAAAAAAGAGTGTTGCCACAACTTTGCCGTGAAGGATCTCCTGAACGGGGTCCTTTTCAAATTCCGCGGCAAGCTTCAGTATCTTCATAATCTCACCGGTGGTCAGATCATCAATTGAGACTAAGCTTCTGGTTTTCATTAAGATATGTTTTACTTACTGAGTTCAGACAAATTTATTACAACTATTGCGCTTTTATCAGTGCTGTTTAAAAGTATTTAAAAATAACTCTTTCATTCCGTCCGGAGCCATGACAGGGTGACCCCTGCAATTTTGCGCAGGCGAGCGGTTACTTTGTCCGTGTTTGATGCCCTGAACGAAATCTCAGCAGAACATTCCTCCCCGCTATAATCATGGGAATGCTGACTGCAGCCCTCATCCTTCATCACTTTCATAACATCGTTCATGACAGTGTAAGGGAAGGTTACAAGCCAGCTTTCATTCACTTGCTTTTCAATAACCAGGGCATTTGTCAGTGCGTCTTCAGTGGCAGAGCGGTACGCATTGATCAGTCCGCTTACGCCGAGCAAAGTCCCTCCAAAATATCTTATAACCACTACCAGTACATTCGTCAGTTCACGTGAGTTTATCTGTCCCATGATAGGCCTGCCGGCTGTGCCCGAAGGCTCACCGTCATCGTTTACACGCCATGCCTGACGGTCAGGTGAGAGCATCCAGGCATAGCAGTGGTGTCTGGCATCATGATATTCCCTGCGCAGTTCTTCAAGAATGGTTTTAATCTCTTCCTGGGAGGAAACTGGTCTGGCAATTGCTATGAACCTGCTGCCCCGATCCTTGAAAAGACCTTTCGATTCAGCTGCAATTGTTTTATAGGTGTCTGAGAATAACATTTCTTATCCGAAGCATTGCTGAATTAAAATCCAAAGAGTGCCTTCGCACCTTTGTATAATGTTATAAATCCCATGATAACCAACACTATGTACACTACCGTGGTAAAAGTTTTCTGACTGATGCGTGACACGAGCCGGTCGCCGGTATAAAGACCTGCCAGCAAGGCCGGAACGGAGCAGAGAGCCAGCAAAACGATCTCTTTGCGGATCAGCCCGCTGATCAGGTAGAAAAGAAGTGCATATGAAACTGCAAAGAGTATGAAGATGGAAATAATTGCATTGAATTTTTCTTTAGGTGTTTTCATGGAAGAAAGAATAACGGCGACCGGCGGGCCAGTGATACCTGTTGCACCGGCGAGCAGGCCACCGAACAGTCCACCGAATTTAAGCGCTGCCTTTTCTGACCTGATATGAAGGTTCAGTCCGCGCACCAGTGAGATAACAATGAGTATTATCAGCACACCCCATAAAAGCTGAATATATGCAGGATTGACAAACTTGAGCACCACAGTACCTGCGGCAACCCCTGCTCCCGTCCAGGCAGCCATCGCACCCAGGGGCTGGCCTTTCACAATTTCCTTTGACTTGCGAAAGTAGATCACTGAAAAGATCAAATTGATCATCGCAATGAAGACAGCTGTGTCTGAGACTGGCATAAAAAACTGTATAAGAGGCACGGCAACAAGTGCAAGGCCAAAACCGGTAAATCCTCTTACAATCGAAGCAATGAAAATAATGATCGACAATGCAATAATGTTTCCTGCTGTAATCATTCTATTCGGGATATAATGCCATTAGACTGAATTCATTATTGAATAATTCAATTGAGGCATCCCATCTTGAAATCTCATCTTCTAACGATAGTCCTTTTTCAAGCACCTCGCGCATGCGGCTGTCGCCTGAAAGTATGTCAAAGGGCATCAGCCTGTATTCATATTCATATGGAGGCGGGATAAAAGAAAGAGAGCCCGCAGGTGAAGTCTTAATTATCGCCTCGAAGAGATGAAGGGCTGTTGCCACCGGCCTGAAGATTGAAGCATCAGTCACGTGGATCTGTATACCGTGGCAATCGAGGCCTGCATATTTATTAAACGTAGGAATGAAGTCATGAATGCGGAAACTGCAGCCTGGGATATTCCTGCTTCTCAGTTCATTGAGCAAACGTGAGCCGTTAATAAAAGGAGCGCCGATAAGTTCGAATGGTATGACCGTCCCGCGCCCTTCTGAAATATTAAGCGCTTCAGCGAGCACAGTGCCCGGGTAAACAAGTGCGGACTCCGGTGTCGGCATATTCGGGGATGGGATAACCCATGGAAGTCCGGTCTCACGGTAGAGTGAATTTCGGTTCCATCCCTCAGCCCTGATGACATGAAGGTCACACCCCTGCATGCGTTTCTGTCTGATCCAGATTGCCATCTCGCCGATTGTCATGCGGTGACAGAGAGGTATTGTGGCGCCTCCGACGAAAGTAAAAAACTCTTCCCTTAGTACGGGTCCGTCGGCCTGTACCCGGCCAATCGGGTTTGGTCTGTCAAGAATATAAACAGGTATACCAGCCTCAGTGCATGCTTCCATGCACAGCTTGACAGTCCAGATATAAGTATATAGTCTTGCGCCAACATCCTGCAGGTCAACCACCATAACGTCAAGGCCTTTGAGCATTGTTGGTGTGGGTTTCCGGTGTTCACCGTAGAGACTGTACACAGGTATGCCCAGCACCGGGTCAGCCCGGCCTTCCCACTCGATCATGTTATCCTGTGTCTGACCAGATATACCGTGCTGCGGACCGAAGAGAGCAGCTATCCGGCACCCGCTTTCACTTCCGAAGACCTCGGTTATATGCCTGAAATCAGATGTGATGCTTGAAGCATGGCAAAGAATACCAGCCTTCTTGCCGCGCAAGCCTGACGGCATGTGCATTGAGACGACATCCAGCCCAGAGAGTGTTTTCATAGTCATACAAAAATATTAAAAAACAGAACTGCCTGCGCAACAGTTCCGGATATCTCATTGTTATTGTTAATGGTTATATTTGGAAACCCAAAAAAACATTCAGATGAGGATCAGACCACTGTCATTGTTCATACTTATTTTGTGTTTGCTCTCAGGATGCACTGCACCGAAGGGATTAAATATTTATGTCACCACCGACCTGCACGGAATGCTGCTTCCGTTTGACAACACTGACGGAAAGGCTACTGACCATTCACTTGCCAACCTCGCTTCCCTGGTCCGGTCAGAGGGCAGTGAGAATATCCTTCTGCTTGATAACGGAGACATTATCCAGGGAGACCCGCTGGCATATTATTACAATTTTGTCGATACAACCAGGGAACATGTCGTTGCTGACATTCTTAACTACCTGCACTATGATGCTGCAACAGCAGGCAATCATGATATTGAGGCAGGTCATGCCGTCTATGACAGACTGAGACGGGAATACAACTTTCCAATGCTGGCTGCAAATGCAATTGACATCAGGACAGGCGAACCATATTTTGAGCCATATACAGTCATCAGGAAGAAAGGATTGAAGATCATCGTTTTCGGGTTGATCACCCCGTCGGTACCCAACTGGTTGCCGGAGTCCCTCTACGCTGGTATCAGGTTCGATGATATGGTTAAAACTGCCGAAAAATGGATGCCTGTCATGCAGAAGGAGAATCCCGACTTGATCGTAGGATTGTTTCACTCAGGCATGGGTGATGAGAATGAGAAGGGTGACGACGAGAACAGTTCGATAGCGGTGGCAGCCAATGTGCCGGGCTTCGATCTCATTTTCTGCGGTCATGATCACAGTCAGGACGTCAAGGAAATAGCAAACTCGTCCGGTGAGGATGTGGTTCTGATTGATGGCGGCAGCAGAGCCGAAGCACTTATGAATGCAAATATCTCCAGACGGAAAAAAACTGAAGGAAAAGGAAAGTATGAAATCACGGGCAGAGTGATAGAAATGAATACCCTTCCGGCTTCACCGGACTTCATTAAGAAATATAAAGGCGTATCCGATACTCTGAAAGATTATACAGCCGAAGTAATAGGCAGGTCAAATGCCACTGTGACTACACGTGACGCCTTTTTCGGACCTTCAGCGTTTGTTGACCTGATACACCGTATACAGCTGGATATCAGTGGAGCAGACATCTCTTTTGCAGCCCCTCTTTCTTTTGACGAACAGATCAGTGAAGGTCCGATCAGGATCAGGGATATGTTCAGGTTATACCGGTTTGAAAACTTCCTTTATACTGTGAAAATGACCGGCAGGGAGATTGATCTTCACCTTGAACATTCATATGGGTTATGGTTTGATACAATGGACAATCCCAAAGACTACCTGCTGAGGTACCGTTATACCGAAAGCGGCGAGCCGGTAATGGTAAACGGCACCCTGCGGTTGCGGAGTGCCTCTTATAATTTTGACTCCGCCATGGGCATCCGGTACACTGTTGATGTAACTAAACCGGAGGGCAAAAGGGTAACTATCACCTCCATGAGTGATGGCTCTCCTTTCCACCCTGACAGTACTTACACAGTGGCAGTTAATTCTTACCGGGCCAACGGTGGCGGCGGTCACTTCGCGGCAGCTGGCATAACTCACGAAATGCTTGACCAACGTGTGATCTCGGCAACCACGCGTGACCTTAGATACTATATGACGGAATGGTTAAAGGAAAAAGGTGAGATAACCCCCGTACCACAGTCTGAATGGAAAGTCATTCCTGAACAGTGGGCAACAGAGGCAGCAAAGCGTGAAAAGAAATTGCTTTTTGGAAATAATTAAATAAATACCTGATTATAATATGAAGAGGATACTTTGTTTGAGTACTATTTTATTGATAGTTATGACTTTGACTTCCGTGGGAAGCGACAGCAAGAAGCCAAAAAACCTTATTATTTTCATCGGCGACGGTATGGGGGTGGCGCAGGTATATGCCGGTATGACTTCCTCGGGATTTACAATGACCTTTCCCGCCTTTCCTGTCACGGGTTTCAGCATCACATATTCAGCAAACAGGTATATTACTGACTCAGCTGCCGGTGGCACTGCTATATCAACCGGAGAAAAGACGAATAACGGCATGATTGCTGTTCGTCCCGACAGTACTGTATTGCAAACATTAATGGAGTTAGCAAAATCAGCAGGTCTATCTACGGGGGTCGTAAGCACCAGCACTGTTACTCATGCCACCCCGGCCTCATTCATAGCTCATGACGCGTCAAGGGGAAGTTATGAAGACATAGCCCGGTGGTTCCTCAAAGGCACAGCAGATGTTTTCATCGGCGGCGGGGTAAATCATTTCAGGGTACGGAAAGATTCAACCGACCTGACTGCTGACCTGCAGAAAATGGGTTATGATGTTGTCTATAATCTCACTGACCTCAGGAAATCCTCATCACTTCGTCTTGCCGGGCTTATGGCCGATGGTGATATGCCGTACATTGATACGGGCCGTGATCCCGAATACCTTGCCGCTGCCACTGCAAAAGCCATTGAAGTGCTTTCCCTCAATAAAAACGGTTTCGTGCTCATGGTTGAAGGCTCACAGATCGACTGGGCGTGTCATGAAAATAATGTAAAAAGATCCATAGAGGAAACACTTGATATGGACAGGGCAGTAAAGGTTGCCTGGGAATATGCCAAAGAGAATGGAAATACTCTTATAGTTGTTACTGCCGACCACGAGACGGGCGGTTTAAGCCTGACCGGAGGAGAGGTTAAAGACAGTACAGTGTCCGGCTCATTCAGCACCAAGGGCCACACCGCTGTAATGGTGCCTGTCTTTGCATTCGGTCCGGGTTCAGGTGCCTTTTCCGGAGTGCAGCAAAACACTGAACTTTTCAGTGACTTTGTCAGACTCCTTTCCCTGAATAAGAAATAAACAATGGGTAAGCTGCTGGAGAATAATGACGGGCTTCACCTTCCCCTTGCGGAAGAGTTCTATTCTATCCAGGGGGAGGGATGCAATACCGGCAGGGCTGCTTATTTTATAAGGATAGGCGGATGCGATATCGGGTGCAGCTGGTGTGATACAAAATTCGCATGGAACGCTGAAATGCATCCTGAAGTGGATATAAATATGATTGCAGCTAATGTTGTTGAAGCAGGAGCTGATTCTGTAGTCGTTACAGGAGGCGAACCGCTGATGTGGAACCTGACGCCTCTGTGTGACCTCCTCAAAGAGAAAGGCATCAGGACTTACCTCGAAACCTCGGGGGCCTTTGCTCTTTCCGGCAAATGGGACTGGATCACTCTGTCACCCAAAAAAGGCTCACCACCCATGCCTGATATATGGCTCATGGCAGATGAGCTGAAGGTCATCGTCATGGATGGCACTGATTTTGAGGTAGCAGAGTCGTACTGTTCCAGGGTCAGCCAAAAATGCAGACTGCTGCTTCAGCCTGAATGGAGCCGCTACACGGAAATGATTGCAGAAATAACTGAATATGTAAAGAGAAACACAAAATGGGCTGTTTCATTGCAGGCACATAAATTCATGCATATTCCCTGAATGAGATTCAGAAACATCATAATAGTGCTGTCATTGCTGCTGCTGAACCAGTGTTCGGTGACAGGCCAGAGCCTTCACACCCGTTCAGGAAGGGCGCTGAAGTACTATGACCTTGGCAAGAGGGATTATGAAATGCTTTATCTTGACCGTGCCGAGACAAACCTGAAGATAGCCGTCGCTGAAGACGGGCAGTTCTATGAGGCACTCATTCTGCTCGGGCAGCTGTACAGCGATCAGGGTGAATGGGAAAAGGCAGTGACGCACTACAGCAAGGCTATTTCCGTCGACTCTTTGTATTTCACACCGGCGCTCTATAATCTTGGGAAGGCAGAGATGCGAACCGGACGGTATCAGGAGGCAAAAAACCATCTTGAAGCCTACCTCAGCCAGCCAAAGACAACCCCAAAGCTGCGTTCTGACGCAGAGATGTTTATCTCCAACTGCATCTTTGCCCTTTCATTTCCCGGAGCACTCTTTCAGACCGAACCTCTGAGTGTTGGTGACTCTGTCAACACTGAATCTGATGAATACTGGCCTTCGGTGACAGGTGACGGCTCAGAACTGTTCTTCACCCGGGAGGTCAGGCGTGCAAGCGCATACGGTCGCGACAGACAGGAGGATTTCTATATAAGCAGATGGACTTCCGGCGGTTACTGGGGCCTGGCACGGAACGCCGGCGCCCCGCTCAACACTGCAGGCAATGAAGGAGCGCAGTCAATAGCCTCAGACGGGCGCTCAATGTACTTCACTGCCTGTGACCGGAATGACGGCCAGGGCCGGTGCGATTTATATTACACTATATTCGACGGCAAAAGGTGGTCACCTGGCACCAATTTAGGACAACCAGTAAATTCGACCTACTGGGAATCACAGCCATCAATAAGCCCGAACGGCAGAATGCTGTTCTTCGTAAGCAACAGGCCCGGAGGTATGGGAGGAATGGATATCTGGTACTCAATCCTCGGCAACGATGGCAAATGGAGTAAGCCTGTCAATCCCGGGAAGACAATCAACACTGCCGGTAATGAATTCTCTCCATTTATTTATTTCAACAGCAAAACACTCTATTTCTCCTCTGACGGCAGAGAATCGTTCGGAGGTTACGATATCTACCAGACAAAACTCAACGCAGATTCATCATGGACTGAACCTGAGAACCTGGGCCCCGCAATAAACACACCTGCGGATGAAACGGGACTGATAATTGAATCTTCCGGAAAGAGGGCTTTCTTCTCCTCTGTCAGGGAAAAGTCAAAAGGTAAAGACATCTATTTCATTAACCTCCCGGAGTCCATCCAGCCAGAGCCTGTGTCATACCTGAAGGGCTCGGTAATTGACAGGGAAAACGGCAGACCACTCAAAGCCAGGTTTGAACTGACAGATCTTACAAACAGGAGCAAGGTGATAGGCTCTGCTACGGATAATGAGGGCGGTTTTTTTGTCTGCCTGCCGTCAGGCTTCAGGTACGGACTCAATGTGACCGCTGACGGATACATGATCTATTCTGAGAACTTTGATTTTGAAGAGGGATACACTACCATTGAACCTTACAAAAAGACTATCGGGCTTAACAAAGTCAGAAAGGGAGAATATATGAGGATGTATAACGTCTTCTATAATACTGATTCATGGGAATTGCTTGAAGAATCAATGCCTGAGCTTGAGAATCTCCTTGAATTCCTCAAGATCAATCAAACTGTTGTAGTCGAGATAGGGGGCCACACCGACGCCGACGGCACTGATGAACATAACAACCTGCTGTCGGAACGGAGAGCCAATTCAGTTAAGGAATATCTCCTAAAAAGAGGTGTGAAAACTGACCGTCTCTTTACACACGGTTACGGAGAGAGTTCACCTGTATCTGACAATGAAACACCTGCAGGGAAGAAACTGAACAGGCGCACTGAGATAACCATCCTTTCAGAAGGTACAAATAAATAAGGGGGGGAACAGGTACCCCCCTCATGTCGACTTTTATCAGACTGTAATAAACTTCAGAAAAATCAGATTGCAATCCTGTTTTCCGAAGAAGAACCGGTTAGTATTTTTAACCCTGAACTTTCTTTTGCCGGTAATGAAACATACACAGAGGTACCGCCAGCATCGTTTGTCTCAACCCTGATTTTGCCATCCAATGCTAAAATAAGATTTCTGGCCAGGATTAAATTCATAGCGGAATAGGTATCCTGACTGTCGGAATATTGGGTCTCAGGATTATCGGAAAGCAGCAGGGGGCTGCTAATTGAAAAACCCTGGCCAGAATCTATAACATAATAGGTTACAATTTCATCATGGAAAGTGCACCCGAGCTTTATAAACCCTGAGAAAGTATTGTCGAGTGCGTTCCTGAAGAGGTTACTGAGTATCCTGACTGTCCTTGCCTTGTCAATTCTCAGCATCAGCTTATCCGGAAGATTATCCTCCTGAATTAGAATAATATTGTCTTTGCCCTTTTTCCTCATTAAAACCCTGAATTCTGAGGTAAGTGACTCGAACAGTTTTCCGGCGTCCGTTTCCCGGAGGCTTGCTTTTGAGGAGCCGGACTCAAGGACAGCCGTGTCAAAGAAATTTTCAAACAGACCTATCAGTTGTTCACATGAGGTAATTATCTGATCAGAGAACTCCTGCCTTTCATTGTCACTGAACCTGGTGTTGTTCAGGAGATATGAAAACGCGACGATAGAGTTCATCTGTGTCCGCACCTCATGCGATACGCCTGCTATTATTTGAGGTTTGTTTATCATCTGAACGCCTGGTAGGTTCGCAATTTATTTCAGTCTGCGTGCAAGTTTTGCAGCCTCTTTACTGTATCTGCTCCCTGATGCCGATATAGCCCTGAACTGTTTCACAGCTTTATCCGTTTCATCAGTCATCATATAACAGAGGCCGAGATACCACGCAGCGTCTTCAAGATAAAGGTTGTCATTATGCTCTATCACCTTTGTGAATGACCCGCTTGCCACAGGGTAGTTCTTCACTTCCATATTGGCCATACCTTGCATAAATACTGATTCCATGTCGCCCTGACCTGCACTGATGACCTGCTCAAGGTAGCCGATCGCCTTATCATACTCCTTTGCAGTGTATGAGGCTATAGCATTCTCCATAAGTGTGTTGCCGGAATTGACAACAGACCTGACAGCACCGGGAGATTCATACCGTGCATAATACTTGCTAAAGAGCGCATCATTCGACCCTGGCCGGAGAGCAAGATACAATGCTGAAGAAATGATGACGGCAAGAAGTATTGCCGCCGCATAGCTGGCTGCCCTGGCAGCTGTCTTGCGGAAGGTTCCTCCCGAGCGCTTTTTCATCTCTATTATACCGAGTTTTGTCCTCAGGTCGATGATGCTTCTGTCAGCCAGAATCGCATCCGTCCTCTGCCTGAGAGTAACCTCCCTGGCAAGGTCAGGATCCCTCTGCATCTCCTCCTTCAGCCATGTCTCTTCAGCCTTACCTGTAGAGCCGCTGAGGTAATTCTCGATTGTGTTGTTGATATTAATCGTCTTCATATCATATATTATTATACCATTATATCCTATAATAAACTGTCAAACAGCATATTACAATTTTCAACACTTTTCAGTGCACCTTTCGGGCAATGATGCCTGCACGCAGGCATGTTGTGTACCGTCACCGGGCGAAGTGCCAGCGGCATCATCACCCTAGAAATATATACAGTCAGGCCGTCAAAACGGCTGTCGTTGCAATATTATAATTCAATAATAATAGGAGGCTTGGTAGGGTCTTTGTCAACCATTACCGGGCCACCAATACCACCACGTACATTTATCAGTTCCTCATTTGAAAGAACATACTCAGCGAAGTTTTCAGTTTTCAGGGTATTCATCTCTTTAGATCTTTATTAATAATTCAGGGTTTATATTCACTTTATACCGTACATGTCGGAAAGTGGTCATTTGTGACACAAAAAAATCAATTATTTTTAAAAAAAATTCTATCTGGTTCATTATCAGTTCTGTAAAAAGCCAAAAAACTTCATGACAGGGTATGGAATAGTTTTCTAATTTTGCTCCGGAAAGAAAGAAGAACCACCCAGATGAATCTGCCAAGCCATATAATCTGTCTGGCATTGCTGTTATTTACTTCATTTTCGTCCGCGATATCTTCAGAATACCTTAATGAAAATGGGGTTCTGAGAGGAGAGGATGACCGGGATAGTATTGCTATACATCTGGCAAATCTGAACATCAACCTGAGGGGAGAATTGGAATCCGGGGAGGTGGCAGGCAGGACAGAAGACCTGGTCAGAGAGATTACAAAGATACTCAGCGAAGAGAAGATGACAGATACTTTACTGGTTTCCGATTCATACTATCTGACAGGCTATTATTATCTGAGTGTGAACAGGTATTCCGAGGCAATTGAGAGTTTTGACTTTTCAGCCAGGTTAAGGGAGGGTGCCCGTATTTATGACATGCGTTATTCCTTGTGTCTGAACAATCTGGCTGCCACACTTTTCAGGATCGGAAATTATTCGCGTGCATATGACATGGGGTTAATTGCACTGGGTGCCAGGAGACTGGTCATGGGAAGTGATTCTTCTTCTCTCGCCAATAACTACCTTAACCTGGCAAGCATCTGTCTTGAGATGAATGATTCCGGCAATGCGATTTCCCTCGCTGAGGCGGGACTAACGCTTGCCAGGATGTATCACGGCAAGGTGACCCCAGCGGTGACTGCTGACCTTTATCAGGTCATCGGCCTCAGCCTTTACCGTAATTCAGAGTATACCAAATCACTTGTTTACTGCAGCGAAGCGCTTAAGCTTTATGACAGGTACGGTACGGGGAACAGCGGTTCGAAGCAGCTGGTTATTAATACCATGTCACAGTTGTACAGACGTCTTGATCAGCCGGAGGAAGCAGAGGAATTCTTTAAGAGAGGCCTTTCTCTCTCAGGTGATGCTGATAACAGGGAAAAGTACCTTTTATATATTAATTATGCAGCTTTTCTTGCGGAGAAAGGAAGGACGGTTGAAGGCGAAAGAGTTTTACAGGATGGTCTCGAGGGTGTCAGAAGAGTTTTCGGACCGGACAGTCGCGAATATTGTATGATGCTGGCCTCGGGGGCTGACTTTGCCCATAATAAGTCCGGTGAAGGGCATAAAGCCATTGAAATATATAAAAGTTGCCTCCCTTACATTGAAAGCCATCCTTGGGATATCGCAATGAAAAAGTACCTGTTGACTGATTATGCCACGACCCTGTTTGATGTCGGTCAGTACAGGAAAGCACTTGAGATTACCGATACTTTAATTCATGTCAGCGAGAATTTATCAGGAGGCACGGGCCAGACACCGGGAGGAAGTTTCCTGACTTCAGATGACCTGCAGGTACTCATGCTGAGATATAAAGCATTAAATGCACTGGGAAAAGAAACCGGGAATATAAATCTTGTCAGGGAGGCAGTTGAAACAGGAAAGATCATAATGAAATTGTTTGACCGTCAGAGACTGGAGATGAGTGAGGAGGAGAGCCGCACAAGCCTTAGCGCATATTCCAGAAAGTTTTACACGGGAATTATTGACAATTATGTTCAGCTGTACACAATGAACCATGACAAGGCTTATCTGGAAGGGGCTTTTGAGGCCTCTGAAAGAAGCAAGGTGGCAGGTTTCCTTGCATCAATGAGGGAGGTTAATGCCGCAAAATTCTCACTGCCCGAAGATCTGGTGAGGCAGGACAATGATATCAGGAAAAGGATCGGACTTTACAAAGAACTCATTGCCAATGAAAAAAATACAGCTGCTCCTGACTCTCAGAAAATTGCCACCTGGGAAAGTGTTTCCTTCGGACTTCTTCGGTCACGTGATTCACTGATTCAGATCTTTGAAAAGAATTATCCCTCATACTACAATCTTAAATTCAGGAGCAATGTAACCTCCCTGGGTAATGTCAATGATGTTATCAGTAAGAAGGCCAACCTACTGAGTTATGTTCTGACTGAAGAAAAACTTTATATAATTGTTACCAACAGGCATCGTACTGAGATCATTACAAGGGATATTGATTCGACCTTTTACTCATCGCTCAGTCGCTTCAGGAGTATGCTGTCGGTTATGCCTGCGACAAGCAATGTCCGGCAGCCTTTCAACGAGTTTATGGATCTTGCATTCGAGTTGTACAGCGTCCTTCTGGAGCCTGCCGTGCCCTATCTGAAAGGGGATAAGATAATCATCTCGCCTGACAATATCCTTTCATATATTCCTTTTGAGACCCTGATAACAGAGGAGTATCGAAGCCCGGAGCTGCTGTACCGTGAGGCTCCGTTTGCCCTGAAGAAGTACCGTTTCTCGTATATCTACAGCGTGACGCTATCCTCTGAGACCCAGGAACGAAGCCGCAGCCTTAGCAATCCTCTTGTTGCCTTTGCCCCAACCTACGAGGGGATGGAGATAAATGATTCTCTATTCAATGTTTTTCCAAACCTGAGAGGTGAGATCCGCAGTCTTCCTTATGCTGTTGTCGAAGCAGAGAATGCTGTCGATCAGTGCGGCGGCAAAGCCTTTATCGCCGGAAACGCCACTGAGGAAGCTTATAAGACAGAAGCACGCAATTATAAAATAATTCACCTGGCAATGCATACGCTGGTTGACGATGATCATCCGGCGTTTTCCAAAATGATCTTTTCTGCTCCGGCCACCAGCCAGGAAGACGGCATGCTGAACACCTACGAAGTCTATAATGTGCCTGTCAATGCTATGATGGTGGTTCTGAGCTCCTGTAACACAGGTACAGGGAAGCTGGTGACAGGCGAGGGCATACTAAGCCTTGCCAGAGGGTTTCTCTTTGCCGGCAGCCACTCGGTGGTGATGTCGATGTGGGCTGTGGAAGACTTTTCTTCTTCCGAGGTAATCAAATCGTTCTACAGGAACATGAGAAGCGGTCAGACTAAAAGCTCGGCCCTGCGCAACGCACGCCTTAAATTTCTCAGGACAGCTGACCAGGAGCGTTCGCATCCTTATTACTGGGCAACGCTTGTCATTTACGGTGATGATACGCCTTTATGGTTCAACAGAATTAAGCTCTATTCCGCACTTTTACTGTTTCTGCTGGCATCCGCCATTCTTGTCGCTACTGTCTACAGAGGTCCAAGGTCCTGATATTCAGGATCTGTCTTGATGATCTCCATCAGTGCTTCCTTGCACAAATACTTCTTTCTCCTGGCATATGCCTCATTCTTCATACCCATTTTACGGGCAATCTCCTCGTAGCTGTAACCTTCGCTGAACAGCTTGAGAACCATCTGACAGTCCTCTTTCAGAAGTGCAAATGACCTTGTCACTATCCTCTCAAGGGCTGCCTTGGCTAAATCCTCTGATTCATCCGGATTGGGCGGTTCGGTCTCAAGAGTGGTGACACGCGAGCGGTACCTGAGCTGGGTGTTCCACAGGTTCCTTGCAATTCCGAAAAAGTAGCCCTTGAGATCAGATGTAAGTTTAAATCCTTCACCGGTGACCTGCTTATAAAGTATAACCACTGATTCCTGAAGTACGTCATAGACATCGTCATCTGATCCGTTATTCTTTCTCAGATGGTCCCGGATAACCTCATAGTAAGCTTCGTAGAGATAGGTTAGAATCTTATTGTCCTGTCTCCTGATGCCATCTATGATGTCACTGTCCGGGTACTTCTTAAATAGGCCCAATCAAGCGGTATAATTGGCAAATATAATGTTTCCGTGGCCGAAAATACTAATACGTTTCTGCGGTACTTAAGTTGCAGCAGGCCGGAAGAGGTCAGAAAATAATGGATATATTTACATCACTGTTAATGCGATAGGCTGCGGTAGTATGAAATATCCCTTTGTCAGACAATATGATGCGATGGACTGTGGTCCGGCCTGCATCAGCATGGTAGCCAGGTGGCACGGAAAACGCATCTCGCTTGAGACAATACGCAAACGTGCCTATATTACAAGGGAGGGAGTTTCGTTTCTCGGTATGAAAACCGCTGCTGAGAGCATGGGGTTCAAGGTGGTCGGGGTGAAGATACCTTTTGCGGAGCTGGCTGCAAAAGCTCCGTTGCCATGTATTGTCCACTGGCAGCAAAACCACTTCATCGTGGTTAACAGGATTTCCGGCAAAAAAGTCTGGGTAAGCGATCCGGCTCTGGGAAGACTCCGTATGACCACGGAAGAATTTCTTAAAGGGTGGGCTGTGAGCAGCAATGGTGATAACAATACCGGCATGTCGCTCTTTCTTGAGCCCGGCCATCAGTTTGAAGAAATTCCGGATGATCCGCCCTCAGGAGGAGGCTTTACTTTTCTGCTTCCATATTTAAGACCATACCGCCGTCAGATAATCCTGCTTTTTGCCGGGCTGATAGCAGGCAGCGCGATACAACTTGCCTTTCCCTTCCTCACCCAGGCGATAATTGACAGGGGTATTAAAAACAGTGATCTCAGGCTCATTTACCTGATCCTTGCAGGCCAGCTGGCTCTTATCGCGGGGCGGATGGCAGTCGAGTTCACACGCGGATGGCTACTGCTGCATGTGGGAACACGGCTGAACA
This sequence comes from uncultured Bacteroidales bacterium, assembly GCA_963743775.1. Lineage (GTDB taxonomy): Bacteria > Bacteroidota > Bacteroidia > Bacteroidales > VadinHA17 > SR-FBR-E99. Next base: position 444,621 of record CAVURA010000002.1, read on the forward strand.
TAACAATAGTATCCGATTTCCTTGCCAGGCTGATGAAACTGCCGATCGCCTATTTTGATTCCAAGCTGAACGGAGATATCCTGCAGAGGATTGACGACAACAGCAGGATTGAGAGCTATCTCACCTCATCAAGTCTTGCAATACTTTTCTCCTTCTTTAATTTCCTGGTCTTTGGTGTTGTTCTGGGACTTTACAGCATTCCGGTACTTCTCGTTTTTCTCGGAGGGACGATACTTTATCTGCTTTATGTGACTCTTTTCATGCCTTCACGTGAGAGGCTTGACAACTTAAGATTCAGGCAGATGGCTGAATCTGGTAACAAGATGATAAACATCGTTAACGGGATGCAGGAGATCAAGCTGGCAGGAAACGAAGCGGCCAACAGAAGAGAATGGGAGGCACAGCAGAGGGATATCTTTCGTACCAGGGTTAAAGGCCTTAAGATACTTCAATTCCAGACTGCAGGAGGGACACTTATACATGAATCGGCCAATCTCCTTATCACTGTTATATCTGCCACGTCGGTCGTGAACGGTTCCATGACGCTCGGCATGATGCTTGCGGTGCAGTTTATAACAGGACAACTGAACGGACCAGTATCACAGATCATTAATTTCATGCGTTCAACACAGGATGCCAGGATAAGCCTTGAACGCCTTGCTGAAGTGCACGCCATGGAACCGGAAGAAGCTGAAGCAGACACGGGTAAAATCAATGCCCCTGATAAAATGCAGATCGACGTTGATGACCTCTCTTTCAGGTATGAGGGTCCCGGATCACGATGGGTAATAGAGAATCTCAGCCTGCAGATTCCTGCCGGCAAAATTACCGCCATTGTCGGAGAAAGCGGATCGGGTAAAACGACCTTTCTTAAACTGCTGATGGGCTTTTACCGGCCGGAAAAGGGCACCATAATGATAGACGGGAGAAAACTTGAGGAGATAAGTATATCATCACTGAGGAGGACAACGGGTGTTGTGATGCAGGAAGGGTATATCTTCCCGGACACAATTCTGGCAAATATTGCCCCGGGTATTGACAACCCTGATATGGAAAGTGTCCGGCGCGCCATCAGTATTGCCAGCCTGCAGCCCCTGATCGACACATTACCGGCCGGAATACAGACACGGATCGGCCAGGGCGGCCACGGTCTGAGCCAGGGACAGAAACAGCGAATACTCATTGCACGCGTCATCTTCAAGGAACCCTCACTGCTGCTCCTTGATGAAGCAACCAGCGCCCTTGATGCGTCAAATGAGAGAATGATAGTGGAGAACCTGGCCGGTTTTTATGCAGGGAGAACTGTGGTTATTGTGGCTCACCGCCTCAGTACTGTGCGCAATGCCGATATGATTGTGGTACTTGAAAAAGGCAATGTTCAGGAGTATGGAACCCACCAGGCGCTGGTTCAGAAGAAAGGCTCCTATTACAGGCTTATAAGAGATCAGCTGGAACTGGGACAGTGACCCGTATCAGGTTATTTCTTTGAATAGGGCTCATAATCATCAGGTGACCCTGAAATACCACCTTTCTTTTCAATCTTTCCTGCACCGGTTGCTGCTGCGGCTTTCTTCTTCCTGGCATTGCGCATATAGAGGTTAAACGCAAGGGCAACCACAACGAGTACCAGAATAATAATATCTTTCTTTTCCATGGTATATTTGACTGAACCAGAAGTAACAAAGTTAATTCATTTGATCATTTAGTGAAAGCGCTGTCTCATTTAATTGATGTATTGGTTTGAGTTTTACCAATAATCCATTATTTTCGTGCTTTGAAAAATGGGGAGTAAGGCTTTGCCCTCCATTGTAAACTGCACTGATCTAACAGGATTAACGATGACTACCAAAAATCCGGTAAACTCTGTTCATGATGAACAATTCGATGCTGACAAAAAAGCATCTGAATCTACGGGAGAAGAAATTACTGAAACGACAACACAGGAACAACCTGCCGAGCATATCGAGGTTGAAAATGAGCCTGTTGTGTCTGAGAATGCTGAGCCGGTAACTGAAGAGCCGGTTGAAGAATTGCCAGCTGAGGAAGAAATTCCGGCTGTTGAAGAAACGGCTGAAGAAATTCCGGCTGCTGAAGAAACGGCTGAAGAAATTCCGGCCGATGAAGGGTCGAATGAGGAAATGCCAGTCGCGGATGAGTTGCCGGATGAAACGCCGGAGGCAGATGTGGCGCCTGATACCGGTGATGCAGAGTTGCCAGCCGGGGAGACGGCAAACTATGACGACATCACTCTTCCCCCTGTTGACTACAGCGGCCTCTCAAGAAAAGAACTCGTTGCAACACTGGCGCTCATTGTTGAGAACAGGCCGCCCTCCGAGATACTTGAGGATGTCACCCGCATAAAAGAATTCTTCTATAAGAGGACCAAGGTTGAGTTCAATGAGAAAAGACTCAATTTTGCAAAAGAGGGTGGTAATATTGAAGATTACAAGCCTGAACCGGATGAGCTTGAAAACAGGATCAAGGTGATACTTGAGACCTACCGGAACAGGAAGAGCGATTATAACAGGATACAGGAGAGCGAGAAACAGGAAAACCTGCACCGGAAAACAGAGATAATAGAGCGGATTAAAGACCTCGTCAACAGGGAAGAGGCAATCAACAAGACTTTCCAGGAATTCAGGAACCTTCAGAATGAATGGCATTCTACCGGCATAGTGCCGCAGGGAAACCTGAAGGACCTATGGGAAAACTACCACCACAGTGTGGAGATGTTCTATGATTATATCAAGATTAACCGTGAGCTCAGGGACCTCGATCTGAAAAAGAACATGGAGGCGAAGATTGTGCTTTGCGAAAAGGCTGAGGAACTTCTTCTAGAACCCAACGCAGTCAATGCCTTTAAGCTCCTGCAGGACTATCACAACCAGTGGCGCGAAATAGGCCCGGTGAATCACGAAACCAAAAATGATATCTGGGAACGCTTCCGTGAGGCAACATCACAGGTCAACAAAAGGCATCACGAATTCTTTGAGAAGCAGAAAGACGACCAGAAGAAAAACTTTGACGCCAAGGTTGCCTTGTGCGAGAAGGCTGAAGAGATAGCAAACGGCGAGATACTGACATTTGCTGATTTCAGGGAGAAATCCGATGCAATTATTGAATGCCAGAAGCTATGGAGGACACTCGGGTTTGCTCCAAAGAAAAATAATAACAAAATATACCTCAGGTTCAGAGCTGCATGCGACAAATTCTTTGAAAAGAAGCGTGCCTTCTTTGCGGAGAGCAAGGAAGTACAGGTTAAAAACCTGCAGCTGAAGACCGAGCTCTGTCTGAAGGCCGAAGCACTCCAGGAAAACACTGACTGGAAAGAGACTTCCGAGATGCTAATCAGGCTGCAGAAAGAGTGGAAGGATATAGGCCCTGTGCCGAAGAAATACTCCGAGAAAATATGGAAGCGATTCCGTAAGGCATGCGATACATTCTTTACACACAAGTCGGAGTTCTTTGCCGGCAGGGATACTTCATACGAAGATAACCTTAATGCCAAGCTGGCATTGATTGCTGAACTTGAGGCCGTTGACCCCGGTGAAGATGTCAGAGCCGGCTTTGAGCAGCTTAAAGACATACAAAGACGCTGGACCGACATAGGATACGTTCCGTTTAACAAAAAGGAAGAGATAGCGCGCAAGTACAAAGATGCACTGAACAAGCAGTTCGATAAGCTCAAGCTGGATGACGAGGATAAGAACATTCTCAGGTTCAGGAGTAAGGTAGACAGCGCCAAATCAAACCCGCGTGCTGCACGCAAAGTCCAGAATGAACGCGAGAAATTCTACAGCAAAATCAAACAGCTGGAGAGCGACATAGTGTTGTGGGAAAACAATATCGGGTTCTTCGCCAAGTCAACCAATGCGGATAAAATGATCCTGGAAGTGCAGGAGAAAATCGCCGACGCCAAGAGGAACATTAAGGTCCTTGAAGAGAAGGTAAAGCTGATCGACAGCTCAATGTCGGAAGAGTAAATTGCACGTCTCCGGCGAAAATAAATAACAGTGACTGAAGTAAAATACATTTTTGTGACAGGGGGAGTTACCTCGTCGCTGGGAAAAGGAATTATTTCCTCATCGCTCGCCATGCTCCTTCAGGCGCGTGGCTATTCCGTTACCATACAGAAACTTGATCCTTATATTAACATAGACCCGGGAACACTTAACCCATATGAGCACGGCGAATGTTATGTGACATCCGATGGCGCTGAGACTGACCTTGACCTTGGTCATTATGAACGTTTCCTGAATGTGCCTACGTCACAAGCTAATAACATCACCACCGGAAGGATATACCAGTCGGTTATAAATAAGGAACGGAAGGGTGATTACCTCGGAAAGACCGTGCAGGTAATCCCTCATATCACCGATGAGATCAAGCGCAGGATCAGGATCGTCGGATCGGAAGGTAAGTTTGACATAGTGATCACAGAGATTGGCGGGACTGTCGGTGATATTGAATCACTGCCCTATATTGAAGCTGTTAGGCAGTTGCGCTGGGAGCTCGGACCGCAGAACTGTATCGTGGTCCATTTAACGTTGGTCCCGTTCCTTCATGCTTCGGGTGAACTTAAGACAAAACCTACGCAGCATTCTGTTAAGATGCTGCTTGAAGAGGGTATACAACCTGACGTTCTTGTGCTAAGAACTGAAAAGAGCCTGAACGAAGAGCTGAGAAAGAAAGTGGCTCTCTTCTGTAATGTCGAGGCCAGTGCGGTGGTTGAATCTATAGACGTATCAACGATTTACGAAGTGCCAGTCAGGATGCAAAAGGAGAGACTTGACACTACTGTGCTTCGAAAGCTTGGGCTGCCACCGGGTAATGAGCCTGCCCTTGAAGAGTGGAAAATGTTCCTGCATAAGCTTCATAACCCGGTTCACCAGGTGAAGATAGCACTCGTCGGAAAATATGTCGAGCTGGCTGATGCCTATAAGTCAATTTCCGAATCCTTTGTTCATGCAGGCGTTGCCAATGAAGCTCATGTTGATCTGAAATATATTCAGTCAGAGGATATTACTGAGACCAATTACAAAGAACTGCTCGGATCTTACGACGGTATCCTGGTGGCACCCGGGTTTGGCTCAAGAGGCATCGAAGGCAAGATCCTTGCTGCAAATTATGCCCGCACCAATGATATCCCGTTTTTTGGGATTTGCCTTGGCATGCAGTGTGCAGTGATTGAGTATGCCCGGAATGTTCTGGGGCTTGAAGGCGCTCATTCTACGGAAATAAATCCAAAGGCCAGGTACCCTGTGATTGACCTGATGGAAGAACAGAAGAGTGTGACGGAAAAGGGCGGCACCATGAGGCTTGGAAGCTACAAATGCGAGTTATTGCATGGCTCCGAAGCCTGGAGATGCTATAAAAAAGAGGAAATCAGTGAACGTCATCGCCACAGGTACGAATTCAACAACAAATACCTCACTGATTTCAGGAACGCAGGTTTAATAGCATGCGGTACAAATCCTCAGTCGGGACTTGTTGAAATAGTTGAGATACCATCGCACAGCTGGTTTGTGGGTGTGCAGTTCCATCCGGAGTACAGCAGTACTGTACTCAAACCGCACCCGCTGTTTGTGGGATTTGTAAAGGCATGCGTCAACAAAAATAAAGCCTCATTATAATAACGGAAACCATATATGGATAAAAATACAATAACCGGAATTGCTCTCATTTTCCTGATTTTTCTGGGATTTAGTTTATACAACAGCCAGAAGACCAAGAAGCAATTCGAAGCTGAGACTGAGTATGCAGATTCTCTTTATTCGGCAGGCAGTTATGATCAGGCAAGAGAATCATATATCAGGGCTCTCAATTTACGACCCAAAGACCAGACAACCGTAAACAGAGTTATTGAGCTTAACAACAAACTGGGGCAAAATACACAGACCAGGCAGTCAGAAACAACACAGACAGCAGGAGATACTATTGCTGCCAGGGTTCCGGTTCAGGCAACTGCGACACCTGACAGCACCGCACTAGGTGTTTTTTCAGCCAGGGCTAAGGGTGAGAATGAGTTTTACACTATTGAAAATGATCTGATCATTCTTACTGTATCATCCAAAGGGGGACGACCCTATTCTGCGCTTCTGAAGGATTATAAGACACACGATTCTCGGCCTGTCGTACTGTTCAACGGAGACTCTACTATATTCGGTTACAAATTCTTCACTGTTGATAATAAGCTGATCAATACAAATGATCTGTATTTCAAACCTGAGGACTATGCAGGCCCCGTGGTTGTTACTTCTCAGCCTTCAAGCCTGACAATGAGGCTCCCGGCAGAGAACGGTGCCTTCATGGAGTACGTTTATACCCTTCAGCCGGGTGAATACATGGTTGAATTTGAAACCCGGTTCTCCGGTATGAGTTCGGTGATTCCGGCCAATGTTACCTCCCTCGCTCTTGACTGGAAGATGTATATCCCGCAACAGGAAAAAGGTAAGCTGAATGAGGATACCTATACAGGACTTAAATACAAGGTATACCAGGAGAACGTTGAGGGTCTTACAGGAGGAAATCAAAAACAGAAAAAGGAAACTGTGACGGCAAATCTGATGAAGACTGACTGGATAGCGTACAAGGATCAGTTCTTCTCTAGTGTGCTAATTGCCAATGACTATTTCCTGAATGCCTTTGTTTCTTCGACGAATGCGGACCCCACTTCAAAGTTCCTGCGATTTTTTGAATCAGAAATTGGCGTACCCTATGCGAACGGCGGAGACATCTCAGGTAAAGATGAAGATGTACTTCGGGCCTAACAAATTCACCACCCTGAAGAAATATAACCTTGAGCTGGAAGAACTTGTCTACCTGGGGAAAAACATTATCAGATGGATCAACCAGTATATCATTATCCCGATATTTAACCTGCTTGAAAAATTCATAGGAAACTACGGCATCATTATTCTCATCCTTACCTTGTTAATCAAGATAGTCCTCTTTCCCCTGACGCATAAATCGTTTCTGTCACAGGCGAAAATGAAGGTGATGAAACCCATGGTTGACGAGCTTGCTAAAAAGTTTCCCAACAAGGATGATGCGATGAAAAAGCAGCAGGCGACGATGGAGCTTTACAAGAAGGCCGGTGTCAGCCCGATGGGAGGTTGCCTGCCGATGATGCTTCAGATGCCTATCCTCTTCGCCATGTTCCGCTTTTTCCCGGCATCAATAGAGCTCAGGCAGCAGTCTTTCCTATGGGCCAAGGACCTCTCAACATATGATTCCATCTTTAATCTGCCCTTCACAATCCCTATGTACGGTGATCATGTCAGTCTCTTCACTCTGCTGATGACAGCCTCGACAATCATTACAACGAAGATAAGCAGCCCCGCCGGAGGGCAGGAACAGATGCCGGGTATGAAGACAATGATGTACATGATGCCTGTTATGTTTATGCTAATTCTCAATAACTTCTCGGCAGGCCTGACATATTACTATTTTCTGGCTAACGTGATCTCAATTATTCAGACCCAGGTTTCACAACGATTTGTCAGTGAAAAGGATCTTCTAAAGAAAATTGAGGAGAACAAGAAAAAACCCGTAAAAAAATCCAAATGGCAGCAACGGCTCGATGCCGCAGCTAAACAGGGCGGTTACAAGGGTCTAAAGAGATAGAAGAGAATCCCGTCAATGCGGGATTTTTTTTAACATAAATTGTCTAATCTGGCCCATGTTCTAATAGTTTTATTCCTAAATTAGCCTTTTAAACTTTTAAATATGGGGAAGAAAGTCAAAAACAAAGACATTGCCGCAAGACTTGGTCTTTCAGGCACTTTAGTATCGTTAGTGCTGAATAATAAAGCTGATCAGCATGGAATCAAGAAAGAAACGCAGGAGAGGGTCCTTGCAGTTGCAAGACAGATGGGCTATTTCAATGCTATAAGCGGGAAAGGGGAGGCTGCCCCTGTAGAAGAGAAACCGGGTGTCATAGGTATGGTTGTACCATCCATGAATGATCCGTTTATCTATGAAATCACCCCTTTTCTTCAGAAGGCTTTCGCAAGCATCGGCCTCGGATTCTCTGTTTTTACACGTGATCCGGACGACATGCGTTTTACACGGCTGACAGCATCACTTAAGAAATTTTTCAGCGGGATGATCCTGATGGGCAGCGCCGCCGATGACACAGTGGTCAGGTCACTGAACAGGGATTCTTATCCGCTTGTGCTTCTTGAAAAAAGCGTCAAGAGGATGAGACTTAACACTGTATGTACAGACAGGGTAGCCGGTGCAAGTATTATGACCGCTCACCTTATGTCCCTTGGCTTAAGGAACCTCCTTATTATTTCAGGCGAGGACACAGCTTCATATGATAAGGAAATGCTCGAGGAACTCAAGGCTGCTACAAAGAAATCCAAAGGGTTCGATTCTGTTCATTTTGCCGTGGGAAGTCTCCCCAAAGCAGGGGAAAAGTTTGATTTCGCACAGATTGAAAACTTCCTGAGACCGCCACACCGCAGCGATGCCATCATCGTAATCAACTCACCGCTGGTTTTCCCGCTCTATCTGTCGTTGCAGGAAAAAAACATCCGCATTCCGCAGGATGTTGCCCTTGTGTCGATGGAGGACGGCATTGGATTCGATCTGCTTACCACTCCGGTGACAAGACTGCGAAGACCTCTGGCCGCTATGTCGCTGAAGGTGGCCAACATAGTCTGGTCTGAGGTGAAAAACCAGGGTAAGAGCAAGTACAAGCGCCAGGTTAACATGGTTCCCGAACTTGTTATCAGGAGCAGTTGTGGCTCTTATTTAAAATAGTTGTTAATGACACGGATATTCAGGCTGCCGGCGGTTATGTTAATGGCAGTGTTGCTCTCATGCAGCAACAGCCATCTTATTGTTGATAAATCAACAAGAAACGAAATCAGAAATGATTACATGGCCCGTGCGGAAGTTTATTCGCCGGCCAGGCCTGACCTCTTTGCCCTTGCAGATACATTAAACAGTGATACGCGCCGGGAAGCCGTTCAGTTCCTCCTTGCATACATGCCACTGAGTGATATTGCCGTTTGTGAGCCCGCCTTCCTGCTGGCTAACGCAGATGGTGCGCTGAAAGCAAGAGATGAAATGCCATGGGGACCATCATTGCCAATAGATCTTTTCCTGAACTTCGTCCTGCCTCCCAGGGTGAACAATGAGAACCCTGACAGTTTCAGATTAGTTTATTATGACGAGATAAAAAATCGTATTGACGGACTTGATGCCAGAGAGGCCGCACTTGAGATCAACCACTGGTGTCACGAAAAAGTCGCCTATCAGCCGTCTGACAGCCGCACTTCATCGCCCATGGCCACCATACTCTCAGCAAGGGGGCGTTGCGGCGAGGAATCAACTTTCACTGTTGCAGCACTGCGTACGGCAGGTCTGCCTGCAAGACAGGTCTATACACCCCGCTGGGCACACAGTGATGACAACCATGCCTGGGTAGAGGTATGGGTAGATGGTCAATGGCACTATATGGGCGCCTGCGAGCCGGAACCGGTGACCGACAGGGGTTGGTTCACCGAGCCTGCAAGACGGGCAATGCTGGTACATACGAAAGCGTTCGGCTTGTACACGGGCGACGAGCCTGTTGTCAGGAGTGAGAAACTCTTTTCTGAAATCAATACCCTGGACAGATACAGCATAACCAAGAATATCGAAGTGACTGTAGTCGATACGGCAGGAGTACCGGTTCCGGAAGCCAATGTCAGGTTCCTGTTATACAATTATGCAGAATTCTACCCGCTCACCTCGCTGAAAAGCGACGAAAACGGTATAAGCCGTTTCACCACAGGCCTGGGCTCACTGCTGATATGGGCAGATGACGGATCGCGATACGGTTTTACCTTTTCATCTCCGGCCGACACTTCAGTACAGGTCATAATATCAGTCGCCCGGTCTGCCGGCACCCTGAATGCTGACCTGATTGCACCGCCTGCGTTGCCACCTTTTCCGCGTATTGACACCAGCCTTGTGATCCGGAACAACATTTTGCTCGCAAGAGAGGACAGTATCAGACAGTCGTACATAAATTCCTGGATGCAAAATATTTCTTTCGTCGAGATTGCTTCATCAACAGGGATCGCAGAGGAGCGGATCACGAAAGCACTGGGCACATCAATGGGTAATTACCAGGCTATTGTGTCATTCCTGTCAGGGGCAGGTGATAAGGCTGACCTGGCAATCAGACTGCTCGAAAATGTATCGGAAAAAGACCTCCGTGACACTCCGGAAGACGTTCTCGATGACCATCTGGCCCAAGCACCTGAGAAACCTGCATCGATGGATGAACAGTTTTATGATATGTGGATTCTGTCACCAAGGGTTGACAATGAACTGCTTACTCCATTCAGGAGCGCTTTGAAGAAAGTGCCGGAAGAGCTTTACAGAAGCTTTGTCGCCCGGCCTGAAGCAATTGCCACCTGGATTGACACCGCCATCACCGTCACCGAAACGGATAATTACTACGGTACGCCGGTGGTCCCCGCAGGTGTATTGAAGCTCCGGACAGCCGACAGCCATTCACGTGACATATTTTTTGTGGCTCTCTGCCGGACTACAGGCCATGCATCACGACTGGCCCCGGGAACGGGAAGACCCCAGTACTTTGAGTCAGGTGAATGGCATGATGTCCTGTTTTCCGGTGACATCACCGAGGTAGGCGAGAAAGGCTATGTAACATTTTTCTCGGATGAGAAATCCCCTGTTCCTCAGTATCATATTCACTTCACACTGGCAGTGTTTGATGATGGTAAGTACAAAACCCTTGATTACGGATATGAGGTAAAAATCAATGACCTCCCGGCAAGGCTTCCGCTGGCGCCGGGAAAATATATGCTTACCACCGGCAACAGGGACGAAAACGGCAACGTGCTCGCCTCAGTTTCCTTCTTTGACCTCTCACCCGGCGAGGATGCCAGGGTGGAGGTGAAACTTCGTCATAAGGAAGACAGCGAGCCGAAATGAGGAATATTCACCTTGCAGCTGGAGTAATTGCAGCCATTGTTATCTCTTGCAGTGCACCTGCCGACAAAGATGTGACGTGCTACGTTGATCCGTTCATAGGCACGGCTGCGCACGGTCATGTGTTTCCAGGAGCAACTACACCCTTCGGGATGGTGCAGATCAGTCCCGATAACGGAACGTCAGGGTGGGACTGGTGTTCAGGCTATAACTTTTCTGACTCTGTAATTGCAGGTTTCAGCCACACTCATCTTAGCGGGACAGGCATTGGTGATCTTTGCGATATACTTTTCCTCCCATCAATGAATGAATTCAGCCTTGCTTTGCCTGACAGCACGACTTCACTGGCAAAGATGAACCGAAGCTGGTTTTCACATGAGGCAGAGCTGGCACGACCAGGTTACTACGCAGTGGCTCTTGCGAACGGAGTTGATGTGGAGCTGACTGCCACACCCCGATGCGGTATACAGAGATATACTGCAGCTGCTGATGGCATGATGGGTGTCCTGGTTGACCTCGGCTTTGCAATTAACTGGGACAGACCTGTTGATTGCAGTCTTGAATGGGACGGTAACACCCTTTCCGGCAGGCGCATCTCATCAGGATGGGCTGAAAAACAATACGTGTACTTTTCATCGCTTTTCTCAACCAAACCAACCAGTGTCACTTTAATAAAATCAGGAAAGCAAACGAAAGGCAGGGTCAGTTGAAGGTACAAACATTGCCTGTGTCCTGGGATTTGATCTCAGGAAAGGCGATGAGCTGATTGTTAAGACCGGTATTTCAGCCGTTGATGCATCCGGTGCGGCAAATAACCTTGCTAATGAGATGCCGGGATGGGATTTCGACTCTGTTGCTGTTGCAGCATCACAATCATGGCAGGAAAAACTCAGCGTCATCCGCGCCGGCTCTGCTGATTCAGCAACACTAAGGGTTTTTTACACTGCTCTTTACCATACAATGATTGCACCGAATCTGTACACTGATGCAGACACCCGGTACCGCGGCACTGATAAGGAAATACACACAGCCTCTGACTTTACAAATTACACTGTCTTCTCGCTGTGGGACACCTACCGTGCAGCTCATCCGCTTTTCACAATCACAGTACCGGAACTGGTGCCTGACTTTATAAACACAATGCTTACAGTCAGCGATCAGCAGGGCAAGCTGCCTGTGTGGTCACTTGCAGGCAATGAGACCAATTGCATGATTGGATATCATGCCGTGCCGGTTATAGCTGATGCTGTACATAAGAAGATCACAGGGTTTGATTATACCAAGGCCCTGAATGCATCAGTACAATCAGCCGGCCTTGATTTCAGGGGCCTCGATCATTACCGTAAATACGGTTATATCCCCTCTGAGCTTGAGAATGAGTCAGTGGCAAAAACGCTTGAATATGCCATTGATGACTGGTGCATTTCGCAGATGGCCGGCGACCTGGGCGACAGTGTTCTGGCTGCCTCCTTCCTTGCCAGATCCAAGAACTACCGGAATGTTTTTGACACCTCGCTTTTCTTTGTACGCGGTAGGATGAGCGATGGCAGCTGGCGCCCGGATTTCGATCCGCTTTACTCACACCACACCAATTCAGATTTCACTGAAGGAAACGGATGGCAATACACGTGGCTTGTGCCGCATGATGTTGAAGGCCTGATATCACTGTTCGGCGGCAGGGACCAGTTTGTGAAGAGGTTAGATTCACTCTTCAGCATAACCGAAGCTGTGAAAGGTGAAAACGCTTCCATGGATATAAGCGGGCTTATAGGACAGTATGCTCATGGTAACGAACCATCGCATCATATTTCATATCTCTTTTCGATGGCCGGTGCTCCCGCAAAAACAGAAACCATGGTTCGCAGGATCATGAGAGAGATGTACACCTCTGAAAAGGATGGGCTGTGCGGAAATGAGGACTGCGGTCAGATGTCGGCATGGTACGTTTTCTCAGCCATGGGCTTCTATCCGGTTAACCCTGCTGACGGTAAATTCATCCTCGGCAGTCCGGCTCTTGACAGAGCTGAAATCCGGACAGGCATGGGAAAAACCTTTACCATTGTTGCTGAAAATAACTCTGCTGACCATGTCAATGTCAGTGAGGTCTTTCTTAACGGACAAAAGCTTGACCGTAACTATATCACCTATAGTGAGATAATGGACGGTGGGGAGCTCAGGTTCATTATGAAATGAACATTCCCTGCCGGTTCTGTTGATAATTAGCGTAGTCCGTCAATCAGATAATTATTACATTTGTTTCATTCTGGTGCTGCCGGTTTATTACCGGCGGTGAAAAGGGAACCCTGTGAAAATCAGGGACAGTTCCCGCTGCTGTGAAGCCTGTTCCGCCCTGTTGGCGGATCATTACAGCCGGAAATCCCGCCACTGTCATATTTTATGACGGGAAGGCCCGGCTGTAAGGGATGAGTCAGAAGACCTGCCAGAACGTATCCTGCTGAAGGAGCTTTCGGGAAGAAAAGTATGGTTAAGAGGTCATTTACCTATATCATCCCGTCCGTATTGCGCCGGTCTGTAATTCCGGCAGCGGTATTCGCATTGCAGTTTATTCTGCTGTCATCCGCCGCGGCTCAGGATATGTTTATTGACGATACGGTGAATATTTCTGCTGTCACTGTTACTGCTCCTGCTCCGGTGAGACACTCAGCCTACAGTGTCACAAAGATAGACTCTGTAACCCTTATGAATTACCAGGAAGATGATCTTGCCACCCTGCTTAAGTCAGTAAGTTCCATCCCGGTAAAGCGTTATGGCATTAACGGCCTCGCTTCCGTTTCCATGCGCGGTTTGTCAGGAAACCACACGCTGGTCACATGGAACGGCCTCTCTGTTACCGCACCAGGCCCGGGGCAGATTGACCTTGCCATTATTCCTGTCTTTGCAGCTTCATCTGTGCTGATAACAGAAGGCGGATCCGACCTGCAGGATATCACCGGATCAATTGGAGGAAAGATAGACCTGTTATCAGAACCGTCTTTCCAGGGTGGCACTGAAGGATCACTTATGCTGAGTGCTGGCAGTTATGGTGAATATGCCTCATCGCTGATCTTACGGTCAGGCAATGCAAAAGTCTCCGCAAACCTGTGCCTCTGGGGCAGTAAAGCTGAAAATGATTTTCTTTTTGTATCCCCTGGTTCATCTGACGGCTCTGAAATGGAGGCAAGAACCAACTCTGCTTCATCCTCCGGCGGCGTCATGACCGACATTGCATTTCGTTTCACACGCTCAGCGCTGACGGCACATTTCTGGTATAATGACACTGACCGTGAACTGCCAGGGCCGGTTACAACAGAACAACAGAATTACGGAGAGACACAAAGGGACAAATCGGTAAGGGGTGTAATAAAATATTCTGTGTCACCCGGACGAGTGACAACAGACATTACTGCAGGCGGATCCTACGACATCAATCTTTATAATAATGAAGCTTTTAACATGACTGGCCACAACAGGTCGGAAATATACATGCTGAAGGCTCAACTCGGATACCGGATCAATGATAAGACGGAAATCATTTTCATTGCCGGTGACGAGTACCAGAGAGCTCGTGCACTGAATTATGAAACAAGCTATCTGCGAAATGTTTTCTCATCATCACTGGCTGGCAGGTACAATCCTGTCAGGAGGCTGAAACTCATCGTTCAGGCAAGACAGACATTCGTCACAGGAACAACCACCATACCGGAATTTACTGCCGGGGCCACATACCTGCTTTCAGAAAACGGCAGGCATGTAATAAAAGCCAGCATGAGCCGGAACTCCAAACTGGCCTGTCTGAATGATTTGTACTGGGTTCCGGGGGGAAACCCTGAACTCATGCCTGAGAGAGCAACAGGAGGCGAGGCCGGGTACTCTTTCCTGACTGTTGCTCGGTCAGGCTTGCGTAACAGCATCGATATCACAATGCACACCTCCCGGGTAAATGATCTTATACAGTGGGTTCCGGGAGAAACAGGGCTCTGGTCGGCGGAGAATGTAAGCAGTGTGAATGTTACAGGAATAGAGGGAAGGGCAGGTGCTGAACTCCCTGTGAACAAAGGAAATATAAATGCTTATATAAACTATGCCTTTACACAGTCTGTCGTTGCCTCCTCTGATCTCCCGGATGACCCGTCGAAGGGCAAACAACTGATCTACATCCCCCTTCACGTTCTTAATATCAATATGAATGGCTGCTGGAAATTTGTCAGAGCCGGTATCACGGCTGCATATGAAGGCAGGAGATATACAACCTCAGATAACAGTGAATGGCTGCCTGAGTCTTTTCTTGCCGACGGAAACCTGGGTGCAGTGCTGAAAATCAACAAATCACTGATAACTGTTGATCTGAAGGTGAATAATATTTTCAATACATCCGCTGAAAGCGTCCAGTATTACCCGATGCCGCTGAGAACGTACACCCTGAAAATAAAATTAACTTTCTCAGGCAGAAGTAGTAACTGATGAATGATCTTTTAAGACTTTACATCCGTTTTACACGTTATCTGATCTGAAGCACATTTTGACTAATTTTAACCGCTAACCATAGAAGATTGAAAAGCAGATTCATTATATCAATTCTGATTTTGCTTGTATCTGTCTCATTGAAGGGTCAGACAGAGTATGAGGCCGGAGAACCTCTCTTCCCCGGAATTGTTTCGTGGCATGAGTTAAATATTGATCCGGCACAGGTTGAGATCATGCGTTCGCTTGACCAACCCAAGGACCAGCCACTTCAGTTCGCCATACCTGTGCAGGTCAATCTTACTCCTGAAAAAGACGGTTTTACGGTCAGACAAGGAAGCGAAACCATCTGGGTCATGCCTGTCTCATCAAAGGGAGCGCTTTCGCTGAACATGATCCTTTCTCCGTTCAATCTGCCGGAAGGGGCTTACGTCTATGTCTATGATTATGATCACCAGGTGCTCAGGGGGGCTTATACGAACGACAGTGGCGGTGAAACGGGCACTATGCCATTGCTGCCAGTACCCGGTGAAAGGATGATACTTGAGTGTCATTTCCCCGGAAAGGTAATCCCATCCGGGTCGATAGGAGTGAAGCAGGTTGCTCATGATTTTGCCGGTTTTTTCGGCCTTACAGACACGAAGGATGCATATTTTGGCCGCTCAGGTGATTGTGAAGTTGACATTAAATGCTCTACCAACTCCACCTACCTGAGAGCATCACGATCAGTGGTTCGCCTCCTGGTAGCTGGCGCTGAACTGTGTACCGGAGTGCTCGTAAATAACACCGGCAGTGATTATAAAGCCTATATTCTTACCGCACAGCATTGTATAGGCAATACAACAGAAGCTTCCAATACAATCTTTGTCTTTAATTACCAGAGCCCATGGTGTGATGGACCGGATCTTACCAATATGCACTCACTGAGCGGTTCCCTCCTGAGAGCCACCAATCCTGATATTGACTTTACACTGGTGGAGCTGAATCAGTTTCCTTCGCTTGTTTTCAAACCTTATCTTTCAGGATGGGACGTGACAACCGTTGTTCCATCCAATACATTTACGCTGCATCACCCGGAAGGTGATGTAATGAAAATATCCATCGACAATAACCAGCCTGTATCTGCCACGTACCCGGTAACAGGTTTTGTGGATAACGGATTCTGGCGGATACTCAGATGGGATATCGGCACAACTGAGCATGGATCATCCGGAGGGCCGCTATTTGACCAGAACGGGAGATTAAGGGGCACACTCACCGGAGGAGCTGCAACATGTGCGAGTCCTGTAAACGATTATTTTGCCAAACTAAGCATGATGTTCAGTATCACGGCTATCCCCGGAACGCACCTCAGACCCTGGCTTGACCCGACATCATCCGGTTCGACAATCGCCAACGGACGAGATCCCTACGGATACAACCTTTCGAAGTCCGATACACTGCAGAATATACCTGCGGGTGATGCTGGCAGGACCGATGGGTACGTTTCTCCGGGATTTGGTTATTCAACAGGACATAATTCAGACAGCCTGGTAAGATATGCTGAGTATTTCAGTTTTGCCGGGACCGGTGAAATAGCCTGGGTGCATATCCGGGTAGCCGTTTCGTCATATCTTTCGGAGACTGATTCAATCAGGGTTTTTGTCTGGAACGGAGGAGCACAGCCCGGAGCCGTCATCGCCTCACGGATGATAAAACTGAGGGAGGTAAAGAATGATTTTGACCTGGAGGTTGACTTCGGGAGAACGGTTGCTGTTTCAGGCTCATACTATGTCGGTTATGTTATTTACTACAAGAACAATCTTTCCCAGCCCCAACCTCAATTTGCTGTAGAACACTCAGCCCCGTACGCTCTCCCGGACCAGAACACGGCATGGTTCCATGACGGAAGCAGCTGGAAACCCTTCACTCAGCACCCATCTTTTCCTGCTTCGGTATCCCTGGGAATAAGCGTCATCATGGTCGAGAATTCCATACTGAACGGAATAGATGATCCCGGGACGGGTCAGACACGACTGAATGTGTTTCCCAACCCATTCAGCAACAGCATATCATTCAGCATTTCAGATATAAGCGTGACATCATCGTCACTGACCATGTATGATCACTCCGGGCGGATAGTGTATGCGGCACTTTACAGAAACATCTTTCCGGGCATTCTGACCCTGGAACTTCCGGGCCTTGCTCCGGGGATATATCATTACAGCCTGGTCAATGATTCTCTTACTTACACAGGGACACTGATAAAAATGGATACCAGGTGATGAGACTCTTGTGTAATTCTCCTTACATCGGTTTTATTTCTCTGTTCATGCGGTAACGGTAATCACCAGTCAGGAGGCAGACCGGATGAAACGGCCGTTTCGCCCTGCACCGCATCACGCTTTCGTATTGACAATTTTCAGGGATTTCAGGAAGCTTACAGTTTTTAATCCGTGGCAGAACTCCAGCGGTAATGAACTGGTATACTATCTGGTACCTCACGATGTGAAGTTGCCGGATACAATTCCTGAAACTCAGGTTGTAAGAGTCCCGGTAAAGAGAATAGTCTGCATGTCGACAACACATACGGCAATGCTGAGCGCTCTGGGTGAAACAGAAATCATCGTAGGCATTTCCGGTACAGGACTCGTATATGATTCCCTCATTCTTGACGCTGTTGCCAGCGGAGCTATACGCGATGTGGGTTATGAGAGCAATCTCGACAAGGAGCTGATAGTATCACTCAATCCTGATCTGCTCATGGCTTACGGCGTGGAAGCTTCTTCAGCTGAGTACCTGCGCAAGCTGACAGAGATGGGGGTGAAGGTCATGTATAACGCTGATTACCTTGAAGAACACCCTCTGGCGAGATGCGAGTGGATAAAGGTCTTCGGACTGCTGACAGGCAGGGAAGCAATAGCTGACAGCCTCTTCCGGCAGGTCTCCGCAGCCTATTTCAGTCTCGCTGACGAGGTCCGGACTACTGCAAAGAACCAGCCTGATGTATTGCTCGGAGCCCCCTGGCAGGATGTCTGGTACATCTCACCTGCCAATTCATACATGGGCAGGCTCATATCGGATGCCGGCGGAAGGTATCTCTTTGATGATCTTGCCGAACCTAATTCAGTGCCTTACGCCGTGGAGGCAGTCTTCAGGCGTGCCACCGAAGCAGATATATGGTTCAATCCGGGTACTGCAGGGAGTCTGAATGATATAGCCATTGCAGACCACCGGATGACCAAATTGCCTGTCTTCACATCCGGGTGCATATGGAACAACAGGAACAGGATGACTCCCTCAGGGGGGAATGACTATTGGGAGGGTGCCGTGGTTCACCCCGACCTTCTCCTCAGGGATCTTGTATCAATACTTCATCCGGAATTGCTGCCCGGTTACAAACAACTTTATTTCAGGAGGCTGGAATGAGAAAAAAAACCTCCCCGTTGTCGGTTCGGCTGATCATGGCAGGATTGTTCATCTTCATGATCCTTCTCTTCGTGGCAGACCTGTTGCTGGGCAGCACCCGTCTTGCAGCCGGCGATGTTATAAGGTCGCTTTTCGGTCATGGAACCCCCCACGGTGAGATCATCATCATGCAGTTCCGTCTTCCCAAGGCGCTGACTGCGGTTATGGCCGGCGCTGCCATGTCGGTAAGTGGTCTTCTGATGCAGACTCTCTTCCGCAATCCCCTTGCCGGTCCTGATGTTCTTGGTGTCAGCTCCGGCGCCGGACTGGGCGTTGCTCTCACGGTGCTCACAATCACACCTCTCTTCAGCTTTGCCCCGGGCAGCCCTTTGCAGGACTGGAGCCTCATTCTGGCTGCGTGGGCCGGCGCCGGAGCGGTGATGATGGTCATCATGGCCGTCTCGGCACGGATGCGCGACATAATGACCGTTCTTATTGTTGGTTTGTTACTGGCCAGCGCCATTTCAGCAGTGGTGAGCCTGCTGCAGTATTTCAGCAACGAGGCAATGCTCAAGACCTATGTGATTTGGACTATGGGTAACCTGGGAAATATGTCATATAGCCAGATCAGAACCCTCACTGTCGCGACCCTGGCTGGAATGGTGCTGGCCGTTGTGATGATCAAGCCCCTGAATGCCATGCTGATGGGCGAGACCTTCTCCCGTACGGTAGGTGTTAACATGAAAATGACGAGGATCATTCTGCTGGCGGCGGCAAGCATACTGGCAGGAAGTGTGACTGCTTTCTGCGGTCCGCTGGCATTCATAGGCGTAGCCGTACCTCATGTGGCCCGAATTATCTTCGGGACCACCGATCACCGCACGCTTATGCCCGGTGTGGCATTGTCCGGAGCCGTGATCCTACTTATAAGTGACATGATATCAACATTGCCCGGCGGAGGACAGATAATACCTGTCAACACGGTCACCTCACTTATAGGAATACCTGTGGTGCTCTGGATAATTATCGGCAGGACCGGGCTTGGGAGGAAATTCTGATGCGCACGGGTAATGTCATAGCAGAGACGGCTGACCTTGCCATCGGTTATGTGAACAAGGGCAAGAGCACCACTGTAATGGATCACCTGTCGCTTACAGCCCACCGCGGTGAGCTGGTGGCTCTCATAGGCCGTAACGGCACAGGCAAGAGCACACTCCTCAGGACTATGGTGGCGCTGCAGCCCCCCCTGCATGGCACCGTAAAACTGCTGGGACAGGAAATCAACACTCTGAAAAGCACGGATCTTCCCAGGATAGTAAGCTTTACCTCAACCGAACCAATTTCTTTGCGTAATATAAAAGTTCGTGATGTGGTTGCCCTCGGACGCTTTCCCTACACCAACTGGATTGGATCACTCACAGAAGAAGATGAAAGGATAGTCAGTGAAGCCCTTGGAGTAACGGACATGCTGGCGCTGGCAGACCGTAACATTGACAATATTTCCGATGGTGAGCGGCAACGGACCCTTATAGCACGATCGCTGGCGCAGGATACTGATCTGCTGGTAATGGACGAGCCTACTGCATTCCTTGATCTGCCGTCACGTTACAGCATCGTCGGTCTCCTCAGGAAGCTGACCCGGGAAAAGGATAAATGCGTGATATACTCGACCCACGACCTGGATACGGCGATCAACGAGGCTGACAGGATATGGCTGATGACAGATACCGGCATCTGCGAAGGCGCACCGGAAGACCTGATGCTCTCCGGGATGCTTGCGAAAGCCTTCGAAAGCCCCCTTCTGACTTTCAGCCAGACGGGTGGCACTTTCAGCTTTGTGAGGGAAAAACTGGCACCTATAGCTCTTGAGGGAACAGGCATTGTCAGAAAACTGACAGAAAGGGCATTGCGCAGATGCGGTTACAGGATAGAGCAGGATGCTACTATGAGGGTGACAGTGAATGTGTCCGAAAGCGGTACGGAATGGATTATCATAAACGGCTTATATAAAGAGCATTATACTTCTTTATATAACCTGATAAATCATCTTCCGGCCGAAGCCCTTGACTGATCCTCGAATTTTCTGTAGTTGTCGATGAACGGACCAATATCCGTCACCGCAAGCCGTTTGGCGATTATTCTTTTGTTCCTGTCGAGAATATAAATCAGGGGGGTGGACTCAACATTATAGAAGTAATCAAACCGGCTAATGCGCTGAGGGTCCCAGCCGTTTATCCAGCTCAGGCCGTGATCGGCAATGTATTTCTCCCACTTTTCCCTGTCAGACTGAGTGCAGACAGCAAAAACCTCTATTCCCTTGCCTCGGTTTTCTTCATAGTATGTTTTAAGAAGAGGGGTAGCCTCCTTGCAGTGGCCGCAGTCCGGCTCCCAGAAATAGACAATGGTGAAGTCTGCCTTCACATCATAGAGTGAGACATACTGACCTGCAAATGAGCTCATGACCATTTCAGCAGCTTTTTTGCCAATCAGGTTTGGACGCATTCTTTCAACCCTCTTTGCGAGGTCTGACAGATACTCTTCGTTCGCCCATGGAGCTTTGCCGGCGAGGTATACACTGTCAGCAAGGTGTACGACCACGGCGTCATGGCCCATGATCTCGCTTGTTGCATACCTGTTCAGAAGCCATACGGCAACATACTGAAACATATCCTTATTCCTGCCGCTCATTTCAAGGACCCTGTCAGCCTCCTTATTGATTGAATCAGGCATCTGGATCACAACCTGTCCGAAAAACTGATCAAGCTTCCCGCCTAGTACAGGGCTGCGGATAAGTCCGGGTTGTGAAAAATCAATGTTATCAAAGAAATGGTCCTTGTAATACAGGTAAGACCACAGGCGGGAGACTGAATCAGGATTTGCCATGCCTGCCGGAACGGTGGGGGCTATTGTTTCGACCGGGATAATTGACTTTGCAATTGCGCCCAGAAGAGTTCCCTTGTTCTTTTCTGCCGTCTCATGCAGGTATTGCTTCATTTTCTTTTCCTGGTCGCTGAGTTGTTGCTTCAGTGCAGTGGTTTCACTGCCAGACGGTGAAGCTGCTCTCAGCTTCTCGCTTGCAGCCATCGCTTCCTCCTGCAGTGCCTTCCACTTCTTCTGGTATTCAAGAAAGCGGTCATTCTCATCCGAGCCCCTGAATACCAGTGTGCCGGCCGGATCGTCAATGCTGCACGAGATGTCAAAAAACTGATCCTCTCCGGCAAGAAACTCAAAGAATGAGTTGCCGGGAAAAACAATCATATAAACTCCGGGTGATAGCTTTTCACTGCCGGTAAACCTCCCTTTACCTGCTTTATCGGTACTTAAGCTGTCTTTTATATATTGTTCACTGCCAAGATGATATGCAAGCCTTATTTTTGTTTCTTGTGTTCCGTTAACAGTGATACCAATTGAGTGGCCGGTCTGGGAGTTAAGCACCGTGAAAGACTGCAGTGCCAAAATCAGACCTAATGCGACGAAGTACTTAAATTTCATATCGGAATAGCTAGCTGAAACCTTTTAATACAATTTTCCTGCCAGATTACATTCAATGATTCATGTCTATCCTGAGCATCTCGGCATAACCTGGTGTAGTTATCACTGCTTTCAGAACAAAATTGAAACGGTTCAGGTCAGTGCACAGGAAAAAATCGGTAGGGGGACTGAATGACAGGTTCGCAGGATTAAAGAAACGGCTTCCAGCCCCTGATCTCAGGGCATTTATCTCATCCTTTATATCCACTTCATTCCCAAGGAGCAGTTCTTTTATATACCTGGCACAGAGCAGGTCTTCCCCGGCCGATTCTGTTGCCCTGTAACCCATTGCAACCAACGTCACCTTCTCCGGGTTCAACATGCTGATATATAAGGCAACCGCTCCGGCATTTACCAGTCCGGCGCCAAGTATCTCGGTGGCGCCCCGGGCGCCCATGATGCCGTTGGTGCCTGCCGTTGTGCAATGGATCATGGTTTTTCCGTGAAGAATGCCTGTCAGCATTTCGGTGGGACTGTTGCCCATGTCAAAACCATCCGGTTTCTTTTCTTCTCGCTCACCGGCAATAATTGTCTCTCCCTTAAGTTTTTCCCTTAGTGCGAGTGCTTCGGCAGGGGTGGCGACGGCTATCAGACGCTTTATTCCGCTGTCATAAGCATAGCAGGCCGTGCTGAAGGCCCGGAATACATCAATTATAACTGTTATTCCCTCAGCCTCTTGCGCCCCTTTAATGAACTCTTTTATGGAGATAATCATCTTGCAGTTTTCAAAAAGTGAAGATAATAATAGTGTTTGAAGATCATTTGTTAAATTTGCAGTCCGGCATAAATCATTGAAAATGAAGAACCCCGTTAATTGGATCACCCGGACATATAACAGTATCAGGACAGATATCTGGAAGACTCCTATGGACAGGCTGACCGGTAATAAGGCTTACTGGATACGTCAGGTACGTATTATTTATATGGTTATCAAGGGGATAAGGAGAGACAATATTTATATAAAAGCGTCAGCCCTGACATACTTTACTATTTTGTCAGTAATTCCCCTGGTTGCCCTGGCATTTGGTATTGCGAAGGGATTTGGTTTGCAGGACGAGCTCAGGGCTCAGATCATAATGCAGTTCCACAACCAGGAACAGGTAATGGCCTGGATCCTTGATTTTGCAAATACAATGCTTGAGGAGGCCAGCGGGGGGTGGATTGCGGGTGTGGGTATTGCCTTGCTCTTCTATACTGTAGGCCAGCTGCTTAATTATGTTGAGACCACAATAAACACTATATGGCGGGTGGATGAGACGAGGGTATGGTACCGCAAAATGACAGACTATCTTGCCATTATCATAATGGTGCCTGTGATCTTTATCGCATCCAGCAGCGTTACCGTTCTTGCCAACACCAAACTGAATGAAATGCTTGGCCAGTCTGGAATGCTGGAAATGTTGAAACCGGTTGTCTCATTCCTGGTACAGCTTATTCCGTATATTCTCCTGTGCATATTGGCCACTGCCGCATTCCTTGTGATGCCTAACACCAGGGTGAAGATCAGACCGGCCATCGTTGCGGGCTTAATTACCGGTATTGCCCTGCAGGTGCTGCAAATCCTGTATGTCCAGTCCCAGATGGGAATTTCCAAACTCGGTACCTTATACGGGAGCTTTGCAGCCGTCCCGCTTCTGATGATCTGGGCGCAGGTGACCTGGGTGGCGCTTCTTATGGGAGCTCAGCTCTCTTATTACATGCAGAACATAACCCGTTATGAGTTTGAATTCGATGTACAGACTGTTTCGCCGAAACAGAAAAAGAGACTGTCGTTGCTTGTTATGCATTGCCTGACTGATGATTTCATAAAAGGAATTAAACCAAGGGCCCCGGAAGAAATATCCACTGACCTGAGCCTTCCTGTCAGGACGGTGCACGACTGCCTTGACCAGCTGCGTGATTCGGAGCTTGTGACCGAGCTATGGGATGAAACGGAGGACAGATACGTTTATCAGCCTGCCACGGATATAAACCGTATGACCCTTTCATTCGTCCTTGATAAGATGGACAGTTCAGGCTCAATCCATAAAATTGTCGTAAATAACGCGGATTACAAGAAGATCGACGTTGCACTGAACAGGTTTGAGGCGATGATAGCCTCTTCAGAGACCAACATCCTCCTGCGCGACATTTAGCAATTACTTATTGCGGAAGGGTGAGAGCCGGTACCTCCTGACAAACCTTATCAGTTCTTCAAGCGAATCCCAGTCGTCAAAGAGGTAATGTGGTGCATCCACTATTATCTGCCTTGTTTCCGGGTGTTCAGACCAGTAGCTGACAAGGTTCTGTGCCCTGAAAACCCGGTCTTCCGATCCTATAAGCGAATAATCCCACACAAAGCCGGTCTGCACTGGCTCCATCATCCTGTTATAGAGCCATCTCAGTTCATCATGCAGTGACTTCACTGACCTGGACGGTATGTTCTGCCTGTTCATCTCAAAACGGCTCCTGGTGCCAAATAGTCTGAGATAGAACTTGCCCATGCTATAGTCTGAGATGTTATCAAGTGTTGCCTCGAATATTTTCAGGGGTATACCGTATTTATCGTCAGCCGCCACCGGTGTCCCGTTGATGGCGATGGTCAGGTCAGGCTTGATGCCCATCTTCCGGCTGTAATATTCTGCGGCCCACACTCCAAGAGACCATCCGATGACAGTCACCCTTTTGTAGGTTTTCATCTCCGGAAGAATGAGCGGCTCGTCAGCTGAATAATTATAATAGAGTATAAAATCAAATCTGTCATTGCAGAGGTCCGAGAAAGCCTTTTCGTCAATACCCCACGTACCAAAGAGAATAATCAGCTCCCTGTTATTCTCAAATCGTCGTAGGAAAGTTTTCATCGGTAGGTACAAAAAGAGAAAGAGGAGAGGGTTAATGTGGTACTTTAAGGAACGGGCTTATGAGATAATCCCGGAATCTACTGTCTGATAAAAGGAAGTGACCTACGGTAGTCAGCCTATAGGTCTTTGTGAAAGTCAATGTCTGCAATACAATCCTCTTGATTCCCACGAGTAACCCTTGCTCTCCTCTTTTTATCTTTAGCATTAGCTTGAACAAATATAACAAATATTCTTACAAAATGCAAATTTTTGACGAAATAACGATTTCCGTTGATGAACGATCGGTTGCTAATCTCGTTATCTTTTCTTAATTTTAGTCGGAATATTTGGATCATTTCTTACCCTGACCATAAACATTTTCTAATATGATTCCTGAAATAATCAGCATCAGGCATGATGATGGCTCCGGCTTCAGGGCCGAGTGGGTCGACAATGAGAGCAGCTTCCTCCACGTCCATCCTGAATATGAGATTGTTCTTAATATCACCGGTAACGGTACCCGTGTTGCAGGGGACTCGGTGGAGATCTTTGACCGTTATGACCTTGTAATTTACGGTCCTGACCTTAAGCACTTCTGGAACTTTTACAGGAATGATGACAATGACAGGGGTAACCATGCCATCATGTGTCATTTCAGGCGTGAATCGCTCGGAGAGTCACTGCTGTCGCAGTTTGAGACGATGCAGTTGCGCCGTTTGCTTGATGAGGCGCCAAGGGGTGTCTCTTTTACATCTGAGACAGGCATGGCAGCCGAAGAGCCAATGCGAAGGATGCTTACCGAGACAGGGATGAAGAAGATGGTCAGCCTTTTCCAGCTTCTGGAGATACTTTGTTCAGCAGAGAAGTATAAGCTGCTTTCAGGAGAGGTTCCTGAAAGTGGCCACGAAATGACAGACAGCCGCCTCACAGAGGTCTGCGGCTTTGTCAGGGAGAATTTTTTCAGGCCCATACCCATTAAAGAGGTTTCTGCCGTAGCGCAGATGAGCCCCCATTCGTTCAGCCGTTTCTTCTCACGCAGTACAGGCAGCGGCTTTGTTGATTATGTTAACCAGGTAAGGACGAACAAAGCATGCTATCTGCTTCGCGAGACAGACCACCAGATAAACGAGATCGTCTTTGAATGCGGCTTTGCCACTGTATCAAACTTCAACAAGCAGTTCAGAAAGCACGCGGGCATGTCTGCACGGGATTACCGGGCACAGTACAGAAGCTGAAAACCAGGGCCTGACCTTTTATCACTTCGCGGTCCGACGAATGATCTTATTCATTATGAAAACCGAACCGGAATGCTAATTTTGCCTCCGGATGAATACCAAAACACGTAAATCATGGGAATGACTATCACAGAAAAGATCATTGCATCTCATTCAAAATATGATGCCGTAAAACCCGGGGACATTATCGATATAAGTATTGACGCCCGTGCAGCCAGGGATTTCGGCGGTGCCAATGTGGTAAAGAACCTTAATGACTTCGGCCTTTCGGTTGATAACCCTGCCAGGACATTCTTTACGTTCGACTGCAACCCCACGGGGTCGGACCAGAAATATGCTGTCAACCAGCACATCTGCAGGCAGTTTGCACGCAATAACGATATCAGGGTATATGATATCAATGCCGGTATAGGTACTCATCTTCTTATCGAGGAAGGATACGTCTGGCCCGGCGCCACCGCAGTATCGACCGACTCGCACGCCAATATCCTTGGCGCCGTGGGTGCGTTCGGACAGGGCATGGGCGACATGGATATCGCCGCTGCCTGGAACAGCGGTAAAGTATGGTTCAAGGTGCCTGCCTCGGTAAGGTTAAACCTCAACGGGGAGATGCCGGCAGGGGTTACTGCCAAAGATGTGATACTGAACCTGCTGAAGATATACGGAGCCAACACCCTTCTGGGTTACAGCATAGAGCTGTACGGAGATGCCGTTGACAAAATGACACTTGACGAGCGCATAACAATAGCCTCAATGGCCACCGAGATGGGCGCTATAATAATCCTTTTTCCACCCACGGAAGAAATAACAGGCTATTGCCGTGCCAGATCCAAGGAGCCCTTTGAACCGGTATTTGCCGACGCTGACGCATCTTATGCAATCACCGCTGACATTGATGTGACAATGTTCAGGCCTATGGTATCACGACCTGGAGAGCCGCATGACACCGTAACCGTAAGCGGGCTTCCCGTCACCAGGATTGACTCTGCCTTTATCGGCAGCTGCACTAACGGCCGTATCGAAGACATGCGAGTCACCGCCGGCATACTAAAAGGAAAAAAAGTCGCCCCGGGAGTGGTACTGAAGATAGTCCCTTCAACAGACGAGGTGTGGAAAGAATGTCTTTCCGAGGGATTTATTGAGATATTCAAGAATGCCGGAGCACTGGTCTCCAATGCCGGGTGCGCAGGCTGTGCAGCCGGACAGGTAGGACAGAACGGCAAGGGTGAGGTGACTGTCAGCACGGGAAACCGTAATTTTCCGGGCAAGCAGGGCCAGGGAAGCGTTTTCCTCGCTTCACCTGCCGTGGTAGCCGCTTCAGCGCTCGCAGGTTATATTACGACACCTGACGCAATCCCTGATGAACCGCTTGAATATACAAAGCCAGCCGGTCAGCCGGTGACGCCGAAAAGCAAACCGCAGCAAGTTGCCGCTGAACGCCCGACCGTTATCAGGGGAAGGGTATGGCTGATTGAGCGCGATAACATTGACACCGACATGATCTTCCATAACCGCTATCTTGCCATAACCGACATACGCGAGATGGGACAGTATGCCTTTGATAACCTCGAGGGGTATAAGGATTTTTCTCGCAAAGCCCAGACTGGCGATATTGTAATCGCAGGAAAGAACTTCGGAAGCGGCAGCTCACGCCAGCAGGCAGTGGACTGCTTCATCTCACTGGGAATACAGGCTGTAATAGCTAAATCCTTCGGGGCTATTTATGAACGTAACGCCATAAACGCCGCCTTTCCTGTTCTTACATATGATTCATTTGAAAAGATAGACCTGAAAGATCAGGATGTGATAACTGTTAACCTGCTGACCGGCGAGGTGGTCAACGAGCGCAACGGCCTGACCATTAAAATAAACCCGTTCTACGACGCACAGCATGAGATATATATGAAAGGCGGACTGCTTGGGAAAATTTAAACATCTGATTATAAGATATGAAACCACAGACATTTATTGAAAAGATACTTGGAGCTCCCGAAGGGGCCGTTGTCTTCAGAAAACCTGATATCATCCTTACCCATGATAACACCTCAAGTATATACCAGACCTTTCGCAAGATGGGAGGAGCAAAGGTGTTCAATCCTTCGCAGATGCTGGTGGTCCTTGACCATAATGCACCGCCTGCGGACGCAAAACTGGCCACACAGTACCAGGACATACGCAATATAGTCACTGAACAGGGTATCATCAGGTTTTATGATTCCGGGATGGGAATCTGTCACCAGCTCATGTCATACCATGCACGGCCGGGGATGATTATTGTCGGGTCAGACAGCCACACCTGCACGGCGGGCGCCTTTAATGCACTTGCTGCAGGTATTGACCGCACCGAAGCCGCTGGTATATGGAAGAGGGGTGAGACATGGTTCCTTGTACCGCCTTCAATGAGAATTGACCTAAAGGGTAAACTGGCTCCGGGCGTAAGCGCAAAGGACCTGTCTCTTTGGATAATAGGCATGCTGGGTTCCGACGGCGCCAATTACATGTCAATTGAGTTTCACGGCGATGGTGTCTCCACGCTGAGTATCAGTGACAGGATGACGGTAGCCAACCTGGCATCGGAAATGGGAGCCAAGAATGCAGTCTTCCCTGCCGACGATGTTCTCCGGAAATACACAGGGGAGGCAACAGCGGGAGTATGGGCTGATGAAGACGCCGCATACAACTGCCGGGTATCAATAGACCTCTCACAGGTCTTTCCGCTCGTGGCTGCCCCGCATAACGTTGATAATATAAAATCTGTGGCATCAGTTGCCGGCACAGTGGTTCATGAAGGCCTCATCGGCACCTGTACCAATGGCAGGATTGAGGACCTGATGACTGCTGCAACAGTGCTGAGAGGGGAGAAGGTAAAGCCCGGATTCCAGCTGCATATCATTCCCGCCTCAAAGGAAATCTACCTGCAGGCAATAAAAGAAGGCATCGTCTCCGATCTCATCGAAGCCGGCGCCAATATCCTCAGTCCTTCATGCGGCCCTTGTCTGGGTACTGGCCAGGGAATTCCTGCCAACGGCCACACGGTCATCTCCACCGCCAACCGTAATTTTCTCGGCAGGATGGGTAACAAGGAAGCATCCATCTACCTGGCCTCACCTGCCACTGTGGCAGCCTCAGCAATCACAGGTGTCATCACTGATCCCCGAAAGGTCAAAGGAGCTGAGGTCTTTCCCTTTCACCCGCCTCAGAGTGCGACAAATGTCATTAAAGAGGGCGAGAACAGGAAAGATGGAAATATCTGGAACTATGCTGACGTTGATAATCTCAACACAGACCAGATGTTCGCAGGAAAGCACACATACAGCGTGATGAGCTCTGATGCAGCTGCAATACTGCCGCTGCTCTTCGGCGACTTCGACCCGTCATTCAGCAGTAATGCCCGGGCAGGTGACATAATCATAGCCGGTGACAATTTCGGGTGCGGAAGCTCACGTGAGCATCCTTCAGTAGGACTGGCCCATCTGGGTATCAGGGCAGTGATAATCAAATCGGTAAACCGCATCTTCTACAGATCTTCCATTAACCAGGGACTTCCGCTCATTGTACACCGTGAGGCTGTGGAGGCGTATAAACCAGGTGATAAGGTTGAGATTGACTTTGACAAAGGGTCACTGACAGTTGGCAGCAGGAAGTTTACATTTGAACCTCTTCCTCCGGAGCTGAAGCAGATCATAGAGAAGAAGGGGCTTGTCAACTGGATGAAAAATGCCTGAACTGTTCCCCTCCATGCCATTCTGTTGGTAAACGGAAAAATGTGATTATATTTGCGGCGGTTTTTTTACCGCTGAACGGTTCCGTAGCTCAGTTGGATTAGAGCAACAGCCTTCTAAGCTGTGGGTCGCGCGTTCGAATCGCGCCGGAATCACAGAAACCCTGAGAGTCTAATTTCAGAATCCTGTACCGGGCAAACCGTTCGGTTCGTGGAAGATCAGGGGACAGAATGAGAACTATAAACATCAGGTCTATCCTGAAGATTGCAGGGCTTATACTGATAAT
The DNA here is from genome assembly GCA_963743775.1 of uncultured Bacteroidales bacterium. Taxonomy (GTDB): domain Bacteria; phylum Bacteroidota; class Bacteroidia; order Bacteroidales; family VadinHA17; genus SR-FBR-E99. Next base: position 475,018 of record CAVURA010000002.1, read on the forward strand.
CACCTCGGTCTCGTTTCTCTTGTGTATCCCTGTTGCCCTTATTTATTCAGAGCCAGCCGGACCTTTTGCCCTGGCATCGCTGACAGCCCTGGTACCCGGATTGTTGATCTACTTCTTAATAAGAAGTTCATTACAGGAGAAAGTGACGACAAAGGAAGGATACCTTGCTGTCGTCCTGGGTTGGGCAATGCTGATTATTGCCGGAACCCTTCCATATTTTTACAGTGGTGAAATAAAAGGAGTTGTTAATATCCTGTTCGAGACTGCCTCAGGGTTCACAACCACAGGGGCTTCTATCCTCAGGGATGTCGAAATATTGCCTAAATCAATCCTTTTCTGGCGTAGTCTCACACACTGGATAGGGGGTATTGGTATTATTCTGCTCGCCATCATTATCCTACCGACACTGAAGGTGGGCGGATACGGTCTATTCTCACTGGAGTCGTCTCTTAAGCAAAGACTTATGCCCAGGACCAAGTCCGTCGCTAACACAATACTTACAATATATATCGGCCTTACAGTTGCTGAAATACTCTTTCTTACAATTGAGGGCATGGACTTGTTTGACAGCATATGCCATACGTTCGGTACGGTGGCTACTGGTGGATTTTCGACAAAAAATACCAGTATTGCAGGATACTCTCCGCTTATTCAGTATACAATGGCTACTTTTATGTTTCTCTCGGCCACAAGCTATGTTGTTTATTATTACCTGGTTAAGAGGAGCTTCACCAAGCTGAAAAACAATGATGAGTTCTGGTTTTATATCTTTTTCACTACTGCTGCTGTTGTTTGCGTTACTATGGTCCTTTATACAGGCACTGACAGACCGTTTGAAGCTTCTTTCCGTCATGCTTATTTCCAGGCAATCTCACAGATAGCCTGCGCAGGATTTGCCACTACTGATTATACAGTATGGCCAAGAGCAGGGTTGCTGATCATGTTTCTCCTTATGTTTGCCGGCGGATCTACAGGGTCAACCACCGGTGGCATCAAGATGGCAAGGCACCTCATCTCACTAAAAAACCTCAGAAGTGTAATAGTACGGCTTCTTCACCCGAATGCTGTAGTGCCTGTCAAGCTTAACGGCAAGATCGTTCCTGAAGAAATCAATCATCTGATGACAGTCTTTATACAACTCTATCTGGTTATTTTTGTCATCGGAACTCTAATTATGGTTGTCTCTGGTATCCCTATACAGGAATCAGCCGGTGCAGCCGCCACGTCTATGGCAGGCATTGGCCCGGGTCTCGGTGCATCCGGAAATATGGGCAATTTTGCACATTTCACCATGACAGGGAAGGTGACTATGGTTGTTTTGATGTTCCTTGGCCGTCTGGAGTTGTTTCCTGTTATTGCGCTGTTTACCAGATCTTTCTGGAAAAATTAGCCTTTATTTCCTGTTCCCGGAAAAAAATTAATAATAATAAATGGCATAAATGATACATTATATAAAAATAGCAGTTACATTTGCGCCGTAATTTAAAACAACATCAATGAATAAAGGAATTGTCAAATTTTTCAATGAATCCAAAGGATTTGGATTTATCAAGGACGCTAACTCACCTAAAGAGTATTTTGTGCATTCATCAGGTCTCATCGACAGAATCAAAGAGAATGACGAAGTAACATTCGATCTCCAGGAAGGTAAAAAAGGATTAAATGCCGTTAATGTGAAACTTGCATAGTTGAAAATATAATGCACATTTAATGACCTTGGTCCCGCCTGTATGGCGGGACTTTTTTTTGCTCCGAAGTGAAAAACTTCTGCCGGTAAATAATATATTTGGATATGAGCTTAACAAATAAATACGGGAGCACAGCCATGATAGCAGGCGCTTCTGAAGGAATAGGCGCTGCCTTTGCTTCTTCACTGGCAGCAGAAGGGTTCAATTTAATCCTTGTTGCCAGGAGGGCGGAGCCTCTGCAAAAACTGGCAGACATACTGTCTGACAGGTATAATGTCGGGGTCAGGTGTGTGGATTGTGACCTGTCTGACAAAGAGGCAGCAGAGAAGTTAACAGAATCACTTAACGGACAGGAAATTGACTTTCTGGTTTATAATGCCGCACTTTCATATATCGGTGCCTTCCTCGGGCACCCGTCACAAGGCCACGATCAGGCCGCCAGATTGAATATGATAACCCCGATGAAACTTGTTCATCACTTCGGAGGAAAGATGGTTGAAAAAGGAAGAGGAGCAATCGTTTTGATGTCATCTCTGGCGGGATTCCAGGGCAGCGGTTATCTTGCCACCTATGCAGCCACAAAAGCCTTCAGCAGGGTACTGGCTGAAAGCCTCTGGTATGAGTGGAAGGATAAAGGTGTCGATGTAATGGCATGTTGCGCCGGGGCGACCTCAACACCAGGTTATAACAACTCAAAACCCGGGAAAGCACCACTGTTCGCTCCTCCGGTACAGATGCCCGATGAGGTTGTCAGAGAGTGTCTCTCCGGGCTTGGCCGGATGCCATCATTAATCACTGGACACGGTAACAGGTTCGCTTCATTCATAATGCAGAGGTTGCTGCCTCGCCGGACAGCAGTAAAGATCATGGGAGACAACACCCGGAAAATGTACGGGATATAATACAGGTATGATTTCCTGGACAAATGAATCACCAGATGTGCGGAATTATCCGCCAGGGCACTCTCTTTTTATATTCATCCCAGAGCTCGCCGTATTTTGCTGAACAACGCCTGTCATCATCATTCTGCCTTGTAAAGAGGAGCAGGACGTAGTAGAGCGGGTATAGCCAGGGCCATATCATACCGGGGTAACCGGTGCACAGTATGATCCCTGTCGCCATAAGTATCTCGCCGAGGTAATTAATGTGCCTGCTGATGCCCCAGAAGCCATTCACCAGGAGTTTCTTATTGCCATCCCCGATGATCCTCGGCTCAATGCCAAGAAATAATCTCTCCGGGTCACGCTTGAAAAAATACTTCTGCAGGTTGGCGCCTCTGGCCAGCACCCATCCTGAGAAGAATATGACTGCATACAATACAAGAAGCCAGACGGGAGTACCGGGATCAGGCAGGGCAACGGTGGACCACAGGGCTACAGGATAAAAGTATGGGTAGAACACAATGCACCCCCATCCCAGCTTGAACCCTATCCTCTCAGCAAACAGGTCATAAGTATAAAGGTGCACCTCCTCAAACATGAGATACTCGACCAAAAAATAAGTCAACAGGCTGGCAGACAATATAATTCCAGAAGATGAAGCATCACCATAGGTTACCAGGTGATAGGCGGTGAAACTAAGAACGTTAAGTTCAAGCATCGTTGCTCCTGCGAGATAGAGCCACATTTTCATGTCTACCCTTCCTTTCATGAGTTGGAGGTTCTCTGTTCTCCCAAAGAAGAGATCTGCTGCCAACGACTGTCTGACAGGCTTTCGGGGTAAAACCAGAACGAGGCTGAAAATTATTCCCAGCATGCATGCTCCTGCGAGGCCATACCATCTGTAGTGATACAGATAATCAAAGGAAATGATATCCGTTATTCCAAGCACCACCCATAAGCCAACCATCACTAAGAACACAAATATTCCATTAAGATGATATCTCATTTTTTCAGGTGATCCCGGCTTTGGTATATAGCCGCTGACCCATCTGCCGGGAAGGAATGCATTAAGAATAAAGATCACGGCCATGATCGCGACCGGTGCAAGAAACCCCATTATCTTATCCATGACATTATTTATCTGGCATAAATTTAAAAAAATACTTCTGTCAACCTATAATAATACAGTACATGCCGTTGCTTTAATCTCTGGGATTAAAAGACGAGGGAGACACTGTGACACTGTCCAATGATAAGGCCGTCGGCGGTTCCATTACGATGACATCGGTAAAGATCGGGTAGGCCGCCGTGCTCTGCCTGCAAGTTAACCCTACATTAAAAATCTTTTCTCCGCAAACCTTCGGATAACTTCAACAGTCTCATCAATTCCGAGGAAGGAGGAGTTGATACACATGTCATATGACTGAGCCGCTCCCCATACCCTTCCGCTGAAGTAATTGTAATATTCAGCACGTTTTCTATCCATTTTCTGGATAAATTCTTCCGCTTTGCTTTCACTGATATTCTGAACGGCAACAACGCGTCTGATCCGGTCACTCATGTCTGCACTGATAAACACCTTCAGGCACCGGGGGTGATCCTTGAGCACATAATCGGCGCACCGTCCAACGAAGAGGCACGATTTCTCACCGGCAAGCTTGCGTATGACATCACTCTGAATCTTAAACAGCGCCTCGTTGCTCAGATAATAATTGGTGTAGGCATCATCCGTCAGAAACCCCCGCAGATCAAGTAAACCCCCAAAGAGAGAATTTGTCTTTTTCTCATCAGCCTCTTCGAAAATATCTTCTTTAATACCGCTCTCCTGCGCAGCAATCCTGATCAGTTCCTTATCAAAGAACAACAGGTTAAGCTGGGCGGCCAGCTTATGACCTATATCCCGGCCTCCGCTGCCAAGTTGACGTCCGATGGTTATGACATAATTCCCTTTCATGACAGATAATTTATGCAACAATCAAATTTACATCTTAACATTCGAAAAACAATATTGTACTTTCATCAAATATTGTACAGTATGCACTGACAGAAGGTGAGCAACCGTGACATGAGCACGGATGCGCCAACGCTTACGGGCGACCTCAATGCCGGAGGTCTTAAAAATTGCATTATCTTAGGATGTCATTTTCAAAATCCGGAAATACTCAAATGAAGAAATATATCCTCGCTCTTGACCAGGGGACAACAAGTTCCAGAGCTATTGTATTTAATAACAGTGGATTACCAGTCGCTACTGCCCGGAAGGAATTCAAACAATATTTCCCGCAACCGGGATGGGTTGAACATGACCCTGAAGAGATATGGTCAACCCAGAAGGGTGTGGCACTTGAGGCAATGGCCAAAGCCAGAATAGAAAGTTCCGGCATTGCGGCGATAGGCATCACAAACCAGCGTGAAACGACAGTTGTCTGGAACAGAAAGACCGGAAAGCCCATATATAATGCCATTGTCTGGCAGGACAGGCGGACATCAGCCTATTGCGACCAGCTGAAAGAGGAGGGACTTGACAAAGTTATCGTTGAGAAAACCGGACTTATTGCGGACGCTTATTTTTCCGCTACCAAGATCAGTTGGATACTGAAAAATGTCAGCGGTGCGCGGGCTCAGGCAGAAAGGGGTGAGCTGGCATTCGGTACGATTGACACATGGCTGGTGTGGAATCTTACTGAGGGCAGGCTGCACGTAACAGATGTTTCGAACGCTTCCAGGACCATGCTTTTTAATATACACACACTGGTATGGGATAAAGAACTTCTAAAGATTTTTGACATTCCGGCAAGCATGCTGCCTGAAGTACGGTCTTCCAGCGAGGTCTACGGGATTACTTCCGGTACATTCATGTCGCAGATCCCCGTCGCAGGTATTGCAGGAGATCAGCAGGCTGCCCTCTTCGGCCAGATGTGCGTTGATCAGGGTATGGTTAAGAACACCTACGGGACCGGGTGCTTCATGATGATGAATATCGGAACCAAACCGATAGAGTCGAAGAACAGGCTGCTGACTACAGTGGCATGGAAGATTGGTGACAGGACTGATTATGCCCTTGAAGGAAGTATATTTATTGCCGGCGCCGTAGTGCAGTGGCTCCGTGACAGCCTCGGTGTTATCAAATCATCTGCGGATGTTGAAAAACTGGCGGCAAAAGTGCGGTCGAGCGAGGGTGTATATTTCGTACCTGCCTTTGCAGGATTGGGTGCCCCGTACTGGAATCAGTATACCCGGGGAACGATTACAGGTCTTACCCGGGGCTCAACGGCAGCTCATATTGCGCGTGCCGCACTCGACAGCATTGCCTACCAGACACTTGATGTTTTACTTGCAATGAAGAGTGATTCAAACATAGATATCAAGGAGTTAAGAGTTGATGGAGGAGCCACTGTCAATAACAGTCTCATGCAATTTCAGGCTGACCTGCTGCAAACATGTGTCGTACGTCCGAAGATCACTGAGACCACCGCTCAGGGTGCTGCTTACCTGGCAGGACTGGCATCCGGGTACTGGAGCGGCCCAGATGAAATCAGGAGGCAGTGGCAGATGGACAGGACGTTCTCTCCGGCAATAAAACCTGAAGAGACTGTCTCCCTGATCAGGGGATGGAACCGTGCCGTAAGAGCAGCCAATGCATGGGCTGAAGAAAAGTAAGTTTCATTTTTTTTATTACGTTTACATAGTTAATCGCTTCAAATGAAAAGAACCGCACTTCTTTCCCTCTTGTTTATGATGCTGTTATGCCAGCTCACCAGTGCACAGGTGACTGAGAATGCAGATGTATATCTCCTCACCTGCGCTCCCGGCAATGCAACCTACTCCATTTACGGGCATACCGCACTGCGTATCTGTGTAAGTGGCACTGAAATTGACAGGGTGTACAACTGGGGCATATTCGACTTCTCAACTCCGAATTTTGCATTCCGCTTTGCAAAGGGAAGACTTGACTACATGCTTGGTTCATACAGTTATGACACTTTCATTTACGAATATGTCAACGAAGGGCGTGCTGTATGGTCTCAGCCTCTTAATCTCACCACCGCTGAAAAAAGGAAGCTTTTTTCCCTGATAAACGAGAACCTGAAGCCCGAAAACGTCAAATACAGGTATGACTTTTTCTTTGACAACTGCGCCACACGCATCCGCGACATCCTTGTAGCTTCGGCATCAGATTCAATCATCTTCCCGGTAAAGGAGAAGCAAAAGAGTTTCAGGCAGCTCGTTGACCCAAACCAGAAGGTTCTGCCGTGGATCGATTTCGGGGCAGACATGCTTCTCGGACTGCAGGCTGACAGAAAGGCTTCACCTGCCGATGAAATGTTCCTTCCGGCCTACCTGATGGAAAACCTGTCGGCTTCCGTCATTGTTCATGATGGAAATCGTGAACCAATTTTAGGAGAGCCTGTTACAGTCGTTGACATGCCCGCTGTCTCAGCCGGGGCCCGGACGTGGATGCCGCAGCTTGTGTTTTACCTCGTTCTGCTTTTTGTCATACTTGTCACTTTTGTCCTTGGCAAGCCGTTACTGGGACGCATTACAGACATAGTTCTCTATATTATCTTTTCGGTACTTGCCCTTCTGCTTATATTCACCAATTTCTTCTCCGAGCACGATGCACTCCATTTTAACCTGCTTATCCTTGGCATCAATCCACTGATTCCTGTGCTGACGGGCTACATCCTGGCAGGAAAGAAGGCTGTTCTGCTTAGCAGAATCGCCCTCATCATTTCGTTACTGTGGATTCCTGTATCACTTATAGCAGGACAGGGCATTAATCCCGCCCTTATACCGCTCGTTCTGATTATCATTGTAAGGCTTTTCAAACACTCCGGGTTCGGCCAATAGCTTTAACACTTCTTTAACAATCTTTAACACGATATTTTAATATCCGAAATGATCTTTGCGGATGTTTTTCCGCAGAGTAGAAACAACACAATAAATACTATGGAACACACGACAGATATCAGGCTTCTGAATGAGAAGATCGAAAAGGAAAGTGCCTTCGTCGACTTGCTGAGGCAGGAAATAAACAAGGTCATTGTCGGGCAGCGTCATCTGACTGACTCACTGCTCATAGGACTGCTCTCCAACGGTCACATACTGCTTGAGGGCGTCCCCGGCCTGGCGAAGACACTGGCCATAAAAACGCTGGCTTCGATCATAGATACGAAGTTCAGCAGGATACAGTTTACCCCCGATCTCCTTCCGGCTGACCTCATCGGAACGATGATATACAGTCAGAAGAAGGAGGAGTTTGTTGTCCGCAAGGGCCCTATATTTGCAAACTTCATTCTTGCCGACGAGATCAACCGCTCACCTGCAAAAGTGCAGAGTGCACTGCTCGAGGCAATGCAGGAGAGACAGGTTACAATAGGCGAAAACACCTACAAGCTCGACGAGCCATTCATCGTTCTTGCCACACAGAACCCCATCGAGCAGGAGGGAACCTATCCGCTGCCCGAGGCCCAGGTTGACAGGTTCATGCTCAAGGTGGTAATCACTTACCCTGAAAAAGAAGAAGAGAGGATGATTATCCGTGAGAACCTTGCAAGCGAGTTCCCGACGGCAAAGAGCATCCTTAAGCCTGACGATATCATGAGGGCACGCAGTGTGGTGAGGGAGGTCTATCTTGATGAAAAGATCGAAAACTATATCCTTGATATTATCTTCGCCACAAGGGAACCGGAGAAATTCGGACTGGCAAAATTCTCTCCGCTGATTTCCTACGGCGCATCCCCCAGGGGCGGCATTAACCTGGCACTTGCGGCAAAAGCATTCGCCTTCATTAAGAGAAGAGGCTTTGTAGTCCCTGAAGATGTACGGTTCCTCTGCGCCGATGTACTGAGACACCGCATAGGGCTCACCTATGAAGCCGAAGCCGAGAATATAACTCAGGACCAGATAATTACAGAAATACTGAATACTGTCGAAGTTCCGTAGGAAGAATGAAAAGAGCACTGATCATATTACTGCTTCTTATTTCATTCTGCTCTGTGAGGGCACAGGATTTCATCGGACTGAATGAACATAGCATCAGGATGATCATGTCAAAGGAGAACCCTGGCCTGACAATAGACAACAAAGTAAAGAACGACACATTCAGATATCTTAAATATTCATCCGGTAACGAGAACGAGACCTGGGTCATTTTCATCGATGAAAAAGGAAAATGCAACGGGGTAAGGATAACCTATGACAACAGTTTTCTTGATGACAGGAGAAATGAACTTGACAGTCTCTATAAGCCGGCGGAAAAAGACAGTTGGACCCACAGGTCAGGAGGCGATGAAATATCGATACGTCTTAAAAATGAGACCTGGTTTTTTACAATAACATATCAGAGGACACAGCAAAAGGGGAAAAGTGGAAACGACAGAGCTGCTTAAGAAGGTCAGGAAAATCGAAATAAGGTCACGTGGTCTGACACGCCAGATCTTTGCAGGGGAGTATCACAGCGCTTTCCGCGGGAGAGGCATGGCTTTCAGCGAGGTACGTGAGTATCAGTTCGGTGACGACATACGCAGTATCGACTGGAATGTGACGGCACGGTTCGGACATCCCTATGTCAAGATCTTTGAAGAAGAGCGCGAACTTACAGTGATGCTTCTTGTCGATGTCAGCCGGTCAGGCGACTTCGGCACCGTGTCAGGCACCAAGCGTGAGATGATGACGGAGATAGCAGCAGTTCTTGCATATTCCGTGATTGCCAATAATGATAAAGTGGGCCTTATACTCTTCTCAGACAAAGTGGAGAAATACATTCCCCCCAAGAAAGGAAGGGCTCATATGCTTCGAATAGTTCGCGAGATGCTGAGCTTTGAGCCGCAGTCGTCAGGCACCTCACTCAGTGAACCCCTTCGCTTTCTGACCAATGTCATAAGGAAGCGCTGCACAGCCTTCATCCTGTCTGACTTTATGGCGCCAACGTTTGTTGAAGCGCTGCGCATTGCATCCGGCAAGCACGACCTTGTGGCACTGAATATCAGTGACAGACGCGAGAAAGAAATACCTGATGTTGGATTTATACGGGTAGCAGATCCTGAGACCGGCACCGAAAAGTGGACAGACACTTCATCGGCAAGGATCAGAAAAGAGTATGCTGAGCGATGGAAACTTCACGACGAAACCGTCAGCAGTGCGTTCATAAGCTGCGGCGTCGATGCCGCAACTGTCAGCACGGGTGATGATTACATCAAACCTCTGATTTCACTCTTCAAACACAGATAGTAAAATGAGAAGAGCGCTTACACTGGTTGCACTGTTGATGTTTTTTATCGCTGCTTATCCACAGGATATTGTTGTGAAGTCATCGCCTGACACGTCATCCATTATAATAGGTGATCAGATCGGCTTTTCCGTATCTGCAACCATACCATCCGGCATTAACGCTGCCCTGAGTACAATGACAGACACCCTGGCAGGTAAAATAATTATCCTCGGCAGGAGCGACCGTGATACAGTTATATCACCCGATGGAAAACTGACAGTTACAGACAGGTATCTCATTACCGGCTTTGATTCCGGCACATATTCCATACCCCCGTTTTATGCGGAGTATCTTTCAGGTGACAGCCTGAAAAGATATTACTCTGATTATTCGTTTCTCAGGGTCAACCGCCCGGCTATCACCCCGCAGGACACTACAGATGTTATTTTTGATATTGTACCTCCCAGGACGGCACCCGTGACCTTCAGCGAGATATTGCCATGGCTGGTCATCGCCATCATTGCCCTGGCAGTCATTTACCTCCTGGCAAGGTTACTGCCCAGAAATCCGCTGAGAAGGTTTGTCAGGCCTCCGGCTCCGGTGGAGCCGGCACACGTGATTGCGTTGCGTGAGCTGTACCGCCTTAAGGATGAAGAACTGTGGCAGAAGGGTGAGGTGAAGGAGTATTATTCAAGACTTTCAGATATCCTTCGAAGATATATTGATGACCGGTATGGCATAATGTCTCCTGAACTTACAACCGACGAAACTGTACGCATGCTGCAGAAAGCCGCGGTGACTACCCATGATCAGATGTCACTTGTAAAGGAACTGCTGTCGGTATCTGATATGGTAAAATTTGCCAAATATCTGCCACAGAGCGATATACATGAGAAATCTCACAGTGACGGCGTAAGATTTGTTGAGCTGACACGCAAATCTGACGTGACCCCTGAGGAGATTAGCGGGAAAGGAGGGAAGGATGCATAACATCGTTTTTGAGAACGGATGGTTCCTCTGGTTCCTGTTGCTGATACCTCTCCTGCTGGCCTATTATATTTACCGCCGCGGCAAATCACACGCTGCAATTAAAATGTCGACTGCCGGTTTTCTTGATGGTGGCCGGAAGACCTTCCGCCACTGGCTCCGTCATGTTCTTTTCGCGCTGAGACTGATAGCAATTGCCCTCGTGATCATAGTTATCGCCAGGCCTCAGAATGTAGACAAATGGCAAAGCTCGACCACTGAGGGGATTGATATTGTCATGGCGCTTGATGTTTCAGGCAGTATGCTGGCCCGCGACTTCAGTCCTGACAGGCTGGAAGCGTCCAAGAATGTTGCTACTGAATTTATCAGCGGCAGACCGTACGACCGGATTGGACTGACTGTCTTCAGTGGTGAGAGCTTTACAGAGTGTCCTTTGACAACAGATCATGCAGTGCTGATCAACCTCCTCAGAGAAGTAAAGAGCGGCATCATTGAGGACGGAACCGCAATAGGCGTCGGATTGGCGACTGCAATAAACAGGATTAAGGATTCTGATGCTATCAGCAAGGTTATTATCCTGCTTACTGACGGGGTTAATAACATGGGTTCCATCGACCCCGTCACCGCTGCTGAGATAGCCGAGACCTTTGGAATCAGAGTTTATACTATCGGAGTCGGAAGCATGGGTTACGCCGACTATCCTGTCCAGACACCATTCGGGTTGAGGTACCAGAAGATGCAGGTGGAGATTGACGAAGCTCTCCTCAGAAAGATAGCCGATCTGACAGGAGGAGAGTATTTCAGAGCCGTTGACAACACGAGCCTGCAGAAAGTTTACGGCGAGATAGATAAGCTTGAAAAATCAAAGATGGAGACAAGGGAACACAGCAAACGCGAGGAGGTATTCATGCCCTGGGCTCTTGCTGCTGCCATTATCCTCACCCTCGAGCTTCTTTTCAGGTATTTGTTGATGAGAAACATGTCATAACGCAGCGATGGATACGTTCAGATTTGCACAGCCTGATATGCTCTACCTGCTCCTCATGGTACCGTTGTTCATTTTAATATGGATAATGGGTAACAGGAGAAGAAGAATTGCCAGGGAGCGCTTTGGTGAACCTGACCTGGTCAGGAGGCTGTTGCCCGATTTCTCAACCGGCAGGATGGCGGCTAAATTCTTCATCAGGCTTCTGGCTTTTGTTTTTGGGGTGCTGACGGTAGCCAGGCCGCAGTTTGGTTCGAGACTCGAACAGGTCAAACGTGAGGGGGTTGAGGTTATCATTGCTCTTGATGTGAGCAACTCAATGCTTGCTGCCGATATCACACCTTCAAGGCTTGAGAGGGCCAGGCAGGCTATCGCACAACTCGTTGACCAGCTCAGGGATGACAGGATAGGACTTATTCTTTTCGCCGGTGACGCATATACCCAGATACCTGTTACTAACGATTACCTCTCCGCAAAGATGTTCCTGGAATCGGCAGGACCTGATGCCGTCTCCAAGCAGGGTACAGCTATTGGGGCAGCCATTGATCTCGGAATGAGATCATTCTCCCAGGAAAGCGAAAGAAGCAAAGCGCTGATAATAATTACCGACGGCGAAAATCACGAAGATGATGCCATTACTGCCGCAAAGGCAGCCGCTGAAAAAGGTGTGGTAATACATACTATCGGTATAGGTTCGCCGGACGGCTCTCCTATTCCGTTGAAAACGGGAAACAGGACTGACTATCTCAAGGACAGGGATGGAAATACAGTAATATCAAAGCTAGACGAAAAGGGACTACAGGAGATAGCCTCACTGACGGGAGGACGGTATGTAAGAGCCAATAATACCAGCATCGGGCTTAATGAGATATACAATGATATTGGCCGGATGAAGAAGTCGGAGACCGACACGGTGATGTATACCGAATATAATGACCAATTCCTTGTTCCTGCTGTGATAATGTTTATCCTGCTGACCATCGATGTATTACTTATGGATCGGAAGAATCATTTATTGAGGCGATTGGGGATTATAGAAAAGGATGTAAAAGTTCCACAGTCATGAAAGGAGGTAATATAAATAAAGTCATCATGACAGCCCTGTGCCTGCTGCTGTTACATGCCACTCTGCTGGGACAGGAGGAAAGAGAGTACATAAGAAAGGGAAACAGGCTCTATAAGAAGAGTGAGTTTGCCGGGAGTGAAGGCATGTACCGGCGTGCTCAGGCTCAGGATAAATCTACGTATGATTCAGGCTTCAACCTCGGTGATGCCTTGTATAAACAGGGCAGGTTCGGTGAGGCTGCGGAAGAATTTAACAGGGCTGCCTCAGGCAGTACGGATGACTCCCTGAAACAGGCTCAGAGCTTTTATAACCTGGGCAATTCATTGCTTAAAGACCAGAAGTTCGAAGAGAGCATAAAGGCTTATATCAATTCCCTGATGCTTGACCCTGAAAATTCTGAGGCCAAATACAATCTTGGGTATGCCCAGGATCAGCTGAAGAAGCAGGAAGAGCAGAGGCAGCAACAGCAGAAAGACCAGAAGCAGGATCAGCAGAAGGATAAGAACAAACAGGACGACAGGATCAGAAACAAAGGACGATCAGCAGCAGAATCAGCAAGACCAGAAGGATCAGCAGGAAAAGCAGGGGCAGGGCCAGCAGCAATCTATAAGCCGGGAAGATGCTAAACGTCTTCTGGATGCCCTTTCGGCAAACGAGAAGGCAACCCAGGAAAAAGTGCAGCGTGACAAGGCAGCCGGGGCTAAAGTAAGGGTGATTAAAAATTGGTAATTTTGACGTCGATGAGAAGCTATATGCTCACAATGGTTTACATGCTGACGGCATTTTCCCTGGCCGCACAGGATATAACCCTTACTGTAGATGCTCCTCAGAGTGCTGCCGCCGGAGAGAGGTTCAGGTTAGTCTATTCTGTAAACTCCACGGAAGGACGTTTTCTGCCGCCTGCCTTCGACCCGTCGTTCACAGTCTCCGGCCCGCAGTCATCGACAAGCCGTAACGTTCAGTGGATCAACGGCCAGATGAACTCCACTTCAACCACGACACTTATTTATTATGTAGTGGCGTCAACACCCGGGAAATATACTATTGCACCAGCTCAGTATGAATCAAAGAAAATTACTGTCAGCTGTTTACCGCTGGAGATAGATATAACAGCTGAGGGTGCCGCCCCTGCCCGGAATGCACAGGGCGTCCAGGGAACACAGGGTGCACAGGGCGTCCAGCAAGGCAGGGAGGCTGCTCCCGCATCAGGTTCGGAATTGTCGCTTCGACTGCTGCTGAGCACCAGGGAGGTATATGTCGGACAACCGATAACTGCAACACTAAAACTGTACACCCGCATCAATCTTTCAGGCATAAACGAACTCAAATATCCTGATTTCAAAGGGTTTCTCCGCGAGGACATTGAAACTCCGCCCCTGAAGAACCTGGAGTCAGAGGTCATCGACGGGGTTCAGTACGGCACAGGCGTTCTTCAGCGTTTTGTTCTTTATCCGCAGATCTCCGGTGACCTCCGGGTTGACACCGTGCATATAACCGCCCTGGTGCAGCAGCGGACCGGGGCCAGCGATCCGTTTTTTGACAATTTCTTTTCTAATGTCACCACGGTGGCCATGAAGGTCTCAACAAAGCCGGCAGTGATAAAAGTAAAGCCTCTGCCGGAGCCGAGACCTGCCGACTTCCACGGGGCAGTGGGTTCCTTTGATCTTTCATCGTCTCTCTCAAAAACAGATGTGGAGGTCAATGATGCAATGACATACACTCTGACGCTGAAAGGTACCGGAAACCTCAATCTGGCTGGAGCACCGGTCATCAACTTCCCGCAGGGGATAGAAAAATATGACCCCAAAGTGACAGTCAAAAGTTCCGGCACATCAACTGGCACAAAGACATTTGAGTTTCTTCTCATACCGCGGAACACCGGCACCTTTGAGCTTCCTCCTGTTTCATACACTGTATTCGATGCCACAAAGGAGAAGTACATAACTCTCCGGACCGAAGGTTACACCGTAAATGTGACAGGAAGCACCGGTGCGGGTGAGACTTCGACGCCGGCCTATGTGCCGGGCGAAGAAGTCAAGTACCTCGGCCAGGATATCAGGTACTTCAGGAACGGTGAGAGCAGGCTGGACTTCCGGCCTTCATCTCTCGTCTCAAGAACGTATTACTGGCTGTGGTTTGCCCTTGCACTCTTCCTGACTGTGGTTATCCTTCTTCTCCGCCGCGAGCAGATGAAACGCAATGCCGATATTAAAGGACTGCGCAACCGCAAGGCATCAAAGGTTGCGCGCAGGAGGCTTTCAAAAGCCCGGTCGCTCCTTGATACAGCCAAGCCTGAAATGGCCAATGCCGAACTGGCTAAAGCCCTGTGGGGATATCTGGGGGATAAACTTGCAATCGCACCATCCGACCTCACAAAGGACAATTGCTATACCGCACTTAGGGCATGCAAAGTGGATGAAGCAGTGATCACCGAACTTGATCTTGTACTTTCTGCTACAGAATACTCGCGTTATTCGCGCTCGTCGGAAGGGGAGAGCCCTGCCGGTTTATATAAAAGAGCAGCTGCTCTGATAGGCAAACTCGATAATGTACTTGACTAAAAGGCACAGGAGATGAGGAGAGTAACTGTTTTTTGTACGCTGCTGATTATCTTTTTACTACAAGCTACTGCACAGACGCCTGAAGAGAGGTATGCCCAGGCCGGACAGCTTTACAGCTCAGGCGACTACTCAGGCGCTGCGGCTGTTTACAGGAAACTCTTTGACGACGGCTACAAAAGCGAGGACATGCTTTACAATGCCGGCAATGCTTTCTTCAAAAGCGGAGACAATGCCTCAGCCATCCTCTTCTATGAACGGGCAAGGCTGATCGCCCCGGCCGATGAAGATATCAACTATAACCTTCAGATTGCGCGCAGCAGGGTAACTGATAAGTTTGAGCCCGTTCCGGAGCTGTTCTTCGTCCGATGGTTCAATTTCCTTTCACTTCTTGCCCCGACAAATACATGGGCAGTGGCAGCTCTGCTGCTATTCATTGCCTCACTGTTGTTTGCCGTTATCTTTCTTACAAAGGCCAGAGCCAGCGGACGGTTACTGTCGTTCTGGCTGTCACTGGCTGCCCTGATACTCACTGTTCTTTTCATTGGCCTGGCGATAAATAACAATTCACTCATCAACAAGAATAAAAATGCTGTTGTCACCTGCAGTATTGTGACCGGCAGGAGCGAACCCGGCGAGAGCAGCAGCGAGCTGTTCGTCATCCATTCAGGAACAACAGTGAAAGTCGAGAAAGAGCTTGGCGATTACCTGGAGGTGCAGCTGCCTGACGGAAATAAGGGTTGGATCAGGGGCGATTGCCTGGAAAAGATCTAGCCTGTTACCACATTTTTTGTATCTTTTGTCCGGGTAACGCATCTATCATTCCCTGATGAAGGAATTTATTACCGTCTGTCCGCGTAACTGTTACAGCACCTGTTCATTCAGGGTATTCACCGAGGGTGGAAAGGTCAGGCGTATCCTCCCGTATGCCGGTAACCTGGCAACCCCGGAAGGACCATGCATAAAAGGTCTTTCTTATCTCGAGCGCGAGTTTTCACCGTCGCGCCTGCTTTATCCGCTTAAACGAGGAAATGACGGCACTTTCACCCGGATCAGCCAGGATGAGGCACTGGAAACAATTTCTGAAAAACTGCTCGGAGCCCGCGCTGCACACGGTCCGCACTCCGTTCTGTTTTATAAGGGAAGCGGCTGCTCAGGCTTAAGTAATGATATTTCCACCATCTTCTGGAAACGATTCGGCGGCGCCACTACCACTTACGGCAATCTCTGCTGGCCGGCAGGACTTGAAGCAGTGAGGCTGACACTTGGCAGCATAAAACATAATGTTCCGTGGGATCTGGCCAACGCACAGCTCGTGATCATCTGGGGGAAGAACCCTGCAGAAACGAACGTGCAGGAAATGATTCATATCGACAGAGCCAGAAAGAACGGGGCAAAAATAGTAGTAATCGATCCGCGGAGAACGCCCACTGCAGACAAGGCCGACATGCTTCTGTGCCCGAAACCGGGCACCGATGCAGCTTTGGCGCTTGCAATGGCTAAGGTGATCATCGACAGGCGGCTGACGAATGACAATTTCATTAAGAAATATGTCTCCGGGTTTGAAAAATTTGCAGCTTCCCTGAATACCACCGTGGAGGAGGCTGAAAAGATCACTGGCATTCCGGCTGCCACGATCGAAGAGCTGGCCATCCTGACCGGTAAGACAGAGAGGGTGACAATAGTGCCTGGCTATGGCCTGCAGAGGTACACAAACGGCGGCCAGACAATACGCTCAATACTCGCTATCCCTGTCATCACCGGAAAGATCGGAATGCCGGGCTGTGGCTTCAGCTTCGCCAACCTGCAGGGCTATGTCTTCGATGAGACGCTTGAGCCCCTCAGCTATTATCCGGATAAGGAGCGCGACAAACCTTTCAGGAGGGCTTTGTCCATGGCTACATTCGCAAAGGACTTTTTCTCCCTGAAAGATCCCGATATAGCCGTGGCCTGGATCGAAAGAGGTAATCCTGTCACTCAGCTCCCGGGCAGCAACGAAGTAATCAAGGCGTTGAAATCGATCCCGTTCAAGGTAGTGGTCGACCAGTTTATGACAGACAGCGCAGCCATGGCTGATATTGTCCTGCCTGCAAAGGGCATGTTTGAACAGGCGGATGTTGTGAGTTCATACTGGAATCCATATGTACAATATAAACCCGCTGTCATCGACTCCCCCGGTGAGGTGATGCCCGAGAGCGAAATATATTTCCGTCTTGCCGGTAAGATGGGAATGGATGTTACCGGTGCAGGCGGCATACCTGCACCTGATGAATATGACTGCTGGCTCGCAGATCGCGTAAGCCAGGCAGACGGATTCTCTGTCAGCCGCCTGAAGGAAGGACCGGTGATTCCCGGGCAGTCGGAAGAGATCGCTTACAGCAACAGGAAATTCAGCACTGCTTCAGGAAAGATAGAACTATGGTCCGACAGTGCCGTCAAACTGTGGGGGGTTAATCCGCTGCCTTCATTCGATCCTCCGGACAACTTCAATGAAGAGCATCTTCCTTTCAGACTGATGACGCCATGCGTTGCCTCGCGCATTCATTCACAGTTCGGAAATCTTGAGGTGATCAGGAGCGTGACGGATGAGCCCGCCTGGGAGATCTCCGTTGCCGATGCCCGTAAACTGGAACTTAAGAGCGGTGACCTGATCAGGGTTTTCAACTCCGGCGGTGAGGTCAGGGGCAGGGTGAAAATTTCGGCAAGGGTCAGGAAAGGCAGTATTGTTTTTCCAAACGGTGTCTGGCTTAATGAAGGAGGAGGTGTGAACGCACTCGTCACACCGGCTGAGACAGATATGGGACATGGGGCAGCCTTTCATAATACAAGGGTAGGAGTGGAAAAAGCACCATGAGAAGAGGATTTGATTTTGATGCTGCATTATGTGTCGCATGCAATGCCTGCAACGCAGCCTGCATGCTCGAGAACGGGTTTCAGCCCGGTACGAGAAGCGTACGCTCCTGGAACAGTGAAGCTTTGCCTCTCCTAAGTGTTATCAACATCTCGATTGCCTGTAACCACTGTGAGAAGCCCTCCTGCCTGGAGGGCTGCCCGGCCCTGGCTTACACTCTTGACAGCACGGGTGCGGTGATCCATCACCAGGAAAAATGCATGGGATGCCGCTACTGCACCTGGAGATGTCCTTATGATGCTCCGAAGATCAATGAAGCAAAAGGTTACATAGAAAAGTGCCATTTCTGTACTGCAAGAGCTGCTGATGGAGTTGAGCCAGCGTGTGTCACCGCCTGTCCAACCGGTGCACTGAGGATTACAGAGCTCGATGAGTTTCCTTCACCTGACGCTGAGTGGTTCCCTGAGACAGGCATCAGACCTTCACTTAAGCTCAGGGGAACGAATGAAAGGTCAGGTCCGCTGATAATACCCGTTGAAGAGGATGATGAGGAGAATAATCAACCGGTTCCTGTGACCAAACTGATTAAAGAATGGAGCCTGATTATCTTCTCTTTGCTGGTGACAGGAGCATTGGCCCTGATCACCGCATATGCCCTGAATGGTGATGTGCCGGCTGTTAAACTGCCTGCCGTCATGCTTACTGCCGCACTGATAATTTCCTTTGCACACCTCGGTGTACGCACCAAGGGATGGAGAGCCATACTCAATGTGGCCTCATCTCCGCTGAGCCGCGAGATTCTGATGGTTATCCTGACAACGGCAATGGCTTATCTTAACTGGTTCAGACCAGGTACAATACATCCTTTGATACTGGCCGGGGTATCACTAATTACGCTGATATCCGCAGACCTGGTGTATTTTGCAGCGGACAGGTCAGCAATGCTGAAATTGCACAGCGGCCAGATGTTCTTCCTGGGAATCTTTATGGCCTCATGGTTTATTGTGCCTTCAACTATCTTCCTCGTCTTTTCAATGCTGGCAGCAGTCTCGGTCATCCTGAGGTACAGGTCACTTCAAAAGGGCCAGATGATCCGTTCACTCTATTATATCAGGGCGCTGTCAATACCTGCAGTGTTTATGCTGCTTTATCCCGGCAACAAAATCACTGCCGTCATTGCATTAATAGTTCTTATAGCCGGTATAGCAGCCGACAGAGCCTTGTTCTTTGACGATTTCAATCCTGTAAATATAAAAGAATCAATATCAGACCATTTCATTACCGAGTATGAAGAAGAAAGAGATAAACAGCGCCAGAACACCGGTATATCGTGATGCCGGGTTTGAGTTACCTACAGCCGGGACTACATCCGATGCTTTTGCGGCCGAGACAGATCATCCAAGGGAACCGGATCTCTACATATATTCCAGGTATCGCAATCCTACTGTGGTTTCCGCAGAGGAAGCTCTGATGGCGACAGAAGGCTCCGGATGGGCTCTCCTGGCAGAATCAGGCATGGCAGCCATTGATATAGCCCTGTCAGTATTTCAGGAAGCCGGGAGGACCGGCAGATGGCTCTTTTTCTCTGAGATATACGGAGGCACACTGTCATATATCGCCAGCGTTCTTGAAAGGCGTCGTGGTCTGGATGTCAGCTTCTTCAAACCGGAAGGCGCCTCATACGATTATGACCTGTTGGAGAAAATGATTTCCGAAACAAAACCTGACATCTTATATTTTGAGACTATTTCCAATCCTCTCCTGATTGTTGCTGAAGGAAGGAGGATCATTCAGCTGGCAAAGAAATACGGGGCCAGGGTAATCATTGATAATACCTTTGCCACGCCGCTTTTATGGAAGCCGCTCGATGACGGTGCAGACCTGGTCATTCACAGCGCCACAAAGTATCTTTCCGGTCACGGCAACCTGACCGCAGGGGTGATATGCGGCAATGACAATGAACTGATGAAGAGTGCAATAGAGTACCGCAAATTCGTAGGTCATATGCTGTCTCCTGATGACGCTTACAGGTTGCAGACACAGCTCTCTTCTTTTGAGCTTCGATTCATGCAGCAGTGTAAAAACGCTGCCGGTGTGGCAACGCTGCTGCAGTCGTCCCCTGAGGTAGGAAGCGTTCTCTACCCGGGTCTTGAGACCCACGCCACCCATGCTGTAGCACTTGATCTTATGGGTGGAAAAGGATATGGGGCAATTGTCACCTTTGACCTTGCCGGTGAGACAAAAGAGGAAAAGAGGTCACGACGTGACAGGTTCATTGCTGCGGTTTACCCGGAAATAAGACTGATACCGACATTGGGCGATGCCCACACAATTCTCATGCCTGTGGAGGCTGTCTGGGGTGCCAAATATCCTGAGCCCGGACTGATTAGGATTTCACTTGGGTTTGAATCTCCGGAAGAGATTCTGGGAGTTATAAGGCGCGGACTGCTGTCCTGATCACCAGGCTATTGGTTCAATGCCCTTTGCCGTCAGCCATTCATTGCATTTGCTGAAGTGCGAACAGCCAAAGAAGCCCCTTGAGGCAGAAAGTGGCGAAGGATGCACTGTCTTAAGAATCAGATGACGTGAAGGATCGATGGAGGCTCCCTTGTTCTGAGCATAATTACCCCAGAGCATAAAGACTATATTATCCCTGTCGCGGTTCAGTGCACTTATTGCGGCATCAGTGAATCTCTCCCATCCCTTGTTTTCATGTGAAAGCGCCTGGTGCGCCCTGACTGTCAGTATGGCATTGAGAAGAAGCACACCCTGCCTGGCCCATCTCTCGAGGTTACCTGATCCTGGTACAGGAATTCCGAGGTCTCTCTGCAGCTCTTTGAAGATGTTGATGAGGCTGGGAGGGAACTCAGTGCCGTCAGTGACTGAAAAGCATAATCCGTGTGCCTGCCCGGTGTTATGGTATGGATCCTGCCCGATGATAACAACCTTAACACAGTCAAACGGACAGAGGTTAAAAGCATTGAAAATCCTGTGGCCGGGAGGGAAGACTTGCCGCGTACGGTACTCTTCCCTGACATACTGCGTCAGAGAAACAAAATATTCTTTGTCAAACTCACTTTTAAGCTTTTCTTTCCAGCTTTCTACGATTTTGACATCCATAGTGTTATTGTTGTAGAATAACAGTCCAGAAGCCTCTCACAGGACTTTCCTGTAAACCAGTTTGGGGTCATCTGGACCGTAGAATTCCCTCAGGGTAGCTTCAAGCTCGTAGCCGTTTTTGAGGTAGAAGTGTCTCGTCGGTTCATAGAGTGCGCGGCCCGAGGTCTCAATCCAGAGCAACTTGCCTCCCAGGGACCTGACCCGTTGTTCCGCCTCTTTGAGAAGCAGGGAGCCGTAATGCTTCTTCCTGTATTCATCCATAACTGCCAGCCAGTACAAATCCCAGGAATGTACAGAAGAAGGATTGGGCCCGAAGTTTCCAAAGCCGATCACTTTGCCGTCATCAATAAGACGCACCCAGTAGTATCCGCTCTTCTCCTGGCCTTGGTCAAGGGTCTCGTCAGCCAGTGAGAGCGCAACCTCAACCTCAAAATCATAAAAGTACCCTGATGATTTTAGTATTTTTTCAAACTCAGGCCTGTCGGCTGCGGTGATATCGAATGATATTTCAGGCATCGCGTTATTTATTGAGATCTTTGATGATATCACCGATAATATCCGTGTAGCTGTAACCGGCATGAATCCCTGCCGAAATAAATCCGCTGTCAGGTGAGATGCATGGATTGGCGTTTACCTCGAGGACATAAACATTCTCATCGTCATCTACACGCATGTCGACACGGGCATATCCCTTCAGTCCGAAAACATGCCAGCATCCCAATACTGCTTCCCGGATGTTCTTAGTAAGCTTCGGACTCAGGTCATCGGGGAACTGGCGTTTGCTGTTCTCATACTGGAATGTGCCTTCCACCCATTTCGCCTTGTAGCTGACTATTCTTGGCATGTCATCTGAATAACCGTGGAAGATCATTTCAGCAGGTGGAAGCATTTCTGGTCCTGCGGATCCGGCCTTGACACTTACGTTGAACTCACGGCCGTCGATAAAATCCTCAATGAACCAATGCCTGTCATTTTTATCTCTTACAATTTCCGGCAGGATGCCGTTGAAAGTAAAAACAGATTCTTCGGTGATGCCCAGTGAACCGTCTTCCCATACAGGTTTCAGAATATATTTTTTGCCTTTGAGGAGCTTATCCGCCTCTGAGACATCATATCCTCCGGCGACCGGTATGCCATTGGATTTCATTATCTTACGGGCAAGAACCTTGCTGCCCGTGACAAATGTGGCTTCGACTGAGCACCCTGTATAAGGCAGGTGGTGCATGTTCAGCAGGGCAGGAATGAAATAAAGGATCTCAGCCTTGTTTCCTACTGACTCGACCAGGTTGAATACAAATTCATAACCTTTCCCTATTATCTGTGGTATCTCACGGAAGAAGTCATCAGTGATGCCCAGAAGTGATACATCATAGTCAAGTTTCTTCAGCGTATCCTCGATGAAATTTACCTGGTCAAGTACATCAAGTTCATCAGGGAGGGCATCCGGACCGGGTTCATTGTATAATATAAGGCACTTTTTCATCGCTATGCAAGTCCGTACCTGTTTTTTGCCGAGTTCATTATCATCTCCATCAGGCTGTCGTACTCAACGCCGTTAAAGCGCGCGAGAATAGGCAGATCCGAATGTACCGGGTTCAGTCCGGCAAGCGGATTTGCTTCTATGAAACAGATCCTTCCGTTCCTGTCTGCCTTCATATCAACGCGGCAGGCATCGATGACATTCAGGGCGCGCCAGGAGGCAAGCGCAACAGCGTTGCATTCTTCCCTGCAACTTTCATCAATGAGCAAATATTTAACGATATCCTGATAATTTTCCTTTACCTCAACCGAATAGGGCAGATTGTCCTTGCATATAACCTCCATCCCGCCAATTACATTTACATCAGTCCCGCTTCCCGTGACTCCGACAGTGAATTCTCTTCCTGGCAGATACTCTTCGATGAGTACTGGCTGGTTATATTTCTCAAGTAATTCCGTAACCAGGGCTAACAGGGAGGCACTGTCATGTACGACACTCCTTGTAGTGATGCCTTTGCCGGTACCCTCGGCTACCGGTTTGACGAAAAGGGGGTACGTAAGTTTTGAGGCATTGTCAAGGTCACGGACCGTCACTGCAATGATACCCGGGCTCACAGGCACGCCTGCAGCTTCAACAACAAGGCGTGCAAGGTATTTATTGAGTGAAACTCCCATCACCACAGGTCCGCTGAAGACATAAGGTATTCTGTACTGGTCGAGAAGAGCCGGCACGACCGATTCACGTCCGTCTCCGTACAAGCCTTCGGCGATGTTGAATACCATGTCCCACTTGTTTCCTGCAGCGAGCTTTTCCACCAGTTCAAAGACGTTTCCTATCCGTTCGGTCTCATAGCCGAGTCTTTTAAGGACATCCTCGAGGGCTTTGACGGTCTCCTCCTTGTCAAACTCAGCCGTTTCGTCCATGGTATAACCGCGCTCGAGGTACCACGAGCGAAGGTCATAGGTCAACCCGATCCTCATCCCTCTGTTACTTTTTATTAGGGTATGTGTATTGGTTTTTCTTATAGTTTCTCAGAACCCATTTCTCAGGTCCGCTCTCAACCACATAAGCCGGCAGGATAGGTATCTTGCCTCCGCCGCCGGGAGCATCAACGACAAACTGCGGAACGGCATAGCCGCTGGTGTGGCCCCTGAGATTCTCAATTATGTCAATACCTTTTTCTATTGTGGTCCTGAAGTGGCTTGAGCCGGGGATCAGGTCACACTGATATATATAGTAAGGTCTTACACGAATTGTAAGAAGCTTCTGCATCAGGCTCTTCATAATAATCGGGTCGTCATTGATGCCATTCAGCAGTACAGTCTGGCTTCCCATAGGCATGCCTCCGTCTGCAAGCATGTTGCATGCCTTGCGCGTTTCGGGAGTGATCTCATCGGGATGAGTAAAATGGATACTCATGAAAAGCGGGTGGTACTTGCGCAGCATCGCAACGAGCTGAGGTGTTATTCTCTGAGGGAGCACAACAGGCACCTTAGTGCCTATCCTGAGTATTTCAATATGCTTGATAGCTCTCAGGTTCGACAGGAGGTATTCAATCTTGTTGTCATTCATTGTCAGAGGATCACCTCCGCTGATGATGACGTCTCGTATCTCAGTATGTTCTGCGAGGTATCTGAAGGCTCTGTCCCATTCACCTTTTGTAAGATGACCCAGCTTTCCGACCGAGTGCGATCTTGTGCAGTACCTGCAGTAGGATGAGCAGAACTGGGTAACGGTAAAGAGTGCCCTGTCGGGATAACGGTGTACGATACCCGGTACCGGGCTGCTGGCCATCTCACACAGAGGGTCAGCCTTTTCGGCATCAGTGATAATCAGCTCTGCACTTGCCGGAATCATTGTCCTGCGAAGCGGAGATCCCGGCTCTGAATCGTAGATGAGTGACAGGAAATAAGGAGTTATCCTCAGCGGCAGTCTGTTCTTAAGCTTGTTGAGAGCATTGATCTCGTCATCAGACAGAGTCATGACACGTGACAGTGCTTCAGCAGTGGTAAAGGAGTTGCGTAACTGCCATCTCCAGTCATTCCAGGAATCAACATTTGTTAGGGGGAAGTAGCGGCGTATGAATTCCGAACTCCGGTTGCTAACTAAACGATCATGGGATTTGATCTGCGGGAAGATCATGGTACCCGCGCCAGGTTCTTCGTCAGAAGAACAGCCCATGAGGGGGCTCTCATCATGAGTAACCGTAACCTCTTTTCTGTTAGCGTTCATACTTTGGTAAATGGATTTACCTTTTTTTCTTGGTGTTAATTATTGTTTTTGGTTAATATTAATTGAATAAAATTTTCGCTAAGTTATTAAATGCAACATCCGTAGCAGGCCTCACCGGTAAAAGATATCAACACCTGAACTCCATGCGTTTCTACCTGATTTTCTTCCTTTTATGTCTGGTTTGCGGGAGTTATTCACCGCTTGTTTTCCAACCACAAAAATGATACCCGGTTTTAGAGGCGCAAACATAAATCAAATTTTAATATGTGGATACTTTTCAGACATTATTTTCATTTTTTTTTCAATCATTTTAAGCTGTCGGAAAAGGTGGTAACCAAATACCGTGCCATCTTCACCAGCAATTCCTTACAACGCTACTGCGACCTTCAAGCCTGGCATATTCTTTAAATAATTCTGCGTCCCTTTCGACAAGCACTTCTCGTTTCATGACAGTCTCTGTGAAATCTTGTACAAATAATTCAGATATTGAAACTTTGACTGGGGCGATTTATTGTATAAACCTTAGGATAAGGTGTCAAATAAAGAATAGCCCCACACCGGCCACGCTTAAAACTGCACCGGCAATCTCCACTGCGGTGATCTTTTCCTTATTTATCCAGAAAGAAGGCGCCAGGATGAGCACCGGACTGATGGACATAATGGTTGAGGCTATGCCTGCCTCTGTGTATTTGACTGCGAGCAGCGAAAAGGAGATACCCAGGAATGGGCCGAAGAAAGAGCCCAGGGTCAGTACCTTCATGGCAGGCAGGTTACTTAGAGAGAGACCTACCTGTCGCCACTTCCTTAAAAGCGTTATAATAATTGAATATCCGGCCACACCAGCTATTATCCTTATCTCGGTGGAGGCAAAGGGATCATAATTGTCCATCCCGTATTTGCTGAGGACAATTCCAAGTGCCTGCCCGAGTGCACCGATGAAGGCAAAAACAAGTCCCCTGGCGGAGAGCTTGATGGAGAGCCATTCTCCTTTTACCGGTTTGTTAAATATGGCAATGGCAATACCGATTATTACTATAGCCATACCGGCAATCTGTATTAGCTTGAGTGATTCACTCAGGATAAAATATGCAAAGACGGCTGACAGGGGAGGAGCGAGTGTCATAATGAGCTGGGCAAATCTTGATCCGATAAGGGTATAGGAACGGAAGAGAAAATAATCACCCAGCACCAGCCCGATGATTCCTGACAGAGCGAGCCATATCCAGTTGTGGCGGCTGGCATCCGAAGGAAGGAAGTGACCACGACTGAAAAAGGTAAAAATACTGATAAAGACAAGTGCCAGTATCAGTCGCAGTATGTTGACATTCAGCGATCCTATCTTACGGCTTGCAGATTCAAAAGCGAGTGCAGTAACGGTCCAGAACAGTGCCACCGCCAGTGCGGCAAACTCTCCGATATGAGCCGTTATATAATCCATTCTCCGTTAAAATTGTCAGGGCACAAAAATATATAAACGACACAACTATCACTCAATTTCTGCAGTTTCTGCCAAAATATATCATAAAAGATTGTCCCGGGAGCAATGATTTATTCCTAAATTTGAGTGAACCTTAAAACTAAAACCTATGGATGCAAAGACAAAGGCCATTATTTCACATCTCTTCGGAATTGGATGGCTCATAGCTCTTATCATGAACATGAACAACAAAGAGGAACTGGCCAGCTATTTTATCAGGCAGAACCTGGGTCTGATAATTATTGCCTTTGCGTTGAGGATAGTCGGTTACATACCTGTTCTTGGCACTGCTATCTGGATAGCCGGCGGCATCCTTGTGTTTGTATTCTGGTTGATGAGCCTGATATGGTCAATACAGGGTGAAATGAAACCTGTGCCGTGGATAGGGGATAAATTCCAGGAATGGTTCAAGTCATTTTGATCTGACTTACATATGGTAGCTTAGGGGTGCGTATGCACCCTTTTTTTTAAATACTAACCGGTGAAAAGCCGCGTTTAATTACTATCTATGCATGATTTTTGTAAGACTACATTCCGTAGTAATGGAGGTTTCAGTAACTAATTAACATTCAAGGTATGATTGCCATAAGGAAAAACAAAATGACACTTCTTTGTCTGGCTTTACTGCTTGTAATAGGTACTTCAAACATTTACTCACAGGAAAAGACTAAGGATCACAAGGTTAAACATGTGACTGTGATTGAAGAAAAGCACAACGGCAAGGAGGTGACTACCAACACAGAGTCGGAAACGAGTTACGATATTAATGGAAATATCATTGAACAGATCCTGTACAAGGGCGGGGAAGTTGACACCCATTTCAAATATGAGTACGATGCCGGCAACAATAAGATAAAGGAGATCGAATATACAAAGAAGGGTGCTGTCGACAAAATCTCTGAGTATAAAATCCAAAACGGACAGAGGGTGGAAAAGACCGTATATGACAGCAAGAAAACCCTGCTGTTGAAAAAGACATACCAGTATCTTTATTACTGATTGCGGTGACCACTCAATCTGATATCCTGCTGATTTTTCCCGGAATCTCACTAAAAGAGATGGATGCCGTGAGCTTTATGAGCAGGGTTGACTCAAAGTATCTTTTCCCTGTAAACATGCTGGGGACGGTATTGTCGGACCTAGCCCGTGACTACAAAGTTCTTGACATAAACCACCAGAGAGAATTCAGGTACAGCACTGTTTATTTCGATACTCCTGATTATAAATTCTTCAATCAGCATCAGACAGGCAAGATGGAACGCGACAAAGTAAGGCTCAGGACATATGAGACAAACAGCCTTACGTATCTCGAGGTAAAACATAAAACGAACAAGGGAAGGACAGTAAAAAGCAGGGTTAAAAGTAATACCAGCCCGCTTGATGATGCAAGGTCACAGCAATTCCTTCGCGAGAAGATCGCAGATATATCAGAATTGCTGCACCCTGTCATAACAAGCCTGTTTAACAGGATCACACTGGTAAATAATAATTTATCTGAACGTGTGACAATCGACTTTAATATTGCATATACCAGCATTGACGGCAGGAAAATTGAGCTTCCCAACATTGCAGTCGCCGAAATAAAGAGAGACAAGGCAACAAGCCAGTCTGTTTTCCATGCGGTCCTCAAGAATAGCGGAATACGTCAGACCGGCTTCAGCAAGTACTGCCTGGGTACAGCAATCCTTAACGGAGTTCCACGCAAGAATAACGTAAAACCTATACTTCTTAAGATAAAAAAAATAGATAATGAATCTACTCAGCATGATGTTGCCGTACGGCAGTCTTGAATTCGCGGGAATGGAATTATTCAATGCCCCGGATTTTTTTGAGCTTGTAATCCGCTTTACTCTTAACCTCGGAGTTATATTACTCCTTGTCAGATGGCTTTATTTCTCGATTTCCAGGAGAAAGGATTATTTGTTTACATATACACTTATATCCTGCATTGTTTTCCTGTTGTGCTTTCTGCTTGAAAGCGTGAAGCTGCAGATAGGCTTTGCACTAGGCCTCTTTGCCATCTTCGGTATAATCCGGTACCGGACCCGTTTAATGCCGATAAAAGAAATGACCTACCTCTTTCTTATTATCGGTGTGTCCGTGATAAATGCCCTGGCAAGCAAGAAGACCAGCTTCGCCGAGATACTGTTTACAAATGCTGTTATTGTCTTTGTCACTTACGGACTTGAAAAGGTATGGTTGCTGAAAAGTGTTGCAGCTAAAAGAATTACCTATGAAAAGATTGATCTTATCAGACCCGAAAATTATAGTCTCCTTATTGATGACCTCACAGCCAGAACAGGTCTGGTGAATATCCAGAAAGTAGAAATCGGGGAGATCAATTTTCTTAAAGA
Organism: uncultured Bacteroidales bacterium; assembly: GCA_963743775.1. Classification (GTDB taxonomy): domain Bacteria; phylum Bacteroidota; class Bacteroidia; order Bacteroidales; family VadinHA17; genus SR-FBR-E99. The sequence goes on from CAVURA010000002.1 coordinate 503,910, forward strand.
CACCTGCAAATTAATTGTCTATTTTGAAGTCAACGGAATGAACAGAAATCACGCCAGCCAGGTTGATAATTATGAGGATGACGATGATGAATAGGCTGTTACTCACAACTGTTTTACTTCTTTTTGCCTCTCTTACCCTGAAGGCACAGAAGACTGACTTCGGACTGTGGTACGAGGCCAATGCCGAATATGGAATTGTCAAGGGATTGAGGTTCGACTTTGAGGCAAATGTCAGGACTGATCAGAATGCTTCCAAAGTTGAGAAATTTTATTTCGAACCCGGCCTGAGGTATAAATTCAACGACTACTTCGCCGCAGGTATCTATTACCGCTTCACGGAACAGCGGGAAACAATCGACAAGTCAGAAGGTATTTATGAGTTTCATCCGAGGCACCGCTGGTTCGTGCAGCTCAAGGGCAGTCTCCCTGTTTACAGGTTTACCCTGTCGGCAAGGTATCGCTTCCAGGAGCAGTTTAAAACTTATATTGAAGACCCTGAAGACGAAATACCAGTGTGGGCTCACAGGCTGAGAATGGAGCTGAGCTATGATATCAAGGGGCTTCCGCTTAAACCTTACGCAAGTGTTGAAATGGCAAGCGAGCTCTTTGCTTCAAATGAAATAATGATTGAACAGTGGCGATATATAGTCGGAGCAGACTATACTGTGAACAAGAAACACACCTTCGGGCTCGAGTATATTTACAATGTAAGCAAGGACTCAAAACCTGCTTACCTGAATGCCATAGGCCTGAAATACAAAATAAAGCTTTAGAGTATAAAAAGAAGGGATAACAAATAATGATTCTCTGGAACACGGAACAAATCGGAAACCTGAAGGGCAGTAATGTAATAATAACCGGCGGCAGCAGCGGCATTGGGCTGGAAGCTGCAAAGGTGATGGCAACCAAGGGAGCCTCTGTCACACTTGCAGTAAGGAATGTGGAGAAGGGGAAAAGAATAATTGAAAAATTTCACTCTGAAAATCCTGATGCAGCTTTGACTGTTATGCATCTTGACCTTGCCGACCTGAAAAGCGTTAAAGATTTTGCAGATCTGTACCGGAGCAACCATGATCATCTGCATATTCTGATTAATAATGCCGGCGTAATGATCCCTCCGTACCGCAAGACCAAAGACGGGTTTGAAAGTCAGTTCGGGACAAATCACCTTGGTCATTTTGCCCTGACGGCGCATCTGATGCCTGTTCTCCTTGCAACAACTCACTCACGCGTGATATCAACCAGCAGCATCGCGGCAAGGAAAGGCGGTATCCACTTCGATAATCTTGACGGCTCAAAAGGCTATGAGCCTATGAAATTCTACCGGCAGAGCAAGCTGGCTAACCTGTTGTTTGCCATAGAGCTTCAGCACCGCTTTGGACGCGCCGGAACATCAACAATAAGTGTTGCATGTCACCCCGGCATCAGTGTCTCCAATCTCTTGTCGCGGGGGTCAGGAAAAGAAGCAAACCAGTTATTGAAAAAAATGATGAGAATCGTTGCACAGCCCGCCCATAAAGGTGCGCTACCGACACTGTATGCTGCTACCCATCCCGATCTGAAAGGCGGTGAATACATCGGGCCTGACGGCCCCGGTAACCGCAAAGGTAATCCCGTTCAGACCACTGAAGTATCACAACTCTTCAAAACAGAAGTTGCAGCAAGACTCTGGAAAGTCTCCGAAGACCTCACCGGGGTAAAATTTGCTTTTTAACCAGACTCTCAGACCTCTTACCTTCAGACACTCAGACCGAAAGCCTTCGGACCATACTACCCCCGCGCCCAGTACTCAGACCTTACTAAAAGATCAAGGTCAATAACAGGTATTTTAACGCTAATCCGGCAACAGTAAAGATGACTGCATCGCGGACCTTGTGACGCAGCATCCCGGCTGCCAGTGAGATGACAGGCGAGGAGAGTGGCAATGCATTGAAGACAAAAATGGCAATATTCCCGTATTTTCTCAATCTGTCCTCTGCTTTTTCATAACGATGGCGGCCGATGAAGGAATCAATGATCTTATCGCTTAACAAAACACCTATTGAGTAGTCGATCGCCTGAGAGAACAGTGCCGTCCCCAGTGCAACGGCATTCAACGCTATGATATTAATATCACCCTGCAGGTAATAGATAAAGGCGATTTCCACAGGCATAAAGAGAAAGAACAGGTATCCTGCCGCATTGACGATTGCAAATGATAATAATCCTTCGTCACGCGAGCCGTAATAAATATCCCGGCCGATAGTCAGGGAGGCGATAACAATTGCTGCGACCGCAAAGAGGAAAGCTAAATAAAACTGTATCGTTATTTTGTGTTTCTTTTTTATCATCTCCACCCGGAGTAAGGATTCACTGAAAGGTAAGAGTTATAATAACGCGGATCACCTGTTACCTCTTTACCGAGCCATGACGGTTTTTCAAAATGCTCATCCTCTGACTTCAGTTCTACTTCTGCGATGATAAGTCCGGCATTTTCTCCCAGAAATTCATCCACTTCAAAAAAGTGATCACCGTGTTTGATTATGTACCTGGTCTTTTCTACGAGAGAGTTTTCACATAAACGGATTAGTTCATCAGCGTCCGTCAAAGGTATCTCTTTTTCCCATTCGTATCTGGTAAAACCCGTCGGGCCAGTGCTTCCTTTGATTGTAATGTATGCCTTGTCGTCCCTGATGCGTATCCTGACAGTCCTGCCCTGACCAGAGCAGATGTAACCCTGTATGATACTTTTTGATTCCAGCGCCTCGCTCCTGAATTCGCCAATAACCAGAAATTTCCTTTCAATCTCGAGCGCCATATATATGCTTTTGCTGTTTCAACTGATCACTCATACACAAAAGTATCATGAAATTGTCACCTTAAATTACATCCGGTCGTTTTTTATACTTTATTCGCATATTGATTAGCTGACAGACGAATTCTCAGGTCACAAAGCATAAGATGGATATCAGGATTCACCCGTCACATATCAGCGGCATTGTCGCTGCGCCGCCAAGCAAGAGCCTGACACAGAGAGCTATTGCAGCAGGACTGCTTGCCACAGGTACCACTGTGATACGGCATGCCTCATTTTGTAATGACTCACTTGCAGCCATCAGAATGGCCGAGACCCTGGGTGCTCATGTATCCATCGAGGATGGCATCATTACGGTATTGGCAGGTCTCAGACCTCTTTACCCCGTTTCGCTGCACTGCGGTGAATCAGGACTTGCGCTAAGAATGTTTGCACCAATTGCCTCCCTGTTAAATCCTTATGTTTCCATCACAGGGGAGGGCTCATTAACCGGAAGGCCTGTCAACATGGTCGCGGATGCTCTGGCACAGTTAGGGCTGACGGTCGTGACCAATGGCGGCTTGCTTCCAATGAAACTGACGGGCAAGATCAGCGAAAGAAAAGCTCTGATTGACGGTTCGTCGGGGTCTCAGCTCCTTACCGGACTGCTGATGGCGATGCCATTACTGAACTCCGACAGTGAAATTAATGTTGAAAACCTTAAGAGCAAACCGTATATCAGCCTTACACTTCAGCTTCTTTCTGACTTCGGGATCAGCATTGAGAACCATGATTTCAAACGGTTTTTCATTCCGGGAAATCAGTCATACAGGGCACATGAATACACGGTTGAAGGTGACTGGAGCGGAGCGGCTTTTCTTCTTGTTGCCGGCGCCATCGCCGGCGAAGTCACGGTCAGCAATCTGAATTGTGAAAGCAAGCAGGCTGACCTGGCAATCATGCAGGCACTCACTGATACCGGATGCACGCTGACGAAAAGTGGTGCAGGCCTCAATATTTCAAGATCTGAGCTCAGGGCATTCACATTTGATGCCACTGACTGTCCTGATCTTTTTCCCCCACTGGCTGCGCTGGCATCATATTCCAGCGGAGTAAGCCGGATTAAGGGTGTAAGCAGGCTGGCGCACAAGGAGAGCGACCGTTCGAAAGCAATAATTCAAGTTCTTAATGAATTGAATATCAAGGCATATATTGAAGGTGATGACCTGCTCATTGCAGGAGGCGAGGTAAGAGGTGCTTTAATATCTTCGCACAATGATCACCGAATTGCCATGATGGCCGCTGTGATGGCCCTGACCGCAACCGGTGAAGTGACAATAACCGGTGCTGAGGCGGTGGCCAAATCATTTCCGGACTTTTATGAGGCAATGACCCGCCTCGGTACACTGGTCTGCTAATGGTCTATCGCGGTCGTATCTCTCGCCGCATGAACAGGTAGTAGGAAATAACGAAACTTATTATTGTCCCTGCAACCAGTCCGGTGACCTGCGGCCAGACAAGCATGATGCTCTGACCAAGGGGCAAGGGTCCGGGGAGGGTGCCAATCATCTGTTCCATGGTAAGCGGACCAAGGCTGCGCACTGAAGGCATCAGCAGCGTTGTCGTGGCTTCGCTGAAGAGTTGGTTGGGCATCACCCTCATCAGCGCGAGACGGAACTGCTCAAAAGCAATAATATGTTGTGGCGAAGCAGTCGGCGACGGCTCGAGCGATTTTGTTATCAGACTTACTATCAGCGGATAGAATACCGAGAAGAAGAGCCACACTGCTATTGCTGAGAGTGCCGCCGTGGCAGGCTGCCGGAACAACACGGAGAATAGTATTGACAGGTTGAGCCAGAAGGCGACATATACTATGCTTAACAGGATAAACAGGAGGATCCGCACGAACTCCTCAGCTGTGGGAGGGATGCCAATGGATACAAGACCAGCCCCCATAACCAGTAGTCCGAGTGCAAACAGCATAGCACTGATGACGGCGAGCGCAGCCGCAAACTTGGCATTGATTATATAGTCGCGGTGTATGGGTTGTGACAATATGCGGCTGAGAGTGCCCCTGTTCTGCTCTGAGCTGATTGCATCAAACCCCAGCCCGATACCCAGCAGCGGACCAAGAAAGCCAATGAAAACGGTGAACGATGGCATGGTGCCGTCAGAGAGGGTAAAGAGCCTCAGGAAGAAAAACGTGCCCTCGGGGTCATTGGGTTTTAGTGCCTCTGAGAAGTTTGTCAGGGCCGTATACAGGGAGCCGAGGCATGTGAGGATGATTATTCCGACAAGGATTAAGAACCTCCAGCTCCTGATGTGGTCTGCCATCTCCTTCTCCATAATTACCCGGAAGGGATGTTTTATTCTGTCGTCATTGTGAAACAGTTTATCAGCGAATGTCATAACTGCTTTATTCATGATCTTCACCTCCTTCAAAATAACGGAAATAGATATCGTCAAGACCATATTCCTTCTTGCCTGATGATTCCAGGGATGTGTCAGTGCCGAACAACTTCCCGGCTAAACTCTGTATGTCTCCGGTAGCCAGCAGTTTACCTCTGACGAACAGTCCCACCCTGTCACAAACCTGTTGTACCTGGTGCAGATGGTGCGAGGAGAAGAGCACAGTTATTCCCTGCTCCCTGCTCAGTTCCACTATCAGCTCAAGGAATACCTTTACGCCGGCAGGGTCGATACCCAGCGTCGGCTCATCAAGGATAATAACTTCAGGATCTTTGATCAGTACATCTGCCAGGCCAAGTCTCTGACGCATTCCGCGCGAATATTTACCGGTTTTTTTATCTTTCTCTGCGGTGAGGCCAACCCGTTCCAGAAGCGCTGCCGCCTTTATTCCTGCCACAGAAGGAGCGAAGCCATTAAGCCGGGCAGTATAGGTGAGGTTCTCCATGCCGGAGAGGTCATCATAGAAACCCACCTCCTCAGGCAGGTATCCCACCTTCCTCTTAACTCCTACCGGATCAGCGGTGGGATCAAGACCGCAGACCCTTACACTGCCTGCATCGGGCTCCGTCAAACCAAGCATCATCAGTATCGTGGTTGATTTACCGGCACCGTTGGGTCCCAGCAACCCGAAAATTTCTCCTTTTCTGACAGCAAGATCAAGATTGTCTACAGCAGTGAACTGACCGTACCTCCTGGTCAGTCCTGTTATTTCAATAATATTTCCGGTCACGGCTACCTCCTTCCATACTTCCGGAACAGATACCACACCGTCCCGATACCTGCAAGAATGATCAGTATTCCGACCCAGCCCCATAGCATTGGTGTCCTTACCGATAAACGGAATGAAGCTTTGGATGAGGCGTCAGGAGACCTTGCCTCGAGGTTGGTAAGATAGTCCCCGGGTATTGCCTTTTTGTCTGCCTTAATAGTTGCTCTGACGCTTGTTTCCTTGCCTGGAAGGATTGTTTCTATCTCCTTTGGCTCAAATGTCACCTCCCAGTTTACAGGTACAGCACTGCTAAGAGTGACCCCCGACAGGATGGATGTGCCAGTGTTCTTCACCAGGAGGTCAATATGCTTTTCTTCGCCTGCCGTTATTGTGGAGCTAAGCAGGCCTGCGGGTGTTGTCAGTTCAATCCCATAGCTTCCTGTTATGACTGCCTCCAGGGCCAGCTCCCCGGATGAAGATCCTGCCATTGCCCTTACAGGTATAGAATACTTGCCCTCCTGCACCTGGTCGGCAGGCTTCACTTCGATGCTTACGCTGACAGTAGCGTTTGGTTCGGCCTCTACAGAGGTAACCTGCTTACCGTTGGCTTTGAAGGTCAGGATCCAGCCTCTGGGAACCTCTCCCTGCAAAGCATAGGTCAGCTTCTCTGCCGTACGGTTTCGGAGATCGGCATTGTATGTAAAAAGGGATGCCGAATGACCCTCCATGTTTGACTGGCGGGTTGTGAACTCCGTCTTGTAGGTGCCCTGCTCGGAGATATTTACTGTCAGCGGTAAACTGTGGTCAGATCCCGCAACGACATATATCCTGTAGTTACCCTTATTTACCTGGAAGGGTACCTCAACATGCAGCGAGATGCTTTTCTTTTCGCCGGGCAGTACTGACACCTGTCTGACGTTCCAGGCACCGGATTTGAGAGTGTAACTCCAGTTTCGCGGAAGGTTTGTGACAGCCAGATCAAGTGTTTCCAGCTGATCGCCGTTGTTGATAACATCGATTGCATAGTCAATCGATTCCCCGGGGGGAATAGAGATCTTTGTGAATGGAGTATACAGCAGAACACTGTCGCTTTCAGAGACGGTACCGTAGCCGTAAGCCATTATCCCTGATGAAAGGATAAAAAAAAGAGCAGTCATTTTCTTCAGTGGTGACATAAGAATTTCCTCCTGTTTTTTTACTTTTTTCATACGAAATGCAAATTTAAACAGACGGAAATCACATTTACAAGAGGTCATGGCTTCATGGAGACGACCGTAAAGGAGCAAGGCGGATATTAATTATTGAAATAGAATAATTTATGAACTCAATGTGCTCATCGTTAAAGTTTTCTTAAAATTTTGAGGGGTGACTCAGAGGCATCAGTGGTGTGTCTTATTAATACATTTGCAGACAGTGGAAATCATGTCTGACAACGGGTTCAGGTTACATGCCGGCCCGCAGGAAGGTTGGCAGGTGCCTTCTACTTTCCGATACAGAATTTGGAGAAGATCTCTCCCAGGATGTCTTCCGGGGTAATCTTGCCGGTTATGAGACCCAGGTAATATACTGCCTGGCGTACGTCAGTGGCAATCAGCACCGTGGGTATGCCGTCACGAAATCCTTCAAGGGCTCTTTGAAGACCGGATGAGACATTTTTCAAAGCCTCATAATGACGGGCGTTGGTCACAATATATTGCGGCGACTTAAGCCTTCCTGCCTCAATGGAAGCCGTCAACTGCTTCCTTAGATCCTCTAATCCTGTTGAATTTTTTGCCGAAATAAATACCACAGGAATACTGCATAAGGCCAAAATCTCCTTCTTTAACTCTCTGGACTGCTTCCGGGAGATGAGATCAGACTTGTTGATCACGAGGATAATTTTTGCCTCCGGACCGCTTGTTAGTTTTGCCATTGATCCGGAAAACTCTGCTATCGCAGCAGGACTGTCCGTCGCCTCTGCCACAGCCAGCACAACATCGGCACTCTCAACCTTCAGCCTGGTTCTCTCCATTCCCTTTGCCTCAATCTTATCCACCTTTGGCTGTCGTAATCCGCCAGCTGACTTAAAAGACGGCACCTCAGCTTCACGCAACCCTGCCGTATCAATGAATCTGAACAGCAATCCTCCCAGATGTATCACCTCCTCAATTGTGTCACGCGTGGTGCCCGGGATATCAGATACGATTGCTCTTTCTTCCTGTAAAAGAACATTGAGCAGAGACGACTTGCCTACATTAGGCCTGCCCGCAATTACCACAGGTATACCTTTTTTAATTGCATTCCCCAGCCGAAACGAGGAGGCAAGAGTATCAACCAGGTTTTTTATTTTGATTATTGTCTCAGTCATTGCGAAGCGGTCGGCGAACATAACATCCTCCTCACTGAAATCGAGTTCAAGCTCGATGAGCGATGCAAAGGAAAGGAGCTCCTGCCGTAACTTTTCTATCTCCAGGGAAAAGCCTCCGCGCAGTTGGGTGGCAGCCAGCCGGTGAGCAGCCTCCGAGTCAGAGGCAATTATGTCAGCCACCGCCTCGGCCTGGGAAAGATCCATTTTGCCGTTCATGAAAGCCCTCTGGGTGAACTCACCCGGAGTGGCTGTTTCAGCCCCCCGCTCAAGGAGAATTTCAATGATCCGCTGCTGTATAAACGGCGAAGCATGACAGCTTATCTCTGCCATATCCTCACCCGTATAGGAGAGGGGAGAGCGAAAAACTGAAAGCAGTACCTCATCAATGAAATCTCCTTGCGAAGATATACTCCCGAAAAATAATGTGTACCCCTTCGCGTTTAGGATATCTACCTGATTGTCTGCAGGTTTAAATATTCCAGACAGGGTTTCAATTGCTTTCGGCCCTGAGACCCTTATCAGGGCTATGGCACCCCCTCCTGAGGTGGCCGGTGCGCATATAGTTGTCCCCTTTTGTACCATAATTTTATATGGTGCAAAGGTAATTGAAATCTACCTGGCCAGGTTATCGGCGATGAAGGTATTGTCGGGTATGGATGCTGAAGTATTTATCTCGTCAAATTTAACTCTTGAGCTCCTTCCGTTAAGATGGTTTACTGCATACATATCTGTCATGATATATCCCTCTTTTCCAACCTGGGGTTGGGTGGCAACTATCTCGATCGTCTTGTACAGATCATTGTCAAAATTGTAAAAGTCGATCTTCTTTGTTTTCAGGTCTCTTTTATCGAGGTAGGTTATCTTCCTGGAAAAACCGTACTCATCGGCCTTGTCCTCACTGACAGGTACGCTTTCAATAACCCAGGTATCGTTCCTTCCTGACTCAGGCATGTGCTTTATGGTGAAGTCGGAGTTACTTGCACTTGACATATCCGCATTGGAGAACTCGGAGCTCATGAAGCTCTTCCCTTTTTCCGTGCTCACAATCCGCCTGGTCTTTTTAAGTGCAGGAAGGTAGATCCACATGTCATCCTGTACATCCTTATTGTCTACAATCAGCATTGCAGTTCCTCTTACATCAGCCGGATCAAGGAACTTGACCATTCTCTTTATCGTACCGCCGCTGCAGGTTTTTGTCAGCATGTTCAGCTTGCGTGTCCGGACTGAACCGTTCTTCTCGGTGATTGTAAGAGTCACCGTTGACTGCAGATCGCCTGACATTGTCAGGTCACGACTTTTGTCCATCAGCTGCGCGGGATCCGGCAGTTGAGCCTTCATAACCTGCAAGGACAGAACCGACAGCACTGCCGATAGGAATAACATTCTTTTCATTTTTTTCTTTATTTTTATTTATACGTGTCAAATTTGCTTCAATGAATGCGGGCCTGAAGTAAAGCATGAATGCGGGCATTACTATAACAGCATAAAGCAGACAGGAGCCTATTGCCAGCAGGGTCAGGTAGCCAAAAAATCTTATTGACAGGAACCCTGAGACGAAAGTGGCCGAGAAACCCGCCATTACGCTCAGGGCATTGATGACGATGCTTCTTCCCGTAGTCCTGTATGTTGTTGATATAGCTTCCTCGCGTGTGGCACCTTTCTTCAACTCGCTGTTGTATCTCCACAGGTACTGGATTGTGAAATCAACACCCACACCGATCATGATAGAGGAGAGGAGGGCAGTGGCAGCGTCAATGGCTATACCTGTCAGTCCCATAACACCAAATTGTATTATTATTGATGCTGCCAGGGGTATCGACCCTATGAGGCCTCCTTTAACTGACCTGAATATTATTGCAAGCAAAATAAAGACGGTCATCAGGGCGAAAACAAGTGATGAAACCTGCCCGTTTATGATTTCCTGAGCGAAATCAGTCATGATGATAGCATATCCGCCAATCGTCACTTTTGCCGGAAAATCCGCAGTATAGCTCCTGATATCTGCTTCAAGGGCTTTGACAACCTCATTGTCAGTCTTGGAAAGCCTTACAAGGACATGGGCCTTTGTATTTTCGAAGTTCATCAGTTGTTTGAAATCGTCGGGATTTCCGCTCATGTTATAGAGCTCAAACATCTGTGCTATTGCTTCGGTTGATGAAGGTATCCTGTCATATTCGTCCTCTCCGGGTTCATAGAGTGCCTTACTCATCTCCCGTACAAAATCTGATATCGAAAAGACACCGCCCACACCTTCAGTACCCTTCAGATGCTGCGTCAGGTCGTCTATCTTCTGCATCAGGACCGGATCCTTGATGTCTCCGCTGATCATTACCGAAATGGTCTGAGAGCCACCGAATTTCGAATTAATCAGTGCTGAAGCTTGTCTTACTGGATGCTTATTCGGAAAATAACTCTCCTGGTCGGTATCTATTCTTAGGAAAGCGATACCGATGCCTATCAACAAGGTCATTGCAAGTGATACCAGAAGGACCCTTCCTGGTCTTTTTATTACGCCTGCAGAAATCTTCCCCAGTGCTCGACTTATAAGATCGTTTGAATGGTCATGCAAGGGACGGGGTTTCCTTCCGGGCTTTTGCTGCAGATATATCAGTGCAGGTATCAACAGGAGACTCATTGCCAACGCCAGTGTGACGCCTGTTGCTGCCAGCACTCCTACCTGCCGCGCAGGGATAATTGAATGAGCCAGGAGTCCAAGTAACCCTGCAATGGTTGTCAGTCCGCTGAACAGAATGGGCATATTCAGCGAACCGGTAATCGATCTGATCATTTCTATGCCATTCAATTGCAGGTTATGTTCTCTTAGCTCCTGGTATCTGGAGACGAGGTATATACCATAATTGTTTGCGACCGAAATAAGAATGATAGGTGCAAGACACATGATGATTGAGAACTTCCATCCAAACAACGGAATCAATCCCATTGTAAACACAGTCGACAATATCACGACAGTGAAGGGCATCAGGACACTTTTCCAGTCGCCGAGTGATAATTTGAGCACCACCAGCATAATCAGCAGGGCAAGAGGAATTAGGATCAGTGCATCATGGTTCACGTCCTTTATTATATGTTGCCTGATATAAGGCAATCCTCCTGTCATTATCTCAGCTCCGTCAGGGTGTGCAGCAATGACTGAATCGACCTTGCTCAGCGTGACAAGCTCCGGCACCGTCGAGTTTACAGTGCCGGTGATCGCTGCTGCAGTCATGTCATCCGAGGCAACTATACCACGCGCGAACCGGTTAGCCAGTATATCCTGCTTAAGTGCCTCCGTTTCTTCAGCTGTTTCCGGTATCCTCCTGATCAGGGGATCAACAATCATCATTCCCTCTTCACCCTTAATCTTTCTTGCCGTGTAAAGCGAATTGACGGTACCAATGCCCTCCACTCTTGAAAGGGCTTTATCAATTTCCTTTATCTGTTGTAAATCGACGGGAGTGAGGATAGAGCTATCCTTAAAAAGGACGATGATCATATCCTGGGTGCCAAATTCCTGTTCGATGGAATCGTTGGTAACCCTTGAAGGCATGCTGCGTGGTATATAATTCCGGATGTCAGGGTCAGTTTCGGAAGAGGGTATCAGGATGCCCAGTCCCAGAGCCAGGGCAAATGACACTGAAATTATCACCCATCTGTATTTAATTATAAAGTCTGTCATAGTATCAGAAATCTACCCTTATTGAAAAGTATGCCGCCTTCATAAAATCATCTATAATATTATACAGGCCGCCTTCAGTACCTTTATAGTATTCATATCCGGCGCTCAGTGTCACCCCGTCTGCAGGTTTGTATTTCACCGCAGGCCTCAGCAGAAAATCTTTTGCAGTGAAGTTGTAAACCGTGGTCAAAGAGGGAATAAGCTTGCCATAAAACAGTTCGACCTCGAACCTTAGTCCCGCTGAATGGTAATACTCATATATCTGGTTGTTATACAGTCTGTTGAATGCCTCGATCTGCAGTCTTGTATACTCAACGGGATCAAATCCCGGTGTGCTGAAAAGCTCCATCAGCTCCTGCATGTCTGGAGTTGTTCCTATCAGCGGATCATAGGGTGATTCATAGAAGTCAAGCACCTTTTTTCCTGAGTACTCGGCAGTGACTCTTAATGCTCCGGGAGTCCAGTCCAGGCCCGCCACCCACTCAACCTGAGAAAAAGGTATTTCTTCATTGCCCTCCTTTTCCTCAACCGGATTGGTATAAGCCACGGTGCCCCGAAGCACGAAAGGCGATACCACTGTTTCAAAGTCCAGACCGGCACTATTTATTATATAGGGAACACCTTTGACAGCAATAACCGGTTCCATAGGATTGGTGTAATCGGCGCTGACCATGTTCAGTCCGGGCATCAGATCAGGACCATGAAACCATTGTAAACCGGCGTCAAATCCCCTGAACGTGAAATCACCCCTGAATCCGTATGAGTAATATCCATTTCCCGTATTGAGTCCTTCCGGCAATTCCACCTGCATGTTCGGAGGCAATGGTATCGGCTTGATAATCAGGATTGACGGATTCCAGAATGGTGCTGCCACTGCGGACAGCCTGAAGAAAGGGGCGGGGGTAAATGTTATTTCACCAAGCAGGTTACCAAGTTCCGCATCCTCAAAATCAGGGCTTCGAAATGTATAGTCCATCGGGCAAAATCTCGACAGGGGAGTGAACATGTCGGTTTTTCCCCACTTGATGATCCGTTGTCCCGCAGAAATACTCATGTATTTATTGTAGTACATGCCCCATGCTTCACGTACGGTCAGCGAATGCACGTTTTCTCCGAACTGCTGTCCTATCCGCACCCTCAGGTCGGCAAAACCTTTGAAGCTGAGATTATCAGAGGCCGTGAGTGTCAGTGCAGCATCGCCGAAGGCGGCATTCACGTCATGCTCGTAATCACCGGCACTTAAATAAACGCCACCACGGATAAAACCGCCGGGAGTGAAAGTCTTTTCCTGCGGATATATAGACAAAGGAATAAGAAACACTAAGAATAATAATCCTGACCTTCGGTTCATGATATAATGCTTTTGATGCAAATATTATCATGAATATTAAGTCAAACGACCTGCCCATGTGGTTCGGACAGGATCAGAGCGCAATGCTGGTTTCAGCCGCTCGGTTCACACCTTCTCCGGTGGCTTTGTCAGTTCGTTTCTGTACTCACTGGGGGTATTGCCGGTATAGGCCTTGAAGATGGTGTTGAAGGTTGATTTTGAATTGAAACCGGCGTCAAAGGCTATGGCAAGAATGGTATAACGTTGATATTTCGGGTCATTGATGCGGCTGATTACTTCCCTGACCCTGTACTCATTGACAAACGTGAAAAAGTTACGGCCGTATTTTTCGTTGAGGACCTCGGTGATATGATGGCGGGGTATGCCGGTTTTTTGAGAAAGGTCATGAATTGTCAGATCGCCATCAAGATATGGCTTCTCATCATCCATGTAATTAAGCAGTATTGTAAGGTATTCCTCTGCCTGTTCTTTCCTCAGGCCGCTTTTTGCATATTTTTCTGCGCCTGTCTGGGCAACATTATCATTTTCTGTCGTGGCAACAACAGGATAATCAAGCATCTCAGGCTGCCGGATTGCATAAAAACTATAGGCGAAGGAGAAGAAAGCTATAAATATAAACGTAAGGATATAAGGGTCAAACGGTATAAGCCCGGCAATGATGCCAATACCACCGAGAATGAAAATAACAATGTACCCGACATAAAATGTAATTGAAAGTACCTTAAGCCAGTTAAGTGTCATTTTCTCAGATGTGAATGATACAATATCATGGAGTCGTGCCTGGTGGCGGCGTATCTGGATGAACGACAGGACGCTGTAAACAGTAACTGAAAGAAAAAAACATACACTGTAAACAATTCTGAGGGGAGTAAACCTGTCAATGGTAAAAAAGCCGCTCAGATCATCGAATAGTGATACATTTCGAAATATTACCGAGACGGCAAAGAACACGAAAAAGGGGACAAAATGCATAGTATGCCATGGTGCATATTTCAGGTACGGATTTGCCATATGCCTTACATATAAATAAAGCAATGGTCCGTAGGTGAAGGAAATGAACGGGAAGGCATATACCTCAAGTACCGCATGATTTACCAGGGCAAAAATCATCTCGATACAGAAGAGAAAGACCCATGCCGTCATAATACGGTTGGCGGTCGTATATGGCCTCTTGGTGGCAATCAGCAATCCCGCGAAGAACGATTGGGAGATACCTATATACAATATGGGTTCAATGAAGTCCATGTGCCGATAATATTCTGTAAATTTAATAAAACGAGGAAAAAATACTTTACTTTTGAAATAAAGGTACTAATACATCAGCTTGATATGAGCATTTTACTTAATTCAAAATCCAAAGTTATTGTTCAGGGCTTCACTGGCAGTGAGGGCACCTTTCATGCCACCCAGATGATTGAATACGGTACCAGTGGTCGTAGGAGGCGTTACTCCGGGCAAGGGAGGCCAGATGCACCTTGGATTGCCGGTTTTCAACACTGTCAGAGAGGCCGTGGAAACCACGGGAGCCGACACATCCGTCATCTTCGTACCGCCTCCCTATGCTGCCGATTCAATTATTGAGGCCGCAGAAGCAGGTATCAGGCTCATCGTGACGATAACGGAAGGGATTCCCGTCGCCGACATGGTCCGGGTCAAAAAATTACTGAACACGATCGATACGGTACTTATCGGACCAAACTGTCCCGGTGTTATCACCCCGGGAGAGGCCAAAGTGGGCATCATGCCGGGCTTCATTCATAAAAAAGGACATGTGGGCGTCATCTCACGATCAGGTACCCTTACCTATGAAGCTGTGGACCAGCTGACGAAGCTGGGACTTGGGCAATCAACCTGCGTAGGAATAGGAGGTGACCCGGTGATAGGCTCAACCTCGCTTGACATACTTAAGCTGATGATGGAAGACAAGGATACGGAAGCCATTGTACTTATCGGTGAGATAGGTGGCGTGATGGAGGCTGATGTGGCTCACTGGGTCATGGAGCACGGCACCAAGCCTGTGATAGGGTTCATTGCCGGACAGACAGCTCCCAAAGGGCGCCGTATGGGTCATGCCGGTGCTATAATAGGAGGAAAGAACGACACTGCAGCCGCCAAGATGAAGATCATGGCCGATTGCGGGATACATGTGGTCGAATCGCCGGCTGATATCGGCGCCACAACGGCCAGAGTGCTGCATAAATAATTTTTTATCTTTGTCGCCAAATTTAAAGACATGAAACTTCTTGAAGGAAAAACAGCAGTGATCACAGGCGGGTCACGTGGTATCGGTAAAGGAATAGCCTTGCGGTTTGCATCCGAAGGAGCCAATCTTGCTCTTACCAATATTATTGATAATGAAGAGTTTGCTGATGCCATCAAAGAGATGGAACAATTCGGGGTAAAGGTAAAAGGGTATGTTTCGGACGCCTCTGTCTACACCGATGCCGAGAATGTGATTGACCAGATTGTGAAAGACTTCGGCACAGTTGACATCCTTGTCAACAATGCCGGCATAACCCGTGATACTCTCCTTATGAGGATGACCGAGGAGCAGTGGGACCAGGTTATCACCGTCAATCTCAAATCCGTCTTTAACCTCACCAAAGCTGCCATAAAGCCAATGATGAAGCAGAAGAGCGGATCGATCGTCAACATGAGTTCAGTGGTAGGTGTAACAGGAAATGCCGGCCAGGCTAATTATTCTGCTTCCAAAGCCGGGATACTCGGACTGACCAAAAGTGTCGCCAAGGAACTGGGATCGCGTAATGTCAGATGCAACGCAATAGCACCCGGATTTATCCTCACCGAGATGACCAGCAAGCTGCCTGATGATGTCAAGAGCGAGTGGATCTCTAAGATACCTCTTCGCAGGGGCGGACTGCCTGAGGATGTGGCCAATGTGGCGCTGTTCCTTGCATCGGATCTCTCGTCGTATGTGACAGGGCAGACGATAAATGTCTGCGGTGGCATGGTTATGTAAATTTAATTTTGAATTAATTATTTTATTATATTTGCATCGGCAGGGCGCTATTCCCTCAAGCACGAGGAAATGCAGCGAGACATAATTATTCCACACTTATTTCTTACGCGCCCTGCTTTTTTTATTGTATATATGCCTCCTTAGCTCAGTGGTAGAGCAGCTCACTCGTAATGAGCAGGTCGTGGGTCCAACTCCCATGGGAGGCTCGGGAGGTCATGCGGGAATAGCTCAGTTGGTAGAGCATCAGCTTCCCAAGCTGAGGGTCGCGAGTTCGAGTCTCGTTTCCCGCTCAAATAAAAGGCTGCGAGAGCAGTCCCGATTATCGCTCAAAAAAAAAGGTCCCGACGATCAGACGGGACCTTTTGCATTTTCAGTATTGCCTCAGGATGGCAATCCTCTTTTCGATGGGAGGGTGGGTCATGAATATGGAATAGACCGGGAACGATGCCGGCCTTATCTTTTTTTCCTGAGGATTTTCAATGAACAGCTGTGCCACATCTTTGCGCTTGACCGCCTCAATCTGAGAGTCGGCAGATATCTTCTCCAGTGCCGATGCGAGTGCAAGCGGATTTTTCGTCATCTGGGCCGAACCGCCGTCGGCCATATACTCCCTCTGCCTCGAGATGGCGAACCTGAAGATTGATGAAAGGAAATACCCCAGGGCAGCAAGAAGCAGAGCAACCAAAACCACACGTCCGTCCTTCTTTCCTCTGCCACCTCCGCTAAACCTGACTGACCTTACAATTGCCTCGGTAAGAAAAGCAAATATCCCAACAAATATTATTGAGATGATCAGAAGCCTGACATCCCTGTTTCTGATATGCGTCAGCTCATGCGCTATCACCGCTTCCAGCTCCGCATCATCGAGCTTGTTGATGATACCCCTCGAGAGGGTGACAGTGAATGTAGGAGTATTTATTCCGCTGGCAAAAGCATTCAGGGAGTCATCCTCCAGGATGTTGATTTTAGGCATCGCCATTCCGCAGCCTATGCACAGGTTCTCAACAAGGTTATAAACGCGCATATTCTCTTTCCGGCTCAGGGGAGACGCGCCGGTGGCCCTCTCAATCATTTTCGTATGCGAAAACCAGGCAATGATGAACCATGTCAACACGGCAATCGAGACCCAGGGAATATTCCTCAGAAACGTCTGGTTGGCAGTAGCTACCCTGTATCCGGGTTCCGGCTGCACGAAGAAAACAAAGAGCCACACCAGCCCGAAAATTACTGCCGGAAAGAGAATAAGCAATAGAACAGATTTGAAATTATTGTTCCATATCTGTTGGTTGAGCCCTGTATATTTCATATACTTCTAAAACTTCAGGGTAGGCGTCTCCTCAGCCTTTGCCCTTGTCTCACCAAGATCGTACATTGTTTCACGCTTGAAACCGAACATGCCTGCAAGAAGGTTTGACGGGAAGGTCTCAACGGCATTGTTAAGCTCTCTGGTAGCGGAGTTGAAGAACCTGCGGGCAGCTGCCAGCTTGTTCTCTATGTCGGAGATCTCACCCTGAAGCTGCATGAAGTTCTGGCTTGCCTTGAGGTCAGGATAAGCTTCAACAGCCACCCTCAGACCCTGCAATGCCGATGACATTTTTCCGTCAGCAGCGATCTTCTCATCGATGCCCTTAGCCTCCATGGCGCTGGCACGTGCATTTGTGATGTCTGTCAGAACGGTGCTCTCATACTTCATGTAGGCTTTCACAGCTTCCACCAGCTGTGGTATCAGATCGAGACGCTGCTTCAGCTGGACATCAATGTCTGCAAAGGCATTCTCACGGTTGTTCCTCAGTTTAACCAGTCTGTTATACAGTCCAATGGCAAGGAAGGCCAGGACCACCAGGATAATAAGTAATACAATGAACATTTTCAGAAGGTTTTGATTTATAGATGTAAAAATACTATTAAATATTATTCACCGGCATTCCACTCCCTGTAAAACTGCTCAAGATATCTGACCATGAAATCATGCCTCTCTTCAGCCAGTTTTTTTCCGGTTGGGGTGTTCATGAGATTCTTCAGGACCAGGAGCTTATCATAAAAATGATGCACGGTCGAGGCCGAGTTTTTTGAATTTGCAAAGCCGGGAGGATTGACAAACCCTTGCCTCGGGTCATAGATCTCCCTTCCTTTGAAGCCGCCGTAACTGAAAGCCCTGGCAATGCCTATGGCACCCATGGCATCGAGCCTGTCGGCATCCTGGACTATCTGCAGCTCATCGCTTTTTGCCATGTCGCTTTTTCCCTTCGAAAAGGAGATATTCTCATTGATGCTTACGACCTCATCAATGATACCCTGATCAATACCGAGAGAGCCAAGTATCCTTCTTATCTCAGCAGGACCGTCATGTAATGCAAACTTATGATCACCGATGTCATGCAATAATGCTCCGAGCACAACAACAAACCTGTCACCCTTCGCCTCGCATTCGTGAATATGTGTTGCAAGTCTCACAACTCTCTCAATATGAGACCATCCGTGCCCGCTTTCATACTGCTGCACAGCCTCCCTGACGTATTCCTCAACGGATTGTATTGCTTCCTGCTCTCCGGTCATTTCGTAAAACTGAGTTTTCAGCCACAAAATATTGATAATTTTGCCTCACCTTTAAATTAAGAATATCAAGATATGAACAGCGTCGAAATTATAACCATCGGGGATGAGATTCTGATCGGACAGACCGTTGACACCAACTCTGCGTGGATGGGCACTGAGCTTAACCAGATGGGGATCAGAATAAACCGTATCACATCCGTATCTGACAATAAAGATGAGATCATCAGTTCCCTAAATGAAGCCCTCTCAAGGGTAGAGGTCGTGCTTATGACCGGAGGGCTCGGGCCCACAAGTGATGATATAACGAAGGACACCCTTGCCGGATACTTCGGAGGAAAACTGGTTATGGACAACGGGGTGCTTGAAGCTGTAACTGAAAGACTGCGCAGGCGTAATCTGCAGATGAATGAGAATAACCGGAGACAGGCAATGGTACCGGATAACTGCAGGGTGCTGCAAAACCTCACCGGTACCGCCCCCGGAATGCTGTTCGAGAAAAGCGGAAAGATTGTTGTATCAATGCCTGGCGTCCCTCACGAGATGAAGCATATAATGAAAGAGCATGTTCTTCCGTTGCTGGCAGACAGACTGTCGGGAGGGGTGATCGTTCATAAGAACATCATGACCTATGGTGTCGCGGAAGCAATGCTGGCCGAGAGGCTGGTGATATTTGAAAAGGAGTTGCCGGCAGAGATCAAACTGGCTTATCTTCCTGCTTACGGCGTTATTAAACTTCGCCTCACAGCTGTCGGAAGCGATGAAAAAAAGATAAGAAAAACCGTCAGGGAGCAGGTTGAAAAACTATATGGAATTATCCCTGATGTCATCTATGGAGAAGATGAAGTCATGCTTGAGGAAGTTGTAGGAAAACTGTTAAATGACAATAACTTAACTCTATCAACTGCTGAAAGCTGCACCGGAGGAAAGATAGCTTCCCTTATCACCTCGGTACCCGGCAGTTCCGGCTGGTTCACCGGTTCTGTTGTCGCATACGACAACAGCATCAAGACAGGAGTCCTGGGAGTGAGCAATGAGACCCTCAGGCTTTACGGAGCAGTCAGTGCGGAGACGGCAGGGGAGATGGCACGGGGAGTAAGGCGCCTGATGGGTACTGATTATTCGGTGGCAGTGACGGGAATAGCCGGTCCGACAGGTGGAACAGCCGGAAAACCTGTCGGTACAGTGTGGATAGCCGTAGATTCCGAGAGAGGACTTCTCACTGAAAAACAGATCTTTGCGGATAACCGGCTGATCAACATCTCACGCTCATCGTACGGTGCTCTCAACCTGCTCAGAAAACAGATTGTCAGTCGTTAAATGTCCGCTATTTTCCACTGTTAGAAAAAAATGAAGAAATTATTTGGTTAATAGAATTAAAATCACGTATTTTGCGAACCGATTTTCGGAATTTTTCAGAACAAGTAAAAAAGAATAATAATGTCAAAAGTTTGTCAGGTCACCGGAAAGAAGGCAGTGATAGGAAACAATGTTTCCCACTCGAAGAGAAGGACCAAAAGAAAGTTTATGGCCAACCTGTTTACCAAAAGGTACTTTCTGCCCGAGGAGAACAAATGGGTCACCCTCAAGGTATCAGCAGCAGGTATGAGAAACATCAACAAGAACGGCTTAGCATCAGTGCTTAAGGAAGCCAAAGAAAAAGGATACATCGTCAACTAATTAAACCGGAGAGAAAATGGCAAAGAAAAGCAAAGGAAACAGGACGCAGGTAATCCTTGAGTGCACTGAGCATAAGGATTCCGGCATGCCAGGTACTTCGAGGTACATCACCACCAAGAACCGTAAGAACACCCCGGACCGTCTTGAGAGAAAGAAATATAATCCCATTCTTAAGAAAGTGACTGTTCACAGGGAGATCAAATAAATAAAGAGTCATGGCAAAGAAAGTTGTTGCAACACTAAAAACAGGAACCGGCAAAAGCTTCACCAAGTGTATAAAGCTGGTTAAGTCAGAAAAGACAGGAGCATATCAGTTTAAGGAAGAAATCATTAATAACGAACACGTTAAGGATTTCTTTTCAAGCAAATAAGATCAGTTTCGCTGATCAGGCATTACGGGGAGACGCAGATAATTGCGTCTCTTTTTTTACTTTTGACAATCAATATTTACCTGATGGGGTTATTCGGTTTTAAGCGGAAAGAGGAGAAGGAGATACTAGACAAGGGACTGGTGAAGACACGTGAGAACGTCTTTGCCAGGCTCACCAGGGCAGTGGCAGGCAAGTCGAAGATTGACGACGAAGTACTGGATAACCTGGAGGAGGTTCTTGTCTCATCCGATGTTGGTGTTGATACTACCCTCCGCATCATCGACAGGGTATCGAAGAGGGTGGCCCGGGACAAATATGTCGGTACTTCTGAGCTGAACGGCATCCTGCGTGAGGAAATAGCCTCCCTGCTGGAAGAAAATAAAAGCACCCAGGACATTTCAACCGGTTTCGACGCACCACTTCCCGCCAGTCCCTATGTAATAATGGTCGTTGGCGTCAACGGTGTTGGCAAAACCACTACCATTGCCAAACTGGCGTATAACTTCCGTATGGCAGGCAGGAGCGTGCTGCTGGGCGCTGCCGACACATTCCGCGCTGCGGCTATTGACCAGCTTAAGATATGGTCAGAGCGAGCCGGCGTGCCGATGATCAGCCAGCAGATGGGAGCCGACCCTGCCTCAGTAGCCTTTGACACGGTCAAATCGGCTGTCTCGGCAGGTACTGAAATAGTGATAATAGACACTGCCGGGCGGCTTCATAACAAAATAGGGCTTATGAATGAACTCTCCAAGATCAGGAGGGTCATGGAGAAGGTAGTGCCTGACGCACCGCACGAGGTGCTGCTTGTCCTTGACGGTTCAACCGGACAGAATGCTTTCGAACAGGCAAAACAGTTCACGGCAGCTACCGAGGTTAACGCACTGGCTATCACCAAGCTCGATGGCACTGCCAAGGGAGGCGTGGTGATCGGTATTTCCGACCAGTTTAAAATACCTGTCAAATATATCGGTGTGGGTGAAAAGATGGAAGACCTTCGTATTTTCGACAGGTTTGCCTTCGTAGACTCACTCTTCGGCGACCGCAGCTGATGAAAAAGAACAGGGTCAATATAGTCACCCTCGGCTGTTCAAAGAATCTCGTTGATTCCCAGAAGCTGTTGCGCCAGCTCCAGGCTGGCGGATACAGCGTCTCCGCGGATTCATCTGATCCGTCTGACATCGTCATAATAAACACATGCGGTTTCATACACGACGCCAGGGAAGAGAGTATTGACACCATCATCAGTCATGCAGAGGCGGTAAGGAAAGAGGGGAGTGGCCGCCTGTTTGTCATGGGGTGCCTGGTGGAACGATACCGCCAGGAACTGGAGGCCGCAATGCCCGAAGTGAAAGAATGGTTCGGTGTAAACAAGCCTGGGGAGATCATCAGCCGTCTCGGACTGGTCTATCACCCTGAGCTGACCGGGGAGAGGGTATTGACAGGGCCGCGACACTATGCTTATCTCAAGATCTCGGAGGGGTGTGACCGTACTTGCTCTTTCTGTGCTATTCCCGATATAAGAGGTCGTTATATTTCAACACCTGTTGAGGAACTTGTTGCCGAAGCAGAGTTCCTCGCATCACAGGGAGTCAAAGAACTGATACTCATTGCACAGGACCTTACCCTATACGGCATTGACCTCTATGGCAGGCAGATGCTGCCGGATCTGGTGCGGAGGATCTCTTCAATCAATGGTATTCAATGGATAAGGCTTCATTATCTGTATCCTGCCGACTTCCCGCAAGAGATACTTGAGATAATGCAGTCGGACCCGAAAATATGCAGGTACATTGACATTCCCATCCAGCATATTGCCGATCCGGTACTCAGAATTATGAGACGGTCACATGACAGCAGGGAAACAAGGGCATTGCTGAGTGAGATACGGATGAAACTACCTGATGCAGCCATACGCACCACCGTTATTGCAGGACACCCCGGTGAAACGGAGAAAGAGTTTGATGAGCTACTCGGGTTCATCGAAGAGTTCAGGTTTGACAGGCTCGGTGCATTCCGGTATTCGCATGAGGAAAATACCTACTCATTCCTGAATTATGCCGATGATATCTCTGAAAAAGTCAAAGAACACAGGGTCGCGCGGATAATGGAGCTGCAGCAAAGGATTTCTGCCGAAATCAATGCCTCGCTGGTTGGAACTGAAATGGAGATCATCATTGACAGGAAGGAGGGGATGTTTCATGTCGGACGCAGCCAGCACGATTCCCCGGAGGTTGATCAGGAGATACTACTCACTTCTGCAAAAAAAATTGAACCCGGCACCTTCATCAGAGTGAAGATAACCGGGTCAACTGAATTCGATCTATATGCCGTTCCGGCACAGACAAGTCAAAAAGTCTGAAAGTCTATTGCCTTAATTCTCAGGAATTTCCTCCGCACTCGGTTCTTCCGCACCCTTTTTTCCGCCAACCTTGAACGTAAGCTCTTCCTTATCCTTTGAATAACCTACGTTTATGGTCGCACCCTCATTCACTGATGCTTTTATAAGCACTTCGGCCAGAGGATCTTCAAGGTATTTCTGGATGGCACGCTTGAGCGGCCTGGCACCGTACTGAATGTCAAATCCGCGTTCTGCCATAAAGTCACGTGCCGGGGCACTGAGTTTAATTTTAAATCCCAGCGCTTCGATCCTGACAAACAGTCCTTTGAGCTCGATGTCGATGATCTTGTCAATATGCTCTTTTGTAAGATGATTGAACATGACCACATCGTCAATCCTGTTAAGGAACTCGGGTGCGAATGTTTTCTGCAGAGCTTTCTGCAGGATGCTCTTTGACTGATCGTCACGTGTGGTCCTTTTGACAGAGGTCTCAAATCCCACGCCGGCGCCAAACTCTGTAAGTTGCCTGGTGCCGATGTTCGATGTCATAATCACAATGGTGTTGCGGAAGTCGACCCTTCGTCCAAGGCTGTCGGTGAGCTGACCTTCGTCGAGCACCTGGAGCAGGATATGGAACACATCGGGGTGAGCTTTTTCTATCTCGTCAAGGAGCACAACCGAATAGGGTCTGCGTCTTACTTTCTCCGTCAGCTGGCCGCCTTCTTCATATCCGACGTATCCGGGAGGTGCGCCCACCAGGCGCGAGACGGAGAATTTCTCCATGTACTCGCTCATGTCCACCCTTATGAGGTTTTCAGTGCTTTCAAAGAGGAACTTTGCAAGGACCTTTGCAAGCTGTGTCTTGCCTACTCCGGTGGGACCGAGGAATATGAAAGTACCTATTGGCTTGTTGGGATCTTTCAATCCGGCGCGGTTGCGCTGTATCGACTTGACGATCTTGGCAATTGCCTCATCCTGGCCAATGATGCTTCTCTTGAGTTCCTCACCCATCTGCAGCAACCTGGTTCCCTCGGTCTGGGCTATTCTCTGCACCGGCACGCCGGTCATCATAGCTACAACCTCGGCAACCTTCTCGGCATCAACGATCTCGCGATTCATTGCCAGTTCCTTCTCCCAGCGTTTTTTCTCGGTCTCAATAAGATCGAGTATATCGCGCTCCTTGTCCCTGAAGCTTGCTGCGCGTTCAAAGTTCTGGTTCTTGACGGCACTGCTCTTATCCTTCTTTGTCTCCTCAAGCTGTTTTTCAAGGGTGAGTATCTTCTCCGGAACAATAATATTGGATATATGCACCCTCGATCCGGACTCGTCAAGGGCATCAATGGCCTTGTCCGGCAGGTTCCGGTCGCTTATATACCTGTTGGTTAGTTTGACGCAAGCCTCGATGGCTTCGGGAGTGTATGTTACGTTATGATGCTCCTCATAACGATCCTTGATGTTGTTAAGGATGTCAATCGTTTCTTCAACTGTTGTGGGGTCCACCAGCACCTTCTGGAATCTGCGTTCCAGTGCCCCGTCCTTTTCTATATGCTGACGGTACTCATCAAGTGTGGTTGCGCCTATGCACTGTATCTCGCCCCTGGCAAGGGCAGGCTTGAGCATGTTAGCGGCATCCAGCGACCCGCTGGCACCGCCGGCGCCAACGATAGTATGAATCTCATCAATAAACAGGATGATATTGTCATTCTTTGCCAGCTCATTGAGTATGGCTTTCATTCTTTCCTCAAACTGCCCCCTGTACTTGGTGCCGGCAACAATTGAGGCAAGATCGAGGGCAACAACCCTTTTATTGAAGAGTACCCTGGAGACATTCCTCTTCGTTATCCTCAGCGCCAGTCCTTCAGCTATTGCTGATTTTCCAACACCTGGCTCACCAATCAGAACAGGGTTATTCTTCTTACGCCTGGAAAGAATCTGTGCCAGGCGTTCTATCTCACGCTCGCGGCCCACAACCGGATCGAGTCTTCCCTCTTCGGCTGCTTTTGTAAGGTCGATGCCGAAGTTATCAAGTACGGGAGTCTCCGATGAGCTCCTCTGGGCTTGTTGTCCGCCCTGTGGCTGCTTGCCCTGTCCGGAGCCCGGGAACATTCCCTCTTCGTCTTCGTCACGTGGAAAGTCAGCCTGTGCGGCAGGATTACCGGCCTCGACAGCTTTCTTAACAAGTGAATAGTCTATATCGAGTTCCGTGAGAAATCTTGTGACAAGGTTGCTCTCATCACGAAGTATTGCCATAAGCAGGTGTTCTGTATCTATTACCCTGGTTTTCATAGCTTTAGCTTCGATATGTACAAGCCTCAGAACACGTTCCGTGCTTTTGAGCAGGGGCAGTATCTCGTTATCTGCCATAGCTATCGGCTTTTCAGCTTTTATGCTCTTCTCTATTGATCCTTTCAGCATCTGAAGATCAACGCCGTTATTGAGAAGAATATCCACTGCCACTCCTTCGCCTTCGCGCAGGATGCCGAGAAAGAGGTGTTCAGGGCTTATATGGCTGTTACCAAGCCTTATCGCTTCCTCTTTGCTGTAGCCCAGGATATCGTTTACTCTCTGTGAGAAATGTGCGTCCATCATAATTTAGTTGCGGCTTCCATGAAAATGTGTCATAAAGACTGACAATAAGTGCATGAAATGCCCGATTTCAAAGTTAATTTTAATGTAATTATATATTGTCAATAATTGTGCCCAATTTTTAACACCCAATGTTAACAAATTGACTGCATAAAAGGTTAAAACAAGCGTCATTTTTCATTACTTTCGGGGATTAATTTCAATAAAATCAAAAATTTATCTAATTTATTTAATATCAATCTGATATGTCAGATCTAGCAAGAATTATTAAAGTAAATATCGAGGAGGAGATGAAGTCGGCCTACATCGATTATTCGATGTCGGTCATCGTGTCAAGGGCCTTACCTGATGTAAGGGACGGGCTGAAGCCTGTTCACAGAAGGGTTCTCTTCGGTATGTCAGAGCTTGGAAATTTTTCCAACAGGCCTTATAAGAAATCTGCAAGGATAGTGGGAGAGGTGCTCGGAAAATACCATCCGCACGGCGATACGTCGGTTTATGATGCCATGGTTCGAATGGCCCAGGAATGGTCAATGCGGTATCCATTTGTTGACGGACAGGGTAACTTCGGATCCATTGACGGTGACAGTCCGGCTGCCATGAGATACACCGAGGCACGTCTGAAACGCCTGGCCGAGGAAACGCTCTCCGATATTGAAAAAGAGACCGTCGATTTCCAGTCCAATTTCGATGATACACTGAAGGAACCATCGGTCCTGCCAACCAGAATACCAAGTCTGATCGTGAACGGGTCTTCAGGTATTGCGGTAGGTATGGCTACAAATATGGCTCCGCACAACCTTTCAGAGACGGTTGATGCAATAATTGCCTTCATCGACAACCATGATATTACTGTCGATGAACTGATGAAGCATATTAAAGGACCTGATTTTCCAACAGGAGGGATTATCTACGGCGAGCTGGGTATAAAGGAGGCATTTGAAACAGGCCGGGGACGCATAGTCGTCAGGGCAAAGACCGAAATCGAGCTCACCAAATCAGGCAGGGAAATGATCATCGTCACCGAGATACCTTACATGGTAAACAAGGCGGAGATGATTAAGAAGATAGCCGACCTGATTAACGAAAAGAAGCTTGAAGGTATCTCCTATATAAATGACGAGTCAGACAGGAGCGGCATGAGGGTGGTTATTATCCTTAAAAAGGAGATGCCTGCCAACGTGGTGCTTAACAACCTGTTCAAGCACTCTCAGCTGCAATCATCATTCAATGTCAATAACGTAGCCCTTGTAAAGGGACGGCCCAGGATGCTTCCCCTGAAGGAGCTTATTGACTATTTTGTTGAGCACCGGCATGATGTGATTCTCCGCAGAGCCCGTTTCGATCTTGACCAGGCTGAAAAGAGAGCTCATATACTTGAAGGACTGATTATTGCAAGCGACAATATAGATGAGGTTGTTGCCATCATCCGTGCATCCAGCAACGCCGACACGGCACGTGAACGCCTGATGGAACGGTTCAGCCTGTCAGATTTACAGTCCCGCGCAATTGTTGAAATGAGACTGAGGCAACTCACAGGTCTCGAGCAGGACAAGCTCAGGGCAGAGTACGGAGAAGTGCAGAAGCTGATAGAATACCTTAAAATGCTATTGGGCGATGAGGCTCTCCAGATGCAGATGATTAAGGATGAGCTCATTGACGTGAAAGAAAAATATGGCGACAAACGCCGTACGCAGATAGTCCCGGCAGCAGGTGAATTCAATCCTGAAGATTTCTATGCCGACGATGAGATGGTGATCACTATCTCGCATATGGGTTACATCAAGCGTACTCCGCTGACCGAATTCCGCCGTCAGAACAGGGGAGGGACAGGAGCGAGGGGAGGCACCACCAGGGAAGAGGATTTCATTGAGCATATCTATGTGGCTACAATGCATAACACCATGCTCTTCTTTACACAGAACGGAAAGTGTTACTGGCAGAAGGTTTATGATCTTCCCGAAGGAACCCGCACCAGCAAGGGAAGAGCCATGCAGAATCTTATCAACATCGAGCAGGATGACAGCGTCAGGGCTTTCATCAATGTCAGGACACTGGACGATGAAGAGTATATCAATAACAACTTCATTGTGCTCTGCACACGCAAGGGTGTCATAAAGAAGACATCCCTGGAAGCTTATTCGCGTCCAAGGGTTAACGGTGTGAATGCCATTACGGTAAGGGAAGGCGATGAGCTCCTCGAAGCCAGGATGACCAATGGAAATCATGAGATCATGCTTGCTGTCAGGTCAGGACGCGCTGTCAGGTTCCCCGAAAAGACCGTGAGACCGATGGGCCGCACGGCTTCTGGTGTCAGAGGTATTACCATGTCGGGCGCTGATGATGTGGTGATAGGAATGATAACTGTACTCAA
This sequence comes from uncultured Bacteroidales bacterium, assembly GCA_963743775.1. Lineage (GTDB taxonomy): Bacteria > Bacteroidota > Bacteroidia > Bacteroidales > VadinHA17 > SR-FBR-E99. The sequence goes on from CAVURA010000002.1 coordinate 532,117, forward strand.
TGAAACGGAAGATGTTCTGGTTGTGTCAGAGCATGGCTACGGAAAAAGATCATCAATAGCTGATTACAGAATCACCAACAGGGGAGGAAAGGGAGTAAAAACCATAAATGTCACGGAAAAGACAGGCAAGTTGATCGCTCTCAAGGATGTCAGTGACCAGAATGATCTGATAATAATTACTCAGGCCGGGAATGTTGTCAGGCTTCCTGTAAGCAGTCTGAGGGTGATGGGAAGGGCAACACAGGGGGTGCGCCTGATAAATATCAGGGAAAATGATTTAATTGCATCTGTGGCCTATGTAGAAGTAAATGAAGAAGATAGCCAGACTGATACGGAGAATCCGGAACAGGTTGAGGAGGCCGGCGAGTAATTTGGCAAATTATTTGAAGAATAGATACTAAAGTTATATTTTTGAAACAACATTAAAAGCAAATTATCGAATCATGAAGAAGATCACATTCCTATTATTTGCAGTAATAATCTCAGCTGCTGCTTCAGCCCAGAAGGGAAAAATTACCGCCGCAGAAACTTTTATCAGGGAGGGCGCTTTTGATAAGGCTAAAGAAGCCATCGAAGCAGCCATCGCCGATCCTAAATCAGCGATCCTGGCAAAGACCTATTATGTTAAAGGCAAGCTCTGCCAGGCTGCTTTCGATTCAGGTGATCCCAAGTTCATGGGACTATACCCGGATATCCTTATGGAAGCCTTCAATAACTATGAAAAAAGCGTTCAGATGGATCCGAAGATAAAGAACACTCTCATCAGGGACAACACCTTTGCCATGCTGGGCAATTCATTCCTGAATGAAGCCATCGGTAAGTTCAATGAAAAGGATTATGTAGGTGCAATGAAATCCTTTGAAAATAATGTCAAGGTTTCTGCAAGCGATCTGTATGTCGGAATAGTCGATACACTGGTAATCTTCAATGCAGGTCTGGCTGCTTACAATGCCCAGTTGTACAAGGAAGCCATTGATTACTTCCGGATCTGCACAATATCAGGCACTGAGGATACGAAACCTTATATATTCATGAGCGACAGTTACCTCAAGATGAATGATACTGTAAATGCAGAGGCCATATTGCTGGAAGGAGCAAAGGTTTATCCTGATACACTCGATATTCTGCTTCAGGCAACCCAGTTCTATCTTGATACTGACAATACTGACGGAGCCTTTGAAGCTGTTCACAGGGCAATGGAGCTGGATCCGGCGAATTACATTCTTGACCTTGTGGAAGGTAGCCTTTACATGAAGCTGGAAGATTATCCGAAGGCTATTGAGTGTTTTAATAAATCTCTTGTTAAGAATCCAACTCAGTTCGAGAGCAGTTACAACCTTGGCCTTTGCTATGTCTCAATAGCAAACAATATGCTTAATGAAGCAAATTTGATTGCTGACAACAAACAGTATGAAATAGCCAAGAATAAGGCCTTCGAAGAGATGAAGAAGGCAATACCTTTCTTCCTGGATGCCGAAAAAGCAAACCCGAAATCAGTTCCAACAATCGAGTTTCTGCGTGAAATATATTTGAAGCTTAAGATGATGCCTGAATTTGAGGCATACAAACTGAAAGCTGAAAATCTGCAATAACAGAGATTTTACCAGTAGATCAGAGAGGCTGTCCAAAAATAGGCAGCCTCTTTTTTTTATCAAACTTGAAGAAGACCGGAAATAGGGCTGCAAAGCACGCCAATACCGATACAGATCAAAAGTTAAGAGAAAAGGTATCTTCTTATTAATACTCGCTTTACCTGGCGCCTCGGGATTGCCTGATTTCAGGAAGAGTGGGGAAGTGGCATTCTGGATTCCCCGGTTCGCTCATAGTAGTTGTTTAATATTCTATTTAACATAATATTAATTATAGGCAAATACTTAAGAATTTGTATTCCTGACTTATTGCGGGAATTAACATAATCTCAGATACATGCTACTCGGTTTAAACATGATCTCAGATTCATGCTGCGAAGCATGCCTATATCGGTGCAGAATTTATGTTAAAAGAATTTGCGTCCAATCAGCAAGCAAAATATTGTCAAAGAAATTTTTATAATAATTTCACGATATTTGCTTAAATAACTCTGCCCTATGCCACAGATTAACAAATCCACACTTGAGTTTCTTTCAAACCTGAAACTCAACAATGACAGAGTCTGGTTTGCCAATAACCGTAAGACCTATGATGAAGCAAGGCACAACTTTGAAGTCTTTGTGCAGGCTCTGATTGATGAAATAGTCAGGTTTGATCCCATATATAAAGGTCTTGAGGCCAAAAGTTGTGTCTTCAGAATCAATCGCGACACCAGGTTTGCCCACGACAAATCGGTCTACAAAACCAATTTTGGTGCTTTCATGGTCCGGGGCGGCAAAAAGAACGGTGACAGGTTTCCTGGTTATTATTTTCATATTGAACCGGGATCATCGTTTGTGGCAGGCGGCGCCTATGTACCACCGGCTCCGTGGTTAAATGCCATCCGGGAAAAGATTGACGAAAATGCAGATGAGTTGATCAGGATCGTTAACAATAAGGACTTTAAGAAGCAATTTGGAGGACTTGATGGTGAAAAACTGAAAACGGCACCCAAGGGATATCCTCGTGATCATCCTCATATTGAACTACTTAAATTCAAGAGCTTTCTCGCCTACAGATCAATTTCTGACCGGGAATTAACCGGTGAAGGTTGTTTTGATCTGGCAATCAGTGCGTTCCGTGCCATGAAGCCACTGCACGACTTCCTTTTAGTATAAGTCTGAGGTCCGTAAAGTCTGAAGTCTGAACGTCAGTTGAAAGGTTGAAGGGTTGAAGGGACAATTACCAATCATAATGTCCACAATATCAAGCTATTGCCTACTGTCTAATGCCCCTTTTACCAGTTTCCAGCTGCCTGCTACTCGAGACTCTGTTCCTCACTGATCACCTTTTGTTTACCTTTTCGGGTATATTTCTTCCTGTTTTTATAAATTTTTGGCCGGGTTATCTTATCGAGACCGGCTTCCTGTGAAGCTTTTCGCACTGCAGTCCTGTAAGCCTTTCGCTTATCCTTTTCGGATATTTGAATCTTTTTGATTTTCATTCCGCTCCGATAATATTCCGGAAATAAATGTATAAATATTCTTTTCTCCCTATGGCACAAAAATTGCGTTGTTGTGCATATATGTCAAAATATTGTATCTTTCGAAAACAAACAAAGAAATCGTAATTATGAAGAAATTATTGTTCACTCTTCTCCTTGCAGCCCTGGTGCTGCCATATGCAACTGCTCAGGGTATACTTGAGATTGGCCAGAAAGCTCCGGAATGGACCTTGCCGGATGCTGATAAAAAAGAATTCACCATGAACACCTGGCCTGGCAAGGTACTTCAGATAAACTACGTTGATCCGGACGAGTCTGACCTTAATGATGCATTTAATGACGCCGTCAACAAAGCAACTGACGTTGACAAGATAATCGATGAGAAAGACTTCAAAGGTTTCGGAATTGTAGACCTGAAATCGACCTGGAAACCAAACGGTCTTGTTCGGTCTATCGCTTCGAAAAAGGCGAAGAAATATGACACTACCATCCTCTTTGATTATGAAGGTGTGCTGCACCAGGACTGGGGAATGCCAAAAGACAGTTACACTGTGGTCATTGTAGACAAGAACAGGATTGTCAGGGGTGTTTATAAGGGTAAAATAGCTGATGCCGATATACCTGGAATAGTCGATATGATCGTGAAGATCAGTAAAGAATAAAAAAAAGACCGGCGAAGAGCCGGTTTTTTATTTGCGATTTGTGATCTGCGAATTGCGATTTTCGAATTTGCTAATCGACTGTCAATTAATTCAATTTAAATCTTATTCTCAGGATCCCATCGGTGAAATCAGCCGAGGTAACTGAGAACATGCCTATCTCTGAGGTATTCGAAACATGCTGTCCGATACACGGGCATGCATCAAAGCTTCCAACAGTGATTATGCGAATTGTCTCGCCGGCATTTTCAGGCAGCTTTCCCGTAAAGTACTTTTCGTCCGCCTCCCTCCTGCCGACATACTCCTCTCCCACCGGAAGGTTTAGCTTAATTATCTCATTAACTGTTCTTTCCACAGCTGCAACCTCCCTGTTTGTCAGTGCTCTCCTGGCCCTGTAATCGCATTTGCTCTTCTTATCCTCTATGTGGCTGTTGAATGAACGGCCGCAGTGATACATCTTATCCATCACCGAGTTGAGGATATGTTCGGCGGTGTGCATGGCAGGGTTGTACTCTTTTCCGGGCATAATATCTTGATGAAGTAATTATGTGAATAAACGGAGAAAGAGATGATAAATTTTAATTGTACCAGGTTTCTGCCGGTTACCTCCTGCGGATCCTTTCTACCCAATTCTTCTCTGCAGTTATATAAGAGAGCATTTGCGACCAGTCGCCGCTCATCGACGAGTACTTCTTGTAATTATCCTCGAGCGAGATAGCATAATGGTCAAGCGATGCGGTAGCTTCATCATTCCGGTTCATTCTCATCAGCACCAGGGCCTCCTGTTTATATGCTTCAGACGGTACTGCATTACCGGGAACAATCACCCTGCGAACCATATCCAGAGCTTCCCTGTCTTTTTCCTCAGTGTCCGAGAGGAGCAGAAGCGCCTTCGACATGAGTATATAATCTTCAGCTGTAGCCTCACCTGATTCCATATTGCGATTCAGGAGCCATTTGCAAAGAGGGTACTGCGACTGGTTATACGCATCAAAGGCGTTGTAGGAGATTATGGGTGAGATCATCCTTTCAAAGTCCGCCGAGAAGAAGTTGTCAGTATCGCTGAATGCGGCTGATCGTCCTGCGGCAACGGGAAATTCACCGTTAGCAGTGGTCATATAATAGTTCCCGGTAATCTCACCGTAACGTCTAACCTTCCTGAGCACCGATCCCAGAGCGGCAGGATTTTTACCAAGTATCTTAAGCACCGATACCGCACAGCCGTCAGCCTGCTTTTCCTGAAAAGGATTGTATTTTATAACAAGTGACAGGTTTGTCTCAGCATACATTGCAGCCAGGCTGTCGTAGTTATTCATGTAATGATCAAGTGCGAAATGGGCAACCTCCTGAGCCATCAGAGCCATCAGCTCATCCTCACTGTTCACTGCCGTGATCATACCGGTAGTGATGATCATCGTACCATCGGGGCCAACCCATGCATCAGGGGTAAGATCGGTGATGATACGAAGGCTCATTACACCGGGGCGTCCGTCATCCGGACGCACCGCATAGATTCTTCGCAGAATGCCATAGAGTCTGGTCTCAAGGTAATTGTCTATGTAAAATCTGCCCCCCTGCTCCAACCTGCTAAGATAATCACCCATCTCTTCTTCCATGGCTCTGCGTATGTTGTATTGGTAACCGCTAAGAAGTTTTTCATATGTCCCTGCTTTCAATAATTCACTTTGCCATACCTGGCTTAGATCTTTTGGGGTGAACTCAATATTTTTAAGATCACGCGGACTGAATTCAATTGTTTCTCCGGTGCTCTTTTCAATTGCTCTAAGCACGAGTCCTAATTGTGGGCTCTTTGAGATATATTTGAAAGTTATATCCCGGTCGGGCTTTTTCTGATGTGCGTCAACATTGATTGCGATCTGTGATTCAGCAGTATAAGCAACTGATATCATCATCAGGGCCAGCAAAATTTTTGTTTTCATGACAGGAAGGGTTATTGACCTGTAACAAGACCACAAAAAGCATGCAAAAAATAGACAGGCTATAATTCGGTTGCATCCTGGATATCACGTCCGATACTCTTTTTCAGCTGGTACAGATCCTGCTTCATGGCAGCCACCGTGCGCAGCAGCTGTTTTTCAGGAAGGACCGGCTCGGGCAGTTCGTCACTGATATAGTGTACAAACCGCCAGATCTCCCTGACATCATTTATATGGACTTCATAGGGCTCATAAAGAGGATTGAGCGAGTAGAGCACCAGCATCCCGTTTTTTTCGATACTGTTCTCCACCACCTTGAAGACAATTCCGTCGCCGGTGGTCAGTATGATATAAGCCTTACCGCTTTTTATGTCATGCCAGTCCTGCAGAAATTCACCCGTCACCCACGACTTATCCGGTATTGGCAGCATTGAGTCACCTTTGAGCTGGAACGTGCGGTATTTTCGGTTTCGCGACAGGAACGGCAGGTTGAACAGGGGAAGGTCACCTATGAACTCAGGATCGGCATAACCAGTGGTGTATCCTGCCCTGGCTTTCTCATTCACGAGCTCAATGTTCTCACGGTTGTCGGGTGTCACCGTTGTTGTCAGCACCCTGAGGTTACTGCCCTTTATATAGGCGTCATAACCCCTCTCGAGCTCACCCAGCTGGCTCTCGGACAGTTGTGTCAGGTCGATCTTGAGCATAGTGTCAAGAGAGATGTTGTAATACCCCGATAAAGCCACAAGTGCCTCAATGCCAGGCTGTGCCACGCCATTCTCATAGCCGCTGAGCGTCGGGCGCTTCATCTGCAGTGCCGACGCCACATCGTCCTGCGTGCGTCCACGGCGTTTTCTTAAAAATTTTATGTTCGCTGCGAAGTACATATTATAATAATTGATTATATTGTAATCATAAGTTTGATTAAATATTAATCAAATATAAAACATGTTTTTCAAACGGCAATGAAAAAAATAAAAAAACTTTCGCCTTTAACCTTTCAACCTTTCAACAAGCCTTAAAATGTTTTGCCATGGATTCGCGAAGCATCCTTCATCTTGATCTCGACACCTTCTTCGTCTCTGTGGAGAGGGTGCGTGACAGCCGGCTCAACGGCCGTCCGGTGATCGTCGGCGGCGGCTCTGACCGCGGCGTGGTCTCGAGCTGCAGCTACGAGGCCCGCAGCTTCGGTGTCAGCTCGGCCATGCCCATGAAGATGGCGAGAGCGATGTGCCCCGAGGCGGTCTTTGTACGCGGCGACATGGAGATGTACACAAAATATTCGCGTATGGTCACTGACATCATCGCCGAAAAATCCCCTTTGTATGAGAAGGCTTCGGTGGACGAGCACTATATCGATCTCACTGGTATGGAGCGCTTCTACGGCTGCGCTCGCTGGGCGCATGAGCTGCGCGGCACGATAATAAAAGAGACGGGACTGCCCATCTCCATGGGCCTCTCTGTCAACAAGACCGTCTCGAAGATCGCTGCCGGCGAGGCCAAGCCCAACGGCGAGAAGGAGGTGGCGCAGCAGTATGTCCTGCCCTTCCTTGACCCGCTCTCTATCCGCAAGATACCAATGATAGGACAGAAGACATACCACACTCTGCGCTCGATGGGCATCTCAACCGTACACACCCTGCGTGTCATACCGGCGGAGATGCTGGAGTCTCTCATGGGCCAGAACGGCACGGAAATATGGAAGAAAGCCAACGGCATAGACAACTCGCCTGTCATCAGCTACTCCGAGCAGAAGTCGATCAGCACCGAGCACACCTTCGACCGCGACACCACCGACACGGTGATGCTCAGCCAGCTGATCATCAGCATGACCGAGAAGCTGGCCTATGAGCTGCGCCACCAGGAGAAGCTCGCCTCGTGCATCACGGTACGGATACGCTATTCTGACTTCGACACGCACACGCTGCAGCAGCGCATACCTTATACCGCATTCGATCATGTGCTCATCAACGAAGCCCAGAGCCTCTTCCGCCGTCTCTGGCAGCGGCGCATGCTCATCAGGCTGATAGGCGTAAGGGTGAGCGGACTGGTGCGCGGGGTACAGCAGCTTGACATGTTCGAGGACACACCCGAGATGGTGAGCCTGTACATGACCATGGACACGCTCAGGGGCCGTTTCGGGCGTCATGCCATACGCAGGGCCGCCGGGGTGATGACCGCTGCGGAACGCAGCGAGCGCGAGCTCAGAAAGGCGTCAGAGGCGGTTGTTGAAAAATCCAGAATGGAAGAACGACTGAGGGGATGGCATTATGTACATTAACTGTCATTCATATTATAGTCTGAGATACGGCACGATCACCGTCGGGCGCCTTTCTGAGCTCGCCGCGGCTGCCGGTGTGCAACGACTGGTGCTGACTGATATCAACAACACCACCGGCGTGCCCGACTTCGTACGCGAGTGCCGCAGCCGCGACATCACCCCGGCGGCCGGGATAGAATTCCGGACCGACAACAAACTCCTTTACGTCGGCATCGCACGCAACAACGAGGGCTTCCGCGAGCTGAACGAGTTCCTCACCCACCATAACATCACCGGCGAGCCTCTCCCCTTTCAGCCTCCCTCCTTCCCGAATGCCTATGTCGTCTACCCCGCCGGCGGCACAGACAGATCCGGCAGCATGGGCGCTTCCGGTGCCGACAGGCCCGGCAAAACAGGCACTTCCGGTGCAGACAGGCCCGGCAAAACAGGCGTTTCCGCCGCCGGCGTCCCTGCCGTCCTGCGCGACAATGAGTACCTCGGCATACGTCCCTCTGCCGCCAACAGGCTGATGTCAATGACAAAGAAACAGATCTCGAAATGCATTGTCATGCAGCCTGTTACAATAGAATCACCCGCCGACTACCCCGTGCACCGCAGCCTGCGCGCCGTGGACAACAACATCCTCCTCAGTCGCCTGGAGCCTCATATGACAGCCTCGCCCGACGAGATCATCATCCCTGAGAATGAACTCATCCGTCCCTTTGAGATGTGGCCGCAGGTGACTGACAACACGCGCAGGCTGCTCAACGACTGCTCGCTGAACATCGACTTTACCACGCACAAGAACAAAAAGATCTACTCGGCCAGCAGGTACGACGACAAGCTGCTGCTCGAGAAGCTGGCATGGGACGGAATGAAGTACCGTTACGGAAAAAATAACAAGGTGGCTGAAGAGAGAGTGCGACATGAGCTGGAGATCATCGACCGCCTCGGCTTCTCTGCATACTTCCTCATAACATGGGACATAATACGCTACTCCATGGCCTGCGGATTCTATCATGTCGGGCGTGGCAGCGGCGCTAACTCCGTCGTTGCTTACTGCCTGAAGATCACCAATGTTGACCCCATTGATCTCAACCTTTACTTCGAGCGCTTCATCAACCCCAAACGCACCTCGCCGCCCGACTTCGACATAGACTATTCATGGAAGGAACGCGACACCGTCACCGAGTATATCTTCAAACGATACGGTCACCGTCATACCGCCCTCCTCGGCACCGTGAACACCTTCCGCGGAAAGTCGATCGTGCGCGAGCTGGGCAAGGTGCACGGACTGCCCGTTGATGAAATAGACGCCCTGATTGACAATCCGTCTGCCGTCAGTAACCGCGGCGAAATACAGGACATGATCTTTGAGACCGGTAATAAAATTGCCGACTTTCCCAACCTGCGCAGCATACACGCCGGCGGGGTCCTTATATCGGAAGATCCTGTCTGCTGCTACACGGCGCTCGACATGCCGCCCAAAGGGTTTCCGACAACGCAGTGGGACATGTACACTGCCGAGGAGCTGGGCTACGAGAAGCTTGACATACTGAGCCAGAGAGGCATAGGACATATAAAGGAGAGTGCGGAGATCATTCGCGCCAACCGCGGCGTGGATGTCGACGTGCATGCCGTACAGCAGTTCAAGAACGACCCGCTGGTAAAGGATCATCTCAGGCGCGGCGACGCCAAAGGGTGCTTTTATATTGAGAGTCCTTCCATGCGCGGACTGCTGCAGAAGCTGAGATGTGATGATTATCTGACACTTGTGGCTGCCAGCTCTGTCATCAGGCCCGGCGTGGCCCGCTCAGGCATGATGCGCCAGTTCATCTACCGCTTCCATAACCCCGATAAATTTGAGTATATCCACCCCGTGATGAAAGAGCTCCTCAGCGAGACCTTCGGGGTGATGGTCTACCAGGAGGATGTGCTGAAGGTGTGCCATCACTTCGCGGGCCTCGACCTGTCCGACGCCGACACGCTTCGCCGCGCCATGAGCGGCAAGCACCGTTCGAGGCAGGAGATGATGAAGATCACTGAGAGGTTTTTTGCCAACTGCCGTGAGAAGGGCTACCCAGAAGAGATAACAAAGGAGGTGTGGCGCCAGATCGAGTCCTTCGCCGGGTACTCATTCTCCAAGGCACACTCGGCCTCATACGCCGTCGAGAGCTTCCAGAGCCTCTGGCTGAAGACACACTACCCCCTCGAGTTCATGGTGGCCGTCATTAATAACTTCGGAGGTTTCTACCGCACATGGGTCTATGTGCACGAGGCAAAACGCGAGGGAGCAGCCATAGAAGCGCCATGCATAAATAAAAGCACATACAAAACCACCATATACGGAAAGAGTGTTTACCTGGGACTGATACATATAGCGGGACTGGAAAACAGTCTTGCTCATGAGATCATAAAAGAACGCGATAACAACGGTGATTATAAAGATATTGGTGACTTTATCTCACGTGTTGGTCCAGGTCTTGAACAGACCGTTATACTGATACGTACCGGAGCCTTCAGGTCCACCGGTAAGAGCAAGGCGCTGTTGCTGTGGGAGGCACACATGCTTATCAATAAGGGGAAGAGTGAGACGGCTCGTACGCTCTTTAATCCTGAACCGAAAAAGTTTGTGATGCCTCCCTTTGAACAGTCAAAGCTGGAGGATGCCTACGACGAGATTGAGCTGCTGGGCTTCCCGGTGACACTCTCATGGTTCGATATGCTGCAGACAAAGTTCAGGGGCGAGGTGATGGCGCCGGAAATGCACGAAAAAACAGGCCGCAAAGTGAAAATGGTGGGACACCTTGTGACAGTGAAATACATCAAGACGGTGAAGGGAGACTGGATGAACTTCGGATGCTTCATTGACAACAGCGGCGAGTTCTTTGACACAACCCATTTCTCTCAGTCGCTGGTCAAATGGCCGTTCCGCGGCAGCGGGACTTATCTCATTCAGGGCAAGGTGGTTGAGGAGTTTGGCTCAACCTCTGTTGAAGTGGAAAAGATGGCTAAACTGCCTGTGCTTCCCGACCCGAGATATTAATTGTCAAGCCTTGAGGCTTTGGTAATGCCCTTGACAGACTGTATCTTCTTTATCAGGCCGTAAAGCAGGTTGACGTTTGGTACCAGCAGATCGATCTTGCCTTCAAAGAGGCCGTTGTCCATCTTGTAGGTGAAGCTCTTGACCGATACTTTGTACTCTGTCAGTATATCGGATATGCGTGCAACAATACCCAGGTTCTCAATGCCTGTTACCTTTACCGAGGTCAGAAATCCCCTGGCAGCATCAAGCCTGGTCCATCTGGCCCGCAGCACCCGGTATGGGAAGTTTGTGGTCATGTAATCAGCATTGGGACAAGCAGCCCTGTGTATCTTGATCCCTTCCAGTATGGTGACAAACCCGAAGATACGGTCACCGAAAACCGGGTTGCAGCATTTTGAAAGCTTGTAGTCGAGACCCTCAACTTTCTCGTCAATGACAAGATAGTCAGCCCCCCCCTTAACAGCATCATCATGTGGATGCATATCAGGCACTTTTGCGGCAGCCGGTTCTGCGTCTTCGTCTGTGCGCAGAAGAACTTTCTTCGCCTGCAGGAGTTCGATCTCCCCTATTGCTATGCTGAAATAAAGATCCTGGGCATTCTTGAGACCGTACTCCCCGAGAAGCCTGACCACCGTAGCATCACCGTACGGTATCTTCCAGTTCTTCAGTCGTCTTGTCAGCATCTCCTTGCCTTCGGCTGCCAGCTTCACCTTCTCCTCATTGAGAGCCTGCCTTATTTTCGTGCGGGCTTTATTGGTTATTACAAACGCCAGCCAGTCGCGCTTTGGCGATTGTTTAACTGAGGTGATGACCGAGACGTGGTCACCGTTCTGAAGCTTATGCTTGAGTTGCACATTGCGTCCGTTGACCTTGCCGCCCACGCATTTTGCGCCTACCCCGGTATGGATATCAAAGGCGAAGTCGAGCAGTGTCGCCCCTGCCGGCAGCTGTCTCACCTCTCCCTTAGGCGTGAAGACAAATACCTCGTCGGAATAGAGCCCCGGTCTTATCTCTCCGAGGAAGTCGCTTCCCTCCTTTTCCACGGTGCCAAGCACCTCACGCATCTGTGACATCCACGCATCGAGACCGCCCTCACCCTTTAAACCCTTATATCGGAAGTGTGCAGCAAGGCCCTTTTCCGCAATCTCATCCATGCGTTTTGTGCGAATCTGAACCTCCACCCATTTGCCTTCCTTGGTCGCCACTGTTGTGTGTAACGACTCATAACCATTGGTCTTGGGCACAGAGATCCAGTCGCGCAATCTGCTGGGGTCAGGCTGGTACAGGTCTGTGACCACTGAATATGCCTGCCAGCATGATGACTTCTCATGGGCGGGGTCAGTATCAATGATAATGCGCAAGGCGAAGATGTCAAAAACCTCTTCGAAGTTCACTCCCTGTCTCTTCATCTTCTGCCAGATGGAGTGCACTGACTTTGTACGGCTCCTGAGCTCATAACTCATACCCATGTCATCCAGCCTCGCCTTCAAAGGCTGAGAAAACTCCTTGATGAGCCTGTTCCTGGAGGTCGTGGTCTGCTTAAGCTTTGCGTCAATTTCATTGTATTCGCCCGGTTCCATCAGCTGCATCGCAAGGTCTTCCATCTCTGACTTGATGTTGTAATATCCAAGCCTGTGAGCCAGCGGGGCGAACAGAAAATAAGTTTCCGAAGCCACCGGGAGTCTTTCTTTTTCAGGAAGTTTTTTCAGCCTGCGCATCATAAGAAGCCTCTCAGCCAGCGCAATAAGTATGACCCTGCCATCATCGGCAAGAGTTAGCAGAAGCTTTCGGAAATTCTCTGCCTGGCCTGTAAAGTCTCTTCCTTTGAGAGCCGTTACACGCGATAATCCGGTGATAACGTTTTTTACCGCGGGATCTTTAAGATCATCTATCATCTTCCATCCCTCGCTGCCATCGCTGATGCCTGACAGCATTGCGCTGATGACAGCAGGTACCCCCAATCCTATCTCGCAGGCAGTGATACGGGCCAGCTCCATGTAATAGATCACCAGCGGCTCTCCAAGGTAAGGCTTGCCGGCAGCATAGTTTGAAATAGCAATTTCGGCAGCAAGCCCGAAAGCCTTTTTCTCGGCGTAGGTGACAGGCCCCGGAAGGCATTTGAGCACCTGACGCTTTTTATTGCGTACAAGGAGTGCTATATCGGGCATGGTTTTTACTTTAGAGGTGAGTCGGGCTCATTTTTCATCGTGAGGAAAAAGATGTAGTCAACCGTTTTGGGGAATATCCTCTGCAGCAGGGCAATGAGTCTGCCCGACACGGTCATGATCTTGTTTCTTTTCCTTTTTCTGATGCCTTTGAGTACCCAATGTGCTACAAATTCGGGAGTCATCATTTTTTTCTCCTCCCTTGGTGAAACACCCTGTTCAGAGCCGTCTGCGACCAGTGCATGTCTGCGTATGTCAGATGCAGTAAATCCGGGCATAATAATCATGACATGAAGCTTCTGAGTCATATACTCAATCCTGAGGGTCTCAAGAAAACCGTGGATGGCGAACTTTGAGGCAGAGTACCCTGTGCGGCCGGGCAGTCCGTGATAACCCGCCGTAGATGACACACCTACTACTGAACCTTTGTTGGCAACGATATATGGAAGTGCATATCTCGTGCAGTAGACAGTACCCCAGAAATTCACATCCATAAGTCGCTTTAAAACTGAGATTTCCACTTCTTCAAATAAAGCTCTCATTGAGATACCAGCATTGTTAATGAGTATGTGTATCGTGCCGAATTTTTCGATTGTAGCCTCCACCATTCTCCGGCAGTCTTCCTCTTTTGACACGTCGGTAACGACTGAGAGAGATAAGGCACCCATTCGGTTTATCTCCTCTTCGAGTGAATGGAGTTTTTCGGCAGATCGTGCAGCAATTACGACCTTGCTGCCATTGCGGGCAAATTCCAGTGCTGTGGCCCTGCCTATTCCAGATGAAGCACCGGTCACAATCACTACCTTGTCTTTGAAGTTATAGCGTCTCATGCTGTCAATGATGGCGGATAAAGATAGTTACAATTAAGGGTCATCAGTCCAGGAGGATTTTTTTTTACAATTTTCCATAAAATTCAATTATTTTTTTGATCGGAAAATTATTTGCCCTACATTTGCACTCGCAAAAATTGGGACTGATTCAGTAGCTCAGCTGGTAGAGCACATCCCTTTTAAGGATGGGGTCCTGGGTTCGAATCCCAGCTGGATCACAAAGCAAACGATGCTCCGAGAGGAGCATTTTTTGTTTGACGAAGGGATTAAGACTTCAGTCTTAATAGCCTGATGAAAGCGAAAAATGGGAAGTCACGATGCAGTCGTGACGGCATCGTTTGCTTTGTAGGAGTCCCCTTAAGGGATCATGCAGCCACAGGCTGCATAACCCCGGCATTATAAAAGAGACGCCCAACCTGGGCGTCTCTGCAGCATACTATTTAAGGTGAATTTATTTCGACAGCACCGGTATTTGCCTGCTGATCGATTCCTCGAGCGAAATCAGGGTTTCGGTTCTCATTACGCCCGGTACTACCTGTATCTTATCCGTAAGAACCTCACGCAGATGCTCGTTGTCATGCGTATAAACCTTGATGAAGAGCGAATAGTTGCCTGTTGTGTAGTGGCATTCAATTACTTCAGGTATATCCCTGAGTTTCTTGATGACTTCCTTGTATTTGCCGGGGTTATCAAGAAACAGCCCTATGTAAGCACAGGTTCTGAACCCAACCATCACGGGGTCGACCTTGAACTCCGACCCTTTTATCACACCGATCCGTATAAGTCTCTGAACCCTCTGGTGTATCGCTGCACCCGACACATTGCAGTCGCGCGCTACCTCCAGGTAGGGTATCCTGGCGTTCTTGGTGATAATATCCAGGATCTTTCTGTCTAAATTGTCAATTTGCAAATTTTCTGCCATGATAAGTTATCATATTAAAGTTAATGAATCCAATTCCGCCCCTAAATTTACAAATTTAAAGTGAAACGGCTTTAATTTCTATTAATAATTCCAGTAATCTGGGTTACCGAGCTTAACTTCCTGATGTCAAGAAATGAATTTATTCCTGCGAGGACATTCACTGCTGTCCTCGGTTCTATAAAAGATGCTGTTCCCACCTGCACCGCTGTGGCCCCGGCCATGATAAACTCAAGAGCGTCCGTGGCATTCATTATACCTCCGATACCGATAACAGGGATGGAGACGGCTCTTGCGGCCTGCCATACCATCCTGAGAGCCACCGGCTTGATTGCAGGACCGGAGAGACCTCCCGTTACAGTGGAAAGCTTTGGCTTCATCGTTCCCGTATCCACGGCCATCCCGACAAGGGTATTGATCAGCGAGACAGCATCAGCTCCCTCACCTTCGGAGATACGGGCAAACTCGGTTATGTCAGTGACATTAGGTGAAAGCTTTACTATCAGCGTCTTGTGATACACTTTTCTTACTGCAGCAACGACTTCCCTTGCAGCTTCGGGATTTGTTCCGAAGATCATGCCTCCCCTCTTGACGTTGGGGCAAGAGATATTCAGCTCGATGGCGGGTATGGCTTCCAGCTTGTCAAGGCGACGGGAGAGTTCGGTATAATCTTCCACCGTGTTGCCGTTCACATTGACTATGACATGTGTATCAAACTGTGAAAGACGCGGATAAATATTTTTTTCAAAGTAATCTATGCCTTTGTTCTGAAGTCCGACTGCATTCAGCATGCCTGAAGCGGTCTCTGCCATTCTCGGATAGGCATTACCTTCCCTGGGTTCGAGCGTGGTTCCCTTGACGATGATGCCACCCAGCTCCGCAATATCTATAAAATCCTCCAGCTCAGAGCCGTAACCGCAGGTGCCTGAAGCCATCAGCACAGGGTTCTTAAAGAGAAGTGCTCCTATTTTTATACTGAGGTCTGCCATTTCAGGTCGCGTATGTTAAACACCGGTCCGTCAGTACATGTGCAAAGGTTACCAGACTTGGTTGGTACCACGCAGCATAGGCATACACCTATGCCGCATGCCATAAGGTTTTCGAGGGACACCTCGCAGAAAATCTCCCTGCGAAGGCATTCGGCTGCAACTGCTTTCATCATCGGCTCAGGACCGCAACTGTAGACCCTGTCCCATTTTTCCTCACTGAAAGCCGGGATGCCTGTGACGAATCCGCGGTATCCCTCCGACCCGTCCTCCGTGGCAAGATGCACCTCCCCCAGCCTGCTGAACTCATCATGCCCGATGATCCTTGACCGGTTGCGAAAACCAAGTGCAAAATGAGGATAAGCGCCTGATTCAATGACCTTCCGCCCGAGGTAAAACAGTGGGGCCATTCCGCAACCGCCACCTGTCAGAAGCACGTTCTCCCCCTTATGCGGAAGGGTGAACGAGTTACCCAGCGGGTAGATCAAGTTAAGTTTTTCACCTGGCTGCAGCCCTGCCAGATGCTCGGTCCCTTTGCCGGCGATCTGTATCAGAAGTGAGACAGTGTTTTCAGAAACATCGACATCATGTACGGAAAGTGGCCGGCGAAGAAAGGTTGCAGGGCTATCTGTGACAAGGACCTGCACGAACTGTCCGGGCAGGATTTCAGGCAAAGGTGTTGCAGGAGAAAGCTTTAGGACATGGAAACTGTCTTTCAGCCGGCGGTTTTCAGTAACAGTAAAATCTTCTATTCTCTTTTTCATCGAAGCTCTCTACCTGCCTGCAAAGGTAGAATATTTGAGCTGATTTTCTCAGGAAGGATTGTATTCGGAGAAGGATTTGTCAGAATAGAATAACAATACCTTTGTCAGGCTCTTATGCTTTGCATGGTCATCATTCCTCAGAATATTGGATTCTGATGGTGTTTCCGGACCGTTTGAGGAGGAAACAGGACCGGATGGCATCTCAGTGCCTTCAGGGATCTCAACACCTGAAACAACCTCTGGCAGGGGAATATCAAACAATGTGGGCTGAGAGGCATATTTATACATGGAACCGCTACCAAACAGCAACCACTCTGCTGACAACGAGGAATATTTATGTAGCATTTTAATCACAAAATCAAGGCTGGGATTGTTTCTTCCCGATAGGATGTGAGAAATTCCGGACGGCTGAACCCCGATTTCCTCAGCAAATTGAGCAGCACTTTTGTTTTCACTCTGTAAAAAGGCCAGGATTCTCTCTTTCATATAAAAATGTGTTTGTTACAAATGTAAATAAAGTATTGTTTACATATGTAATTATATTTAATTCACATTTGTAATTAAGCATTAAATTATTAATAAGTGTTTGCCAGGTTTTCCTTCCGGAATCCCAGTACCACTGCAATTAATAAAGCCAATTATGTGATTTAATTATTGACTTTAGAAGTCATTATTTACTGATTATGTATGTTTTATATTAACAGATACGTTCATTTCTAAACGATAAAGGCCTTACAGGACCATATATAATAAACAATTATTGTATATAATTCAATGTAAATAGCTGATATTGTATTATATATAACTATAAATAAGCAATTACAAGCATAATTTACAGACGTAACTTTGTATTGGTCACACATGTAAATATATAGATGTGATTCCAGCCAGATTTGCTTGGTTACATTTGTAAATCGATCTGTTTTTAAGATTAGTTACTGGAATCTGGCAATAGATTCAGGTTAAGATTATCTGGAATAATCTAAAGTCGTCAGGAAACGATTTTTTGCAGTCGTTATCTCCCCTATCCCGGAATTTTCAATTCTGGCTATATTATAAAAACTGCCCTGATGGCTGGGATCTTTTATTTTACTTAATGGGGTAAACCAGATAACATAGCTCACAAGACGCTTAACCTCACAATATACAGGTTTACGGTGTCATAGCTTATGTGTACAATGACAGGAGCCCTCAGCGATAATCACTAAGGGCTGGAAAAATCCATGATACAGACGGGGATAGACTAAATGTTAAATGTTCTGCCGCTTTTCGGGACTGCCCCTCCGACAAAGGCATCCGCCATTCGCCACCGTGCGGATCACAGGCCTGCTCAGTGCCTCGTGTATCAACCGCAGGAGCCGCCGCATCCGCTGCTGGTCCTGCTGCCGCATGATGAGCATCCTGTTGAGGGACCTGCCAGCTCCTCCGGAGTGGCTTCTCGCACACCAATGACCTTGCCGGAGAAATGCAGGTCAGTGCCTGCCAGCGGATGGTTGAAATCCATTTTCACGAAATCATCACCTATCTCGGTCACAATGCCGTTCATCCGTTCACCGTGCGAATCCATCATAGGCACCGTATTACCTACAAAACATATCTCGCTTCTCAGAACTCCTTCATCTTCAAAAATATTTCTTGGAAGGCTGATAAGCATCTCCTCGCGCTTCTCACCGTAGGCATCAACGGCATCGAGGTGGAAATCAAAGAGTGATCCATCTTCCAGGCCTGCCAGGTTTTCTTCAAATGCCGGCAGTAACCTTCCCGTTCCGAAAACAAAATTCAAGGGAGCAGCCTCCTCAACTGTCTCGAGTAACTTACCATTGTCGTCACCTTCGTGAAGGGTGTATATGAGTGAAACAAATTTACTGTATCCGAGTTTCATAAATATTTGTTTTATAATTATCTATATTACTTTATCTGAATTAAAACTGAAAGCTTACCCTTATCTCCGGTGAATCATATAAATAGTACTCCGGCTGGTTCAGAGCCCAGAGAAAACTAAGGTTTATGGATGCCCTGCCGCCCAGAGGCTGGGATATGCCCGCACCGAGAAGAAATGCATCCGAGTACATCCTGCCTTCCGAATCCGGTGAGCCGCTTATATAGGAAACATATGAATTATCAAGACTCTGTCCCTCATACTCAGCCTGACCGTAGATACCAAGGTGAATGCCGACTGGCAGGATATTATTCAGATCCCGCAGGAGCATGAGCTGAACATAAGAGGTACCGCCGTAAATAGTGGTTTCAATATATGGGGTAGCATAATACTGGAATGACGGTCCTGCAGCAATGGCAACACGCGGCAACACCCAAACCCCGATCGTGGGAGACACTTCTATGTTTGTATAATCTCCGAACTGCAGGCCGAAGTAACCCCCAAAAAACAACCTCTCCCTGAGCGGCGGCCGCTGATCAGGTTTGGATAATGGCCGATCTGTTAAAGTATTCTGCGGATCATACACTGCCTTTTCCTGCTCTGTTACGGTCTGCCCGAACAAACTTGTATTCAGTAATATACCTGCTATTATGACAAAGATTTTCTTCATCGTTCGTAATCCTGTAAAGAGGGTACAAATAAAAGCAAAATTAGTATATTTACAGTAAGTGTCTTTGACTAAAAACACAAACGCATTCCAACACACTGAAAATAAAATGAATATCATTGTCACCGGAGCATCGTCAGGCATTGGAAGGGAGGTCGTCATGAAACTGGCCGCTGACCCTCAGAACCGACTGTTTGCACTTGCACGCAACGAAGAAGCCCTCAGGAGCATGGCCGAAGGCTGCCCGAACAAAAATATAACCGGAATACCCATCGATATCGCCGGACCGCGATCATCGCTCAGAGAGCTTAAAAATAACCTCAGCGTTGATCCGGGCAAGATTGACATTCTTATTAATAATGCAGGGCATCTGGTGAATAAGCCATTCACCGATCAGAGTGAAAGTGAGATAGCATCAATGGTGTCCGTTAACTTCACGGCAGCGGCCGCCCTGATTGCAGAGTTTATTCCTCTTTTCGGAAAAGGTTCTCATGTTGTCAACATCGGCAGTATGGGAGGCTTTCAGGGCAGTCTGAAGTTTGCAGGCCTCTCATTCTACAGCGCTACCAAGGGAGCACTGGCAATTCTTACCGAATGCCTGGCAGCAGAATATGCCGACAGGGGCATCTCATTCAACTGCCTCTGTCCGGGCGCGGTACAGACTGAGATGTTCAGCAGGGCTTTCCCCGGTGCGGATGCCCCGGTCTCTCCTTCCGCCATGGCAGCATTTATTGCGGATTTTGCCCTTAATGGGAATAAATTCTTCAATGGAAAGATTCTGCCAGTAGCACTGTCCGTGCCATAGCATGGGGCATGCGGTATGGAGCTCAGACCTCTCTCGTGGCTCCTTGTGCCTTGTTCCTTGCTTTATCCACGGTATTCTTTCACTGAAATCCGGCCGGTGACTGCCAGGTATCCATTGAATGCAAGGGCCTTCAGTTCATCCTCACCGGGATAGACAAAAACCGGCGCAATCTTTTTCACCATGGCGCTGATCCTTTCCACGTGCTTTGAATCGTATGCCAGTCCTCCGGTCAATATAATGGCATCAACATTTCCGCAAAGGATAGCTGACATTGCCCCTATCTCCTTGGCTATCTGATAACTGCAACCTTGAACAATAAGTGCAGCTTGCTCGTCGCCTGCATCTGCCTTTTTACACGCTTCCATGAAACTGTTGGTGCCGAGATAAGCTACCATTCCTCCCTTGCCGGCAATCATTGAGCTCACCTCATCAAGGGTATACTTCCCACTGAAGCATATTTCAGCAAGCTGGAATGCAGGCAGCCCTCCGCTTCGTTCAGGTGAGTACGGTCCGTCACCGTTCAGCGCATTATTGACATCTATCACTCTCCCTTTACGGTGGGCACCGACACTCACTCCTCCGCCCATGTGCGCAACGACCAGATTCAGGTCCTCATACTCTTTACCTAATGAGGCAGCATATACCCGTGCAACAGCCTTCTGGTTAAGTGCATGGAAGATGGATTTTCTGTTAATAAGCGGATGACCTGAGAGGCGGGCTACCGGCTCCAGTTCATCAACAACCACAGGGTCAACGATATATGCCTTTGCTGCCGGCAGGTCCTTTTTGATCTCACTGGCGATAAGTGCTCCAAGGTTACTGGCATGCTCGCCGTTCACCGCCTCCGACAGATGTTTCTTCATCAGGTCATTGACCTCATAAATACCAGATTCAATGGGATTTACCAATCCCCCTCTACCAACAATTGCTATAATACTTTTCAGGTCCGTCTTTTCAGTTTCAAGTGCCTTCATAATAATATCATGCCTGAAACTCAGCTGATCAACCATTCTCCTGAACCCTTCCAACTCTTTCGCAGTATGCCTCAGTGTCTTCTCAAAGAGCTGCTTATCAGCGTCGTACAATGCGAGCTTGGTGCTGGTAGATCCGGGATTTACAGCCAGTACAAGTCTATTTCCCATCAGTTTTTGTCGTTTTTTGTGGCCATCATGCAGGCAAGTGCTACACAGTAATATTTTGAGAGTTCACTTTCACTTCTTGACATGAGCACCACCGGTTTAGAGGTGCCGCAGATCATTCCGGCAAGCTCACCCCCGCCGAAAAGCATCAGGGCTTTGTAAAAGGGATTACATGCCTCAAGTGACGGGAAAAGGAGAATATCGGCATCGCCAGCCAGAGGTGTATCCACACCCTTAATCCTGACACTGGCTGGATCGCAGGCCAGAAAGAGATCAACAGGCCCGTCCATGACACATGACGGTATCTGGCCCCTCTCTGCCATCTTGCACATGACCGAATAGTCGAGAGTACTGGGGAAGTGGCTGCTTACCTTCTCTGAGGCCCCGATAAGAGCCACCGAAGGTTTGGTTATGCCGAACTTTTTTGCCATCGTGACAGCATATCCGGCCATAGCTATCTTCTGATCAAGATCGGGGAAGGGTATCACCGCAGTGTCGGTAACAAAAAGAAGCTTGTGATAGGCCGGTATCTCGATGGCGCAGACATAGCTCATCACCGCCTTTGGCGGAAGAAGGCCATGTTCCTTATCCATCACAGCCCGGAGGAACTTGTCCGTGCCGACGAGTCCTTTCATAACAATATCAGCCTCACCTGAAACTGTCATACTGACAGCAAGTTCGGCAGCATCCTTTTCACTATCCGCTTCAACAATTGAAAAACGCTCCGGGTCAGCGCCAGTTTCAAGACACGTCTTGATTATCCGGTCTCTTCTGCCTATCATTACAGCTTCCGCAAAGCCCTCATTGACAGCCCTGTGGAGAGATCCAACAGTATTCGGATCCTGTGCCCAGGCGACCGCAATTTTATGGCTTCGTCCTGATGACCTGACAGTGTCTGCCATCTGCCTGAGGCTGGTGATCATGCTATTATGTTTTTGATATGGCAGCTGCAAGAAGGATACTGTAATACTTTGCCTGGTCAGAATCGCTCCTGGATGTGAGTACAATTGGTGCTGTCGCACCGAGAATCACTGCAGCCACGCCGGCATGGGCAAAGAAAACCAGTGACTTATAAAGTACGTTACCCACTTCAATATCAGGCATCAGCAGGAGGTCGGTGTCGCCTGCCACTTCGCTCCGGATACCCTTATGGGTGGCGCTCTCGAGGCTGATGGCATTGTCAAAAGCCAGGGGACCGTCGATCAGGCAATGCTTGATCTGGTCGCGCTGGTTCATCTTTGACAGCAGTGCGGCATCAAGCGTGGCCTGCATGGTCTCACTGACCATCTCAACGGCACCAAGAACAGCAACCTTGGGCATATCAATACCCAGTTTGTTGAGACACTCCACTGAATTGTTAACAATGGAGATCTTGTCCTGCAGGTTCGGCGCAATGTTCATCGCAACGTCAGTCACAGCAATCAGTTTATGATAAGCCTCGACCTCGAACAGGGCAAAGTGTGACAGGAGAGCACCTGATCTCAGTCCCCATTCCTTGTTGAGCACAGCTTTGAGAAGTGACGATGTTCCAACCTGACCCTTCATCAGTATGTCAGCCTGATTGCTTCGGACCATTTTGACGGCTATCTCCACCGCCATATCAGTATCCGGCTCATGGATCATCCTCACACCCGTCAGGTCAAGGTTATACTGACCAGCAAGTTGCATCACAGCTTCCTTGTCGCCCACAAGGATAGGTTCGATAAAACCGTCCTGTGCTGCCTGCAAAGCTGAAGACAGTGAGTTATGATCCTGAGCTGCCGCAAGGACTAATCTCCGGGTCGGTTTATCAACAAGCAGTTCCTTGAGTTCTGAGAGGTGTTTTAATACCATGATATAGAGGGTTTAACTGGTTAACTTCTCAATTATTTCCTGAGTGTCTGAAGCAATAACAAATTCTTCATCGGTGGTGATCACTATAACTTTAACTTTCGAGGAAGGTCTGGATATCAGAAGGTCTTTGGCCCTTGCCTTCCTGTTCTGGTCATCATCGATCTCTATTCCCAGGTATTCCATTCCGGTGCAGATCATCTTCCGGGAGTTGACGTCATTTTCGCCTACGCCGGCGGTGAAGACGAGCAGGTCAAGGCCGTTCAGTGCGGCGACGTAGGCGCCGATGAACTTCTTGATCTTATAGGAATACATATTAAGGGCAAGTATAGCCTTGGGGTTGCCTTCACCGGCTGCGGCCTCAAGGTCCCTCATATCTGATGACAGCTGTGAGATGCCTGCCACACCGCTTTTTTTATTGATCATGTTATTCACACCGCTTACGCTCAGTCCCTCTTTCTCAGCAAGATACAGAAGCACACCGGGATCAATCTCACCGGTACGGGTACCCATTATCAGTCCGTCGACAGGAGTGAATCCCATAGAAGTGTCAATCGACTTGCCGTTTTCTATGGCAGTGATGGAGGCTCCGTTGCCAAGATGGCATGTTATGATCTTAGTGCTGTGGAAGTCCATATTAAGGAGTCTGCAGGCTTTTTCAGCCACAAACTTGTGGCTTGTTCCGTGGAACCCGTACTTGCGGATCCTGTACTTCTCATAGTATTCGTAAGGGATGGCGTACATGTATGCATAGTCAGGCATAGTCTGGTGGAACGATGTATCAAAGACAGCTACCTGGGGTATGCCGGGAAGCAGCTTCTCGCATGAGAGGATCCCTTTAAGATGCGCCGGATTATGCAAGGGTGCGAGCTCACCGCACTTTTCAATATCCCGCTTTACTTCGTCGTTTATAAGCACAGATTCCTTGAAATTTTCACCTCCGTGTGCGACACGGTGCCCTACCGCCTTTATCTCGTTAATGTTTTTAATTACACCGTGTTCGGGATCAACGAGAGCTTCCATGACCATATTGATACCGACAGTGTGGTCAGGAATGTCAAGCACAACCTTATACGGGTCTTTTCCGGCAGGCTTGTGTGTCAGTACTCCGTCGATGATGCCGATACGCTCAATGAGGCCTTTGGCGAGGACCTCCGAACTATCGGACATATTGAACAGCTGATACTTTATCGAGGAGCTGCCGCAGTTAAGAACAAGGATCATCATGATAGTGCACTGTTACTTATTCATGCCTGCTGCCTGGTTTGCAGCTATGGCAACAACGTTAATAATATCACTTACCGAGCAGCCCCTTGAGAGGTCATTTATGGGCGCCGCCATGCCCTGCAGAACCGGTCCTATAGCCTGAGCATGAGCGAGACGTTCAACAAGCTTATACGCTATGTTCCCGCATTCCAGGTTAGGGAAGATAAGCACGTTAGCCTTGCCGGCGATCTTGCTTCCCGGAGCTTTCTTCTGTCCTATCGCTTCAATCAGTGCAGCATCAGCCTGAAGCTCACCCTCGAACATGAATTCGGGAGCCATCTCTTTTGCCATCCTGGTGGCATTCACTACTTTATCCACCATCTCATGCCTGGCACTTCCCATCGTTGAAAAGCTGAGAAGGGCAACCTTGGGCTCAACACCTAAAAGTGTTTTTGTGGTGCGGGCGGTGCATACAGCTATTTCTGCAAGCTCTTTGTCAGTCGGATCAGGATGAACGGCCCCGTCAGCAAAAACAATAACTCCATCAGCACCAAACTCCTTGTCTTTCAATATCATGATAAATGCCCCGGAAACCACTGAGATGCCCGGTGCCGTCTTTACAATCTGAAAAGCAGGCCTGAGGACATCGCCTGTTGTGTTGCGTGCTCCGGCCACCTCGCCATCGACATCGCCGTTCTTTATCATAATCACCCCAAGGTAAAGAGGATCTTCAATGAGTCTGGAAGCCTCCTCCCTCGTCAGTCCCTTGCTCTTTCTCAGCTCGACCATCAGATCAATGTATTTATCCTTCATGGGGTGACTGGCCGGGTTAATTATCGTTGCCTTGTCAATATTCTTCAGTCCGAAGCTTTCTGCCAGCGCCATAATTTCCTTAGGGTCTCCGAGAAGCGTGATGCGTGCAATTTTTTCGGCTATTACAGCATCTGCAGCTTTAAGGGTTCTCTCTTCCGTACCCTCCGGTAACACTATTCTTTTGTTGTGCCTTATGGCATTCATTCTGATCTGCTCAAGCAATTCCATTGTCAATCAATAGTTTAGTTTAGTAATTGTGATGGGTTAAAAGTAGAAAAAAAAAGTGTAATTGCACCATGATCAAATCCATGATTAAAATCAGATTTTGAGATTTTAGCTTATTTTTTTTCAAAACAGGCATCACGGCAACGGTCTGTGGGTTCAATTCTATATTTTTGACATATTAATTTCCGGATAATGCAGGTGAATGTTACAATTAAGGAACTTGAGGAGTTTGCAGCCTCTTGTGAAGGTGAATTGAGGATCGACAGAGCCTCCAGGCTCATGTATGCCACTGATGCTTCCATATACCGGGAAGAGCCGTTGGCAGTTTTTTATCCGGCCCACACTGCAGATCTGAGGAGGCTTCTGTTATTTGCAGCGGATCACGGGGTGGGCATCATTCCAAGGGCCGCCGGCACCTCACTTGCTGGCCAGGTAGTTGGTTCAGGCATTGTTGCAGATATGTCGCGGCACTTCGGACAAATATTAGAGATAAACAAAGCCGAGAGGTGGGTAAGGCTTGAACCGGGTGTTGTCCCGGACGAACTGAATGCAATCCTGAAAACTGAGGGTCTTCTCTTCGGACCTGAGACATCCACCTCAAACAGATGCAATATTGGAGGCATGATCGGCAACAATGGCTGCGGCCTGCATTCTGTCGTATACGGCTCCGTCAGGGATCATATCATTGAGGTCAAAGTTCTGCTCCACGACGGTTCGGAAGCTCTCTTCGGCCCTGTCACGACTGATGAACTAATTCGTAAATGTGCCCTTAAAGGAGCCGAAGGTGAAATATACAGGGGGATTAAAGACATGATGGACGATAAGGTCAACAGAGACTCGATCATGCTTGATTACCCGGGAAGAGATATCCCCAGGCGAAACACGGGCTATGCCCTTGACGACCTTCTTTACAGCGAGCCGTTCACACCGGACAACGGAAGGCTTGTTAACCTTGCGAGGCTCATATGCGGATCTGAGGGCACACTGGCAATAGTCACTGAGGCGAAGCTGGGTCTTGTGCCCCTGCCACCGCCGGTGAAAGCCCTCGTCTGTGTTCATCTGGGCAAACGCAACGATGCCTTCCGGGCTAATCTCATTGCGCTGAAGTACAAACCCTGGGCGGTGGAACTGATGGACAGTAACATTTTACACCTGGCTGCCACCGTGGAGGGCCAGAAACGCAACAGGTTCTTTATCGAGGGCGATCCGGGCGCCCTCCTGATTGTTGAGTTCTGCGCTCAGGGCAAAGATGAAATAAAGGTCGTCGCCTCAGCCATGGAGACTGAGATGAAGGCGGAAGGACTGGGATATGCCTTCCCGACGGTTTGGGGCAGTGATGTTAGGAGGGTATGGGATCTGCGCAAAGCCGGTCTCGGCATCCTCTCCAATATGCCCGGCGACGCCAAGCCGATCTCGCTCATAGAAGATTGCGCCGTGGCAGTGGATAGGCTGGGCGACTTCGTGACAGATATTGAAGAGATGCTTGCCTCATTCGGGAAAGAATCTGTATATCACGCACATATAGGGACCGGGGAGCTGCACATAAGGCCCTTGATGAATCTGAAAGATCCTCAGGATGTGAAGCTGTTGCGTACCATTGGAGAGCATACTGCCGCAATAGTTAAAAAGTACCGTGGTTCAATGAGCGGTGAACACGGCGACGGCCGCCTGAGGGGTGAGTTCATCCCTCTCATAATAGGAGAACATAACTATCTGCTTAACAAAGAGTTAAAGCAATCATTCGACCCGCATGGAATCCTAAATCCCGGCAAGATCACACACACTCCTCCTATGGACACATCACTTAGATATGTCCCCGGAAGAGCTACACCTGAGCTGAAGACATGGTATGATTTCTCGGCTGAAGGGGGTGTGGTAAGGGCTGCTGAGAAGTGCAACGGGTCAGGTGACTGCCGTAAGAGCAGCGTCATTGGGGGTACAATGTGTCCTAGTTACATGGCAACCGGGGATGAACGCCTTACCACGAGGGCAAGGGCCAACATTGTAAGGGAGATGCTGTATGCCGACACGAAGGATCCCTGGGACAGCAGCGAGATGCATGACATTCTTGATCTTTGCCTGGCCTGCAAGGGATGCAAGAGCGAGTGCCCGTCAGGAGTGGATATGGCCAAGCTGAAGTCGGAGTTCCTTCAGCATTACAACGACAGCCATGGGGCTCCGCTGCGCTCCACTCTGATTGCCTCACTACCGGAGATCGACAGGCTCTTTTCGTTCATTCCCGGTATCTTCAACTTCTTTGCCACCAATCGTATAACATCACTGATAATAAAGAAGATAACCGGATTTGCCACAGCCCGCAGTATCCCGGCTCTTGCGCCGGTGACTCTCACCAGGTGGCTCAGAAAAAATCTTAAAGGGATTAATCCTGCCAAGCCGGTTGGTGAGTTGTATCTCTTTATTGATGAATTCACAGACCACAATGATGCGCATGTTGGGATCAGTGCGGTGAAACTTCTTACCGGACTTGGGTACAGGGTACTGACTGTCAGTCACTCACCCAGCGCGAGAACATATATCTCAAAAGGATTCCTCCGCAAAGCGAAGAAGCTGATAATCAAAAATATTGAGGTCTTTGAACCGATTATCAGCGCTGACAGGCCACTGGTAGGACTGGAGCCTTCTGCAGTGCTTGGTTTCAGGGATGAGTTTCCTGATCTGGCAGGTGAAATCTACCGGGATCAGGCGCTGAAAGTGGCAGAGAACACTATGCTGTTAGAGGAATTCCTTGTCAGGGAATTTTCCAGGGGCAAGATCACCAGGGAAATGTTTCGTAATGACAGTACTGAGGTGCTTGTCCATGTGCACTGCCAGCAAAAAGCGATAGTCACATCTGCGCCAGTAATCGGGGCACTAAGCATACCTTCCGGCTTCACTGTCAGGGAGATACCTTCAGGATGTTGCGGAATGGCAGGCGCCTTCGGTTATGAAAAGGAACACTATGATCTCTCGCAGAAAGTAGGAGAGCTTGTGCTCTTCCCTGATGTCAGGAGTGCGTCGAAGGAGACTGTTGTGGTCGCACCCGGAACAAGCTGCAGGCACCATATAAAAGACGGGACGGGCAGGATTGCATTGCATCCTGCTGAGGTGCTGTACGCTGCGCTAAAGGATAAAGGTTAAAGGAGAAAGGTTAAAGCAGGGTGAACGGGTCGGCATCGCGCCAGATTGGCATCTCTGCCCTGTACTTGTCAAGAGCCTCCCTTGATAAATCGGCCGTCACCACACCCTCAGCAAAAGGCTCCAGAGAGGCAAGCGTTTCTCCCTTGGGACTTATTATTACCGAGTCGCCAGTATACGAAGTACCGTCAGGGTTAGTTCCCACCCTGTTCACACCAATAACATAACACTGGTTCTCAATTGCACGCGCTACGAGGAGGGTTTTCCAGACCTGGCTGCGAACGACCGGCCAGTTTGCCGAATATATAATAACATCACTGTCACCCCTGTTGCGTGACCATACGGGGAACCGCAGATCATAACACACCTGAAGATTGAAGCTAAACTCCCGGTAACTGCGTATAATTCTCTCGTTACCACGACTGTAAACAGTATGCTCTCCACTCATTGAATGTAGGTGCCGCTTGTCATAAACAGTCACTTCTCCCTGCGGTGTGATGAAGAGCATACGGTTAAAAAACTTATTGTCCTCCCTGATGATAACCGATCCGCATAATGCAAAACCGCCTGATAAGGCTCTATCCTTCATCCAGAGAACCGTCGGTCCTTCCATAGTCTCAGCGAGGCGTGATGGTTCCATTGAAAAGGCAGTGGTAAACATCTCGGGAAGGACCACCAGTTCTGTGTCACTGCCGGCGAGGCCTTTGATAAGCGAAGAAATGTGGAACAGGTTGGCATCCTTATCTTCCCATTTAAGATCAGTCTGGATGATGGTCGTTTTCATACAAATAAAAAACAGGCCTGAGGCCTGTTCCTTAATTAGTTGTCAATTCACTTCCCTTTCAGGGTGGCTTGATATTCACTGAATATCCCCGTCACCAGCGGTTTATAATAAACCCAGAAGAATCTCTTGCTGTCATTCACATTTTCTGAGTAGAAGAATGTTTTTGCCTTTTTGTCCATATTCATGAACCTGGAAGTCCAGAAAGGGATTTTATTGTTGGCAAAATCGCCTGAGAAATAGAATGTTCGTCCTGATACACCATCCTGTACCACTGCAGGAAAGACTGACGTCAGATCATTCCCGAGCAGAAGGGTGTCACCTTCAGGTGTTGTATTAAGCTTAAAGGAAGAAACGATAGTGTTCTTTCCGGGATCAATAATATCAAAACTGTTGGCAAACGTGACCAGCTGAGGAAGGTTGTACTTCTCTGTATAGGGGCTTGCCGTGGTAATAACAGGCATTGGGGAGGTCAGATGTTTGCCTTCCTCAAGTACAATGATGCTGTTTTCCTTCAGGAGCACCACACCGGGTTTGGAAAAGGTCCATGGTTGCTGGAACTGCTTCCTGTATAATGCCGGCATCCAGTCGGGAACACCCTGGGCTGATACCGTATCGAGGCTCGGATAATACTGCCCCATCCACTTTGTGGAAGTGATGCCAAGCAGCTCTTCGGTTTTGAATCTCTCAAGGTCTGCGGTAGGATAATCAAATGTGTTGTATTCGACCAGGACCAACTTTTCCCGCTTTTTCATCTCGGACATAAGGAGGTAGTCATTATTATTCAGTCCGCCGTATAGCTTTCGTGACCGGCGTGCTTTCTTTAAACCCTGGTACCAGTCGTTGAAGAATACTCCGTAAGTATCTGTGTAATAGAGAGCATCATTATTTTCTGCCAGGTCAATCAGCTCAGTCAGACGGAAATCCTTTTTTCTGAACTGTTTCTCCCTGACCGGTCTCATCGGGACAAACCCAAAATAGTCTTTTGATGCCGACAAACTGCCTCCTTTGCCTTTTTTGACAAAACGGTCGTTGGTCATAGCATAGACGAAGGACCGATGCCCCAGTCTTTCGAGTGTGGGAACCGTCTTGTCAAGAATGACTACATTAACAGGTTTCTTTTCCTGGAAGGCCCATCTGAGGAAGCTGACCGCCGGTAATATCAGCAGAACTGCCAGAACGATAATGGTAATCAGCAGAGGTTTTTTCATAGTGTCCAAAAATTTGCAAAGTTCCTGCTACAAATTAGTTTCTTCTTTAATAAGAACCAATTTACTGGAGTTTAATTGCTAAAAGTATTAATTAATTTCATTTAAAGAAAATAATTTTCCTGAAAAATGGCACCGGATATGCCTGTTCACGTGAATTTGTGATAATTTGCAGCCGAATTTGCCAAAGAGCCATATGTTTTCAAATCAGCCACTTGCAGACAGGTTAAGACCAAAGTCACTTGATGAATTTGTTGGTCAGGACCATCTCGTTGGACCTGAAGGTGTTCTAAGGAAGGTGATTGAATCAGGAAATGTTCCATCCTTTATCCTATGGGGTCCTCCCGGTGTCGGCAAGACGACCCTTGCACGGATAGTGGCGATGAAGCTCGAAAGATCGTTCTTCCAGCTCAGCGCAGTAAGCAGCGGAGTGAAGGAGGTGCGGGAGACAATAGAAAAGGCAAAGAGCCAGCAGTTTTTCGGCAAACCAAACCCGATATTGTTCATTGACGAAATACATCGTTTCAACAAGTCACAGCAGGACTCACTGCTGGGGGCTGTGGAGCAGGGGATACTGACGCTGATCGGTGCCACCACGGAAAATCCATCATTTGAAGTTATCTCTCCCCTCCTCTCCAGATGTCAGGTTTATGTGCTTAAACCTCTTGGTGATGAAGAACTTAAGGAACTTGTGGATAAGTCGCTGACGACCGACTACTACCTCTCACAGTACAAGATCAGGGTTGAGGAGTATGAGGCGCTGATGCGCATCAGCGGAGGTGATGCAAGGAAGATTTACAATGCTCTTGAGCTGACAGTGTCGCTTGAGGCAGAGAAGGGCAGCGAAGAGATTGTCATCACCGACGAGCTCGTGCTCAGCCATGTACAGCAGAACCTTGCAATGTATGACAAGAACGGAGAGCAGCATTATGATATCATCTCAGCTTTCATTAAATCGCTCAGGGGCTCTGATCCCAACGCTGCTGTTTACTGGCTGGCACGAATGGTTGAAGGCGGGGAGGATGTCAAATTCATTGCCCGCAGAATGGTGATACTTGCTGCGGAGGACATTGGCATTGCCAATCCCAACGCATTGTTGCTGGCTCAGGCCTGCTTCAATGCCGTCAATCTGGTCGGTTGGCCGGAGTCGAGAATAATCCTCTCCGAAACAGCTGTTTACCTGGCTACCTCGCCCAAGAGCAACGCTGCATACATGGCCATCGAGAACGCCTTAGGTGCAGTGCGTGAGCACGGTGACCTGCCTGTACCGCTGCATCTCCGCAATGCGCCTACAAGGCTGATGAAGGATCTTGGCTATCATAAGGGGTACAAATATGCTCATGAATTCGAAGGGAATTTTATTGCGGACAATTACCTTCCTGAAGAAATTTCCGGAACGGTTTTTTACGAGCCCGGTTCGAACCCGCGCGAGGATGAGATACGAAAGCAACTTGCGGCACGCTGGCATGAAATTTATAAATACAGGTTTGGAGACAAATAGTATTATTACTAAATTTAGAGCATGAAAGTCAGTGAACCGAATGTTCCCTGGAGAATCTGTTTGTGAAACTTACATTAATAATAACTACAGTTAACACTATTTAATAATTTATAAAACAAAACATTATGAAAAAATTGTTTATTCTCTTACCTGCTTTATTAGTGGCATCAGTCTGCAGTGCCCAGACGCTGGACGAGATCATTAACAAGTATTATGCAGCCAATGGAACAGAGATACTGGAGAAAGCTTCAACCCTGTATATAGAGGGTAACGTAAGCCAGATGGGCACTGATATGCCAATCTTCATCAGTGTTAAGAAACCCGACAAGGTGAAGGTAGTCATTTCCTTTAGCGGGATGGACATCATCACAGCCTATGACGGGGAAAAGGGTTACATGATCAATCCTCTCAGCGGTGCTACTGACCCTGTCGAGATACCGGCCGAGCAGCTTGCAAGTGTACAGGATTACAACATGTTCCGCGACCATATGCTTGATAATTTCAAAGCAGGCAGGGTGAAGCTGGATGGTGTGGTAGATGTCAATGGCAAACCTGCCTACAAACTTTCGATTACTGACGAGGCAGGAACAGTCACAGGAGCTTTCATTGACAAGGAGAGCTTCCTGACTGTTAAAACAACTGCAATGGTGAACCAGATGGGTCAGGAGATGGAGGTTGAGTCATATGTAAATGAGTATATGGACGTCAACGGTGTCAAGTTTCCAAAGGTCATAAAGCAGATGGTCAACGGGATGGAGTTGGGTGGCATGACCTTTACATTGGTTGAGATTGACAAGCCTTTGGACGATTCGGTATTCAAGATTAATTAGACTGTGGTTATGCCGTAGGGGCATGTCTCAGACCTGCCGGTATTCAAGGCCAAATTGAATAAACAAAAATGCCACTCATTCAGGGTGGCATTTTTATTTCAAAGGCAGGCCTGTAAGCCGGATTCTGTCGTGATGCGGCATCCTGCAAGAGGATTATGCATCAGTTTCGTCATTTATCTTGTCCCGCAATTGCTTGCGGGCTCATACGACCCACCCCCCGGCTCGGGCGAGCAGCCCTTAAGCGCCGGTATACATGGTCTTTCAACCCATCAGGTGTACGGCTCCCGGTGTCGCCACCGGAACCGGTGAGCTTTTACCTCACCTTTTCACCAATTCCCCGCCGTGAGGCGTGACTGTCATTCTCTGTTACACTGCTATACCCTTTCGGACATCTTCCCGTTAGGAAGGATGGTGCTCTCTGTTGCCCGGACTTTCCTCTCCCGGCCTTGCGGCCAGGGGCGACGAAACGGCCTGCCAGGATGCAAAAATACTAAATATCACGGGAATTGCGGTTACTGGGCCCATCATTTGCTGTCTGCCCTGGAGACAGGACTCAGACCTGACTCTACGGTCTGTCTCTACCGGCGTGATATTACGATTAAGGTTGCACCGCCGACTCCATAGCGGCCGAACGGGGCATCCTGACAACTGCATGAGGGGTAATCTTCTCCAATGATCCGCCTGATCTCATCCTTCAGCTTGCCGATGCCGCCGCCATGAATAAAAACAATCTCAGCGGCACCTGCCCTGATGGCACTGTCCATCTCTCCCCTGAACCTTGCAAGTTGCCTGTCAAGAGCATCACCCTGGTTGTAGCCGCTTTTCAAGTGCAGATCCACAACCATGGGCTGTCTTCCTTCCGGGGGTTTTTTAGGTGTCATTCGTCTCAAATAATTATCAAAAATAGCTAATTTTGGCCGCAATAAGCCAGTAATGAAGAGCCACCCGGGAGACATCAGGATAGACGAGTACAAATATGATCTCCCCCCGGAGAGAATAGCCAGATATCCTTTGCCGGAAAGAGATGAATCAAAACTTCTGGTATGGGACGGAAAGAATATTTACGACAGGGTATTCAAAGAGCTTCCTTCCCTGATTGATCGGGATAACCTGCTCGTTTTCAACAATACAAGGGTCATAAGGGCACGACTTCTTTTCGCCAAGGAGAGCGGAGCAGCAATTGAGATTTTTTGTCTTGAGCCGCATGAACCATGCGATTTTTCACAAAACCTTGCTTCTGCCGGTCCTGTTGAATGGAAGTGTCTCATCGGCAATCTGAAAAGGTGGAAGGCAGGAAAACTCCTGGGACAGTTTGTTCATGGCAAGTCAGCCAGAACCCTTTCTGCTGAAAAACTGGAAGCCGCCGGCGACACATTCACAGTCAGGTTTTCATGGGATGATGACCGGATATCTTTCGGTGAGGTGCTTGAAGCAATGGGACATGTACCTGTCCCTCCCTACCTTGGAAGAAATGATGAGGAAAGCGATGCCGTAACCTACCAGACCGTCTATGCGCGTGTTGACGGGTCAGTGGCTGCTCCTACTGCAGGACTTCATTTTACGCCCTCTGTCCTGGGGGCTCTGAGGGAAAAAGGCATAGGGATTGCAGAAATAACACTTCATGTCAGTGCCGGAACATTCAGGCCGGTCAAATCCGAAAGGATATATGACCACCTGATGCATACGGAGCATTTCTATGTCACCAGAGATACTTTGCGTGCGCTAAGAGGACGAAACATCACAGCGGTGGGAACTACTACCGTCAGGACCCTTGAGAGCCTCTATTGGCTGGGAATCAAGTGCGCAGAAGGCCGGTGGCCTGCAGAAGGCATTCCGCACGTTTCACAGTGGGAACCCTACAATAATGATACTCAGATTACTCCGGAGTCCTCCATTGATCATCTGATAAAAATGATGGAACAGAAAAACACGGATGTTCTGGAAGCCACAACCGGTGTTATCATTGTTCCTGGTTACAGGTTCCGGATTATTGGCGGAATGGTTACCAATTATCACCAGCCCGGAAGCACCCTTCTGCTCCTGGTTGCAGCTTTTACGGGTGAAGCCTGGAAAGAGCTCTACAGCCACGCTCTATCAGCAGACTACAGGTTCCTGAGCTACGGCGACAGCATGCTGCTGATGCCTTAACCGGCAGAACCCCCGGACAGAAAAATTAATTTCTTATCCTTACTCTGTTTTTTATTTCACAATAGTGATAAATATTATATTTTAGCCCGCTGAAATCCTGTATGGATAACTTTGCGACTGATCTTCAAAAACTATAAATTTCCTGATTAATGGATAACCAAGCCCTGTTAACCTGTTTTCTTGTTGGGGCCATTTTCGTCGGAGCTGTTCTGATCTTTTCAGGCATTGTGGCTCCGAGATCCTTTGCCCCTAACAAGTTCGACCCTTATGAATGCGGTATCCCGACAAAAGGGACTACCTGGTTGCAGTTCAACGTAGGATACTATCTGTTCGCGATCCTCTTCCTGGTCTTTGACGCGGAAACAGTCTTCCTGTTTCCCTGGGCCGTGGTGATGAAAGAGATGGGCATGGTGGCATTCGCCGAGATCGTGATTTTCATGATCATCCTTGGTCTCGGGCTTGCATATGCCTGGAAAAAACACGCACTCACATGGGAATAAAAGGAATTAGGGACGATGAGTTCAAGGATAACGAAACCCTTGAAAAACTTAAGGAATTAGGTGGCAACGTATTCCTTTCAACGATAGATGATGTCATAAACTGGGGCCGCAGGAACTCACTCTGGCCGCTGACATTTGCCACCAGCTGTTGCGGTATCGAGATGATGGCTACTGGTGCGCCGCGGCATGACTTTGCCCGGTTCGGTATGGAAGTTTACCGTGCCAGCCCGCGGCAAGCTGACCTGATTGTCATTGCCGGCACAATAAATAATAAGATGGCTCCTGTGCTGAAACTGCTCTACGAACAGATGTCGGAGCCCAAGTATGTGCTGGCGATGGGAGCCTGCGCAGTATCAGGCGGCCCGTTTTTCCTTAATTCATACTGTGTTGTAAAGGGCGCGGATAATATTATACCGGTGGATGTATACGTACCCGGCTGCCCTCCGCGTCCGGAAGCCCTTCTTTACGGCATGCTTCAGCTGCACAGGAAGATCAATACAGAGACCATGAAATCAAGGAAACGCCGCAATAAGTCACACGACATTAAGTAACAAATTGATGGATAATATACAGCTTGCTGCCTCTGCAGCCGCGCTTGCTCCCGGGTCACAAATAGTCCAGGGGAAGCAATTCGTTGAAATTACCGTGGCACCTGAACTCCTTGTTTCAGCAGCCACCGCACTCAAACAGAACAATGAGACCCGGTTCGACATGCTTGTGTGCATCAGCGGTGTTGACCTGGGTAAGGAACTTGGAACGGTGTACCATCTCAGGTCAACGGTTTACAATCATATGATCGTCCTGAAAACAAAGGTATCGGACAGAGAGAATCCTGAAATCGATTCACTCTGTTCTCTCTGGCCTGCTGCTGATTTTCATGAGAGAGAAGTCTATGACCTCCTCGGTATTAAATTCAGGGGGCATCCCGACCTGCGACGGCTCTTTCTTGACAGCACGTGGGGTTATCCGCTCCGGAAAGATTATAAGGACGATGTTAATATTCTTGCCAGATAGATTATGGAGGAAGCTGTAAAAAACATCCCCCTGGAAGAGGAGGAATACATTATAAACATGGGACCCCAGCACCCGTCAACGCACGGTGTGTTACGGCTTGTGGTGTCGCTAAGGGGCGAGATGGTGCTGAATGTGGAGCCTCATATAGGTTATGTCCACCGCGGTATCGAGAAGATGTGCGAAAGCCTCACCTACCCTCAGATCATTCACCTGACTGACAGGATGGATTACCTGTCGGCTCACATCAATAACGAAGCAGTCTGCCTCACTGTTGAGAAAGCCCTTGGCATTGAGGTATCTGACAGGGTAAAATATATAAGAACCATACTCAGCGAGCTGACAAGGATCCAGTCTCACCAGCTTTTCTGGGCTACCTACGGGATGGATCTCGGTGGTCTGACATGTTTCTTTTACGGTCTCAGGGACCGCGAACTGGTGATGGATATCTTCGAGGAGACATGCGGAGGAAGAATGATCGTCAGCTACAACTGTCCCGGCGGACTTATGAATGACATTCATCCGAACTTTCAGAAAAGAACCAAAGACTTTATCAAGTACTTCCGGAAGACCTTGCCTGAATATGACCGTCTTCTTACCGGAAACGTCATCTTTCAGGAACGTGTTA
Organism: uncultured Bacteroidales bacterium; assembly: GCA_963743775.1. Lineage (GTDB taxonomy): Bacteria > Bacteroidota > Bacteroidia > Bacteroidales > VadinHA17 > SR-FBR-E99. The sequence goes on from CAVURA010000002.1 coordinate 569,062, forward strand.
AAGGCCTCGGTACCATAAACCGGGAGGATGCCATAGCCTGGGGATTGACGGGTCCTGTCGGACGTGCTTCAGGTTTCTCATGCGACATACGTAAGCATAATCCTTACAGCGCTTATGACAAGGTCACATTCAAAGAGATACTTTATAATGAAGGAGATTCATTTCACAGGTACAAGGTAAGGATGGATGAGATGTGGGAGTCAATGAATATTATTGAACAACTTATTGACAATATCCCTGAGGGTGCTTATGCCGAAAAGATGAAGCCAGTGATAAAATTACCCGAGGGAGAGTACTGGCAGAGTGTGGAAACAGCAAGAGGCGAGCTTGGAGTGTTTCATAGTGAGCGACGGTAACAAAAATCCGGTCAGGGTGAAGTTCAGATCACCCAACTTCGTTAATCTTGCCCCGCTGAACGTACTCGCAAGAGGTTTCAAGATAGCGGATCTGGTAGCCATCAACGGCTCTCTTGACCTTGTGATCCCGGATATTGACAGATAAAATAACAGCATCCTGATATGGAGTTTAGTATATACGATCTTACATCATTCACTCAATGGATAGACAGCAGCCTCCGTGCGTCGATGTCGCCGGGGTGGGCTGTAGCCATTGAGATGATAATCATCGGATTGGCGATACTTATTTTCTTTGCCCTTGTGGGTTTGTTCCTTGTAATAGCAGAGAGAAAAGTATGTGCCCTCATGCAGAACCGGTTGGGTCCGAACAGGGTTGGCCCCGGAGGTATGTTCCAGACGGTGGCTGACCTGGTGAAGCTTCTCTTTGTTGAGCTTGTTCCGATCAAGAATGCGGATAAAATTCTGTTCAATCTTGCGCCGTTCATAGTCATCATTGCTTCAATAATGGCCATCGGAGCCTTGCCCTTCGCAAAGGGACTGCAGGCCATAGACCTTAATATCGGCGTTTTCTACCTGATGGCAGTATCCTCAATGGGTGTCATCGGTGTCCTTCTGGCCGGCTGGTCAAGCAACAACAAGTATTCACTGATTGGTGCAATGAGAAGCGGCGCACAGATCGTGAGCTATGAACTCTCAGTAGGACTGGCGCTTATAACCATGGTTGTGCTTGCAGGAACAATGCAGCTCTCGGAGATGATTGAAGCCCAGAGATGGGGATGGTTCATTTTCAAGGGACATATCCCGGCAGTGATTGCATTCGTGATCTATATTGTTGCCGGCACGGCCGAGACAAACAGGGGCCCGTTTGACCTTGCCGAGGCTGAGTCAGAGCTTACTGCCGGTTACCATACAGAGTATTCAGGTATCAAGTTCGCTCTTTTCTTTCTTGCTGAATATATCAATATGTTCATTATCGCAGCCATAGCCACGACTGTGTTCCTTGGCGGCTGGATGCCGCTGCATGTGTTCGGCTGGGACGGGTTCAACAAAGTGATGGATTTTGTTCCTCCGTTCTTCTGGTTCCTTGGAAAATCATTCGGCGTGGTATTTATCATGATGTGGCTGAAATGGACCTTCCCGAGACTAAGGATAGACCAGCTGCTGACCCTGGAATGGAAATATCTCCTTCCCATTAACATCTTCAACCTGCTGCTGATGGCCTTTCTGGTACTTATCGGATGGCACTGGTAAGAACATGAACCAAAACTGAAAGAAAGCTAATGAAAAGTTTTATCAGATATATAAAGAGCATCATTGACGGGCTGATCACCCTTCTGAAGGGTTTAAGCGTCACGGGCAAATATTTCTTCAAGCCGGGAACGACATGGACCCAGCAGTATCCGAACAACCGGAAGGAGCTGAAGATGTTTGACAAGTTTAAGGGGGAGGTTATAATGCCTCACGATGAACATAATGAGCATAAATGCACCGGGTGCGGTATCTGTGAGATTAACTGTCCCAACGGATCAATTGAGATCATCTCTGCTTCCATTACCACTGAGGAAGGCAAGAAACAGAGAATTATTGACAAACATATCTATCATCTCGGGATGTGTACCTTCTGCGGTCTGTGTGTAAAGACCTGCCCGTCGCAGGCACTTGCCTTCGGACAGGAATTTGAGCATGCGGTATTTGACCGCACGAAGCTTACCAAGATACTTAACCAGCCCGGTTCAAAACTAATGAAAGGAGTAGCGTAATGCATGGTAATCAGATAATGTTCGCAGTCTTTGCGATTGCAATCATCGTGTTTTCAGTGCTGACGGTTACCAGCAGGAGGATCCTTCGTGCAGCTGTGTCGCTCCTGTTTGTATTGATAGCCACGGCAGGCCTGTACTTCCTGCTTAATTACCAGTTCCTTGGAGCAGTTCAACTAACGCTCTATGCCGGGGGCATAGTGGTGCTGATCATTTTTTCAATTCTTCTTACCAGTCAGATAAGTCATAAGTTTGAACCTATTGAATGGAAGAAGTCACTCTTTACAGCCCTGGCAGTCATTGGCGGGGCTATCGTGGTCATCACCACAATCCTGAAGCATACATTTGCGGCTGATACTGCCGCTGCCCTTGAGGTGAACATGAATGTAATCGGAAAGAGCCTGCTCGGAACAGGTACCGACGGGTATGTGCTGCCGTTTGAAGTTATCTCTGTGCTGCTTGTGGCGGCAATGATAGGTGCAATAGTGATCGCCAAAAAGGGCAGCCCTGCCAAAGATGAAGAAAAAAACAAATAAACTGAAAACTATATGAACCAAGGCATTCCATTGGAGTTTTACATCATCGTGGCGACGGTAATGTTCTTTACCGGCATCTATGGTTTTCTTACCCGGAGAAACCTTATAACCATCCTGATGTCAACTGAGCTCATTCTTAACTCCGTGAACATCAATTTCCTGGCCTTCAACAGATATCTCTTTCCCGCCAAGCTTGACGGGCATTTTTTCAGCCTTTTTGTAATTGCCGTTGCCGCCTCGGAAGCAGCTGTCGCCATTGCAATAATAATCAGCATTTACAGGAGGTTCTCCAATATCAATGTTGAAAACGTAAACGAATTAAAGTACTGATAAAGAAGAGCAGAGATGGCAGATTTCGGATATACAATTTGGATTCTAATTGTCCCCTTCGTCGCCTTCATTGTGCTGGGCTTCTTCGGGATGAAGCTTAAAGCACGTATTTCAGGGCTTACGGGCACTACAGGCCTGGCAATAGTTACAGCTCTCTCATATGCAACTGCTATCAGGTATTTCTGGGGGGCCGGCCTTACCGACGGGATTTTTCAGAAGGTAATTGCCTGTAACACCACCTGGCTTACCCTTACAGATCATCTCCATATTGATATGGGTATACTCCTGGACCCGATCTCGGTGATGATGCTTGTGGTGATCAGCACCGTCTCATTGATGGTTCACATCTACAGCCTGGGTTATATGAAAGGTGAGAAAGGCTTTGAGAGGTATTACGCTTTCCTTTCCCTGTTCACTTTTTCAATGATGGGTCTGGTTGTCGCTACAAACATCTTCCAGATGTACATTTTCTGGGAGCTTGTCGGTATTTCATCTTATCTGCTTATCGGGTTTTACTATTCAAGGCCAAGCGCTGTTGCTGCCTCGAAGAAAGCGTTCATTGTCACCAGGTTTGCTGACATGGGATTCCTGATCGGTATCCTGATTCTGTCATTTACTACAAAAACATTTGATTTTGTGACCCTTACCGACCTGAACGGACCGGCGATCACCAGCACCGGCGGAGCTGTCTTTCTCGGCATGTCGGTCATGACATGGTCAATGATTCTCATATTCGTGGGAGGCGCAGGCAAGTCAGCCATGTTCCCCCTGCACATCTGGCTTCCTGATGCCATGGAAGGTCCGACGCCCGTCTCTGCCCTCATACATGCAGCTACAATGGTTGTGGCAGGTGTATATCTTGTTGCCAGGATGTTCCCGGTTTATTATTTCGCCGCTCCCGAGGCGCTCCATATAATAGCTTGGGTAGGAGCTTTCTCTTCACTGTTTGCTGCCGTGATAGCGACCACACAGACGGATATCAAGCGGGTACTCGCCTACTCCACGATCTCGCAGATAGGTTATATGATCTTCAGTCTCGGCGTCTCAGGTTACGGTGGACATGACGGCCTTGGCTTTATGGCATCAAACTGGCATCTGTTCAACCATGCAATGTTCAAAGCCCTTCTGTTCCTCGGTGCCGGCTCAGTCATTCATGCCGTGCACAGCAATTACATGACTGAGATGGGAGGACTTAGGAAACACCTGCCAATAACAAATATCACCTTCCTTATCGCATGCCTCACCATTGCAGGACTGCCTCCGCTGTCAGGATTCTTCAGCAAGGATGAGATACTTACTGCAGCATTCCATCATGATAAGGTGCTGTTTGCCATCGAGTACATTGTTGCCGGACTTACTGCATTCTACATGTTCAGGCTCTATTTTTCAATATTCCACGGGCATGACAGGCAATACGAGCACACACCGCATGAATCTCCGGCAACCATGACCGTTCCGCTCATAATCCTGGCCTTCGGTTCCGTGTTCTCCGGTTTTCTTCCTTTCAGCAGCCTGGTCACTTCAGACGGCGTCCCGTTTGAGTCACATATCGAATGGAGTGTCGGCATACCCTCAATCCTTATCGCCCTGGCAGGAATTGCAGTTGCCTGGGTGATGTACAGGAAGGAAACGACACTGCCTGACAGGCTTGCCACAACGTTTAAACACAGCTATAAGTGGGCATACAACAAGTTCTATATTGATGAACTTTACCTTTTCATCACGAAGAAGATAATATTCAAGCGTGTTTCACAACCGGTAGCATGGTTTGACAGACATATCGTTGACGGGACGATGAACGGAATTGCATGGGTGACCCAAACCGTCTCAAACAAGATAAAAGGATTACAATCAGGTCAGCTTCAGCAGTACGGATTTGTCTTTGTTTCAGGAGTGGTTGCACTTGTCCTGGTCTTTATATACCTGATTAAATAAGCATCATAATTCGAAAAATATCTGAATATGAATATATTATCCTGCCTGGTCATAATTCCGCTCCTGACAATCACAGGCATTATGCTTGTAAAAGATGCGCGTCAGGCGAGAGTCGTTTCTGCGATTGGCATGGGCATTCAGCTTATTGTTGCTTTCATAATAGTTTACCTCTATCTCGCAGAGCGAAATGCAGGCAACACCGATCAGATGCTCCTGGTGAGCAGCTATGAATGGTTTAAAAGCCTCAACATTTACTACACCGTGGGTGTTGACGGGATTTCCGTGGCAATGATAGCGCTCACATCGATAGTAGTTGTTGCCGGCGTGTTTGCATCGTGGGAGATGGATGATCTGAGGAAGGAGTTTTTCGTCTCCCTCATCCTTCTTGCAACGGGCGTATTCGGATTCTTCATATCGCTCGATCTTTTCACGATGTTTCTTTTCTATGAGCTTGCGGTTATACCAATGTACATCCTGATTGGGATATGGGGCAGCGGGCCGAAGGAATATGCTGCCATGAAGCTGACCCTGATGCTTATGGGAGGCTCTGCACTCCTTATGATCGGGTTATTCGGGATATATTTTAACTCAGCCCCTGACGGCGGCGAGCTGACATTCAATATAATCGAGATTTCCAAGGTCACTATTCCAATTGCAGCCCAGAGGTGGTTCTTTCCACTGACCTTCGTTGGCTTTGGCGTTTTAGGGGCTTTATTCCCCCTGCATACCTGGTCACCTGACGGACACTCCTCCGCTCCCACCGCAGTCTCTATGCTCCATGCCGGAGTATTGATGAAACTCGGAGGCTACGGCTGTTTCAGGGTAGCCATGTTCCTTATGCCCGAAGCAGCACATGAAATGGCATGGATATTCATTATCCTGACAACGATAAGTGTTGTCTACGGTGCTTTTGGCGCCATAGTGCAGAAGGATCTGAAGTACATCAACGCATACTCTTCGGTGAGCCACTGCGGTCTGGTGCTCTTTGCGATACTGATGATGAACCAGACAGCCATGACCGGAGCGATTATCCAGATGGTCTCACACGGTCTCATGACAGCCCTCTTCTTTGCATTGATAGGTATGATCTATGGAAGGACTCATACAAGGATAATAAATGAAATGGGAGGACTGATGAAAGTTATCCCCTTCCTTGGCGTGGCATATGTCATTGCAGGTCTTGCATCGCTCGGATTGCCAGGCCTGAGCGGGTTTGTTGCAGAGATGAACGTGTTCTTCGGAGCATTTGAGCATCCTGATACATTCCACAGGGTTGCCACAATTATTGCGATCACCTCAATTGTTATAACTGCCGTATATATACTGAGAGTCATTGCAATACTACTTCTCGGACCAGTAAGGGATCCTCACTACAACGAGTTCAATGATGCCAGATGGTTCGAAAAGCTGTCTATCCTCGCGCTTTTAACAAGCATCGTATATATAGGCATGCTGCCATCGGGACTGTCAGGTATAATCAGGGACAGCATTATGCCAATTGTGCAAAAACTTATGTAATATATTGTATAACAGGAGAATAATTAATCCAGCAGCAAAATGAGTCTTGATAATTTTTTGATGATGCGCCACGAGCTGGTTCTGACTTTAGCTTTTCTGATAATTCTGGTGGCGGAAGTTTTCACCGGTGAAAATAAGAAGGAAAAGTTCAGGGGCTTTGGGGTGGTACTTTTTGCACTCGTTACTGCAACAGGTATGCTGCCAACTCCTGACGGAACTCTTTTCGGGGGAATGTACCTGGCAGGGCGCACGACCACTCTGATGAAGAATATCCTGAATATAGGGACTCTTATTGTTCTCATTCAATCATATACGTGGCTCGGCAGACCCGAGAACAGGGACAGGATCCACGAGTACTTCATGCTTCTGATCTCCACGCTTATAGGTATGAATTTCATGATCTCTGCTGGTCATTTCCTGATGTTTTATATCGGTATTGAACTTGCCACAATTCCTCTTGCAGCACTGGCCGCATACGAAAGGTACCAGAACAGATCGGCCGAGGCTGGTATTAAGCTGATCCTCTCTTCAGCATTGTCATCCGGGATACTCCTGTACGGTCTATCGATGATATACGGCACCGTCGGGTCGCTGTATTTTGCTGATGTTGCTGCCAGAGCTCAATCAGTGCCTCTCACGATTCTCGGCTTCATTTTCTTCTTCTCGGGTATGAGCTTTAAGATGTCACTCGTACCGTTCCATCTGTGGACCGCTGACGTCTATGAAGGCGCTCCGGTAAACGTTGCGTCCTACCTTTCAGTGATCAGTAAAGGCGCTGCTGCCTTCGTCTTTGTAATAATTCTCTTCAATGTCTTCCCGGTTATCATCGACACATGGGAAAAGATTATCTGGGTGATTGCCGTACTCACAATAACAATTGGTAACCTGTTTGCACTGAGGCAGAAAAACATGAAACGTTTCCTGGCCTTTTCATCGATAGCCCAGGCAGGCTTCTTTCTTCTCGGCTTCATCAGTGGCAGCAAGCTTGGAATGACCACCGTGATTTACTACGCGCTTATATACATCTTCACCAACCTTGCTGCATTCGGCATAGTTGCGATCATAGCAGAAAGGACAGGAAAGGAAAGTATGGATGATTATGACGGACTGTACCGGACCAACCCGAAACTGAGCCTGACAATGATGCTTGCCATGTTTTCACTGGCAGGTATACCGCCTGTGGCAGGTTTCTTCGGCAAATTCTTCCTTTTTGCGGCAGCTGCAGAAAAAGGATTCTATGTCCTTGTAGCTATTGCAGTGCTTAATACAATAGTGGCATTATACTATTATCTGCTTGTGGTCAAGGCAATGTTCATCAATAGAAGCGAGAATCCAATACCGTATTTTAAAAGTGATTCTATGTCAAAACTGGGACTTGCAATCTGTATTGCCGGTATCGTGATCACAGGATTTGCCAGTGGCCTCTTTGAAATGATCAGGAATTTAAGTTACGGCATCTAATTATTACCAATATGACATCACTTACCATTGCCAAACATCAGATCGGAGAAATTGACGGTATCCGCTGTACAATAGTTGAAAGCGGGGTGACCGGGAAGAGGATGGAGTTTCTCAGGGACCTGCTGACATTCAATAAGCTGGAGGTTAAGGTTAAGGAAGATGCCCCTGCCGAAGGCTCAACCGAAGTACTTTACACCATTGGGGTTACCGATATAATTTTTAATCCTGTCTATGCTGTTTACGAAAGGACTCTCTTTAGTCCGGACGGCAAAGTGGTAACACCTGCATATTACAGGCAGATGGATGGTGATACATCGGTCTTGTACTGGGACTATGGCAAAACGGCAGTTGCCGATTTGTACGAGTGATATCCTATTTTCTCTCTGACATCATAACTGTCAAACGGTCTGCAAATTGATTGACATCATCTGAAGTTGTATCCCAGCTGGTCATCAGACGATATTCCGACAGTTGTTCATTCCATGAATAGAAGAAATATTCCCTGCTGATCTGCTCCGCCACATCACGTGGTATTATAATGAAAACACCGTTTGACTCAACCTTCTGGGTAATTGTCAGGCCCTTAATCTCCTGAAGCCTTTTTCCAAGTTCCCTGGCCATCGCATTCGAATGTGTGGCGCTCTCCTTCCATAAGTCATCTGTCAGGTAGGCAATGTATTGTGCAGCAATAAAGCGCATCTTTGAAGCAAGCTGCATCCCCTGCTTACGTAGGAACTTAAATCCACTTGTAATTCCCGGTCTGAGAAAGCAGACCGCCTCTCCGTACATCATCCCGTTCTTTGTGCCGCCAAATGAGAGGATATCTACGCCCGCGTCAGTGGTGAAAGCCCGGAACGGGAGTCCCAGCGATACTGCTGCATTAGCCAGTCTTGCACCGTCCATATGAAGAAGCATATTATAGCTGTGTGCATAGTCAGCCAGCGCTTTTATCTCGTCCACGGTGTAAACTGTCCCCATCTCTGTGGTCTGAGATATCGAAATAACTCCGGGCTGACTGTGATGTTCAAAATTAAAACCATGCATATGTCTTTTTAACATCTCGGGCCTTATCTTGCCGTCGGGGGTATCGACAGTCAGCACCTTGCATCCGGTGAACTTTTCTGGCGCTCCGCACTCATCACCCTCTATGTGGGCAGTACTTGCAGTCAAAACAGAATTCCATGATCTGGAGGCCCCGGCAAGACCGAGCACATTGGCAGCCGTACCAGTGAAGACGAAGAAGATCTCCGCCTCACTGCCAAGCTCTTTCCTGAGCATGGCAAGTGCTTTATCAGTAAAAGGATCTCCTCCGTAGCCAACCACGTGCCCGCGGTTAACGTGTATAAGCTCTTCAATGACAGCAGGGTGAACCCCTGAGTTGTTATCGCTTGCGAACCCCCGTTTCAGGATCATATCATTCATATCTGCAGTAATAATTGACTGTGCAATTTACTTAAAAGCTGCAGCCGCACCAATGTTCTTTAGTTATCTTTGTTTCAAATGGGTGCTATGACGAGGTATTTCATGTTCTTCTCCTTCAGGGGAACGGCCTATAACGGATGGCAGGTGCAGCCCGGAAAACATACCGTGCAAGGTGTTCTTACCAAAGCACTTGGCACTGTTCTGGGCGAGCAGGTCGCAATAACGGGGGCTGGCAGGACTGACACAGGAGTGCATGCATCATTTTTCTGCGCACATTTTGATTCAGCAAAGAATGACCTGGAAAGTGACGGACAGATCTTCTATAACCTGAACAGCATTCTTCCGCCTGATATTGCAGTAAAGAAAATAGTCAGCGTAAAGGCTGATGCAAATGCCCGTTTTGATGCGCTGTCAAGGACTTACCAGTACACAATTACGACTGTCAAGGATCCGTTTGTCACTGACACTGCATGGCTGCTCTACTGGAAGCTTGACGTTAACCTGCTGAACACGGCATCAGCCATACTGCTGAATCACAATGACTTCACAAGCTTCAGCCGCCTGCATGGAGGAAACAAGACAAACATCTGCAAGGTCAGTTATGCCCGCTGGGATGAAGAACCGGGCAGGCTTGTCTTTACAATCAGGGCAGACCGTTTTCTCAGGAATATGGTCAGGGCTGTCGTAGGAACGCTGATCCCCGTCGGAAGGGGCAAACTGTCTCTGAAGGATTTCGAAGGGATTCTTGCCGGCCGTGACCGGGGACTGGCGGGACAATCAGCAGCAGCACATGGCTTGTCGCTCACTGGAATTGAGTATCCGGAAACTCTGTTTATCTGATCTTCGGGTTCCAGATCGTCCAGGCCAGTTCAGCCTGTTTCAGGAACATCTCCTCCCCGTTCACGGTCTGGCATCCATGATCCTCTCCCATTTTAAGGAACTGTGTCACAGGTGGATTATATACCAGGTCAAAAAGCAACTGTCCTTCCCTTAGAAAGCTGTAATCAATCGGGGGCGAGCTATCCGTTGCCGGTGCTGTGCCCAATGGTGTGGTGTTGACTATGAGCCCGGCTTCACTGATCACCTCACCGGGAAGGTCGTCATATGAATAACCCCCTTTCACTGGTTTTCTTGAGACAGGTATAGCTCTTATATTCAGTTCAATAAGGGTATGCATGACACTTCTTGATGCTCCCCCTGTGCCAAGGACAAGGGCCGTTTCAGGCAGTATGATCAGGTTTTCCAGCAGTGATTCCCTGAAAGCGGGAGCATCAGTATTGAATCCAGTAAGGTATGGCTTGCCGTTTTTCCTGGTCACCCTGACGGTATTTACCGCACCTATTTCTGCAGCCATTCCGTCAATTTCATCGAGGTAATCCATCACCGCAATCTTATAAGGGATGGTGACATTGAATCCGCAAAGGTCATGTTCTTTTTCAAGCAGAGCAGGAAGCAGATCGATTGAAGTCAGCTCGAATTTTGAATAACTGTGTTCAGCAAGGTTTTCCCTGCTGAATTTTTCCGTGAAATACTTTTGAGAGAAAGAGTGTCCGAGAGGATATCCTATAATGCCGAACAGTCTCATTTCATATTTTCGGGAAGGAAGCTGAAGAAGGTGTCGCTCCTAAGTCCCAGCCTCAGTGATTCGAGGGCAATTATCTCGTTGGGAGCTATGTTGCCTAGGTTGACATTGGCGCCGAAGTTGAGTATGAACCAGGCCTGTTGCGGTTTCATCGGCGCCTCCCAGAGGACGTTGTTAAAGCCAACCTGCTTCGATATTGTATTTATCAGGCCGAGGTTTACCGAACCGTCGTCGTTATATATGCCTATAGTGCCTGATTCGCGCGCTTCAGCTATCACTTTGACTGAGCCTGCCTCAAGCTCTGACTTCATCATCTCAACCCACTGTGCAGGTGTAAAGACGATGTTTTTTTTCTTTGATCCCACCTCAGAAACGACTGTAAATTCCTTTGACAGTTTCCTGATATAGTCAAGCTTTTCGCTGTGTTCAAACTCATAGGAGCCGTCAGATACCTCAACCATTTTGATTCCCCAATCCTTCAGCAGCTCAACATATTCTTTATACATCCCCCTGATGATGAAGGCTTCGAAGAGGGTTCCGCCAAGGTAAACGGTCATTCCGGCCTTATGATAGGTTTTGATTTTTTTATCTACGTCAGGAGTGATAACGGATGTTCCGAAGCCGAGCTTCACAAAATCGACATATTCACTTCCGACCGCGGCAAAGTCTTCTGCCTCACTGAGACTAAGACCTTTATCCATTACCATGGTCAGGCCTTCATTCCTGGGCTTGGAGGGTCTTTCAGGAATGTGCGTAAGCAGTTGTCTTACATTTTTCATATATGGATCACTTTGTTTTCCTGAAGAGCTTTCTCATTGCCGGTGTGAGCATTTCCTCGGGCAGGATGATGGCATAATCCTCAAACAGTTCGTCATCAAGCATGGCAGCCACGGTCAGAGCCTTTCTTGCCTCAGTCTTTTTACCGTTGTGGAGATAGGCAGATGCCAGCAGGAAATATATTCCCGGCAGATCACCGCTTATCCGTTTAATCTTTTTGAGCAGGCGTATAGCCCCGGTGTAAGCGCCTGTCATCATTATTATAAGTCCCGTTTCTATCCACGCCTCATCGTAGTAACCGTCAAGACGTAAAGTCTCCCTGAAGCATTTGAGTGCCTGTTTGAGGTTACTGAGCATGATATATGCCTTACCCAGTGTGAACCAGTAATCCGGGTTATTCGGATCGAGCTGAATGGCTTTTTTTAGCGGGGCTATGGCTTCCGAAGCCTTGTCGCGTGATATGGAGAGTAATCCCAGTCCATACCATGGATCCGGAAAATCCGGAGTAAGCTCGATAGCCTCCTGGTAGTATTTCCTTGCCATCTCCTCATTGCCGGTTTTGTCATAACATTCGGCCAGGTAGGTAAGTCCTTCAAGGCTTTCCGGTTCCTCTTCAACGAACTCGCGGTATACATCCATTGCCTCCATGTATTTCTCAAGGTTACTGAGTATGTTGGCCTTGTTAAAGAGGGCAAAGGTGTTTTCCGGGTTTATTGCCAGGGCATAATCGTAAGCTTCAAGTGCCTTACCGTAATCGCCTGTTTTATTGTATATTATACCAAGGTTATACCATGCACTGTCAGAGTATGGTTCCTCATCAAGGTAGGTGGTATAGTATTTAACGCTCTGCCTGTAATCGCCTTTTTTGTCATACGCATATGCCAGGTCATAGGTATGTGCAGCAAAGTCAGGCTCAAGTTTTTCCAGCATATGGAGATAGGGTATCATCTCCTCATAATAATTGAGGTTTTGCAGAACTGAAGTTATGTTGTACAGGATTGTTTCCTGGTCCTCAGAATCTGATTCCAGCGCCAGGTTAAAGACTTTCCTTGCACCGGTAACGTCACCCAGCATTGCCAGTGCCGTTCCCTTGCACACATAAATGTCATAGTTGCCGGGCTCAATATTTTCGATGAGATTGGTGATGGAAAGGGCCTCAGTGGCTCTGCCTTTCTCAAGCAGCACTCTGGCTTTGCGTATCTGTATCGGAACTGAATTAGGGTGCAGCTCACATGCGAATGATGTGGCTTCAAAAGCATTTGCAGGCTTATTACCATCCAGGTAATAATCTATAATCGCCTCAAATTCAATCACATCAAAGTAACAGGACTCCTTGTTCTTCCGCATCTTTTCAAACCGGAGAATAACCTCTTCTACCTCACTGTCGTGTACGAAACCGAATTTCTCTTCTTCCATTCTCCCCAAAAATATCCTGCAAATGTATAATATAATATCATCCCCGGTCTTTAATTCATTGTCAATTATCAACAGCCTTAACTTTTTTTAAACATGATAACCAGAGCATTGGAAAAAATATTTCTGGCCGACGCAACCTTCCGGGACTACTTTGCATCTTATAATTGAAATCAAAAGATTACCCTCAAACCCAATATTACCCTAGGATTAACCTAAATTCTACCTTCTGACCGGGCCTCTAGCCCGGTTTTTTTTTGAGCATTTCAATATCAGGCAACTTTAAACCATCTTTTTACGTTAAAAGGGTAATATGACAACTCAGAAGCTTTTATACCCTATTCTTGGCTTAATAGCGCTAGGTCTTATTGTTGGCTGTAATGAAAAGCCGCTGAAGATCAATTTTGATTCGGGCATTTTTCCGGATTCGGTAATGGCGCTCGAAGGGCTTAATACTCAGTATGATGATTACAATATGGCCCTTGAGGCTTCCACAATAGATTCCTATGAACCGCTGGTCTTTTCTTCGAACCGCAACAGTTCGGGCGGTGAGTTTGATCTCGTACACGGTGTCATCTGGTATTCTTTCGGACAAACCACCGGCTATTTCAGCCTCGCCAGCGAGATGAATCCTGATCCCTTTCTGGATGAACTGACTTCCGTCTTTAACACTCCAGGGAATGAGTTTGGCCCTTTCAGGTTCTTCAATTCCGGTAACGGCAAGGAATATATGGTCGCCGGTACTGAGACGGAAGGCACCGGGCTCGATATTGTTTTCACATGGTACCTACCTGTATATTCACCGCTCCCTGTCATTCCTGATCCTGTTCCGGCAACTGTCTTCAATTCAGATTTCAATGATGTTTACCTGTCGCTCAGCCAAACGCTGGACACTGCATATTTCTGTTCCGACCGGTCGGGTGATTTTGATATCTACATGATGAAAAGGCCAGCGGCCACCGGTTTGGATGAATGGTTCTCCTCGGCTCCGGCAACTCCTGTTGCTGTTGACAGTCTTTGCAGCGGTTCTCAGGATAAGTGTCCGTTTGTCGCAGGAAAATATATGGTCTTTGCATCTGACATGCCGGGAGGATCAGGTGGCTTTGATCTGTACCTATCCGTTTTCCGGGACGGTAAATGGAGCTCACCGGTAAATCTCGGACCTGAAATTAATTCCTCTTCCAATGAATACCGGCCTGTTCTGGGCACTGATCTGTATTTTGAAAACAGGTTCCTGATCTTCTCGTCTGACCGTTCAGGAGGCAAGGGCGGTTATGACCTGTATTTTACCGGCATCGATCTGCCGGTGGACTGATTTGTTATCTCCTGCAGGCTTGCAGGGTATTAAGCAGAAGTGATACTCTTGTCATGGGGCCTACCCCACCCGGCACAGGAGTTATAAACGAGCATCTGGGTGCCACATTCTCAAAGTCGACATCACCTTTCAGCCTCCACCCTGATTTTGTTCCGGGGGCTTCAACGCGTGTAGTGCCGACGTCAATGATCACTGCGCCTTCTTTCACCATATCAGCTTTGATAAAGCCCGGGATACCGAGGGCGGCGATTATAATGTCTGCTCTTCTCAATACGGCGGAAATGTCGCGGGTACGGCTGTGCACCAGTGTAACGGTGGCGTCAATACCTTTCTGAGACAGCAGGATGCTTATTGGCCTCCCTACAATGTTACTTCTGCCGGCCACGACGCACTCCGAGCCCTTCAGGTTGATTTTATACCTTTTCAGCAATTCCATGATGCCTGCCGGCGTGGCTGACACCAGGGAGGGCAATCCTGCAGTCATTCTCCCCACATTGATCGGGTGAAACCCATCAACGTCCTTCAGAGGCGATATGGTTTCGATGACTTTATCTGAAGAGATATGGCCTGGCAGCGGAAGCTGGACTATCAGTCCGTCAATTTCATGATTGTTATTCAGTTCCTCAACCTTTGCAAGCAGCTCGTATTCACTCACAGAGGCAGCGAATCGTACCAGTGTTGACTGGAAACCGACTTCTGCGCAATCCTTTACTTTATGTGCGACATAGGTCTCGCTGCCGCCATCATGACCGACAAGGACAGCTGCAAGATGGGGAACGCGGATACCTATCTCCTGCATACTACTGACCTTTGCAGCTATTTCAGATTTTATTTCCTCTGCAGTTTTCTTTCCGTCAATGAGCTGGTACATTCTCTATTTGCGATTTGCGATTTGCGATTTGCGAATTATTTGGGATTTGAGACTTACGAATTGGAATTTAAAAATTACGATTTGCTATTGCCTATTGCCTACTGCCTTATTTATCTCTTCGGCGCCAGCTTAGACAGGTCACCTCCCTTGGCTACCGTCTTCATTATTTTCCGTGTCTGGTCGAACTGTTTCAGGAGCCTGTTTACTTCCATTACCGTCGTGCCGCTTCCCTCGGCAATGCGTTTTCTCCGGGTGCCGTTGAGAAGCATGGGGTTTGACCTTTCTGCCGGGGTCATGCTTCCAATTATAGCCTCAATACTCTTAAAGGCGTTGTCGTCAATGTCAAGATCTTTAATGGCTTTCCCTACGCCGGGTATCATCCCCATCAGATCCTTCATATTACCCATCTTCTTTATCTGATGTATCTGCGAGACAAAATCGTTGAAGTCGAACTGGTCCTTTGCTATCTTTTTCTGAAGCTTTCGTGCTTCAACCTCATCATACTGTTCCTGTGCCTTCTCCACCAGGGAGACGATGTCGCCCATACCGAGAATTCTGTCAGCCATTCTTTCAGGATAGAAGATATCAATGGCATCCATCTTCTCCCCGGCGCTGATGAATTTCACGGGTTTGTTAACCACGGCCCTTATCGAGAGTGCAGCTCCTCCCCTTGTATCTCCGTCGAGCTTTGTCAGGACAACGCCGTCGTAGTCTATTCTTTCATTGAACTCAAATGCTGTATTCACAGCATCCTGGCCAGTCATCGAATCAACTACAAAGAGGGTCTCGTGGGGGTTGGTCGCGCTCTTCACGGCAGCGATCTCTTTCATCATCTCCTCATCAACCGCCAGTCGTCCTGCCGTATCTATTATTACTACGTCGTTGCCGTTTTTCCTGGCTTCCCTGACTGCATTGCGTGCTATCTCCACCGGGTTACGGCTGCCTTCTTCGGTATAAACGGGAACTTCAATCTGTGAGCCGAGCACCTTTAGCTGTTCTATGGCTGCGGGCCTGTAAACGTCGCCGGCCACCAGCAGTGGATTTTTACCCCGTTTGGTCTTAATATATTTCGCCAGCTTTGCACTGAACGTTGTTTTGCCGCTTCCCTGAAGCCCTGCGATGAGTATTATTGAAGGATTGGCTTTAATGTTTATGTCAGTCTTCTCACCTCCCATCAGGTGAACAAGCTCGTCATGGACAATCTTGATCATCATCTGCGAAGGTTTGACAGACTTGAGCACATTCTGCCCCAGGGCCTGCTGCTTGACAGTGTCAGTAAACTGTTTTGCAATTTTAAAGTTCACGTCGGCATCGAGCAATGCCCGGCGTACATCCTTGAGAGTCTCGGATACATTAATCTCAGAGATGGTCCCCTCGCCTTTTAATATTTTAAAGGATCGTTCAAGTCTTTCGCTCAGGTTTTCAAACATAACTAATCAGATATTTTGATATTACATTCTTTCAGGCGCTTCAATACCCAGCAGCCAAAGTCCTTTTTCCAGCACCGTGCCTGTCAGGGCAGAAAGCCTCAGTCTGAAGTCGCGCACTGTTTTGTCCTCCTCACCGAGGATGGAGTAGTCGTGATAGAACTGGTTGAATTCCCTGGCAAGGTCATAACAATAATTGGCCAGCAGTGCAGGACTCAGTTCTCCGGCGGCTTCCCTCACAACGGAAGGAAAATCGTTTAACAGTTTTATGACACTTATTTCCTTTGGATTCGGTGTGAAGCCGTCATAGCTCTCCACCCCGAACTTAACGGCAGTTTCTTCCGCCTTCTTCATCACTGATCTGATACGGGTATAAGTATACTGTATAAATGGACCAGTGTTGCCGTTGAAATCGATTGATTCGGCAGGATTGAAGGTCATGTTTTTCTTCGGGTCCACCTTCAGTATAAAATATTTCAGAGCCCCGAGGCCTATCTGCCGGCAAATATTTTCCTTTTCAGTCTCGCTGTAACCGGCAAGTTTGCCAAGATCCTGAGACATCGTCCTTGCTGTGTCGGTCATCTCCTTAATCAGGTCGTCAGCATCGACAACCTTGCCCTCCCTTGATTTCATCTTTCCTTCCGGAAGTTCCACCATGCCATAGGAGAAATGGAGAAGGCCGCCGGCCCACTTGTATCCCATCCTCTTAAGGGTGAGGGCAAGCACCTGGAAATGGTAGTTTTGCTCATTTCCAACAACATAAATGTGCTTGTCGAAGTGGTAGTCGTTGTACCTTATTACCGCTGTCCCAAGGTCCTGTGTGATGTAAACGGCAGTGCCATCAGATCTGAGCAGTAGTTTCTCATCGAGTTTATCAGCAGTGAGGTCGATCCACACCGAGCCGTCATCTTTTCTTATGAGGCTGCCTGCTTCCAGTGACCGGAGGACCAGTTCCCTTCCGGTTTTATATGTTTCAGACTCATAATATATCTTATCGAACTCCACGCCCAGGGCTTTATAAGTCACTTCAAACCCTTCGTACACCCATGAGTTCATTCTGTTCCACAGTGTCACCGTCTCCTCATCGCCGGCCTCCCATTTAAGGAGCATCCGTCGTGCGGCGACCATCAGCGGGGCATTGTCGCGCGCCTCATCGGGCGTTGACCCCGCAGCAACAAGACCCTCAATCTCCTCCTTGTATTTCTTTTCAAAGAGGACGTAATAATCTCCTACGAAATGGTCACCCTTCATCCCTGCTGAGGCGGGTGTTGCTCCGCCGGCAAAAAGCTGCCAGGCAACCATCGACTTGCAGATATGAATTCCCCTGTCGTTGACGATATTTGTTCTGATCACCCTGTTCCCGGCTGCGCCGCATATCCTCGAGAGGGAGTATCCGAGCAGGTTATTCCGTATGTGCCCCAGGTGCAGCGGTTTGTTGGTGTTGGGGGAAGAGTATTCGATTACCATCATGGTCGCATCACTTCCCGGCTTAATGAAACCGTAGTCCCTTTCCTCAGAAATTATTTTCAGTTGTTTTGCCCAAACTGCCGGCGAAATGACGATGTTCAGGAATCCCTTTATTACATTGAACCCACTCACAACTTCAACATGTTGAGTCAGGTAATCACCTAAATCATTTGCAGTCTGCTCAGGGGATTTATGTGATATTTTAGTGAGTGGAAAAGCAACCAGTGTCAGGTCACCCGTAAATTCTTTCCTCGTCTTCTGAATCTGAAGGAGGTCATCATCCACATCAGCACTGTACAGGCTTCTGATTGCCTCTCTGACACCCTTCCTGAGCAGCTCTTCCATCCTCATTTATTTTCGCCTGCAAATATAGTATTTCCTTTGTTACTTCAGGGCTCAAGTTATTGTTCAAAAGGAGGGTAAATTGTTCAAAAAAGTTGATAACTAGTCATTTTTTTTTGACGAAGGAATTTCATTGTCATAAAAATCGGACTACCTTTATGATGTTGCTTGGGGCAATAAAGCGAGAATAGGGAAGGTATTGACAGTATGGTTAAACTACAGGATATAAGGATTGAGGCCACATCAAAGACGCCTATGGTGAGTTTTGTGGCAGATACGGGTATATTGGCCTTTACAGGCAAATCATTACCTGAGAATGCATCCTCATTTTTCGAGCCTCTTTACAAATGGGCCGGTGAGTATGCAAAGAACCCCGCCGAGAGCACAAACCTCAAATTCAACGTTGATTATTTCAACACCTCCTCAGTCATCTGGATGGGGAAGATTCTAAAGACGCTGACCAAGATCAAAAAGAGCGATCATATACTTTTTGTACATCTTTACTTTGATATTGAGGAGTATGATTCCATGGGTGAGGAAGATGTCAGGGAATCACTGTCTCCGTTCCTCGATGTAACGGCTGATGCCACATGCAGTGTGGGGATAAGGCTTTACGGCATTGATGAGGATGGAAATACAATCAAGGAAAATATCGTACTTATCTAACTGTTTTTTTCCTCTTTTTTACCGTTTTTTAGTTTACCTTTACGGGTGATAACAGCTGTTTTATGAAAACGGTTAGTTTTATCTTAATGACATTAACAATCCCGCTTATGAACATCAACGGACAGGAAGCCGGGCATGACAGGCAGCCTGCAGTCGCAGGCAGCTTTTATCCTGCCGGCAACGACAAACTAAACAGTGAGCTCGCAGGATATTTCAATTCTATCAAAAACGTATATTCAGGCAACAGGGTAAGAGCCCTGATTTTGCCTCATGCCGGTTATGTCTATTCAGGCCACACTGCCGCTGCCGGTTATGCAGCCATACCAGGTGATTCTGATTACGACAATATATTTCTTATAGGTGTGAGCCACAGGTACTCCTTTGAAGGTGCCGCTGTGTTCACGTCAGGCAATATGGTGACACCCCTGGGTACAGTAACGGTTAACAGGGCCCTGGGTGACGAACTGGTCAGTAAGAGCAAATGGTTCATTGAGATGGATGACGCTCATAAGGTGGAGCACTCACTGGAGGTTCAGCTGCCTTTCATCCAGTATCATTTCAGTAAAACCCCCATGGTCGTGCCTATTCTGCTGGGTACACGCAATACCACCATGCTTGATCTGATAGCCTCCGAGCTCAGTCCCTGGTTCAATGAACGCAACCTGTTTATTATAAGCAGCGATTTCTCGCATTATCCTACATATAGTGAAGCGGTCAGGGCAGACAAGCTAACCAGTGACGCTATTCTGACCGGTGACCCTGATACCTTTCTTAAGACAGTCAGGGAGGTCGAATCTTCTGGTATTGACAACCTCTCAACAGCTATGTGCGGCTGGACTGCAGCATTGGTGCTCCTGTACCTCACCGAGGAAGACGGCAGTCTGAGCTTCCGTAATGTCGAATATAAAAATTCAGGTGATTCACCTCACGGTGACAGGGATCAGGTAGTCGGTTACAATGCCATAGTTGTAGATGAAAAGGCCCCTGAAGCCCATAAGCTTGCTCCCATAGATGAGTTTTCGCTTACAGCTGATGAGAAGAAGACTTTGCTTGGAATAGCTCGCGAATCCATCTCTGCAAAACTTAAGGGAACAAAACCACGCAGTGTTGACACGACGAAACTGACACCCCGGCTGAAGGAACCCCTTGGCGCTTTTGTCACAATTACAATTGACGGCAATCTGCGGGGTTGCATCGGACGGTTCACCTCTTCCGATCCCCTCTGGGAAGTCATCGGAACAATGGCCCTGGAGGCTGCATTCGATGATCCGAGGTTCTCTCCCCTTACAATCGCCGAATACCCTGATATCCATCTTGAGATATCAGTCCTTGGCCCTATGAGCAAGATTACCGATATCAACCAGATAAAAATCGGAAAACACGGCATCTATATCAAAAAAGGTATCAGGTCCGGTACCCTCCTTCCCCAGGTGGCTTCTGAAAGGGGATGGAGCGTAACCGAGTTCCTCGGCTACTGCGCTCACGACAAGGCGGGCATAGGCTGGGATGGATGGAAAGACAAGGATACAGAGATTTTTGTCTACGAAGCCTATGTCTTCGATGAATAAGATATAACACGATGTATCATGCCCTGCCAATAGGACTGACCACTCTCGTAATTTATCTGTTCACTCTTTCCCTCACTTCAACCGGTTTCCTTCATAAGGAGTATCACCGGCGCTTCTGGAACTGGGTTCTGCTGGCCACTTTCCTGATGGCCGCTTTGTTCGGCTTGTTCATGGCCTTGAAAATCACCTACAAGTGGAACATATCATTTTCAGGGCAGCTGCTTCACTGGCATGTGGAGATCGGCATCGCAATGGCGTTCGCTGCAATAATTCATTTGACCTGGCACTTGCGCTATTATTTCTCTAAAAACAAAAACAGCGGACCGGAAAATACAGGCAGTTCCGCTTCAAACCGGCAACTGACAGATAATGCCATTGCAAAACTGCTGATACTTACGGGATTTGCCAGCTCATCGGTGCAGTTTATTCTCATGCGCGAAGCAGTCATTCTCGGGGGCGGAACGGAAGCTTCCGCTGGTTTCTTCCTCTGGGTCTGGCTGATCATCGCCGCTACCGGTGCCATCACTGGAGGACGGTCAGACACAAGTGACCTGAGGAAAATGATGTGGACACTGATTGCAGGCATGACTCTTGCACCGCTGATTTTTATGTTTATGAACAGGATTCTTCTTGCTCCGGGTGAGGCACCGTCTGTGCTTAAGATCCTGGTTATAACTTCAGTGAGTGTGGCACCTGTTACATTCATCTCATCATTCATCTTCATCAGACTTTCCGCGATAAGACGGGCTGACAATGCGATTGTCCCGGGCAGCAGTTTCAGTACAGAGACAGGAGGCTCGGCAGCTGCCGGCATACTCACCGCCACAACAGTTACCCTTTATATTTCCAACTATCAGCTATACATTCTCATTTTGCTTTTATCTCTGAACCTTGTGATTATGCTAACGGGCTACCCCGCCCGCGTTCGAAGGACAGTGCTGACAGGCTCATTGCTGATGACTGTGACTGTGCTGATCTTCAGTCCGGACCCTGCCATCAGAAGCGTTCTTCTGCGGGGGGTGAGGGCAGAGAAGAGCATAGATACGCCGTACGGAAATATCACCACAGGCACCTACGGGGGCGAGTCTGCCATCTTTTATGACCACAGGCCGCTTTTCTTTTCCGGTGATGTCATCAGGGCTGAGGAGAATATTCATTATGCACTTCTTCAGAGAGAAAAGTATGAGAAGGTAATGGTCATCTCCGGAGGACTTATGAAGCATATCGGGGAGCTGGAAAAACATGTCATAAGCGAGGTGATATACCTTGAGCATGACCCCGGAATTATTGCCGCTGAGGGTGCACGTGACACCCTGGCAGGCAAAATGACGATAAGCGTCAAAAAGAGTGATCCTATTTCCTTTATGAGGAGAAACAACGAGGTATATGATGCAGTGCTGCAGCTGATACCCCCGCCTTCCACGCTTTCAGTCAACAGGTACTTCACAATTGAATATTTCAGGAAGGTAAAGGAACATCTCTCCCCCGGAGGGCTCTTCCTCTGCACGCCGATGCCTTATTATAACTATTCCCCTGAAAGCTACCGTAAGGGGTTTTCTCCGGTATACAATGCCCTGAACGAGGTCTTTAGCCATGTGATACTGATACCCGGATCATCGCTTTATGCCATTGCATCTGACAGTCCTCTTTCAGATTCAATCTCAGTACTGGCTGCCAGAAGCGGCATTCAGAGCAGTTATGTGAACGGTGATTATCTTAACGATGATGATTCGAGGCGCAGGAGCAGACAGATCATCATGGAGGTCGACAGGACAGCCGGTTTCAATACTGCCACAAGACCGGTATCATCGTGGTTCACCAACCTGCTTTCACTTGAGAGCAAAGGTATTGCCGGTGGAGTTGTCGCTGTTATGATCCTTATGGTTATAATCCCCTTTGTCTTCATACGGAGGGGAGGCCTGATGATGTTTGTTTCTTCCGCAGGACTATCCGGTTTTGGTATGGTAATGATCTTCATTCTGCAGATGACTGTCGGAAACATCTATTTACTCTCTGCACTTGTACTTACATTGCTTATGGCGGGACTTGCTGCCGGAGCAAGCCGGGGACGCGTCACAGCAGCCAGGTCAATGATGATCTGTACTCTGCTTCTGGCTGTCATTTATGGTGTTACAGGACTTCTTGCACCCTCGCTGGTAACGGCAGCTCCCGGTATTGTCCTACCATTTATTTTAATCTCACTGCTTGCCGCCGGGTTCCTTACCGGGTCAGTGTACAGGACGCTGACATCATCAGGCAACAAGGGAAGCACCGGGGAAGTGTACGCCTCTGACCTGGCCGGATCAGCTCTGGGTTACCTTACAATATCTACAATACTGGTTCCGCTGGCAGGAATAAGCAATGTATCTTTTATTCTTGCAGCTCTTATTTTAATAGCTGGAATTATTGTATCAGTGCGCTTTAACCATTAGCTTTATATCCATCAATCAATATACACATGTCATTAGGAATCAGAGGAAGCAAGATCACACGCAGGACATTTGCCAGGCAGGGTTCTCTTGCGTTGGCAGCCGGCGTCATAGCTCCTTTGAGCCTGGAGGGCATGAAGCCGGCGCCTAAGGAAAGGCTGGCAATGTACCAGGAGGAAAGCGCCCGGGGTGTGATATGCAGGATCTGTCCCAATGAGTGTAATCCGAAAGAAGGTGAGTTAAGTGATTGCCGCAACAGGGTGGTCAGGAAGTCAAAGCTGTACACGATGGCCTTTGGTAACCCCTGTGCAGTGAATATTGATCCTGTGGAGAAAAAACCACTCTATCATTTTCTTCCTGGGTCAACAGCATTTTCAATCGCTACCGCAGGATGCAATTTTGCCTGTCTCAACTGTCAGAACTGGACCATCTCACAGACCTCTCCCGACAAGACAAGGAACTACGATATGCCTCCGGAAGATGTGGTTGCAAAAGCCATATCAGGCAACTGCAGGTCTATTGCATACACCTATTCGGAGCCAGTGACTTTCTATGAATATGTTTATGAGACATCAAAGGCAGCGCGTGCCGCAGGAATAAAGAACATTATGCATTCAAACGGCTACATCAACAGGGAGCCGCTAAGAGAGCTCTGCCGCTATATTGACGGTGCCAATATCGATCTCAAATCTTTCAATGATAGCACCTACCTTAAGCTTAGCGGTGGCAAGCTTCAGCCTGTTCTTGATGCTCTCAAGGTATACAGGGATGAGGGTGTATGGCTTGAGATCACCAACCTCATTGTCCCGGGCTGGACTGACAAGCCGGATGAAATAAGGGTTATGTGCCGCTGGCTTGCCGATAACGGGTTCACGGAAACACCGATACATTTCAGCCGCTTTCAGCCCCAATATAAGCTCGAGCACCTGCCTCCCACCCCTGCCGGTATTCTTGACACTGCTGCAGCTATTGCACACGAAGAAGGGCTTAAGTACATTTATATAGGTAATGTACCAGGGACAGATATTGATGATACCGTCTGCCCTTCATGCAAAAAGAAGGTGATTGAAAGAAGCGGCTTCAGGATAGTTTCTGACAGTCTGAAAAACGGAAAATGCAGCTGCGGAACCACAATACCCGGAATCTGGAGCTGATATTATTTACTTTAACCAGTCCTTGCCTAAATGAAGCTTGCTGAAGCTAAAAAAAGAGCAGAAGAGCTCAGGAAAACCATCGATGAACATAACCACAGGTACTATGTTCTGAATAAGCCTGTTATATCCGACTTTGAATTCGATATACTGCTCGCCGAACTTAACACAATTGAAAAGAATTTTCCGGAGCTGATCACATCTGACTCTCCAACCATGAGGGTAGGCAGCGACCTCACCGAAGAATTCCGGCAGGCTGAGCACGTCAGCCCCATGCTTTCACTGGGCAACACATACAGCACGGAGGAAGTGAACGATTTCGGGGAGAGGGTTCGAAAGGTTCTTGGTTATGTGCCTGAATACGTATGCGAACTGAAGTTCGACGGAGTATCCATCAGCCTCACCTATGAGGATGGGAGGCTTGTCAGGGCAGTCACCAGGGGTGATGGCAATGTGGGGGATGATGTCACTATTAATGTCAGGACTATCAGAAGCATCCCGGTTAAGATAACGGCGTCAGAAGCTCCCTCCTCGTTTACAATAAGAGGTGAGATCTACCTGCCACGCAGGGGTTTTGAGGAGATGAATGCTGACCGTCTCATCAAGAGGTGAGGCTCCCTTTGCAAACCCGCGCAATGCTGCGGCTGGCACAATCAAAATGCTTGATCCGCGCATCGTCGCCTCTCGTCCGCTCGACTGTTTCCTGTACTATCTTCTTGGTGACCAGCTCCCTTCCGATAACCACTATGACAATCTTATGGCTGCCCGTTCATGGGGCTTTCGTATATCCGATGTTATTCAGCGGTGCAGCGGCATGGACGAGGTCATAAAGTTCATTTCTGACTGGGAGACAGGGAGAAAAAAACTTCCGTACGACACTGACGGTGTAGTGGTAAAAGTCAATTCACTGGCAGCGCAGAAGCTCCTTGGCAATACTGCAAAGTCACCACGCTGGGCAATTGCCTTCAAGTATGCTGCCGAGCAGGCGCTGACGGAACTGCTCTCCGTCGATTTCCAGGTCGGCAGGACGGGTAATGTGACGCCTGTCGCCAATCTCAAGCCAGTACTTCTGGCCGGAACAACGGTCAAACGCGCGACTCTGCACAACAGCGACCAGATTGAGATGCTGGGATTGCATTACGGCGATACCGTAATAATTGAGAAGGGCGGCGAGATAATACCGAAAATAATCGAAGTCGACACAAGCCGCAGGTTTCACGGAACGGCCCCGGTCGCTTTTCCCCTTGAGTGTCCGGAATGCGGTACGCCACTGGTACGTACTGAAGGAGAAGCCAATCATTACTGCCCGAACTATCTCCATTGTCCGCCCCAGATCACACGCAGGATCATCCATTTTGTATCGCGCAAGGCAATGAATATTGACGGACTGGGTGAAGAGACCATCGAGCTTCTTTACTCCAGCGGACTGATAAGAAATGTTGCGGACCTGTATGACCTTAAACAAGAACAGCTTGCTTCACTGGAACGCCTCGGAAACAAGTCAGCTGCGAATATTCTCGACGGTCTGGCAAAATCACTCGCCGCACCCTATCACCGTAAGTTGTTTGCTCTGGGCATACGGCATGTGGGTGAGACCGTTGCCCGGACCCTGGCAGCAGGTTTTCCCGATCTTGATACTCTCATGAGTGCAACAGATGATCAGCTTTGCTCATTGCCGGAGATTGGTCCGCGGATAAGTGCCAGTGTCAGGGAGTACTTCGCCGATGTTGACAACAAAGAGATTATTAGACGTCTCAGGGCTGCCGGGATGAGTTTTGAAGGGACAGCGCCGGCAGTGGCTGCCACGGGGCCTCTTGCAGGTAAGACCATCGTTGTCAGCGGCAGTTTCACAGCATTCACCCGTGAGGAGCTGAAAGCTGCTGTTGAGGCAGCCGGGGGAAAGAACGCCGGGTCAGTCTCGGGAAGCACCTCATTCATAGTGGCAGGCAGCGACATGGGGCCTGCCAAGAGGGCAAAGGCTGAAGAACTCGGAATCCCTCTCATCACCGAGGAGGAGTTTGTCAAAATGATAAAAGAATAATTGCCTTGTAAGCCCGGATAAACCAAAAAAATAATAGGTTTGCATTCTATGGAACTTTTCGGAAGCCTCAGACAAAAAGCCGGAAGGATGATTCTCCGGAACCGCCTCTCATCGGTCAGAAGGCTGCAGCACGGATTCGATATTGAAAAGGTAAAAAAGGTTGGGATCCTCTGGGATGCTACATTTGAAAACGATTTTCAGCATCTGGCAGCTCTAAACAGGCAGCTTAACGAGATGGACAAGAGCGTGGAGGTACTCACATGGGTACCTGGCAAGAGTGTGCCTGACAGGCTTACAGGTCTTTCTTACATGAAGTTTCTGAAGAAGGGAGACATTAACTGGGCATTTATCCCTGCTTCCGGTGACGCCAGGGAGTTCATCAATACAAAATTTGATCTTATAATAGATATCAATCCTTCTTCACTCTTCCAGCTTCAGTATATTGTTTCCCTGTCGGCTGCACCGATGAAGGTGGGCCCGGACATTTCAGGGGAGCCTGAGAAGACACCGTATGACATGATGATCAAGACATCGCGTCCGTTCAGCATTGCGCTCTTCCTTGAGCAGACCATGCATTATCTTACAATGATCAGCGGCCCTGACACCAGAGCCTGACAACTGCATACAAACATATGGATTTCAGCATGATAAAGAAATTCAAAGGAACAGGTGTGGCAGTCATCACGCCATTCAAGAATGACCTGAGCATTGACTTTGCCGCCATGGGAAGGATTATTGAACATGTCATTGCCGGCGGTGTGAATTATATCGTTTTGCTTGGCACCACAGGAGAAGCATCAACGCTCAGCAATGATGAAAAGGGTGCCCTGACCTGCTTTACCGTCGAGGCCATCGGAAAAAGAGTTCCACTGGTCCTGGGTATTGGAGGAAACAACACTTCAGATGTTGTAAGCTATATCCGCAATTCCGACCTGGAAGGCGTTGACGCCATTCTCTCTGTCGCTCCTTATTATAATAGACCATGCCAGAAGGGCCTGTTTCAACATTTCAGGCAGGTAGCCCTTGCCAGTCCGCTCCCTGTCATTCTTTACAATGTCCCTTCCCGTACAGCCAGTAATATTCTGCCTGAAACCTGTCTTGAGTTGGCAAGGTCATGCGATAATATAATCGGTACAAAGGAGAGTTCAGGCAACTATGAGAATATTATGAAGATCATGAGGGACAAGCCTGATAGTTTTCTTGTTATTTCGGGAAATGATATTGATGTGCTGACAATTGCTGCACTGGGCGGTTCCGGGGTGATATCTGTACTTGCAAACGCCTATCCGGCTGAATGTTCAGAGATCGTTCAGCATGCTTTGAAAAATAACTTCAAGAATGCAAGGGAAATACAGTTCAGATTTATGGAGATTACGGAGCTTCTCTTCGCCGAGGGTAACCCTGGCGGAATCAAGGCAATAATGAGTAACATGAATCTCTGTCAGAACACCCTCAGGTTGCCGCTCGTTCCTGTGAGCAGGTCAATGCAAACCCGCATTGCCAAAGCGATGGAAGCCCTGAAGTAGCTTAAAATCAGCTAATTTCACTAAACACCTGCAGCAGTGTCGGCGATGTTCTTCCCGTGACACTGTTTGTATTTCTTTCCGCTGCCGCAAGGGCATGGGTCATTCCTGCCGACTTTCTTGTCAACCCTGACAGGTGCCGTTTGCTGTTGTTTTTTCTCCGGTGATCCGCCGCCGCTGCCATAGCCTTCGAAGTCGCTCTTCTGTGTCCTGAGCCTGCTCATGTCAATCTGTTTGCGTCGCTGGGCCTCCCTGACATTATCCGGTGAGGTGACCGGAATAGTACCTTTCATAAGCAGGCTGACGACATCCTGGTTAACCTTGGTCACCATTGTCCTGAAGAGCTCAAAGGACTCGAACTTGTATATCAGGAGAGGATCTTTCTGTTCGTATGAAGCATTCTGAACTGATTGCTTGAGGTCATCCATTTCACGAAGGTGTTCCCTCCAGGCATCGTCAATCGTTGCAAGCACAGCGGTCTTTTCAAAAGAGCGGAGCAGCTCCTTCCCTCCGGAATCAACGGCAGTTTTAAGGTTTGTAATCACACTGTAGGTACGGGCACCGTCGGTAATAGGTACAACCACATTCTCGTAAGTAGCTGACATTCTTTCATAGACATCTTTCAGCACAGGAAGTGCGGTCGATGAGATCACTTCTCCCTTTCGTCTGTAGGCATCAAGCACTTTATCGTAGACGGCATCAATTATGATCTGGTTATTGTCTTTTACGAATTCCTGTTTGGTCACAGGTGAATCCACGGAAAGCGTTCTCATCAGTCCGAACTGAAACTCCTCGAAATCGCCTGTATCCTTATTGACGGTCACTGTATTTTCAGTGACGTCGTACATCATATTGGCAATATCGACGCTAAGCCTCTCTCCGAGGAGGGCATGGCGTCTCTTGCTGTAAATGACCTCTCTCTGTGAATTCATCACATCGTCATATTCAAGCAGCCTCTTCCTTATTCCGAAGTTATTTTCCTCAACTTTTTTCTGGGCTCTCTCAATTGATTTTGTGATCATGGAATGTTGTATCATTTCCCCGTCTTTCAATCCCAGCCGGTCCATGATACCGGAGATCCTCTCTGATCCGAACAGTCGCATCAGGTCATCCTCCAGTGACACAAAGAACTGGGATGAGCCCGGGTCTCCCTGTCGTCCGGCACGTCCCCTGAGCTGTCTGTCAACCCTGCGGGACTCATGACGTTCCGTGCCTATAATTGCGAGGCCTCCGGCCGCGCGCACCTCGGGGGTAAGTTTGATGTCCGTTCCCCTGCCCGCCATGTTGGTGGCTATGGTGACAGTGCCTGTCTTTCCGGCCTCTGCTACGATATCAGCCTCACGCTGGTGGAGCTTGGCATTCAGAACGTTATGCTTCAGTCCTTTCATCTTGAGCATACGGCTCAGCAATTCTGATATTTCAACGGAGGTCGTACCTACGAGTATGGGCCTCCCCTGCTTGTTCAGATTTACTATCTCGTCAATAACAGCATTATATTTCTCTCTCTTGGTCTTATAGACCAGGTCTTCATGGTCTTTCCTTATTACCTGCACATTGGTAGGTATTACCACCACATCAAGCTTATAAATATTCCAGAGCTCCCCTGCTTCGGTGACGGCAGTACCGGTCATACCGGCCAGCTTATGATACATCCTGAAGTAGTTCTGGAGGGTTATTGTAGCATATGTCTGTGTGGAGGCTTCGACCTTGACATTTTCCTTGGCTTCGATAGCCTGGTGCAGACCGTCTGAGTACCGGCGTCCTTCAAGAATACGGCCTGTCTGCTCATCCACTATCTTGACCTTGTTGTCCATCACAACATATTCGACATCATTCTCGAATAGCGTATAAGCCTTAAGAAGCTGTGTCATGGTGTGAACCCGCTCCGATTTGACTGCAAAATCCTGAAGCAGCGCGTCCTTGGCCCTCATCCTGGCAGTCTCATCCTTTACAGTCTTTTCAATGTCGGCAATCTTGCTTCCCACATCAGGCAGCACAAAGAAGCTGGAATCTTCCACGGAGGTGGAGATGAGGTCATGCCCTTTCTCAGTCAGCTCGATGGAATTTGCTTTTTCATCAATGACAAAAAACAGCTCCTCAGTTGCCTTTGGCATCTCCTTGGAGTTATTCTGCATGTAGAGGTTCTCTGTTTTCTGGAGGAGAGTCCTTACTCCTTCCTCGCTGAGATATTTGATAAGTGCGCTGTTCTTAGGCAGTCCTTTGTAAGCTCTCAGGAGCATCAGTCCTGCATCATCGTTCCTGCCGTCATTAAGCGCTTTCTTTGCATCGGCAAGCAGTTGCGTGACCAACTTTCTCTGGGCGCCCACCAGAACCTCAACTTTATGTTTGTACTCATCAAACTGAAGTGTATCACTCTTTGCCGTTGGGCCGGAAATAATAAGAGGCGTTCTTGCGTCATCGATCAACACTGAGTCGACCTCGTCAACAATAGCGTAATGGTGCTTCCTCTGGACAAGGTCCTCGGGGTTAATTGCCATATTATCACGCAGGTAGTCAAAGCCAAACTCATTGTTCGTTCCGAAGGTAATGTCAGAGTTATACGCTTTGCGCCGGGCCTGTGAGTTAGGCTCATGTTTATCAATACAATCGACTGATAGGCCGTGAAATTCATACAGGGGGCCCATCCATTCCGAGTCACGTTTTGACAGGTAGTCATTGACTGTAACTATATGTACTCCGCGGCCGGCGAGCGCATTAAGGAATACCGGCAATGTAGCCACGAGTGTTTTTCCCTCGCCGGTGGCCATCTCGGAGATATTACCCTTATGCAATGCCACACCTCCGATGAGCTGCACGTCGTAGTGTACCATGTCCCAAAGGATTTCATTGCCTCCGGCCATCCAGGTATTCTTCCAGTATGCTTTGTCGCCCTCGACGGTTATTGACGGACGGATAGCAGCAAGATCGCGATCCCAACCCCTTGCCGTCACCTCGAGAACTTCGTTTTCCTTGAAACGCCGCGCTGTCTCCTTCATCACGGCAAAAGCTGCCGGCAGCACCTCGTCAAGCTTTTTTTCAAGATTCTCAAGGATCTGCTTGTCGATCTTATCTATTTGATTATAAAGCTCTTCTTTCCGATTAACGTCCTCTTCTTTTTCAGCTGTGACCCTCAGATCACGGATCTCCTGTTCTTCAGCTGTGATGGATTCCTTTATTTCCTTTTTCAGGGCCACAGTACGGTCACGCAGGGCATCATTTGAGAGGGAGGTTATTAGTTCAGTTTCGCTCTTTATCTTTCCGACGAAAGGATTTATCTCCTTTAAATCGCGCGCTTCTTTGTCGCCCAGGAAAACAGTAAGTACTTTGCTTACAAAGCTCATTTAACGATATTTTTTTAAATATGCCGCAAAAGTAATCAATTTTCCGGCTTAATGAATGCACAAAAGGCTGTCCATGTATTAAAGGACAGCCTTCTCTGCGGTAAAAGTCATTTAAGCTCCTGGTTGAGCTGTCGGTTCAGAAGCCGCTCTTAGTGCCATTATATCCCTGTCCAGGAAATAGAGGCCGGACTCACCGGCGAGTGCAAGTTTATCCAGGATAATCCTGGCGCTGCTCTCCTCCTGTATCTGCTCGTTCACAAACCACTGTATCCAGTTAGAGGTGGCGTAATCTTTTTCATCGTTGGCGACCGCAAGAACCTCATTTATGCTGGCTGAAATGAACTGTTCGTGTTTCAGGACGTCTTTAAACATGTCATGAACGCTTTTGAATTTCACAGGCGGCTGCTTGAAGGCCGGCAAAAGAGCCGTTCCGCCACGTTCATTGACGTATTTAATGAATTTAAGCATGTGCAGCCGCTCTTCGTCAGCCTGTACATAAAGCCATGCTGCCACACCAGCCAGACCCTTGTTCTCTGCCCACGATGCCATTGCAAGGTAAAGGTTTGATGAGTATCCTTCTCTTTCAATCTGCCTGTTGCAGAATTCTTCTACTTTCTTTGTTAACATATATTCAGTTATTAATTGCTATTTTTTCAAAAGGATAACAAGTTATCTGTCTTAATGTTTATCCAGCATCTCTTTTACCTTCTGTACCAGTTCGGAAGGAAGAAACGGTTTTGAAAAAACCATGTCGGCTCCCAGTTTACTGGCCATGAGAAGATAGCTTCCCGGGCCTGCCTTTCCCCCTCCGCTAATAGCAATTATCCTGGTTGAAGGCTTAATCTCCTTAATCTTCATTATGACCATCAGTCCGTCCTCTTCGGGCATAAGGAGGTCAGTTATAACAAGATCGACAACCGAAGGACGGAATTTTGCTATTGCTTCTCTTCCGTCACAGGCCGTTATTACGACATACCTCCTTTTTTCCAGGGCTTCCCTCAGCATCCCGCGCAGTGCAGGATCATCTTCGACTATCATTACCCCGGCCATATAAATATTTCGCTATTTCTTTTTAAGTAACGTAAAGATAAAGTTTTTAGGGAAGAGAGACAAATTTGCCCGTTTCAGCCGGGATAAGAATTTCAATCACAGTACCCTCATTCACCTCTGATGAAACGGTAATATCACCGTTAAGATCCGAAATTATGTCGTAAACCAGGGATAAGCCCAGGCCTGTACCTTGTTTATTCTTACCTGCGGTGAAAAACGGATCGAACATCTTTTTCACTGTCTTTTTATCCATGCCCCTTCCCGTATCTGCAAAGCGTATGAGTGCGTAATTGCCCGCTGACATTTGTTTACGTTCATCGGCAGTTACCGTCTCAAGTGTGATTGTCAGACGGCCTCCGGTTGATTCCATTGCCTGCAATGCATTAACAGCCAGGTTAGTGAAAGCCCTGAAAAGCTGCAGCGGATCAGCTGAGACCAGAATTTCAGGCGAGGTTATGTTTACCGCTACTTCTGTCCCCTGTGGTACTGATGGCCTGATCAGGCTCACTGTTTCATTTATGATATCGCTGACACATACAGTTTTCATGTCGTTAGCGGTGGGGCGGCTAAGGTTCATCAGGTGCCCGGTAAGCGTCCTGGCTCTGTCCGCCGCGAGAATGATGCTGCGTATGTTCTGACCTGCTTCAGAGGTCTCGTCAATAGTTTCAAGAGCCATCTCACTGTAGCCGTATATTGTTGTAAGTATGGTATTGAGATCGTGGGCTATCCCTCCTGCCAGCTTTCCGTACTGCCTGATGCAGTTCCTGATTTCCGTTTTTTCGGAGGTCCGGTAATCAATATTCCGCGCTTGTTTTTTCACGCTCACAACGAGACCAATTAATAATTATTCGAAATCAAGATTGAATGTTTTTTTCAGATCCTTCAGCGCCGGGTTTTTAGATGCCAGGTGGTTGAATTTCTGTTCGTTGGAATAGAGTATCTCACCTCTTTCGGTAGCTCCCACCGTTGTCTGAAGACTCAGGGAGCTGTTCTGAAGGGTCTCGCGCAGGTGGTGTTCGAGCCGTGCCCGGAAACTATGGTCAAATAATTCCTTGAGAGCTGTGTTATCAAGCCTCAGGATAATAATATTATCGGGAAGCAGGTCCGGTGTCGCTGACGTGAGCGTCACAGAAATGCGCGGGCTCTCCTCCTTCACCTGGAGGGCGAAGGCACGCCATGCCTCAGAAAGATCGTCAGCGCTGAACTCTCTGTGTGACTGTATTCCTGTAGTTTCGGGAGAAGGCTCATTAACAATATTCTCCTTTATTTTTGTTTCAGAGAGCAGGTTTTTGATGGAAACCTTTTTACCGGTATCAGATGCTGGTGTTGCCCTGGGTGGCTGTACGGATGGTCTTGTCTGGGTTACGGCGGAGGCAGTTGCGTGGCCGGACGGGGCAGCTGAAATATTTATGACAGGTTCGTCAGCCCCGGATTGCTGTTCAGCTTTTTTTTTTGAGTCTTCCCCGGCGTTGGCGCCGGCCGGGTGACACATGCGCAGCAGCGCAAGTTCAACATGCAGGCGCTGGTTCTTGCTGCTCTTAAAGGTAAGCATGCACTGCGAACCTATGTCAAGAGCTTCATAAATAAAGGTGAGGGGTGCCAATACAGCCTGTTCCCTGTAACGTTGCCTGATCGACGGTGATGTCTCCAGCAGTTTTACCGTAGCCTCATCACGACTGACAAGCAGGTCACGCATATGACTGTTCAGGCCTGCCATGAAATTATACCCGTCAAAACCCTTATTCAGGATCTCGTTGAAAGTGAGCAGGACTGATGTCACGTTGCCCTCGATGGCGGCGCCTGTGATCCTGAAATAATACTCATAGTCAAGGACATTGAGGTTGGATATTACATCGGTATAGGTGATGGTCTTGCCGCTGAAGCTTACTATCTGATCAAAAATTGAGAGTGCATCACGCATTGCGCCGTCTGCTTTGGTAGCGATGACATGCAGGGCCTCATGCTCAGCCTTTACGCCCTCGTTGCCGGCCACCCAGCTGAGGCGGTTCACTATGTCATCCACGTTGATGCGATTGAAGTCAAATATCTGGCACCGTGAAAGGATCGTCGGAATTATCTTGTGCTTCTCGGTGGTGGCGAGTATAAAGATGGCATGTGACGGCGGTTCCTCAAGCGTTTTCAGGAAGGCATTGAAGGCGGAGGCCGAAAGCATGTGAACCTCATCAATTATATAAACGCTGAACTTACCGATCTGCGGCGGGATCCTCACCTGATCAGTCAGATTGCGTATGTCATCAACACTGTTATTTGAAGCGCCGTCAAGCTCATGTATATTGAATGATGCCTGGGAATTGAATGAAAGGCACGATTCGCAGTGGTCACAGGGTTCACCGTCAGGGCCCGGTTCAGAACAGTTAATGGTCTTTGCAAAGATCCTGGCGCAGGTAGTCTTTCCAACACCGCGTGGACCACAGAAGAGGTAGGCCTGCGACAGGTGATTGTTCTTTATTGCATTCTTCAGAGTTGTCGTGATGGTATCCTGTCCGACAACCATGTCAAAGGTGGCAGGTCTGTACTTGCGGGCAGAAACAATAAAATTATCCATATCCGATATCAGCGCATTCTTAGGTTATACCATCCACAAATATAGTCAAATAGTTCCGCGAATATTTTTTTTTAAGATTTATTGTCTTACTTTTGCAACCCGAATTATAAACACAATTACAAACCAAAAGAGATGTTGAATCAGTACGAAACCGTTTTCATTGCAACTCCCGTTTTATCTGAAAATCAGATGAAGGAAGCGGTCCAGAAATTCAAGAAGATCATCACCGATCACCAGGGTGATATCGTTCATGAAGAGAACTGGGGCCTGAAGAAACTCGCTTATCCCATTCAGAAAAAATCAACCGGGTTCTATTACCTTGTTGAGTTCAAAGGGCCGGGTGAGTTAGTAGATAAGTTAGAAGTGCAGTACAGAAGGGATGAGAGAATCATCCGCTTCCTGACCTTCCGTATGGACAAGTATGCTGTTGAGTATGCTGAGAAGAAGAGAAGAATGAGAGCAACCGAGAAAGTCAAGGAGGAATAAAAATGGCACAGAACAACTCAGAGATTAGATATCTTACACCTCCGACAGTAGAGATTAAAAAGAAGAAATACTGCAGGTTTAAGAAGAACAAGATCAAGTACATTGATTATAAGGATCCCGAATTCCTTAAGAAGTTCCTGAATGAGCAGGGCAAGATCCTGCCGCGCCGTATTACCGGCACCTCGCTGAAGTATCAGAGAAGGGTCGCCAAGGCTATCAAGAGGGCTCGCCATCTTGCTATGCTGCCTTATGTAGCTGATCTTTTAAAGTAAAGGAGGAAGAGATATGAAAATTATTCTCAAGCAGGATTATGAAAAGCTTGGTCTGAAGAACGATATCATTAGCGTCAAGACCGGGTATGCGAGGAATTACCTCATCCCTCAGGGATTTGCCGTTCAGGCTACCGGCTCCGCCGTTAAAGTGCACAATGAGAACCTTAAGCAGAGGGCTCATAAGGAAGAGAAGATCAGGAATGAAGCTGAAAAGATTGCTGAAAAGCTCGGCACTGTCAAGCTGGTCATTGGCGCAAAAGTAAGCTCAGCAGGAAAGATCTTCGGATCGGTCAATACCATCCAGATAGCGGAAGCGCTGAAGGAAAAAGGGTTTGATATTGAACGTAAGAATATCCTCCTCGGCGAAGAGACGATTAAAGAAGTAGGACACTACAAAGCCGTTGTCAAACTCCACAGAGATGTTAAGGTTGATGTTGATTTTGAGGTAAAGGCTGAATAATTTTAACAGAATTTCTGTTAATTACCATGTAGCGACGCCCAGGTTGGGCGTCGCTACTTATTTAACCGCAACCGTTTCAATCTCGATCAGGCCTCCAAGCGGGAGGCCCTTAACTGCAAAGGCAGCCCTGGCAGGCTGATCCGATGTATAGAACTTGGCGTACACCTCATTCATGGCTTTGAAATCCGACATATCTGCCAGGAGACATGTCGACTTGACTACATCATTGACTGAATATCCTGCTGCCAGAAGAATGGCTTTAATGTTCTTCAGTACCTGTGTCGTCTGTTCTGTAATACCGCCCTCAACGATCTTTCCAGTGGCGGGGTCAATTGCCACCTGCCCTGAAATGTAGAGTGTCCCGTTGACCTCTACAGCCTGACTGTAGGGTCCGATAGCTCCCGGTGCAGCTGTAGTGCTGATGATTTTTTTCATTCCTGATGGTCTTATTTCGTTAAAGATTTTCATGATAGTCTTTTTTGCGCTCGTATTTGAGATCCTGCAGCAGGCTGGCTTTTGCCCTTATGGTGAAGTTCCAGCTCTTCATGTAACCTATCGGTATCCATGAAAAATTCATCTCCCAGCAATGAAGGTCGCGTGAGATACTCACCCTGCTCATTGTAATCTCGTGCTGATCGAAGTCGTAACCTGTGCTGTAGTTTATTGCCATCTTGGGCGTAAGTCTCAGGTCGCCCGAAAGAGTCATTGTCTGTGAAATGTCCGACTCGAATGCGGGCTTTCTGTAGTTGAAGTTATAAGCCATCCTGAGGGACCACGGAACATCAAATCTCGCATAACCGTATTCGTCATATTCCCTGTTGTCGAGCGGCAGGTTACCGCCACCCCGCGCTCCCTCCTGTCTCTGTCCGCCTGCTGGCTGTGCCGAACCTGAGGTTGTCTGCTGGCTGGCCTTGTCCTTCCGCTGCAGGAGCCGGCCCAGATCAACGTCAACACTTGTGGTGAAGTTTGTCATCCGGAACAGCCCTTTACCCTGGCTGATGGCGAGCTCTGACACAGTGGTTCCCTGTTCACTGAGACCGTAGATCGACAGGCTGCTGCTTGCCATCAGGTTAATATTTTCTGCAAGCGTGGTGCGGAACTGGGCTGTAACAGGCGCCCAGTTCAGGGAGTCTGAAAAAATGTTATAGGAGGTATTGAAAGACAGATTATCTATCAGTTTTATCTTCTTCGGCTTGCCCGTTGTATCATTCTTAGTAAATACCTTGGCTTCCACAATATTTACGATGCTGAATGTCAGAGAACCGGCGCGTGTGCCGCCGGTAGGAGTGCCATAGATGGCTCCCTCATAAATAGAATACTCCTTTTCATGGCCAAGAGTATCATATTGAACAGTTTTATACATGTCACTCACGAGCCAGTCAAGCTCGGGAGAGTACGAAAATCCCATGGAAGGTTTTATCAGGTGCCGAATCGTTTCTATTTTTGAACCCTTCTTCGTGAACCGGAACCGGCCGTCAAGCTGGGTGTTGTAAGATGCGCTTATTGACGGTATGAGTGACTGGCCGTAAGACAAACCCCTGACTGTATCATTAATTACTGACGGGACGATCTCATTCAATGATTCATTATAGTATGTCGGATCCCACCTCTTTTCTATCTCCTGCGTATACAGTACCCCGGTATATCTCACCTGTGGAGAAATTGAAAAATTCTTGAACGGCCTGATCTGCATGCTTAAAGGAATTTCATGCTTGAACCCATTCTTCATGTTGTCCCAGGTCTGGCTCGTAAAAAGCAGGCTGTCATAAGTATCAACCTTATTTTCAAGTGATGCGGAGTACTGCGATTGAATATCGTGATACCAACGCTTTTTGATGACAGGTTTTCTCGGCTTGAAGGGATATATCCGCGATACCGTGAAGCTGGCTTTAGGGAGGTTCAGCTGCAGGGTCTTGTTCTGCACGTTCTGGCTCTGGTTAAGGCTGGTGGAGAAGGCGAACGGCGTGCCGGCCCAGTTCCTTGAATAACTTATGCTTGACTGCCTGGTTGTGGTGACATGATCAGCCACCTCGTAACTGTTTTCTTTATCGTACCCGCTCGAACTCATGTTGACACTTGCGGAAAAGCGTGAGCCGGGACTTGCCTTGGTGTCCTGCGAATGTGACCATGTCAGGCGGTAGTTGGTTGACGTGCCATAATCGGGTAACCCCTTGTAACTGGTCACGTTGTTGGCATAACTGAATCCAAAGGATCCCGAAAACCGGTATCTCAGCCTGTATGTCGTCGCTGCGTCTGCAAGCCAGGTTCCGTTGGTGTAGGCAGTTCCCGTGAGCTTCAGGTCAAAATAGTCGGTGAGGGCAAAATAGTACCCCCCGTTGGAAAGAAAATAGCCTCTGCGTGCCTCAGACCCGTACTTCGGCATGATGATGCCTGAAGCTCTTCGCTGCTGCACCGGGAAGAATCCGAAAGGTACTATCAGTGGAAGTGGTACGTCAGCTATCACCATATAGGCAGGGCCTGACACCATCTTTTCACCCGGATACACCTTTGCCCTGTTCAGTGCGAGATAAAAGTGCGGGTCTTCCGCATCGCAGGTTGTGAATTTGCTTTTATTCACATGCAATGTGCCATCTTCCTGCCGTTTAGTCTTCTGGCTCTGAAGGAAACCACCCTCCTGCTCGGTGGTAATATTCTGGATCACACCCTTTCTCGACTTGAAGTTATAAGTGAGCTCCTTAGATTCGAATTCTTCCGAACCGTCTTTAAATACAGGCTTTCCGGCCATTTTTCCTGTGGAATCGATCCTTCCCGTTGCATAGACTGACCCCGTCTCCATATTGAGGACTATTGAATCCGCCGTAAGTTCAATGGTTCCGTAGGTGACTTTTGCATTCTGAACGAGGCTCACCTTTTTTGTCTTGAGGTCTGTCTTCATATACCCCTCTGCATTGTACACGATAGGCAGGTCGACAGCATCAGGTGAAATGATAATTGCGCTGTCTGCAACAAGGGTGTCAGGCGGTAAGAATACATCCTGGTTAAAGAGTGTGTCGTATTCCTGAATGGTCTCTGCAGTCTTAAGAGAGTCAGGATTTAAGAGGACATCAGGACTGGCAGGTTCCTGGCCATAAAGCGCGGCAGAGAAAAGGAGCGGCATGAAAATTGTCACAAATGATCTTTGTGATTTAAAATGCAAGTTAAATGCTATTTTTGCGTAATATTTGTGCCAATACCACATGCCAGCGGCAAAACTAATTAAAATTCGTAAAGCAGTAATGCGGCAGAGCTCCAAATTCAGAGGGTTAAGAGTTATTCTGACCTTTGCCTTTCTGACGGCATCAATTACCATGCCACATGAGGCATGGGCACAGTCGGCACCGTTGCTTGATGACTGGGTTGTGGTCATTGATGCAGGTCACGGCGGCAAGGACCCCGGGACAGTCGGCCTGAAGGCACGGGAAAAAGATATTAACCTGGCTGTAGCGCTCAGGACAGGAAAGTATATTAAGGAAAACCTTAAAGATGTGAAGGTGATCTACACCCGTGATGATGATACTTTCATAGGCCTCGCCGAACGGGCTGATGTTGCTAACCGTAACAAGGCAGATATTTTCATCTCCATCCACTCCAATGCCATGAACGACAAACGTTTCACCGGCGCTGAGACATGGGTTCTTGGCCAAAGCAAGGATGAGGCCAATCTGCAGTTGGCTATGAAAGAGAACTCGGTAATAACCTTCGAGAAGGATTACCAGGCCAAATATGAAGGTTACGATCCTAATTCAGTCGAGTCTTTCATCATCTTCTCGCTGATGCAGAATACGTATCTCAAACAGAGTACGGAATTTGCCTCCATGATCCAGGATCAGTTCAGGGACCGTGTCGGCAGGAAAGACCGCGGGGTCAAGCAATCAGGCTTCGTTGTATTATGGAGAACAACAATGCCTTCCGTGCTGGTCGAGCTTGGTTTTCTCTCCAATGCCGAAGAGGAAAAATACCTCATCTCAGAAACGGGAGAGGATTATCTGGCCTCAGCTATTTACAGGGCATTCAGGGATTATAAACATACAATTGATAACAGGTCAGGATTAAACGCAAACGGGACTGTTCACAGTGAAACGGCAGAGTCTGTTAAAGAGGACAGTACAGTCAGGCCTGCCACCGAAGTTAAAAAGGAGGAGGTCGCGCCACCGGCACCTGTGCCCCCCCTGGCGGTGATAAAACCTGACGTGGTGACAGATGATATTATTTTCATGGTTCAGATCACGGCGATGCCTAAGGACAAGCCAATGAGCCAGAGCCAGCTCTCAGGTATCGAAAAAGTCACAAAAATAGAAGAAAGCGAACGGATCAAGTACGGAGCGGGCAGCTTCAGCGTTTATGAAGATGCTGTCAAATACAGAAGGACGCTTTCACTCGGGTTTCCTGACGCGTTTGTAATTGCTGTAAGGAACGGAAAGATCATTCCCCTGAAAGATGCGATAGAATCAAAAAAAACAAAGCAACAGTAATATGAACAAAATATCACATGAAGTCAAAATAGGGGCTGTGGCTCTTATCACCCTTATAGCTTTTATCCTGATGTTTAATTTCCTGAAGGGTTCCGCTCTTTTTACAAGTACTGACACCTATCATATTGTTTACAGCAATATTGCAGGTCTGACAGAATCGAGCCCGGTGGAGATAAACGGTTACCAGGCAGGTGTGGTACAGGAGATTAAGCTTATCAATGACGGAAGCGGTTTGCTTGCCGTTTCAATTTCTATAGACAGGAATTTCAATATACCGGTTGGCACACAAGCTGAAATCACTACTGCAACCCTGATAGCCGGTATGAAAATTATACTGCGGATGGGTGACAGCAGTGTGATGCATCACAATCATGACACTCTTGAGGGTTACGTAGCCACAAGTATTATTGACAGGCTTAGCCAGACACTTTCTCCGATTGAGGGGAATATAACTGACATGGTTGTGAAGCTTGACTCTGTCGTTTCAAGCATTAACAACCTGCTCACCCCGCAGATGACATCGGACATAAGGTCGGTAGTAAGCAATGTCAATGGCATAACGGCCAATCTGAGGGAGATATCCGACAAGGAAAAGGATGAGCTCATGGCTTCCATTGAAGACCTTAAAAAGTTTACGACAATGCTGTCGTCGAACAGCTCCACTTTGGATACTTCACTTAAAAACCTTGCCGCCATCACTGACACGATAGCCTCAGCAGACCTCTCCTCCTCTCTTGCCTCACTTAAAACATCGCTCGGGCATGTAAGCGAACTGGTGGATGGCATGAGCAAAGGTCAGGGTTCTGTCGGAAAACTGATGACGAATGACAGCCTATACACAAATCTTAACAACACTCTTCACAGTCTCGACTTGCTTTTACAGGATATGCAGGCAAATCCTAAAAAATATGTTCACTTCTCCCTTTTTGGCAAAAAGGCCGAATAATTTGTATAATTTTTGCTAAACAGAAATGAATCATGCCATTGCAGGTGCCTTATTTTTTCATCCGGTTCATCTTTAAATCGTGATAAATATTAGTTCTTTTTTATAACGTGTTGTAATACATGACATTCCTTTTATGTATCTGATAATCAGGTAATTATTTTTTTTATTTATTTTTTTAATTATAAGGACCTGATGCTCATGTCAGTATGAAATAAATGTAAAAGTCAAGCGAAAAAAGTTTTTTTTTTTACCTTTTTTTTTACAAATATTGTCACGGGTTTCGGCACCAGAAAAAAGTACTGGAATTTTCGTAATTTTACTTTGAATGAATAAGTCACACGATGAGGTTTGGAATAACTGTCTGGAGATAATCCGTGATATAATTCCTTCAGCCAGTTTTAAGACATGGTTTGAGCCGATTGTTCCGCTGAGGCTCGAAAAGAATATTCTGACAATACAGGTTCCAAGCCCTTTTTTTTACGAATACCTGGAGGAGCAGTACATTGATATCCTCCGCAAGACGCTCAGGCGTGAGATAGGAAATGAAGCCAAGCTTGAGTACAATATTATAATGGAAAACTCGGGCTACAGTAATGGCAAGCCTTATACTGTCAAGTATCCTTCAAGGAACAAGAGTGATTTGAACAATAAGCCGATGCAGGTTCCTTTTGAGGTTACCCAGCCGGCTATCAGGAATCCCTTCATCATCCCTGGTATCAAGAAACTTCATTTTGATCCCAGACTCAATCCCGATTATTCATTTGCGAACTTCATTGAAGGCGAGTGCAACAGGCTGGCCCGTTCAGCCGGTATTGCCGTCGGTAACAATCCCGGCGGAACTGCTTTTAATCCACTGATGGTCTACGGTGACTCAGGTCTTGGAAAGACACACCTTGTGCAGGCAATAGGTATCCTTGTCAAGGAGAAGTACCCGGATAAAACTGTGCTTTACGTCAACGCCAACAAATTCCAGACACAGTTTGTCGAATCTATCAGGAACAATAACAAGAATGATTTCCTCCATTTCTACCAGATGATTGACGTGCTCATCATTGATGACGTTCATGAGTTTGCAGGGAAGGAGAAGACCCAGGATACTTTCTTCCACATTTTCAATCATCTCCATCAGTCCGGAAAACAGCTGATACTCACCTGCGACAAGCCGCCGGTTGAGTTACAGGGCATGGAGCAGCGCCTGTTGTCACGGTTCAAGTGGGGATTGCTGGCTGATCTGCAGAAGCCTGATTATGAGACGAGGCTCGCCATCCTGAGAAAGAAGGCTTACA
Organism: uncultured Bacteroidales bacterium; assembly: GCA_963743775.1. Classification (GTDB taxonomy): domain Bacteria; phylum Bacteroidota; class Bacteroidia; order Bacteroidales; family VadinHA17; genus SR-FBR-E99. Next base: position 611,828 of record CAVURA010000002.1, read on the forward strand.
ATGACGGCATTGAACTTCCTGATGAGATCTTTGAATTTCTTGCCGAGAACATATCATCAAATATCAGGGAACTTGAGTCAGGGCTCATCTCTCTTTATGCTCAGTCTACGCTTAACCGCAAGGAAGTGACACTCGAGCTTGCACGCCAGATGGTGGACAGGCTGGTGAACACACAGCGCAGGGAGATTACAATTGATTACATACAGAAAGTGGTGTGTGATTATTACAAGATAGCCGTTGATCAGATGCAGGGCAAGACCCGCAAGCGGGAGATCGTCCAGGCAAGACAGGTGTCAATGTATTTCTCAAAGAGCCTGACAAAGGCATCACTGGCAAGCATCGGATCGTGCATCGGCGGTAAGGATCATGCCACTGTACTGCATGCATGCAAGACCGTCAATAACCTTATTGATACAGACCGCCACTTCAGGAACCAGATCTTGGAAATAGAGAAAAAACTTAAGGTATGAAAGCTGACAAAAACTTTCTCAGGGAAGAGTTTTTCAGGAAATACGGGGACAGGGCAACAGACCCTGTTCTTTTTTATTCACCCGGTCGTGTGAACCTTATCGGTGAGCACACTGACTACAACGGCGGGTTTGTTTTCCCCTGCGCACTCGATTTCGGCACCTCACTGGTTGTGAGAAAAACAAGCAGTCCTGAGATAAAACTCTCCAGTCTGAACTTCACCGGCGATGAAACTGTTCCGGTTACTTCCTCATATAAGGCCATCGCCGGAAGCTGGACCAATTACCCTGTTGGTGTCATAAATGAGTTTGCCCTTAAGGGCATCATGGCGCCCGGACTGGAGCTGCTTTTTTACGGCGACATTCCTAACGGTGCAGGGTTGTCTTCGTCTGCATCGATTGAAATGGTGATGGCAGTGGCAATGAATGAACTTACCAATGCAGGCTTCCCAATGCTCGAGCTGGTAAAGATGGGACAGAAAGCCGAGAATAATTTTGTAGGCATGAACTGCGGGATAATGGACCAGTTTGCGGTTGGCTTCGGAAAGAAAGATCATGCCATCAACCTTAACTGCGATACTCTTGAATACAAATATGCCCCGGTGAACCTTGGCGACAGGCGCCTGATCATCACCAACACCAATAAACGAAGGGGACTTACTGATTCAAAATACAATGAGCGGCGGTCAGAGTGCGAGAAAGCCGTGGAACTTATCTCTGAACACCATAAAATAAGTAACCTCAGTGAGCTCACCGTCAGTGATCTGTGGATGCTTGACAAATATATCGGCGACGAAGTAGTCAGAAAGAGGGCAAAGCATGTGATAACCGAGAATGGCAGGACCCTTGATGCCATCAGGGCTCTTGAGGAGAATGACATTGAGAAATTCGGCAGCCTGATGAATGAATCTCACGACTCGCTGTGCACAGACTACGAGGTTACAGGCACTGAGCTCGATGCTCTCGTCTACGAGGGCAGAAAACTGCCTGGAGTAACCGGTACACGTATGACCGGAGCCGGTTTCGGCGGGTGCACAGTCTCAATAGTTGAAAACAGGCATGCTGACAGTTTCATGAAGAAGCTTGCCGCCATTTATTACGAGAAAACAGGACTGACCGCTGATTTCTACCTTCCGGGCATCGGTGACGGCGCACATCGGATTGACTGATGTCAATGGTCTGATGGTCTGAGGTCTGACCTTCAGACTTCAGACATTTAGAACTTCAGACTATAAATCTTTAACGCATCTGAACCCGACAGTTGCACTGCGGTCGTAGCCCGGTGATACCATCAGTTGTATCTGGGTCATATCGAGCTGCTGAGGTCCTCCCTGGATATACCACCAGCTCGATTCAGGCCTGAAATAACTGCCTCCCCTGATGATATTGAAATAGTAAACCCCGTTGAAATACACATCTCCGGTCATCTGCCATATGTTTCCGACAAGGTCTGCCACACCGTACGGGCTCTCCCCTTTTGGGAAAGCGTCGACCGGGGTTGGTCTGCCGAAGCCGTTGTTGCATTTTGTGGCGTGGAATTCATTACCCCACGGCCACAACCTGTCGTCGGTGCCCTGTGCGGCCAGCTGCCACTCTGCCTCAGTGGGCAGTCGCTTACCTGCCCATTTCGCATACGCCTTTGCATCTTCGAGACTGACATTAACAACCGGATAGCGCTCCTGTCCTGACACAGGCATTCCGTTCTCCCAGTGTTTTAAATAATTGGTAGTATCTTCAGGGATATACCTGGTCTCCCTGATAAAGCTGACAAACGCCTCATTCGTTACCGGGTATTTATCCATCAGGAAGCTGCTTATCTCTGAAGTTCTTTCTTTTCCGGATGAAGGAATTACAATGAATTCATCATTTGATTTAAGCGTATATTTTATCGTCGCTGCAGACACAAGTACCATCCCCTCAGGTATATCTGAGGCGGGGGCAGTGCGGACAGTCTCCGAGTAAAGCCACGGCTGGCCTCCCCTTATAACTATTACCTTTTCATCCAGAAGGAGTCCGTTCTCTGTCAGTTCTATCACTATTTTGCCTTCCCGGGTGCCGAGAAGGTCACCGGTGGTGAGTAGAGTATCCAGCGGTGATTTAAAGATAACCGGTTTATTTCCATACCCGGGCATCCCCTTATAAACCGATAAGGTTCCCTTTATGGTTGCATTTATATGAAGCCTGTTACCCTCCACTTCAGCCTTAATAAGAGAAGGAAGCAGGGCAATACAGTCTACGGAGCTTTCCCGTCTTGTTCCATTATATGACTGGTTCCATCCTTCCGCCCTGACGGTGGCCATCAGCTGACCGTTAACAACGGCAGGGTCAAGCTCCTCATGTCTCCAGAGGGAGACAAGGTGTCTGCCTGCGGTATCGCCTGTATTGAACAGCGGACCTTCATATCCGAGGTGGTCCATATTAAGGACTGTAAATATTGTCTTTCCGCCTGCATTCCATCTGTTAATATAGACTTTGTCTGCTTCGGATTTAATCAACGGTGTCCAGTTGCTGTCGAGGAAAGCATCACTGTTTCTTCGGAGAAGAAACGTTGTTCTGGCAAGATACTGAAGATCAGCTTCATATTCATCACCCCTGCCACCCGGCCTGTAAAGGTTCAGTTCTGTTCCATATCCGTTGAAAAATGCGACGGATATTTCGCGGTGCAGTATGTCTTCTCCCACATCGGCGACACGGAAAATGGCAAAGTCGGGTTTGATCAGCTTGTTCAGGTTCAGTTCAGGGCTGAGAAACAATGCGTTGTGAACTCTCGCTGCGACTATGCCCGGCATATCCTTTACATCGGGCATTCCCTCCGAATACATAATAATGCCTTTACGCACGGAATCAACTGTCTGCTGCAGCTGTAAGGTTGATTTGTCTGTAGCGTCAAGAACAACGCCATCAGCTTCGGTAGCAGTCAATATATCAGCCATACCTTTCAGCTGATCTTCTTCCCTTGTGCTCTTGTCCCACTCATTGAATGCAATAAATAACCGGCCGTCGTTAAGCCTGACATGCCTCCCCAGATCTCTCAATCCTTCAAGTCCTCCCGGAAGATCACGGTAAAGATCCCACTGGTTTCTCTCATCAAGACCCAGACGGGGCCAGGTAGGCCATATTGCATACACATCCACATGATCGAAGAGAGTATTGTATCCAGCCAGGAAACTGTCAAAGCCTGATTTACCGGAAAAGCGGTCATAGTAATCACGGTCCCATGCCATCTGAAGGATCATCAGGTAGCTGCTGCGTATCCATTTCAGGTCATCGCGCTTGTATAATTCATCATTAAAGCTTTCAAGATCATATATATACCTGTCCCTGAACATAAGTTTCAGCCCGTCCTGCCATGTCCCCTTATATATGTCTGCCCAGATATCATATGTCACCGTTGCACCCGGAGGCAGAATTGTTTCATACCTCTTTTTTGTGCCATTCTGAACCTTGGTTCGTCTTGATATTGCACTTACCGACACTGAAGATCCGGTCTCGAACGCCGAGAAACCCATCTCCCAGGCATTATCAGGCAGAATTACCCGTACCGGGCTCTTTCCCGGAAGAAAAAGGTTTGCCCTGGCGAGGTCCGGTGCCCCATGACCGGTGATATAGGCATTATTGCCGTTCTCACCGAATGGGACCACATCGCTGATGACCAGAGTGTCATTCCAGTTGTTGCGGAAAACAAGTTCAGCATTAAATCCGGGATGTGACCCGCCCCGGGGAGTATACCCAACCTCCACCCCACCGGAGTAAATCATAATGAAGCGGTTACCAGTCAATCCTGCCGGCACATCGTCCGATTCAAAATAGACTCCGTCAAGACGGAAGCTGAAAAGAGGCCTGGCCACAGCAAGGTTTAAGGTTGTGCTGTCATCAAGTATCAGGCTGACCGCCTTCGCACCTGTATCCTTGGTTATTCCGATATTCTCAAGCGACTGGCCTGAGACAGACAGGATCGGCATAAGAAATAATAGAAAAATCTGAAACTTTAACCGGTGCATATCAGTTTAATATGATAGTATTTAGTATCGGGGCACAAGTGAGTGCAATTTAACATATTGTGACAAATTATAAAAGTCAATGAAAAGTATAAACCCTGTTACCGGGATAATTAATGAGAGTTTTCTGGTTAACAGGATATTTATTACTTTTAAAAACTGTTTGATTCCTAAATAATGAAAAGGTTTTATTTCAGAAGCATAACTTTCATTATTCTCGTCCTTGCGGCGCTGATCCTGATGCCCGGATGTGCATCCTCGAAGAAAAATGCATACCAGGCCAACCGGAGGAATTCATACATTGACACTTCACAGTTAGGGCGCAACAAATATTTCTTTTCGAAGAAGTATCAGAAAAAACTCTACAATTACAAGAAGAAATAGGTCAATCTTCGCAAAACACTTCCAGTCCGTCCCAAGCCAGCGTTACGTTCACAGGCAGTTCCCTGTTGACGTCGGCATGTTTACCCATCTGGTGACCTATATGAGTGATAAAGGCTTTGCGGGGAGACACTTCCTCAATAAGTTTCAGGGCTTCACCGAGACTGAAGTGTGATATATGCTTCTCTTTTCTCAGGGCGTTAATGACCAGATATTTCACTCCAATCAGCTTTTCCCTGGTCTCCTCCGGGATATAATTGGCGTCGGTGATATATGCCATATCCCCTATTCTGAAACCCAGTATCGGAAGGCGGTAATGAAAGATACGCAGTGGAATTATAATATCACCCCTCAGGTCAATATTGTAGGTATCGATGTTATGCAGCTCCATCTTTGGCACACCGGGATACTGGTTCTCAGAAAAGACATACGCATATTCTTTCCTCACTGCATTCTGTACTCTCTCTTCGGCATAAATATCTATAGCAGCCTGACTTTTATAATTGAACGCTCTCAGATCATCCATACCCGCTATGTGATCCTTATGTTCATGAGTCAGGAAAATTGCATCGAGTTTTTTCACACTGGCATTCAGCATCTGCTGCCTGAAATCCGGTCCGGCATCAATAACAATAGTATTTGCGGATGTCTCTACCAGGAGTGCGGCCCTGAGCCTTTTGTCCCTGCTGTCAGTTGATGTGCACGTAGCACATTCGCAGGCAATTACAGGTACACCCTGGGATGTTCCGGTTCCAAGAAAAGTGAATTTCACTGGCTATTTTTTCGATTTACAAAAGTAACCTGAAATTGGAGAAGAACAATATCAAAATTCACTTTAGCTCAACGGCACCGTTTTACATATCTTTACGGTTGATTAAAGTGCAGCAGATGAAGGGAAATATTTACATGGTTCCTGTTACACTGGGGAATGCTAATCACAAACTGACTATTCCCGCTGTAACGAGGGAGATCACCGCCTCCCTGAGGCTTTTCGCAGTCGAGGATGTAAGGTCTGCACGGAGATACCTGAGAACCATCGACAGGGAATTTCCTGTCGATGAGACTGTCTTTTTTTCAATAGGCAAGCACTCCGAGCCGGCTGAGCTGGGCGATTTCTTTGCGCGGGTATCAGGCGGCATGAACGCCGGTGTGATGAGCGAGGCTGGCATGCCGGGACTGGCTGATCCGGGAAATATTGTTGTTGAAGAGGCTCACCGCAGGGACATAAATGTAATCCCTCTGACAGGTCCGTCATCAATTATGCTGGCGCTGGTAGCTTCCGGGCTGAACGGACAATCATTTGCCTTCAGCGGTTACCTGCCCGTTGACTCCCCCGGAAGGCAAAAAATGATCAGGGAGCTGGAGCACCGGTCCGCCGGCGGCCAGACGCAGATCTTCATGGAAACCCCCTTCCGTAATGAAAAGATGCTGAATGATATTCTCGCAGTCTGCAAGCCGTCAACCCGGTTATGCATTGCTGCCGATGTCACCCTCGAAACAGAGGAAATAAGGACCAGAACGATTGCCTCATGGATAAGCAACAGACCGCCGCTTGACAACAGACCTGTGGTCTTCCTGATGCTTGCGTGAGGGCGATTAAATCACGAAACACACTCTTCCTTCCCTTTCCTATTATTTTTATTTTCTAAATTACATGCGTTAAACGTATTGTCATGATGATCAGAAAAACAATCCTGTCTGCAGTATTCATAGCTTTTACAGCTCTTCTGTCGGCACAGAAGACAGATATGTCACTTTTCAGCGGCATAAAGCCGAGGAATGTCGGGCCTGGCGGCATGAGCGGCAGGGTCACGGCTTTCGCGGTCGATCCGCGCAATGAGAATGTGTTTTATGTCGGGACGGCCTCAGGCGGCCTGTGGAAGACAGTCAATGCCGGCACTACCTTCACACCTGTCTTCGACAATGAGGCAGTGGCATCAATCGGAGCCCTTGCCATTGATCCTCTCAGACCCGATATTGTATGGGCCGGAACAGGTGAAGGAAATCCCCGCAACAGTGTCAGTCCCGGCTATGGGATATACAGGAGCACGGACGGCGGACGTACCTGGAAGTGCATGGGACTTGAACTTACGCGGTACATACACAGGATAATAATAGACCCCGTCAATCCTGATATAATATATGCCGGAGCCATAGGCAGCCCGTGGGCTCCGCATACCGAAAGAGGCCTCTACCGTTCAGTCGACGGCGGTTCGACATGGAAGCAGATACTGTTCACGAATGAGACATCGGGGGTGGCAGAGATGGTGATGGACCCTGCAAACCCGGGGAAGATATTTGTCGCCATGTGGTCTCACCAGCGTAAACCATGGTTCTTCAGCTCATCTTCAGAGGGTTCCGGACTATGGCTGACACGTGACGGCGGTGACACGTTTGCGGAGATAACCTCCGGCCTGCCAGCAGAGAAAGGCCGGATCGGCATTGCCATTGCCGCTTCCAATACTGAATATGTTTATGCATATGTTGAATCAAAGCCATCGGCCATATACAGATCAACCGACGGAGGGATACACTGGGAGAAAAGAGGTCAGGATAACATAGGCAACAGGCCGTTCTACTATGCCGAGATCTATGTCGACCCGAAGAATGAAAACAGGGTTTACACTCTTTTTTCAGGTGTCAATGTGAGCGAAGACGGTGGGCTAACCTTTGACAAAAGAATAACAGAATCGATCCATCCTGATCATCATGCCTGGTTCATTGACCCGGCAAACCCGGACCGTATGTTCGACGGCAACGACGGAGGAATGGCAATCAGCTATGACAAGGGTGAGACATGGCGCCATATCGAAAATCTTCCTCTGGGGCAGTTTTATCATATCAATGTCGATAATGAGATTCCATTCAATATTTACGGCGGGCTGCAGGACAACGGATCATGGCGCGGCCCGGCCTACACATGGTACGATGGACCCATCATCAACGAGATGTACGATTTTCTTTCAGGCGGTGACGGCTTTGATGCCATGCCAGTACCCGGTGACACCAGGTATTGCTATGCCCAGTCACAGGGAGGCTCATTAAGACGGTTTGACGTACTGACAGGATGGTCAAAAAGTATCAGGCCGGCAGCTGAAGGCAGTGAGAAGCTGAGGTTCAACTGGAACGCAGCACTGGCGCAGGATCCTTTTGATAATAACACTATCTATTTCGGAAGCCAGTTTATTCATAAAAGCAGTGACAGAGGTGACAGATGGGTAAAGATTTCGCCCGATCTCACTTCCAATGATCCGGAGAAGCAGAAGCAGGATCAGAGCGGCGGTATCACTCCTGAAGCCACCGGAGCTGAGAACCACTGCACAATAATCACCATTGCCCCCAGCCCTCTCAGACGTGACCTGATCTGGGCAGGTACGGATGACGGCATGATACAAGTTACAGATGACGGAGGAAAAACCTGGAGGAACACTTCGCAGAATATCAAAGGGATGCCGCGAAACGCGTGGGTGCCTCAGATCACCGCCTCATTGTATAATCCTGAAGAGGCTTTTGCGGTTGTGAATGATTACCGGCAGGGTGACAATGCCGCCTATCTGTACCACACAAAAGACCTGGGCCGGAACTGGAAGAGGATAATTGATGACACTGATGTATGGGGGTATGTGCTCTGTTTCGTACAGGATCCGGTAGAGCCGCGACTGATGTTCGCAGGCACGGAGTTCGGTCTTTATGTATCTTTCAACGCCGGGGATACATGGAACAAATGGACCAGCGGTTATCCTACCGTCTCGACATACGACATGATTATCCATCCGCGGGAGAGCGATCTCGTCATAGGTACGTTCGGCCGTGGACTGTGGGTGCTTGATGACTTAAGCCCCCTGAGAGCCCTGGCAAAAGAAGGCGGCAGGCTCCTCGACAGTAAGATGACAGCTTTTAAAGTACCTGATGCCTGGCTCGCTTCGACGAAGAACCTTCCGGGATATTACTACTCCGGTGATGCCATGTTTAAAGGTGAAAACCGTCCGCAGGGTGCGATGATCTCTTTTTATACCTCCGGGGATTCCGGCAAAGTGACCCTTGAAATAAAAGCCGCAGAGGGAAAAATAATCAGGTCGCAGGAAATTGATGCGGTGAAAGGATTTAACCGTTTTACCTGGGGCTTTGACCTCAATCCGCTGCCGCAGGCAACACAGGTTACTGAACCGCCCAGGGACACCAGGGGAAGAAATTTCAGGAATTTCCGGGGCGGTGTTGCTCTGCCCGGCACTTATAACATCATCCTGAAAAGAGGCGATGTCACAGCCGAAACGGCGGTAACTGTCAGGCCTGACCCGAGAATAACCGGGCAGGACTTTGATGGAATGGCAAAAAACAGAGCGAAAGCAGAAGCATTTGGTGAACAGGTAAATGCTCTCAATGCGAAGCTGAAAAACATAAGGGAAATTAAGGAAAGCTTTGCGAAGAGTGATGAAATGATTAAAAAATCACCCTTATTCGCAGAAGCTGCCACCGCTGCTTATGACACTGTTAAAGAAGAATTTAGAAAGCTTGAAGAAGCCTTTGACCGTCGTCCTGACGGATTGATTTCACAGATTAACGGCTACAGGGTATTGATGATGGCAGGCGGACAGTTATCACAGCAGGAAGAGAAGAGCATGGCTGAAGCGGAGACCGCACTCATGGAAGCAAACATCACGGATAGATGATTTTGTGAGTGGACCATGGGCTTCATACCTGGAGGCAATTAAAAAGGTGACCTTAACGGGTGACCAGGTGATCATCAGATAAAAGAAATGCGCCTGGTCCGGCGCATTTCTTTTATTTTCTGGCTCTGGTCAGTTCCACCACTTCTATCTCAAAAAGCAGTGGAGTATATCCGGGAATTACAGTGATGTACTGTCCGTACGTATTATAATACCCGTATCCCGAAGTGCCATATCCAAGAGATGAGGGCATGAGCAACTTCGCCTTGGCGTTCAGTCTCATATAGGGAAGGCCGACTGACCACCCTTCGATAAGATAGTATGTTCCTACCCTGAATCTGAAAGGCGTATCATCTTCTGTGTTTGTATCAAATACTTTCCCGTTGAGGTAATAGCCTGTATAGTAGACTCCGACTGAATCACCTGTCGCGATCTTTTCGCCTGTACCCGGGGTACTCTCCATATAATACAGGCCATGCGAATCAGGGGCCTCTGTGATATTGTTGTCGTCAATATAGTCGGCGATGAGGCTCTTTTCTTCCTCTTCGTACTTCTTCGCCGGGTCACATGAAACAACAACAAAGGCGAGTGCCATAAGCACTGCCGCAACTATTTTATTTCTCATGGTGTTTCCAATCATTTTCCGTTTTGCATCAAAAATCATTCCAAACTAAATGACTTCCTTAATTTTTATCCTGTAGATCAGTATTGATCTTCCCGGGATCTTCCGTCCGTCACCTGTCAGTCCGTGTGCCAGGTAAGGAGGTATGATGAAGATAAAGTCACTCCCAGGCTTCATGAGCTGAAGACCTTCAGTGATACCCCTTTCCACGCTGGCATAACCTACTCTGAGTGTATTGGAGCCGCTGTAACATGGGTTACCGTCAATCAGTTTGCATTCATAATAGTACGAGACATCATCGCCTGTCTTTATTGCATCTCCCCCGCCCTTTTCGACAATGCTGTACCACAAACCTGTTTCAGTCTCCCTGAAGCTAAGGTCGCTTTTGCTGATATAATCGGTTATCACTTCACGGTCGCTCGAGATGAGTGATTTGTTGAGTTCTATGAGGTCTGTCTCCGGTGCCGGTTTTGCAGAACTCCTGCTGTCAGGCTTATTCAGGCAGCCAGTTATTAAAATGAGGATTATTATGGGGATTATTGTTCTCATTTTGCCATCTCAGCGGCGGCGTCATCCAGTTCTTTTCTGTATGAGGGCAGGGTGTTTTCGAAGTGCTGCACCACATCATGTATCGTTCCCTTCATCTCGCCTCCGGCTGCATTCCGATGGCCTCCTCCGTTAAAACACTGCCGTGACAGGACATTTGCATTGAAGCTCCCTTTCGATCTGAGAGACATCTTGACAAATCCCGTGCGTTCGACAAAGAGCACTGAAAGAACGATCCCTTTCATTGTAAGCAGCACATTGGCAAATCCTTCAGTGTCGCCTTTTACATGATTGAATCTCTCCATGTCCTCTTTGGTCAGCCATATATATGCGGTATGCAGATCAGGGTGCACCACCATTCGTGAATGCAATGCAAAGCCCTTCAGCCTGATACGGTCAGGCGAGAAATTGCTGAAAATATGATTATGGATCTTCTCCTTGTCAACTCCCTTATCAAGAAGGTGGCCCACGGTTCGCATGGTGTCGCCGGTATAATAACCGTGCTCAAAATTTCCGGTGTCAGTGATTATCCCGACATATACCGCCGTTATAAAATCACTGTCATCAAACTCGCTCCCTTCCATGGCATTGACCACAAAATAGATGAGCTCCGAGGTTGAACTTCTGCTAACGTCAGTGATTTTCAGATCAGTGAAGTTGCCCGGGTCGGGGTGATGGTCAATCATCACCTTCTTGGCCTTTGAAGCCAGAACAAGCTGTTCAGCCTTACCCATCCGGGAAGTGGAATTAAAATCAACCATTATTATAAGGTCTGCCTCATTGATCAGCTTCGTACCGGCTTCGATGTTATGATGGAAATCCACCACTTTGTCAACATCATTCATCCACAGGAGGAATTTCTGAAGGGCGTTGGGTGAGAGCATTTCTGCATTTTTTCCCTGTGACAGGATCCATCGTCTCATTGCAAGCAGTGCACCGATGGCATCGCCGTCAGGATTGATATGGCAGATCAGGAGAATATGATTTGCCGCGTCAATAAGCTTTTTTAATTCTTTTGTATATTTACCGAAGTCTTGCACGTTGCTGCTTTTTGAAGGCGTCAAAGTTAAGAAAAATAACAAGGTTATTAAAACCGAACAGTTTAACGCTACATTAAACCTATTATTATGGTAAACGATTACACTTTCTCAATCATCAAACCTGATGCTGTCAGAGCGGGTAACACCGGACCGGTACTTGCCATGATCAATGAAGCAGGTTTTAAGATCGCCGCGATGAGGATGGTGCATATTACCCGCCCTCAGGCAGAAGAATTCTATGCCGTACACCGTGAACGCAGCTTCTACCCTGACCTGGTGGAGTTCATGATTTCAGGTCCTGTTGTAGTACTCGTACTCAGGCATGACAATGCCGTTGAGCAGTTCCGTACGCTTATAGGCAGCACTGATCCTGCAAAAGCTGACAAGGGTACCGTCAGGGCAAGATTTGCCACCAGCGTGCAGATGAATGCCGTTCATGGATCAGACTCTCCGGAGAATGCCGCCAGGGAAGCAAGTTTCTTCTTCTCCTCAATAGAGATTTTCTGAAATCAGATCATCTCTTTCAAAACAAAACTTCAAAACTGTTGTTCTGCTAAGAAAATTACATGACCGCTCATATCACCCCTGATTTTTCAGATAAAAAAACGCTCGAAAAATACTCTTCAGCATATACTCTCTCCGATATGGAGATATTTATTTTCCCCGAGCTTTTTTACCCTCTTGTGATTGCCAACATCATGTCTCCGATAATATGGAGATGGCGTGATGATCCCTGGTTCAAGGACATGCATAAGAAGAACTTCATCAGCAAGTCTAACCGTATCAAGCAATATATAATTGATAATTATGTCTTTAACCTCGATCTCGAAACCTGGGGCCTGACAGAAAAGGGAAAGGAAACTGCGCGGTTCAGTGATTTCTTTGACATGGAAGTGCTGAAACAATCCAATGCACTTTTCGGTTATGAAGGAGACAAGTATTACTTCACCATAGACATACGCAGACACTTCGGTCTCGACAAATATGATTCCTCTGTTATACCCTACTGGAAGACAGAGACGGTAGAGGCGATGACGGCTTTCAGGCACAAGGAACATTTCTCAACGGGTGCAGGTGAATGTGTGAGCCTCGCTGCCATTTATGCCGCTGCGATGTTTGTTGTGGGTGAGATTCCCCTGGAGAAGATCTTTATGATGGCTACTCCGCTGCACTCCCAGAATTATATCAATGAAAAGGACGGATTGCTGACAAATAACAGGCGCATCCTGACAAAAAATATGTGGTTTAACGGCACCTCCCTATCCGAAAGGGCAAGAAGGGCTCTCGAAAACGAAAAAGTGACAATAGTGTCTCACATTACCGGATACATCCACACTGTTTATAAAAAGGCTACAATCAACAAAAACGATTACCTGGATTTCACCGTCAGACTTAATGACTTTGTCAGTACGCACCTCACCCCTGCTGTTTTTATAAATTTCCTGAGATTCAAATCAGTATATAAATGCCTCTTTCAGTACCATGACAGGCAGCCAGGAGGCAACTACTACATCACTCTCGAGAAACTTTACGAATATGAGCACTCATCAAAATGGAGTGTCAATGAGGAAACCCGCGACAAGCTTCTTGCAGAGGTTGACAATGATGAATTCTTCGCTGACCCCGTCCCCGGAAAGATCATGTTTAACGAGGTGGAGAACTTCCTGAAGAAGCATAAGGATTCCGAACTTAGGGTAATTGAAACCGAATTTCTGAATACATTCAGCACTGAGCATACCGAATGTGTCAGCAAAATGTTCAATGACATTCTGGAGTTTACTGTCATAAAGCCGGAGCTTCCTTCACCCGACAAGGATTTCGTGAATGAGGTTTATCCGGAAATCAAGCATCACTGACAGCCGCGAGGATATAATAAGGAAAGTAAGGGCACTGGCAGACAGTTCAGAAATGGCATTGCTGTCGCTGTATGCTTACCGCGATATGGCTTTCACAGACTGGAGGCCTTTCATCAAGGCTGCGATAGAACGTAATCCCGTATGTCATTCTCACCTGGGCGGTAAATCGCCTGATGAAATCTATGACATTGTCAATAACCTGAAGAACAAATCGATATATGATGACGGCAGGATGGCACAGCCAGATGAGGTATGGAATTTCGGGCGTGGTGACGGGGCTGAGAAAGCATTCCTGATGGCAGATGCCATAATTCACAATGATCCGGCTGCCGGAATATCGGTTTCACTTGACAGCGGAAGTGCTTTGCTTGAATGTTACGGCAAAACCTACAGTTTCGTGAGCACCCGCGGTCACAACAGAAACATAAGGATTTGCAAAGGTGATTATTCTGTTGATTGATCAGTGCAGCATTATTTCCCTTACGACCTCTTCACCTGCCTTAATGTTTATCTGGCTGCGCAGTGATTCACGAAGCATCATCAGCTCGTTTTTCACCACTGCCGAAGTAAGGTAAATATGGAGTACCCCTTCTTTGACGTAGACCCTTTTTGTGCGTGCTGCAATAGCTTTCCCGGTGACGCCTTCCCAGATTTTTATTACTGACGCTTCCTTCAGTTTGGGTTCAAGATGGTATTCCCTTATAAGATCTTCAAGGGCTTCCCTGAGAGTGATGGTTTTGTTCCTTCTCATTTCTTCAGCTTGCTTCCGTTTGAAATCTCCTCTTCAATACCCGTCCGGCCGATACGGTACAATCTGAAATCTACCCCCGTGTTATCAAGGATCCGGTGTATGCGCTCCTGCTGAGTGTCGGTGATGAATACCTGACCGAACTCACCTGATCCTACCAGCCTGATGATCTCTTCCACCCTGTTGTGGTCAAACTTATCAAAGATATCATCGAGCAGCAGTGCCGGTGCAAAACCGTTCATCCTGCTTATCAGCCTGTATTTTGCCAGCTTGAGTGCAACGATGAATGATTTCTGCTGACCCTGGCTTGCGGTTGTCCTGGCAGGATGGTCATCGATCTCAAAGACAAGGTCGTCACGGTGTATACCCATGGTAGTGAATTGCATCGCATGATCCCTGCTTCGCGATGAGGCAAGCCGGGCTGGATAATCTTGGCCTCCGAGGTGCGACCGGTATCTTATGCTTACCTGTTCAGCACTTCCTGAGATCTTTTCATAGTAGGATGAAAAGAGAGGTGTAAGGTTTTCAGTAAGTGCCTGCCGGGCTTTGAAGATAATCTCTGCCTCAGGCACCATTTGCTCATCGTATATTGCGAGCATGCTTTCGGCGTCAGGGCCGCCCTCCCTGATGACCCTGTTGCGCTGCATGAGTGCCTTGTTGTAGCGCATGTGCGCCTCCAGGTAAGCCGGGTCATACTGGCTGATGATCCTGTTGAGGAATCGTCTTCTCTCCTCGCTCCCGCCCGTTATGAGCGTGCTGTCGGCAGGTGAAAGCATTACCACCGGGTACCTGCCCACATGGTCAGACATCCTTGGATATTCCTTTCCGTTGAGCTTAAACACCTTCTGCTTCTGTTTCTGAAAGGCACAGAAAAGCTCATCCTGGCTTCCATCCTTTTCGAACAGGCCCTTCAGGATGAAATAATCCTCTCCGTACCTGATACTGAGTGAATCGGAATTGTTGAAGAAACTCTTTGTAAGAGACAGGTAATGCACTGCATCGAGAATATTTGTCTTCCCGACCCCGTTATTCCCCACAAAACAGTTAAACCCTGGTGAAAAATCAAGTGACACCTCTTCATAATTCTTGAAGTTGGTGAGCTCTATTCTGGCAAGATGCATCTTCCTTATCCGGCTAACAAAGCTTCAAAGTTAGAAAAAGAAACGGCTGTAACAACCCCGCGAGAGTTTAAGAAGCGCTGTGCAGGACAGCAGTATTTTTTTATTCCTTTATTGCAGAATCAGACGAGAAATACTACTTTTGCGAAGTTATTTTTTGACCTGTAACTGAGAACTTTGATATGAGCAAGAAAAAAGAGAACGGAAAAGCGATAGAGAATGTCGAACAGACCCTGACCAATACCGAACAGTTCCTTGAACAAAATTATAAACCCCTTCTGTACGGACTGATAGGTATTGTTGTCATAGTGGGCCTCTTCTGGCTGTTCAGGATGTATTCCGGAAAGAAGAATGAGGAAGCACAGAGTCAGATGTTCATGGCTGAAAAGTATTTTTCACAGGATTCTCTTAAGCTTGCACTTAACGGTGATGGCAATAACCTGGGATTCATTGACATAGCTGATCAATACAAGTTGACCAAATCCGGAAAGCTGGCTAACTTCTACGCAGGAACATGCCTGATGCATCTTGGTCAGTTTGAAGAAGCATTGGATTATCTGAATAAATATACACTGAAGGATGAGATCCTTGCGCCAGAGGCCAAAGGACTAATCGGTGATGCCAATGTGGAGTTGGGAGACAAGGAAGCAGGCGTAAAGTATTATCTCGAGGCTGCTGATATGGCGAACAACTCTTTCCATACCCCTATTTACCTGATGAAGGCCGGAATAATTTACGAGAATGAAGGTAAATACGCCGAGGCTCTTAAGCTCTATGAAAGGATTCAGGATAAATACAGTGAAAGCAACGAGGGAAGGAGCATTGACAAGTACATTGCCAGGGTCAAAATGCAAATCGACTAAGCTTTGGGAACGCGGAATCTCTCAGAATATGATCCGTCAAAGGTCCCTGACGCAACGGGGATGCGGTTTGGCATTGTTGTGGCTGACTGGAACTCAGAAGTTACACATGCGCTGCTTGCAGGTGCTGAGACTACCCTGAGACGTCACGGTGTCAGCGATGAAGACATTGTCGTCAGACATGTCCCCGGCACTTTTGAAATCACCCTTGGAGCCCAGTGGCTTGCCGAGTATGATGATCTTGACGGGGTAATCTGCCTGGGCTGTGTGATACAGGGCGAGACACCCCATTTCACTTATATTTGCCAGGGTGTGACCCAGGGCATCACTCATCTCAATCTTGACTATAACATTCCATTCATCTTTGGCGTGCTGACAACGGGCAACCATTTGCAGGCACTTGAAAGGGCAGGCGGCAAACACGGTAACAAAGGCATCGAAGCTGCCATCACCGTAATACGCATGGCAGCGCTGCAGCGTCAGATTGAAAAGTAAACTGCGCCCGTCTCTGTCACTATCTCCGGCATAACATCCTGTAAGGACACCATGTGCATCTCTGCACGAAGGGAGTCATAACATAATCCTCATTTTCCGAAAAGATACGGTTGACCGTCAGAGAGAGACCTTCCGCAAATTTTTCCATGACAACATTCCATGCAGCGACGTCAGCGCCGGGACCGTCAAGGCCTGGTACATTGGCATACGGGGTAAAACCGTCTGATGTTATCTGCTGCACCCAGTAGACCGCCGGCAACACCAGCTTACCCGGATGACTTTCACGGATCAGATTGCAGTAAAGCATGGCCTGCAGCAGCGCATCATTTCTTTTTTCCTTCTCCTCATTGAACAGGTCGTCAGGAGTCACAGCATCCTTTTTAAATGCACCCGTCTTATAGTCTACAACTCTTACTGCGCCACCGGTGGCATCAACCCTGTCGGCTCTTCCTCCTATCCGGATCATGATTTTCTCCGAACCGGCAGCGACACTCCGTGCAAAGCTATCCTCCAGGTTCAGCAGCGTAAGGTCCGACATTTCTGAGTCATACTTAAGGAGATCCGTCACATACCGCTCAAGCACATCGATGATTATGACACCTTTCCCGGCCATGAGTGTGTCGATATTCCACCGCATCTCCTCTGATGCCGTCGAAATTACCGTGTTCCGGATCAGTTCACTGTCTGCAGACATCGCCTTTATCCCTGTGCCAATGCTTTTTATTCCCCTGAATGGTTCGTAAAGCTTCTGCAATGTCCCGTGAAGTATGTTGCCGAACCGGCGCTGGTCAATGTCTTTCTCAAGCTTCTCTTCCTCAGGTATGTCGCATACATACTTGTAATAGAAGCGCATACGGCAGTTGACCCAGGTGTTTATTGCACTGGGAGAAAGATATTTCCTGCCCTCTCCGCCGGCAGCATAAAGTTCTGAGAGTACCCTGTTATGCTCTTTCTGCTTTGGAAGTCTCTCAGCTATCATCCTGCTGCGACCAACTGTGATATGTACCGTCCGGAACGCGGGAGAGAATTGAGGGCTGAACTTCATCTGCACCAGGTAGCGGCTCATTTCACCCGATACCAGTCCCTTAGCTGTGGAATTGTAAAGAAACCATCCCTGAACCGGTTTGCGGAGAAGCCTGAAGAAGTGATATGAGTATATTGATTCGTTCTCATTAACAGTCGGGAGACCGAAAGCTCTCCTTATATTGTACGGAATAAAGGTGTTGTCATAGGATGTGCCGGGGAAGATGCCCTCATTCAGTGAAAGGAAAATGACGTTGCTGAACTCCAGGGCACGTGTCTCAAGCACTCCCATGACCTGAATGCCTCTCAGCGGCTCACCGGAGAAGGGAACTTTAAGCTTTCTGAAAACCCTGTCCAGAAATCGTATACATGTATCTGTTTTAAGTTCAAGATTATATGAGTGCATCAGGTTGGCCAGCATACCTGTCGAGGACATCGCCATCCTGAGGTACTCGCGGTCGATGCTCATCCCCTTTCCGTTATCCTGCATCTCAAATGTAGCGGTCTCGATCATCTCCATGACCGTTACCAGGTGGTCAGGCAGGGCAGCACCGTCTGCTGGCACTGTGAATAGTTTCTTCAGAGGAAGTCGCGAAATAAGAAAGTCCTCATCCACCCTTATCATATTGCCTGATATGATCTCTGCAACCACTCTCTCGCCTTCGTTTCCGGAGAGGAGAACAAAGTACTGATGTCTGAGCAGGGTGATCACCTCCTCGCTTCTGAAAGTGGTCTTTCCGTTTGAAACCCTTGCTGAACGGATGAGAGCCATGAGCTGCTTAAGGAATGAATAGAGTGAAGTAAACCGGAAAGGATGGCCCATGGTGACATTCACCTCCTCCATCGACTGCGGAAGGGATGTCAGAACCGGCAGCAGCAGCTTTTCATCGGCCAGGATGATCGCAGTGTCTGTAAGATCTGCTGTGGCTTCCAGACCCGCTCCTTCAATGATCTGACCCAGCATCCTGGCCTGGGCAGTATCAGATGGCGTGTCGATAACAGTCCACCGTCCGGCTGGCGAAGGGGTGATGTCATTCGTGCTTTTTCCCAGATCGTTGCCAAACATCCCAAGGTTTTCCTTCATGAAGAAGGCGGCCTTATGCTCACTGTCGTTCATGAAGAAATGAGCATCATCCCAGTAGAACTTTGCCTGGCCTTTGCCTCTCAGGTACTTAAAGAGAACCTTTTCGCAGTTGTTCAGGGCATTAAGACCAACGATATGCCAGGTAAAACCCTCATTGACATGCAGGCTGCCATTTATTGCTTTCTCTGCCACCTCGCGGCAGAGCATACCCTCACCTGCCTGACCGCGCTTCTTCATCGAAGCCGTGAAATCCGTATAGAGAGGTGCGAGCTTTTGCCAGACCGACTGAAATTTCGACCTGGCATTGCTGTCTTCAAATGAACCGGGATTGAATGAAGTCCAGAAGCCTCTTATAATCTCAGTCTGCTCTTCGGTCAGTCCGCCGAATTTTGCGTCTATTTCCTTCAGGTCGGAAATATTTGTGTAGAGCTTTCCCGCATCAGCAAGGTAAAGGTCAATGTCATTGAAGTCCCTGATGATTACTTCGCCCCATGACCAGAAGTCGTCGAAGCTCATCTCAACCGTGAATTTCTGTTTGTATATGCTGTATAGCTCAAAGATCAGGGCCTCTGTATCTGCCGGTCTGAGATCAGTGAATGAATTGAACAACTCGTTGACTGTCAGCATTATTGGTGACCACTGAGGTTTATCGCTCAGCCGCGCCAGGAACCGTGACAAATATAGGCCTGCCCTGCGGCTGGGCAGAACGACTATCTGCCTGTCCATCTCCTTGCCGTGATTCTCACGGAGCCTTAATGCCACTTTTCCGAGGAAATCCATCATTCCTTATTATTAAACAGCCTTCCCTGCCATGTATCCTTGTTCTCAAGCAATGATTCGAAGAGGCTGAAAATCTCATTACTGCGCTTATGCCAGTCTCTTGGATCGTCGAGCAGCGCGGGGGGAGCTTCACCGCTGATACGGTCTAGCATCAGTGCTGGACTGATTCGCTCACAGAATTCAATAACAAGATCGAGGTACTCTTCAAGTGTATATAGGTCAAAGCGTTCCGGATTTTTCCTGTACTCTTCGGCCATGAGTGTTCCTTTCACAAGCTGAAGCTGGTGTATCTTGAGTGAGCTGAGCGGCAGGGCTGATATCGTTGCCGCGCTGTCAATAATCTGTGTGCGGCTCTCTCCCGGCAGGCCAAAGATCAGATGAGCTCCGGTGTAAATACCTTTCTCAGCGGTCTCAGTCACAGCCCTGACTGCTGATGCGAAGTCGTGACCCCTGTTTATATGCCTCAGAACTTTATCATTTGTTGACTCGATCCCGTACTCGACAAGGACAAAATAATCGCGTGACAGCTCGGCAAGATAATCAAGCATATTGCTGGTTATACAGTCAGGTCTGGTTCCTATAACGATTCCGAGTACGCCGGGGTAGCTCAGCGCCTCATCATATAAGGCTTTCAGCCGTTCCATTGCTGCATAGGTATTGGTATAAGCCTGGAAGTAAGCCAGAAAGTTTTCAGCGCGCCGGTATCGCCGGCGATGGAATGCAATCCCCCTTTCTATCTGTTCAGTCACACTGATGTCAGGAGTGCAGTAGGCGGGGATGAAAGCCTCATTATTGCAATATGTGCAACCCCCTGAGCCAAGTGTACCATCGCGGTTGGGACATGTGAAGCCGGCATTAACGCTTACCTTCTGGACCCTCTTTCCGAAGAGTGTGCTGAACCAGTCGGCGTACGAATTGTACCTCCTGCTTGTTCCCCAACCGTATGTTGCTTTTCCGGTCATACCTCCTCGATAATATCCTTTTCAACGTACCACAGCCACGACTTCGCATTCTCATACCCCATCTGCCCCAGCAGTTCACGGTAACCTGCAGCCTGGCTGCGGTGACGGTCAGCGGGCTCTCCGAATTTATAGTCCACCACGGTGACGCTGTTGCCTTTCATCATCACCCTGTCAGGCCTGCGGGCGGCGCCCGAGGGCAATATGATGGTAGCCTCTGTCTTCACGGCGGAAGAGCCGTCGAACCACTCTCTTACCTTATCTGAGTACAGCATCGCACGTACCCGCGAGGTCATCAGATCTTTCTGTGACAGAGGAAGAAGTCCGTTATCACTTACATGACCTATTGCAATTTCAATATCGGCAGTGGTAGTCACCCTGCTCAGCAGCTCATGCATCATGATGCCATATGCTCTTCCGCCGGGTTCGGCAACTTTCATCTCGTCAAGCGGGAGGGCGCCGCCCGTCCTGAGCTTCATGGTGCCACGAAGCTCGGAGACAGTGTACTCTTCCATTATCATGGCATCCTCATCCCTGGTATCGGGTGCTGCCGGCAGCTCACCGTAATCAAAGTGCCTGAGTGCGTCGTTCTCCTGCCAGACAAAATCTTCGGGCAGCCCCCTGAGAGCTTCATTGAGGAGACTCTCGGCATTGCCTCCGCCTGCAGGCATGCGCAGGACCTCGGGTGCCATTATATAAAGGGCATCTATTGCCCTCGTAAAAGCAACATAAAGAAGATTGACACCGTCAATCCACTCCGATGTTCTCTCCATCTTTGCCTGGTCAGCAAAGAGCGAATTATCAAGACGGCTGGTCAGTTCAGGCAACACAACCGGCATAGGGGCAAAAGCCTCAGGTACATCTGAAACCCATAGCAGAGGGCGGCTGTAACCGCGCTTTAAGAAGTCCCACGATACAAAGGGTATGATCACCACACTGCTCTGGAGACCCTTTGCCTTGTGGACTGTCATCACACGTATTGCCTCCTGGCAGTCAGACTGACCAAGGGTGCTCTTGTAACCGTCACTTTCCCACCATGATACAAAGGAGGATATATCTGAGCTGTATCTGCCTGAGTACTGAAGCACAAGATCCTGGAAGGAGCTCAGGTATGCCACATTCTCCCTGTGACTTCCAAGACTGAAGTAACGGATCATGTCTTCAGTAGCACTGAACAGCGATGCGTTTCTGAACCTGATGAGGGCATCCTCCCACCCTTCCGGCAATGGGTTGTCAGTAACAACCTTACTGTCAGCAGCATATACCAACTCTTCCTTGCCTTCCGTTGCCAGGATGAATGATCTGACCATCAGGCTTCTGTTTAAACGGCTGCCCGGATCGACCAGGTACCGCAGGCAGGAAAGAAGCAGCGTGACGGCAGGGTTGCGTTCAAGATAGAGTGATTCACCGGAGGTCACCTCGAAATTGTACCTGGCAAGTTTCTCCGGCGGACATGATGCGCTGTGCTCGAGAATGGAGCTGATAATGCTCTTGCCTTCCTCGTTGGTGCGACAGAGGAACAGTATGTCATTGGCCTTATAGCCATGATCCTGAAGCTCTTCGACAAGAGAGGGAATATCATTCAGTACCTTGTCTCTCCAGCCTTCATCTTCTGATTTCCTGTACAGCGATACCTTTATAAAACCTCCCGGTTTCCCGTCAGTTCCTTCCTGCACTGATCCGCTGTAGATATCACTGACCTTTATTCTGTCAGAATTCAGCTTCGAATCACAAATGGACGGTATTGCAGCCGGTGCGAACATCAGGTTATTGAATCTAACGATGTTTTTACGGCTGCGGTAATTTTTACTCAGGGGTATTGTCCTTACGGTGTCATTTCCGAAGGTACGGTTCACCTCCGAGTGAATTATGCGCCAGTCGCTGTTGCGCCACCGGTAAATAGACTGCTTGACGTCACCCACAACCAGATTGTCCTTGCCACGTGCCAGGGTCTCCGAGATAAGCGGTCTGAAATTGTTCCATTGTATCTGTGATGTGTCCTGGAACTCGTCAATCACATAATGATCATAGGCCGTGCCGATCTTCTCATAGATAAAAGGAGTATCGTCATCGGCTATCAGCCTGTTGATCAACTCTCCGGAGTCGGAAAGGAGAAATATGTTTTCATCCTGGGCCAGAGTGCGCACCCTTTCGCTGATTGCTCCAAGTATGCCCATTATGTGAATGGTTCTAACCTGCTCAACAGCTGAGACATAGAGCTGATATCTCTTCTCAAACATTGAGGAGATGGCAGTAACAACATCGCCTAGGCCTTTGCTCAGTGCCTCCTGAAAAGCCTTTACCACATGCTGTGGCGCTCCTCCGGTCAGGTACTTTTCTTCTCCGGCCGCTTTCTCCCAGGCACTGCCCGGGGTTTTAACAACTCCGTCGGCATATCTCCGGAGCGTCTCACCTACCCCGCCCCTGGCTTTGGAAAGGAAGTCCTCAGGGGTCATGCCGCAACCCTCGTATATTGACACTCCCCTTGCTGCCAGCGACCTGAGTTCAGATTCAAATCCTTTCTTTATCCTGAATACCTTTTCTGTATAATCGTTCAGTATCTCATAATTGCTGATCGCTTTTTTGTCAGCCGGACTCAGCTGCCTGAAGTTCTCGCCGAATATCTGTTCCGCCACTTCCATTATCTCGCGGCGTACATCCCAGCCTTTGTTGTCATCGAGACGTGAGGCGACGTATGATGAGATCCATCTTCTCAGCCTGGAGTCGGTAGCTACCTCCGCCAGGAGTCCGTCAACAGCATCTGACAACAGAGCTTCGTGTTCCAGCTCCACTTCATAGCCAGCAGGGACTTCAATTTCACGGGCGAAGGCACGTATCACTCTCTGGAAGAATGAATCTATCGTGCCAACAGTGAAGCGCGAATAATCCTGCAGTATGTTCTTCAGTGCCAGCGGGGCGTTCTTCCTGACTGTCAGCATCGCCTGCACGGGATCAGGATACATGTCGGGGAAGTATTCACACAGATATTCTACAAACTCATTCCTTTCAGCTTCATCGCTGGTTTTGTCGGAGCCCAGGGTGCCGAGGCGTTTGAGGATACGGCTCTTCATCTCAGCGGCAGCACTGTTTGTGAATGTCACCGCCAGGATGCGGCGGTATGCTCCCGGGTCAGCCAGGATGCGGGAAAGATAAAAGCCCGTCAGGGCATGGGTCTTGCCTGACCCCGCCGATGCACTGTACCTCAATAACTTACCCGTAGCACTCATGTTCTGAAAAATAATAAAAAATAAACCATATCTGATCCGGCATGTGAAGGAGTTTTCAACATATTGAGTTAAGAGCTACCTTTGTGGCGTGAAAAAGAAGGTTATTGTTGGTCTGTCGGGAGGAGTTGACTCCAGCGTGGCGGCATGGCTCCTGAAGGAACAGGGCTATGAGGTAGAGGGAATATTTATGATCAACTGGCACGACAGCCGCGGCCTGCTGAAAGGTGATTGTCCCTTTGACGAGGACGTCACCTATGCTGAGATGGTTGCAAAAAAGCTGCAGATTAAACTTCGCACTGTCGATCTCAGCGTCGAATACCGCACAAGGGTCGTCGATTACATGTTCAGCGAGTATGCCCGTGGACGGACACCCAATCCTGATGTGCTCTGCAACCGCGAGATAAAGTTTGATTCTTTTGTGAATGAAGCACTGAAGGACGGAGCTGATTATATAGCCACAGGACACTACTGCCGGGCAGATGTAATAGATGTCTCAGGCAACCGGGTGACGCGCCTCCTGGCTGGTCTCGACCGCAACAAGGACCAGAGTTATTTCCTGTGCCAGGTGAGTCAGAAACAGCTTGAAAATGTCCTGTTTCCGCTGGGTGCGCTTACCAAGCCCGAGGTTAGGAAGATAGCTTTGGATCTTGGTCTTGCTACGGCGGCCCGCAAGGACTCACAGGGAATATGCTTCGTAGGCAAGGTGGACCTTCCTGTTTTCCTGCAACAGAAGCTTGAGGTAAAAAAAGGGAGAATCATAATCATACCGCCAGACTTTTCTTTCAGGATATGGCCTGACGGCCTGCCCGGGGAAGAGACAACGGATTCCGTGCTGACAGATATGTCCGCACCGCACACGATAAGCCAAAGTGACGGCAAAACCGCAGGCGCGCATAATGGAGCACACTTCTTCACTGTCGGTCAGCGCAAGGGACTGAACCTCGGAGGTTACAAAGAGCCACTGTTTGTCCTGAGTACGGATACCGAAAGCAATATTGTGTATGTCGGTGAGGGGCAGTCACATAGCGGACTCCACCGCAAAGGCCTGTTCATCAGGGCCGCAGAGGTACACTGGATAAGACCTGATCTGGCAATGGGTCCGGGCGAAATCCGCGATTACCTTGTCAGGATAAGGTACCGGCAGCCGCTTCAGCGTGCGCGTATCTTCGCCCGTGAAGAGGGTTATTATATCATCTTCGACAAACAACAGCGCGGCATCACTCCGGGTCAGTTCGCAGCCTGGTACAGCGGCGACGAGCTGCTCGGCTCAGGTGTAATTCACCAATAGCAATCTGAAAGTCGAAAGTCAAAAGTCTGAAGGATTTGCGATTTGCGATTTGCAAATTTTGATTAAATCGCCAATCGAAAATCTGAAATCGAAAATTTCTCTATTGCCTATTGCCAATTGCCTGATTACGATAGCCTGTTCCTGTAGTCATTGTACCCGAACTCCCGTACCAGTCTGAACTTCTGATCAGCGGTCCATATGCCAATTGAAGGATGAGGCACACCGTTAAATGTGGTAGTCTTGACCATGGTATAATGGATCATGTCCCAGAAGACGATTCTGTCACCTCGCTTCAATTCCCGGTGAAAAGACCAGTCGCCCATGAAGTCACCTGACAGGCAGGAGTTGCCGCCCAAACGGTATGTCGGTTTTCCTTCGACAGGCTCAAAAGCGCCCATTATTACCGGTTTATATGGCATCTCAAGGCAGTCAGGCATGTGGGCAGTGAAAGATACATCAAGGATTGCGGTGCTTATGCCGTCACGCACTACTATATCCTCTACCGTAGCCACAAGCTCACCGGTCTCCCAGGCAAAGGCGCTCCCCGGTTCAAGGATGATATGTATGCCGTGTTTTTCTCTGAACCTGCGCAGCAGATTTATAAGGTGTTTTGTGTCATAACCTTTTCGTGTCATCAGGTGTCCGCCTCCCATATTCAGCCACTTAAGCCCGGGCAGCAGGTGTCCGAATTTAGTTTCTATCACCTCCAGAACTTTCTCAAGAACAAAGGAATCAGACTCAAAGAGTACATGAAAATGCAGTCCCTCAATTCCTTGCGGTAAACCCCTTTCCAGTTCGCCTGCAGTCACACCCAGGCGCGAGCCCGGTGAACACGGATTATATAAGCCTTGCGCTATCTCTGAATACTCAGGGTTAATCCGCAGGCCGGGAGAGACATGCTTCCCCTCCTGCTTCAGCACAGGTGCGAACTTCTCATACTGCGCGAGCGAGTTGAAGGTGACGTGTGAGCTGTAACGCAATATCATACCGAACTCCTCACTGCGGAAGGCTGGAGCGTATGTATGTGCCGGCACGCCCATCTCCTCAAAGCATAGCCGGGCTTCATGTATGGAGCTTGCCGCTGCCCCTGAAACATATTCACGGATTATGGGGAAAACAGACCACATGGCAAAGCCCTTGAAAGCAAGTATAATCTCAGCTCCCGAAGCCTGAGACACGTTCCTTATCAACTCCAGGTTGCGGCGCAGCCGGTCTTCGTCGATAACATAACAGGGTGACGGAATACTCTGGTAATCAATCATATCACAACTCGAGATCAATATCGAATTTCTCATGCCATGGCAGTCCGAGCCTGTTGAGCTCAGTCATGAACGGGTCGGGGTCAAACTGCTCCACGTTCCAGACACCGGGGTTTTTCCACAGACCCTTAATGTACATCATGGCACCTATGGCTGCAGGCACTCCTGTGGTAAAACTCACTGCCTGCGTTCCGGTCTCCCTGTATGCTTCTTCGTGACTGCAATTGTTCCAGATGTAGTATGTTCTTTCCGTACCTTCCTTTGTAATGCCTTTTATGCGGCATCCGATTGAGGTCCAGCCTTTATAGTTTTCTCCGAGATCGCCAGGGTTGGGCAGAACAGCCTTCAGGAACTGAATGGGAATTATTTCGACGCCGTTATACATCACCGGGTCTATGCGTGCCATACCGATATTCTGTATCACCCTCAGGTGGGTAAGGTATTCCTGGCCGAAGGTCATCCAGAAACGTGCCCGCCTGATTGACGGGAAGTTTTTGACAAGCGACTCCAGTTCCTCATGATAGATCAGGTAAGATTCTTTGGGGCCTATCCCCGGGTATGTAAGGGGTTTGTGTATTTCGTGCGGCTCCGTGGTCACCCATTTGCCCTCATCCCAGTATTTGCCTTTCTGGGTCACCTCCCGGATGTTTATTTCAGGATTGAAATTAGTAGCGAAGGGCTTTCCGTGATCGCCTGCATTGCAGTCTACGATATCGAGATAATGTATCTCGTGGAAATGATGTTTGGCAGCATGGGCAGTGAAGATGCCGGTTACTCCGGGATCAAAGCCGCAGCCCAGGATGGCAGTCAGTCCCGCCTCACGGAAGCGGTCTTTATATGCCCACTGCCATGAATATGCATATTTAGCTTCTTCAGGAGGCTCATAGTTTGCAGTATCGAGATAAGCAACCCCTGCTGCAAGGCATGCATCCATAATATGCAGGTCCTGGTAAGGTAAGGCGACATTGACAACAAGGTCGGGTTTGTATGATCTGATCAGATTTGTCAGTTCAGGCACATGGTCCGCATCCACCTGTGCTGTCTGCACCCTGTTCTTCCCGATCCGTTCAGCGATAATGTCACACTTTGACCTGGTACGGCTTGCGAGCATGATCTCGGTAAAGATTTCAGGATGCCGTGCCATCGTATTGACAACCACTGTTCCGACGCCTCCCGCACCTATTACTAACACTTTTCCCATAACTCTTTTTTGAAGGTTATACGCAAAGTTAATTTTTTTAGACATTTTTGCCCGACCTCCGACGCGGTATCTATAAAAGTTATATTTTTGCAGACATATCAATTTATTGTCTTTTATGGACGATTATCACGCGAGCTGCTATTTTAAATTCTTTCTGCTGAGGTAATCTGGAAACAGGTACCTCCGTGGAACTAAAAAGAGGAGGTATTATAATGATTACTTACTGGCAGATGATCCCGAACGGTCTCCTTCCGTTAAACACATTTGAAAAGGGCTGCATTGTCAATGTCACTGATCCTACTCCCTCGGAGATAGGAATACTTAAATCCACGCTGAGGGTACCTGATGATTTTCTTGCTGATATACTTGACGTTGACGAGAGGTCGAGGATGGAGGTAGAGGATGACATACTGCTGATGATTTACCGTATTCCTTATCAGAATCAGTCAAACGGTTTTCCGTTCACCACCATTCCTCTCGGAATAGTTCTGGAGAAAGATAACCTCGTGATCATCTGTCACAGGAACAATGAGGTGCTTGACGATTTCTTCAGTCGCAGCGGCAAGGGAATAACGATTGAGAACAAGATCGATCTGATCCTTCATCTGTTCCTCAGAACGACGATGTTCTATCACAGGTATCTGAAGCAGATAAACAACCAGACTGCCATGATTGAGCAGGATCTGGAAAAATCGACCCGCAACCAGGAGCTGCACAGGCTTCTGAAGATGGAAAAGTGCCTGGTCTATTTCACGACTTCGCTCAGATCGAATGAGATGATGATGCTAAAGCTGAAGAACTCAAAGTGGATACGTGACTATGAGTTCTCGGCCGACCTCCTTGACGAAGCTACCATTGAGAACAGGCAGGCGATCGAGATGGCAAAAATTTACAGCGACATCCAGAGCGGTATGATGGATGCCTTTGCTTCCGTCATTTCAAACAACCTGAACATTGTAATGAAGTCACTTACCATAATCACAATATTATTGATGATCCCTACGCTCATCGCCAGTATATTCGGCATGAATATCCCAAACAGGCTTGAAAACAACATGAGCGCTTTCTTTTTCATACTTGGTGGTTCCGTTATCTTGGCCATAATGGGAGTGCTTTTCCTGAGGAGAAAGAAATGGATGTAATCGCCTGTATCTGGCTTTCGCTGCAATGACGAACATCAACATTAGATCGCTGGTCAAGATTGCCAGCCTTATCCTGATTATTATATCAGCCTTCTTCTGTTTGAGCATTCCTGTAGCCATTATATTCTCAGAATCCATTCTTCCTTTTGTATATCCGGCAGCAATAACACTGGTTCCCGGTCTTCTGCTGTATTTTCTCATGCCCAGCTCGATAAAGGAAAGAGTCACCGTCCGGGAAGGGTACCTGAGCGTCACCCTGGCATGGATAATAATTACTGTATGCGGTACACTACCTTATTTTTTCAGCGGTGTCATCACTACTTTTCCTCAAGCCTGGTTTGAATCGACAAGCGGATTCACTACAACGGGAGCATCAATACTTGCACGAGTCGAGGATGTTCCGAAATCAATTCTTTTCTGGAGGAGCCTCACTCACTGGATCGGTGGTCTCGGTATTATTCTGCTTGTCATAATTGTTTTGCCCAGACTAAAAATCGGAGGCTATAACCTTTTTTCGCTTAAATCATCAGTCAAACAGAAGATACTTCCAAAGACCAAATCCATCGCCAAGACATTTCTGCTTATTTATCTTGTCATAAGCACTCTTGAAGTGATCTTTCTGCTGATTGGAGGGCTTGGTCTCTTTGAAAGCATCTGCATCACTTTCGGGACTGTAGCGACCGGGGGATTTTCTTTGCGAAACAACAGTCTTGCTGATTTTTCACCGTATCTGCAGTATGTGGTGGCGATATTTATGTTCATTGCAGCCACAAATTTCGTTTTATATTATCTTCTGATCAAAAGGGAATTCAGGAAGATAAAAGACAATGACGAGCTCTGGTTTTACGTATTCTTTACCACTGCAGCTATTGTATTCATTACGTTAACACTCTATATTTCCACCGACAGAGATTTCAGCACATCATTTCGCCACTCATTCTTTCAGGTGATAGCACAGATAACCACAACAGGATTTGCAACCACAGATTATATGGCATGGCCGGCGGTAGGATGGTCATTCATGTTCCTTTTATTGTTTGCCGGAGGCTGTACCGGCTCAACAACCGGTGGCATAAAAATGTCCCGCCATCTTCTGGCGCTAAAAAACATGAGGGGCGTATTCCTGAGACTGAGTCATCCGAATGTTGTATCACCCATCAAACTTAACGGTAAGATTATACCGGACAATATAAACATTCTGATGCTGCTATTTATTTTTATCTATATACTGATCTTTTTAGTCGGCGCCATGATAATGGCTATAACCGGCATTCCGGTCAACGAAGCAGTCGGAGCAAGTGTCTCGGCGATGTCAAACGTAGGACCGGGCCTCGGGGCATCAGGCAATATGGGAAACTATTCGGCTTTTAATGATGTTGCCGTTGTTACAATGACCCTGGAGATGCTTATCGGACGTCTCGAAATCTTTACCGTAATCGCTCTGTTTACCAGGTCATTCTGGAGGAACTGACCCTAATGAGGAGTGCTTAAATAGTCCCTTATCTTCTCAAGGTTGGCCGGAGTGCCGCAGTCAAACCAGTAACCGTCATTATGAGGATAAGTCATTATTCGATTTTTGCCAGCCAGCATAAGATAAAGTGATGTCATGGTGTATATTCCGGCTGGCATCTTATCAAATACTTCGGGAGAGAGCACATGTATACCTGAGAACGCTATCTCTTCCAGACCTTTGCTGCTGTTAACCGTTATTATCTCTTCCTTTGTTGCAACGTTTCGCCATCCCCTGATCCTCCCTGATTTATCAACGAGATAGAACCTGTTTCCCGGCCGGTGTCTCACAGCCAGGGTTGCAAGCGCTCCGGAAGTGAGATGTTTCTGATACATATCACTTATATCCAGATCGGTAAAAATATCCACATTATAGCAGAGGAACGGCTCGTCTGTGAAAAAGTGACGGGCTCTCATCAGGCCTCCTCCGGTGTCAAGGAGTTCTTCGGTTTCATCTGATATAGTGATACGCAAACCATCGCGGCGGAGTTTTTCTATTTCCTCAGTCATAAGCGCCGGATGATGATGGATATTGACAATCAGGTCATTAAAACCTGCTGATGAAAGTTTCTCAGCTGTAAGCCGCAAGGCTGTTTTGCCATTTACATCCACCAGGGCCTTTGGCTTCTCCCGGCTCAGCTCACCAAGCCGGGTGCCGAGGCCGGCAGCAAAGATCATGGCCTTCATTTGCCAAGCTCTGTATGGTTAACTGTCACTGTCACTCCCGGCATTGCCGAAAGCATTGATGCAACCCTTGTGGCGCACCATACAGACCGGTGCTGACCCCCGACGCATCCGAAGGCCGCATGTATTTCAAGAATGCCTTTTCTTCTCATCATGGGCAGAGTGTTGCGGATGATGTTGGAACAATCTCCGACGAAGGCGACAGCCTCGTCATCATTACCGAAGAACTCGGCTACTTCCGGGTCAAGCCCGGTAAGTTCTCTCAGATCAGACTCAAGAACCGGATTGCGCAGGCCGCGGCAGTCAAACACAAAGCCACTGCCTGTATCATAGCTCAGGGTTCTGCCCCTGACATAGGAGAAGCTTTCTATGTTTATTTTCACCAATTCCTGGAAGTGAGAGAGGATACGGTATTTTCTCTGCAGCGGAACTGATTCCGAAGCTTTTTTCAGTTCCGGGAG
Organism: uncultured Bacteroidales bacterium; assembly: GCA_963743775.1. Lineage (GTDB taxonomy): Bacteria > Bacteroidota > Bacteroidia > Bacteroidales > VadinHA17 > SR-FBR-E99. Next base: position 643,243 of record CAVURA010000002.1, read on the forward strand.
GTCAATCTGCAACTGATCACCTCCGAGCAGGTCATTCATCAGCTCAACAGCAGGAACAATGCTCTCAGAAAAAGTCGGTTTGTTTTCATGAAGACCCCTGAAGCCGAAGGCACCCAGCGCCTGCATCAGCCTTATCAATGTAAAAGCACCGGAATATTTTGCCAGCGATTCTCTTGGCTTGCCGGTTGCAGCTGCGAAGAGATCCAGGTGATGTTCGAGCGTTTTGTTCCTGATATCAGCCGGAATATATGCTTTAGCGTCATAAACCAGCGAAGCAATGTCATATTGTGACGCTCCGAGCCTGCCTCCCTGGTAGTCAATATACCACGGCTTGCCGTCCCTGATCATTATATTGGCCGTCTGGAAATCGCGGAAGAGAAAATATTCCTGGCCGGCATCGAGTAAAAACTGGGTCAGCGCCTCAAAATCGCGCTCAAGCTTGATCTCATTGAATGGTGCACCAATGAGTTTCAGAAACATATACTTGTAATAGTTCAGGTCCCACACCATGCTCTGCCTGTCAAAGCTGCGGTGCGGATAACATAACGAAAGGTCCAGCCCGACTATCCCTTCAGTCTGTATACGCACGAGATCAGAGGCTATAATCAGGAAGAGTGCCTCTGTTTCCTTGTTAAACCGCTCTTCAGCAGGTCGTTGTGCCAGCCATGTAAAGAGATTGGAATCACCGAGATCTTCAAGAAAATAGACCTTGTCCTCAGGGTAATAGACATATATCTCAGGTACGGACAATCCCTTCGATCTGAAATGATTTGAGAAGCCTACGAAGGCATCATTCTCATCGCGGCTGGGGTTATAGGCACCAATGACATGTTCATCACCGTATAACAACCTGAAATATACCCTGTCAGAGCCCGACTGAGGCAACCGTGTAATTATCCCGGGCGCGGTACCTCTCCATTTCAGAAATGCCTGTTCGACAGTTGTCCTTATATCCATCTCAGAGCCTGATGATGATTTTTCTACGGTACAGAATATAACCAAAGGCCCAGATAATAGTCACCTGTATTATCGCGAACAGGAGGCTGGCAATCTTCTGGTTATCAAAGAGCGGACTGCAGATATGAGTGAATATCCAGTTATAGAGTGTGACCTCACCTATCTTGATACTAAGCATGGTCTTTGTCCATATTCCGGCAAGCACATATGTGAATAGCGCATTGGTTCCGAATGTGTTGAAGAAGCCCGTCCATCCTTTGAGCCCCCATATATCAACGATTATGAACAACAGCGCCAGTACGATCATTCCAATACCTCCTGCATAAAGAACGTATGAGCTGGTCCAGATCGGTTTGTTGATCGGGAAATACTGCCCCCATAACAGTCCGCCTGCTATAAGTGCAGCCCCTATGACGGCGAGCCAGCCGGCAGTTTTCCACGATGTACCGAGGCTGCTTATGAGATTGCCTGCCATGAATCCGAGAAGTACCGTCGCTACAGCAGGTATGGTGCTCAGCAGACCTTCAGGATCGAACGGAACCCCAAATCCCCCGTAAAGATGTTTCTCTCCCAGGATTTTCATATCGACCACGCGGGCGAAGTTTCCTTCAAGAGAATAGGGGTCGGCCCCACCGAAGAAATGCATCAGCGCCCAGTAGCCAATGAGAATAACTAATGTGGCTATCCAGATGTAATTGCGTTTAACCATCAGCACTACCACCGCTCCCAGGCCCCAGGCGAGGGCAATTCTCTGCAGGACACCCATGATGCGCAGAGTATCATAGTCACGGACAAAACGGGGGAAGATGTTGAGAAAAAGCCCAACGAGAAATATAAGGGCCACCCTTCTCAGGATGCGGAACAGGGCGGGACCTGAAAACTCAAAATTATATTTGCGAAGGGAATACCACATTGCTACCCCGGAGATAAAAAGAAAGGAAGGGAAGACCAGGTCTGTCGGTGTGCAGCCATGCCATGAGGCATGCCTGAGAGGTGCAAATACATGACTCCAGGTGCCCGGAGTATTTACAATTATCATGAAGGCAACAGTCATGCCCCTGAATACATCTAACGACATCAGCCTGCCTGATGCGCCCTTGCCGCTGTTTGCGGATGTCTTTGAAACTGCCATAGTTAGTTTATTGGTTACGTAAAAATAGCAAATTGACCGTAATCATAAAGGAAAATAATGACAAAGAAAAGTGCTATTTTTGATCGATGTCAAATTCCCTTAACAAATGAAAAGATATTTCCTGTCACTTGTGTTGCCACTGATCATCTGGTCTCTACCCCTGCAGAAGGTTAACGCCACTGAGGATCCTATACCCTGGTTGCGGTATCTTGATGACAGAAGGATTGACAGCATAATCAACACGATGACTGTGAGGGAAATGATTGCCCAGCTTATCTGGGTGCCTGCCTGGGCCGGTGAACCGGGAGATAATTTCAGGCAGGTGGAGGAGCTGGTTGTAAAATATGGTATCGGCGGGGTGATCTTTTTCGAGGGGAACACTGCAGCACAGGTCGATTTTACGAGACGCCTCGATTCCATCACAGGAATACCACTTATAATTGCCCAGGATGCTGAGTGGGGAACAGGAATGCGATTGGCGGAAGTCGAAGATTTCCCTTACCAGATGACCCTTGGGGCCCTTCAGGATGACTCACTCATTTACAGGATGGGAGCAGCAATTGCGTGGCAGTGCCGTACGTTAGGCGTCAACCTTAACCTGGCACCCGTGGCCGACGTGAATAACAATCCGCTTAACCCGGTAATAAACTACCGTTCATTTGGCGAGGATCCCCAAAAAGTCGCTGAAAAGGCCGTAATGTATATGAAAGGAATGCAGGACAACGGAGTAATGGCCTGTGCAAAGCATTTTCCGGGTCACGGTGACACTGACGTCGATTCACACACTGGTCTCCCTGTCATTAAAGGAGACCGCCAGCGGTTTAACACGGTTGAGCTTATACCTTTCAGGCGCCTTTCCGATGAAGGAGTAAGTTGTGTAATGAGCGCCCATATAAACGTACCGGCACTGGATGCCACCCCGCGCCTGCCCTCCACCTTCTCGCGGAAGGTGATCACAGGGTTGCTTAAAGGAGAAATCGGTTACAAGGGCCTGGTGGTCACCGATGCGATGAATATGGCCGGAGCTACAATGACATATCCGTCAGGTATAGCTGATGCCGAAGCCCTAATAGCCGGAAATGATGTGATCGAGTACTCTACTGATCCTTTGAAGGCTATAGATGAAATTGCTCTCAGGGTGGAGAGACTCGAAATAGGCGTCGAAGAGATAAGATCAAGGTGTGAAAAAGTGCTGGCGGCAAAACTGTGGCTTTCAGAAATGAGCAGCACTGACCAGGCTTCTTTACCGGGAACACTTCAGATCCCTGCGTCTGCCCATCCTGCGCTGATAAGGGATCTTTATGCCGGTGCTATGACGGTAATTGAAAACAATAATAACCTGATACCTATAGGACGGCTTGATAAAGTCAGAATAGCTACAGTGGCAGTCAACAGACTGGCTTTGACTGAATTCCAGCGAATGACAGACAGGTACACGAATGCAGATCACTTTTATATTGACCCGGAGAACGAACAGTCTGCAGAGTATGTCTATTCACAGCTTAAGGATTATGATATTGTCATTGCCGGGATCTGCGGACTTACACAAAAACCCTCTTCTTCCTACGGTGTGACAGGGCCGCTGCGCAATGTCGTAAACAGGCTGGCGGAGCTCGAAAGGTCAGTGATTGTGTGGTTTGGAAATCCATACGGAGTAGCAAATCTGGATCTTAAAACCAGGCCATCTGCCATGCTTATAGCCTATCAGGACAACAAGTATACCCACCAGGCATCCGTACAGGTAATTTTTGGTGCCCTTGGGGCATCAGGCAGGCTTCCTGTGACAATTAATGACGGTTATCACCAAGGATATGGCATCAAGACCCCGGGCAGTCTAAGGCTTCAGTACGGGTTTCCCGAAAATGCAGGTTTGAACTCAGTAACGCTCAACAGTAAAGTGGATTCCATTGTAAAATCAGGATTGGATTCTCTTGCTTACCCGGGCTGCCAGGTGCTGATCGCCCGGAAAGGTATTGTTGTTTTTAATAAATGTTATGGTTTCCATCTTTATGACAGCACTGAAGCTGTCAGTGAAAATGACCTGTGGGACCTTGCCTCTGTGACCAAAGTGTCAGCCGGCACTCCCTCGCTGATGCTTCTCAACGACCGCGGACTGTTTGATCCGGATAAGACACTTGGATATTACCTTCCCTGGTACAGGTTCTCTGATAAAGGTGACATGGTTATGCGCGATATACTCGCTCATCAGGCGGGACTAAAATCTTTTATCCCGTTCTATAAGAGTACTTTAAAAGAGGACAGCACTTTTAGAAGCGGCATCTTCAGTGACTACCATAACAAAAAATTTGCCCTTCCCGTATCAGATTCCATGTATATGAACAGGCATTATGTAAAGGAGATGTTCAGGGAAATACGCGACAGTAAAACAGGATCAAAAAAGTATGTTTATTCTGACCTTGCGTTCATTCTTTCAGCAGAAATAATTGAGAGTCTGACAGACTCAACCATAGACAAGTTTGCCACTCAGAATATTTACCGTCCGTTGGGTGCTTTCAATATTACTTATAATCCGCTGGGAAAATATCCGAAAGATCGTATTGTGCCGACGGAATATGATTCGCTATTCAGAAAGCAGCTCATGAGAGGCACAGTACATGATGAAGGTGCTGCCATGCTTGGAGGTGTCTCGGGTCATGCCGGCCTGTTTGCCACAGGCAATGACCTTATGAAGCTTATTGAGATGTATCGCAGGGGAGGTGAATACGGTGGCGTAAGAATATTGAGCCGTGAGGTGCTGAATGAATATACCAGGGTTCAGTTTCCGGAGAATGATAACAGACGTGGACTGGGTTTTGACAAGCCTTCGTTGCCAAATGATTCCATACCGCCTGAGGATATCTACCCGTGCCCGTCAGCGTCCCCGTCGAGCTTCGGGCATTCAGGCTTCACCGGGACGTTTATCTGGGTCGATCCGGATGCGGAACTCTCTTATGTATTCCTCAGTAACCGGGTTTATCCTACGCGAAACAACAACAAACTTTCTGAACTGTCAATACGCGGGAAGATCCTGCAGGCTGCATACGACTCTATAATCGAATAAATCGTTATTCCCGGATCTAAGTCATCAGCCTCAATTCGCAAATCGCAAATCGCAAATCGCAAATCCTCGATCGCAATTCGCAGATCGCAAATAAAAAAAAGAGGCCGTCTCTTTTGAGAAAGCCTCTTTTTTTGTGCCCAGAACAAGACTCGAACTTGCACACCGTAACCGGCACCAGCCCCTCAAGCTGGCGTGTCTACCAATTTCACCATCTGGGCGATCTGGCTCAGTGCTCAGGGCATGGAGCTCTGAGCTATAATTTCTTTCGCTCTATGCTCTGTGCTCTTTGCACTTTGCTATTGGTGGTGCCCAGAACAGGACTCGAACCTGCACATCATTGCTGACACTAGTCCCTGAAACTAGCGCGTCTACCAATTTCGCCATCTGGGCTTGTTTCAAGATAAAAGGTTCTTTTCCCTTTTGTCTTAAACAGCGGGTGCAAAAATAAAGATTTTTTTTAACAATTGCCGTCTTTGGAGAAAAGAGAGAAAATATTTAATCATGCATATCGCTTTTATTTATATTTGAACCCGGCGCGTAAGGATGTGCCACATAATGATGACCTTCACAAAAGATGAAAATATATAAGTTCGGAGGTACCTCTGTCGGAACAGCGGAACGTTTCAGGGCACTGATTCCACTTATAACCGATGAGACACAAAAGATAGTCGTACTGTCTGCCATGGCTGGCACCACAAATGCACTTGCAGAGATATCAGCCCTCTTTTCCGACGGGAAAAAGAATGAAGCAAAGATCAGGTGTGAAGCCCTTCAGAAACAGTATCATGCAGTGGCCGATGCTCTTTTCTCATCAGCAACATGGTCTTTAAAGGCACATGATCTTACTGATGAACATTTTTTATACATCGAAAGTCTTTTTTCAAGGGAATACAGCAGGCACAATGAGAAGCGCATACTGGCGCGCGGTGAGCTTCTTTCAACGGCTTTCCTTCACTTTCTCCTCTCCGAGACAGGCATTCCGTCAGTGCTTGTGCCGGCGCTGAACTACATGCGTATTGACAAGGACGGTGAGCCTGACTATTTCTATATCCGGGAGAACCTTAAGCGGGAGCTGGCAGCAGTAAACGATGAGAAGATCATCATTACACAGGGATTCATCTGCAGGAACGTGTTCGGGGAGACCGATAACCTGCGCAGGGGCGGCAGTGACTACAGCGCCACCATCATCGGGGCTGCCCTGGGAGCCGAAGAGGTACAGATATGGACCGACATAAGCGGCTTTCATAATAATGATCCCAGGTATGTTGAAAATACCCGCGTCATAAGGAACCTTTCTTTTGACGAGGCAGCCGAGCTTGCATACTTCGGAGCCAAGATACTTCACCCCTCGAGCGTCAATCCTGCAAGGATGAAAAACATTCCCGTCAGGCTTAAAAATACAATGGAGCCCGGCGATGAAGGTACACTTGTGACCTCGGCTTCAATACCGGAAGACTATAAGGCGGTGGCGGCAAAGGACGGTATCACAGTGCTTAGGATCCGCTCTGACCGCATGCTCATGGCATACGGCTTCATGAGGAGGATCTTTGAGGTCTTTGAAGCCTACAAAACGCCCATCGACATGATTACCACCTCGGAGGTATCACTTTCCCTGACCATTGATGATCAAACCTGCCTGGACGATATAGTGAAGTCGCTGGGGTCAATAGGCATTGTTGAGGTTGAGAGTGAACAGACAATAATATGTGTTGTAGGCGATTTCCGTCCCGGCAGGGTCGGTTCGGCACCTGAAATTTTCGAGGCACTGAATGAAATTCCCGTAAAGATGATCTCCTACGGAGGAAGCGAAAACAGTGTGTCAATACTCATAAATACAAGCGACAAGACCGTGGCGCTGCGGTCGCTGAGTTCAAAACTATTTCCTGAAGCATGATATTTACTGAAGAAATTATCGGGCGGCTGAATGCTCGCGGTACACCATTTTATTACTATGACACGGATGTGTTGGACGGGACTCTCGCCGTTGCATCGAAGGAAGCAGCCGAAAGAGGATTTAAGGTACATTATGCAGTGAAAGCCAACTTCAACCCCGTCATCATGAAGACCATTGCAGGGTTCGGTTTCGGGGCCGACTGTGTAAGCGGAAATGAGGTTGAGCATGCTGTAAGCTGTGGCTTTCCGGCTGCCGAAACCGTTTTTGCGGGAGTTGGTAAGAGCGATCATGATATAGAGACCGCGCTCAGGCTCGGAATAAAGTGCTTCAACTGTGAGTCTACGGAAGAGCTGGAGGTCATAAACGGAATTGCCGGCCGGATGGGCAAAATTGCCAGAGTGGCCCTGCGCATCAATCCAAATATAGAAGCCCATACAATAAGGGATATCACCACCGGGACTGATGAGAATAAATTCGGAATAAGAATTATTGAGCTTGAGAATGTGGTATCCCTCCTGCCGGATTTAAAGAATGTTTCTTTCAGTGGAATTCATTTTCACATCGGATCACAGATCACCGATCTTCATGTATACAGGAATCTCTGTTCAAGAGTGAACGAGCTGTATGACTGGTTTACTGACAGGGGACTTGAACCGGCTGATATCAATGTGGGCGGAGGACTGGGAATAAACTATTCCGAGCCGGATCAGATGCCCGCGTTTGCCGATTACTTCAACGTCTTCCGCGAGCACCTCGACAAAAAGATACGAAGCACAATCTCCTTTGAGCTGGGACGTTCGCTGACCGCCGGATGCGGTTCACTCATCACCAGGGTCTTATTTGTCAAGGAAGGTGCAGCCGAGACGTTCGTGATCCTTGATGCTGGCATGACTGATCTGCTTAGGCCCGCATTGTACCATGCATATCATCGCATAGATAATCTGACCTCAGAACTGGCGGAGAAGAAATACACGGTTGCCGGCCCCGTCTGTGAGACCACTGATACCTTCGGCAAGTTTATTGAGCTCCCGGAGACAAGGCGTGGCGACCTGATAGCAATACGCTCTGCCGGAGCCTACGGTGAGGTTATGGCTTCAAGATATAATCTGCGGGCACTGCCGCCATCGGTATTCTCCGACAACTTGTAACAGCCCAGGAAGGGATAGTGAAAATTTGCGATTTGCGATTTGCGATTTGGGATTTGGGAAATGTGATTTGCGAGTTGCGGATGGAGATTAATAATTATTAAATCGAGAATCGCACATTAAGAATCGCAAATCTGATATTATTTTTTCTTCCTTATTCTGCTCCTTACGGGGTCAGAGAATAAGAGCATCACAAGGCCAAATATCAAGGTGAAGATGCCTGATATCAGGTTGACATTTACGCCCAGCGAGATTACATAAATGGCATGCTGGCCTATCGTGGCCAGACCGTATATGGTCAGAATCACGCCGAATATTGAGAACATCAGTCCTAACGGAAACCTTATATCTATCATGATATCAATATTTTAATCTACCAGAACAATATTGTCAGGGCAAAAAACATGATGCCGACGATCACAGCAAGGAACCATGGTCTCTTGTACCATATCACGCCGCTGTCGTCGAGCCTGGGGGTCATTGAATAGACCAGGCCGTTGAGTTCTTCATCGGTCTTGGTGCGCTTTGCAAGAAGCGATAAAATCACTGTCAGTAATGTCGCAGCCGAGAATGCGTAAATTGCTGTCCAGAAATTCTGAGCCATCTCAACTGGATATGTAATCAGCGGTGCGATCCAACCTCCTTTGACGAGTGTGGTAGCTCCCTCAGGTACGCTCAGTCCGTGATGCAGCAGTGCAATGAGGAAGCCCGCGAGCAGACCAGTGAAAGCAGCATTTCCGGTGGACCGTTTCCAGAACATCCCCAGGAGGATCACAGCAAAGAGAGGCGCGTTGATCATTGAGAAGATCGCCTGGAGGAAGTCCATGATGTTTCCGAACTTGCTGGCTATGAATGCTGCAGCTATGCTTGCCAGAACGCCAAGGATAGTGGCTACCCTCCCGACTTTCAGATAATGTTTGTCATCAGCCTCCTTATTACCTGTGGTGGGCCTGATATAACTCTGGTAAATGTCATAAGTCCAGACAGTGTTAAAAGCAGATACATTACCCGCCATCCCAGACATAAATGATGCGAGGAGGGCAGTAACGCCAAGCCCCAGCACACCTGCCGGCAGGTATTGTTTCAGCAGCATTATTATTGTATAATCATATATCGGCTGGCCTGTGTCATTAAGCGGCAGGACAAATCCTTTGGCCGGATCATTCAGCAGTACAAGGGCAGCAACGCCCGGGAGAATGATAAGAAAAGGTATGAACATCTTTGGTATGGCTCCGATGAGGGGCACCTTACGCGCCGCAGTCATTGATTCGGCTGCCATGGCACGCTGAACAATCAGAAAGTTCGTGCACCAGTAGCCAAAAGCGAGAACAAACCCCAGTCCTGCGAAGATGCCATACCATGCAACCCCGAACGGATTATCCGAAGCGCTGCCCGTGTATTTCCAATGTGTCGTCCACGTATCCGGAGCATATCCCTTTGCCGTAACAATGGGTGCCAGGCTCTCCTGCATCCCGTGCCACCCTCCTACATCCTTCATAACAAGAATTGCCATCGGAAGAAGGCCGATAATGATTATGAAGAACTGCAGCACTTCGTTATAAATAGCTGATGACAGGCCGCCGAGATATGTATATGCAAGCACTATGGCTGCCGATGCAAAGAGTGAAACAAGAAAGTTCCACCCAAGCACATTCTCAAGCAGGATCGCGAGTGCGTACATGGCAATCCCTGAAGCAAGAATAGTCATAACTGCAAACAGAATGGCGTTGAGACCACGGGTCTTCTCATTGAAGCGCAGTTTCAGATATTCAGGCACTGACCTGGCTTTGGAACCATAATAGAACCGCATCATGAAAAGAGCCAGAAAGACCATTGCCGGGATAGCACCTATCAGGTAAAAATGAACGGTGTGCATACCGTACTTCAAACCGGAGCCGGTCATACCCATCACCTCCAGGGCACCGAGGTTGGTGGAGATGAACGCAAGACCTGCGACCCACGCCGGGATGGACCTGCCAGCTTCGAGAAAAGCTGAGGCATTCTTCATGTACTTTTTCAGGGCCCATCCTATACCCAGTACAAAAACGAAATAGACCCCCATGATCAGGTAGTCTATTCCACCAAGTGCAAATTTTGTATCCAAGTGATTTTTTTGATTAGGTTCGTGAACTCACAAACTTAGCTAATTTTATCACAACCGGAATCCCTGAAATAATTTTTATACTCCCCCGGATTTACTTCTTTACCGTCGCGGCCAGGGTCCTGCTCTTGGAAGGCAGAAGCTGTTTCCTGTCACGTGCTGCCGTACCCTTGGTACCGGTATAATCAACCCAGGCAATGAACTGATTAAGCTCATTCTTATAAAGCTGGTCGGTTCTTATGAAGTTGACGTCTTCATCCCTGAGAGTATAGTTATTATGATTTGCCTGCCAGACATCAATATAGTAAACGTATGGTCCCAGGTCAGTGAATATCACCTTGCCTGCCGAGTTGGTAAACCCTTCGACAATTGCGTTGGTCTCATTATCCCAGTCAGTCTCGGTTGGGTAGAGTATCACGCTTGCACCCTGAACTGGGTACTGGTCATACCACTCCAGCACTTCCACCTCGAGCATTGTGGGCGAAAGGACCTCGATTTCAGTATAGGCTCTGTCAACGTCGCCTGATGAAGAGAAGGCGCTCAGAACCACCGTGTAGGTGCCTGAAGCAGCATATGAATGGACAACCTCGAAGGCATCTGACCAGGTGCCGTCACCAAAGTCCCACTCAAAATCGTTGGCATTGTGCGAGCCGTTGGTAAAGAAGACTTCCTCACCTATTTCAGCCGTTAGCTTGTCTGCGTAGAAAAAAGCGTCGGGCTGGAAGTCACATGAGTTGAGCATTATTGCTGCTACCGCTGTTAAAAAAATCATTCTTTTCATGACTGCCGTGTATTAGTGCTGTTATATCAAATCCAAAATCTGTGCCAATGATTTACGGTAAAAACTGACTATACTACTGCAGATAAAGGAGTGTGATCATCTGCGTGCAAAAAATCGTTATCTTTGCGAACTAATTTTAATTCAACGTTAATGATCAGGATCACATTCCCGGACGGCTCTGTCAGGGAGTATCAGAATGGTATCAGCAGCTATGAGGTGGCGGTATCCATCAGTCCGCGGCTGGCCGCTGATGTATATGCAGCAACGGTCAACGGTGAACTATGGGATCTCTCCCGCCCTATTGACGCTGACGTCACACTGAAATTGCACAAGTGGGATGACCCTGAGGCAAAGCATGCGTTCTGGCACACATCGGCCCATCTGATGGCAGAGGCTCTTGAGTCACTGTATCCTGGTATGAAATTCGGCATTGGACCAGCTATCGAGAACGGATTCTATTATGACGTCGACCCTGGTGAAGGAAAAGTCATTACGGATTCAGACCTGCCGGTCATTGAAGACCGTATGAAGGAGCTTGCTGCAAAGAACAGTCCGGTAGTGCGTACCGAGGTAAGCAAGAAGGACGCCATGGACATCTTTGCAAAAAAGGGAGATGAATATAAGACCGAGCTTATCTCGGAGCTTGAAGACGGTACTATCACCCTGTACCGTCAGGGTGAACTTTACCGACCTCTGCCGCGGGCCGCACCTGCCTGATACATCATCTATAAAAGCCATACGTGTCCTGAGCCTGGCCGGCGCTTACTGGAGAGGAGACGAGAAGCGCAAAATGATGACGCGCATTTACGGTATAACCTTCCCGAAGCAGAAGATGCTTGATGAGTACATGGTCATGATCGAGGAGGCCCGCAAGCGTGATCACCGGCGCATTGGAAAAGAGCTGGAGCTGTTTGCCTTCTCACCAAGGGTGGGTATGGGTCTGCCTCTCTGGCTTCCCAAGGGAGCCGACATGAAACAGAGGCTCATTGATTTCATGACGAAGGTGCTCAGGGGAAGAGGTTATGTGATGGTCTCGACACCGCATATCGGCAATGTCGATCTTTACAAGACCTCCGGTCATTACGAGAAATACGGCGCTGATTCGTTCAGGCCGATAACCACGCCGCAGGAGGGTGAGGTCTTCATGCTCAAACCCATGAACTGCCCTCATCACTGCGAGATATACAACGCCACACAGCACTCATACAGAGATCTGCCACTGAGGATGGCTGAGTTCGGCACAGTCTACCGTTATGAACAGAGTGGTGAGCTCCACGGACTTACCAGAGTGCGCAGCTTCACACAGGATGACGCCCACCACTATTGTCGTCCTGATCAGATCAAGGAAGAGTTTAAAAGCATTATTGACCTTGTCCAGTATATCTTTAAAATTGCCGGGTTCAATGAGTTCACAGCGCAGATCTCACTGCGTGACCCCGCCAACAAGCAAAAATACATAGGGTCAGATGAGAACTGGGATAAGGCTGAAAAAGCCATCATTGAAGCTGCCGGTGAGAAAAACCTGGTTACTTCGATAGCAATAGGCGAGGCCGCTTTCTACGGACCCAAGCTCGATTTCATGGTAAGGGACGCCATCGGACGCAGATGGCAGCTCGGCACCATACAGGTTGATTACAATCTCCCTGAGAGGTTTGAACTGTCGTATACAGGCAGCGACAACCAGAAGCATCAGCCGGTAATGATACACAGGGCTATATTCGGTTCCATGGAACGGTTTATTGCCGTTCTCATTGAAAATACCGCCGGGAAATTTCCTGTCTGGCTCACTCCCGACCAGGTTGTTATTCTGCCGATCAGCGAAAAATTCAATGATTATGCAAAAACTATTTTGAATTTCCTTAATAATTCCGATATTCGCACCCTGATTGACGACAGGAGCGAAAAGATAGGTAAGAAGATAAGGGATAATGAGTTAAAGAGGATTCCCTACCTTCTGGTGATAGGTGAAAAAGAGGTTGAGAGCGGGACTGTCTCTGTCAGAAGGCAGGGTGAAGGCGATAAGGGAGTTATGAAACCTGATGAGTTTGTCAGCCTGATCAGGAATGAGATTTCGAAAGAAATTGATGTTTAATAGATTGAATTAAAGCATATTATTAACTTAACTGGAGGACAATATCATAGCAGGACCAATCTTTTCCAGGCCCAGGCCGGGAAGAAAACCGGAACCGGAACACCGGATTAACAACAGGATCACAGCGAGGACAGTAAGGGTCGTTGGTGAAAACATCGAGCCGAAGGTCATGGATATCAGGGATGCCCTCGATCTGGCTGACGAAATGGAATTGGATCTTGTTGAGATATCTCCCAACGCAGACCCGCCAGTCTGTAAAATTGTTGATTATCAGAAGTTCCTTTATCAGCAGAAAAAGAAACAGAAGGAGATTAAGGCCAATGCAGCGAAAATAGTTGTGAAAGAGATACGGTTCGGACCGAACACTGACGATCACGATTACAATTTTAAGCTGAAGCACGCAATTAATTTCCTGGAAGAGGGAGCAAAGGTCAGGGCATACGTATTCTTCAAGGGAAGATCAATTCTCTTCAAGGACCAGGGTGAAAAACTGCTTGCAAGGTTTGTCAGTGACCTGGATGAATACGGCAAGGTAGACCAGACGCCGAGACTGGAAGGAAAAAGAATGATCATCATCCTTTCTCCGAAGAAAAAGAAATAGAATTTTTTTATACATATATATTTACAACATGCCAAAAATTAAAACAAATCCGGGCGCAAAGAAGAGATTTACTTTGACCGGTACAGGTAAGATCAAGCGTAAGCATGCTTTTAAAAGCCACATCCTTACCAAGAAGTCGACCAAGCGTAAGAGGAATCTTACATACGACGGAATGGTGGATAAGGCTGACCAGAAGAATGTTAAACTTATGCTCGGGTTAAAATAGTATTAACCACCTGACAGCGTGATAATCAACAAGAATTATTAACCTGGATGTGAAGCACAAAAGACCTTAACGGCGCTTACATCCGAAAAAGAGAAAAGAAAATGCCAAGATCAACAAACGCACCAGCATCAAAGGCGAGGAGAAAAAAGATTTTCAAGCAGACCAAAGGGTACTTTGGCAACAACGCTAATGTTTACAGTGTTGCCAAAAACGTACTTGAGAAGGGTCTGGCCTATGCCTACCGTGACCGCAAAGACAAGAAAGGACAGTTCAGGGCGCTATGGATCCAGAGGATCAACGCAGGCGTACGCCTTTACGGTATGAGCTATTCAGAATTCATCGGCGGCCTTGACAAGAAGGGTATCACCCTCAACCGCAAGACCCTGGCCGACCTTGCAATGAACCACCCGGAAGCCTTCAAGGCGATAGTGGACAAGGTTAAGGAATAAAAAGAAGCGGGTCAGCCCGCTTTTTTTTTATCTTGCTGATTTGAAGAACCTTTTAAATCTTACCTTTTTAATGCCTGAGGCTTCCTTGTCTATCGACAGCCAGACAAGTACCGGACGGCCGATGATATGATCCTCCGGAACAAATCCCCAGAAACGGGAGTCGGCAGAGTCGTGCCTGTTGTCACCCATCATCCAGTAATAGTCCATTTTAAAAGTGTAGCTGTCTGCAGGTTTGCCATTGATGTAGATCAGGCTGTCTGTTATCTTCAGCTCATTCTCCTCATAAATCTGAATGATCTGTGAATAGAGGCAAATGTTTGAATGGTCAATTTTGACCGTGGCTCCTTTCGAAGGCAGCCAGAGCGGCCCGAAGTTATCCTCATTCCACCTGTATCCCTGGTCATGAGGGAAGATGTAAGAGGCGTACTCCCCTGCCCTCTTGATATCCATTTCGATTCCCGTCACATTGGTAAAGCCTGAAATCAGCTTTGCATTGCCCTTTGTAAGCGGGAGCCTGTAGACTGTTCCTGAGAGCATGAGTGACTGGTCCGATTTTGACACTCCCATTCTCTCGAATGCCTTCGGGTTGATGCGTGTGCCGTTTGTGCGCACGTAATACGATGTCTGCTGTGTCTCGTTATCGGGCACTTCGACATTGTTGACATACAGCTGTCCGCTCTTTATAGTAATTGTATCTCCGGGGATGCCCACGCAGCGCTTTACATAGTTATCACGACGGTCAACAGGCCTGTAGATAACCGTATTCTCACTGCGTACAAGCTGCCTCGCAACAGAAGTATATTCATCCCTGGTCTTTAGCTTCCTGTTTGCCCTTATATCGTCTACTGTCAGTGCTTCGGCACGTTCCCTGACAATCTCATAATAACTTACCGCCGTATTTTCCAGGCACACTGTATCACCTGCAGGAAAATTAAATACCACAACATCATTGTTCTTAACATGGCCGAAGCCGGGGAGTCTCTTGTATTTGAGGTGGATCAGGTCCGACCATGATTTGCCTCTCCTGTTCGAGAAAGGCATTGTATTTTGTGTAAACGGGAATGCAAGCGGTGTATTTGGCATACGCGGTCCGTAAGCAACTTTGCTGACCGCCAGATGATCACCAACAAGGAGTGATTTTTCCATTGAGGGTGTGGGAATGCGGTAATTCTGGAAAAAGAATATGTTGATGAGGGTGACAGCTATTACTGCAAAGATCAGGGCATCAAGCCATTCGATGACAACGTTATTTTTGCCGGTGCGCTTCTTCCAGAATGCCCAGTTGACCTTCTTACTGACATATATATCAAAGACCACAGGCAGTCCAAAGAGCCACCAGAAACTACCCATCCAAATGACCCAAAGGATGTATAAAACTGCTACGATGCCAAATTTGAAATACTTGCTCTGGAATATACCGTTCATCTCTTTTCTTTTACTGTGCAAATCTAACTATAATTATATACTTAAGACGTCAGCCATTGTAAAAACCCCTTTGCGGGTCGAAATGAACCCGGCAGCCAGCAGGGCTCCTGCAGCAAATCCTTTGCGGTTCAGAGCCTCGTGCTTCAGAGTTATTATGTCGGCATCAGATGTCCATGTCACAGTGTGTATTCCCGGTACCGTTCCTTCTCTTACTGATGTAACTGGTATCTTTTCGGGACCCGCTCTCTCCCCTGCTATTTGCCAGCCGTCATAGGCATGATGCTGTCCTGCGATACCTCCCGCAAGCGTAATGGCTGTACCGCTGGGAGCATCAAGCTTCTTTACGTGGTGTGTCTCCTCAATTGCAGCCCGGTAATCAGGAAGCAGATCCAATAATCGTGCCAGTTCCGTATTCAGTCTGAAGAGAATATTTACTCCGATGCTGTAATTTGATGAATGTATGAATGATCCGTTTTTTTCGTTGCAGAGGCGAAACACCTCGTCGTATCTGGCCAGCCATCCGGTAGAACCGGAGACTACCGGCACACCGAAAGAGAGTGCCCGGATGATGTTATCAGCTGCTGCCTCCGGCCCAGAGAATTCTATTGCCACATCGCAGCCGGAAGCTGCATCTTCATCAAAGTCGCCCGGGTTATTTATATCCGTCCTGACGATCACGGAATGTCCTCCTGCCACAGCAGCATGTTCAACCTCACGGCCCATACGACCGTATCCAAGCAGGGCTATTCTCACCTATTGAGCCTCAAGTTTTATGTGTGTAACCTTCTCCATATCAGTCATATAGTATCTGGAGCCAATCAGGAAAAGCAATGCCCCCAGCAATAAAGAGAACGGAAGAATACTCATTGCTGTCTTTATATTTGTCAGGTCAGATATCCTGCCAAGGACTATCGGAGCTGTAAATGAGCCCAGAAGGTTCTGCACCAGTACGGCAATCGCATACGATGTTGCCCTAAGTCCCGGATGGATGACATCCTGTGTTACAGCCGCCGCGCCCGATATGAACAGCATTATAAAAATCCCGAAAACGAAAAGGGTTATCAGCTGAGCAGTGCCTTTAAAGAGGTAGAAGGCAAGAAACAGCAACAGGGCTGAGATAAACGTTGTGATTGCAGGGAAGAGCATTCTTGCTCTCGGTTCAGTCTTTCTCCATCTGTCAATGATGTAGCCGCCCATGGGTGCACCTATTAATGCAAGCATCATTACAGCACCTGCAAGAGTACCGGCTTTTTTGGGATCCATTCCGGCTGTGGTTTGAAAGAATTTCGGAAGCCAGACTATCATTGCGGTGGTAACAAATACAATTGCTGTCATACCGAAATAGGTAAATATCACAGACGGCTTTTTCAGGAACTCCTTAATTATGTCCTTCTTCTCCATCTTGATCCTGTTGTTGCTGTGGTCAACTTTAGAAAGATCAACAGTCTTGTAGTCCCTGACAAAGAGGAAGAGAATAGCTATGATAAGTCCCGGAACAGCCACAATCCCGAAAGCATGTTTCCATCCCCAGGAGCTTGCAATTATGCCCCCCATAGTAACACCAATCGCTGAGCCAACGGGTATTGAAGCATTCCACAGACCCATCATTTTAGAACGTTTCTCAATTGGGTACATGCCTGAAATGAGAGCACTGCCACCGGGTGCATATCCGGCTTCACCAAAGCCAATAAAGATTCGCGCCATGAAAAGTTGAATATAATTGCCGGTAAAAGCACACGCCAGAGTGGCCAAACTCCATACTATGGCCATTATTCCTATAGTCTTTGTCCTGCTCCAGCGATCAACAACAATTGAAACCGGGAAAGTCAGTAACCCTATCGTAAGATATATAATTGATACAAGCCATCCTGACTGAAAATCGTTTATTTTAAGGTCACTCTGTATGTAGGAAAACATCGAATTGACAACCATTCTGTCGGCGTAATCAAAAAGGTAGAGCAGAAATAGCAGAATGAATACATAATTGGAATAGCTCTTTGGAAAGAGATACCCCGGTGGGATCAATTTGTTTTTCATGGTTTCAGTTATTGGAGTTTAACTTCACAGGTTAACAGGGAACTAAATTAATGTCATTTTTCACATTCCACACTGGCAGACGAAAATTTAGTGATATCCCGGAAAAACTTCAGATCAGATCAGTGAGGACAGTATCGACATGGCCTCATTGCGGTCATTTCCGCAGAAATCAGGTTCGGCCCTGAATGCAGAGCAGACCTCGGGCCGTCCGGGCTTGCCCCACAGAGCGCACCTGTAATCAGGGGTGAGATGCAAGCACCTCACCCCTGCAGGTTTACCATCCGGCATACCCGGAATAGGCGATGATATTGAGGGAGCAATGCAACATGCTCCGCAACCACTTCTGCACTCCATTGCTCTCAACCGGGTAGATTAAATCCTGCTGTCAACAGGCAGGGTTGTTAAATATCAGATTTGTCTATTTGGTCTTATCCTCTATTTTGGCATCAACAGCATTTTTCTTTACCGATGCCATGCCGTTTTCGCAATTGCTCTGTGAATCGTACATTTCACTTGAGCCTATTACCTGGCCGTTTGTGGCTTTGATGTTAAAATGAAATTTGCCGTTCTTTGCCACCTTCGATTCAAACCTCTTGACTTCAGATGCGTTTTTCATAACCGACTTGACGCCGTTCATGCATGAAGGCTTTGATGCATAACCTTCACTGGTAAGGATTATCTCACCATTGCCAGCAACCAGGTTGAATTGGAATTCACCATTCTTTCTCTTCGAGATTACAAATTTTCCCATGTTTCTGATTTTATTAAAGGTTAATTTGGACTTAATACTCTCAAAAATACAAAAAAAACTTTATTAGATTTACCGATTGAGTTTTATATGCGGATAGACATAATTACAGTACTGCCTGAGCTTCTGAAAAGCCCCTTTGACGAATCTATAATCAAGAGAGCAAGGGCCAAAGGTGTGGCTGAGATCAACATCATCAACCTGCGTGATTTTTCAACTGACAGACACCGGAATGTTGATGATTACCCCTTCGGCGGAGGCGCCGGAATGGTGATGATGATAGAACCTGTTTACAACTGCATCACTCAGCTTTCAGCTCAGCGTGACTATGATGAGGTTATTTACACCTCACCCGACGGTACACCTTTCAGCCAGCATATTGCCAATGAGCTGTCGTTGAAAAATAATATCATCATTCTTGCGGGCCATTACAAAGGTGTCGACCAGCGCATCAGGGATCATCTCGTCACCATGGAAATATCTATTGGTGATTATGTTCTTACCGGTGGTGAGCTTCCAGCGGCAGTGATCACAGATGCAATTGTCAGACTTCTTCCCGGAGCGATATCAGATTCTGAATCTGCACTGTCAGACTCATTCCAGGATAATCTCATTGCCCCTCCTGTCTACACCAGGCCGGCTGATTTCAGGGGCTGGAAGGTGCCGGATATACTGATTGGCGGTAACACTCCTGAAATAGAAAAATGGCGTTTCGAACAGTCGCTCCGCAGCACAGAACAAAAGAGACCTGACCTCCTCAAGGGAGATTCATGATTCTTTGTTTCTTTATGTCGAAAAAGGTTCGTAAAATTGCCTTCCCGTTAAAAACATAATAACAAAGAAAATGTCGCAAATGAAACCTCAGGAATACATTGAAAGAGAAGAAAGGTTCGGTGCCCATAATTACCATCCGCTGCCGGTTGTTCTTGAAAGAGGCCAGGGGCCTTTTGTGTGGGATGTAGAAGGAAAGCGTTATTATGATTTTCTTTCAGCTTATTCGGCAGTAAACCAGGGACACTGTCATCCGAAAATCACCGCTGCCCTAATTGAGCAGGCTCAGAAACTCACCCTTACCTCCAGGGCATTTTTCAATTCAGTGCTTGGTGAGTATGAAGAATATATCACAAAGTATTTCGGTTATGACAAAGTGCTGCCTATGAACACCGGGGCAGAGGCTGATGAGACTGCGCTGAAGCTATGCCGCAAATGGGCTTATCTTGTAAAAGGTGTTAAGGAAAACCAGGCGAAGATCATTGTTTGTGAAGGCAATTTTCACGGACGCACCATAACCATTGTTTCCATGTCTACGGACCCGGATGCAAGGAAGGATTACGGGCCGTTCACGCCGGGCTTTATCACAATTCCCTACAATGACATTCCCGCACTGGAGAATGCCCTGAACGATCCTGATGTTGCAGGTTTCCTGGTTGAGCCTATACAGGGTGAAGCCGGTGTATTCGTTCCTGATGAAGGATACATAAGGAAAGCTTATGACCTGTGCAGAAAGAAAAATGTTCTCTTCATTGCCGATGAGGTGCAGACAGGCATTGCCAGGACCGGTAAATTGCTGGCCTGCGACCATGAGGGAGTGAGACCCGATATCCTCATACTGGGTAAAGCCCTCTCAGGTGGTACGATGCCCGTCTCTGCAGTTCTGGCTGATGACAGTATCATGCTAACTATCAAACCCGGCGAGCACGGATCAACCTTCGGAGGGAATTTGCTGGCCGGTAAAGTGGCGATAGCATCCCTTGAGGTTGTACGGGAAGAAAAACTCGCAGAGAAAGCTGAATATCTCGGGAAGATATTCCGTGACGAAATGGGGACTTTTAAATCAGACATGATCGAGCTTGTAAGGGGCAAAGGCCTCCTCAATGCCATCGTCATAAGACCGAAGAACGGAAAGGAAGCATGGGATGTCTGCCTGGCAATGATGGAGCTTGGTGTGCTGGCTAAGCCTACCCACGGACATATAATCAGGTTTGCACCTCCTCTTGTTATAACGGAAGATCAGCTCCGCGATGCCATTTCAATTATTAAAAAGGCAATTAAACAGTTTGAGTAGAACTTATATGAAATATAATTTAATTGCGAGCGCAGTCATTGCGATTCTGCTAACCTCCTGCGCCGGCACAAGCCGCAATCCGATGATCACTCATGATGAGCTGCTGGATATAACATCCCGCCTGACTGAGGATGATTTTGCGGGAAGAGGTACGGGGACAGGCAACGACACTCTGGCTGCAGCCTACATAGAAAGGGAGTTCAAAAAAGCAAAACTGGATCCTTTTACCGGCGACGGCCTGCAACGGTTCGTCGTGAATGTCTCTGCTGAGATCGGCAAAGCAAACAGGCTTTTAATAAACGGGAATGAACTGGTTCCCGGAACCGACTTCGTTCCGCTTGCCATGACGGCTAACAGCTCTCTTAAAGCGGAGGTGGCCTATTGTGGTTACGGTTTCATGGCAGCAAATGATTCAATGCAATGGAATGATTATCAGGGTATTGATCTCAAGGGTAAATGGGTGCTTCTGCTACGAGGGTACCCGGAATCGAATGCCGCTGCTTCAGCTTACAGCACCCTGTCGTCTGACCGTATGAAAGTCATGTCAGCAAGGGAGAACGGAGCCGCAGGTGTATTGCTCGTTTCCGGTGAGGGATGGGATGCCGTCGATAACCTTGACAAACCCTTACGGAGCGAGAGCAGCTCAGGAATTCCCGTGATACAGATCAGACGAGGTGTCGCCGACACAATCCTGAAGTCTTCCGGAAAAACACTGAAAGAACTTGAAAAGAGAGCCGGTACAGACCTCAGACCTGAAAGCTTCATGACTGCCTCAACAGCTGACGGAGAGGCTGAGGTAATAGCCAGGGATGCCATCACTGCCAATGTGGTGATGGTCCTTGAGGGAACAACATTGAAGGATGAATATGTCATTGTCGGAGCGCATCTTGATCACCTGGGCATGGGTGGACCGGGTTCATCAAGCAGAATACAGGATACTATAGCTATTCATTCCGGTGCCGATGACAACGCATCCGGTGTGGCCCTGATGATAGAACTGGCCGAGAAGCTTGCTTCAGACAGGCACAAACATGCGCGAAGCATACTGTTTGTCGCTTTCAGCGGCGAGGAGATAGGATTGCTCGGATCGAAGTACTTTGTTGACCATATGGGCATCAGTCCTTCAGCTGTCGACCT
Organism: uncultured Bacteroidales bacterium; assembly: GCA_963743775.1. Classification (GTDB taxonomy): domain Bacteria; phylum Bacteroidota; class Bacteroidia; order Bacteroidales; family VadinHA17; genus SR-FBR-E99. The sequence goes on from CAVURA010000002.1 coordinate 665,094, forward strand.
GATGGTAAACCTCGATATGGTGGGGAGAATGAAAGAGGGGAACGGGGTACAGGTAGGCGGTGTAGGTACAGCGGCAGGACTGCGTGACACGGTGCTCTCATTCAATGATACGACCCAGATCAGCCTCAGCTTCACGAATGAGGGATACGGTCCTTCGGATCATTCTTCATTTTATGGAAAGAATATACCGGTTCTGTTCATCACCACCGGTGCGCATCTCGACTATCACACCCCTTTTGACACTTATGACAAACTGAACTATGCCGGTATGGTCAGAATAGGCAATCTTATATACAAGATTGTAACGGCCGCCGCCAATGACACTGCAAGACTGGCTTTCCGCGAGGCAGGGCCTATGGCTCCTCCGCAGGGTATGGGAAGGCGCAGGGGAGTAACCCTGGGAATTATGCCTGACTTTGCCGGGAACATAAAAAACGGACTCAGAGCTGACAACGTAACTCCGGGCAGACCGGCTGCTCTGGGCGGAATGATCAAGGGTGATATCATTGTTGCCATAGATAATAAACCTGTCAATGATATTGAGGAATATATGTTCAGGCTCAGTCAGCTCAAGCCGGGGCAACTCATAACTGTCGATGTAATACGCGACGGCAAACATGAACTTCTGCTTATTCAATTGTAAAACCACCTGATTTTCAACAGACATGAAAAAGATTCTCTTCTGGACAATAGCAGTTCTCATAACGATTGCGGCAGCAATGTACCAGAGAATGACGGGCCCGACATATCCTGACAAGGTAACAGTAACAATTGAGGGCTCAGAGCATGATATAAGCCTGAAGAGGAGCCAGACGAACACCCTCCCGTGCACCATTGGCTTTGAGGCCCCGGATAACATTACCGGGCAGATTTTCTACCGGAAATTCCGGTCGCAGGAAGAGTGGGTTTCCGTGCCCATGAACCGTGACGGAAGCCGTCTTGCAGGGGAGCTCCCCTCCCAGCCTGAAGCCGGAAAACTTGAATACTACATCATTCTAACACCACCATCCGGTGACGAAATCACTATCAGCAAGGATGAACCGGTAGTGATACGGTTCAAGGGCAATGTACCGGCAGCGGTTATGATACCCCATATTCTCATCATGTTTTTTGCCATGCTGATGTCTAACCTGGCAGGCCTAACAGCGGCCTTTGGCAGGACTGAGCAGAAGAAATACGGAAGATGGGCGCTATGGCTGCTGCTTGCCGGAGGGATGATCCTCGGGCCGGTTGTTCAAAAGTATGCCTTCGGCGACCTGTGGACAGGAATACCTTTCGGATGGGATCTTACTGATAATAAGACGCTTATTGCAGTCTTCGCCTGGATTTTGGCTGTCATCATGAACCGCAAAAAGGACCGTCCGGCTTACACCATAGCTGCAGCTCTCCTTCTCCTTCTTGTTTATTCCATCCCTCACAGCCTCTTTGGCTCGGAGCTTAATTATGCTACCGGAACGGTGACACAGGGCTAAAAACTTTTTTTTATCCTCTGACAGCTTTTTTTTACCTTGGATGCAGCATTCACGCATTACATTCGTCATTGCTATGAATAGTTCAAGTACGTGGGTGCAGCGACTAACATATACAAATCAGATCTTGTAAGAAAGATGGAAAATGTTGAAGCAGCATTCAGGAACATACATCAGGACCTGATCGACGGTTGTCGTGACGGAGACCAGAAGGCTCAGTTCCAGGTTTACAAGTTGTACTACAAGGCTATGTATAACACGAGCCTGCGTATTGTGAACGACAACATGGAAGCTGAAGATGTGATGCAGGAAGCATTCCTCTCAGCATTTGAGAAGATAAACACCTACTCGGGTACAGTCAGCTTCGGCGCATGGCTGAAGAAGATAGTGGTAAACAGATCACTCGACGCCCTCGGGAAGAGAAAAGCGATCTTTGAAGACATTGAAAGTCACACCGGCATCCGCGACGACAGCAATGAAGATGCTGCTTACCATGAGGATGTGGAAGCCAAGGTTGAAGAAGTCAAAGCAGCGATAGAAAGACTGCCTGAAGGATACCGGGTGATACTCTCTCTCTACCTCATCGAAGGCTATGACCACGATGAGATTGCAGAGATGCTCAACATCTCAAGCAGCACCTCCAGATCACAACTCTCGAGAGCGAAGCAGAAGCTGGTGGGCGAATTAAAAAACAGTAACAAATATCTATCATGAATACACTGGAAGAGATAATCAAAAAAGGAAGAGGTGAGTTTGACGACAGGGAGCCGTCAGACGGTCACTTCGAGAGGTTCAGCTTTAAGCTGGCGACACGGTTGCATACAGGAAAAGCCAAACGGAGCATTCTTCCGTACCTGCTCAAGGCTGCCGTGGTGACCCTTCTGGTGACTCTCTCATCGCTATGGTCATTTGACCACTTCATCAAGCCGAACCTGAAAAAGACAATGACCCTCAGCCAGGTGTCTCCCGAATATCGCGAGGTTGAGACTTATTACGTCAGCCAGGTTAAATTCATGCAGAATGAATTCACAACCATCGATTTAAGCAACCCGGACCAGAAGGAGATCATGATGAAGGAGCTCACAAGCATGGATTCAGTCTATGTGGAGCTCCAGAAAGAACTTAAGGCAAACCCGGGCGACCAGCGCATCGTTGATGCAATGATCAAGCATTACCAGCAAAAAATAGAAGTGATGAGCTATTTACTTGAACAGCTCAGACAAATAAAAGCAGAAACCGAAAATCCAAGCAGCCATGAAAAAGTTACAATTTAACCAGCGGGTAGCCGCATTCACAGTCTTACTGTGCGCGGCGACCCTGTCAGCCTCGGCAGTAGAGGTAAAGAAAGACTTTCACAGGGAGATGACACCTACCGACCAGACCACTCTCACAGTCATCAACAAGTTTGGTTCGGTGGTTACAGAGACATGGTCTGAAAAAAACATCGTTATCGATGTCACCGTCAAGGTTGATCACTCATCTGCCGAAAGAGCAAATAAGCTACTGGATATGATTACTGTAAAATTCACCGAGACAGGCGGCAACCTGACGGCTGAGACAGTATTCAGTAGCGAGTTCTCTTCAATCAACTGGAAAGGCGGTTCCAATACGTTCAGTATCAACTATAACATCAAAATGCCGGCATATATCAACCTGGATGTAACCAACAAGTATGGCAACACGGCCATAGATGAGGTATCAGGATTGACTAATCTAAACGTCAAATACGGCGATCTGACCGTCAATAAACTTACAAGAGGCAATGTCAAGCCTATAAACAGCCTGGTCGTAGCCTATGGGAAAGCAACAGTTGATGAACTTGGATGGGCTGATATCAACGCACGCTATTGCGGACAGTTCAGTATTGACAGGGCCACTGCCCTGCTGGTTGACAGCCGTTATTCAAAGATCTCGGTAGGTAAGGTAAGCTCACTGGTGGCTGACGCAAAGTATGACGGATATAAAGTCACGGCTTCAAATAACGTCATTATCATGGCCGGTTACACTGACATCAATATCGGAACGGTGACCAAAAAGCTGGAGGTTGAGACCAAATACGGAAATCTTTCGGTTGACAATATCCCTGCCGGGTTCACCGGGGTTGATGTCAAGGCCGGTTACTGCTCGGTAAGGCTTGGTATCGATCCGGCGGCCTGCTACAACCTGAAAGCAAACAGCTCTTACGGCAGCGTTAAAGTTGATGATGCCAATTTTTCACCCGACAGGCGTATCCAGGGCAACACTTCAACCGAGCTTGAGGGTAAGGTAGGCAAGTGCAGCAACCCCACGGGTGATGTGACGATTTCTGCTTCGTACGGATCAGTACGGCTTTTATAAATGACACAGATTATATATTGAAAAACGGCGTCTGGACAGGGCGCCGTTTTATTTTGTGGCTTTTACCTGATTAGCCTGTCAGGTTCGTCCGAAAATATATAGACCCCCGAAAATCCGTCAGAGGTGCGGTATCCGCGGTACATGCCTTCAGTATTAAAAGGCATGGAGATATTGCCGGTGCGGTCAAGTGCAATCACTCCTCCGGTGCCCCCTGCCTTTACAAGCTTCTCCCTGACCACCAGCCTCGCAGCTGAATCAACTGTCAGTCCTTTGTATTCCATGAGAGCAGAGATATCATGCCCGACGGTAAAGCGGATAAAAAACTCTCCGTGACCCGTTCCTGATACTGCACATGTTGCGTTGTTGGCATAGTTTCCTGCACCTATTATCGGGGTGTCGCCTATGCGGTTGTAGCGCTTATTTGTCATCCCTCCTGTCGAGGTGCCGGCAGCGAGGTCACCGTTCATATCCAGTGCAACACACCCTACTGTTCCGTGCTTCTCATCCTCCAGGGCTTTCTGCAGGTCCTGATAGCGTCTCTCAGTGTAGAAGTAAGATGGGTCGACTATCTCCAGCCCCTGTCCGGCGGCAAATTCCGATGCTCCCTTTCCTGAGAGCATCACATGCGGAGATGCATCCATGACCTTTCTTGCTGCAGAGATGGGATTGCGAATGTCGGTCACTCCGGCAACGGCGCCAGCCGAGAGGTCGCTGCCGTCCATTATAGCCGCATCGAGTTCATTAATGCCTTCATGAGTGAATACCGCACCCTTGCCGGCATTGAACATAGGTGAGTCTTCCATAATCCGTATAGTGCGCTCAACGGCATCTAGGGCAGTGCCGCCGCGGGCAAGGATGGCGGCGCCGGTATCTGTCACTGCCTTTATCATGGCACGGTATTCCGCTTCAGTCTCAGGTGTCATACGGTCACGGGTGATGACACCGGCGCCGCCATGTACAACAATAGCCCACTTCGATCCGCCCATTGGCAGCAACAGGTTAATCTCCATGACCGACTTGATAGCCCGGTCAGAGAAAAAGTCAGCTGCAGGAAAGAGTGAAAACCTTCCCGAACCCTGCTCATCTTTACGGTCAATTACCAGCGTCTCCTCCTGATCATTCCTGTTGACCAGTTCGCTGATTGTAAAGGCAGCACGGTAGCCATCGACGCCTGCTATGACGGCAATGCCTTTCTGAAGAACCTCAGGGGAGAGATTATAGTATCCCGACAAAACATCCGACAGCATTATTCCCGTGAAGGGTGTAGTTCCGTGAATACCCATCCCCCGGCCGTAGAAAACTGTCCTGTATGTCATTTCATCGCTTGCCTGCGGCAGCTCAGTGATAATGTTCCTTTGTTTGCCATTGACACTTATCCTCATGGTTCCGCTGAACATCGGACTCATGTTTTTCTTTATCTCGTATTTACTGTCGAGCGACCTGACGGTGATCCGCACAGGATTGCTTATATTCCTTGCTGTGATAAGGTCATTGCCTGCAACCACCCTGGTCTGTTGCGGCAGAGGCCAGAGGTCTTTGCTCTTTGAGGGAACAATGCGGGCAACTGATGTTGCAATCAGTATGCGATGACGGTTCACCGGGTAATAGACCTCGCCCCATGAGAATGTCACGCTCTCGCCTGCTTCATTGGATACCTCAACATAGAGGTCAATGATCGGGGGAAACTCAGCCTCGTTCTTTTTCTTCAAAACAATTTTATCAAGGATGTCATAAAGTGAGTATCCGTCATAGCGGTATGCTCCTACGAAGCTTACAACACCGTCTGTCAGCGTTGTCTCTTTTACAGTTAGGCTATGCAGTGGAAGTCTGTTCAGATCGATGGTCATCTCCTTAGCCACCTCACCTGTCACCAGGATTTTTTTACTTCCCTTCAGGGCATTTGTCGGAGCATCGTCATAGAAATCATTTGTCTGTGCAGTGAGTGAAACTGTAATACACAGGAGCGTAATTAAATGGAGTAGTTTTTTTTTCATGAGATGGAGATGTAATGAAGCAAATATATAATTGAAGTAAGTTATTAAATATCCAATTCCACAATTGTGATGCCAGCGCCGCCGCGTTCAACGTGCTCATCTTCTGCACTCTTCACGGCGCCGGTGGATACCAGGTACTGCCGTATCATATGCCTCAGGATGCCGTTGCCCTTGCCGTGGAGGATGCGCAGATGCCTGAACTGTATCATCATGGCGGTGTCAATGAACTCCTGCACTTTCTGCAAAGCTTCTTCAGTACGCATTCCCCTGACATCGATCTCAGAATTGAACTGGTTTCTCCTCGTGTTAAGTGACCAGTTTATCTTCTGCTGCGGGCGGTTCTTTGACATCTCCTTCAGGTATGCGGCCCCGTCTACCGGCTCTGTCTTGTCGATATCGACAGTCATCTTCAGGCTGTTGGAGATGATCTGCAGCTTTTTGCCCTTAACTTCCGTCACCTCACCCACCGTATCACTTCCGGTGAGCCTGACATACTCGCCCACGGAAGGCCTGCCGGTCTTCTTCTTCACGACAGGTTCCGGTGCCACCTTTTTACTGATGCGTTTCACAATTCCTGCCGTACTGCTCTTAAGCGGAGGTGGCGCAGGCAAGGGTACATCGGGGTGTTTCACCTCTGCAGTCAGATGTTCGCGGAAGGTGTCGAGCTCCACACGTAAATCCTTCGTCTTCTCTTTCTCTGCCTGGGTCTCGCGGATAGTACGTATAGTGTTCTCTATCACCTTGTTAGTCTCGCGCAGCATCTCTTCCGCCTTATACTTTGCCTGCCCTATAATTTCTTTCTGTTGTGTCTTTATGCTGCCCAGTTGTGCCTCATAGGATGTGATCAGTTCTTCCAGCCTCTTCTCATGATGACGCACGGTCTCACGCTTTTTCTCCCAGTATCGTTTATCGCGTGCAATCTCCCTGAGGTTACGGTCAAAATCGACGTTACCCTCTCCTGCTCTAACGGCAGCATCATTGAGTATCTCCTGAGGCAAGCCTATCTTCTTTGCAATCTCAAAAGCGAACGAGCTGCCCGGCTTGCCCTGATCGAGCCGAAAAAGAGGCTGCATGAGTTGGTTGTCGAATGCCATTGCACCGTTGCTTATTCCCTCCTGCGAGGTGGCAAAATGCTTGAGGTTGGTATAATGGGTAGTAATCACTCCGTAGGACTTCCTGTTGTTCAGCTCTGCGAGGATGGCCTCCGCAATCGCCCCTCCTATGACCGGCTCCGTACCGGTGCCGAACTCGTCTATCATTATCAGCGATTTGTCATCGGCGTGCCTCAGCATCTGCTTCATGTTAATCAGATGGGAGCTGTATGTGCTGAGGTCGTTTTCAATGCTCTGTTCGTCACCTATGTCAATGAAGAACTTTTCGAAGATACCTGTCTCAGTGCCTTCAGCCACAGGTATGGTCATACCGCATTGCAGCATGTACTGGACCAGTGCCACGGTCTTGAGACAGACCGACTTGCCTCCCGCATTAGGTCCCGAGATGACAAGGATACGGTCCCTGCTATCTATGCGGACTGTCAGCGGCACCACTTCCCTGCCCGTGGTGCGTGCAAAGGAAAGAGTGAGCAGCGGGTGACGTGCATTGATCCAGCGTATATGGGGTGTGTCGGCAACCGGTGGCCTGATGCTTTGCAGTCTTACTCCGAAGAGCGCCTTTGCCCTTATAAAGTCTGTTTCAGCCAGGAAGTTGAAGTTGTCAAAAAGATCATCTATATAAGGTCTTATGTTGTCTGCCAGGGTTGTCAGTATGCGGACTATCTCCCGCCTCTCCTGGTGCTCAAGCTCAGTGATCTCATTATTCAGTTCCACCACCTCGGCCGGTTCAATGAAGACGGTTCTGCCTGTGGCAGATTCGTCATGTACAAAGCCTTTTATTCCCCGCTTGTCGGAAGCGCTTACAGGTATCACTCCGCGCCCATTGCGCACTGCAACTGTTGCATCACGGTCCACTATGCCGTCAGCCTGTGCCTGGCGGAGTACGGAATGAAGCTTCTTAACAGCTGCCGTACTCTTTGCCGACAGCTCGGAACGAATGACCTTCAGCGCCGGTGAAGCATTGTCACGAACCTTGCCTTCCTTATCTATTATCCGATCAATGGCTTCATTCACAAATGGGTAGTAAACGACAGCTCCTGCCATGGCTGTCAGTCCCGGATACTTGCCGTCCTTCCTGTTCTTAAAAAACCCGATAATGCGCCTTATCGTGTCGAGCGATCCTCTGAGAGCCACCACCTCCTCAAGTTCGGGGAAGGTGCCTTCAATGCGGAGCTTCTCCAGCATTGAGTGGGGATCATTGTAGTTGTCCGAGGGGAACAGGTCGCTGCTATTAAGGATCTGCTGAAACTCCTCAGTCAATGCGATACGTTGTCTTACCTCCTCGCCTGTAAAAGAAACCTTCATCGCCTCCACCCTGCGGATACCTGCACTGCTGAGGCAGTTTGCCGTCAGGTACTCCCTGATGCGGTCAAATCCTATTTTTGCTTCGTATGTGTCGGGGTATATCATCAGGTGCCGGAGCCGGTAAACAATTCTATTTACTTATGCCTTCCTGATCGAGTATGAAGGCAAATTCAAGAGCTGTTTTCCTCAGCCGCTCGAAACGCCCTGACGCGCCACCATGTCCGGCGGTCATGTTGACATCCATGATCAGCACGTTATCATCGGTCTTTTTGTCTCTCAGCCTTGCAACCCATTTGGCAGGCTCCCAGTACTGCACCTGAGAGTCCCAGTAACCGGTTGAAACCAGCATGTTAGGGTAATCCTGTTCCTTAACCTGGTCATATGGCGAATAAGAAAGCATGTAGTCATAGTACTCCTGTTTGCGCGGATCGCCCCACTCATCCCACTCGAAGGTAGTAAGTGGTATGGTTGCATCCAGCATGGTGCTGACGACATCGACGAAGGGTACCTGTGCAATTACTCCGTTGTAAAGTGCCGGTTCCATGTTAACGATAGCGCCCATCAACAGGCCGCCGGCGCTGCCACCCATTGCATAGAGGTGTTCCGCAGAAGTATATTCCTCATCGATAAGAAAGCGGGCACAGTCGTTGAAATCTGTAAAGGTGTTGATCTTTTTCAGCAGTTTACCGTCCTCGTACCACTGCCGGCCCATCTCGCTTCCTCCCCTGATATGAGCTATTGCATAGACAAAACCCCTGTCAAGGAGACTGATTATGGAATAGCGGAATGAAGGATCAGTGGAATAACCATATGAACCATATGCATAAAGGAGAGCCGGAGCACTGCCATCCTGGGCAAATCCTTTCCGGTAAACGATGGAAATCGGAACCATCGTGCTGTCAGCAGCCATTGCCCACAGGCGTTTTGATTCATAATTGTTTTTATCAAAACCACCCAGCACACTGTCCTGTTTCAGAAGCGTCCTGGTTCTGGCCACCATGTCATAATCATATACTGAGTTAGGCGTGGTGAGCGAGGAGTAGCCGTACCTGAGCAGGGTGCTATTGCCGTTGGGATTGACGTTGATGCCCGCAGTGTATGTCTCTTCTCCAAAATCGAGGAAATGTTCCGAACCGTCGGCAAGGCTGATGATCCGGAGGTTAGTAAGACCTTTAATCCGTTCATCCACAACAAGATAGTTGTCGAAAACTTCAAAATTCTCCAGCAGGATGTCATCGCGATGGGGTATTACAACGGTCCAGTTCGCCATACCAGTTTTATTTTCAGGGCAGACCATAAGCTTGAAATTCCTGGCCTTGTCAGCATTGGTTCTAATGTAGAATTTGCCGTTAAGGTGCTCAATAGTATATAGGTGGTCAACCTTACGCGGTTCAAACACTGTCACCGGCCCTTCAGGTTTTGCGGTCTCAACCAGGTGTACTTCGGTTGTAAGGGTCTGTCCCGAAGTGATTGTAATATATTTTTTGCTCTTTGTCTTGCCAAGGTAAACTGAAAAAGTTTCATCCGCCTCATCAAAAACAACCTGGTCGTCAGTCGCAGGGGTACCAAGGATGTGCTTCATGACCTTTGCTGCCCTCAGGGTTTCGGGGTCTTTGACAACATAGAACATACTTTTGTTGTCCTGAGCCCATTCAACCTGTCCTGAAGTATTGGCAATGGTATCGGAAAGCAGTGCGCCCGTAGTGAGATCTTTAATAAATATTGTATACTGACGGCGACTGATGAGATCCAACCCGTAAGCAAGCAGGTTATTGTCAGGAGAGACTGACAGTCCTCCCACTCCCGTATAGCTATGGCCTTCTGCCAGTGCATTCACATCGAGGAGGAGGCCCGGTTCGGCAGATCCGTCTTTCCATCTGTAGTGGACCGGATATTCTTTTCCCTGGTAGTATTTTGTCTGGTAATAATAACCATTGTCGAGATATGGCACTGTCTCGTCATTTTCCTTGATCCGTCCCTTTATTTCTTCAAACAGCTGCTGCTGGAATACTTCGGTATGCTTCATGATTGCCTTTGCATAGTCATTCTCGGCGTTCAGGTAGTTGAGAACCCGTACGGTCTGTGAGTCAGGCGTCTCTGCATTTTTCTGTTCATCAGTCAGGCGCATCCAGAAGTATTCATCAACGCGGTCATTGCCGTTGTTGCTGATGACATAAGGGATTTTCTGAGCCACCGGAGGTTGCGGTTGTTTAGTTCCGCATGATGCCAGGATAAGCATCATTACTGCCAGGATTAATAGTCCGTTTCTTTTCATGGGTTGCTTGTTATCTGTTAGTCTTATGGTCTGAGGTCTGAAAGTCCAGGGTCTGGAGGATTTGCGATTTGCGATTTGCGAATTGGGATTTGCGAATTGGGATTTGTGAATTGCGATTTGCGATTTGCGATTTGCGAATTGGGATTTGCGAATTGGGATTTGTGAATTGCGATTTGCGATTTGCGATTTGCGAATTTCGATTTGTGAATTATCTGATTTTCAAATTCTTAATTCTTAAATTTTAATTCTTAATTCCCTACTGTTGCCTGCCCTGCAATCTGACAGCTCCCTATCCCGACATACCATGTCGGGACTTTACGGTCGCTTCTCTGCTGCCTTGCTTGAGTAATTTCATTGACAGTTGAATCCGTTTTCTTTGCATATCAACTCCAACCACACGCACAGTGACATGCTGATGCAGCTTGACCACCTTTGAGGGATCATCCACATATTTGTCAGCCATCTGCGAGACATGCACCAGGCCGTCCTGTTTCACTCCTATATCAACAAAGGCGCCGAACTTGGTAATATTTGTAACTATTCCCGGCACTGTCATTCCCTCTTTGACATCCTCCAGGGTATGGATATCGGCAAAACTGAATTCCTGTATTGCTGACCGCGGGTCTCGTCCCGGTTTTGCCAGTTCCTGAATGATATCCCTCAGTGTCGGAAGACCGGCCTCGGGTGAGACATACTTCTCTATCACAATCGATTTGCGTTTCGCTTCGTCCTGTATGAGCTCAGCTACTGTGCAGCCGGCATCGGCAGCCATCTTCTCCACTATATGGTAGCTCTCAGGGTGTACGGCAGAGGCGTCGAGGGGATTACCGGCATTTCGTATCCTGAGGAACCCAGCTGCCTGTTCATAGGCCTTGTCGCCCATACGCTTGACTTTCATCAGTCCTGAACGTGACCTGAACGGACCGTTTTCGTTCCTGTATTCGACTATGTTCTGCGCCAGGCGCGGTCCCAGTCCGGATACGTAGGTGAGAAGGTGCGGGCTGGCGGTATTGACTTCCACTCCCACTGCGTTTACGCATGACATGACAACCTCGTCAAGGCTGGAATGAAGTCTTACCTGGTCCACATCATGCTGGTACTGCCCTACACCAATCGATTGGGGATCTATCTTCACAAGCTCAGCCAGCGGATCCATCAGTCTGCGTCCGATAGAGACGGCTCCCCTGACAGTCACATCATGGTCCGGGAAACTCGTCACGCGCTGTTTTTGATGCTGAATATATTGAAGCGCCTGCCTCGCTCACAACGTACACTTTTATAGTACCCTGAGAAGAGAGATACTGTTTCACAAACTCCTCAGTCTCACGGCTTGCGGTGCCGTTACCTATAGCGATAGCTTCGATACCAAATTTTTCTGCCAGGGAGAGCAGTTTGCTTACGCTTCTGGCAGTTTCATTCTGCGGCGGATGCGGATATATCACATCATTATGCAGCAATGCGCCCTGCCGGTCGAGGCATACTATTTTGCATCCGGTGCGATAACCGGGGTCAAGGCCCATAACACTTTTCTCGCCGAGAGGCGGGGAGAGCAACAGCTGCCTCAGGTTGTCGGCGAAGACCCGTATGGCTTCATCGTCGGCTTTCTCTTTTGAAACCTTCATGAACTCCGTCTCCATCGACGGAGCAAGCAGCCTGCTCCAGCTGTCCTTGACAGCTGCCCTCACCTCTGCTGCGGCGGGGTTATGAGCCTTGATAAATTGCTTCTCCAGCAACTCAACAGCCTCTTCTTCGCGGGGAACGACCGAGAGCTTGAGGAATCCCTCCTCCTGGCCGCGGCGCATGGCAAGCAGCCTGTGGGAAGGGCAGCGACGGAGAGGTTCAGACCACTCAAAATAATCGCTGAACTTATTACCCTCCTCCTCTTTTCCTTTTAATACTTTGGAAGAGATGACAGCCTCACGGTCATACAGTATCCTCAGGTTTCCGCGTACCTGCTCATTCTCGCTGACCATTTCGGCGATAATATCACGTGCGCCCGCAAGAGCCTCGTCAACGTCCACGACATCTTCGGTGAGATACTTCTCCGCCTCATCCGCAGGCGCTCCGGGTATCTGTTCCAACAGCCACAGGGCAAGAGGTTCAAGTCCTTTCTCACGCGCAACAGAAGCTCTTGTCCTTCTCTTTGGCCTGTAGGGCAGGTACAGATCCTCGAGCTGCGACAGTGTCAGGGCATCATTGATCCTGGAGAGCAGCTCCGGCGTCATCTTACCCTGCTCTTCGATAGATTTAATAACCGCTTCCTTTCGTTTATCGAGTTCCTTCAGCCTCACATATTCGTCGCGTATATCAGCGAGTTGTACTTCATTCAGGCTCCCGGTGATCTCCTTGCGGTAACGGCTTATAAACGGTATGGTGGCGCCGTCGTCAAGAAGCCTTAACGTATTTTCAACCTGCCAGTCGTGGAGGTGAAGCTTTTGCGCAATGATCTTTATGTTGGTTGCCGGATCCATTTCTGCTATTCAATATACAGAACAAGCCCCTTCAGGTATTCGCTTTCTGGATGATAAATATTTACAGGATGATCTGGCGGCTGGCCTGTCTGATGCAGTATCCTCACATTCCTTCCGGTATTTGCAGCGGCCACGAAAACCGAGCGCCGGAAATCGTCGCGGCTGACCACCTGCGAGCAGGAGAAAGTGAATATTATGCCGCCCGGTTTTATCTTCTCAATAGCAATCGCATTAAGCCTTCTGTAGCCCTGCAGGGCTTTGTCAAGAGCAGTCTGATGCTTTGCGAAGGCAGGCGGATCGAGCACTATCAGATCATATTCCCGCTTCATCTCAGCCAGGTAGCTAAAGGCATCAGCAGTGAATGTTTTATGCCGGTCGTCAGTGCCGTAGTTCAGGTTGACGTTTTCATCTGCCAGCGCTGTAGCCGCCGATGAGCTGTCAACGGTGTGCACCAGGGCAGCATTGGCCATGGCATAGACGGAAAAACCTCCTGTATAGCCGAACATATTGAGAACCTTCCGTCCTTCGCTGTAGTTTCTCAGCAGGCTTCTGCTGTCTCGCTGGTCGATAAAGAATCCTGTTTTCTGGCCTGTCTCCCAGTTAACCCTGAATTTGAATCCGTTTTCGGTGACGACACCGTTGCTGCCGGCTTCTTCGCCTGCGAGGTACCTGTTTACAGCGCCTAGTTTGGCCATGAATGGCACTGTACCTTCGCTCTTGTCATATACTGAGGTCACGGTGCCTTTAAGTACCTCCAGGACGAGTGCAGCAATCATCGCACGTATGTGCCAGAAGCCTGCAGTATGAGCTTGCATCACTGCCACGCTGCCGTATATATCAATTATCAGGCCCGGAAGACCGTCGCCTTCGCCATGCACAAGCCTCCAGGCGCTCGTTTCGCTTTTTCCGGCAATACCGGCATTAAGCCTATACCTGTAGGCATCACCGATCTTCTTTCTGAAGAACTCCTCGTCAATTGCACACTGAACAAACGAGAAGATGCGCACAGCTATCGAGCCCGGAGCCCAGTGCCCCGTGGCAAGATATGTTCCGTCAGAGGCGGATACCTCAACCACATCACCTTCGGCAGGCGAACCTGAAATGTTTGCTATTGCACCGGAGAAGATCCACGGATGGTATCGTCTTACCGACTGGTCTTTACCCTTTTTAAGGGTTATTCGGGTTATTGTCACTTGCTCATATTTAATGGTTTCTCCTTCTGTTCAACTGCATGTATATGCGCCTGCAAACCCATGCATCAGTGGCAGCATACACCTGCTGAGGCAGTGTCAGTCCGGGTGCTTCCCAGTTTGAAGTCTGCTGCGACTTGGAGATTGAGAAACCAAGAATAATTGCCGACAGTTTTTTAAGCCCAAGCTGTTTGATACCATGGGCGGCCACTACGGTCTGCAGGTCGACGAATCCTCCGGGTTCAAATGGCTCCAGGTGTCTCAGAGCCTTGATATCATCATGCACAGCCACTCCGACCTTTATGATATCCGGACTGGCCAGCAAGGCAGTGAGTTCCGGCGGAAGTCCAATCATATTCAGCCTGAAGAGCCAGGCATTCCGGTCGTCTGCAAGCTGAAGGAGAGAAACTTTATGCCTGGTACCTTTTTTAAATGAGGGTCTCGTCTCTGTGTCGAACCCAAGTATTTTGCACCGGCTGATCTCACTCAACGCCTGACCGAACTTCTGTATGCTGTCAATCAGCTTTACGCTGCCTTCAAACTGCACCACGGGAAGTTTCTTCAGGTCTTCATCGGTGACACTCTCATCAAACTGCCTTATCATTGCCGGAAGTTTGATTGGTGTCTTTTTCATCGTCTACTGAGTAGAGGACGGCATGTATGGCGACAAGGACATTGAGCATTTTCTTTCCCCAGAATTCTTCAAAATTCATAAGCGTCTCCCAGACAGCGTCATTCATTACCTCTTCGTTCCCGCTTTTATAGTTGACTATGAAGTTTTTCAGGTCCTGGTAAATATCTGCAAGGCTTTCGGCAATGCTTCCTGTATACAGTCCGTCAGCGGGGTCACCTATATCAACTATGACCGGGAATGGATCATCGTTCCCTAATCTGGAAAGCAAGGTATCATGTATGCGTGTCCAGTCAAATTCGCTCACCGTCTTTTCATTGCCGTCTTCAAGGACAGGTTCAACCAGAGGCAACAGCGATGCCCTAAGATATATGAAAGGCAACAGCCGCTGCATGACCTTCAGTATTTCAATCCCTTTTGTTTCCTTGATTCCCTCAACGTATTTGCAGAATTCATTAGCTGAAGCTGCATACTCAACTACCTGACGGGAAAAAATTATCTTCTCCTCTTGTTCCATCTGTTATAAATAATCGACAAAAGTATTCATTTCAAGTTTAAAAATGCTTCCGGGTTCATAAAAGGAGGTTAATCACCGTTTCCATAAAAGTTTATGGGCATCGTCATACAGCAGCTTCTCATGGTCAAGCAGCCAGCGGATCACCTTTGTGCTTTTCTCTGCCGGCAAATCCATCGCGGCTGCAAGATCCTCAGGCCTCATGGAAATGTCTGCGAGCAACTCCTTTATCCTGTCTACTATAAGGTCGAACTCATACTTGCTGAGTTCCAGCTCATTTCTCTCCTGGCATGTATCACACAAACCGCATCGGCCGTTTTCTTCCCCGAAGTAGTTGGTGAGGAAAGCAGACCGGCAGCGCGTTTTGTTCTCGGCGTACTCGGTTATTTTTGCCACCCTTTCAATGTGGTTCTCCCTGACACGCAAATAGACGTCGGGGGAAATTGTCAGGTGGTTCCGGTCAAGCCTCTCTTCCGTAAAGATCACCAGGGGACTTTTCTTGCCGGGGATAAAGTGAATTATGCCCTGCGAAGTCAGTCTCAGCAAATACTGGTAGATTGCCTCGCGTGTCAGTCCCGATCTGCTTGCGAGTGTTTCCTCGTTGATGGGAACAAATTCTGAGAACATTCCACTGTATGTTCTGAGCAGGAGTTTGATGAACCTGTCGTATTCTTCATTTGCCACCTGAAATTTATAGAGGTCATCGCGGCTGAAAACGAAGTGTACTCTTGAAGGGTTGTTGATTTCGTCAGTGAATTCAAGGTATCCCTCCTTCTGCAGGAAGTTAAGGCTGTTGTGGGTCTCCGTCACCGAAAATCTGAAGGCGGTCACGAATTTCCACAGGTCAAAATCGTGAACGCTGTTCTTGCCTGATCCCACCGGCAGCTGGTAGAAGTTGCCTATTGCCTCGTACACATCCTTGATCCGGTCTATCGGCGGAAATTTTATGCGTACTGAGTCAGCCAGTCTTTTCTTTTCGTCCTGTGACCATAGCAGAACAGCGAATGCGGGTTTGCCATCACGTCCCGCCCTGCCTGACTCCTGGTAATAAGCCTCAATGGAGTCAGGACAGTCCCAGTGAATCACAAATCTGACATCAGCCTTATCTATGCCCATGCCGAAGGCGTTGGTAGCAACAATTATGCGAACTTCTCCCGTGGTCCATGCATGCTGTTTCCTGTCGCGCATCTCCTGGGGCAGGCCGGCGTGGTAGAAGTCGGCCCCGATATCATTGGCGAGCAGCATTTCAGCTACCGCTTTGGATCTTTTCCTGCTGTTGACATATATTATTCCGCTTCCGGCTTCCTTCTTCAGGCTCCGGATGACGTAAACGCTCTTATCTTCGACCTCCCTGACCACATATGTGATATTGGACCTCCTGAAGCTTGCCTGCAGTACCCGGGCATTCTTCAGACCGAGCCGGGCGATAATATCCTTTACCACTGCGGGTGTTGCCGTTGCCGTCAGGGCGAGGAACGGCACCTCCTTGCCAATGATATCACGTATCTCGGCTATATGGAGGTATGAAGGACGGAAGTCATAACCCCACTGTGATATGCAATGAGCTTCATCGACAGCCACGAGGGTGAAGTTAAAGCGGGCCAGACGTGCCCTGAAGACTGGGGTCTGCAACCTCTCGGGGCTGACGTAGAGTAGCCTGTAGTCACCGTAGAGACAGTTGTCAAGTGAGATCTCGACTTCCTCGCGGGTCATCCCGCTATGGATCGCCATAGCCTTGATATTAATTGACTTAAGTCGTGTGACCTGGTCCTTCATAAGGGCTATCAGCGGGGTGATCACCAGGCAGAGTCCCTCGCGGGCTACGGCTGGTATCTGGTATGTCACCGACTTGCCGCCACCGGTAGGCAGAAGGGCAACGGCATCATTTCCTGACACCACTGCATCGATAATCTCCTCCTGCAGTGGCCTGAATGATGTGAAGCCCCAGTAACGGGCCAGTGTCTCCCTGTATATGTCCGGTAACATTGTGTTGCAGGCTGCTTATTTACAAATTTAGTAACTCAATCTCATTTTTAACGTTTTATTGACATTTAAGATGTGCCGGTGCTCATCATTTTTTTGTAATTTTCGCCCCAAATAAAACCCTGCCCGATGTCATTCTCTGAAGATAAACTACTGTTTGAAGGTCTTACCTTCGATGACGTACTGCTTCTTCCGGCATATTCGGAGGTGCTTCCGCGCGACGTTGATCTGAGATCGAAGTTCACGCGTAACGTCATTATCAATACACCTATCGTTTCGGCGGCCATGGATACGGTTACCGATGCCGAGCTTGCAATCGCCATAGCCCGAGAGGGAGGTATAGGGGTGATACACAAGAACATGTCAATAGGACAGCAGGCTGCCATGGTGAGAAAGGTCAAGCGTGCGGAGAGCGTTATGATCTTCGATCCGGTGACCATTAACGACAATGGCACTGTCGCTGATGCACTTGCCCTGATGAAGGAATTCAAGATCGGAGGCATACCTGTGATCAGTGACGACGGTGCCCTCGTAGGGATTGTAACAAACAGGGATCTGCGCTTTGAGACGGACTATTCGCGTCGGATCAGTGAGATCATGACCCCGCAGTCACGGCTTATTACTCTCAGTCACTCGACTGACCTGGCGGCTGCGGCGGAGGTCCTTCAGAAATATAAGATAGAAAAACTGCCTATTGTTGATGATAAAGGAAGGCTAAAAGGTTTGGTGACATATAAAGACATCACAAAGGCAAAAGACAGACCCTATGCATGCAAGGACGATAAAGGCCGTCTCAGGGTTGCAGCTGCCGTTGGAATTGCGCCAAACACCCTGTCAAGGGTTGAGGCTCTTGTAGGGGCAGGCGTTGATGCTATAGCCATTGACACTGCACACGGTCACACAAAGAGTGTGATCGACATCCTCAGGGATATTAAGAAGATCTTCCCGGGTACTGAGATTGTTGCCGGTAACATAGGTACCGCCGATGCAGCAAAGATGCTTGTTGACGAAGGTGCTGATGCAGTGAAGGTAGGCATCGGCCCCGGTTCAATATGCACCACCAGGGTAATTGCGGGCGTTGGAGTGCCGCAGCTGTCAGCAATCTATAATGTGGCCAGGGCAATAGACGGCAGCGGCGTTCCGGTGATAGCCGACGGCGGCATACGTTATTCCGGCGACATAGTGAAAGCACTGGCTGCAGGCGCTGACTGCATCATGGCTGGTTCGCTCTTTGCAGGAGTGGAAGAATCTCCCGGTGAGACAATAATCTATAACGGACGCAAATTCAAGACGTATCGTGGCATGGGCTCTGTGGAGGCTATGCAGCTGGGATCAAAGGACAGGTATTTTCAGGATATGGAGGATGACATTCACAAGCTTGTTCCTGAAGGTATTACAGCCCGTGTACCGTATAAAGGCACCCTGAACGAGGTTATATACCAGTTTCTCGGGGGGCTGCGTTCGGGGATGGGTTACTGCGGTGCACGTGATATTCCGACACTCAAGAAAGAAGGCCGGTTTGTGAGAGTAACCAGCGCCGGTGTGACGGAAAGCCATCCGCATGACGTGACCATCACCCGCGAAGCACCCAATTACAGCAGGAAGATTAACGAATACTAATGATACGGACAGCATCAATATTTCTGGTTTTTGTCCTGGCAGTCTCATGTAACAGGGTTTCAAATGAGACTGGCCGCCTTGCCGTTGCAAAGGCCGGCGACAGGGTACTTTATTTTGACCAGATACCTTTGACGCTTGTGACACCGGGGATGAGCAGGACTGACAGCACATCGGCTATCCAAAGCTATATACGGCGCTGGTCACGCAAGGAACTGATGGCAATGAGAGCTGAGGAGAACCTGACGGCAGAGTACAAGGATGAAGTGACCAGGCAGCTGGACGAAATGAGAAACAATCTTCTGATATACCAGTACCAGCAGCAGATGATCATCCAGAAGATGGACACTGTTGTTACCGAGAGCGAGTTGCAGGACTACTATGTCAGCAATCTGAACACCTTCTCGCTGACAACCAATCTGGTAAAAGCGCTGTTCATCAAACTGCCGGCAACCACGCCGGACATCGAGAAAGTAAGAAAACTGTATAAATCATCTGATCCCGAGGAGATAAGTGAGCTGGAGGATTACTGTTCCCGGTTCGCCCTGAGATATGATGACTATGATGATGCCTGGATACCATTCACTCACCTCCTGATGGAAGTGCCTATAGAATCCGAAAACCAGGAGGAATGGCTTTCCAGAAACAGCGAAGTTGAGCTGAAAGATGACAAATTCACTTATTTTGTTGCTATAAGAGAGTACAAACTGAGAAACAGTGTGGCCCCGTTCGAATACATTCACGGACAGGTAAAAACGATTATACTCAACAACCGCAGGAACGAATTCCTGCAGAAACTTGAAGACGGTATTTATAACGAGGCAATCAGGAACAATACCCTGAAAGTCTATTAAGCACGAATTCTAAGCATGAAAATCAAAATATTAATTTTAAATGCGCTGTTAATGCTAGCAGGGTACAGCGCTTCCGGTCAGCAGGTTGTTGAATCGATTGTGGCTGTGGTAGGAAATGAGGTCATTTTTCTCTCTGACGTTGAGGGTCAGGTGATGCAGATGAAGGCTGAGAGGGACCCCACTCCTGTCGAGGAGCTTCGCTGCCGCGTTCTTGAGGATCTGATGATACAGAAACTTTTTCTTGACCAGGCGAAGATTGACTCCATTGAGGTATCACCCGACAATGTGGAGGCTGACCTGAACAACAGGCTGGCGGAATATATCAGGCGCGCCGGGTCAGAGCAGGCTCTCGAAACCTACTTCAGCAAGAGTATGGCTGAGATAAAGAAAGACCTTCGTGAGATGCTCACAAACCAGTATATCGTCCAGGAGACACAGGGAACGATAGCGCAGGACATCACCGTTACTCCTGATGAGATAAAAAAATATTATACCACGATGCCAAAAGACTCTCTGCCGCTGGTTCCCAGGAAGGTTGAGCTCAGTATTATCTCCGTTGAGCCACCTGACATGGAGTCCAGCAAGGCCGAGGTGCGCCAGCGTCTGCTTGATCTGCGCAGCCGCATCGTTAACGGCGAGAGCTTCAGTGCGCTGGCAGTGCTGTATTCCGAAGACCCCGGGACAGCTCCCAAAGGCGGTGAGCTCGGGTTTGTGACCAGAGGCGAGGTGGCAAAGCCATACGCCGAGGCAGCCTGGAGCCTGAAAAAAGGTGCTGTCTCCAAAATTGTTGAGTCCGAATTCGGTTTCCATATCATTCAGCTCATCGACCGTAAAGGTGACATGGTCAACACGAGGCATATACTCATGAGACCGAAACTTTCTGCGGAACAGACCGAATGGGCCATCCTGAGACTTGACAGCATTGCCAATCTTGTTCGCATAGACAGTCTGACTTTTTACAAGGCTGCTTTAAGATACTCGTCTGATAAGGCAACCAGGGCCAACGGCGGCAAGATGGTGCAGGAGAATCCTTCCGATCGTGTAACATGGTTCACCCTGGATGAACTTCCGCGTGAGATCAACCTGGTTGTGCGTAACATGAAACTGGGAGAGATTTCGGAGCCCTTCCGCACAACTGATGCCAAGGGAAACAACGTTTATGTCATTGTCAGACTTGATGATGAAGTTGCACCACACAGGGTCAACCCGAAGGAAGATTACAATTACCTGGCAGAAGCCGCTTTGATGGACAAGAAGAACAAGGCATACCAGGACTGGATCACCGGAAAGATAAAGAAGACATATATCCGTGTCAGCGATGATTTCCGCGGCTGCGGCTTTCATTATACCGGATGGCTCGAATAGGACAGATAATATCCCGGAGAGATTTTTACTTCCTGTTACCTCTTATCCTCTCTCTCCTTCCACTGCAGTCAGCAGCACAGGAAGGAGCGGTGCGCAGAAGGGTCGAGATACTTCATTCTGATGAAATGCAATACGGCCGCCTGGGTGACCGGTCGCGCAACAAGCTGAACGGCAATGTCAGCCTGAAGCACAATGACCTTACCATGACATGCGACAGCGCCTTGTACTATGATGACACCAATGAGGTCTATGCATACAGCAATATCCATATAAGACAGGGCGACACCATACATATCTGGGGTAACTACCTGTTTTATGACGGTGACACCGGAAAAGCCGTAATGACTGACAGTGTGAAACTTGCAGATAAAGAAACACAGCTCTTCACCCGTAAGATTGATTATGACACCAATACACAGGTAGCAGTTTACGATGAAGGCGGACGTATTCTCAACGGTGAAAATACGCTCACCAGCATCACAGGCATTTACTATGCTGACAGGAAGATGCTTCATTTCCGTGACAGTGTTAAGATCGTCAATCCTGATTTTGTAATGCGTGCCGACACGATGCGTTATGACACCTATAATGAGATCGTCTGGTTTGAGGGACCCACAGAAGCCGTAGGCGACAGTATTTACCTCTTCTGCGAGAAAGGGTGGAGCGATACGAGAAAAGATGTCTCGCAGCTGATGAAAAATGCTGTCATTGACAACCGTCAGCAGCGTATCACAGGCGACACGCTCTGGTATGATGAGAATAAGGGACAGGGTGAGGGCTTCGGCAATGTAACAATTGCTGACACGACGGATAATGTCATTTGCGGTGGAGGTTATGCCTGGTACCTGAAGCGTCCTGAAAAGTTTATTCTTACCCACACTCCGTGGTTTACGATGTCGTCCAATGATGACACCATCACTCTCAGGGCCGACACCCTGAGGGCACTGCCCCAGACAGACACTCTCGGAATAGATCACAGGCTGCTGAAGGCCTATTACGGTTGCACCATCTTCAGCAGGGAGATGCAGGGACGGTGCGACTCACTTTCTTACTCATTTATGGACTCAGTGATCAGGTTATATGATGACCCTCTCGTATGGTCGCGTGAGAGCCAGCTTTCTGCTGACTCGATCGCCTTGTTCACAAAAGACCGCAAAGCAGATCACATGGAGCTTTACAATTCAGCTTTCGTGGTCAGTTCGGTTGATACTGCCCGCTTTGACCAGATCAGCGGAAAGAACCTGTCAGGTTACTTTGTTGACAATAAACTGCGTCGTATCAAGGTGACAGGCAACGGTGAAGCTATCTACTATGTCGTTGACAAAAACGAGCTTGTGGGAGTTAACAGGGCCAAGAGCGCCAGCATTGAGATATTGCTGGAGGATGGTAAGATTGCGGAAATAATTCAGAACCAGAGTCCTGACGGTACGCTTAACCCTCCACAGGAAAAGCCGGACAGTGAAATGAGGCTTGATGGTTTTCGATGGTTCCCCGGTCTGCGGCCGGAAAGAAGTAAGGAAGGTCGAAAGTTTGTAAAGTCATTGGATTCCAGAAAGACACAAGAATCAGAGCCGGATTCTGAACTTCTTAATGATAAGGCTGAAATTTCTGGAAAACAAGACCTCAGACTTTAAGGACTTTAAGGTTAATTAGTACTCGTCTTCGTTGAAGAAAAAGTCTTCTTTTGACGGATAGTCAGGCCAGATATCTTCAATACCCTCGTAAATATCGCCTTCGTCTTCTATCTCCTGCAGGTTTTCTATGACTTCCATAGGGGCACCTGACCGTATTGCATAGTCAATGAGCTCATCCTTGGTTGCGGGCCAGGGAGCATCTTCGAGTTTTGACGCTAATTCAAGTGTCCAATACATTTTTTTGAAAGATTTTTGTTACCTTCCTTAAAGTCCGCAAATATAAAATTATTTAGAATAATAAAAGAGTGGCCTGACTTTTTTATCGATTATTTTCCCTTTTTATCCGGGAGCCACTTAATTTCTTCAATGCCAGCATCATAGCTCAGGCACCGCGTCAGTACGAAGAGATAATCGGAGAGACGGTTAAGGTATTTGATGATTTCCCGGTCCACTTTTTCTTCCTTGTCAAGGCGAAGGAGAGCCCTTTCAGCGCGCCGGCACACACATCGGGCAATATTGCAATTTGCTGTATGAGGATGCCCGCCAGGAAGTATAAATGAATTCAATGCCGGCAGCCGGGCTTCCATAGTGTCTATTGAATGCTCGAGCGCAGCAGTGTCAATGGAGGTTATGTTAACAGGCACATCTGCCGTGGGGTCCGTAGCAATGACCGTGCAGACTGACATAAGTGCAGATTGTATCGAAATGAGTTCTTCCCGGCTGACACAATGCTGATCGGCGCTGCGCAGCAGTCCAATCCATGCTATAAGCTCATCAACAGTGCCGTAGGCTTCAATGCGGGGATGATGTTTCGGAAGCCTTTTGCCGCCAATTATGGAGGTCTCTCCCCTGTCTCCGGTTTTGGTATAGATCTTCATCTGCAGGAAATGAAGTATACTATTTCCTTTTTACTTCGATCCGGTTCTCGTTGATGTAATCATTTGAAACCTCGCCGTCCATAAGTTTGATTATGCGGTGTGCATGGCGTGCGATATCCTCCTCATGAGTTACGACGATGACGGTGTTGCCCAGTTCATGGATCTTGTCAAGAAGTCCCATGATGTCAAATGAAGTTTTGCTGTCAAGGTTGCCGGTGGGTTCATCGGCAAGGATGATTGAAGGCTTGTTGACAAGGGCCCTGGCAATTGCAACCCTCTGCCGTTGTCCGCCGGACAGCTCATTGGGCTTATGTGTCATCCTGTCACCCAGCCCTACCTCATCAAGTGTGACTTTTGCCTGTTCCTCCCTTTCATGGCGAGGCACGCCGGCATATATGAGAGGCAAGGTGACATTCTCAAGGGCTGAATAACGAGGCAGCAGGTTAAAGGTCTGGAAGACGAAGCCTATCTCCTTGTTTCTAATCTCGGCAAGACGGTCATCCTCCATCTTGCTGACGTCGGTTCCGTTAAGGATATATTGTCCTTTGGTGGGTGTGTCAAGGCAACCCAGGATGTTCATCAGAGTTGATTTGCCTGACCCGGACGGGCCCATGATGGCTACATATTCGTTCCTGTTTATAGTGAGTGACACCGAGCGGAGGGCACGTACTATAACCGTTCCAACCTGGTAATTCTTTACAATCTCGTGTATCTCAATGACCTTATCCATGCCTGTATTGTTAAAGTTCCGAAATTAGTTCAAATTACTCTATTAATATGTTATGATCCTGTTATTTTTTGTTAATACCTGATACGGTATCTGCCCGGCGTTATTCCATGCTTAATGAAAAGTATCCCGAGACGCAGTGTCTCCATGGAGACCGTTGCAATTCCTGATGCTGCCACGGACCGCCATGCCCGGAACATTTCTTTTGTCAGCCGGATATCATCAGCCACAATGATCATATTATCTCCCATCGCAGCAATCTTTGAGACATATTCATCCAGTGCGGTGCCTCTGTGATTCCCGTCGATGAATGCGAACGAGACGCTCAGCCCCTCATTTCGAAGGCTCTCAATCGCTGCGCTGAACTCCATTGCCAATACTTCGGCATTGGCTGCGCCATATTTCAGAAGGTTTTCACGGGCAATCGCGGCAAGTACGGGGCAACCTTCCACCGTTATAACCCTTCTCTCCGGCGCTGCCAGGGCCAGGGCCAGCGTGCTGATACCGAGAGAAGTGCCGAGCTCCAGAATGATTCCTTGCTCCTTGCTCCTGACAATCCTTGAGAGTAGTCCTGCCTCCTTCGCCGGCAGCGCCGCTGTTCTGGCTATCTCAGCCACACGTCGCTCCCCTCCTGCCCTGGTCACAGAACCTGCCCCAAGATCCGTCACCATTATACTTCGCTTATCAGAGAGCATATTACGGCGAAGACTTTCAACCTGACTGACAATCTTCACATCTGTCTTGTTCCGGACCACTTTCGTCAGGAAATCATAAATGTATGGACTGTGAACTCCGTGTCCTGCAGTACTTCGGGCAGTAAGGAGGTGTCTGAGGTATGCACCCACCGGATATAAGTTCATTTCTTCAGTCAGGTCATTTGAAAGCAGCCCAAATTTAAGTATTTTCGGCGAGTATCTTTTTTGTTTAAACTGATGTCTGAACTGCTTGATACAGAGATAAAATTTCTTCCCGGGGTGGGCCCCAAAAGGGCCGAGTTGCTGGCGGAGGAGGCAAATATCCGTACTTTCAGGGACCTCGTATATTATTTTCCGTACAGGTATGTTGACAAAACACGCTTTTACACTGTCAGCGAGCTTGATACCAATATGCAGTATGTTCAGATAAAAGGGAAAATAAGGCGTTACTCTACCGAGGGCGGCGGATCAGCAAAGCGTCTTACCGCTGATTTTTATGACGATACGGGGATGGTCAGGCTGGTGTGGTTCAAGGGCCAGAAGTGGGTGCTGAATGCATATAAAGTTGAAAAGGAATATATCATTTACGGTAAACCGACGCTTTTCAGCGGCGCCTTCAACATAGTTCATCCGGAGGTCGAGGAGGCAGAAAAAAAGGCCACCAGGGTCAGTTCAGCCCTCGAGGCACAGTACAGCACCACGGAAAAGATGAAGGATCACTTCCTTCATTCAAAGATCATTGCAAAGCTGATGGCTACGGTGTTTTCGCAGCCTGCGCTTCACTTTGCTGAAACACTACCTGTCTCGCTGATGAAACCGATGAGGCTCATAAGTCTCTCCGATGCTATGTTCCGGATCCACTTCCCGGATTCGAACACTGATCTTGAAAATGCCCGTTTCAGGCTCAAGTTTGAGGAGCTGTTTTTTATCCAGCTCAACCTGTTGCGCTATAAGGGCAGCAGGGCAAAAAATACCCGTGGTTTCATCTTCTCTGTTGTTGGTGACAGGCTCAATTCGTTTTACAGAAACAATCTTCCGTTTGCGCTTACGGAAGCGCAGAAGAGGGTTATACGTGAGATACGCACCGATCTTGGCAGCGGCAGGCAGATGAACAGGCTCTTGCAGGGCGATGTGGGCAGCGGCAAGACCATGGTTGCGCTGATGAGCATGCTCATCGGAGCCGACAATGGCTTTCAGAGCTGCCTGATGGCCCCCACGGAAGTACTTGCCATTCAGCATTTTAATTCGATAAGCAATTTTATCCACGGCATTGATGCCGGGGTTGCCCTGCTGACGGGTTCTACTAAACGAAGTGAGCGGACCCGAATTGAGAATGGCTTGCTTGACGGAAGCATTTCGATCCTGATAGGTACCCATGCCCTGATTGAGGATAACGTAAAGTACAAAAATCTTGGCCTGGTAATAATTGACGAGCAGCATCGTTTTGGTGTGGCGCAGAGGGCAAAGCTGTGGCAGAAGAGCGACTGTCCGCCGCATGTGCTGGTGATGACAGCGACACCCATCCCGCGCACCCTTGCGATGACACTGTACGGTGACCTGGATGTATCTGTCATTGACGAGATGCCTCCGGGACGCAAGGCAATAAAAACAATGTCCTTCACCGATGCTGAACGCGAAAAGGTGTTTGGCTTCATGCGGCGTCAGATCGAAGAAGGAAGACAGATATATGTCGTTTATCCGCTCATAAAAGAGTCTGAGACACTTGATTACAAGGATCTTGAGGACGGGCTTGAGAGCATGGCGCGCGCCTTTCCGCCACCGCAGTATTGTATCAGTGTTGTCCACGGACGCATGACTGCACGTGACAAGGAGATATCGATGAATCAGTTCCGTAAGGGCCAGGCACATATCATGGTTGCCACAACAGTTATAGAGGTGGGCGTTGACATCCCCAATGCCAGTGTCATGGTCATTGAGAGCGCAGAGCGTTTCGGGCTTTCGCAGTTGCACCAGCTGCGTGGCCGTGTGGGTCGCGGTGCTGATCAGTCGTTCTGCATACTCATGACATCGCACAAGCGTTCGGCCGACGCGTCGGAGCGCATCAACACAATTATCGGCACCAACGACGGTTTTGAGATCGCGGAGGCTGACCTGCGCATGCGCGGCCCCGGCGACCTCGAGGGGACGCAGCAGAGCGGTATGGCCTTTGACCTGAAGATTGCCGACCTGGGAAAAGACGGGCAGATACTGAACCTGGCACGGTCACATGCCGAAGAGATTCTTGGCGACGATCCCGAACTTGAAAGTAATGACAACAAGGTGCTTAAGGTCAATCTGAAGAGATTGTTCGGGAAAAACTTTACGTGGAGTGAGATAAGTTAGCAAGGGGCACGGAGCATAGGGCGCGGGGCAAATCTTACTCTTTATTCCTTACTCCATGCTATTTGCCCCTTGCTCCATGCTTCATGCTCCATGCTAAAATAATGACAATTGTTTTGTTTTAATTCCCTACAATTACTTAAAATTGCCGGTTCAATAATTTCGCGATGCCGCAAGGAGAAATAATCACTCATGAAGGAATAGTCTTAAAAGCACCGGGCGACGGCACCGCTGATGTTGAGATCGTGACCGGCAGCGCCTGCTCCGCGTGCCATGCAAAATCAGCCTGTTCACTGGGCAACACGGATGTCAGGATTATCAATGTCAGAAGTGATGCAAAACTTAGTCCCGGCGACAAGGTCACGGTAGTAATGGAGCAGTCGCAGGGTTTTCGCGCTCTGGCAATCGGTTATGTGATCCCGTTTCTGGTACTTATTTCTGTATTTACTGTCTTAACGGTGGCAGGGGCAGGTGAGCTGAGCTCAGCACTCCTCTCTTTTGCCTCGCTGGCAGTTTATTACTTTATCGTGTGGCTCCTGAGGAGCAGGATTGAAAAGAAGTTTGAATTCAAAATAAAGGTCTGACAGATGAGTTCCATTGTTTTGTTGACTGTCATTATGCTGAGTGTACTAGGTTTGGTATCAGCGGTGATACTGTATTTTGTAGCACAGAAGTTCAAGATTGTTGAAGACCCGCGTATAGACCTGGTGACCGAGGCGCTTCCGGGCGTCAACTGCGGCGGGTGTGGCTTTACCGGCTGCCGTGCCTTCGCTGAGACCCTTGTGCAATCAGTCTCTTTTGAAGGTCTCAACTGTCCGGTGGGCGGTGCTGAGACAATGGGTAAAGCTGCTGATATGCTCGGCCGCAAGGCTGTTGCTGTTGAGCCGAGGGTGGCTGTGCTGCGCTGCAACGGCACCCCTGAGAACTGCGCCCGTACCTCATACTATGACGGCGCATCCAGTTGCCGGGTGGCGCATGCACTTTTCGGAGGCACCACTGGCTGCCAGTACGGTTGCCTGGGTTGCGGCGATTGTGTCACGGCATGCAAGTTTGATGCAATGTACATGGATCCTGTGACCCAGCTGCCGGTGATCATTGATGAGAAGTGCGTTTCATGCGGTGCCTGTGTCAAAGCATGCCCGCGTAACATTATTGAACTGCGCAAGCGAAATAAGAAGGATCGTAAAATTTACATCTCCTGTGCAAACAAGGACAAGGGAGGCCCGGCGCGCAAGGCATGCAAGGTGGCATGCATCGGTTGCGGCAAGTGTGTGAAGGTCTGTCCTTATGAGGCAATCACCATGGCCGACAACCTCGCTTACATTGATTCATTTAAATGCAAGCTATGCCGTAAGTGTGCAAGCGAGTGCCCGACAGCTGCTATTCTTGAGTGTAATTTCCCGGTTAAGGAGGAAAAACCTGCTGAACCTGCCGTAACAGAAGCTGTTTAATAATATATTGATAACCAGATAAATAATTCTAACTGTGTTCAAGACATTCCCAAAAGGCGGCATTCATCCGCCTGAGAACAAGCTCACAGCTGACAAGCCCATCGTGGTATTGCCGCTGCCTGCCCAGGTAACAGTGCCTGTCTCACAGCATATAGGCGCCCCGGCAACGACGGTTGTTGAGAAGGGTACTGCGGTAAAGGCCGGACAGGTCATTGCCCAGGCAAAGGGTTTTGTCTCTGCAAATATTCACTCTCCCGGTATCAGGGAAGGTGAGCAAGATTGAGCCCGTTGACTGACACTACCGGGTACAAGCAGATGGCTGTGGTGATTGATGTAGAGGGCGACGAATGGGTTGAAACCATAGACCGCAGCAGTACCCTGGTAAAGGAAGTCGTGATGACGCGTGAGCAGATCATTGAACGTTGTCAGCAATGCGGTCTGGTAGGTCTCGGAGGAGCTACCTTCCCCACACACATAAAGCTCACTGTACCGGCCGGTAAAAAATGTGACCTGATTATCATCAACGGTGTCGAGTGTGAACCCTATCTGACATCTGATCACAGGCTGATGCTTGAGAAGGGCGCTGAGGTGCTTACAGGCGTAACCATCATCATGAAGGCCCTGGAAGTTGAAAAAGCAATAATAGGCATTGAGGCGAACAAGCCGGACGCAATAAATTATCTTACAGGCCTTTCCGGAGATTTCAAGGGTGTTACGGTGGTGGCGCTGAAGGTAAAGTACCCGCAGGGAGGTGAGAAACAGCTTATCAAGGCATGCACCGGGCTCGAGGTACCCTCGGGAGGCCTCCCTCTTGATGTGGGTGTCGTGGTACAGAATGTGGGCACTGCCTTTGCAGTATATGAAGCCGTCCAGAAAAACAAGCCGTTGATTGAGAGGGTAGTAACCGTTACCGGGAAGTCAGTCAGTAATCCGGGTAATTTCCTTGTACGGATAGGTACGCCGGTCACGAGTCTTATCCAGGCCGCAGGCGGTATGCCGGAAGACACCGGCAAGGTTGTAAACGGAGGGCCTATGATGGGCAAGGCGCTCGCGATGACAGATGTGCCGGTGACAAAAGGCACTTCGGGAATAATCCTTTTCCCTGCTGATGAAGCCCGGCGCAGCGAGGTATTGCCATGTATCAGGTGCGGTAAGTGTTCAATAGCCTGCGCTATGGGACTTGAGCCATATCTCCTTGCAGCAGCATCCGAGAGGGCAATGTGGGAGATGGCTGAAAAAGAAAAGGTCACTGACTGCATGGAATGTGGAGCATGTGCCTATACCTGTCCGGCAAAGAGGCCGCTGCTCGATTATATCAGGCTGGGCAAAACCACGGTGATGCGCATGGTACGGGAACGTATTACGAAATAGCAGAAAAATAATATGAATAATATCCTTAATGTTTCGCCCTCGCCGCATCAGCAAAGTCCTGAGACGACGCGCAAGCTGATGTACGGTGTGGTGATCGCGCTTCTGCCAGCGCTGGCAGCATCGATATATTATTTCGGGATGGGAGCCATAATTGTCACTCTCACCTCGGTGATCTCATGTGTTGCTGTCGAATATCTCATACAGAAGTTCATTTTAAAAGTCAAACCGTCGATATCAGACGGTTCAGCAGTGGTGACGGGATTGCTTCTTGCATTCAATGTGCCATCCAATCTTCCGGTTCATATAATTGTTATAGGTGCGATAATAGCAATAGGAGTTGCAAAGATGACTTTCGGCGGGCTGGGCAACAACCCGTTCAACCCTGCATTGGTGGGCAGGGTATTCCTGCTGATCTCATTTCCTGTACAGATGACCAGCTGGCCGGTGCCGGCAGGGTTTAAGACCGGATTTACCGATGCCGTCACGGGTGCAACGCCACTGGGGATGCTTAGTGAGGGTGTAAAGAACGGCGAGGCTGTTTCCGCCATTATGGATAAAATTCCGTCCCACATGCAATTGTTTTACGGACGCATGGGAGGCTCGATGGGTGAGGTTGCGGCCGTAGCCCTCATCATCGGTGGAATTTATCTCCTCTGGAAAAAAATAATAACGTGGCACATCCCCGTCTCCATACTGGTTACGGTAGCTCTTTTTACAGGCATTCTCTGGCTGGCTGACCCGGCGAAATTTGCTGATCCCCTGTTCCATCTGCTTACAGGAGGTCTTATGTTGGGTGCCATCTACATGGCAACTGATTATGTGACGTCCCCGATGACACACAAGGGAATGATAATTTACGGCATCGGCATCGGAGTGATAACAGTGTTAATAAGGACATGGGGCGCTTATCCCGAGGGTGTGTCATTCGCTGTGCTTATCATGAACGCCTTCGTGCCGTTGCTTAATATGTATATCAAACCGCGCAGGTTCGGAAAGGAGGTGAAGAATGGCTAAGATGCAGTCGACACTAAAAAACATGGCGCTTTCGCTCACCCTTATTTCATTGTGCGCATCTGCCGCGCTGGGATTTGTCTATGAGTTTACTAAGGAGCCCATTGAGATTTCCTTGCTGAACAAAAAGCTTGATGCCATAAAACAGGTAGTGCCTGAATTCACCAACAATCCGAATGAAGAGATGTTCATGCTGCCGACCGGCGAGGGTGACAGTCTCGAGGTTTATCCGGCAAAGAAAGGCGATGAGGTCGTAGGATATGCAGTTAAATCTTATACCAACAAAGGTTTTAGCGGCTACATAGGTTTCATGGTTGGATTTAAGCCTGACGGAACCATTTTTAATATAAGCATCCTGGAACAGAAAGAGACACCCGGACTGGGTACCAAGATGGTTCCTGAAGGAACTCCGGATAAGCCTTCATTCAAGGACCAGTTCAAGGATAAGGACCCTGCCTCCTTCGCCCTTAAAGTTAAAAAGGATGGAGGTCCGGTTGATGCCATTACAGCTGCAACAATAAGTTCAAGAGCATTCTGTGACGGGGTCCAGAGAGCATACACCACATTTGAGAAAGGAGGTCTGAAATGAACCAGGTAAAGAATTTCACCAAGGGTTTCCTGAAGGAGAATCCCATACTTGTGCTGGTGCTCGGTACCTGTCCTGCCCTTGCTACGACTTCATCAGCGATGAATGGTCTCGGGATGGGTATTGCAACGACCTTCGTGCTTATCGGTTCGAATGTAGTGATCTCCCTGCTGAAGAATGTGATTCCTGACAAGGTGCGCATTCCTGCTTTCATTGTGGTCATTGCCACTTTTGTGACTATAGTCGACCTTGTGATGCAGGCTTATGTACCCGCACTCTATGAGACACTGGGCATATTCATTCCCCTCATTGTAGTAAACTGTATCGTTCTGGGGCGTGCCGAGGCGTTTGCCAGCAAGAACACGGTATGGTCATCGTTTGTTGACGGGGCGGGTATGGGACTTGGTTTTACAGGTGCACTGGGTGTGCTTGGTACAATAAGGGAGATCCTGGGCAGCGGCTCTGTCTTCGGATTCAAGTTCATTGAAGGTGACGGTATACTGGTATTTGTACTGGCGCCCGGAGCGTTCATTGCTCTGGGGTATCTTATTGCTGTTGTTAATAAGATCAACAAGGCTAATAAAGTATAAGGAGGGACTGAGATGGAATATATTTTACTGATAATTTCAGCGATGCTGGTCAACAATGTTGTGTTGGCGCAATATCTTGGTGTATGCCCTTTCCTGGGTGTTTCGAATAAGGTAAGCACAGCTCTCGGCATGTCCGGGGCAGTGGTCTTTGTTATTGTCCTGGCCACAATGGCAACATACCTCGTCTACACTTATGTGCTTATCCCGTTAGGGATAGCTTTTATGCAAACGATCACGTTCATCCTTGTGATTGCTTTTCTTGTGCAGATGGTAGAGATCATTCTCAAGAAGATCAGCCGGCCTCTGTATCAGGCGCTCGGTATTTTTCTTCCGCTTATTACCACAAACTGTGCGGTCCTGGGTGTCGCCCTGCTGGTAATAAAGAAGGATTACGACCTCCTCACCGGTGTCATTTATGGAGGTGCGACAGCTATGGGTTTCGGACTTGCCCTTATTATTATGGCAGGCATCAGGGAGCAGATGGAGCTGGCAAATATTCCGCAAGGAATGAAGGGAGTGCCTATCTCCCTGGTTACTGCCGGCATTCTGGCTCTGGCGTTTATGGGTTTTGCAGGGCTTGTTTAGGGTTGCTGAAGGAAAACCAAAATGATTATCCCGGAACTGAGAAACCGGTATTTAAATTATTCAATCTGTGTTATTGATCAGGGTTGTGACAGGTAAGGCAAATCGATATTCTTTTGAAGCTTTATGGATTTATATTTGAATTTTCCTGTAAGAAAATAGTCATATGAGGCCGTTCCTTTCGATCCCGTGAAATTAAGTATCGCTTTTTGAAGCATCCTGGGTGCGTATCTTTTTACAAGCGATGTCCGCCGTTCCGAATCCAATTCCAGGGCCAGCAGAATATTTGATGAAATATCTCTTTCCTCGATCACAAAAAATCCTGATTTGTTCAACAGTGCAATCAGGTCTGGCCATTTGTGGCTGTCTCTGAAATCAGTGAAGAGGAAATACCCGCCGGGGCGTAGTACCCTGTGCGCCTCAGTTAAAAAACCTTCGATGGAATGATAACGGTGTGATGATTCTACATTAAATAATGCATCGCATGAGTTATCCCTGAGAGGTAGCTTCTGAGCATTTCCCGTGATGAAAGAAAGATTCGGGTATTGATGGAATTTGTTTGAGAACCTCACAGCGCTCTTTTCAAGGTCCACTCCTATTGCAGATGCCGGGTGAAATTTCCGTGAAATATATTCCAATCCTCCACCGCGGCCGCTTCCCACTTCAACGACGTCCTTATTTTTCAGATCCGTCATTTCAGCCATTTGGTGATATAGCTGCACAGAATACCGGCTTTTCTCGTCCCTTTCATCCAATGGAATTACAATCTCCGGTTCAGAATATCCATAATTCATAAAAGTAACCTGGTGATGCTTGTCCAGTTTGTCAAGGTACTGGTACAATGCCCTGAAGACCAATGACGGATATCGTATCATTTATGTTTTCAAATCTAATTATTTTTAAAATGTTTGTCAAGCTACAATAGCGTGACAGAATGTTTCGGGTAAGGACTTGCTGAAATTTCTCAAATTACCTTCAGATTTTTCCTGTTTTTGTTTAGTAATTCATCAGGATTTAATATATTTATATGTCTGCATTTTTCTTTTGTCAGTTTTTGTTCATAAGATACCGGTAAATGCAGGGGATACTGACCGTGTGACTGACGTAACGGAGGTTTATTCGAAACTCAAATTAATTATACTCATTATCAGATTGTTACATATTCGCTAATAGCCTGGAGCGAATTGAACAGCAGCCACTTTTGCTAAAGCTGAGGAGTCCGGAGAGACAACAGAACGGTTCAACAGATGCCACCTTAAAGACGTCACGACAGGGCACTGCCGGCAGGTAGGAAAGTATAGGCCGGGAGCACCTTCTCGTTTGCCAGCCGGTTGGATAAGACTACCTTGTCTGAGCCTGCCGCTTTCATTACTGGACTGAACATTAAAAAAACCCGGTGGACTTTTATAGAAAAGAAGACAGACTTCAGGGCTGACAGCGAAACCAACCGATTATTAGCAATTTTCAATGATCAGAATCAAGATATGCTGCATTAAAAGCGTCGAGGAAGCAAGCATAGCCCTGAGCTTCGGAGCCTCAGCGATTGGATTGGTCGCCAGAATGCCAAGTGGACCGGGTCCGATTTCTGATGACTTAATAAGGGAAATTGCCGCGACTGTTCCCCCTCCTGTTGCGACATTTATGCTGACCAGTGAAACTTCGGTGAGTGAAATAATCAGGCACCATCAGCGTACAAATACCAACACAATTCAGATTGTTGATTCCCTTAAGGAAGGTACATATGCCGAGCTTAAAAGTGCTCTTCCAGCCGTAAAAATTGTCCAGGTCATTCATGTCATTGATGAAAATTCAGTCAATGAAGCAATAAGGATCTCAGAATCAGTTGACGCAATCCTTCTCGACAGTGGTAACCCTAATTTAAGAATCAAGGAACTTGGCGGGACCGGGAGGGTGCACAACTGGGACCTGAGCAGGCAGATCAGGATGCGTTCAAAGTGCCCGGTTTTTCTTGCAGGCGGATTAAACCCGGAAAATGTCAGGTTGGCAATTGAGACTGTCAGACCATATGGTGTGGATGTCTGCAGTGGTGTAAGGACAGATGGCAATCTCGATATTCAGAAGCTTGAAAACTTCTTTAAGGAAGTGCTACAGACTCTGCGATCATAGAAGGGTTTGCTTTTAAAACATCGCAAAAACGAATTTCAGAAAACAAATGGATACATCAAGGCTTGATTTCGAACCTCCGTTAGCGGTGGAAAAATGGGGTTGGAAATACCATCACCTGGGTATACCCACAGACACCGTCCGGCCTGGTGAAAAGTACTTGCCGCAATTTAAACTTTATGTGTCGGGATTCAGCACAAGTCCCTTTGGTGTGGAATGGATGAGGTTTGAAGATGACAGTCCGATAAATCCTCTGATTAAGACAGTTCCTCATATTGCCTTTGAAGTTGACGACCTGGAGAAGGAACTAAGGACACATGGTTTAAAGATAATTACCGAGCCAAATCAACCTGCGGAAGGCATAACCGTAGCAATGATTGAGCACAACGGAGCACCGATAGAATTAATTGAATTCAAGGTCAAATAACCGAATGGTTACAGCTATCCGACCTGCACCCTGCACCCTGCACCTTGCACCCTGTACCCTGTAACCTGCACCATGCCCCTTGCACCTTGTACCATGAATCCTGTATCAAAAACAACATTGATAAATAATTTTACTCGCTGCTAACTATGATTACCGTAATTGTCGAGAGGGTGAGGCACGACAGTGGAATGCGTGTTGCCCTCAAATTCCCTTCTGATGAAGAGATTGTAAATATCATCAGGACTTTACCAGACGCAACCTGGGATAAGAGGATGAATTGCTGGCATATTGCCGAAAGCTATGACATTAATGCGAAAATTGTTAAAGAGCTGATTGGGGTTGCCAGGATTGAGTTCAGATCAGGTAAAACCAGGAAGCTAATCGAGAAGGTTATGGAGTTTCGTGAGAAAAACTCTGTGGGGTTGGTTCACAGGGGTAACGTTTCTCATCTCTCCGGAGGGTTCCCATCAAAATCAGATATAGATGATCAGAAGCTTAGCAAAACAGCGCTGGATGAAATTGGCAGGTATAGAATATGGTTGAATTCACACAGATATTCGCCGTCAACTGTCAGGACTTATACATCGATGATGGAGACCTTCCTGAAGTTTGTTTCTCCCAGAGAGGCCTCAGAGTGTAATGGTGAGGATCTCATAAGGATGGTTAATGAATATATATTACCCGGAGGTCTGAGTTACTCATTTCAGAATCAGCTTGTAAGTTCAGTCAAGAAGTTTTACAAAGAGATCTGTCGCGAGACCATGGACCCCGGTGAGTTTACCCGTCCCCGTGCACGACATAAACTGCCAAATGTACTGAGCAAGGAAGAAGTAAAGAGGATCTTGTCTGCGCCGACGAATGAGAAGCACAGGGCAATGTTAAGCATAGTGTATGGTTGTGGTTTAAGGCGAAGTGAAGTTATAATGTTGGAGCCCCAGGACATTGACCGTGACCGCATGTTACTAACTATCAGGCAGTCAAAAGGATTCAAGGACCGGATTGTACCGATCTCGGTGAAGTTGATTGAGATGGTAGACTTGTATGTCAGTCGGTACAGCCCGGTTGTTTATCTTTTCGAAGGGCAGCGGCAGGGAGACAGGTACAGTGCAACGAGTATTGAAAAGGTATTCAGGATGGCAGCAGAGAAGGCAGGGATAAAGAAGAATATTACGCTTCACGGTTTGCGGCACAGTTATGCAACGCACTTACTGGAGGCAGGTACGGATCTGCGGTACATACAGGAATTGCTGGGTCATAAGAGCAGCAGGACTACGGAAATCTACACTCATGTGACCGAAAAGAGTATTCAGAAGATCCGCACGCCGTTTGATGATTTATGATAATTCCTGCTGTCAGTAAAAGCCACCTCAAGTATCCAATAACACCCATTTCCGTCAAATATGCCTACCTTTAGTACCCATATAAACGAGTTGAACTAAACCGACATGGGTCGGTAGATTTATTTGGAATTTTGTAGCTTGTATGATTATTCACTTAATAATCATACTACTATGAAAAAAAATCATTAGAAGATTTGGTTCTGCGGGAGATGCAGACCCGTAATTACAGCCAGAGGAGCATTAATACTTATGTTCACTTGCTTTGTGATCTTGAAGAGTATTGTAAATTATCAGTTGATGAAATTACTGCTGATCAGGTAAAGGACTTCCTTCAGTACTCAATTACAGTAAGGAACCTATCAGTATCCTACATTAACCAGGTGATCAGCGCTGTGAAGATACTTCAGCAAGACGTTCTTGGTAAGTCGTGGGAGTCAATCAGAATCAAACGTCCCAGGGGGATTAAAAAGCTGCCTGTTGTCCTGTCAAAAGAAGAAATTAAATCGCTTATTGAGACAACAAGAAATTTAAAACACAAGACAATATTAGCTGTCATTTATTCTGCCGGTTTACGTATCGCTGAAGTGATAAGCCTCAGACCATCTGACATTGATTCAGACCGAAGACAAATCCGGGTTCTGGGTAAAGGGAATAAATACAGGTACACTCTGCTTTCAGGAAATACACTTGACATGTTAAGAATGTACTGGCGTGCATACAAACCGGTACGATACCTTTTTGAAGGGCAGAAGAAAGGGCAACCTATCAGCAGAGGGACCATTCAGAAGGTATTCAAACAATCATGTAAAAGGGCTGGGATAAAAAAACAAGCAACAGTACATAGCCTGAGGCACTCTTTTGCAACACATCTGCTTGAGAACGGAGTAAATCTGAAGATCATTCAAAACCTACTTGGTCATTCTTCCCTGCGAACAACTTCAATATACTTGCATGTTACCCGTTTTGATCCCTCGTCGGTTAAAAGTCCTTTCGATGAAATAGCCTGTTAACGCTATGGAAAACAAAAGACAAAAAATTGAAATCGCTGATATTTTCAGACGGTTCGAATCTGACTATTATCAGCAGCACGATCTTATCCGTGAAAAGAAAAAAGCATTTAATGCTATAATAAATTGCCGGTCACAGAGTATGGGTGGACATACTTTAAAGTGTGACACTTGCGGATATGTTCAGCATGCTTACAACTCGTGCAGGAACAGGAATTGTCCTAAATGTCAATATCTCAAACAGGTCGTGTGGGTAGACAAACTTAAAGCCAGGTTATTGCCGGTAAAGTATTTTCATATAGTTTTTACCGTACCAGCCTCAATGCACAAATTGTTTTATGCCAATCAGGGAATCTGCTATGATTTGCTTATGAGATCAGCCTCGCAGGCAATACTTAAAGCTGGTGAAAATCCCTGTTTCCTGGGAGCTAAAACAGGTTGTGTCGCAATTTTACACACATGGGGACAGGCACTCACATATCATCCCCATGTTCACCTGCTGGTACCTGCCGGTGGATTTGACAGCGACATGGTTGAATGGATTAAATCAGAGCAGAACTTCTTTGCTCCGGTGAAGGCTCTTTCATCCCTTTTCAGAGGAATATTTGCCGAGAATATTTACAAACATTGCGCCGACCTAATATCATCTGACAATAACGAAAAAGCAGATATCCCTTTTCTTAGAACCCTTATCTATAAGACCAGTTGGAATGTATATGCCAAGCCTGCCTTAAACCATGCTGAGAAAGTTATAGAATATCTGGGACGTTATACACACAGGGTAGCCATATCAAACGCCAGAATAGTTGATATTGTAAATGATGAAGTACGCTTTAACTGGAAAGATTACAGGCAAAACGGAAAGACAAAGGTCATGCAGATCAAGGCAGTGGAATTTATCAGCCGGTTCATGATGCATGTACTCCCCTGTGGTTTTTATAAGATACGCTACTACGGGATCTTTGCCAATAAACTCTCTAACGATCTGCTGGATACATATCTAACGTTGAATAACAAAGAGATGGAGCTGTCTTCACTGGAAGGGAGAAGCTGGCAGGAAATAGTACGGGACACATTTGGTTATGATCCTTTTCATTGTAAGAAATGCAAAACGGGAATAATGCTTCCGAGCCTCAATATTGAGGCTGAGCCACGGGCTGCATGACAGATACTGCCAAAGATGTTCTTTGATATACTATCATCTGCAAAAAAGAGATAATCTTTAATGGGAAAGGTATATCCGATTGCTACATCTTACTGAATTAAAATGTATTTGAGAGAGTTAAAACATAAGCTATTTAATAAGAAAGCTCCCCGTTTGGTCGGGCGTACAAAAACTCACACGATAGAATGCCCATAGCAACACTCGGCTTAGTCCAACTCAGTTTTATACACAATCTTATTAAGCTGTAATCCGGACAGGTGGAAAATTATTTATTCCTACCTTTAGTGGCGAACTGTAATAAGACAGTGTATAAAACACTATTTTGTTAGCTTTAAGTTGAGCCGTAACCTATTATCTTTAAACTCGTTACTGGTACGATTTTTGATGCATTTATGTCAATAATCCCAATATGAAAATGAGACATATATTAATAGCCTTGTTTTTTGCAATTTCATTATTAACATCTATTTCCTGTGAGAAGATTCGCGTTGAC
The DNA here is from genome assembly GCA_963743775.1 of uncultured Bacteroidales bacterium. Taxonomy (GTDB): domain Bacteria; phylum Bacteroidota; class Bacteroidia; order Bacteroidales; family VadinHA17; genus SR-FBR-E99. The sequence continues at coordinate 704,632 of CAVURA010000002.1, forward strand.
CAAAAAGCTGATAAGATTGATTTCCACAATATAGAAGATCGTGTCGGTATTTGGGTCAACTCAGAAAAGATAGACACATTGGACTTCATTGATGAAACCAACCTAATTAGAAAGGGTCGGCTCTATAGTTATGAAGAATACTTCTATAGAATTGTTGGTGATACACTATTTATAAGTAATAAGTCCAGATCAATAGAAACTCAGCATGTTTTTAAAGATCTCGAAGAAAATAGTGTCATTATTAGTAATATGTTCATTACAGTTGGATTTACTGATAATTCAGAGATATTTATCAAAAAAGATTAAATAATACCTAAAGCTAACACGGACAATATGGGTAAGTTGTTTGTCACGGTTTTTGCTTTTGCTCCTGCACCCATGACAAATCTGTAATGCCTTTGCACCCGGACACGCGCATCTGCCCGTAATTAAAATCCTGCACCGTGATAAATTACTGCCTCCGAGACAATTTGTACCGCGACACTGCGCCAGTGCCCGCCACTAAATTTGTAACAGGGAATAAATACGTGTCTATCATCAAACTTGTATCGCGACCGCACCAGCAACCAATAAAATTTGTACCATGACTGCAAAAACACGTGCCATACCCTCCTTGCACCGTGACAATTTTCTGGCTAAAGTACCAGGACTCTGCCCGGTGCTGTCGTCGGGTAACACAACCTCCCCATATTGCCG
>CAVURA010000003.1:0-454365 GCA_963743775.1 uncultured Bacteroidales bacterium
GTTGTGCTGAATGCAAAGTGAACCCTAATAAATATTATTTTGATATACTTGTAGTATATACTATTTATATATACATTTGCAGTATATAATATCTATTATGAAAACTGTATCCTTAAAAATAGACGACTCTATCTTCGGAGAGACTGAAGTAATCCTCTCCAAAATTAAAAAACCAAGAAATAGGTATATCAATGAAGCTATTGAGTACTACAACAAGATTCAGAGACGTAAAATCTTGGAATCCAAGTTAAAGAAAGAATCCTCATTAGTGAAAGATGAGTCTCTTTCTGTGCTTAACGAATTTGAGGAGATGGATTATGCAAGTTAAAAGATTTGAAATCTGGCTTGCTGATCTCAATCCTCAAATAGGAACAGAACCAGGTAAAACAAGACCTGTGCTTGTAGTACAAACAAATCTCCTGAATAAGATACCTCACCCTTCCACAATAGTTTGTCCTTTAACGACAAATATTCAGAAAGAATCAGAGATCTTAAGAGTACATATTAAAAAGGGCACTGCGAATCTTAACGAAAACTGTGATATTATGATCGACCAAGCGCGAGCAATTGATAATAAACGACTGATCAAAAAGATTGGTGAATTGCCCGACAGTCTTGCGACCAAAGTCAAAGAAAACCTGGCAATCATACTAGACTTAAATTAAAGCACTCAGCACAACAGGTCGGTATATGCAATTGCCTTCGGCCGGCAATGATAAACTTGTATATGGGGATAATTTTCTGCTCGCCGGCCGGCTGCCCCGCCACCGGCGGGGGCTCCCACTGGTGTCATGGTTTTTGTTCATTACACATATCTGAGTAAGTGAGATATATCGAGGTCGTCTAGCTCGATGCCAAAAACCACCCCACCGCGACTCTGCGCCAACGCCACATACCGCCGACCGTTGGGCATAATTATAAGATTATCACTAAAATAACGAGATTATGAAAAAACTAACCTTTGTCTCAATTCTAGTTTCCTTATCGCTGGCTGCCTTTTCACAAGAACTACATTCTCCTGCAGAGATTCTTAAAATAATGGAGAATTCAAATGTCATGTTTGAAATGGATATGCTCACAAGCCCAATTCTATGTCCAGACAGATCCGATATCCTAAATAGTAATGAAGTTTATAGAGTTACAACCGACTCCACAATTTTAACATATGATTACAATCTGAAATCAGAAGCGCAACCATATTTTGAAAAGGCTGAAACACACTTCACTAACCGTAATATTGATAGCGCAAGATTTTATTATGAAAAGGTTCTTGAAATAGATCCATCATATTATAAAGTAATGACATACATAGGTCAAATGTATGGTACAATGAAAAACTTTGACTTATCAAAACAATGGTACAAAAAGGCTATTGAGAGCAACTATATTGATTACATGGCTCATTGGTTCTTAGCTGATATATATAAAATGCAAGGAGTTATTGATAGTGCTGTAAATGAGGTAACTATTGCAATGATTTTAAATAGAAACAACCCAAGAATTAAGATCGCCCAGTCAGATATTTTTAAACTAGCAAAAATAAAGGCTGATGATTGGTGTTTTGTGCCTCAAGTTGAAATCACAAAAGAGAATAACAATGTTAAAATCAAGTTTAATGAGAATTGGATTGGATATGGCATGGCTAAGGCCCTCTGGCTTTATGAACCAAATTATAAACAATCTATGGGCGTCAAAGAAAATGTCTATTCATCTCTTGAAGATAGAGAGTGCCTTCTGAACCTAATGGCTGGACTAATAAACGCAAAAATAAATATTAAGAAGTATCCTGAACTGTCTACTTTGAAGAAAGCAATCGAGAATGATTACATTAATGAATACATTTTTTATGAAATAGTCCTACCGGATCATCCAATTGTAGCATATCAATTGTCAGACAATTTTATCTCAAGAATCAAAGATTATGTTCTAAATATACGTTATCAGTAATAAATAACTATGCCCAACAGGTCGGTATATGCAATTGGCTTTCCGCACCGCGAGAACTTTCTGGCTAAAGAGGACCGTTAAGTGGTCGGCGGTGCGGCCCGCCCCGGCTCCCGCCGGGGTCTCCCTCCTGGTGTCATGGTTTTTGCCAACGCGAGAATAAACTACTAACCGTATAATCCTGCTTCGCACCACGAGTGCAAAAACGCGTGCCACCGCGACTCTGAGCCAACTGCACATACCGCCGAACGTTAGCAGCAAGGCAAAAACAAACATATGAAGCTAATTGTAAACATTTTAACAATCGCATTAATACTTTGTGCCTGTACCTCACAGACTAAAGATGGTCAAGGGAACAAGGGGGATGTCTGTGGTTACGACCGTATTTCAGACGATAATACATGGGGATATACAAATACCAATGGAGACACAGTTATCCCGCTTGGAAAATACAATTTTCTTAATCCTATCGACGAGCATGGGATGATTTACGCTCAAAAAGGTGACAAATATGGGTATATTGATATTAAGCAGGAAATTTTAGTACCGTTCATTTACGAAGATCTTGGAGTCTTTTCAGAGGGCTTGGCGCCAGCAAAACTAAATGGTAAATATGGGTATATTGATCGACGAGGTGAAGTTATAATACCCTTTCAATATGAGAATCAAAGTTATTTCTATAAGTGTGGATTGGCGAGAGTTATGATTAAAAACAAATGGGGATTCATTAATCAAAAAGGTGACCAAATTATACCCATAGAATTCTATAAGGTTGATTATAATAAAGTTGACAGTTTAGTTCTTGTAAATCAAAACGCTAAATGGGCTTTCTTCAACAATAAAGGTATACAGCTAACAGATTTCATTTATGATGAGATTTTTGAAGATAAGAACCTCAATGATGAAGAATGCTTCATGGATAATGGTTTGATCCTAGTTAGAAAGGGCAAAGAATATGGATATCTAGGCAAAGATTTAAAAGAAATTATTGGATTCGGCCAGTATGAATTTGCTGAACCATTGAATAAAAATGGATATGCAATTGTATCTAAGAACTCCTTTTACGGAATTATTAATTCAAAAGGGCAATTAGAGGTTCCTCTTAAATACAGTTTATTAAAGCATCCTGAAGGTATGTATGGTGGTCACTATGAAGAATATTATGTCTGGCTTAATGGAAGAGTAGGCCTGCTCAACGAAAATACAGAACTTGTAACAGATGTAATCTACGATGATATTATTCGAGAAAATGTGAAAATAAATGACAGTATTGACATTGCGTTTTTGTTAAAAAAGGGGAATAAATATGGCATAATAAATATTAAAGGAACTCAACTATTACCATTTGATTTTGAACAAATCACACTATCATCCGGTGATAGCATTGTAATTGTCATTAAATCTGGCAAATATGGCCTAATAAACCTAAATGGACATACTATTTTGCCAATCGAAAATAAATCTATTATAAATTCTAAAGATTGGAATTTCTATATCATTGATAATGGAACCTTTGTAGGTACTATTGATAAAAAGAGTAAGAAGATTGTTCTCCCATTTGAATTTGAAGAGATCCAACCTTGCTTTTATGATGAAAACAATAAATTCATTGTCAAAAAAAATGGTTTCTATGGAATAATAACTCGTAATTCTGAGATAGTAATTCCCATAGAATATGATTACATATCCAATTGGGTTGAGTATGGCCCTCAAGAACATTTTGTTACAAAAAATGGGGAAAAGGGACTAATCAGTAGAGAAGGCAAAATAGTCATACCTCATGTTTATGATGAAATTGAAGTGGATAATTCAAGAATAATCAAAGTGAAGGATAACGGGTTATATGGTACTATAGATTGGCAAAATAAGACTATCCACCCAATTCAATATGAAAAAATCTTTTGGGAATGGCCATATTTTAAAGGCAGAGATGATGTTGATACGGTTTACTTATATAAATCAGGTAATTACTTTGCTACCGATGTAAAAGGAACCGTATTAAGAACCAAAATCCCGGACAAGGAAATCAATGTGAGATTTGGATACATGATTCATCAAGAATAATGCCCTGCTGCTAACAGGTCGGTATATGCAATTGCCTTCGGCTGGTTTTTGCGCGCTGATAATTGAACCAGTACCCCAAAAACCAGTCGGTGGTTTATCAGCCCGTTCTAGCGGCTAGCGCCGCCGGGCAAAAACCAGCCGGCTGGCCCCGGCTGAACGCCGGGGCGCTCCCACCGGGTGTCATGGTTTTTGCACTTCTCGATGATTTCATGAACCTGAAAAATCTCCACATCCAGCACGAGGGCAAAAACCCCGCCACCCCCAAACTGCGGCAACATGCACATACCGCCGAACGTTAGAAACAAGGGTGAGAATGAATCGCATCTTTGATATACCAAGTAGACTAACCCTAGTCAATATTTAATAATCATTAATAGATTTCATCCCTACTTATGGCACAAATTCATGGTCAAATTGAATCTTTGAAAAAATTAAAACATGAATTAAATTCTCATGGTATAGGCAGGTTTAACTCAATTAAAGAAATAGATGCATTCTTGGTCAATTTTCAGCATGAAAAGGAAGCAATAATTATTGCTCAAAGAGAACGCTTATTAAATGAAGTCAAGGATTTAAACCTCACTATTAAAGAAAATATAAACAAATGTGAAGTAATTAAAAGTAAGAAAATCACTGAAATAGAGGTTGAAATCGACACTATCAGGATAAACATTCAGAATCTGACTGAAAGAGTCAAAATAGGTTTTCTTCATAAGATTTTTTATGGCTATAAATTGAAGAAACAAAAGAAATTACTGGCTTATTATAATTCCAATATGCCATTAATTATTTCCAATGCAACCAAAAACATTCAGAGAGTCATTGAGAATGACGAAAATAGACTAAAGCATATCAATGTCAACAATGAACAAATCATTAATGAGCGAAGCCTACCAGGTATTCAGAATTTATACCATGTAAAGAAGACCATTGAAGATTTATATCCCTTAGTTGCAGGAGCCATTGGTGAGAACTTGGTAGTGAAAGAAATAGAGAAGCTGCCAAATGATTATATTTTACTCAATGACTTTAGTATGAAATTTAGTCCGCCAATTTACAACAGAAATACAAATGACAGGATTTTTTCAATTCAGATCGACCATCTTTTAATTTCAAAATCAGGTATTTATATCTTAGAGACTAAGAATTGGAGTAAAAAATCTATAGAGTCTTTGGATTTAAGATCACCTGTAGAACAGATTACCCGGACAAGTTATGCTTTGTTTCTGTTAGTAAATGATGCAAAGATAAAGTTGACCAAACATCATTGGGGAGACAAACAGATCCCCATAAGAAATATCATAGTTATGATAAATGAAAAGCCTAAAGAAGACTTCAAATATGTAAAAGTAAAATCTTTAAAAGAACTCAATAAATATCTAACCTACTTTGAACCAGTTTTGACAGAAACAGAAGTTAATAGCATAACAAATTATCTCATTAGAAATCAGAATTAATTAACCCCTGTTTCTAACAGGTCGGTATATGTCATTGCCTCTCCGTACCGCGAGAATCTTCTGGCTAAAGAGGACCGCTCTCTGGCCGGCGGCACAGGCTGCCCCGGCTGCTGCCGGGGTCTCCCTCCTGGTGTCACGGTTTTTGCCAACGCGAGAATAAAGTAATAACAGCATAACCCTGCATCGCACCACGAGTGCAAAAACACACGCCACCGCGACACTGAGGCAACGCCACATACCGCCGAACGTTATGCGTAAGCTTATGTCATTTATCCTATAAATGCTTAAACTGGACGAAATAAAATCATGGTTTGATGACTTCTCAAAAATCATATTTGAGATAAATGTCTCAATTGAGAATATTAAAAGAATGGCATTCCCAAAAGATGAATACGAGGAGAGAGTTCTAGCTCATGGATTTTTCATGCATCTATATCGTCAATTACGTTTTACCATCATAATTCAACTCTGTAAAATCCTTGTGGATAATGACAACCAGAAGAGAAACTTACATAAATTCATTAATCGTCTCAAAACAGATAAATACGATAATCAGCTAGAAGATTTGTTATTCAATCATGAAGGATCCAAACGCCTATTTACCAGTCGAAATGATATCCAAAAAGAATTGGAACTTCTAGAACACAAAATAGCCGCTCACCGTAACTCTATCGATAAAATTGTAATCCTTAGAAACAAATTCTATGCTCATTCAGATGTAAATACGGAGCTACCGATAGTATCAAACGAAGAATTGGAGTCCCTTATAAAATTAGCAGTTGAGATATATAATAGTCTAAACGGTAAGCTCCTTGATGCGTACTTTGTGTTTGACCATATTTCTGATTGGAAGATTGATCATATTATTAAAGTCTTGGCTCTACATAACAAAGATTTAAGAAAGAAACCGACCAATCGAGTTAACTAAGAAAATAGCCTACGCATAACAGGTCGGTATATGTCATTGCCTCTCCGTACCGCGAGAATCTTCTGGCTAAAGAGGATTGCTAAGTGGTCGGCGGTACGGCCCGCCCCGGCTGCCGCCGGGGACCCCCTCCTGGTGTCACGGTTTTTGCCAACGCGAGAATAAACAACCCAACATCATATCCCTACATCGCACCACGAGTGCAAAAACGCGCGCCACCGCGACTCTGAGGCAACGCCACATACCGCCGAACGTTAGGGCTAATAGCGTCGGCAGTGAATTTGTAGAATAAATGGAACTTGCACCACATCCCGCTGCGAGCATTCTCCCCTCCCGCCCCAAATTAGTCAAATTTGGGTATATGGATAATCACAGACTTGTCAAGTCACCTGGGCTATTTCGCGCAACTGGATACATTTGACCTCCGCTCAAGTAACTGTCCCCTCGGGTTAAAACATAATAACAACTTCGCATTAACAATTGTATTGAACGCTAATCATTGCACCGCGAGAAATCTTTCCGCCGCTACAATCCCTAACAGGCCGGTATAGGTCATTGCCTTCCGGCTCAGCGGGATAAATGGGTAATAGGAAAGTAAATTTCCAAAGCGCTGGCCGGGCCCTCTCTCCATGGTGTCATGGTTTTTGCTTTACCTGAAAATTTTGTTATCAAAATGTAACTTTGTGGTCGTCTAGCACGAGGGCAAAAACACATGCCACCCCGAAGCTGCGGCAACTGACCTATACCGGCCAAACGTTAGGTTGCATTGAAAACAATAAACTAAACCATGAAAAAGTTTAATGAAGTTGTTTTGTTAGCATTATTGGCTGCTCCGTACTTAGGAGTACATGGTCAAATTATTACTGATACAGCCCATACAAGTAATTATCGAAACATAAATGAACTCGTCGTTTCAAAAACGGATTCAGGTTATGTAGTCGCCAAAAAGAAATCGGTTATAATTCCTCCATCCTTCGTTGGTGGCAGGCAAGCCCTTCAACTCTATCTGCAGGCCAACATCAAATATCCTAGGATAATTGCAGAAAAAGGCATTACGGGTACAGTACTAGTAAAATTTACTGTTGATTCATCTGGCACTGTAATAAATCCAACATTGGTAAAAAAAGTGCACTATGACCTTGATACAGAAGCCTTAAGGGTTATTAGTACTTTACCAGATTGGAATCCTGCCACCAAAGATGGAAAACCTGTCAACATGGATATGGCAATACCAATTGAATTCAAAAGAAGATAACGCAACCTAACAGGTCGGTATATGCAATTGGCTTTTCCGCACCGCGATAATCTTCTGGCTAAAGAGGACTGTCAAGTGGTCAGCAGTGCGGCTCGCCCCGGCTCCCGCCGGGGACCCCCTCCTGGTGTCACGGTTTTTGCCAACGCGACAATAAACAATCAACAGCATAATCCTGCACCGCATCACGAGTGCAAAAACACGCGCCACCGCGACTCTGCGCCAACTACACATACCGCCGAACGTTAGGCTTAATTTTAATCGAAACACATTATCTCTTCATTATCTAATCATTATTATGAGAAGGCAAATTTCCAGTCTTGATTTTGGAACCCTTTATATAATGGGAATTGTGACTTCAATATTTCAAATGATAGTTGCAACATGTATAAGCGTGTTAGCTCTCACTATTTTTAGAGATAATATAGGGATTTCGATTATAATTTTTCTTTTCTCACTTTTTGCATTTCTCTTTGCAGTCAGGTACTTCATTTATAGCATAAACCTAGTGGACATGATAGTAACAGACCATGGATTTATTATTGAACGGTTTGTCAAAAAGGAAGAATTTCAGTTTTCAGTAATTAAAGAGATAAAGTATTTCTATCCTAGTTTTTTACCCGCTTTTATCTTTGAACCGCGAATAAAAATAGTCTTTAATAAAAAAACTTCCTTTGGTAATTCAGTCTATATTATACCAACTGGCTTTGATGAAAAGAATAATTTTAAAATTGATGTAGGTATTAAGGCATTTTTAGATAGTAAAATAAAAAACTAAGCCTAACAGGTCGGTATATGCAATTGCCTTCCGGCCAGCGGGACAAACATCAAGGTATAAACCTTCCTATTCCCGCTGTCCGGGCCACCGCACATGGTGTCATGGTTTTTGCCAACGCGATAAATAAGTAACTAAAGCCACTCCCCTACTTCGCAGCATACCTGCAAAAACGCATGCCACCTCCAAGCTGCGGCAACATGCACATACCGCCGAACGTTAGCGGCAAGCGTCGAGACACAGATGAAATAAGATAGTTTAATGAAAGTCCGAACAAAAATTTCAATATTCATAGTTTTAAGCTTCATATGCTTTGGATTCCATAACCTAAAAGCACAGCAAAACTTGGACAAATATTCATTTTTAGATAAATACCAGTTCAAGAAAATTCCATTAAGTGAATCTACCAATTTTGATAATTTTGAGTATAAAGACAAATTATCGAAGGATCATATGGTACTTTTGAAATTAGACAAAATCTGTTCTCCAAACGCGATTGATTGTATTAGCCCCTTAAATGGTTGGACAAATAATCTTCAAAGAGATTAGGAGATTGTTTAATTTTAACCAGTTTAAGGATTATGAAGAAGAAAAGAGTATTCACAGTTGAAGAGAAGATGCAGATTTTGCGGGAAGTCGAACAAAATGGCATGTTAGTTACCTGCCGGAAGTACGAGATAGCGCAAAGTCTTTATTATCATTGGAAGAACAAGTTTGATTACGGTGGCGTAGATGGTCTTCAAAAGCAGTACAAGCGTATTGATCCGGATATCAAGGAGCTTGAGAAGGAGAATGAGCGGTTAAAGAAGATCATTGCCCGTCAAGCCCTGGAGATTGAGATCAAGAGCGAGCTGCTAAAAAAAACGGCTCAACAAAAGAGACGAAGCGGATTGTGATCAATAAGTATCTAAATGTCACTTCTTTGTGTTTGATATTAAAATGGTCTGGTTATCCCAGAAGCAGTTGGTATTATCAACCAAGGACCGGCAAGCGAGGCATTCAAGCCAGTACACATTCTCAAAAGAAAGATGGAACAATTGTCTCCAACGAAGAAGTTACTGAAGATATACGTCAGATATTGGGAAGTGATCTGGACTTTTATGGCTACGAAAAGATGACATGGGAACTGCATGATCTGGATTACATAATCAACAAGAAGAAGGTTTATCGCCTTATGCGAGAAGCAAATCTGCTATTAATACAGCAACGGGTGTCAACAACCGGGAAGCGTCAGTTTGTGCAGTTCAGGTGTATTGATGCAACAGCTCCTCTGGAATACCTTGTCATGGATATAAAATATGTCCGTATAGACCGTGAAAAGCGATTTGCGTACCTCTTAACTGTAATGGACGTGTATTCCCGCTTTGCTGTGGGGCATACTCTTAAATACAGCATAAGGAAGTCTGATGTCATTCTGCTTCTTGATGGGATCCTTCGGGGTGTATCAACAAAAGGGATTATCATTCGTAACGATAATGGCAGCCAGTTTCTTGCCCATAATGTCAGAAAGTACCTGGTAGAAAATGATATCACACAAGAGTTTACGCATATTGCTACCCCACAGGAGAACTCTTATATTGAGGCCTGGCATAGCAGTCTTGAAAGAGAGCTACTGAAAAGAACATGGTTTGACAGTATTTATCACGCAAGAGAAAAACTCGCTGCTTACTATCTGATATACAATTATCGACGTAAGCACAGATCATTAAAGAGGAAGAGTCCATATTTATATTTGAAGACATTTTACCCTGATATTGCTGATAAACACCCGTTCGCATTTTCCGATTCTTTGTCAAGAGTAGCTTCAGTTGCGATGGGGCCTCTAGTGGCTACTTGTCTTGCTCTTGACAAAGCAAGAAAGGAAAATGAGATTTTTGTGACATCGGAAAATCAGAAAGTATTACTAAATTGAAATCAGATTTTTGTCCAGTTTATTGGGGGTCGATACAAACTTTCAACGTTCTTATAATTGGGTATTGGTTAATTAAGTGTTCATTTTTCAAAGAAATTCTTGGTCTTTTAGTAGTTTTCTTCATCATATTAGGTTTAAACATCATACGTTACAAGAGAATTGTAAGATATACATACTTGACTGATAAATGGGACTTCGACATTTCAAAAGGTATTAGTATATTCAAGATATCCTTAGTTATTATTTATGTAATTCTCAGCTTCATTGTTTTAGGAATTGGACATAAATAACAAAATAATAATAGAATTGAATTCAGATGAGAATATATGGAAATTCAACTGGCTACAACAGGTCGGTATATGTCATTGGCTTTTCCGCACCGCGAGAACCTTCTGGCTAAAGAGGACCGCTAAGTGGTCGGCGGTGCGGCCTGCCCCGGCTCCCGCCGGGGACCCCCTCCTGGTGTCACGGTTTTTGCCAACGCGAGAATTAACTAATAACCGTATAACCCTGTACCGCATAACGAGTGCAAAAACACGCGCCACCGCGATGCTGCGCCAACAGACCCATACCGCCAAACGTTAGCTAACATATCAAAATAAACTCCATGAAAGAGCATACTTCAATTTTTTTGCTATTCTTTTCTTTGAGCATTTCTGTCCATGCTCAACAGAATGATACCATCTTTTATGATAAGGGTTGGAATGAAACAAATGCAAATAATTGTAAATTCTATCGCCTATATGTTAATATTGAGGGCGTAATAAAGGTCACAGACTATTATAAGAATGGCAAAATTCAAGGGACAGGTGGTTATAAATCACTCGATTTTAAGGAGCCGACCGGACCATTCTTTTATTATAATAGAAATTCTAAACTCACTGGTCTAGAATTATATGAACCTCATCTGTATCCCATAATTCAAGCTAAACTAAATACATCTGGTGTGAAAATTCCGGAAATTGAAGATTTGTCCGCTATACTGTTCGTGACTTATGATAAAAATGGTAAAATCCGGGTTATCGGTTACGGATTTGATAAATGTACCGCTCACGGCACTTGGTTATATTTCAATAAAAAAGGTAATCTTATTTTTAAATACAATTATTTTCTAAATGAAAAAGATGGAGAGTGCGTTTGTTACTCGTTTTATGGCACACCAATGATAATTGGAAATTATAAGAACGGGAAGAAAGTTGGAGCATGGGAGTATCGCTCACCAGATGGAAATGTTTATAAAACAATAAACTACATTGATGGTAAGAAAGAAGAAATAATACGTTAGCTAACAGGTCGGTATATGCAATTGGCTTCTGTGTCGCGAAAACTTCGTGGCCACCACGAAAAAATAGTAATGGCGGCACAGGCTGGCCCCGCTGACGCGGGGCACTCGCTCATGGTGTCACGGTTTTTGCTTACCCCGGCAACTATGTAATGAAAAGAATAATTCAACACGCCACCACGAGTGCAAAAACACGCGCCACCGCGACTCTGCGCCAACTGCACATACCGCCGAACGTTAGGCAAAATTCCGTGCAACAAGGACAGTCTAAAATAGAAACCAAAAACTAAGAATTGATGAATATAAATTTAAAAACAACATTCTCTTCAATTTTTATAATTCTCCTTCTAAGTAATAACATCACCTTAGGTCAACAAAGATTTTTACCTAATGATCTATTACAAAATAAAACTGAATTACCCCAGAAAATAAAGAGAATTACACAGACCGAGAATGGCGAAATAATATATATTAAAGATTTTGATCTAGATAAAAACCTATTATTTCATTATCATAAACAAATGGTCAGTGATTTTTGGAGAGGTAAGTACATTACAATGATTGAAGCATACGAGTATTCTAATGGAAGACTGTTAAAAGCATATCATTTACATTCGAATGCTGGTTTTTCAATTTGGCACTATCAATATAACAGCATAGGTAACAATATTAAGGTATTTCAGCAGGAAAATGATTATGATGATCAAGATAGTTTAATAAATAAAAATCAATATGAATACATTTCGAAAATATTGACATTAAATGATTTGATTAATCATCCCAAGATCAAAGAACTTGAATCCAAATCTAACAAATATCTTATTTGGGAAAGATCATATGACACATTAGGGAATTTATGCCAAGAGATTACTTTTTCATCTAACGGTGATACATCAAGTATTCAACGATATAATTTTGATCAAAATAACAATCAGGTATATTTTAATTATAAATGGTCAGACGAGATTTCGTGGGAGTATTTTTATGAATATGAAATGGAGATTTCAATACATGAGGATAATGAACCATTATCAAAGCAGCCTGCGAAATTAATTCAATCAGTAAGATTGGATTACAATAAATCAAATCAAAATAAACGAGTATCAGAAATCCGGTTTTATAAGTATGATGAAAAAAACAGATTGATAGAAGATCTAGAATTTAGAGAAGGACAATTCAATTCTAAAACAATTTTTCAGTATGACGGAAATGAAAGAGTAAGTAAAAAAATACACTATATCAGAAATGAAACGGAAATAGCTATAAATCAATTTTATGAATATAATAAAGAAGGAGGCATAATTAAAGAATCACTTAACGACTTTAGAACTGGAGAAAAGGAAAGGACTGAATTCCAGTATAAATATGAGTATTATTAATAAGAACTTTGCCTAACAGGTCGGTATATGCAATTGCCTGCGGCTGGTTTTTGCAGGCTGATAAATCTAGCTGCACACCAAAAACCAGTCGGTGCATAATCAGCCTGTTCAAGCGGCTAGCGCTGTCTCCCAAAAACCAGCCGGCTGGCCCCTGCTGAACGCCGGGGCTCTCCCACCCGGTGTCATGGTTTTTGCATTTCTCGATGATTTCGTGAACCTGAAAAATCTCCACATCCAGCACGATGGCAAAAACTCATGCCACCTCCAAGCTGCGGCAACATGCACATACCGCCGACCGTTATAGCACATTCCGTGCTTACAATTATAACCACAAATAACATAATAATATACTATCCTTGAATCATAAATAATTGATAATTTAAACTTTAAAAAGGTTCCAATGAATCAATCCATGCGGTTTTTTAAAAATCATGTTCTGTTGAAATTGTCATTGATTTCTTCAATGCTTACATCATGCTACCCTCAAACCTCTACCAATGGACAAAGTCCTTTGACTTCGATTTTGCCTTTAATAATTTTGATAAGTATAGTATTAATAGCCTTCTGGAAAAGAATATTCAAAAAAAGGGAAAGAATCTTACCTAATCAGATTACATACAAAGTCCAAGAACCAGAGGTAATTAAAAATACTGTTACTCTATTTTGTAGTAATTGCTCACAGAAATACGTACTTGGGGAAGATGCTACTGTTATGATCTCAGATAATTTGGCTGGAAGCTTTAGGTCTTCTACTACTTTTGTTACTGGAGATTCAGGCTTCTTTGATAATTCTAAAGACCCGGATTTCATTGGTTCTATTGGTGTTGCTTGGGATGAGCTAGATGACTCCACTAAAATAAAACAGGAAGTCGAAATATATAAATTAAAATCATTACTGTCTTCAGGGAAATTGCGCTGGTGGAGGTGTCAAAAATGCTTTGAAATTCAAACATACAAAACAGTCAAATAGAATTGAAAAAGATAAGTAGAACTCAAAAAATCGATTTTGTTTAATATTTGATTTCATTAGTGTCCATTAAAAATTAAATATTGTTCTTTGAAATCATGAGTACATCTAGGTTTTAGCGCTTTTTACGAGCGTGACGATTTGAATTGAAGAATCCCGGCTCTAGCTTTGTTAAAAGCAAGGAGCCATGAATCAAGGCAAGTATGTCTTTAATCAACTTACTGATTTTTTACCTCAGAGAGTTCTTGACCGGTTAGTTGAAAAGTACACTGGAAATAAGTACGTCAAGTTCTTTTCATGTTGGAATCAGCTGTCCTGCATGTTGTTTGGGCAACTATCCGGAAGAGAAAGCTTACGTGACTTGATGATTGGATTAGAAGCACACAAATCCAAATTTTACCACATGGGATTTGGGAAGAATGTAACCCGATCCAATCTGGCAAAAGCAAATGAGAGACGTAATTATAGAATATTTGAAGAGTATGCCTATCATTTGATTAATGAAGCCAGGAGGGTTACGGTTACCAGAGACTTTGATCTTGACATTAAGTCCAATGTTTACGCTTTTGACTCATCAACTATTGATCTTTGTCTGAGCGTCTTCTGGTGGGCAGAGTTCCGTAAAACCAAAGGGGGAGTAAAATTACACACGTTATTTGATGTAAAAACCTCTATTCCCACATGCATCCATATAACCAAAGCTTCGGTACATGATGTAAATGTCCTTGACTTACTGAAATATGAATCAGGAGGCTATTACATACTAGATCGTGGTTATACGGATTTTGGAAGGCTCTACAAGATACATATGCATTCAGCATATTTTGTAACACGGACAAAAACAAACCTGAGATTTAAACGAATGTATTCCGGCAAAGTAGAGAAGAAGAGCGGTGTTCTTTCAGATCAGATTGGAATACTTGAAGGATTTTACGCATCAAAGGATTATCCTGAAAAACTCCGACGGATAAAGTATTATGATGAAGAGAATAAAAGAACTTTCATTTTCTTAACAAATAATCTAGAGCTGAAAGCCGAAGAAATTGCCCTCCTTTATAAGTACCGTTGGAAAGTAGAGTTATTCTTCAAATGGATAAAGCAACATCTTAAAATTAAATCCTTTTGGGGAACAACTCCGAACGCAGTTAAAATACAAATCTATTCTGCAATCATCGTTTATTGTCTGGTTGCCATAGTCAGTCACAAGTTGAAAATAGACCGCTCATCCTACGAAATATTACAAATTCTAAATATCTCTCTTTTGGATAAAACGCCTATAAAAGAGCTACTTACAAACCAAGATTACAAAGATGTCAAAGAACTAGATTGTATACAGTTGAAAATCAATTATATTTAAGTGGACACTAATGATTTGATTTATCTCTTAAAACAACGTGCTATAACAGGGCGGTATATGCAACCGCCTTCTGTGCCGCGAATACTTCGCTGCCAAAGCGAAAAATTAGTAATGGCGGCACAGGCTGGCCACGCTGGCGCGGGGCACTCGCTCTTGGTTTCACGGTTTTTGCATACCCCGACAACCTTGTAACGAAAAGAAGAATTCTACACGCCATCACGATGGCAAAAACACGCGCCACCGCGATGCTAAGTCGGCAGCACATACCGCCAAACGTTAGCACACATTTAATAACACACCACTAGCATGTTCGATCTATTTAGAACTAAAGATCCAAAGAGGCTTGCCAAAAAGGCTGAAAGGACCACTAATCCTTTAGAAGCTGTAGAATTATATTCAGATGCAATAATGTACGAAAAGAAAAAAGAATACCCTGACACCAAATTGTTATCAGACCTCTTTTTAAAAAGAGGCGAAATACATTTAAATAATGGGGTTGCAATTTTATCCTCTTCAGATTTTCTGCAATCAATTGAAAATGATTCAAAAAATGGGATTGCGCATAATGATCTAGGTATTTGGTATACAATTGAACATTTTAATACACCAGATTTTGATAAGGCTCTTGAATATCTTGATAAGGCAGTAGAATACTGCCCGGAGCGGCAAGATTTCAAAATGAACAGGGCGGTAATTAAAATAAAAATGGGTAATAAGATTGCTGGCAGAAATGAATTGGAGCAATTAATTCAAAATGGATATCAACCAGCAAGGATTGCAATTGAAAAATTTTGTGATTAAATAATAAACGTGTGCTAACAGGTCGGTATATGTCATTGGCGCTCCGCACCGCGAGAATCTTCTGGCTAAAGAGGACCGCTAAGTAGTCGGCGGTGCTGCCTGCCCCGGCTCCCGCCGGGGACTCCCTCCTGGTGTCACGGTTTTTGCCAACGCGACAATAAAAATAACAATATAATAACCCTGCATCGCACCACGAGTGCAAAAACGCGCGCCACCGCGACTCTGCTCCAACGCCACATACCGCCGAACGTTAGGCGTAATTTTATAAGACCATCACCCTTAAGATTAGACATAGATGAAAACACAGATTTTATATGTTGAGTTAAAAAGTGGATATAACGATAATGGTCCGGCTTGGATTGGTAACGGCTTTTTCTCCAAGTCCGGACGAACGATTTATTTTAATGGGAAAGTTTTTAAAAAGGGGAATGGAATTTCTGGCAATCATTTCGACATAGAAAATGGTGACGAATATTGGATATCAGGTGTAAAATTAGACGGGTCTGACAGACACTGGGCTGGTTCCGGTACTATACAAATAGATGAAAGTATTATCACCGATTATTTAAAAATAATTGGACAAACTGTTCTCCAAAAGAATAAGTTTCAAGTTGTACATCTTGACAACGTCCCAGCTAAACATATTGCCACTGAAATTGAAAATCAAAAATTGGAACCAGACTTTGATTTTTCATTGATGTATAAAAACTCTTGTGATTTGTCGGATAAGGAATTAGCTGAACTAATAATTTATTATAGGAATCTTGATTTGACAAATATGTATAAGAAAGGCAGAAAGGAATTTTTACTCAAGATTAATAGTTTGGAAAGCGAATTAGAGAAAAGACAAAATAAAAACTACGCCTAACAGCGTGTATAAGCCATTGCTGGCAGCGGGTTTGCGGTGGTCAGTTCTTTTGGTTACCTTGCACTAACTAGACAACAAAGCGCTTTGGCCACGCAACGGCTCATACACGCGGACGTTAGGCTGCATTGAAAACTGACTCATATATTGTAACCTATAACCTACCGAAATGAAACACTATTTTGATTTTACATTGACAGGAAAGAAAATGCTTCCGATGTGGCTAGTTCTTTATATTCTTGTAATAATCCCTTACGCACTATATTATAAATTATTAACCGCCCAATCACAAACAGGCAATACAAATCCTCTGATTGGACTGGCCTTAGTTGGAATCATGCTTGCTGCCTTTTTAGTCACATTCTTTATAATGAAGTTGACCATTGAAAGTATAAAGTGGCGTGACAATCAAATCAGATTTGATGGAAAATTCCCAGCATACATCGGTAAAATCTTGCTTGGGTTCTTTTTAAGCATAATTACGCTGACAATTTATATGGCATGGTTTATCCGTGATATTACTCGCTTTTTCATTGATAATAGTTCTGTGGACTCAGCGCAGTTGCAATTTAAAGGAAAAGGAGGCAAACTATTTGTAATTCTACTACTTGCAATGTTTCTTCCAATTATTCTATTAACCCTTATTCTAGGTAAACAGTTTGTCGCTCAAAACCAAAGTTTTTGGTTCTCAATTGTCTATCAAGGAATCTTGATGATTGTTCTAATCCCATATTTCTACTTTACCTACAAATGGATGGTCGATATTAAGTTCAAGGAATATCACATTTCCTGGCAGACAAATTTTGGTAATTCTTTTGTGAAGATATTTATTGAGATCTTTTTGACATTGATCACATGTGGAATCTATATGCCATTAGCACATCTTAAGCTATATAAGTATTTTTCAGAAAAGACGGTTGCTGAAAGCGAGAATGTATCTTTAAGATTTGGTTATGATTTAGACTCAGTAAATGATTTCCTGTTTATTTGGGGACAAATGCTGCTCTCTATTGTTTCTGTTGGTATATACTATCCTTGGGCTTTCTCCAAGATTGGGAAAAGAGTCTTTAGCAAAACCTACGTGATAAAAACCAACGCAGCCTAACAGGTCGGTATATGCAATTTCCTTCTGCGCCGCGACTGGTTTTGCTGTGCGGTAAGAAAAATAGCAGTTTTAATGACAATGAGTTGTATAATCTCGCTTTATAAACCATTAACCAGCGCGGCACAGGCTACTCCCGCAAAGGTGTCAAGGTTTTTGCATTACTTGAAAATTTTGTCATCAAGATGAAATTCTGTGATCGTCAAGCTCGATGGCAAAAACCTCGCCACCCCCACGCTGCGGCAACTGCACATACCGCCGAACGTTAGCACCAATTATAAGTCACACATGAACAAGATATCCCTTCTTCTAATTGTCACATTTACAACGACACTCAGCTTTGGACAGAAAAGCAAAGATTCTGCCACGCTCGATTTCGTCAATTTAAACAAAACCACTGTCCTCGATTTCGTTAGGACTTTACCGATTAAAAAAGAACCAAACCCAAAAACAATTTATATAATAACAATTGGGATTGAAGCTAAAGTTGGCTGGATAAAAGATTCCGATATAGACTCTTTAATCATTCTAATTGATTCCAAAGAACCAGCATATTGTTTAATGAAAGCAATTTCTTCTTATCTACCAGTTAATGAATCCTCAACTGTTGGAGGACATGTAATGAACATTATTGACGCTTTTCGTTACCAAAAAGAATACCCCTATGTATTAACCGATTGTCCTAAGAATGATGAACAAAGGAAAATTGATATCCTAAATTGGTATGAAGAATTTAAAAATAAACAATAACTGGTGCTAACAGGACGGTATATTTCATTTGCTTGTCATGGTTTTTGCTCGTCCCCTATAACACGATGTATAAAAAGAGAATTTTGTAAACCCCTGCAAATTTGTGTGCTGCGCGATAACCCGAAATACGATAAGAGACATTTCTACAAGCGCCGCAATGGCAAAAACCACGCCAGCCCTCCTACCGTCGGGTACGCAAACAAAACATACCGCTGAACGTTGGGTGTAATGCTAGGCTTAACCCCTTATTGATGAAGTTTCTTATCTTTGTAACATGAATGTCATCCAGAGAAATATCGATCAAATAATCATACTTTGTAAACAACACAAGGTTAGTGAGCTTTATATATTCGGATCCGTGCTGACGGATAGGTTTGCTGATGATAGTGATATTGATTTTCTGGTCGAATTCAGTACCATAGATATTCTGGATTATTTCGATAACTATATGGATTTCAAAGAGAATCTTGAAGCTTTGTTGAAAAGACCTGTAGATCTTGTTGAAAATCAGGCTATCAGAAATCCAATATTCAGAAGAGTTCTTGATAGAGACAAAAAATTAGTTTATGAACGAAAAAGTGCTTAAGTGTCTCTACGACATTAAAATAGCCATTGATGAAATATATCTTTTTTTTGAAACGGGTCCCAAAGAATTGGATAATTACAAACAGAACTTTCTCTTTAAGAGGGCCATTGAAAGAAATCTTGAAATAATCGGAGAAGCAATAAATCGTATCCTCAAAGATGATCCTGACTTTCCGATTGATAACGCAAAAAGAATCATTGGTCTGAGAAATCAAATAATTCACGGATACGACTCTGTCTCAGACGAAAATATCTGGGGGATAATAACTGCACACCTGCCCAAATTAAAGACTGAGATAGAAAAGCTAATTGAATAAAGCACTACACCCAACAGGTCGGTATATGCAATTGTCGCCCCGTGGCGCTACAATTGAGTAACTAAAGAGGACTGCCTTGTGGCTGGCGCCACGGCCCGCCCCGGCTGCCGCCGGGGACTCCCTGCTGGTGTCACGGTTTTTGCCAACGCGAGAATAAACTACTAACAGCATAATCCCACATCGCACCACGAGTGCAAAAACACGCGCCACCGCTACTCTGCGCCAACTGCACATACCGCCGAACGTTAGCGTTCATAATTCCGTAACAATATGAGATATAACTACTTAATTAAAGTTTTTTCAACCTGCTTTCTGCTAATAAATTTCAATAATTCATTAGCACAGATTATCTGTATTGATTCAGTACTTATAAATGAATCTATTAAAAAGTACATGAAATATTCCGATTTCATCAAGACAGGTATAGAAATAGATAGTATAATAAAGCCAGATCCAATGCAATATGCAGATGAACCGGACTCAGTGATTTATATAGGATCATCAATGTTTTTCTTAAATTCCAAGGAGAATAGATGTGACGCTAGAACTATCTGGTTTGATAAAATAACATCTGTTAAACTTGGGAAATACATTGTCAATAAATCAACAACCTGCAATGACCTAAAGATTATGTTTCCAACAGATTGCACAAGCACAAAACCACTTAAACATTATCGTTTCAAAGGGACTATTTTGGAAACATGCAGCCTCTATGTAAAAGACTCAAAAGGCCAGTTATGGGACATGAGAATAACCTTCTACCTAAAAGATGATAAACTTGTTGGACTTAATTTTTGGGAACCAGCTTGATTAATAATTTACGAAACGCTAACACGGACAATATGGGTAAGTTGCTTGTCACACTTTTTGCTTTTACTCCTGCTCTCAAGACAAATTCGTAATGGCTCTTGCACCCGGACACGCTCACCTGTACGCAATATAAATCCTGCACCGTGACAGGTTTCTGGCTTCGAGACAAATTGTACCGCGACACTGCGCAAGTGCCCCCAATTAAGATCCTGTACCGTGATAGGTTACCGGCTCCGACTAAACTTGTATCGCGACACGCGTAATGCTCAATAAAATATGTACCCGGACGGCAAAAAGTGCGCCATACCCTCCTTGCTCCGTGACAGTTTTTCGGCTAAAGTACCGGGACTCGTATCGGCGGACGGCGCCACCAACGTTTACTCCCTCAACCGCCGGGCCGTTAGCAACAAGCCTCAAACAAATCTCACTCATTGAGTTTTCTTATTTTACACTATCTTTGAGTTATGATTATCAAAGATGAAATATCAAGACATCTGCCAGATTTCATTATGCTGTTTAAGACTCATAATGTGAAATACTTATATGCTTTTGGGTCTGCTGTTAGTGATAGATTTGACAGTTCCAAAAGTGATATTGACCTGTTAATAGAGATTGATGAACCGGATCCTATTAAGAGAGGTGAAAAGCTTATTTCAATATGGGATTCATTTGAGAGCCTATTCAACCGTAAAGTGGACTTATTAACTGATTCGAGAATACGTAATCCATATCTAAGAAAAAGTATTGACGCAACGAAAGTGCTCATTTATGACGGAAAAAAGTCAAAAATACTTATCTGATATTCTTCATTCTATTGAGCTGATCGAAGAATTTACAAAGTCGATTAAGACCTTCTCTCAATACGAAAATGACTTGAAAACTCAGAGTGCTGTTGAACGTCATCTCGGAATTATTGGAGAGGCCGTCAATAAGTACGACCTTCTAAATCCAGAAGACAGTCTTGTTAATGCAAGAAAGATCGTTGGATTTCGCAACAGGTTGATACATGCTTATGATGCTATTGATCCCTCTATGATATGGGCAATAGTAAAACAATATATTCAGCCTCTGAAAGAAGAGGTCATCCGTAAATTATAATAAATGGCCTGTTGCTAACAAGTCGGTATAGGTCATTGCCTTCCGGCCAGCACGACTTATGATAATTTAAACTTCGTTCTGTAAGCTTAGCTGGCCGGGCTGACCCCGCCACCGGCGGGGTCTCCCGCATAGGTGTCATGGTTTTTGCATTACCTGAAAATTCTGTTATCAAAATGAAATTCTGTGGTCGTCAATCTCGATGGCAAAAACTCATGCCACCGCGATGCAGCGGCAACTGCACATACCGCCGAACGTTGTGCTGAATGCAAAGTGAACCCTAATAAATATTATTTTGATATACTTGTAGTATATACTATTTATATATACATTTGCAGTATATAATATCTATTATGAAAACTGTATCCTTAAAAATAGACGACTCTATCTTCGGAGAGACTGAAGTAATCCTCTCCAAAATTAAAAAACCAAGAAATAGGTATATCAATGAAGCTATTGAGTACTACAACAAGATTCAGAGACGTAAAATCTTGGAATCCAAGTTAAAGAAAGAATCCTCATTAGTGAAAGATGAGTCTCTTTCTGTGCTTAACGAATTTGAGGAGATGGATTATGCAAGTTAAAAGATTTGAAATCTGGCTTGCTGATCTCAATCCTCAAATAGGAACAGAACCAGGTAAAACAAGACCTGTGCTTGTAGTACAAACAAATCTCCTGAATAAGATACCTCACCCTTCCACAATAGTTTGTCCTTTAACGACAAATATTCAGAAAGAATCAGAGATCTTAAGAGTACATATTAAAAAGGGCACTGCGAATCTTAACGAAAACTGTGATATTATGATCGACCAAGCGCGAGCAATTGATAATAAACGACTGATCAAAAAGATTGGTGAATTGCCCGACAGTCTTGCGACCAAAGTCAAAGAAAACCTGGCAATCATACTAGACTTAAATTAAAGCACTCAGCACAACAGGTCGGTATATGCAATTGCCTTCGGCCGGCAATGATAAACTTGTATATGGGGATAATTTTCTGCTCGCCGGCCGGCTGCCCCGCCACCGGCGGGGGCTCCCACTGGTGTCATGGTTTTTGTTCATTACACATATCTGAGTAAGTGAGATATATCGAGGTCGTCTAGCTCGATGCCAAAAACCACACCACCGCGATGCTGCGGCAACTGCACATACTGCCGACCGTTACCGCCAATGCTGGGCAAATTAGTTGTAAAATCATTCAGACATTTGCAAAATGTTGTCTAATTAGTTAACTTTGCTACATGGCTTTTGAACGACAGATTATCTTCTTTAAGAGATACTTTCTGGATTTCTATGAAGAACTACCAGATAATGTCCGGGTAAAAATCGAATGGACTCTAGGATTGATAAGGGTGACACTTCATGTCCCGGAAAAGTATTTCAAACATATGGAGGGGACAAAAGGCCTTTATGAAATTAGAGTTGAAGTAGGTAATAATA
The DNA here is from genome assembly GCA_963743775.1 of uncultured Bacteroidales bacterium. Taxonomy (GTDB): domain Bacteria; phylum Bacteroidota; class Bacteroidia; order Bacteroidales; family VadinHA17; genus SR-FBR-E99. The sequence continues at coordinate 23,080 of CAVURA010000003.1, forward strand.
TTTATAGAATTTTTTCATTCTTTGATCATGGTAGTGTTGTGGTAGTCGGAAATGCATACATAAAGAAAACACAGAAAACACCTAAGAAAGAGATTGAAAAAGCTTTAAGAATAATGGAGGAATATAAGAATGAAAAAGATAAATAAGAACATCACAACCTTCGAGGAACTTCTTGACAATCAATACGGTAAAAGAGGTACTCCAAAACGTGAACAATGGGAACAAGAATTTGAGGTATTCAGGCTGGGTGCACTCCTTGAAGATGCCCGACTTAAAATGGGACTTACCCAAGAGGAGCTTGCCAAGAGATGTGGTACCAATAAATCATATATTTCAAGGATAGAGAATAATGCTTCTGATATAAGATTATCAACTTTAATGAAGATTATTCAAAAGGGATTTGGAGGACAACTGAAACTTACCCTACAACTAGACTAAACAGCACAGGCGGTAACAGGTCGGTATATGCAATTGGCTTTCCGTACCGCGAGAATCTTCTGGCTAAAGAGGACAGTTAAGTGACCGGCGGTACGGCCTGCCCCGGCTACCGCCGGGGTCTCCCTCCTGGTGTCACGGTTTTTGCCATCGCGACAATAATGAAATAACCTCATAATCCATAACCGCACCACGAGTGCAAAAACACGCGCCACCGCGATGCTGCGCCAACTGCACATACCGCCGGAACGTTAGGTGGCATAGATAGAAATCCTACAAATTATTCAGAAAATGCTACCTCTCCTTAATAATAATGTAGTGATATGAAAATTCTGACATTTATAATAGCTTTTTCTGCTTCCTGCTGTTTATTATTCGGACAGGACAGGGATTTAATCCTGACTCTTAATCCCAAAACTCTTTCGACAACTGATTCAATAACTTTTAATGTCACTCTCGAAAATGTATCCAAGCAAACATTCAGGTTTTTACCTTTCTCCTCAAATTGTGGTGATTCAATAATCTCAAACTTTTGGAACATTGACATCACTAAAGACAATTTACCTATGGCAGATATTAATTCAATGGTTCTCTTAGGTAATCCGCCATATTTTAAAATATATAAAATAAGAAGTGGAGGTGTCTATAATTTTACATTCTGCATTAGTTTCTCTAAGCTCTTCTTCAATAAACCATGCAATTATCCTGAATTATCTCACATTACTAATTGTGACAGTCTCCAAAAACTAATATTCTTCGAACAAGACATATATACAAACCCCTTTATTGGGGAATATAAAATTACCATTAGTTACCCTGCTTTCTTGAAATTTAAGAATCAAATGAGATCAATAAGCAGTAATGAGGTTAAAGTATATTATAAATAATTATAACTAAATACTACGCCACCTAACAGGTCGGTATATGCAATTGGCTTCTGTGCCGCGACAAAGAAGTAATCAAAGGGACAATTTGGTGGTCGGCGGCACAGGCTGCCCCGGCTGCCGCCGGGGACTCCCTCCTGGTGTCATGGTTTTTGCCAACACGATAAATAAGTAACTAAATCCACTCTCCTACTCCGCAGCATGCCTGCAAAAACTCATGCCACCGCGGTACAAGGCAACTGCACATACCGCCCGCCGTTAGCAGCAAGCGGAAGTCACGTAATAATTATTCATTATTGTTACGTATGTTAAAATAATAACGTATATTTGCAGTAAATAAATTACGTAAACATGGATACAAAACTTACCCTCAATGTCGACAGCGAATTAGTCCAAAAAGCTAAATCGTATGCAAAAGGCAATGGCCGGAGTCTTTCTGACCTTGTGGAGATGTATTTTAAGGCCCTGACGCATAAAAAAGAGGTCAGTGATAAAGACTTAACTCCTAAGGTTAAATCGTTACTTGGCTCATTTAAAGTGCCACAGGGTTTTGATTACAAGAAAGAGCTATCTGATCAACTTACAAAAAAATACCTGTAGCATGGAAAATGTCTTCATCGACACTGATGTCATAATTGACTTCCTGATCGACAGAAAACCTTTTTCTACTGAAGCAGCAAAGGTGTTTTCACTTATTGATCAAAAAAAAATTAAAGGCTTTGTTTCTTCCCTCTCTTTCAGTAATCTTTACTACGTCCTTCGAAAGTTTGGAACACACAAGAAAGTAATAAGTAATCTTCAAGAACTCTCTGATTTAGTAGATATCCTAAAGGTTGATAATGCTATAATCAAATCTGCCTTGTTATCTGATTTCAAAGACTTTGAGGACTCAATTCAATATTATACTGCGCAAGAGAATAAAAAGATAGACACTATAATTACCAGAAATATCAAGGATTACAAGGATACTACTCTGCCTGTGATGACACCAGAAACGTTCCTTGCAACTTTAGAAAACACCGCCAGCAGCTAACAGGTCGGTATATGCAATTGGCGCTCCGCACCGCGAGTGCAAAAACGCATGCCACCGCGATGCAGCGGCAACTGACCCATACCGGCCAACCGTTAGCACCAATTCCAGCGCAAGGAACCTCAGTTATGGTATTTTTAATAGCTTTGTAAAAAGCTACATTAATGACCCAACTAGAAATTAAAAATATTATCCTTAACCACTTGAATGGTTACCAACCTGTTAGTGTGGGTATTTTCGGGTCATTTGCCAGAGGTGATAACACAGAAAATAGTGACATTGATATCCTTGTTAAGTTTAAGGTTGCTCCTTCTCTGTTAACTCTAATTAAACTTGAAAATGAGCTCTCTGAATTACTTGGAATTAAAGTAGACTTAATCACAGCCGGTGCTATCAAGAACAAGAGAGTTAAAAAGAGCATCAAAAAAGACCTTATCAGCATCCTGTGATGATAAAAGATGATCTAGCTTATGTCGAGCATATCCTCGATTCAATAAGAAAAATTAAAGAATTCAGTGAAGGTTTATCGTTTAAAGAATTCTCAGCTAATGAACTAGTACAAGATGCCGTCATCAGAAATATTGAAATTATTGGAGAAGCCTCAAAAAAGATTTCTTCAGATACAAAGCAGATATATTATGAGATCCCCTGGAAGGTGATTGCAGGAATGAGAGATAAGCTTATTCACGACTATTTGGGCGTAGACGTAGAGGTTGTCTGGAGGACCATCAAGGAAGATATTCCAATTCTTGAAAGACAAATCAAAGAAATAGATTAAAGAACTGGTGCTAACAAGTCGGTATAGGTCATTGCCTTCCGGTCAGCACGACTAATGAGAATTGAAACTACACTCTGTAAGCTTAGCTGGCCGGGCTGCCCCCGCCACCGGCGGGGTCTCCCGCAGAGGTGTCATGGTTTTTGCATTACCTGAAAATTCTGTGATCAAAATGAAATTCTGTGGTCGTCAAACTCGATAGCAAAGACTCATGCCACCGCTACGCAGCGGCAACAGACCCATACCGCCGAACGTTAGCCCCAATGACATGGTAACGGGTATGAACTGTTCCAAGGAATATAATAAGTATATTTACACCATAATTTATGATCTGAAAATGCTTACAAAAGAAAAAGTTAAAAAGACAATTGATAGGTTGCCTGAGAGCTTCACAGTAGAGCAGGTGGTTGAAGAATTAGTAGTTCTTGATAAAATTGAGAAGGGTCTTAAAGAGGTTGAAGAAGGTAAAGTATACACAACCAAACAAGCAAAAGATCAGCTCAAAAAATGGCTGTAATTAATTGGACTCACAGATCCGTCAATGATCTCAAAAATATTGCAGAGTTCATTGAGAAAGATTCTGTAAAATATGCATCCTTAACTATACAGCGTTTATTAAATGCAGTACAATTACTAGAGGGTAATCCTAGAATTGGGCGTAAAGTACCAGAGGCTGGTCATAAGGACAAAATTCGAGAAATAATTCAGGGCAACTATAGAATCATTTATCAGATTGCTGATGAAGATCTGATAAATATCTTAACTGTTCATCATAGCTCAAGAAAGCTTACAAGAACCCGAGTATTCAAAAAGTAAATCACTGGGGCTAACAGGTCGGTATAGGTCATTGCCTTTCGGCCAGCACGACTGATGATCATTGAAACTTCGTCCTGTAGGCTCAGCTGGCCGGGCTGCCCCCGCCACCGGCGGGGTCTCCCACAGAGGTGTCATGGTTTTTGCACTTCTCGATGATTTCGTAAACCTGACAAATCTCCACATCAAGCACGATGGCAAAAACCCCTGCCACCCCCAAGCTGCTGCAACATGCACATACCGCCGAGCGTTAGCAGCAAGCCAAAACCGTTGCACGTTGATTAATCTACCAGCACCTCAAAAACCAATTGGTGCTTTATTGGCCCTTACTGGTGGCTAGCACGGCCCCGTTAAAACCAGCCGTCTAGCTGGCTGGCTCCGGCTGAACGCCGGGGCGTCCCCTCATGGTGTCATGGTTTTTGCAATTCTATATAAATTTGTTAACAAAAAATCAGATTATGAGTCTCCCCCGAACCCACTCTTTTCAACATAACCAATTAACTTTGATAAAAAGATTGTCCAGACAGACTAGACCATCTCACATTAATTGACATTGAATGACCTAAAATTAAAAGTAAAATGGAAAAAAGAAAAAGATTTTCAATCTACCTATTTGTAGCAATGGGAGTTTGTCTTTTGCTAACAATTAGTTGTAGTAAAGACGATGACAATAATTCCAGTAATACTGTTAAGGATATTGACGGCAATGTTTATAACACTATTACCATTGGCAACCAGGTTTGGATGGTTGAAAACCTTAAAACTACAAAGTACCGCAATGGCGACCCAATACCCAATAAAACCAATGCCATAGAATGGGGGAATCTTTTAACGGGTGCTTATTGCGATTACGACAATACACTAAGTAATAGTAGCATTTATGGCAAACTCTACAATTGGTATGCAATAAACGACAGCCGAAACATAGCCCCTGTCGGTTGGCATGTACCCTCCGATGGTGAATGGACCATCATGGAAAATTACCTCATCGCTAATGGCTATAATTACGATGCCACTACAATAGGCAACAAATATGCAAAAGCCTTAGCTTCTGCTACTGGTTGGACTACACACAGCGGCACTGGCACTATTGGCAATACCGATTACCCTGCCAAACGCAATGCTACTGGTTTTACTGCCCTTCCTGGTGGCTTCCGTATCACTGATGGTACATTCCTCCCTAAAGGCAGTTACGGAATATGGTGGAGTTCACTTGAGAGCAGTGCAACCGTTGGCTGGATCAGGAACCTGAACTATGATTACGCCGACGTGAGCCGGAGCAACAGCCCTAAAAATTGGGGCTTATCGGTCCGTTGTGTAAGGGATTAATAAACTTTCGACTATTTGTTCATTTAATTTATTTGCCGCTTCGTAGTTGATTTTTTATACTACGGATACTTATGATAAGTTTCCTGTATGCAGGTCAACATATGTTTTAATAGTTAAGACGTTCCGTTTCACGAATGATAATAGACCTGTTATTGAATATTGACAACACGTATTTATAATCGATTATCCTGACTGACTCATAAAGATTTTGATCATGCAGTTTTGAATCAGGAGACTGACCATACCTAAGAACGTTAGGTGACCATATTCCGGGTGCTTTAATTTCAAAAGCCCATCATTCTGGCGGACTGTACAGAATAATTAATTGGTTGATCCTTATTAACATTTAACAATCTGATTGTTAATAACTTATGTCTATTGAAATTTTGTTTTTTGTTTAGGTTTTGATTAAATTTGATCAAAACCCCGTAAATCATGTTAAAGAAATTGCCGGCACAACCACAGCTAGAGATGTTCAAAACTGTACTTGCCAGTTTCATAAATCCTCAGCATGAACTCTGTTTATTGACTAAAGAAATTGACTGGGCTTCCCTGGAGAAGGAGTTTGCTCCTGTGTATGGAGAAGTCGGCAGACCCTCCTAACCAATCAGGACCATAGTAGGGCTTCTGCTTCTTAAGCAGATATATAATCTTGGAGATGAGACTGTTATGGATAGGAACATAGGCAGTCCTTACTGTCAGCATTTTTGTGGGGAGATCTACTTTCAATACAAATATCCGTTTGACCCTAGTGACTTTGTACACTTTCGCAAGCGCATTGGGGATTCAGGTATGAAAGAGATCTTAAAACAGAGCATAGATCTGTTTGGAAAAGAGAAGATATGAAAAGAGGTAAAGGAAGTAAGAGCAGACACTACGGTTCAGGAGAAGAATATCACCTTCCCCACAGACAGGAAGCTTACGAAGAAAGTGATAGAGCATTGTAAGCGGATTGCAAAGAAGGAAGGTATAACACTAAAGCGGACCTATACCTTTGAGATCCGGAAATTGAAACAGCAACTTCGGTTTGCCAGGAAGCCGAAGAACCTGAAGAAGCACATCAAAGCCCAGCGAAAGCTTCATGCGATTGCCTTCACGATCTATAGCGATTTGGTTAATCAACTTAACCCGATACCGAAGTCATACAAGGAAGAATTTGATGTTTTATACTGGGTACGGAACCAGTAGAGAGATGACAAGGGTTATCAGGTCAATGGCGGAATACGGGGAGTTGACATAGTAATGCCGAAAAATTTCAAGCGTGAGAGTTATTACCTGAAGAAGAAGAGGGAAGAGCGATGCCGGTCAAGGGCAGGAATAGAGGGACTTATATCTCACCTGAAGCATGATCACCGAATGATAAGAATTTACCTCAGTGGTACTGCAGGTGACCAGATCAACACATTACTGGCAGCTAAAGGATATAATATGAGGAAGTGGATGAGGTTAAGGAGAGAAGAAATCCTCAACTTAATTTTGCGCTGGATTTACCAGACATGTATTTTGGCTCCGGTAAATATCCCACGCTAACTAATAAACGAAAAACACGAATTGATAAGGATCAACTAACTAATAGGCAGCTGCTAACAGGTCGGTATATGCAATTGCCTTCCGGCCATAGCAATAAGAAACAAAAAAGAGAGTTCTGAGGCGGCCGGGCTGGCCCCGTCTAAACGCCGCGGCGCTCCCACCTGATGTCATGGTTTTTGCATCTCTCGTTGATTTCGTGAACCTGAAAAATCTCCACATCCAGCACGACGGCAAAAACTCATGCCACCCCCAAGCTGCGTCAACATGCACATACTGCCGAACGTTAGTGGCAATGCCATGCCAAACGCTCCTATTGAGCATCTTTATTGATGATTAATTTGATATCTTTGTAAGTGACCAACTGCTAGATGGAGAATAGTAAAGAAATACTAGAGTTAATTAAGGCAACTGCGTGCAAATATATAGCTGATGCAGAAGTCTTATTGTTTGGGTCTCGCGCAAGAAAGGACTCGACACCTGATAGTGATTACGATATACTTGTGATTACAAATTTGGAGTTGGACCCGAAACAAAAACTGCCATTGAAAACTAACATCAGGAAAGACCTGCTCAAATCAGGTATAAGATCTGATGTTCTAATCCAAAGTAGAAAAGAGGTAAAGAAAAAGAAAAGACTACCGGGTCATATTATCAAGAACATACTTAGTGAGGCAATTCTCCTATGACCAAGGACAGAGCAGAATATATTAAAATTGGCTATTTAGGGCAAATGAAGATATTGCCGTTATAAACAGCTTGGTTAATGCTGGTGCCGGATATTATACAAGTAGCATTTGTTTTCATGCGCAACAGGCTTCAGAGAAATTCCTCAAAGCATTTTTAGCATATCACAACGTAAACTTTCCAAGAACACATGATCTGGACTATTTACTTCTTGAATGTCAGAAGATCAACCAAGAAGCATTCCAGATTGATTTCAAAAGCCTAACAGACTTTGGAATAAGTGTAAGATATCCAGATGACTTCTATATTCCTGATGAAAAAGAAGCCTTAGAATATCGAGACACTGCATTATATGTCAAAGAAATAGTTGAAAGATTAATGTTGTAAAAAGCACTGCCTCTAACAGGTCGGTATAGGTCATTGCCTTCTGGCCAACACGACTTATGATAATTGAAACTTCGTTCTGTAAGCTTAGCTGGCCGGGCCGCCCCGCCACCGGCGGGGTCTCCCGCAGAGGTGTCAAGGTTTTTGCACTGTCATTAATCCGCCAGCCGCTCAGAAAAATGTACCATAAAATTAATCCCTGCTCGCCGCCTCTGGCTGCACTTTGAGTCATAATAAAAGTCACCAAACACTATCTCGATGGCAAAAACTCATGCCACCGCGACTTTGCGCCCACTGCACATACCGCCGGACGTTAGGCAACATGATGAAAGATATGAACATAGCTAACCAATTAATCAAAATAAGCGTGCTTTCAATCATCTTTGTATATGGATGCAAATCCCATGTTGCACCAAAAGAGGTTGATGAATTTGCGCTTTTCACTGCAACCGAAATATTTGATTCTGTAAGCGGGTCTTATAAGATAATTCCTTCAGTTGAGCGATTGATTTCAATACCAAAAACTCAATCTCTTGAAGAGAAAGTAAATGATCTTCTCGATTCAGTTTCAAAAAATAACTTCAAAAACTTGAAAATTGAGATTTTAAGTGTTGAAGAAACCCAACCTGGCTATAAATCCCTTAAGGTAAATTTGAAAGAAAATCCCGGGTTTATAATTCCCGACAGTTTAGGTAATTATCGTAGCTGGTACGAGCACTTTCAAGGGTCAATGGGTGGTGACCAGACAACGATTGTCCTAATAGAATCAATACTTCAAAGAGAATATACTGGTGATTGGATTGATGAAGTTGAGTTCTATTACCAAGGTGAAAAGATTGTAGAATGGGATCACGCATTTCTATCAGGAAAAATTAAAAGAGAATAACACGTTGCCTAACAGGTCGGTATATGCAATTGCCTTCGGCCGGCAATGTTAAACTTGTTTATGGGGATAAATCTTTAGTCACCGGCCGGCTGCCCCGGCTGCCACCGGGGCCTCCCACCTGGTGTCACGGTTTTTGCCATCGCAAGAAATAAGTAATAACCACCTAACCCTGCATCGCATAACGCCTGCAAAAACACCCCGACCTTCACTGCGTTCGGTGCGGGGCAGGCGTGCCACCGCGAAATTGCGGCAACTGCACATACCGCCGACCGTTACCGCCAAGTGTAAGAGTAAGCGACAACGTTAATGACAGAGAAAATGGATTGAGAATGAAAACAAAATAATTATGAAAGAGAAAAAAATTAGTTTTTTTGCCGACATTCAAGAAATAAAAGCAGAAGGCCGACCCACATTTGGAATATTGCCTTTAAAAACGTTAAAAAAAACCAGTTTAATGCTAATACTTTTATTGGCATGCACGATTAAAATTTCGTCACAAGAAATATTCGATGCGGTTCGTAAGGGGGACTATGCAAAGATAAAAGAACTTGTAGAAAAAAATCCCAATCTGGTTAATGCAAAAAATTCATATCAGTCTACTCCACTGCATATAGCGGCAGAAAGTGATAATGAGGTAATCGCAGAATATTTAATCGACAAAGGAGCAGATTTAACGGCTATGAATGGCAGTATGCATACCCCATTAATGGTATCGGGTTTATCGGTTGCAAAGCTATTAGTTGAAAAAGGAGCCGATATAAATTTCATATCGCCAAACGGAAATTCAACTGCACTGGTTTGGTCCATGCTTTTTGAAAAGAGAGATGTGGCTGAATATTTATTAGAGTTGGGGGCGAATATACCTGAAGCAGGAACTCCAAACTGTTTTATTAATTTGCAGTCTGCATTTAAAATTGGCTGTTTAAAATACCTTGAAAAATACCTTTCTCAGGGTCAAAATCCATTAATTGAAGACGAATCCAAAAACACATTGCTTCATTATGCTGCCGAAGGCAACTCTCTTGAAATAGCTGAAAAATTGATCACACTTGGTGTACCCGTAAATAAATATAATATTAGTGGCCGTACCCCGCTTCACATTGCGGCATTTAGCGGAAACCTGTCGGTCGTTGAATTGCTCATTAAAAAGGGTGTGGATATAAATGAAAGGACTATCGATGGGAATACCCCTTATAATCTTGCAAATAAGGCGCAAAAATCAGAAGTCGTAAATTACTTGATATCTGCTGGAGCAGATAAAAGTGCGCCAAAATTCCCAGTGCTTGAGGGTGAATATCTTGGTCAGCCAAAACCAGATAAAACGGCTGTCCCTTTTGCTCCTGGAATAGTGGCAGTTAACAGTCTTTTTCACGGATCTCCCACTTTTTCTCCCGATGGAAATGAAGCCTATTGGAGCATACAGGAAGAATACAGTTTATTCACTTCCAAAAGATTGAATGGGCGTTGGACCATGCCCGATACGGCATCTTCCATTGCAACGGGTGATGTCCCGTTTATTTCACCTGATGGGAAGAAATTCTATTTCATAGGACAAATGGAAGTTGAGGGAAATGTAAGGGAAGCTATTTGTGTAAGAGACAAAACCTCAGAAGGCTGGTCAAAACCGTACTTCTTACCCGATATTATCAATTCAACTCCAGGGATTCACTGGCAGGTATCGGTTGACAGAAATGGGAATCTCTATTATGCAGCCAGACAGAATGGTGGTATAGAATCCAGAATTTACTATTCTGAGGTTATGAATGGAACTTACGGTCAACCCAGAATAGTAGAAAGTTTAAAAGATGTGAATGCAGCCTCTCCGTTTATATCTTCCGATGGAAGCTATTTAATCGTTTCTGCCGAAATGAATCAGGAATTTCTAATGATTCTTTTCAAGAAAAAGGATGGCTCCTGGACACAAGGAAAGGATATTACAGACATAATTGGTAAAACGGGAATATGCCCGATTGTTACCCCTGACGGGAAATATTTATTCTTTATTTCTGATATTCCGTATTGGGTTGACGCCTCGTTTATAAAAGACCTGCGAAAGGAAGCGTTAAAGGATGAAAATTAAATAAAATGAAGAGTTAAGGTTAAACTGTTGAAAGAGTAAGCATCAATTGAAAAAAATATTGTAAAGAATACAAAATATTTTTTTTACTTCGGATCACGAATACCTAATTCTCAATACTCTTTCATTTATTCAGAAGAGCAAATTAAAAATCAAAGAATACAGGGTGTCTTGTCCAAAGTCAGATCACAGAGAGAAATTGTTTTAAAAATTTTGCAGACACTTTAAAAATATAAAACGCCCATTCACCAGCCGGCAGAAAAGAAGGCGTGTAAAATGAAAATGACACGGAAACTCAATATTGACAATGGTTTACAAGACCAGTCGGTGCTTTATCGGCCCGGCTTTGCGGTAAAGCCGCCGGGCAAAAACCATTGCGCGGTGCGGTCCGGCCCCGCTCCCGCGGGGCACTCCCTCCTGGTGTCACGGTTTTTGCCAACGCGACAATAAACAAATAACAGCATAATCCTGCATCGCACCACGAGTGCAAAAACACCCCGACCTTCACTTCGTTCGGTACGGGGCACGGCGCGCCACCGCGACTCTGCGCCAACTGCACATACCACCGGCCGTTAGGCTGCATGATAGAAATTTTCTAAATGATTTGGAAATCTATATTTAAGTACTTATATTTGTACTCTATTAATAACTTATTTATGTCATTATGATTGCTGCCAATTATACGGAATTTAGAAAAGAACTTAAGGACTACCTTGATAGTGTAGAACTTAACAACGAGACTCTCATAATTAAAAGAGGGTCCGGAAAGGGCACCGTTCTTATCTCCCTTGAGGAGTATAATTCAATTATGGAAACTTTACATCTTTTAAGCTCTAAGAAAAATGCCCGGAGACTCTACGAATCAATTGAGCAGATGAAAAGTGGAAAAACAGTTCAACAGGATCTGATTGAGGAATGAGAAAAATTACTTTTTCTAAAAATGCCTGGGAAGACTATATTTACTGGCAATCACAGGATAAGAAAACCCTTAAGAAAATCAATTCGTTAATTAAAGTCATACAATCAACTCCATTTGAAGGAATTGGTAAACCTGAACCCCTCAAATACGACCTCTCTGGAATGTGGTCTAGAAGAATAGATCTAGAACACCGACTAATCTACCAGGTTGAAGAAGAAGAACTTAAAATATATGGCTGTCGTTATCATTACGATAATAAATAATCATGCAGCCTAACAGGTTGGTATATGCAATTGTCTTCCGGCTGGTTTTTGCGCACTGATAATTGAACCAGCACTCCAAAAACCAGACAGTGGTTTATCAGCCCGGCTTGGCGGCTAACGCCGCCCCCGCAAAACCAGCCGGCTGGCCCAGGCTGCACGCCGGGGCACTCCTCCGCCAGCTAGCGGATCATGGTTTTTGCACTTCTCGATGATTTAGTGAACCTGAAAAATCTCCACATCCAGCACGATGGCAAAAACCCATGCCACCCGAGGCTGCGGCAACATGCACATACCACCGAACGTTGTGGTTAATGAACGGGGCTACTCTAAAAGAGCTATATCCTTAAATATCTAATATTTGAATAAGAAATAACTAATAGATACAAGCTCATGAAAAGGTCCATTTACATTTTAATAATCTGCCTATTTTGCGTCAGCTGTAAACACCAAATTTCGAGAATTGGTTATGATATAGATACTAACAGTCCAACTTACGTAGATTGCAATATCACGATCAAGAAGTTTGAAACTGTACCAGATTCTGTGGCTACTAGACTTGGAAAAATCAAATTAAGTGATTCGGGATATTCTAAGCACTGCAACGAGGAAAACGCAATAGTTATTTTAAAGAGAGAGGGTTGTGCTTTAAATGCTGATTTCATTAATATTTCAAAAGAAAGCATCCCTGATAGTGTCAGCAATTGTTATCGATGCACTGCTGAATTCTATAAATATAAGTAATGATTACTATGAACTCACTACCCACAACAGGTCGGTATATGCAATTGGCGCGGCTGGTTTTTGCGCGCTAATCCCCTAGATCAGCACACCAAAACCAGTTGGTGCTTTATCGGCCCGGCTTTGCGGCTGAAGCCGCTGGGCAAAAACCAGCCCTCTGGCCCCGCTCCCGCGGGGCACTCCCTGCTGGTGTCACGGTTTTTGCCAACGCGATAATAAACTAACCACCGCATAACCCTGCACCGCACCACGAGTGCAAAAACACCCCGACCTTCACTTCGTTCGTTACGGGGCACGGCGCACCACCGCAACTCTGCGCCAACTGCATATACCGCCGAACGTTGTGGCTAATACCTCCAGCGAAAAATAAACCTTTTGCTGACACAATACTATAAGAGTTAAAATTCTTAACTTGATAGTCTTGCACTTCTGATGACTTGCTTTTGTTCGGCTCAATATCATTTGGAGACTGACAACGGTAATTCAAAAAACATAAATACAATTCAATAGTTAATTTCATCTAAAAAAGGAAAATATTATGCCCAAAAATAAATTATACAATAAGTCAACAAAAAGTAGAGCATTATTCTCCAGGATATTAAAGTATTTTTTAATCTGTTTCGGATCAATTGCTTTTTTGATTATAGCTTTTGCACTGTGGATCTACTTTTCGCTTATTTCAGGTCCCGATTCTATGGAAATATCGGAATTCCATCCATTTAAATCTTCGAAAGCCAGAACTGAGTATTTGGCGTTTGAAGATAAAATGGCTGAAAAATGGCCGGTAATTTCTGAGGAAAAAATTATTGAAACCTCTTATGGAAAAACATTCATGCGTATAAGTGGGCCAATAGATGGACCAACTCTTGTACTATTGCCGGCAGGAGGAGCTAATTCATTGATCTGGTACGCAAATATTAAAGCCTTATCTTCGGTTTACCGAACCTATGCATTAGACAATATATCCGACTATGGACGAAGTATTTATACACGGAAGATGGAAACTCCCAATGATTTCTCTCAATGGCTTAATGAACTCTTTGATACCCTCTCGTTTGGTAATGACATTCGAATTGCCGGATATTCATATGGGGGCTGGGTTACCGGAAACTATGCTGCAAGCCATCCCGATCGGTTAAGCAGAGTTATATTAATAGCACCAATATTTTCAATTCAGCCTGTTTCGAAAGATTTTGTTTGGAATATGTTTCTGGGACTTTTGCCCAGCAAATACATGAGACGAAGATCAATATATTCAATATGGAATGACTTGGTTTTAAGTGGTGAACAGGGGAAGAAAATTGCAGACGATAGAGTTGAGTATATTAATATTGCCATGAAAAGTTTCAAATTCAAATTAGGTGTTCAACCAAATACACTTACCGATGCTGAACTTAAAAAATTGAAAATGCCTGTACTTTTTTTAATTGGAGAAAATGAAAAGGTGTGTAATCCACAATTTGCTATTGACCGCCTTAACAAGGTCGCTCCTGGAATAAGAACCGAATTAATTTCAGGGACGGGGCATGATTTATTGTTTACTCATACTGATAAGATTAATAATATGATGCTTGAGTTTCTTAAATAAAATTTTAGACATGCATTAAGAGAAAGAAAAGTGTATTTATTTACTCCAAGGGCAAGCGATGAGCCCTTAAAAAATGCGCAATGTTTGCTTTTGGATTAGATAAATAGCTTATGTAAGGCAAGTAATTCCCCTGATTGCAAAGAGATTAAAGATTCAAAACGAAAATGCATAGATTAAGACATTCATAAATTTTAATGCGGTGCTGATGGCAGGCATCGACAAAGGTACTTAGTCATAAAATGGACAATAAAGGTCATAAGACTTGTCACGGTTTTTGCTGGGCGTTCCTGCATTCAGGAGAACACAGTATAAGGGGACATCACCATGACCGCGCCGCTGCTCTCAATTTAATTCTGTGTAAGGGGATAGGAAACCTGCTCCCAATTAACTTTGTGCCGCGAAACACGTAAAACTTAAAAACCTTGTGCCAGGACAGCAAAAACCGCGTCATGTTTAGAGACAGTGCAAACTTGTAATTAAGGTGAAAGAAACAAACTTGGACAGGTAAATTTAAAATAAACGGGGAAACTGAAAACCGAGAAGAGTATGTGAAAATTTAATTTTTTTAAAATGAACAGACAAATTAAAAACAAACTAACATTCGTCTTACTGAAAATGCAATTATTTATTTCGGTGTTCTTCCTGACATTAATATTTGTAGCGTGTAATTCAAACTCTGATATAAAGCAAACAAACTCGCCTCAAATTAGCTCTGAAGCATTCCTTCTTCCGTCACACAAAATGACACTATAGACGCCGTTGTAAAATCAATAATTGAAATTTCGGCTTATGATTTCTATAAAAATCAACAACCATTACCTGATGCATTTCGGAATGTTCAAATTAAATATAGCATAAAACCGAACAAAGAAATATTGTACATTTTGTGCGGTGAGTTTACAACCCAAGACAAACAAAACAAAGGTGAGTGGACTCATTTTACAACTATCAAAAATAGCGACTATGAACAATGGATAGGTCCAAATGGAATAACATATTGCGAGAACTCAAAAGAAATCACATATTCAAAAACTGACCTGTCTGTTGAATTATTAAACCAACTAAATTTTATACAAAAGACAAAAACAAATAGCACGAACGCACAACACATGGTATAGCCGAACGTCTGCAACCATTCCCTAACTTAGATGCAAAATTCCGTTATGAAAAATCTTCTCTATTTGATGATTTCTTCATTATTCCTGTTGACCCCTTGCCTTTCTTCATTTGCACAGGAACAGCCTCCTATTGCCAAAGATTATAATTGGAATGAATTATATAAATCTGTAGTCAACGAGTATGGATTTGACCAGGTATTAGTAAACGGCATCCATTACGAGGATGGTTACTGGGGAAAAATCGGTCATCCTTTCCTGTTTGAAGACCAATTTTATAAAGGTACATTGATGTTCAGGGGAAGGGAATACCAAGGGTTGGATATAAAGTACGACATTTATAAACAGCAGGTAATACTTTATATCATGCAAAACAATTCAATTGCCTGGATTATTCCTCCAAATGATTTTATTTCGGCTTTTAGTCTTGGTGATAAATTGTTTGTGAAGCACACTTTCCAGGGAGTACCAGGGTTTTACCAGGTTGTCTTTGATACTGAAGAACTGAAATGTCTTTATTACTGGTCCAAATTAAGATTTGGTTCTGATCATTTAAGGGACTACTATTCCTTTAGATTTACCGATAGCGACAAAAAAACCTACCTCATCGTGGGTGATGTTTTAAAGAAATACAGTGACAACAGGTCCTTTGTTAGTTTGTTCCCGCAAGAGAGTCAGGTGCAGATAAAACAGTACATAAAAAATAACAAAATAAAAGTTGCCAAAAGTAGTGATGTCGAGATTGAGAAACTCGTAACATATTGTAGAACATTATTATAAGCCGAACTATAATCATTCTGAAAGTTTTGAATTATAATGATTAAAAAATTATTTTTTACCTGCATAGGCCTAAGTCTCTATTTAACTATTACTGGTCAGCAAATTGACTCTGCAGTTGTATCCTGCAACTTCATGAATACTCCGTTTGAAGACTTTGTTGAGAAAATCGAAAAGAATACAGCATTGAAATTCTTTTATTTGAACGATTGGGTAAAAAACGTAACGATAACCTTTTCCGGTACAAACACGCAACTCGCCGATGTGCTCAATGATCAGTTAAGGAAGACTGAACTGACCTTTTTTATAGATGGCAACAACGTATACATTTTCCCGGAAGCACAGATTTTAACAAAACTGCCCGATTACACAGGATCCCCGGTTACTGCTGAGGAAATGGATACCTTAAACGGCATTACGGAAACTGAAAGAAAATATCTTGAGGGAAATAAGGTGGCTTTGATTGAAGTTCTGGAGGTAGGTGATAAGCAGAAAACCACCAAAGGCACAAAGTGCATTATCAGCGGGAAAATTATTGATGAATCAAATGAGGAACCTCTTATCGGCGCTACTGTTTTTATTGAGGACCTCAAGACCGGTGCCACGACTGATATAGACGGGAGATTTAATATTATACTTACTCCGGGGAAATATAAAGCTGCTTTCAACTATATGTCGATGAAACAGCAGGAGTGCTATCTCCAGGTATATTCAAGCGGCCAAATTACAATTGAAATGAGAAAGGATCTCATTGAAATAGATGAGATAACGGTAACAGCCAATCGTAACGACAATATCAGAGGGATACAAATGGGTTATGAAAAGATTTCGGCTAAAACAATGAAAGAAATACCGGTGGTCTTCGGGGAAAAAGATGTTTTGAAAGTAGCGCAAATGTTACCCGGTGTGCTTAATGTGGGTGAAGGATCATCGGGATTTAATGTAAGAGGCAGTTCATCAGATCAGAATATGTTTTATTTCAATAAGGTGCCTGTTTATAATACCTCCCACTTGTTTGGGTTCTTTACTTCATTTAATCCGGATGTTATTAATGATTTCACACTTTATAAAAGCAATATTCCTGCAAGTTACGGAGGAAGGCTGGCTTCCGTATTCAACATTACCACCAGGCAGGGAAGCAAGAAAAAGTTTTTCGGGCAAGGGGGAATAAGTCCCATTACAGGCCATTTCTCGCTTGAAATACCCGCAATCAGGGACAAAGTTTCAATTGTAGTCAGTGGTCGAAGTTCCTATTCAGACTGGATCCTGAGAAAAATAGAAGATGCAGATATAAGGAAAAGCAGCGCTTTCTTTTACGATGGCACTTTCTCTGTCAATACAGAGATCGATGAAAAAAACCTGATCAAGGCTTTCGGCTATATCAGCAGGGACAAGTTTTCATTGTCATCGATCAATGATTATAATTATTCAAACGCAGGAGCCTCCTTGGTTTGGAAACATTTATTTTCTTCCTCTCTGACGGTTGATGCTGCAATAATTTACAGCAACTATTCATTTGAAAATACCAATAAAACCAACCTGTCGACAGCATACAGGCAAAAGTATGCGCTGGATCACTACGAATTTCGGACTGATTTTTCACTGTTAAACAAAGCAGATCACAAAATTGAATTCGGGACCAGTGAAATCATATATTACCTTGACCGGGGCTCTATTTCGCCATTCGGTGAGGTATCAAACAGGAAGCCTGTGGATTTGGGAAATGAAACAGCCCTGGAATGTGCATTTTACCTGTCGGATGAGTTTACACTATTTAAAAACCTGACTGTTTTAAGCGGTCTCAGATACAGTATATTCAACCAGTATGGTCCTGCTGTGATTAACAAATACTATTCGGAAGAGATGAGAGTGATAGGGAATATCAAAGAGACTCAGTCATATAAAAAAGGAGATTTGATCAAATCCTATTCAGGACCTGAATACAGGGTTGCCATCAACTATTTTCTGGATAGTAATAATTCCTTGAAGGCCTCATATAACAGAATGTACCAGTATGTTTTCATGCTCACCAACACTATTGCAATTTCTCCCGATGACAAATGGAAAATTTGTGATTATCATATTGCCCCGCCTGTTGCGGATCAGATTTCAGCAGGGTATTACCGGAATTTTGCGAACGGAGGTATTAATGCAAATGTGGAAATATACCATAAATGGATCAACAATCAGGTTGAGTATAAAGATGGTACGGATTTTTCTTCCCCTGATCCCATAGAAACCCAGGTATTGCAAGGAAAACAGCGCGTAAATGGGATAGAGATGATGATCAGCAAAAACGTCGGTAAAACCACGGGATGGTTATCCTATTGTTTTTCCCGCTCTTTCATTAAGGTTGATGGAGGAGAAAAGGCAACTCAGATAAATTATGGTATTGAGTATCCTTCCAACTATGACCGGCCGCATAGTTTAAACCTTGTTTTAAATCACAAGGTAAACAGACGGGTAAGCCTCTCTTCGAATTTTGTATATACAACCGGTCGTCCGATTACCTATCCAGTATCTGTATATTATTCAGAAGGCCAGGAGATGCTGCTTTTTTCAAAAAGAAATGAGTACCGGATACCTGATTACATAAGGCTGGATTTATCTATAAAACTGGAGGGCAGCCTTTTCAAAAAGAAAGTCATTCACAGTTACTGGTCTCTTGATTTGTACAATGCCCTGGGGCGTAAAAATGCTTATTCAGTATATTATAGTGCTCAATACGGTAAAGTACACGGGAATAAAATGTCGATATTTGGAGTACCCCTGTTTACACTTTCCTGGAATTATAAATTTGGAAACTATCTTAACGATTAATTGTGAATTTCAAAAATAAACCAGTGATCTGTATGAAGATCATCACTACCACAAAATACAGGCACTGTATAATTATAGCAATAATCAGCCTTATGTCGTTTTTAACGCACTGTATCAGCCCGTTTGAACCCGATATTAAGGGAAAAAGTGGGCTATTGGTGGTAGACGGAAGCATCATAAAAGGCCGTGAAACTCAGGTTATCAAGATTTCAAAGACCTCTCCGATATCGCAACCCGAATATCTGCCTGTGGAAAACTGCAACGTGAGGATCATGGATAATACCGGAGATGAGTTTGTTTTTAATGAAGAATCACCAGGGAAATATGTAGCAGACATTGGCGATGCATGGCTGAATTACAATAATCAGTATAAGCTGATTTTCACTACCTCATCCGGAGATGGTTATGAATCGGACTACCAGCAGTTATTAGAAACCGATGAGGTCGACAGTCTTTATGGTATTCGTGAAGACCGTTATTCTCACGTCACTGAAGAGGAAACAGCCAGTGGAATACAGTTTTATGTTGATTTGGATGCCCCTGAAGATGCCTCCAGGTACTATCGCTGGGTGCTGGAGGAAACATGGGAGAACCGCGTCGAAGATGAAATATGGGGTGTATATGACGGAGAGGCCATCAAACGCTTCTACCCGAGCGACAGTCTGAAACGATGCTGGAAAACCGAAGATGTTACCGGCTTATATTCTGCATCAACGGTAAGTTTATCTGAGAACCGGATAAAAAAAGTTCCGCTTCATTTTGTAGAAAGTAATTCATCAAAGCTTTTTGTAAAATACTGTGCAACTATTAAACAATATGCATTAAATGCAGATGCCTATGATTACTGGTTTGAAAAAGAAAGGGAATTAAACGAATCCGGTAATATCTATGCCATCCAGCCAAGCCAGCCAAAATCAAATATCCATAATATCAGTAACCCGGACGAACTGGTGATGGGATTTTTCTGGGTCGCTTCCTGTGCTGTAAAACGCGTGTTTGTTGAAAACCCTGCTCACTCCCCAATGCAAGTTGGGTCGTGTAGTGTTCTCGGAGTCTATTGTGAATCAACTGATTTCAACCTTATTTTAGATCGTTTATATTTCGCGTTGACAAGTTTTGCTGATATTCTTACTGAACCGCCCCTTTACATTAGTGTACAATATCAAACGCAATATCATATTTACCTAACGCCACAATGTATTGATTGCAGGATTCTTGGCGGATCTGCACAAAGACCTGATTTCTGGAAATAGTATGAATAAATGTTGTTTATGATTTGCTTAACTGCCTGAACATAGCAAAGCAATGACTGTAAAATGAAAAAAGCGCTTCTTTATGCTATAATCCTTCTGATCAGTTATGACGTTAACAGTCAGGCAGGACTATCGGGAGTAGCAGATTCCACAACCATTGCCGGACCGGGAGAGAGGATCCGGCTTTTCACGGACCGTACCATTTATTGTGCGAATGAAAGTATTTTCTTTACTGCGGACTATTCCTGCATTAGTGGTGCGGATTCTATCATGTGGAGCAAGGTGTTATATGTTGAACTGATAAAATGGAATGGAGTCAAACTGGCTAATCTGAAACTTAAGCTTGATAAATCAGGTTCATCAGCCATCCTGCAAATCCCGGGAGATCTTCTTTCAGGTAATTATTACTTGCGGGCTTATACAAAATGGATGCGAAATTTTTCAGTAAATGATTATGAATACAGGCTGATTAAAATTGTCAATCCATTTAACTCGGGGATAGACCCCGGCCCGGCAGAAATTGCTGATTCCCGGAAATCCATATTAAACCTGGAGCCATCAAAAGAATTGATACAGGGCATCAATTGCTCCATGAGTAAAAGTCAGTATCAGCAAAGAGAGAAAGCCGAAGTCGAACTATATATCAACAATGACAAATCTGTTGTCTGTCATGATTTTTGTGTGTCAGTAGCTAAAGCCGGGTCAATCGATACATCTTTCCTTTCTCTTAAGACTGAATTGGAGACATCCGGAATCAAATGGGGGAATATCGAATATTTGCCCGAAATATCAGGAATTACCATTTCAGGTAAAATCATTGATAAAACATCGAATGCCCTGAAGAAAAACCTTTTAGTTAATATTTCCGAACCTGCAAATGGAGAATTCTTTTCTGTTTACCAAACAGGGGATAAAGGCCGGTTTATTTTTTCTCTTCCGGACTTGTATGGAAAATATGATTTTTTCATTCAGTCTGAAGCATCCGATACCGGACTTTCGGAGTTTTTAATTGATAACGGCTTTTGCAATCGTCCTGTATCATTACCTTACGTTGCATTCAGCCTCAGTGAAGATGAAAAGCACCTTATCCGGGATATGATGGTTAACATGCAACTGAATGAAAAATTTTCCTCACACCCTGATACTGCAAATAAATTGCGGACAAATCGTCACCAACCGGTTGCTTTTTATGGGAGCGGGAGGCACACTTACTATACTAAAAAATATATTGAATTGCCAAATATTGAAGAGTTTTTCAATGAAATCATCCTTGAAGGAAACGTGGTTTATAATAAAGGGAAAACTGAGCTTGAAATATCAGGTAGTACAGGATTTTCAAATTATCCTCCCCTGATCTTATTGGATAATATCCCGGTTAACAATGATGATAAGCTGTTAAAATTACCGCTGGACAGAATTGAAAGAGTTGAGGTGATTGAAAGTGGATATATGGTAGGCAATATGAAATACAGTGGATTGTTAAGCATTTATTCAAAGAATAAAGATTTTGCCGGAATAGATTTGAATAAAAACAGCATGTTCTTTGCTTTTGATTTATTTTCGGATGAAAACTCAAATTTCACTTTTGGCGAAAATTCTTACGATTTAAGGATTCCTGATCGGAGAAATCTTTTGTATTGGGATCCGGATATTCAGCTTTCTGCCGATCAAAAAACCACCATCTCTTTTTATACATCAGACAATAAAGGGGACTATGTGGTGTACATTTTCGGAAAAAATAACGGGGATGACGGGGATGTATATGGCAAATGCTTTTTTTCAGTAAACTGATCATGCATTTCGTAGGATGAAAAAGGACAATGACACCCTGGAAAGCCCCAGATCAGGACAATATCTCGACAGATTTAAACGAAACGCTAACACGGACGGTTTAATACCGCCGGAGCGTTACCCAACATAATAAAACAGAGCGTGCGAGGGCAATGACAATAGCCATTTGATAAAAGAATATTTTATGATAACCGTAAATCAATTGAAATGACAAGGAAAATTAAATGTATCATTTATTCGCTAACAGCAACAGGTCTTTTCTTATGCTTTTAAATATTGGCATGTAGCTTCAAAAGAAGACTGGGCAAAACTTGTTGACTATCTCGGCGGTGAACTAATTCCCGGAGGTAAACTTAAAGAAATCGGAACAACACATTGGATTAATCCTAATACAGGTGCGACAAATGAAAGTGGTTTTTCAGCTCTTCCCAGCGGAACTCGTTTAGAAAGTGGCCCGTTTGGCAATATTGGTTTTGTGACTTATTGGTGGTCATCAACGGAATGTATTGGATGTGCAAATAAAGCAGGTATAGATTGGTATGTAGGATACAATTTTTCGGAAATTTTTTGGAGCGGTGATAATGCACACCTCGGAGGTTCTGTGCGTTGTGTGAAGGATTAATTACCAATCGAATATTAAAAAAATTACGTTGGGTAACACAGTGTATACATCATGCGGGTTTCAGAGCAATTTGCAAGTTCAGAGCTCGCTGGCAAGGGCAGTAACGGTGGATAATGAAGTGTCCACGAACTCCCGCACGCTGCATACACTCAACGTTGTACGGCATGTAAAACAGACAATGAATTATAAAAAACATATCATGAAACTTAATTTTAAAATACTTCTATTGGGTTTATGTTTAGTTAGTTCAAAGCTTTCTGGACAACAGGTAACAGAAATCAATCCCGAACTGCTACGCAAACCCTGGACTGCAAAATGGATTTCATTTCCTGATAATTCAAATCTGGAATATGGAGTTTATTTATTCAGAAAGGAAATAGTAATTAATTCAAAGCCTGACAAATTTATTATTCACGTGTCGGCTGACAATCGCTATAAGCTATACATAAATGGTGTATACGTTTGTAATGGCCCTGCCAGAAGTTATCTGTTCAAATGGAATTTTGAAAGCCTGGATATTTCCTCATATCTACATTCTGGCACGAATATTATCTCTGCAATTGTATGGAATTTTGCCGAACATCGTCCTTTGGCGCAGATTTCAGGACAAACAGGTTTTATAATTCAGGGAAATACGAAGGTTGAGAGTATTCTTAACTCAGATACCAGTTGGGTTGTTTACAATAATACAGCATATAAACCTCTTCCGGTAAATATTAACGAATATTATGCCGCCGGGGCGGGAGAAGAATTTAATTGCGGAAAACATCCATGGGACTGGATGGATAAGGATTTCAGTACTTCTGACTGGAAACATGCTCAGGAAGTTGAAACCGGTAAACCTGTTGGTTTTATAGGAGAATGGGGAATCCCTTCATTGCATTTACTTTCACAAAGAGAAATACCTTTAATGGAAGAAAAAGTACAGCGGTTTTCCAAAATCCGACGTACTGACACGAACATAATTACTGAAGATTTTTTGAAAGGTATCAACCCGGTGATTATTTCGCCAAACAGTAAAATAAAAATACTTGTTGACCAAAACGTATTGACAACTGCCTATCCTGTTATTAATTTTTCAAAAGGAAAAAACAGCTTAATAAAACTTACCTATGCTGAAAGTTTATTTGATAGTGCTGGAAACAAAGGCAACCGGAATGATATTGAAAACAAACATATACTGGGCAACTCTGATGTTATTATTTGTGACGGAGGTAATAATCGTATATTCCAAACACTATTCTGGCGAACCTTCAGATATGTTGAACTTGAAATAGAAACAAAAGAAGAACCGCTTGCAGTTAACGATCTTTTTAGCATTTTTACTGCGTACCCTCTTGAAGAGAAGGCTTCATTCACTTGCGACAATTCTGTTTTTAACGATATTTGGAATGTCGGCTGGAGGACACAACGCTTATGTGCAAATGAAACTTTTTTTGATTGCCCTTACTACGAACAACTTCAGTATATTGGTGACGCGAGAATTCAGGCATTGGTTTCAACCTATGTGTCCGGAGATTCCAGGTTAACCAAAAATGCAATAGCTGCTGTACGTGGTTCACAATTACCTATTGGAATAACACAAAGCAGATTTCCAAGTTATCAAACCCAAATTATTCCAACCTTTTCATTAGTCTGGGTTACGATGATTTATGATTATTGGATGCTAAACAGCGATTCTATTTTTATTAAATCAATGATTCCCGGTATGCAGGAAACACTCAATTGGTTTAGAAACCGTATTGACTCAAGTGGTATGTTAGGTCCTGTTGAATGGTGGAATTTTGTAGACTGGGTTGATTCAAAAGGATGGAAACAGGGCGAGCCGCCGGCTGCGCACATCGGCAATTCCTCTATACTAAGCTTACAATATGTTTACACTTTGGAAAAAGCATCAGAGGTTTTCGAAGCATACAGGATGCATGACATTGCTGTTGAGTATAGAAATTTGGCGGAAAAAATTAAAAAATCAGTCTATCAAAGATGTTACGATTCTAACAGAGGATTAATTGCCGATTCCCCTGAAAGGAGTACTTTCAGTCAGCATGCCAACGTTTTAGCTATTTTAACCAATACATTTCCTGAAACAGCCGATAAAACCAAAATAATTAATAAGCTTCTCAATGACAAAGAGTTGGCACAATGTACATTCTATTTCAGGTTTTATTTATTCGAAGCACTTGAAAAAGTCGGGCAGGCTGACCAATTTACAGCATTATTAATTCCCTGGAAACAAATGTTAGATGCAGGTTTGACCACTTTTGCAGAAATTCCAGATCCTGCGCGTTCTGATTGTCACGCGTGGAGTGCTTCACCAGTCTATTACTTCTTATCATTAGTAAGTGGTATTAAATCTGACTCACCGGGCTTTGAATCTGTAAGGATAGAACCTCATCTTGGAAGCCTGACGAATATTGATGCAACAATGCCGCATAAGCTTGGTTCTATTCACGTTAAATTACAAAAAGAGAAGGATCATCTTAGTGGCGAAATTACTTTACCAAAACAGTTAGACGGAGTTTTCATCTGGAATGGCGAGCAAAGGCAACTACAAGGGGGAATAAATAAGATTGACTATAACTAAAAAATAAAAACACACCGTACAAAATGCGGTATGAACAATTTATCGCGCCCGAACCACTCAACAATAAAACAATGAATACAAAAATCGTCTTGGAATTCGTTGACGCTATCAATGAGGGGGACATTGATGAAATTTGTAAGCTAATGTCTGATGATCATTTATTTATAGACTCTCAAGATTGCAGAGTTGCCGGGAAAAACACCATGAAACTTGGTTGGATTGAATATTTCAAGCTATTTCCGGATTATAAAATTGAAATAGAAGATATATTTGAAAAGGGTGAACTAGTTAGTCTTTTAGGGTATGCCAGCGGGACTTACAGAAACCTTCAAAATGAAACCAAAAGTAATCATTGGAGAATACCGGCTGCCTGGAAAGCAATCGTATATAAGGGCCAAATTAAACAATGGCAAGTATATGCCGACAATATTATAGTAATGGACATAATTAACAGTAATAAACAAAAGAAAGGAGATAGCCATGAGTAAAGAACAAACGGCACCTGAGACGAAAGGTGTTACAGTGAAGCATCTTGCAGCGATTGACCTTGGCCCTGAAATAGAAGGCATGGCAGGGCGCCAACTTCGTATGCGATTGGTGACTCTCGAACCCGGAGGCGTCATCGGCCCGATTCATAACCATATAGACAGGCCGGGCGTAGTCTATATTCTGCAAGGAACAATAACTGACCACCGAAATGGAGTGGTTAAGGAGTATGGACCAGGAGTGGGCTGGCCAGAGAATAAGAACACCACACACTGGCTTGAGAACAGGGGAACGACAACAGCGGTTGAAATCTCGGTCGATATATTCAATCAACAGTAAGTTTCACCAACCGGAGTGTTTATTGCCAATTACAGGCGGGCTGGAAAAGTCAAGACAGGTACTATTGGATATTAAGTACAAGGATCCTGCCTGGTACTGTAATCGGCTAATACAACCTCCCTCTATTGCCAGGGTGGTATGCGCAAGCGTTTCCATGCCAACACAATGCGTCTATCTTAAAAAACAGAAAGCAAAATAATGGTACCGCGTATAGAAACATTAATAGCAAAGAAACTAATTGGCAAACGCATGACCATGACCTTCTCCAATGATAAAACTTTTGAACTTTGGAGTAGCTTCATGCCCTTGAAAAAAGAGATTAATAATGTCGTCAATACTGATCTGTTTTCCTTGCAAATTTATCCGCCAGGCTTCTTCGACAGTTTTAATCCAACCATGACTTTTGAGAAATGGGCTGCCGTTGAAGTCAATGATTTCAACAGTGTTCCCGGTGATTTCCTGACATTAAATCTTCCTGGTGGCCTTTATGCTATTTTCCCTTACAAAGGTTTACCAGCAGAAGCTGCCGGGACATTTCAATTTATTTTTGGAACGTGGATACCTAATTCCGGCTATTCATTGGACAATAGGCCTCATTTCGAGATATTAGGGGAAAAGTATAAGCCTGATGATCCCAATTCTGAAGAAGAGATTTGGATTCCAATTAAACCTAAAATTTAACACCGGAACCTGACAGGGCGGTCTAGGCCCAATTTGAACTTAACAATAATGCAAGAACGCCATAAACCAATAAAATGAAAACTCAACTTGAAAAAGAGATTCTCCATTCGATGAGTAACAATCCCGGAAATTGGAAGGGAACATTTTACCTAAATAAGAATGATCCAAGAATACTGGTCCCGAAAGCAAATCCCACTCCGTAAGTGACACTTTAAGGCCTTTCATTTTACATCTCATTATTATAGGACTGGCCTATACTTTTATTGCTTTCCTGACCAGCTCTGGTCCAAAAGATAAGAAAGACCAACCTGATAAATAGATTTTTTCTAAAATAACCTTTCACGGACAAAAATGGTAAGTTATTTCCCGTGTATAGTTACTCATCCGGATGATAGTCCGGTTTAATACCCTTGCTAACCGCAGGAGAATGACATACGTTTTCGAAGTTGTTTTTATTCATTTCAGTTAATAACAATGTTACCTTTAGTCAGGACTATACAACACAATTAACTTTTCAAGATGAAGACCAAAACAGACAACTCTTTAGACATTCATTTCATCCACAAAAGCAATTGGCTGAGAGCCGCAGTTCTTGGTGCAAATGACGGAATTCTATCAACATCCAGCCTGGCGATAGGCATTGCTGCGGCAAGTAATTTAAGGGAACCCATCGTGTTGGCAACAATTGCCGGACTGGTGGCCGGTGCCCTGTCAATGGCAGCAGGCGAATACGTTTCTGTAAGTTCTCAGACAGATGTGGAAAAAGCTGATATTGAGCGGGAAAAGCAGGAGTTAGATGAAATACCTGATATTGAATTACAACGATTAGCGGAAATTTATGAAAAAAGAGGTCTTAAAAAAGAAACTGCATTAGCAGTTGCGAAAGAATTATCGGAAACCGATGCACTGGCAGCACACATCAGAGATGAACTGGGGATAAATGAAATTAGTAAGGCTAAACCAATCCAGGCAGCGTTTGCTTCAGGTTCTGCATTTTCGGCCGGGGGAATCCTTCCTCTTGCAGTTGCTCTCTTTCTGCCGTTAAAAGGCATTGAATATTATCTATATGGTTTTGCTATTTTCTTCCTCATAATATTAGGCGCATTGGCGGCCAAAACGGGAGGCTCAAGTGTAGCCAAAGCAATAATCAGAATCACCTTCTGGGGTACTGTCGCCATGGGCCTGACTGCGCTTGTCGGATTTTTGTTTCATGTAAATGCCGGATAAAAAAACCACACACAACACAACTAAAAAAGATCCCGGTTAATTGATGTAATTGTAAATCATGCGGAGACAGGTTTAGTATTTTTGTAAAGTCGTCGATGCCATCAAAATAATGAGTAAATACGAAATAGAAAAATAAGGTGACTGATTTTGAAAAGAGATTTAAACCGGCAGTTCCCAAAAAGGTTTTGCTTGTATTTGCCGGAACAATGTGGTGTTGTGTAGGAATCATGCTCATTATAATGGCCGTTCACTGGTTGCGCGATTATGATGGAAACAGATGGTTATTTGGTGTTCCCGGAGTTATTGCAGCTTTAATCATTCATCATTTCGGGTTCCTGAAAATTGTAGATAAAAACCTGGGACGTATTTCACGATTACCGGGGAAACCGTGTGTTTTCTCATTTATTTCATGGAAAAGCTATACCATTATCATTATAATGGTTACCATGGGAATAACCTTACGTCACTCTTCCATACAAAAGCAATATCTCTCTTCAATATATTTAAGTATCGGGTTTGCACTTTTTCTTTCAAGTATCAGGTATTTCAGAAACTTGTTCTTAAAGAGTTGAATAAAAGGGATGCAGCTTACAAAGGAAAAGAGTTGAGGCAATGATAAATAAAGCCACTGCCAACAGAACCTTGTTAATTATCTGATAACTGCACAAGAACGATAACCATGGAAAAGCCCAGACCAACAACAATTGAGGAATATATAAATACTGCACCAAAGGAAGCGAGGGAGACTATTAATTTTCTGCAGTCAAAGTACAGATGAAAATAATCTTCAGGCAGGATAAAATAACCACTGCCCTTGACAGGGCATATTTTCGACCATATGACTCCTATTTTCTTTCATGATCAAAAAGAATTCAGAAAGTGGTTGGCTAAAAACCATAAAAAAGAATCTGAATTGTTGGTGGGCTATTACAAAACAGGTAGCGGGAAACCATCTATGACCTGGTCACAGTCTGTTGATGAAGCTCTCTGCTTTGGCTGGATAGACGGAATCCGAAAGTCAATTGATAATGAAAGATACTCTATTCGTTTCACACCCCGGAAACCTACCAGCATATGGAGCAAACTCAACATCAAAAAGGTTGAGGATCTCAAGAATAAGAAACTCATGAGACAAGCTGGTCTTAAAATATTTAATGAAAGGAAAATTGAAAATTCGGGAGTCTACAGCTTTGAGAAAGAAACTTCAAAACTGAGCGATATTTTTGAAATCATTTTCAAGGGAAATAAACATGCCTGGGAATTTTTCATAACACAGGCTCCTTCATATCAAAAAACAATCATCCATTGGATAATGAGTGCAAAACAGGAAACAACTCAACTCTCAAGGTTAAATAAAACCATCATGGCATCCGCAAAACAACAAAGGGTACTTTAAATCCTGCGTGACCCTGACATCGCAGTGGCCAAATCAAACACGCAGGATCCCCAGCACCAGCGGTCGTAGTATTAAGTGTCGGTTTCCCGCACAAAATTGAGTTTCATATTTTGAACACAGAACCAGTTTCTTTGTTGAATAGAAAAGCAACATTTGTTTCCTTAAAATCAGGATTATGTCAAACGCCGAAATAAAAAAGAAGCTGTCACAGGAACAACGTGAAGATCTGCTCAGTGCGTTGAAAACTCGTTTTGAGAAAAACATGAACCGCCATAAGGGTCTTGAATGGACAAAAGTACAGGCAAAGCTGGAGTCACCAGCTGGAGGAGAACAACTGTGGTCACTCAATGAAATGGAACGAACAGGCGGTGAGCCGGATGTAGTTGGTTATGACACAATGACGGGCGCATTCATTTTTTATGATTGTTCAGCGGAAAGTCCTGAAGGCCGCAGAAACGCTTGTTATGACCGAGAAGGGCTGGAATCAAGAAAATCATTTAAGCCGGAAGCTAACGCTGTTGATATGGCTGCCACCATGGGTATTGAGCTTCTGACTGAGGAGCAATACCGGGGTTTGCAGAAACTTGGAAATTTTGATACTAAAACGTCGAGCTGGGTGAAAACACCTGCTGATATCAGGAAGCTTGGCGGCGCCCTTTTTGCTGACCGCCGCTACGGCATGGTCTTCGTGTATCACAACAGTGCTCCCTCCTACTATGGTGTAAGGGGGTTTCGTGGCTCGCTAAGGGTCTGAATTTGGAATTTGAACCATGTCTTGCCGCGCATGTTTAATTTAAGACATCCGGAACAAATAAATCCATAACGATGACAAAAGAGCAAGGCACAAAAGAAAATCCCCGGGCACTTAAAACTATCCCGCTTACATCTGATTTCACGATGCACAAAGATGTCAGGGACAATACACTTCAAAGCCGGCACCCATGATTTGATGTCACTCGGTGACTTTAAGTCTGCGTTCGCAAATATATTTCCTGAATACCAGTACTGTCGACAAGATTAATGACAATAGCCAGGATGAACGGGTGATGGTCAGTGCCGTAGCTTTCTGAACAGGCATTCCTGTCATTCGTTCAAACATATATTGGGTGTACGTTTCCGGAAGGTTGGTTTCTCCAAGCTTTCTGAGGATATGCCAATGCCAGTCGGTGAGTATGCAATGGCCAAAGGTGTTGCCCTTGCTGAATATCAGCCAGGAGAAACCTGTGAGCAGTAAAACAACAAGGTGCACTTTCCGAAAGCGTGGATAAAGCCACCCGAATAAAATGAAAAGCACCAGGAAGATATGGGTGAAATCCAGAAAGTTATCCAGAAAATATAATAAGCTCATTGAGGCCATAAACAAGTACTTTTCGCCGATCTGAAAGTTTCAGACATTTATATGACATTCGGGCAAATATAAAGAATTATAAATGTCACTCACAATGTCTATCTAACCGGGTTTTCATGCTTACCTCAATTTTTAAAATTCAAAATGCTTATTGACAGGTTGAAACAAGGCAAAAAAAAAGTCATTCCTGTTCGGAAATTTAAAAACTCTTCGTAACATTGTTAAGATGCAAAAAGTCCGATTAATAGTTACTCCCACTTTTTATATCAAATCAAAAAATATAAATTTTATGCAACCCAAAAATCTGCTCTCATGAAGACTTTTTTAACTCTTTTCGTCAGCATATCACTCCTGTTGTTATGCTATTCCTGTGAAAAGGAAAGTGATACTAAATTAAACGGCGATCAGTCACCAATGGGAGAAGTTGGGGTAACTGTATCATCGAGCTCGACCGAAATTGCAGGGGCAAGTAATTTTAATGCCACTGTTACCAAGCTGGAAGGTGGCGTTTCTACTTACTCTGCCTCGGCTACCGTTACCAACGCACTATTGAAAAATCTGGTGGCCAATTTCCCCGGTGTGACTATTAATGGAGACGAGGTTTCAATTACCGGCATGGAAATTCAACAAACCTTAGAGGGAATCAGAAGCCTGACCGGGCCTGGTGCAGGTATTATAGTCAAGTACAGTTCATCGGTTGGTGACACCTACCCTTTTGGTAGTACAGGAGAGGTCAGGACCGTTGTAAGCAAAACCGGAGTGGATGATTACCCGTATGGCTTTTTCCTGATCAAAACCGTCCAGGTTGAAATGAATCCGATGAACCTGAAAAGCGGGGGTGTTGATAAATATACCTTTGTCGCAAATCATAAATATGGATTGGTGGGTGTTAAAGTAACGTTTGATGATCAAACGGAAGTTACGTTCCCTATTTATACCAGTGCTGAAAACTAGGCTGTTACCATATCGCTTGAAGATTGCCGGAATGGTTCTTGCTTTTGCCGGAGCCATTTCAGCAATCATCTATTTATTCTTCGATTATAAATTTAAGATACCGGTATTTGCCGTCTACTCTTCATTCCTTGCAACAAAATATTTTACCTCCTTCAAAACAAATTTTCTTGATGAGCTGACCTTGTTATTGCTCATCAGTGGCCTGGCCCTGATCGTGTTCACAAAAGAAAGAAATGAAACTGAAGGACTTGATTCATTTCAATTCAGAGCAATCTTCAGGGCATTGATTGCAAATACTGTTTTTCTCCTTTTATCAGTAATGTTTGTATATGGTAGTGGATTCTTCGCCATTCTTGTGGTAAATATTTTCTCGCTTTTCATATTCTACCTGTTATTCTTCTACTTTGGGAAAAGGGAGAAAAAGGAATAGCTAACATTCTGTTTTTATAGTAATGGTGTTTATTAACTATTTTTGGCAGAATAAACGAATTGCTGTTAGCCTGCTAGTATTTGAGGATATCTTCATCGTGTTTATATAGATGTTTTGTGCCATATTATTACTGAAACAATAACTTACAATATGAAAAGTCTATCTCTAATTCTATCCGTTGTTCTGCTTATCAGCTGCAACTCAGGGAATGATTACAAGACAATCCTTCTCAAAACAAGCGGATCTGTCGAAATCGCCCCTGATGAAGCAAGCATAATAATAAACGCAAACTGCATTAATAAAGATATTAAGCAAGCCAAATCCTGCCTGATTGATATCACTTCGAGCCTTAATGATGATCTCATCAATATCGGTATTCAGAAAGAAGATATTCTGACAACCAATGTCAACTTAAGCAAGGATTATATCTGGACTAATAACTCAGAAGTTTTTAATGGTTATAGAGCTTCAATCACAACAAGTATCAGAGTACGTGATTTGAAAATTCTTGATGAATTGTATTCAAATCTTCTCAGTAATGACAAACTGGGTATTGGCTCATTAACATATGGCCACAGTAAAATGGACAGTATAAATAATGTCGCATATTTGAAAGCCTTAGAAAATGCCAATAAGCTTGCAGACCAGATTCTCTCACAGTTGCCAGAGAAAAATAAAAGTATTATGCAGGTGAGTAATTTTGAAATTTCAGGAAGTGAAATCAAACCCGAAAACAATTATGTGAAATTTGAAGCAGCTGAGGTACTTGATAAAAGCAACCTGACGATCAATTTTGGCAATATGGTTGCAATGCAGCAACTTTACGTAGAGTATAAAATATACTAAATAACAGGGCACATAACAGGCGGGTATATAATGATCCCGTCACATACTGTCGGTATCAATGAGCTCGCCCTCACGCTGTTTACGTTAGACCCCGGGTAACTTACCGGAATCCTTTAAATTTCAAATGGGAAGCAAGCAAATCATAATTATTGGCGGCGGGCCTGCAGGTTTAATGGCAGCAGATATACTGAGTTCCGCACACAATGTTTCTTTATTCGACAAGGAAAAAAACGTCGGGCAAAAGTTTCTGCTGGCCGGAAAGGGCGGATTTAACCTGACAACTAATCTGCAGGGTGAGGAATTAACCGTCAAATATTCACCTGCCGGTTTTTTGAACAAAGCATTATCTGATTTCGACCCCTCAGCTCTCAGGCAATGGCTTTCTTCGATGGGCATCTCCTACCTTTGTCGGTTCCAGCGGCAGGGTCTTCCCGGAAAAAGGCATCAGGCCAATTGATGTCCTGGACAAAATAAGGGCGAAATTGTTGAACCAG
Source organism: uncultured Bacteroidales bacterium (assembly GCA_963743775.1). Taxonomy (GTDB): domain Bacteria; phylum Bacteroidota; class Bacteroidia; order Bacteroidales; family VadinHA17; genus SR-FBR-E99. Next base: position 56,578 of record CAVURA010000003.1, read on the forward strand.
GGAGTTCAGTTTCATCCGGATCATGAACTTGTTGGGTTTGACAGTAACAGAAATGTTACATTTAAAAATCAGAATCAGGCGGTAACGCAAGAGGCTGATTATATCCTTTTTGCTTTGGGAGGTGCCTCATGGCCTAAAACGGGTTCGAACGGATCATGGCGGACTATTTTCGAGTCCATGGGTATTGTGACCAACCCTTTTCAACCGTCCAATTGTGGCATTAACATTAACTGGCCGGATGCTGTCAGGCAATATCATGCCGGAAAACCTGTCAAGAACATCCAAGCTATCAGTGAACGATAATAAAGTAGCGGGTGAGGCGGTAATCACTGATTACGGCATGGAAGGCAATGCCGTTTATCAGTTGGTGCCAGTCATACGTAATATATTTAACGAAAATATGCCCGTGCATATTTATGTCGATTTTAAACCATTAAATACCGAAGAACAACTTTTACAGAAAGCCAAAGGGAAAAATGTCAGGACAAATGAATACGGCGAGTTATTCAATTTAAACTCCGTTCAGATGGCCATCATAAAATCTTTTACCTCCAGGGACAGTTTTCTGTCGCTACCCGGATTCATCAGCAGTATTAAACAACTGGCTATCCCCGTTGACTCGCTGAGACCGGTGGAAGAAGCCATTTCAACCATTGGCGGAATCGACCTTAAGGAAGTAAATGATGACTTTTCGTTGAAAAAATACCCATGGATATACGCTGTTGGCGAAATGCTCGACTGGGATGCACCTACCGGAGGATTTCTACTTCAGGGTTGTTTTTCGATGGGACATTATGCTGCCAGATCAATTCTTGGGAAGGAGTAAAAAATGCATGCACAATATGCTGCCAGATTAATTCCTGGGAAGGAGTAAAAAATGCATGTTCCATTGGAGAATGGATACCTGGGAGAAATATCAATGTTGCCTTCCGGGCCCGGGGTGACGAATATGACAAGGGAACGACGGTTTTCGGCCCGTTGAATATGTCCCGTTTTTTTGCATCTGTTCCATGTTTTAATAGAGAAATCAATGTAGCTTTATGTGCCGGAGTTTTCTTCCTGAGGATTGTGAAAAGGAAGTGAACTCTGGTAAACACGCCGAAGAAACAGAATACATTCCTGAACTATTGCCATGAATAAGAAGAAATTTAAAATAGGTGACAGACTTAAGAGCTTTAAATTTGCCTTCAATGGCATCAGGATCATGTATGCAAACGAACACAATGCCTGGATACATTTAGCTGCGTCCCTTCTGGTAATTATAGCCGGTATAGTTTTAAAGATTTCCGCTTCAGAATGGGTGGCCGTTTCCATAGCAATCGGACTGGTTTTTACTTCAGAAGCCATAAATACGTCAATTGAAAAACTATCTGATTTTGTATCTCACGAAAAGCAAAACCCGATAAAAGAAGTGAAAGATCTTGCTGCAGCCGGAGTCTTAATCAGCTCAATAACCGCCCTGGTAATAGGACTAGTTGTGTTTCTGCCTAAAATACTGATCGTTATTTCGAACAAGATAACCAGGAGTATGACGAACACTATCATAGCTTACTGCGGCCTGGCTTGTGAAAGCTGCCCAATTCACCTTGCGACACTTGAGAAAGATGATTCGGTTAAGGCTAATATGAGAATTGAAATAGCGGAGCAACTGGCCCGAATATATAAAACAACTCCGAAACCCTGGATTATTACAGACTGTGATGGTTGCAAAGTTAATGAAGGAAGGCTGTTTGCAGGCTGCAATGACTGTGAGATCAGAAAATGTGCAATCGCGAAAAAAGTGATAAATTGTGCTTATTGCGACGATTATGCTTGTGATAAACTCAAAAGGCACTTTGCGATAGACCGCGACGCAAAAGCCAGTCTTGAAGCAATACGAAAGAATAATAACTGAATAGCAAAATTCACACTTCCGGGAATAGCCGAATTGCTTGACAAATATGATATTGTTATCGAAAAATAGAGGGAAACAGATGAAGTATCAGGCCAATAACACTCTTCGTTGAAAAATGAATTATTTTATCAGGATTGCAGAAGAAAAGGATAATCTTCAACTTGCCCGGATTATCAGGGAGGTTTTCAGGGAGCATGAGGCTCCGCTGGAAGGAACAGTCTATTCTGATCCGACTACTGACAACCTCTGTGAACTGTTCCTTAAACCAAAATCGATCCTTTGGGTCGCCTTAAGCAACAATGAACCAATAGGATGTTGCGGAATTTATCCTTCTGAAGGATTACCCGTGGACTGTGCAGAACTGGTCAAGTTCTATCTTTCGGCAGATGCCAGGGGTAAAGGAATTGGAAAGGAATTAATGCAAAAATGTATCCGCTCAGCCATAGAATTGGGATACAGACAATTATACCTGGAAAGCCTGCCCCATTTTGCAAAAGCAATTGGTATTTACGAAAGGGAAGGCTTTGTTAAACTGAATAAACCGCTTGGTGCCTTGAAACACAAAACATGCAGCATCTGGATGCTTAAGGACCTGGAACAGGACTGACGCCATGCGAAAACAAAATCGCGCAAAGGACATTATTAAAAGTGATACCATAACCCTCCTCCCCTTTTTAATAAACACATGATGAAATTACGATGGATCTTTTTTCTTGCATTGTGTCAGGCAATTGTCAGTACAAACGGTCAGTCTGTCCGTGAACGGATCAATATGGATTTCGACTGGAGGTTCGCTCTCGGCCATGCTTACGATCCCGTTAAGGATTTCAATAACGGCACTGGATATTTCTCATCCTATACCAAGGCAGGTTACGGTGACGGGCCTGCCGACTTTTATTTTGAAGACCGCACCTGGAGACTGATTGACCTTCCCCATGACTGGAACATGGAACTGCCCTTTGACAGCACGGGGAGTCACAGTCATGGTTACAGGGCAATAGGGCGTAACTTTCCGGAAAACAGCATAGGCTGGTACCGGAAAACTTTTACTGTTCCCGAAGCAGACCTAGGGAAAAAGATTTCTCTTGAATTTGACGGTGTGCACCGTGATTCGAAAGTGTGGGTCAACGGATTTTACCTCGGTGAGCACCACAGCGGATACTATTCTTTTTCATACGACATCACAGACTACGTGAATTACGGAGGCGAGAATGTAATCGCAGTACGTGTCGATGCAACCATTGAAGAAGGATGGTACTACGAAGGCGCAGGGATATACCGGCATGTCTGGCTGACAAAAAATTCGGCCCTTCACGTAACAAGATACGGGACTTTTATCACAACCTCTTTATCGGGGGATACTGCAAAACTTGCCATTCGCACGACATTAAAAAATGAGTCCGGCAAATCTGTAGTATGTGATGTCGAGCAGTCGGTTGAAGACGCGAATGGCAGGATAATCGCAAAAGGTAAGGGTCACAGAACAGATTTAGCCGGAGGAAGTGAACAAACTGTTTATACAGGTATTAACGTTGTTAATCCAGATCTCTGGTCGGTTGAAATACCCTATCTGCATAAACTGATCACTGTTGTTAAAACCGGGGATACGATCATTGACAGGTACGAAACTCCATTTGGTATTCGCACAGTCAGGTTCGATGCTGACAGCGGATTTTTCCTTAACGGCAAACATGTCATATTAAAGGGAACCAATAACCATCAGGATCATGCCGGTGTGGGTGTAGCGATACCTGATGCACTGCAGGAATTCCGTATCAGGAGACTGAAAGAAATGGGAAGCAATGCATACCGGTGTTCGCATAACCCTCCCACCCCTGAATTACTTGATGCCTGTGACAGGCTTGGCATGCTGGTCATTGATGAAAACAGGCTTATGGGAACCAACAGTGAACATCTCGATATGCTCAGCCAGATGATGTTGCGTGACCGTAATCATCCCAGTGTCATTCTCTGGTCACTCGGCAATGAAGAATGGGCCATAGAAAGCAATATCAAAGGGGCACGGATAACCACCACGATGCAAAACTATGCACAACTTCTGGATTCGTCACGGGCATTTACAGTGGCCTGTAAGCGGCGGATGGGAGAATGGATCAGGAATGGTTGCGCAGGTGATGGGGTACAATTACCTGGTGCAGGGCAATATGGATGTGCATCATGCAAAATTTCCATGGCAGGCCGGTGTCGGTACTGAAGAGACCAATACAATGGGAACACGAGGGATATACAAAACAAATATGGCTGCCGGTTATCTGGCTCCCACCAATCGTATGCCCGAGGATGTCGGAACTGAATATGGCTGGAATTACTATCTGGCCCGCCCGTTTCTTGCAGGATTGTTTTACTGGACCGGTTTTGATCACCAGGGCGAACCAAATCCCTGTTCATGGCCGGCCGTGGGCGCCCAGAAAGGTCTTACAGACCAGTGCGGATTTCCGAAAGATATTTATTATTACCTGAAATCATGGTGGGGAAATGAACCCGTGATTCATATAATGCCGCACTGGAACTGGCAGGGAGAAGAAGGACAGGAAAAGACAGTTACAGTTTACAGTAACTGCGAAAACGTCGAGCTGTTTCTGAACAAAAAAAGTCTTGGAAAAAAGCCAATGATAGTGAACGGTCACCTGGAATGGAAGGTAAAATATTATCCGGGCACATTATTGGCAAAAGGTTACACCAGAGGCAAGGAGGTTATAACTGATAATGTACAAACAAGCAATGAGGCGTCAGTTATTAAGCTGATACCTGACAGGAAAGATATCAGGGCAGACAGACAGGATGTGACTGTCATTACAGTCAGGATCGAGGACGAGGAAAATCGGTTTGTTCCGACAGCCGGTAACCAGGTGACCTTCACTATTGAAGGCCCCGGAAGGATAATTGGCGTTGGCAATGGCGACCCTGCCAGTCATGAAGCCGATCAGTATATTGAAACAATCAAGCGTTTGTCCTATCGAAAATCTGAAAATCAAAACGACAGAAAACACCGTTGCCCGTCCTGAAACGGCAGAAGGTTTCGATTACTCACACTGGCAGGTGGCTTTCCCCGGTAACCAGTGGGATACAGCAATTTCAAAGCCGTCAGTTAAAGGGATCGTTATCAGAGGTGAATTCATGGTTCCGGATATCAGTAGTGCTTCTGAAATTGCGCTTTATGCAAGATCACTGGGTGACGAACAGGCAATATATGTCAACGGGCATCTCATAGCTTCCGGTATGATGCGTGATAAAGCCAGCCACGAATACAAGCTTGACAATTCGGTAGTTCACCAGGGAAAAAATGAGTATGTTATTGTAGCCAGGCCACTGTTAAAGCAAAACACCTGGGATGAGCTGAATACTTACCCCGGCACGGTTAAAGTGGTTTACCCGGCAGGGAAATGGCAACGCAGGGTTTTTAACGGCCTGGCACAAGTAATCGTACAGAGTACCCAGACGCCAGGGATAATAACACTGAAGGCAAGTGCAGACGGATTAACACCGGCGTATGCGGTCATTATTGCAGAATAACACATACCTTTACTTAACTTAAGTTGTTGAAGCATGAGACTGGTAATGAACCTTTTGCCGTACGTTTTGCTTCTCACTGCGGGAACTTCAATGTATGCCCAGAATGAGAACAAAAAGAATGTTTTCAGCGGACACTTGGGGGTTTCATTACCCACAAACGAATTTGCACAAACAACCTTTGATTACGACGCAGGCTTTGCAACTGCCGGAGGAAACATCGAGCTGAACTATTACCGCTATACCGGTACATATTTTGCCTTAAATGCCAGTATCGGATATACAGCTTTCGGTTTCAACGAAAGTGCTTACACAAATGAATACTACCTTGCATTAAACCGAACGGATGGGATAAAGACGGAAGCAGGAGCTTACCAGTTCCTCAATACATCCTTCGGGTTAGTATTCAAGATACCGATAGGAAGTGACTTTGAAGTTTTATTTGTTCCGATGATCGGGGTTGCACTGTGTCATCATCCTGATCTGGTTGTCACCGATGAGGAGACAGGGGTGATTAACAGCGTCAGTAAGGATAATTCCGCAGCCGCATCTGCCGGCATAAAAGCCCAGGTTAACTATTACTTTTCAGAAAAGTATGGAATCAATCTCTCTTACAGCCGGTTTTCCACCACTCCCTCCTTCAGTGATGAAATCAAGTTTCGAACAGCATTTCACACTGCCTGTCAGTTTTCAGAATATCAACATCGGCTTAACTATAATGCTATAAAACAACCTGTCAATGAATAGAATAAGAGCATTACGATCACTAATCCTCGTATTTCCAATAATACTGACTTCCTGTTACGACACGCACAGGCAGAATTTTGACAAAGGCCTTATACCTGTTACGCCCCAAAACTTCAAGGCAGTCAATTCTTCACACGATGATTATAATTCGGATTTGGATTATGACTGGTCCGAAAAATACTTCACACTTATTTTTTCAACGAACAGAAAAATTGCCGGGGATTTTGACTTTATCTGTTACGACTGCATGGCTTACTCAGCTCTTATTTCCGGAGAATTCGAAATGCATGCTGATTTCAGGGAATGGGACCTTATTGATTTAATTAACTCAGCAGGCAATGAACTTGGGCCTTGCATGGTGTATGACCCGGCAAATGGGTTCTTTGATCCGACACAACTCACAGATGCTCAGAAACGGTTCTTTTATGCCTCTGACAAGGGAGGAAGTCTTGACATTTATTGGGCTGATCTGAAAGTGGTGGATGATGAATTTGTAATATCAGGTGAGCCTGCAGAACTTTCTGAAATAAATTCCGGGGCTGATGATGCCTATCCGACAATTTTCTTTGACACTCAGACCCGGGCCGAAGTTCTTTATTTTACATCAGACAGAGGAGACAATTTTGACATTTACAAAGCCACCGGCAACCCGAATAAATTAATAAATCAATCCACGGGCGTGGTCCCTGAGAAGGTAGAGGCATTAAGCACAGGAAGTGATGACAAGTGTCCTTATATCAGGGGTGACATCATGGTATTCGCTTCTGACAGGGCTGGCGGATTTGGCGGCTTTGACCTGTGGTATTCAAAGTACGTTAATAACCAATGGTCTGTCCCGGTGAATTTCGGAGATGCCATAAATACGGAATACGACGAGTACAGGCCCGTTATAGCAGACATGGACGAGCGATTCATTTCCTCAATAATTTCCTTAATGATCTGATGATCTTTTCCTCGAACCGGCCCGGAGGAAAGGGCGGATTTGATTTATACTACGTCGGAATAAGCAAATCGCTGAAATAGGTACAACATTGACGATAAAGTATCACACAGCATCCGGGAGCTTTAAAATAGGTGAATTGGAACCTGAATCTGACTTGATAACGGGTGCAGGCGATATGCTGGATATAATTGCGGAAGCAGGATATCATGACTGCAACAGATTAATCGTTCACGAAAAGAGTCTGCACCGTGACTTCTTCGATCTCAAAACCGGGCTGGCCGGCGGGATGGTTTAAAGAGCACCCAGTCCGGTTGTCTGGCATGTTATTTGTGCCATTTTATATGATTTTGTACCGGATATGACATCAGCCACAGCTTCCAAAACCTATGATACGCACACTAACCATACTTTTTCTGCTTTTGTTTCTCAGTGCGTGTGAGAAAATGACTGAGCAACGATCGGACAGCAATATTCGAGATTCAGTATATTAACTACGCCTGGGGATATCAGCATTCCGGATCAATTATTGATGCTGCGGGAGTTGTAAGGGAATTCAATCTTCCTGCTGAGTGGAATTTTCCCGACAGTGAGGGTTATATAAGCGAGGCTGACATGGAAGAGAATCTGGCTCAGCTCGGAGAGAAATCATGTGCAGTCAGCAAGACTGAAATGCTAAAATACGCGGACAAACTTATACATGCTCAGGAAGGGAAACTGACAACTCCGGAACATCAGATGTGCGATTTCGGTTCGCTTTCATATGTTGGATACATATACGAACCCGGACACAACAGGTACCGGTATGTTCTCATCAGGCAGACCGGGGACTTTTATGTTGAGAATAAATCGAGAGAAGCATTTGACATTTATGACTGGCTGACCAATCCCTGTGGCAGCAATCACAACATAAACGTGAAATAGATTTCATACTTACAGTACTTTGCGTCAGGCCTGCAACAGCAATGGTTACAATTCACCCTGCGTGTCTGCCTGCTGCATTCAGCTGAAGGCCTTTGTCGTAAAATTTCTTAATTTTAAAAAATGAAACATACTTTCATTATTATCAGCTTTTGCTTTCTTGTCATATTATCAGGATGTGACAAATGCAAAGAAAAAACCATGTCTGCAAAACACTTCGAGAGCGAGTACGGTTGTGCTGACACAAAGCATACCCTGATAATTGATCTAACCGATGCAGGAATGATAATAAGGTCAAAGGAAGAATTCGACAGCAAGGTATCCGGGATTTGTCATCCGGATATTGATTTTGCTCTTTATGACCTGGTCATTGGAAAACAATCTACTGCAAATGAGGTCGATACAATTTTGTATGAGTTTGGAACAACCTGTCCCGATGATGAACTGACTCTGTCTGTGGACATAGTACAGTCGTTAATAACCACTCCTGATAATATTGTTTATCATGCGCTGGTTCCTAAACTTGGTGATGAGCAAGGTTTGCTTGTAAACATAACTGTAAGATAAGGAGCCCTATAATGCAACCGGATGATCAACACCCAAGCCTGACCTTCTCCTACCTGGCTCTCAGGAAGGCTGTCGGATGGATTGGCATCCTCGTGACGGTACTGCTGGCTGCACAGGCATGCCAGGCGCAGGACCTGACTGACAATCATTCTACAGTAAAAGTACTTTCATTTAATATTTATCATGGCGCTACTACCCGGGGTGATTATAACCTCGATGCCATAGCCAGGGTGATTACTGATGCTGATCCGGATCTTGTGGCACTGCAGGAAGTTGATTTAAATACAAACAGATCCGGGCATATTGACCTGGCGACGGAGTTAGGAATAAGGACTCATATGACTCCTTTGTTCGGAAGGGCGATGTACTATGACGGCGGAGAGTACGGCGAAGGAATTTTATCGAAATACAGCTTTATAACAACCAGGAATGTTCCCCTGCCTTATACCACTGGAAATGAACCAAGGACTGCACTTGAGGCAGTTGTGGTACTGACATCAGGAGATACCATATCATTTGTCGGAACCCACTTCGATCATCTTAATCCTGAAACTGACAGGATAGCACAGGCAGAAAAGATCAATGAAGAGTTTGCTTCGGGCCCCTACCCTGTTGTCCTGGCGGGTGACCTGAATGCTCAGCCGGGCAGCAACCCGATCAAAATCCTCGAAGAGATATGGTCAGCCTCTTATGATAAAATCAATCCTGAGCCCACATTCCCATCGGATGCTCCGAGGATAAAGATCGACTATGTCATGCATTTCCCTGCGGAGAGGTGGGAAACTGTTGAGACAAAGGTTATCTGCGATTCCATTGCGTCAGATCACTGTGCTTTCCTGGTGACCCTGAAGCTGCTGAATGAGTGATAACCACTGATAAAAAAGAATATACGTCCAATTAATACAGGCTAACTCACATGAAAAAATTCCACAAATACCTCATTATGTTCGCACTGCTGTTAAGTGTGATCTCATGTCAGAACAATAATCAGACGTCAGATATGATAATAACAAATGCAAAAATCTGGACCGGCAATGAAAGTCAGCCGCTGGCAGAAGCCATGGCAATCTCAGGTGACACTATCGTTGCAGTGGGGAGTAACCGGGATATCATGAAACTTAAAAGTGAAAACACCGTCGTTACCGATCTGGAAGGAAAATTTGTCATCCCCGGCATTATAGATTCTCATTTACACTTTCTGCAGGGAGGATTAAATCTTTCTTCAGTGCAGCTCAGGGATGCCTCAACACCCGAGGAGTTCATAAAAAGGCTGGCTGCCTTTGCCGCTACCGTTAAACCCGGAACATGGATCACCGGCGGTGAATGGGACGGCAAGGGTTGGGAAACACTGCCTGAAAGAAGCTGGATCGATTCAGTCACACCTGACAATCCTGTCTTTGTAGAGAGGCTCGACGGACATATGGCTCTGGCAAACTCCCTCGCCTTGAAGCAGGCCGGTATTGACAGGAAGGTGAAGGATGTCAGGGGAGGAACCATCGTGCGCAATGAAGCAGGTGAGCTGACAGGGATTTTCAAGGATAATGCGATGGATTACATTTTTGGCAAGATACCGTCTGCATCGGATGAGCAGGTTGACAAAGCATTGCGGGCAGCAATGAATTATTTTGCATCAAACGGTGTAACATCTGTTCATGCCGTTGATGCCGCCAGCTATGCAGATGCAATTGAGAAAGTCAGAAATGACGGAAACCTCATCACGAGGGTATATATTATGGAGACGATCAGCAGATGGGAAAAACTCATGAAACAGGTTGAGCGTGACGGAAAAGGTGATAACTGGATAAAGACCGGCGGACTGAAGGGATTTATTGACGGGTCACTGGGCTCCCACACCGCCGCATTTCTTGAACCTTACACTGATCTGATAACTGATTCCGGCCTCCTGGTCAATACCAGGGAGGATCTGTACTCATGGATATCAAATGCTGACAAGGCCGGACTGCAGGTCGGGATCCACGCAATAGGCGACCGTGCGATCAATATAATGTTAGGCATCTATGAGCAGGTGGAGAATGAAAACGGAGTGAAAGACCGGAGATTCAGAATAGAGCATGCACAACATATTGCCCCGGGTGATATTGAAAGATTTGCAAAGCTGAATGTCATTGCTTGCATGCAGCCTTACCACGCCATCGATGATGGCAGGTGGGCAGAACCTTTGATCGGTCCTGAACGGGTTAAATCGATGTATGTGTTCAAGTCGTTATTTGATGCCGGAGCTGTCGTTGCTTTCGGCAGTGACTGGCCTGTAGCCCCGGCAACACCCATGGAGGGTATCTACGCTGCCGTCACCCGCAGGACTCTGGATGACAAGAACCCGGAAGGCTGGGTGCCGGAGCAGAAGATCACAGTTGAACAGGCGCTGACAGCCTATACAAAAAATGCCGCTTATGCCTCCTTCGAGGAGAAGGTCAAGGGAACGCTCGAACCTGGCAAACTGGCTGATTTTGTTGTGCTGGGTGATGACATCACCGCAATTGATCCTGTGAAGATCAGGGATACAAAAGTGCTCCAGACATGGGTAGGCGGAAGAAAAGTATTTGACAGTACTGGTAATTAAAATGAGTAAGTCAAAGATTAATACCGGCGGAATCCTTCTTTTATCCCTTTTTATGACTGGCTGCAACTCATATAAATCCGCAGATAATCTTGCACGGGAACTGGATTCGTTACTTGTAAAAGAATTCAATGCTGACGAACCGGGAGGTTCCGTGCTCGTCAAAAAGGGACATGTGACTGTCTTCCTGCGCAGTTACGGGCTGGCTGACCTTGACACCAAGGAAAAGATCACCGGCAACACCCTGTTCAATCTCGGTTCTGTATCGAAGACATTTGTCTCCAATGGCATATTGATACTTAAAGAAAACGGGAGATTGTCACTTGACGACAGTATCTCAATGTATTTCGACGATTTCAAAAACAGGGAGATTGCGGGAAAAGTAAGAATAAATCATTTGTTGTCACACACTTCCGGACTGCCAGACAACAGAGATGTGGATAATAATTTTGATTTCTTCCTGAGCGCAAAGGATGAGGAAAACTTTGCACCGGTAAAGCAGGCCGACAGTCTGAATTTTGAGCCCGGAGAAAGATTTGAATACTCCAATCCGGCATTTAACGGACTGGCCCTTATCATTGATAAAGTAACAGGTCAGCCATGGCAGAAATTCATTACAGACAGCATCTTTTTGCCATCCGGGATGGTCAACAGCAAGATAACCGACGGGCCCTATCCTCAGGAAGGCGTTGCGCACGGATATGAGCTGAAGGATGGCAGGTATATCGAATCCGATTACGGTGAGTACCCGACTTTTGCGGCTGCAGGAAACGGAGGAGTGTGGAGCTCCGTCACAGAGCTTGCCCAATATGAAAAAGCTCTGGAGCAGAATATCTTCCTCGGCAAGGAACTTACCGATGAATCACGTACAGTTTTCAGGCCTCAAAACTGGGCAGGTGCCAGCGATCCGTTTATTGGTTACAGCTGGTTTATAGGAGAAAAACAATTTCTTGACGAAGAGAATAACACAGGGGTTAACCTGATTTATCATAACGGTGATCAGGGAGGTTTCAGGGCATTCTACATCGTTATTCCTGACAAGGATATTCTGTTTATCGGTCTTTTTAACCGGCCGCCTGACGATTTGAACAAGATAATCAGGGAAGGCATTGCTCTCCTCGAAAAGAATAACTGGCTGGAATAAGAGTCTTTGCCAGTCTTTTAATAAGCTATTCTGTTAAGTCAACCTGTGACCCTGTGGCATTGCCTCAGGGTCTTTTTTTACAATGGATATGCTCCAACATATGGCAAGCCTTTTTTTGGCCTGCTGAGAAGTGAGCTGATATCTGCCGGTAAAGGAGAAGCAGCCTTTAGACCCGGGAATGAAGGCAGTGGTTGGTAATTTCCCAGCTCACTGCTTTTAAAAACACTGCAATCAGTAAAAAGCAGGCTATGCGCTGAGAATTGCGGGTAAAGCTTATTTAAGTCAGCAGGTGAATCAAGTGCAATGCTGCAGTTATCATTTGCAGCCGGGCTCCAAAGGATCAGTGGCAGTGTTCTGCCGACAGGGTTTTGTACATATACATTATTGTCAATCTGAGCAAGCTGCGGCTCTTTAAGCCTGTCACAAAGCATCTTCCGTTGCCAGACGAAAAGCAACGGCCTGTTAAAACCATCATCGCCGGTCATCAGGTTATTGACGAAGACGTGGCCGTCACGTTCATCCACGCCGGGCCCTGTGGCCGGATGCCACCCGAAGTGATCGCCGACGGCACTTCTCTCGCTGCGGCTGACACAGGCAGTGCTGTTTACCAGGGTATTCTGGTACATCCTGACATCACAGCTGTTCAGAACATGTATACCTAACTCACAGTTTACAAATACATTGCCTGCACATATCGCTCCTTTTGAGATCTCAAAAAAGAAACCACTCTCACTGGGCCATGTCTGAAGATTAGATATTCCCCTGTGGATGTCGCCGACACCTTCCACCCAGTTGTTTATGAAAACACCATCAACATTGCCGACATCATACCAGATGCCGTTTGATAACGGGAGATCGGTGATCAGGTTATCACGGCATGTCACCCTGTAGCACTGGTTGAAGATCTTTACAGCGGCAGGATAGTATCCTGTAATCTGTTCTATATTGTTACGTGTGAAGATATTCTTTTCAAGCAGCACGTCAGAAGAACTCAGGATATAGATTCCCTCTGTGCTCGTGTCACTGATCTTGCAACTCCTGATGGTCAGTCTGTCGCCCCGCAGGTATGCTGCCACCCGTGAGCAGAACGTGATTGTGCAATGTTCAAGCGTTGTCCCGACGACATCTTTTCCATGATCGCTTTCGGGAGAAATGCCTTCCGGATCCTTCCCGTCCACTTCAATTGCCCTGTAGGCATACTGTGTGAATGTAATGCCCCTGATTACCGGACCGATATGATCTGCGACCATACCGTGACATTCACCGGTAATCCGGTGGAGTCCTACATTGAATGCAGTAATTTCCACGAGATGATTTGCCGGGTTAATTCCGATATATACCAGTCCTGATAAATAATCTATGTAAAAGGAATTCTCATCGACCTCCCCCTCATAGCCTGCGGCCTGCAGGAGCCTGCCGTCAATGAAAACCATATCGTCATTGAACTTGTGCAGTGGGGTCTCTTTTCCGTTTCTGTCGCGTTGCCACCAGTCGGCAGGTGCCGATGGAAACAGCCTGTCCCATTTTGTGGTCCAGAGACCGTTACCGAGATCCTTCCACCCTGCGGCGATATACGATCCTTTGATGACAGGCTGTTCATCGAGATAAGGTTGAATTGTTATGCCCTGATTAAGGATCAGATCTCCTGTGCGGTATGTTCCGCCCCGCATAACGATAACATCGCCGGTTTTTACCCTTTCAATGGCTGCCTCAATAGTAGTGGGGACAGATAATGTCTCGCCCGTTGATTCCCTGTTTCCGTCAGGGGAAACATAATATATCTTCCCGGAGGTCACTGGGAGAGGCCACGATTGCCTGACCGGCCCGTAAGGGCCTCCGGACGGCTGAGCGGCAGCCGGCAGTGTGAGAGTGAAACACAGCATTAAAACACTGGTGAAATGAAAAAAGCAGGTTAACTTCAAAGGGAGGTATGTCTTCATGTTTTTACTCTTTAAGAATTTGATTTAAAGCATAAAGTTATTAAACTTTGCGTGACTATTATTAATGAATCAGGAAGGGCTTTGAGCCGAAAAGATTAATTTGGTATCCGTAAAACGAGGCACCCTGCCTGACAAAAGCCATCGTTGATTGTTTATAGTTATGAACAGATTAAGATTTCAGAAATGAGCTACACACTTGAACCCGGACAGAAGGTTATTGATTTCAGGCTTCCTTCCACTGAAGGTGCGGAATACAGACTATCCGATTTTGATGAGTACCCTTACCTGGTGCTGTTTTTTACCTGTAATCATTGTCCTTACGTAATAGGCTCGGATGAAGTGACACGAGCCACTGCAGAAAAATACCGGTCTGCAGGAGTGGCCTTTGTCGGCATAAATTCAAACAGTGAACACACTTATGAGGAGGACAGCTTCCCGAATATGGTGGCACGGATGGAAAAATACAAGTTCCCCTGGAAATACCTTTATGATGCTGACCAGTCTCTGGCCAAGGCATACGGAGCACTGAAGACACCGCATTTCTTTGTATTCAATAAAGAACGAGTGCTTGTTTATACAGGCAGAGGAGTTGATTTGCCCCGTGATGTATCGAGGATGACAGTCAACAATCTGGATTTAGCGCTCGGTGAACTGACGTCTGGGAAACCTGTTTCAGTGACCAAGACCAATCCCATAGGCTGCAATATCAAATGGGAAGGGATGGATGCTCACTGGATGCCTCCGGAAGCCTGCGACCTGGTATGAATCCTGCAATGGCGAACTCCATCATCACATCTGCCCGGGAAAAGGCAGGGAATCTGTGGCTTGAGTATTTATCACGCCGGAGGAAGAGCAGGATCAGCCGGCTGACCGACCCGGCACTCTTCAGCCATCTGCAACCTGCCGTTAAGGTTAACTGCAAGTGGTATGGAACCAGTTACGGCGGTTTTTATATCATACCCTCACTTCTTGACAAATCATCAGTCATCTATTCATTCGGAACGGGAAGGGACATCTCCTTTGATATGAAGTGTATAAGAAAGCACAGCGCTTCGGTGTATGCTTTCGATCCCACTCCCGTGTCAATCGACTGGATAGGCAATCAAAAGTTGCCTGATGGATTTCATTTTCACCCTTACGGAATAAGTGCTTCATCGACCGGCCTTGCTGACTTTTTTCTTCCTGCCAATCCCAGGGCTGTTTCCGGAAGCCTGGTTAAGCATAAGGAGGTCGATGCCGCCAAATCCGTTAAAGTAATAATGAAGACATTTGACGACATCACCAGGGAACTCAACCACAGTCATATTGATGTACTTAAAATGGACATTGAAGGATCTGAATATGATGTTATCGATACCATCCTGGCATCGCCGGTTACCGTTGATCAGATCCTTGTGGAGTTTCATGACCGTGATTTTGATCAGGCTGAGCCAAGATCCACAGAGGCAATCAGGAAACTTTCCGAGAAGGGTTACAAGGTCTACGGCTGTTCGAGGTCATATGAGGAACTTTCCCTGATCCATAAAAGCAAGATTAATTCATAATTGAGTACATATTCCTGAAACAGAAAATATGCAAATAAGATTCTCCAATGAATACATCAATTATTGATATCAGGGATCTGGCTTATTTTATCGGCCTGTCGATGATTTTGACTATTTTGTCGTACCGGTTTTATAAACGGAAGGATATATATTTATAGCAACTTAAGAATTTGAAAAAGGGATTTGTGATACTGGTATTGTCACATGCAGCTTTGCCACTGCCCGATGAACAGAAACAATCGCTTTATACCTGAGTTGAGTTAACAATTTAATTTTGGACAAATGGTTGGAAAAATATTCATTATTTGTATGGCGGTAACAGCATTAATATCAGACCCTGCCTCAGGGCAGGACTATTCAAAAAGTATCTTTGACGGACACTCTGATGTAGGAGCGTGCAAACTGCAGGGAGACCTGGCCTTCAATCCCGCAAACCAGGAATATACTCTTTCAGGATCAGGTGAAAACATCTGGTTCACCGGAGACCAGTTTCATTTTGCCTGGAGGAAGCTCAAAGGAGATTTTATCCTGAGTGCCAATGTGCAGTTCCTCGGGGAAGGAAGTCACATGCACCGTAAGGCCGGCTGGATGATTCGTGAGAGTACTGATCCGGGCTCGGCGCACATCAGCGGAACAGTGCACGGTGACGGACTCACATCCCTGCAGTACCGTTTCTCGTCAGGAGCAGAGATGTCCGAACGGAAGTCGGGGGTTGTTTCACCCGACGTGATACAGCTTGAACGGAAAGGCAACAGGTTCATCTTCTCATGTGCCGTGTCGGGGGAAACTTTTGACACGGTCATGATCACCGATGATGCAATGACCGGTGAAGTGTACGCCGGGCTGTTCATCTGCTCGCACGACAATAATGTGGTTGAAAAGGCGGTATTCAGCAATGTGCGGATCACCAGGCCGGCAAAGGACGACTTTGTGCCCTACAGGGATTATCTTGGCAGCAACCTGGAGGTCATGGATGTTGAGACCGGCATGAGGAAGGTCATCTACCAGTCTCCGGTTTCGATACAGGCGCCCAACTGGTCTGCAGACGGCAAATATCTTATCTACAACAGCGGCGGCCTGCTTTACAAATTCGACCTTGAAAAAGGTGAACCTGAAGTGATCAACAGCGGTTTCGCCACAAACAATAACAATGACCATGTTCTGTCATTTGACGGGAAGATGCTGGGCATCAGTCATCATGTTGCCGATGAGGGAAACAATTCAGTCATCTTTACTCTGCCGGTTGGCGGCGGCACACCGGAAAGAATTACAAAGCTGGGTCCCTCCTACCTCCACGGATGGTCACCGGATGGGAAGTACCTGACCTACACCGCTGGCCGTAATAACAATTTTGATATTTACAAGATCTCTGTCAGGAATAAGAAAGAAATAAGACTGACCGATGCTCCCGAACTGGATGACGGTCCGGAGTATTCACCGGACGGAAAATATATATACTTCAATTCAGCAAGAACCGGAACCATGCAGATCTGGAGGATGAAAACAGACGGTTCGCAGCAGGAGCAGCTGACTTTTGATGAATATAATGACTGGTTCCCGCATATCTCGCCCGACGGTAAGCTGATCGTGTTGCTATCCTTCCCTCCGGAGGTAAAAGCCGATGATCACCCATTTTATAAACATGTGTATATCAGGATGATGCCGGTTGGCGGAGGGACACCGCTCGTCATAGCTTATCTTTATGGCGGACAGGGGACAATCAACGTTCCAAGCTGGTCGCCTGACAGTAAAAAAATAGCTTTCGTCAGCAACTCGGGCATTGAATAGCCCTGACCGCAGGGAATGTAAAAGTATATTTGCAATTAATATTTGAACAAAAAGCCGGTGATACTGGAATTAGTTGTACCGTCGGCTCAAAATGCACCAAAGCAGCATGAAAACCTATAAACATCCCCTTGCAGTAGCAGTAATTTTGCCTTTGCTTATTTCATGCAACCATGAAGACTTGATGACCCTGGAAAGTCCAGGGGGCGATATCAAAGTAAGCATGATTGTCAGCAGTGAAGGGAAAGCCGCTTATTCTGTATTCTTAAATGAGGTACCAGTAATTGAAAGCTCATCGCTTGGAATAATAAGGGATGATGGCGATTACTTTGCCGGACTGGTGCTTGACTCCGCCTCGGAAATCCTGACAATTCGTGATGATTACTCTTTGCTGTACGGCAAGAAGAAAGAAGCCCGTTATACAGCCAACAGGCGTGTCTTCCACCTTTCCAACGCCTCCGGCGGGCAAATGGATGTGATTTTCCAGGTGTCAGATGACGGTGTAGCATTTTGCTACTCTTTTCCCGGCATCTCTGATGATTTGAAAAAAATATACTGCTGAAAAGACAGGTTTCAATTTTGTGGCCGGAACCACAGGTTGGATCCAGCCGCGTGCAGCATCAAAGTCGGGCTGGAATCAATGTAACCCGTCATATGAGGAACATTATATTGAAGATGTTCCGCTTGACAGTATCAGTCCCGATATTAATGGCTGGGTATTTCCCGCGTTGTTTCATACGAAAAACTGCTGGATAAATTTGACAGAGACCTGGCCTGACCGGAACTATTGCGGCAGCCATCTGAACAAGGGTGAGCGATCCGGTGAAATGGTCATCGCATTTCCTGAAGCTACGGAAGGTATCACGGGCGGTGCAGTATATCCTCAGTCGACCCTGCCCTGGACCACACCGTGGCGGATAATAACCATAGGCAGCTCCCCGGGGGTGATTGTTGAATCAACCCTTGGCACTGACCTGGCCAAACCTTCTGAACCGGGCGACTTCTCTTATGTCATGCCGGGCAGGGCCTCATGGAGCTGGGCACTGATGAAAGATCTTTCGGTGAATTACGAGGTGCAGAAAGACTTTATCACCTACGCATCGGAGATGGGATGGGAATACTGTCTTGTGGATGTCAACTGGGATACAACAATAGGATGGGATAAACTGGCTGAACTATCGCGCATGGCAGCCGGGAAGAATGTCGGGCTGATAGTCTGGTACAACTCGGCCGGCGACTGGAACACTGTGCCTTACCACCCCAAAAACAAGTTACTGACACATGAGAGCAGGGAAGCCGAATTTACCAGGCTTGAACAACTGGGTATCAAAGGCATTAAGGTTGACTTCTTCGGAGGCGACGGACAATCGATGATGGACTATTACCAGGACATACTTGCAGACGCACATGAGCATCGCCTTGTAGTTAACTGCCACGGTTCAACCCTGCCCAGAGGCCTGCAGCGCACCTGGCCCAACCTGGTATCGATGGAGGCGATACGCGGCCTCGAATACGCAACCTTTGATCAGGAGAGTGCTGATAAGGTGCCCTCAAAAGCAACCACTGCCGCGTTCATACGCAATGCCTTTGACCCGATGGATTTCACTCCTGTCTGCTTTACTGCTTACGACAATTTCGAAAGGGTTACAGGTAACGGAGCTGAACTGGCCATGGCTGTCCTTTTCCTTTCCGGTGTGCAGCACTATGCAGAGACCCCGGGTGGAATGGCCACGATGCCGGAATATATAAAGGAAATCATGGGTGCGATACCTGTCGCCTGGGATGAAACAAGGTTCATTGACGGTTACCCCGGAAAGTTCATTGTGATTGCAAGGCGTTCCGGTGACGTCTGGTACATTGCAGGTATCAATGCAGGCAAGAAACCGTTGGAGATATCAATACCGCTGCCATTCATTAATCAGAAGAATGGTATCCTCGTGACTGAGGGCGACATCCCAAGATCCTTTATACAAAAAGAAATAACTCTTGATAGCGGAACAGCTGCACCCGATCAAAGTCAATCCTGATGGCGGATTTGTCATCAGATTTAACCCGTCAGAAACCATAAAACCTGAAAATGAATAAAAAACCTGCTATTCTGCTATTATTAACCTTATTACTTTTATCAGGTTGTGGCTCCGGCCATCAACAGCACGGAAAATATGTGTTGTGGTACGACACTCCCGCAAGGGAATGGACCGAAGCTCTTCCTGTCGGTAACGGCAGGCTTGGTGGAATGCTGTTCGGGAACCCTGCTGTCGAAAGATTACAGGTAAATGAAGAGTCTTTATGGGCCGGAATGAATATTCCCAACAACAATCCCGGGGCTCTTACACACATGCCTGAAATTCGCAGGCTAATTCTTGACGGCAGGATACCCGAGGCTTTTGATCTTTCTGAAAAATATGTTGCCGGCATACCCGGAAAGATCAGGTCGTACCAGACACTCGGTGATATTTACTTTCAATTTGCCGACTCCGCCGGCAAGATCACCGACTACCGCAGGGAGCTTGACCTTGAGACTGGTATCGCCAAAGTGAGTTTCAAAAGGAACGGCAATAAAATAGAATACGAAATCTATTCATCAGTGCCTGATAATGTGATGGTTATATCGATGAAGTCGAAGAAGAAAGGTGGCCTGAACATGTCAATATCCATGCAGCGCCAGCAGGATGCTGTCATAAGTGTCAAGGATGGCCGTATAGACATGGAGGGGCAGGTGATTGACAGTGACGACCCGGCGATGGGACCGGGAGGTGCCCACATGAAATTTTTTGCCTCTCTCCTTCCCACGGCTTATGACGGAAAGTTGACACATGACAGTAAATCACTGATATACAGTGAAGGTACTGAGCTGGTAATGTTTTTCAACGCAGCTACGGATTATAATGTCGACGGACTGAATTTCGACCGGACAATAGACCCGCGCAGGAAATGCACTGACGCCATCAGCACCGCCTCGTGGAAATCGTTTGAGCTGCTCAGAAAAACCCATATCGCTGAGCATGCTTCTATGTTTGACAGGGTCAGCCTGCGTCTTGGAAAGGATAACAAAGCGGACACCATACCCACTGACGTGCGCCTCAGGAGGTTTCAGGCAGGCGGCGATGACCCGGGACTCATCGCGCTCTATTTTCAATACGGACGATACCTGTTGATGGGATCATCGCGCGGGACGGCACAGCTCCCTGCGAATTTGCAAGGTATCTGGAACAAGGATTACCTGGCTCCCTGGGGCTCGGACTACCATGTCAACATCAACCTGCAGATGAATTACTGGCCAGCTGAGGCATGCAATCTAAGCGAAACTACCGATCCTTTGATAACCTTCATGGAAGAGCTTACTGTTCCGGGAAGTGTCACTGCCCGTGAGATGTACGGTGCGAAGGGGTGGACAATACATCATACAACTGACGTATTCGGCAAGACGGCCGTGATCGACGGTGTATACTGGGGCATGTTTCCCCTGGGAGGGGCATGGATGACTCTTCCGCTGTGGGAACACTATGAGTTCACAAACGACACCGCTTTCCTTCGTGAGAGAGCTTACCCCATCATGAAGGGAGCAGCTGAGTTTATAACTACTTTCCTGTTTGAAGATAAGGAAGGTCAGTTGGTCACCGCTCCCACTTACTCCCCGGAAAACAGTTATATTGATCCTGTCTCCGGAAAAGAATTCAAGCTTACCTATGCCCCGACAATGGATAACCAGATCATCCGGGAGGTTCTCACAAACTGTCAGAAAGCTGCTCATATACTCAACACTGATACCGGCTGGGCTGACAGCCTTCAGCAGACCCTGGACAAGCTCCCTCCGGTCAGGATTGCTTCCAACGGCACTATAATGGAGTGGATAAAGGAATATGAGGAGGCTGAGCCCGGCCACAGGCACATGTCTCATCTCTTCGGGCTTCACCCTGGCACACAGATCACGCCGGAAACACCTGAACTCTTTGCTGCTGCACGTAAAACGCTTGAGCACCGGTTAGAGAACGGCGGCGGACACACCGGCTGGAGCCGGGCATGGATCATAAATTTCTACGCCCGCCTTCGGGACGGGAATGAGAGTTACAGGCACCTCAGGCTGCTGCTCGAAAAATCAACACTGCCAAATCTCTTTGACAACCATCCGCCATTTCAGATTGACGGCAACTTCGGCGGTACGGCAGGCATCGCAGAGATGCTGCTGCAGAGTCAAAACGGTGTGGTGCACATCCTGCCTGCGCTGCCCGATGCATGGCCGGAAGGGTCAGTAACAGGATTGAAAGCCAGAGGTAATTTTGAGGTTGACATTTTCTGGGAAGAAGGAGCTTTAAAGGAAGTCTTTGTCACCTCTTTTTCCGGCGTCCCATTGACAATGAACTATGCGGATAAGAGTATTTCCATGAACACCGTAAAAGGTGCCACCTATAGATTTGATAAAGAACTGAAATGGATAAAGTAATTCTGTTTATTGCATTTAGCCTGCCTGTAATTTACCTCTCAAAACGGACCCTTTTTGATATAAAAAGCCATGGATTCCCGCGATTCTTCGGTTGGGAATGCATCATTGCACTCTTCGTGGCAAACTACAAATTCTGGTTTGTTGAGCCGTTGTCGGCAAGACAGGTTATTTCGTGGGTACTGCTTGCAATTTCTGCTTACATGTTAGTCGCAGGTGCCTTGCTTCTTAACAGAGCCCGAAAGCCAGGAATAGTAAGGGTAGACGATAAGCTCTTTAAATTTGAGAGGACCACAGAGCTGGTAACAACAGGGATATTTAAGTACATCAGGCATCCGCTTTACGCGTCGCTGATCTTTATTACCTGGGGTATTTACTTCAAGCATCCCACGGTTATAATGACTTTAGTGGCCCTGCTCGCATCGGTGCTTTTTTGGTTTACTGCCGTGGGTGACGAAAAGGAGTGTATTGCTTATTTCGGTGACAGCTACCGGGACTATATTAAAGGAACAAAAAGATTTATACCATTCTTAATCTGATATGAGAAGTTATGGCAATTCCTACCTCACGAACAAAGGAAAAGGCAGAAATCAGGATAAATGAAGAACTCTGCACCGGATGCGGTCTGTGTGCGGAGGTCTGCTCTGATTTCGGAGTTGTAATTGAAAATGGCAAAGCTATGGTTGGCAACAATGCCGTTTTCGGGTGTGTCGGCTGCGGTCATTGCATGGCGGTCTGTCCTGAAGGTGCGATCGAAATACACGGAAGAACATTATCGCCGGAGGACCTGTTCAACCTTCCGCCAAGAGAGAAGGCCGCTGACTATGAAAAGCTCCTGGTACTGCTGCAGAGGAGAAGAAGCACCCGTGAATTTGACGGCAGACCCGTTGAAAGTACAGTTATAGATAAGATCCTGGAGGCAGCTGTTACGGCCCCTATGGGCCTCCCTCCTTCGGATGTGAACGTGCTTGTCCTTGACAGCAAGGAAAAAAACAGGGCATTTGTTAAGGATTTTTGCGAGTTTCTGGAGACGATGAAGTGGTTTGTTTCTGACTGGTTTCTAACCCTGATGCGTCCTTTCTGGGGTAAAGCCAGCAATGAGATGTTCCGGGGCTTTGTCAAACCATGTTTCGATATTTTTATCTCAAGGATGAAAATGGGTGAGAATGTCGTGACCTATGATGCTCCGCTGGTGATGTACTTCTACGGGTCTCCTTACACAGACCCTGCCGATCCAATTGTTGCTGCAACGTACGCAATGACAGCTGGTGAATCGCTGGGACTTGGGACCTGCATGCTGGGAGCAATTCATCCTCTGATCCAGTACGGGAAAAAAGCACGCAAATTCAGGGAGAAATACGGAATAAAGTACCCCAGCAGGGAAGGCTTGTTTGTAATATTCGGCTATCCGTCAGTCAAATACAATAAAGGAATTAAGAGGACCTTTGCTTCCGTCACAGGGATGAACTAAGCTTAGTACAGCATCCTTACCCGTATTGTACCTTCTATTGATCTCAGCTCCCTGATGATGCTGCTGTCAAGTTTACTCTCCGTGTCAATTATTACATACCCAACATCAGCATCAGTCTGAAGGTATTCAGCCGCAATGTTTATGCCCTTCGATGTGAATACATAATTCACCTCTTTCAGCAAACCGGGTTCGTTTTTATGAATATGGAGGAACCGCTGGGCGTTGCGGTTAGGCTGAAGCGATATCTGAACAAAATTAGTTGCGCCGATTGTGTCTCCGGTATCGCTGTATCTCACCAGCTTTTCAGCCACTTCAGTGCCGATGTTTTCCTGTGCCTCTGTTGTGCTGCCTCCCACGTGGGGCGAGAGGATGACATTTTCAAACATACGGAGGTCCGAGACAAACATATCGCCGCTTGATACAGGTTCTTCAGGAAAAACATCAAGCGCAGCCCCAAGGATATGCTCACTCTTGAGTGCGGATACCAGGGCAGGGATGTTGACAACCGAACCTCTTGAGGCATTGATCAGACACGATCCTTTTCTCATGAGGGCAAGTTCCTTTTCACCTATCATGTCACGCGTGAGCGGTGTCTCCGGCACATGCAGTGTTACCACATGAGCGACAGACAACAGCTCCTCCAGAGTTGAGCAGGCTACAGCCTTTCCCAGGCTTAGCTTCTTTGCGATATCGTAATAATAAACATTCATGCCAATGGCCTCTGCCATTATCGATACCTGCGATCCTATATGGCCATACCCTATTATACCCAGGTTTTTGCCGCGGACTTCGAATGAATTACTGGCTGATTTCAGCCATTGCCCCCTGTGGGCAGCGGCATTCTTTACCGGAATGTTCCGCATCAGGAGGATACATTCGGCGATAACCAGTTCAGCTACAGAACGGGTATTGGAAAAAGGAGCATTAAAAACCGGGATGCCCCTCAGTCGTGCTGCACGACCGTCAACCTGGTTGGTTCCAATGCTGAAACATCCTATTGCAAAGAGCTTTTCAGCCCTGCTTAATACATCTGCAGTAATCTCAGTACGCGAGCGGATTCCTATAATATTTACATTCTTTATTTTAGCTTTCAGGGCAGCATCATCAAGTGAGCCTGGCAGGGTTTCTATATTCGTGTATCCGTTGGCTGTAAAAAAGTCAAAAGCACTTTTATGAATTCCCTCCAGCAACAAGACTTTAATCTTGTTCTTTTCAAGTGAGTATTTCTGTAACATTTTTGAATAAAAAAACTATTTAATTAATCCGGGGTTTATAAAATAAATACGGAGACCAATATAACGAAATATTTTAGCTGTCATGTTTCGGTTGACTGAATGTTGAAAAGTACGGACAGCGGTACTTCCATTATGACACAATTATGTAAAAAGATCCTTTTCAAAATCAGCACTTAAAACGGGCGGTCAGAACCGGTATGTTATATTATGCAGTAAAGTCGCTCATCTCCCGTATGAATAAAGGCTTATATTTGACAGTCTTTTTATGATTTAAAATGAAAATAGCTGTTACCGGCGCTTCAGGACATGTGGGCGCCAACCTGTGCAGGATGCTGATTGACCTTGGTCATGAGGTTAAGGCTCTGAAACACAATAGCACAAAAGGCATCGAGGATCTCGGTCTTGAATTTGTGCCCGGTGAAATCAACAGTGAGGCTGATCTCAGAAAACTCTGTTCCGGCTGTGAAGTGGTATTTCATCTTGCTGCCTGCATAAGCATCCGTAAGAACGATAATAACTGCCTGAAAATAAATGCTGACAGTTGTGTCACTCTTCTCAAGGCAGCAAAGGCTGAAGGTGTCAGAAAAATAATTCATTTCAGTTCAATTCATGCCTATGAACAGGAACCACTTGACGTTGAGCTTGATGAAACACGCAGCCTTGCCCTGGAAGGCGGGGCTTCATATGAAAGGTCAAAGGCATCGGGTCAGAAAATAATGACTGAGGCATCATCACCCGAGCTTGAAGTGGTTGTTTTAAATCCGACGGCAATAATAGGACCTAATGATTTTCAACCGTCTCTGCTCGGAAATGCCATCATCAGATTCTTCAAAGGTCAGAACCCAAGCCTGCTGCCCGGCGGGTATAACTGGGTTGATGTCAGGGATGTATGCTCTGCCGCAATAAATGCAATTGAACTCGGTGTCCCGGGTGAGAGTTATTTGCTTGGCGGAAGCTGGCAAAGCCTGAAGACAATGGCTTCCACGGTTGAAAAACTCGGAGGTCATAAAGCACCCTGGTTGTGCCTGCCAATGTCAGTGGCCTACCTTGGTGCGATATTTCTGAACCTCCATGCCACGATCACGAAGAGTGTCCCGTTATATACTGCAATGTCGCTTGAAACACTGGAACACGGTCATATGAATATCTCAAGTAAAAAGGCCGCGAAGGCTCTTGGCTTTTCTCCCCGTCCATTTGAAGAGACCATGGCAGATACAATAAACTGGTTTAAAGAAAACAAATACATCTGATGAATAAAGCGACATTTGACCTGTTAGTCTGGCTCTGGACGGTCATTGCCCTGGTAATTTTCCTCGTTCTCATGTTCGTGACCGCGCCCTACGGCAGGCACTCGAACAAGAAATGGGGAATAACCATCCCGGACAGGACCGGGTGGTTCATTATGGAGGTTCCGGCACTCATCATTTTCCTGTATTTCATAATTACCGGAACAGCTGAGAAGACCGTGACCATCTGGATCATTGCATCATTGTATGTCGCTCACTACCTCAACAGGGCGGTGATCTTTCCCTGGCGGATACGCGTCCGCGGCAAGCAGATGCCGCTCGCGATAGCGCTTATGGCTGTCTGCTTCAATTTTGTGAATGCCAGCTTCCTGGGTTATTATGCAGGTTCACTTCATACACATTTCACAACAGACTGGCTGAGAGATCCGCGCTTTATTGCCGGGCTGGTTATCTTTATCACAGGAATGGCGATAAACATATCTTCCGATGAGAAGCTGATCCACCTGAGGAAGAAAAGCAGTGGCGACTATCAGATTCCCCGCGGCGGGTACTTCGAGAAAGTATCATGTCCAAACTTTTTCGGCGAGATAATCGAATGGGGAGGCTACGCAGTCCTGTGCTGGTCACTTCCTGCATTTTCCTTTTTCATCTGGACCTTCTGCAACCTGGTGCCGCGCGCACTTTCGCATCACAAGTGGTACAAGAGCCGTTTTGCCGATTATCCTCAGGAGCGAAAAGCCATCTTTCCATATATTTTGTAATTTAACGGCAGATAATTTCTGTCGTGAAAAACTTTGATTTAAGTTACCGGTCCAGGTTTGTATGGCTGGCCGTTTTCGCCGTGGCGATGGGCTTCCTGGAAGGCATTGTTGTCATTTACCTCCGCGAATTGTACTATCCTCAGGGATTTGATTTTCCGCTGAAGATGATGCCGCCGGAGCTGGTCAGCATTGAATGGATCAGGGAGACTGCCACACTGATAATGCTGGCGGCTGTGGGCATCATTGCCGGCAGAAACAATCTCCAGAGGCTAATGTATTTTCTCTTTGTATTCGGAGTATGGGACATCTTTTATTATGTCGCCCTGAAGCTTCTCATAGGCTGGCCGGCCTCCCTCCTCACCTGGGACCTGCTTTTCCTGATTCCCGTATCATGGCTTAGTCCTGTTCTTGCTCCGGTAATATGTTCCGTGACGATGATCGTGATGGCAGTGTTGATAATCGGAAAACAGGAGAAAGGTTTTACAGTTGATTCACGGCCGCTTGACTGGATATTGATCGCCGCAGGTGCGGCAATTATCCTCTTCACCTTTATGGTTGATTATATGAAACTGACCATTGACAGCGGCGTACTTGCATCAGAAAACTCCTCCGGCACCAGGGAGCAGATGATTAATATGATAACAAATTATGTACCTGATACATATAACTGGTTCCTCTTCATAACCGGAGAATTGATGATTATGGCCGCTACACTGAAAATAATGATTCAAACAAACAGAAAATGAAAAAACTACTTACGCTTACTGCTATGATAACCTTGCTGCTCTCCGTGACAGGTTGCGGAGGAGAAAAAAACAATTCTTCAGAGAGTGCCGATCCTTATCTCTGGCTTGAGGAGATTGAGGGAGAAAAGGCTCTCGACTGGGCAAGAGCACAGAACAAGATCTCGGATGAAGCATTCACCAGCCTGCCTATCTTCACTGAACTGAGAGACAAGTTCCTGACGGTGTTTAATGACAAGGAAAGGGTGATCTATCCTGATATGGTCGGTAATAATGTTTATAATCTGTGGCAGGACGAAAAGAACGAACGCGGTCTCTGGAGGAGGATGTCAAAGGAAGATTTTCTGAATGGTAAAAATAACTGGGAGGTAGTTCTCGACCTCGACAAGCTTTCTGCAGAGGAAAACAGGAAATGGGTGTTTGGCGGAGCCACCTGGCTGGGTCCGGAGTATAACCTCTGCCTGCTGAACCTCTCCGACGGCGGGAAGGACGAAAGTGTGATAAGGGAATTCGATGCCTCAAGAGAAAACATTTGTGACCGGCGGTTTCACGGTCAGCGAAAGCAAGGGCAGCGCCGCATGGATTGACAAGGACAATATTATTGTAGCGACAAATTACGGACCCGGTACCATGACCACCTCAGGATATCCCGCAGTTGTAAAATTATGGAAGAGAGGTGCTGATCCGGCCGGGGCCGAAACACTGCTTACAGCCGACACCGCAATGATGGGAATTTTTGTCAGCGGCATGAACGTCAGAGGCAAACAGTATGCCTTCGTGGATTTGAGAAAAGGATTCTACGAGGTTGAGCCATTCCTCTATACAACTGAAGGCCTTCGAAGGATTGAGGTTCCGTCAGACGCGGAGTTTTAAGGTATGCACGGAGATGATGTGCTTCTTTATCTCCAGTCGGACTGGACAATAGGGAATGAAACATTACAGATCCGGATCGCTCGTAAGCTATGATCTTCCCGGTTTTCTTTCGGGCAAGATTCTGGTAAGAACCATCTATCAGCCTGAAGAACGGACCAGCTTTGTCTCGGTTTTGTCAGCAAAAGATTTTGTAGTGGTTTCAACAATGGAAAATGTTCAGGGCAAACTGAAGATTTTTCGCTCCGAGGAAGGCAAATGGGTGGAGAATCCTGTTCCTGTCCCTGAATTCGGAACGGTCTCGCTTGTCAGTGCAGATGATCAGACTGATGACTACTTCTTCTCTTTCAGTAATCCGTTGACACCATCAACTTTGTATTACGGCGACGGTGACAAAATTACCGTGCTTAAGAAACAGAAGGAATATTTTGATGCATCAGGGATGGAAGTAAATCAATATGAGGCAATTTCAAAAGACGGGACTGCAATTCCATATTTTATTGTTCACCCGAAAGATATGGTCTATGATGGTAAAAACCCGACATTGATATATGGTTATGGCGGATTTCAACATTCCATACCAGCCGGGATATAGTTCAGTAGCCGGCATTGGCTGGCTCGCGCAGGGGGGTGTTTATGTCATCGCCAACATCCGTGGCGGAGGTGAGTTTGGTCCTGCATGGCACCATGCGGCACTTAAGGAAAAACGTCAGAATGCATATGATGATTTCTTTGCTGTCGCTGAAGATATTATCAGTAAAAAGATAACCTCTCCGCAGTACCTGGGGGTTTATCGGCTGGAGTAACGGAGGGCTGCTCGCTGGTGTGGCACTGACCCAGAGGCCTGATCTTTATAATGCAGTGGTAATAGGTGCGCCTCTGCTTGATATGAAACGCTACTCTCACATGCTTGCCGGTGCCAGCTGGATGGATGAGTACGGTAATCCTGATAATCCTGAGGACTGGGCATACATCAGCAAGTTCTCCCCGTATCAGAACGTGAACAAACAAACCAGTTATCCCGAGCCGCTCTTCATTACCTCAACCAAGGACGACAGGGTGCATCCGGGCCATGCACGGAAGATGGCAGCGAAAATGATTGGCATGGGTCACCCGGTTTACTATCATGAGACAATTGAGGGTGGTCACGGGGCTGCTTCCACCAATGCACAGGAGGCTGAGATGTGGGCCCTTACGTATACCTACCTGAATAAGAAGCTGATTAACAAGTAAAAGTCCTGAAAAAGAAGACTGCCGGCTTGGGGGCCCGGCAGTCTTCAGCATTAAAACGGACTTATTTAAAGAAAGAAGGTTTTAGATATTGATGCTTGCTTGCAACATACCTGGCGAAAATATTCTGTAATTATGAAGATTTAATGAAGAAGGAGACAATTGTGACACTTCTTCTGTCCCCGGTTACCTAACAACCTGAATACTTTTTACTGAAATTTGAGATATTTCCCAAGGTGAAATAAAATTTTATACATTTATGGAGCCTGATTATTTGATTGATTAATTGGCTGACAAATCTGAAAACCTGAATTATGTACAGTGCGATGCTGACTGATCTGTATTTATCAAATATTTTGTTCCACCTCACTTAACCGATTATGTCGAAAGAGAAGCAGGAGAAGGACGATGGAAATCCGGACCTGGATAAGGTAATAGAAACATCGAGACGCGATTTTATCCGTAAGGTCACCATCGCCGGAGCAGTGACAGTCACAGGTGCTGCAGCCGTGTACTCGGGTCACCGTTTTGAAAAAGGGAAACACCGGGAAGGCATGGTCAGGGTTCTTACCGAGGACAACCGGCTTGTTGAGATACCCGTTGAGCAGCTGAAGGATTTCAAGCCTGATCTGAAGATGCTGCAAGGCCGGGGCCGCGAGGGTATCAGCGGCAGAAAGTGGGTCATGGTGATCGATCTTTCAAGATGCAGGAATGCGAGGAAATGTGTGGAGGCGTGCCAGCATGCGCATCACCTGCGCCCTTACGAGTACCACCTCAACACGCTGGTTATGCAGGAATCTGCAAATACGCCAACCTATTACATGCCAAAACAATGCCAGCATTGCGACAATCCGCCATGTGTCTCTGTCTGTCCGGTTGATGCCACCTTCAAGAGGCAGGACGGCATTGTGCTTATCGACAATGAACGCTGCATCGGGTGCCGCTTTTGTATCGCTGCCTGCCCCTACTCGGCAAGGATCTTTCACTGGCAGGAACCCTCGATGGCAGAGGCTGACAAAGACCTGGAGTATGATGTGGAGCTGAACGTGCCACATAAGAAGGGAACAGTCACCAAGTGCCTGTTCAGTGCCGACAGGCTGCGCGAAGGAATGCTCCCCTACTGTGTCACAGCCTGTCCCAACGGAGTGTATTACTTCGGTGATGAGAACGAAGATGCCGTCACCAACGGAACTACCAAAGCAACGGTACGACTGAGCGAACTGCTGGAAAAGAACGGGGCTTACAGGCTCATGCCCGAGCTTGGAACAAAGCCGAGGGTATATTACCTGCCTCCCAAGAACAGGCTGTTCGACTTTGAAAAGGGTGAGAGTAAAGAGTATAAGGAAGAAACGATCTAAACAAGCAACATCATGGAGCAAACCCGTTTCAACACTCCTGAAGAACAGAAGAAAATTGATTCCATAGCTGCGGATATTTTAAGAAATGTAAGAATAAACAAGGGTTTTATACTCTGGATGGGATTTCTTCTCACTCTCCTGGCCTTATGCCTCCTGGCATATACAATTCAGCTGAGGAAGGGGCTCGGGGTTACCGGTCTGCGTGACTTCACAAGCTGGGGAATGTATATCTCAAACTTCGTATTCTTTGTGGCGACCAGTCTTGTGGGTATGCTGATCAGCTCGGTTCTCGGTATGATTGGTTACCAGTGGGTCAAACCGATTTCACGCATTGCAGAAATAATTGCCATTGCCTTTGCCGCTGTAGCCGGGTTGGTGATCATATCTGACATGGGCCGTCCTGACAGGTTACCCTATCTGTTCAGGTTCGGACGTGTACAGTCTCCCATTCTATGGGACGTGACCGTAGTGACTACATATTTTGTTCTTAGTCTGCTGCTTTGGTTCTTTCCGCTCATACCCGACCTTGCCATTTCAAGGAGCAGGATGGAAGGAAGGCCTGCCTTCCTTGTTAAAGCTTATGAGATTCTTTCATTCAGGTGGGAGCACCATGAGGCACAGTACAAAATAATGAAACAGGCTGTACGGATACTGCTTATACTCATCATCCCGACGGCATTTGCCATACACACAGTTACATCATGGCTCTTCGCCGTTACGCCCAGAACAGGCTGGGACAGCACGATCTTCGGGCCTTACTTCATTTCTGGCGCTTTTGTATCAGGGACGGCAGCAGTGATCATTGCCATGTATTTCTTCAGGGTAAATTACAGGCTTGACAAGTACCTGACGGAAGAGCATTTCGAAAAGATCGGCCGGGTGCTGGTACTCGTGTCAATAGTATATCTGTATTTTAATCTGAACGAGTTCCTTGTACCCGGTTACAAGATGAAGACCGCTGATGCTATCCATCTCCGCGAACTGTTCTCCGGACAATTTGCCCCTCTATTCTGGAGTGTCCAGATCCTCGGTTTGATAGTACCCATAATCTTACTGCTGTTCAAAAAAATACGCAGACCGTTGCCAATGCTTATCATATCCCTGATCGTTCTTGCAGCCTCATGGCTTAAGAGGCTTATCATCGTTATTCCTCCGCAGGCTCATCCGTTCCTGCCGGTACAGAATGTTCCGCCTGAATGGACTGTTTATAAACCAACGCTGATTGAGTCGGCTGTAACCATGGCCTCGATACTGCTTGTACTGATCATCATAACCGTTCTTTCAAAGCTGTTCCCGGTGATACCAATATGGGAGATGGCGGAAGACAGCAATAACAAATCCGTTAACATCGAAAACCAGTAACAACACATGAATATGAAGAGCGTCATTGTGGTCATCTGGTGCCTGGTCCTGTTCCCTTCCTTTACAAGGGGCCAGGAGTGGATCGTACCGGAAGAGAAAAAAGGCAGGCTGAGTACTTTCCCGTTCTCCGACGAGACAAGAAAAGAGGGTGAGAAACTCTATACCGTCAACTGCATGTCATGCCATGGCAACCCTGGAAAAGGTAACTACCTGGCCCTTGTTCCCGTGCCCGGTGACCCTGCCACAGAAAAGATCCAGAGAAACACCGACGGAGAGATCTTCTATAAAGTTACTTCGGGAAAAGGACAGATGCCTTCATTCCGGAGTGTCCTCACAACAGATGATATCTGGAAGACAGTCTCATATATCAGAAGCTTCAACAAAAGTTATGTTCAGCAGGTAATGCAGGTCATCACTTCCTCAGCATATCCCGGAGCAGTGATAAGCATGAAGTTAGCTTATGACGCCGCAGAACACGCTCTGACCGTTATTGCCATGGCCGCCAATGAAGAGAAAACAGTGCCCGTCACCGGGGCCGGCGTAAGACTTCTTGCCGGCCGGTATTTCGGCATGCTGCCTGTTGATGAGGAGAAGGTGACCGACAGCAAAGGCAATGCAGTCTTCATGATCCCGGAGGACTTGCCCGGTGATACAGCCGGCAACGTCAGAATCAGTGCCAAATTTACTGACGAGGAAGTATTTGGTGCAGTTTCAAAAGATACTGTCATTAAAGCAGGTGTAATAACCGTTCCGGTCAGCCTGGTGGCGCAAAGAGCCATGTGGAACAATGTAAGAAAAGCCCCTGTCTGGATCATCCTTGCCTATACCCTGGGTGTCCTTGCAGTTTGGGGCTTCATTTTCCTGGTGATGATGAAACTGCGTGATATATACACTATTGGCAGTGCACTCAGAGGTAAACTCCATGACCCCCAGGAACCGGAGGCAATTCAAAAACAAGCAGAAATATGAAAAACTTAACTCCTGTCGGCAGGATCCTATTCGCCCTGCCATTTGCGATATTCGGGATCAACCACTTCCTGATGATGGATTACTATGTCGGGATGCTGACCTCATTCATTCCTTTTGGAGGATATACAATCATTCTGACGGGGATGATACTCATTGCAGTGAGCATAAGTATTATCACAAAGAAATTTGTCAGGCTTTCAACGCTGGTCCTTGCAGGGCTTTTGCTCATGTTTATTCTTACAATCCATATCCCTCATCTCATTCACGGGACCGACAGACCCATGGTTCTTATCGCCCTGCTGAAGGATATCTCGCTGATGGGCGGATCACTGATGATAGCAGGCATGTATTCAGACGATGAAAAACAAATAACGCAGAAATGAAAACAAGACATCTGGTTGCAGCAACCCTGTTGCTTTTTATCCTGCCGGTTATTACCGCACAGGATATAAAGAAAGCGGACTATAAGTTTAAGGATGTGGAAATAGGTGTTGTTGAACACCTCGGTGACACCATCCCGCTGGACCTCTGGTTTTTCAATGAGGAAAACGAAAAGGTTACTCTGAGAGAGCTGATTGACAAACCTGTAATATTGTGTCTGGTCTATTTTGACTGTCCGAACATTTGCAGTCCTCTGATGGACGGTGTTGCCGATGTCGTGAGCAAAATGGACATGAGTATCGGGGTTGATTACAAGATTATAACCATCAGCTTCAACACAAGCGACACCCCTGAGAAAGCCAGGGAAAAGAAAGTGAATTTTGTGCAGCGTATCAGCAAGGAGCACCAGAAAGACTGGATCTACCTTACCGGTGAACAGGAGAACATCAGCGCCATAACTGAAGCAGTCGGGTTTAAGTACAAACCTCAGGGCCTTGACTTTGCTCACCCTGCCGTGATAACGATTCTCAGTCCTGCCGGAAAGATAACACGGTATCTCTACGGAATCACCTATCTTCCCTTTGATGTCAAGATGGCAATCATCGAGGCACAGAAAGGGATAGCCCGGCCAACATCCAACAAGATCCTTGAATATTGTTTCGGTTATAATCCCGCCAGCAAGACATATACGCTGCAAGTCACCAGGATAGTAGGTGTTATAACCATATTCCTGGCAGTGGTGATACTGGCATTTCTGCTGATCAGACGGAAGAAAAAATAAAAAGAGTCAAGTATGGGAAGTGAAACACAGGTAAGCTACCTGGAATACCAGGGCAGGCACAAGGGAATTTGGTCATGGCTGTTGACCACTGATCACAAGCGTATCGGGCTGATGTACCTCTATGCCGTCATCTTCTTCTTTTTTGTCGCTGCCTTCCTCGGATTGCTTATGCGCATTGAGCTTATAGCTCCTGGCCGCACTATCATGGGACCGCAGACATACAACGGGCTCTTCACGATTCACGGCATCATTATGATATTTGTGATCGTCATTCCGGGTCTGGCGACTGTTTTCGGCAACTTTTTCCTGCCTATACTTATCGGGGCTAAAGACGTGGCTTTTCCCAAACTTAATCTGTTCTCGTGGTACCTCTATATTTTAGGTGCCCTTCTGGGAGTTGCTTCACAGTTCATGAAAAACGGGCCGCCTGATACAGGCTGGACCTTCTATGTTCCTTACAGCGTGGAGTCTTCGACAAGTGTCATATGGGCCCTTACTGCCGCTTTCATCCTGGGATTTTCCTCTATTCTTACCGGTCTTAACTTTATTGTCACAATTCACCGGATGCGTGCTCCCGGAATGAAATGGATGAGGATGCCTCTCTTTCCATGGGCACTCTATGCCACAGCATGGATACAGGTTCTCGCCACTCCGATAATAGGGATAACCCTTATGATGGTAATAGCAGAGAGAGTGCTGAATATCGGGTTCTTCGACCCGGCCCTGGGAGGTGACCCGGTGCTGTTCCAGCATCTTTTCTGGATATACTCGCACCCTGCAGTATACATTATGATATTGCCTGCCATGGGTGTCGTCACTGAAATATTCCCCACCTTCAGCCAGAAACCCGTGTTTGGCTACGGAGCCATAGTAATCTCCAGCCTTGCCATTGCCTTTGTCGGGTACTTCGTATGGGGACACCACATGTTTACAGCAGGCATGAGCTATACTGCCAGGTGGTTCTTCTCGTTCCTTACGTTCATTGTGGCAATACCCAGTGCTGTAAAAGTATTTAACTGGATATCAACAATGTACGGAGGATCAATAGATCTTAAGCCTCCCCTGCTGTACGCCATTTCATTTATTTTTCTTTTTATGATAGGCGGTTTCACAGGACTGGTTCTGGGATCCCTTGCAACCAATGTCCAAACCCACGACACTGCGTTTGTGGTAGCCCACTTTCACTACATCATATTCGGAGGTATGGGCTTCTCCTTCTTCGCTGCAATACACTACTGGTTCCCCAAGATGTTCGGAAGGATGTACAATAACAAGGTTGCAAACATTGCATGGGGATTTAACTTCGTCGGGTTCAATCTTCTGTATTTCCCGCTCTTTATCATCGGGATACAGGGAATGCCGAGACGTGCATATGATTACCTGCCCCAGTTCCATACAGGACACTTCCTTTCAACGATCGGAGCTTTCATACTGTTTGCCGGACTGATTCTCATGGTCATTAACCTTCTGGTTGCAAGGCGGCGGGGAGCCATTGCTCCGGCCAATCCCTGGCACGGTGTCACCCTGGAATGGACGATACCGTCACCCCCGCCCCATGAGAACTTTGAAGAGATACCTGAGATAACGTCGAGGCCTTATTTTTTCGGCAAAAAGGAAGAACCCAAATAGAAGATTATCCATGGCAGTTCATCAAACCCATACAGAGCATATCGATAATGAGACAGGTAAACTGGGAATGTGGATTTTCCTGTTCACCGAGCTTTTCCTTTTCGGGGGACTGTTCCTTGTATATGCCATTTTCAGGGCGAAGTACTCTGCTGAATTTCACGCCGGAGCCGGAGAGCTGAATGCTTTCATAGGAACCATGAACACTGTCTTCCTGCTTGTCAGTAGTATGACTGTGGCAATGGCACTGGCTGCGATGCAGAAAGGTGACAGGCGCCTTACCCTGTTCCTGTTAACTGTAACCCTTTTTCTGGCTGCTCTGTT
The DNA here is from genome assembly GCA_963743775.1 of uncultured Bacteroidales bacterium. Lineage (GTDB taxonomy): Bacteria > Bacteroidota > Bacteroidia > Bacteroidales > VadinHA17 > SR-FBR-E99. The sequence continues at coordinate 92,968 of CAVURA010000003.1, forward strand.
TTTGTTAAATAAGTACTTTGAGTGGTCGCATAAGTTTGAGTATGGCATCTATCCGGGTTCACCGGTTCTGAAGAACATGTCACACGGCGAGCTCCTGTTCTTCGGCCTTTACTATATGATGACCGGCCTCCATGCACTGCACGTGATCATAGGTATGGTGCTGCTGTCTATTAACGTGGTGAGGGTGCAGGCGCGCAAGGTTAACAGCACCAGTTTCCTGATGCTTGAGAACAGCGCCCTCTACTGGCACCTTGTAGACCTGATCTGGATTTTCCTGTTTCCTCTCCTTTACCTGATAACCTGAGATAGCTATGAAGCAAGAAGAAAAACATATATCATCATTTTCATCTCTGGCGGTTGTGCTGGCCATTCTGCTGGTTCTCACCACTATCTCAGTTTTGGCAACAGGATTTCACCTCGGGCCTTTTACAGTTGTCCTGGCACTTGTAATTGCTTGCACAAAGGTTGCAATAGTGCTTACCCAGTTTATGCATCTCAAGTTTGAGAACATGTTCCTCAGGCTGGCAGTAACAGGAGTCTTCGTGCTGTTTGCACTGGTTGTAATCATTACATTCATTGACTATTACTTCAGATAAAAAGTATAAATATGTTTACAGGGGCATCAAATCTGGCGGAAGGTGTAGACAAGGCATTCCTGTTCATCTTTATTATAGCCTTCATTTTCATTATAGGGATATCTGCCTTTATGATCTACACTGTCATTCATTTTTCCCGGAAGAAGGGGAAAGAAGCGAAGCAGTTCACGGGCAATATGAAGCTGGAGATCTTATGGACTGTGGTTCCCCTGGTGCTGGTGCTGATGATGTTCTGGGTGGGATGGAAAGCCTTTGCGCCGATGCGCAAGGTGCCGTCTGATGCAATGGTCATAAAGGCCATCGGACGCATGTGGGAGTGGGAATTCATTTACGGCGACAGCCTGAAATCAAAGGAGCTGGTTCTGCCCGTCAACAAACCGGTAAAGCTCGAGCTGGTGTCGGAAGATGTCAATCACAGCCTCTTTATTCCTGCGTTCAGGGTCAAGGAGGATGCGATTCCCGGATATGACAATTATCTGTGGTTCACTCCCAATTATATCGGTGATTATGAGATCCTTTGTACAGAATATTGCGGGCTGTTGCATTCAGCCATGACATCGAAGACCCGTATTGTTGAACAGGAGGAATTTGACAGGTGGTACAAGGAGCTTGCTGCAGCAGCATATGTACCTGAACCTGAAGGACTGAAGCTGCTCAGGAATACAGGATGCCTGGCATGTCACTCTCTTGACGCCACGAAGCTTGTCGGTCCCTCATTCGCAGGCTTGTACGGCTCACAGCGTACGGTTGTCTTCGGGAAATACAGAAACAACTGTAACGGCTGATGATGCGTACATAACGAACTCGATCTACAATCCTAATAATGATGTAGTTGTCGGATTTCCAAAGAACCTGATGCAATCGTACAAGGCATTACTCACAGAGGCTGACATTGCTGTCATCACCGGATACCTGAAGACACTCAGCCAGCATGGCAATTAACTTGTCATCGGCAGCCATGGTTGCAGAGCTCACAAAATGGAAGCTCTCGCTGGCCGTCGCTTTCTCTTCAGTGACTGGCTTCCTCATTTTTTCAGCGGGAACTGACAGTGGCCTGATAGCGGTGGCTGCAGGTGTATTTCTACTGTCATCAGGCGCTTCAGCTCTCAATCAATATACTGAGAGAGAAATTGATTCCCTTATGCCACGGACTGCGGGCAGGCCTCTGCCATCGGGTCGCATGAGTCCACACAATGCCATTACTGTCGCGGTTATACTGCTTATTTCCGGCAGCACTCTTCTCGGCTTCAGTGGCCGGATGCCATTTTTCCTTGGTTTGGTGAATGTGCTTCTTTATAATGTTATCTATACAGGATTAAAGAGACGGACCACACTTGCCATTGTACCCGGGGCACTGGTGGGAGCCATCCCTCCGGTTATCGGGTATACAGCCGCGGGGGGAACCGTGACAGATACTGTAATCATGCTCTTCGCCCTCTTCATGTTTCTCTGGCAGATGCCCCACTTCTGGCTGCTCCTGGTCAGATACGGCAGTGAATACGAAAAAGCTGGCATCAAAACCCTTTATAGCAGAATGGATGGCGAAGAAATAAAACGCCTGGTATTCGTATGGATCATCGTTTCATCGCTGGCGCTATGGATACTTGCCGGTATATTTCTGCCCCTGCCTGCATTTGCAGGTGTGTTGCTGCTAATCCTTAATATTTTACTTATTCTGTTGTTCCGTAAGATCATAAGCCTTCCCGAAACCGAGAAAAGGTCGAGACATGCGTTCATCCTGATAAATTCTTTCTCCATTCTGGTAATGATCGTGCTTATTGCAGTATTTAATATTTAACTCTGAAATCATGAAGAAATTTTTTTCGACGACATTGGTGCTGTTGCTGGTCATTTCAGCTTACTCCCAGCCAATCACATCACCTGAGATAGACAGTCTGGTGAATCTGACAATGAAGGTCTTTAATGTACCGGGGATTGCCGTTGCGGTAGTGAAAGACGATAAGGTGATTCACCTGAAAGGTTACGGCGTCAGCTCAATTGCCACCGGAAAAAAGATGGATGAAAACACCCTGTTTGCAATTGCATCCAATTCCAAAGCCTTCACCACAGCAGCACTGGGCATTCTTGTCGATGAGGGGAAACTGACCTGGAACACTAAAGTCATAGATATTATTCCCGAATTCAGGCTTTATGATTCTTATGTGACCGAGGATTTCAACATCAAGGATCTGCTCACCCACCGGAGCGGACTTGGCCTCGGTGCCGGCGACCTGATGATGTGGCCCGATTCGGCATCGTTTACAAGACAGGATATCATAAATAACCTCCGTTATCTCAAACAGACTTCATCATTCAGGACGAAATACGATTATGATAACCTTCTTTACATAGTTGCAGGAGTGGTTGTTGAAAGGGTGTCAGGCACTTCCTGGGAAGAATTCATTGAGAAGAGGATCATGCAGCCTCTGGGTATGACAATGTCAGCCGCATCAATCAACAGGCTTAAGGACAGGACAAATATCATTGATGCTCATGTGCCTGTCAGCGGCGTCCTGCAGGTTGTCGCAAAACATGAAAGCGATGTGCATAACCCTGCCGGTGGAATATTCAGCTCTGTGGCTGACATGAGCAAGTGGGTCATCATGCAGATGAACAACGGCAAATACGGGAAAGACCTTGAGAAACAGATCTTCTCAGAGGAGGTACATAATGAGATGTGGACCCCGCAAACAATAATACCTGTCAGAGGCCGAACAACCTATAACACACATTTCTCAGGTTATGGCCTCGGATGGGGATTGTCAGATGTAAGCGGATACCTGCAAGCCTCCCACACCGGCGGGCTGATGGGTATAGTAACACAGGTCACTCTGATCCCCGAGCTCAAACTTGGAATAATTGTATTCACCAACCAACAGGAAGGCGCTGCCTTTACTGCCATTACCAACACAATCAAGGACAGCTACTTCGGGATAAGGGGCGCTGACAGGGTCAAAGAACTGCACGAACGGGTTCTGCGGAACCAGGCTGAAGCAAAGAAAGTCACTGATGAAATATGGGTAAAAGTCGGAGAACAGCAGAAGAAGGGAATCCAGTGTACTGACCCTGCTCTTTACACCGGGACCTACACTGACAACTGGTTTGGTGACATCATAATCTCATCAGTTAACGGGAAGCTCAGGTTCAAGTCTGTGCGATCGCCAAAGCTTCGTGGAGAGATGATCTTTTACACGGGAAATACTTTCATTGTCAAATGGGATGACAGAACCCTCGACGCCGATGCGTTTGTGGTTTTTGCACTTGATAAAGACGGTAAGCCATCTGCGATAACGATGCAAGCCATCTCCCCGATGACAGATTTCAGTTTTGACTTCCATGATCTTTATCTGAAAAGAAAGGAAAATATGAAGTGATCTGCCAGCAATGGCAAGTCAGGCAGACAAGAACTCATCAGGGACTTCTCTCAGTCTGGAGATATCCAGTATCTTTCCCCTGATATCAAATCCTGCCGTGCATCTCACTTTGCACGATGAGCAACTCTCACAGCTACTTCCGTCAAAACCGGCATCGTCAAGGTTTGCTTTTGCGAGCCTGGTATTGCGATAACCATAGGCGTACATATAGCTCCGCATGGCGGCAGGTATCTCGAGGTTATTGGGGCATTGAGGCACACAATGGCGACACTGGTGACAATAAAGACCCGGTTCAGGACCTGATACTGCCAGCTCAAGATCCTTCAGTTCATCCGGGGTTAACCGGAGATCGTTGATCATTGCCAGGTTCTTCTTCATCTGCTCCACAGAGCTCATCCCGGAAACAATGGTTGAGATATTTTGATTTTGCAGGACCCACTTTAATGCCGCATCGATATTCAGCGGCTGAGTGCGGTTTTTGTCACGGAATCCGCCGGCAGTAGTCTTCATTGCAAGAATGCCAATTCCTGCGTTGGCAGCATAGGCCAACGCCTCATTCATTCTCTCCTTGTTCTCTGTGGTGAAGTTATATGCGGTCATTACAATATCATATATTCCGCTGTCTGCAGCCAGCCGCAGGGCATCCTCACAGTTGTTATGTGTTGCTGCTCCGAGAAAGCGGGTCTTCCCCTCTGCCTTAAGTTTTCCAAGAGCTTTAAGCAGCGGTTCATGCAACAGCGATTCGCGCTTCCCGGCAAACGGGAATAAAAAGAAATCAACATAATCAAGGCCGAACCGGGTGAGGCATGCTTCCGCTTTCCTGATGTATGCATCCGGATCAAAGCCGGAACCGAAAGTCCCAAGCCTGTTGTCAAAACCGTCAGCCGGAACCGCTGTTCCGACAACGAAAGAATCCCTGGGAAGACCCTTCAGGCCTTCGCCAACCATTTTTTCATTATTCCCTTCTCCGTAATATGTTGCGGAAAAGAAGAGTTTGATGCCGGCATCATAGGCAGCACGGACAAAATTGGGATCATAGGCCCCCCCGGTACCCAGGCTGATCAGAGGTGCCTTTATGCCTGTCCTGCCAAGCAACCGGGAAGGAAGTTCAGGAATCTTTTCCTGCCTGATATCCGCGGATCCTGCTGATCTGACATTTCCCTGCAAAAGTGTTGCTCCCGTGATCCCGAGAACACTTTTCTTTAGGAACTCCCTGCGCTTGCTGTTTTCCATGGTGAGTATATTTATACCTGATATTGTTAAAAGAGATTACAATTTACACAAAATTATCACGACGGGAAAATTATATCTTTGGGATGCGGTTGAAACTTTTTTTAATAGCCGCAGTTCACGATGCACATAGCTTTAATAAATGCAACTTTCTTCACCGGAAGTGAGATGATAAGTGACAAGGCACTCCTTATTTCAGGAGGCAGGGTCACAGGATTTTCTGATTTTTCATCATTGCCGCCCGATGTAAAAACTATTGACTGCAGAGGCTTTATGGTTGCGCCAGGACATATCGATCTTCAGATTGCTGGCGGCGGCGGATATCTTTTTTCGTCCAATACATCACCCGAGGCCCTGGAAGCCATCACTGCTGCTATCCTCAGCAGTGGTACGACCGGTTTCCTCCTGACTCTTCCGACAAATACCGATGAAGTTATAAGCAGTGCATTCAAAACCGTCAGGGAGAATCCTCACCCGGCAATTCTGGGATTGCATCTCGAAGGTCCATACATAAGTATTGCAAAGAGAGGTGCACATGTCAAAGAGCTCATCAGGCGCCCCACAGTATCCGGGATAAACGCCCTACTGAAAGAGGCTGACGGTCTCATAAAGATGATGACCGTTGCTCCCGAGGTATGCCCACCTGAGATTATCAGCATCCTCAGGGACAATGGGGTAACAGTTGCCGCCGGGCACAGCAACGCCACTTTCACAGAGGCCTCAGATGGGTTCGCCCATGGCATTGAGACTACAACGCATCTCTTTAATGCCATGTCGCCGCTGCATCACCGTGACCCCGGTCTCCCGGGCGCGGTTTTCAACTCAGATAAAGCGTGTGCAAGCATCATTGCCGATGGCATTCATGTGGACTTCTCCGTGCTGACAATGGCCAAGAAAATAATGAAGGAGAGACTCTTCCTGATCTCGGATGCCGTTGAAGAAAATGATCACGGTGCTTATCAGCATGTCAGACAAAATGATCGCTATACTTTGCCTGACGGTACGCTTTCGGGCTCAAAGCTGACAATGCATGCAGCTGTAAAGAATTGCATCACTCATGCCGGCATCTCTGCTGAAGAGGCGTTAAGGATGGCCTCCCTATACCCCGCACAATTGATAAAGGCGACTGACCGTGGTGTCATCTATCCCGGAGCAAGGGCCGATCTCATTGTGATGGACAAGGATCTTGAACTGAAAGGGATGTTTTATAATGAAAAAATGACAATAATAAACTGATATCATGGCACTTTTAGGAATTGACATTGGTGGAACAAAAATTGCCTTTGCGCTGTTTGACAACTCCGGCAACATAAGTGCAAAGGAAACCCTTGCCATCGGCAACCGCAGGGGAACAGAGGTTGGTAACCTTGTTACTGTCACTGCAGCTCTGATGCTGGCGCAAGCCGGCAGTAACAATGATCTGGTGGAAGCGATCGGCATATCCGTTCCGGGTATAAGCCGCCAGAAAAAAGGAACAGTGTGGGCTCCCAATATTCCGGGATGGGATGATTACCCTCTCATGAAAGAAATCAGGACTGTTGCTGAGCAACTGCCCGTTGTGATCGTAAACGACAGGTCATGCTATATATCAGGTGAAGTCTGGAAAGGCAATGCCCGGGGGTGCAGGGATGTGATCTTCCTGGCTGTGGGCACAGGCATAGGCGCCGGTATTTTAGTCAACGGGGAGATACTACACGGAGCAGACAGCATTGCAGGTGCCATAGGGTGGATGGCCCTAAGCAGGCCTTTCAAAAGCAGGTATGCCATCTGCGGCTGCTTTGAATATTATGCATCAGGTGAGGGTATCGCCAAACAGGCTGCCGAATACCTCCAGAAACATATTGCGTATGAAGGTGAGTTGAGGGTTGACGATGCCGGGAAAATAACGACACATGACGTCTTCTCTGCTTACCATAACGGTGATTCTGTTGCCGCAGAAATAATACAGCAGGCCGTTGAATACTGGGGTATGGCTGCAGCCAATCTTGTCAGTCTGTTCAATCCTGAAAAGATCATCTTCGGCGGAGGCGTTTTCGGACCGGCGACGGAGCTTATTCCTGATATTAAGCGGGAAGCAGAGAAATGGGCGCAGCCGATAAGCATGAAGCAGGTGAGCTTCGAGGTTTCTTCTCTGGCAGGTGATGCCGGTGTCTATGGCGCCGGTTTCCTCGCAAAGAAATTTCTTGACGATCTGAAACAAAATAGATGACCAGGCTATACAACCGTAAACAGGTCTTCTGGTCTGCATGTCTGGGCATGCTTCTCTTTGGTATTGGCCTCCTTACCCTGGGTTCCGTGCTGCCTGACCTGATGATCAAACACTCTCTTGATGCCGTCGGGGCCGGAACGCTCTTCTCAATAATGCCCCTGGGAATAATCGGAGGGTCACTCCTCTTCGGGCCGGTATGCGACAGGTACGGATACAAACCACTTCTTGTCATTTCCTCCCTGCTGATGTTTGCCGGTTTTGAGGGACTGGCTCTTACCGGTACAACAGGGCTCCTTGTCATCTCTGTACTGATGATAGGACTGGGTGGTGGAGCGATCAACGGAGCCACCAATGCTGTCGTCGCTGATATCAGCACTACAGGCAAGGGCGCTGACCTGAGCCTGCTCGGAGTGTTCTTCGGGATAGGGGCTCTTGGCATGCCACTGTTACTGAGCATTCTTGAGAAATCAGTTGATTTTGAAGTTATCATTGCTGCAACCGGGTTTCTTGCCCTGGCAGCTTCACTGATCTTCTTCCTGGTTGTCTTTCCTCCTGCAAAGCAATCCGGAGGCATCTCCCTGAAATTGATAAACGGACTTGTGAGGGACGGTGCGATTCTCCTTGTTGCATTCTTCCTCTTTTTTCAGAGCGCATTCGAAGGACTTATCAACAACTGGACAACAACCTTTCTTATTGACAAGCTCTCAGTGTCACAGGGCAGCGCCCTTATAGCTCTGTCATCATATGTCGCCGGGATGACGGTCATGAGATTGCTGATCGGCAGCGTTTTCCGCAAGGTGACAGAGAAGAGACTGCTTTTCTCATCATTCCTGATAATATTTGCTGCCCTGGTCCTGATAAGGTTCAGCGGTTCAATAGTTATGTCAGCGGCGGCGTTTGCCCTTCTTGGTGCTGGGCTTGCAGCCGGCTTCCCAACCATGCTCGGGATCGTTGGAAACAGGTATCCTGACATCTCCGGGACAGCTTTCAGCTTCGTTATGGCAGTCGCTCTGATAGGCAATATCCTGGTGAACTATTCAATGGGACAGGTGGCAGAGAACTTCGGGATAACGCACCTCACCACATTTACGTTTGTTGAGCTGTCCGTTCTGGTCATCATCGCCGTGATGATATTCAGAAAAATAAAACATAATCCATAAGAAATCATAAAACGAAGAAAACATGTTAGCAACCGAATGGCTCAAGAATACCCGGGATGTCATGTCCCGTATTGAAGAAACACAGATGGAAAATATTCAAAAGGCGGCTGCCGTGATGGCTGATACTATTGAGTGCGGCAGGTGGGTTCATACCTTCGGCTGCGGTCATGCCACCCTTCCTATCGAGGAGATGTATCCCAGGATCGGAGGGTTTGTCGGTTTTCATCCGATGATTGAGATCCCACTGAGTTTCTTCACACATATCACGGGTGAGATGGGAGTACATCAGTTCGTCTTCCTTGAGAGGGTTGAGGGTTACGGTGTGGAGATCATGAAGGGTTACACTTTCGACAGCCGTGATACAATGTGGCTTTTCTCCCATTCCGGAATTAACAACGTGAATATTGACATAGCCCTCGAATCAAAGAAAAAAGGGATGAAGGTTGTCGTATTCGGTTCCGCAGCTGCGGCAAAGGGAAAGAAGACAAGGCACTCTTCGGGCAAGACTATTTTTGACATTGCGGATATTGTGGTTGACACCTGTGCTCCTGCGGAAGATGCCTCCGTCACGCTTAAGAATCATCCCGACAAGATAGGTCCGGTCTCTACCATGGCCTTCGTCACCTGCGTCTGGATGACGATAACAACAGTGGCTGAGATACTCGCCGACAGGGGAGTGAAGCTTTTTATTCATCCTTCACATAATGTGCCCGGAGACACCACGGCAAGGGAGAGGCTTGACGAGGCGCTGGCGGAGTACAAGCGGAGAATTGCAGGCGTTTAATTATCAGCCAGAACCATGAACTCACTCAACAGGACTATTGATTTCATTGAAGGCAGAAAAGACAGACAGGGTACCCTTCCACCCTATCATGATGCGCTTTGCTGCCGCTTATGCCGGAGTGAAATACAAAGACTTCTGCCTCAGCGCCAGCCATAAATGCAGTGCCAATATTCATCTGCGCCACCGATTTTCAGTCAGACTGGGTAAATACAATGTCTGATGCCTATGCAGAGGCAGAAGCCTTTGGCACTGTGCTCTCATACCCTGATGATGACCTGCCTAAGGTGCAGCAGTATGCAATAAGGGATATAACCGATATTGACCGTCTCACTGTCAGGAAGACATCAGAACACAGCAGGATGAAAGAGCGTGTCGCTGAGATCTTAGAGTACAGGCAAACCACCTCCGGCAGGTTCTTTATCTGCGGATGGGTGGAGGGCCCCCTGGCAGAGTACTGCGATATAAGGGATATCAATCTTGCCCTTACAGACCTCTACGAGTATCCGGACAAGGTGCACAAAGCCCTCGATATCATAACGGAAAGCGCTGCCGGATTTATAACCCAACAGGTGAAGGCCGGAGCTCACTGCATCGGTATTGGCGATTCAGTATGTTCGCTTATATCACCGGAGCTTTACAGGGAATTCTGCTTCAGTCGTGAGAAGTCCCTTGTCGACCATATACACTCTTGCGGAGCTTATGCTAAAATTCACATATGCGGAAATATCTCGGCAATACTGAATGATGTTATCAGGACCGGCACTGATATCATTGACATTGATCACCGGACTGGTTCTGTCGCTGAGGCCCTTCCGCTGCTTTCAGAAAAGCAGGTATTTTCAGGCAAGACCGACCCTGTGTCCGTCATCCAGGACGGAGATGAAGTGATGATACGCGAAAGCACCCATTCATTCTTTGAAGAAGCCGGCAGACGTGCGATCTTATCTGCAGGATGTGAGATTACCCCCGGAACCGGCATTGAGAATATGAAAATATTCAGTGCCATGGCAGGGGAACTGAAACAAGGGCTTTAATCTGAAACATCGGGAACGTAAATGAATAAAAATATTGCTTTGGTTTTGTCAAGCGGGGGGGCAAGGGGATTTGCCCATATAGGTGCTATCAAAGTGCTCGAACAGCAGGGTTATAACATCACCTCTGTAGCCGGCACATCAATGGGTGCACTTGTAGGTGGCATCTATGCGTCAGGAATGTTGCCGCAGTTCGAGGAATGGGTATCCTCCATCGATAAGATGGAAGTTCTGAGGCTGACGGATGTGACCCTAAGCAGCGGGGGACTGGTAAAGGGAAAAAAGATTATTGAAAAGATTAAGGAGATTGTGCCGGACCGGAACATTGAAGATCTCCGGATACCTTTCTGTGCAGTGGCAACGGACATCCTCAAAGGAAAAGAGAAAGTCTTCACTGAAGGGGATCTTTATGATGCCATCAGGGCTTCCATCTCGATCCCGACCGTTTTCCAACCCTTCCGGATAGGAGAAGACTTTTATGTTGACGGCGGGCTTGTGAATCCTGTACCCATAAACAGGATAAAACGACATGAAAACGACCTCCTGGTAATTGTCAACGTCAATGCAGATATACCTCCTGAACCTAAAAAGGAACCGGAAGAAAAACCTGATTACAACAAATATATCAGGAAGATCAGAAGTATTCAGGCAAAGCTGGCCAAAGAGATACCCGGGGGCAACAAGGAAACCTTTGGCCTCTTCAACCTCAGCAACCGCAGTATCGGCATTATGCTGAGGCAGATTGCCGACTTAACCCTGGTAAACCACCAGATAGACATTACGATAAATATCTCAAGGAGTTCTTTCGAAATATATGACTTTTACAAGGCCGGAGAGATTATAAAAGCAGGTGAAAATGCAACTCTGAAAGCGCTCAGTCTCATCAGGCAGTAAAGAGGATATAATCAAAGATTCTGAATACCATATTTGCAGATTTTCTGGAAAAATACTACCTTTATCCATCAACCTAAACTTATTTCGGTAATGAAAAAGTTCTACCCTTTTCTTTTTTTAGCACTAGTTTTACCGACGCTTAATTTGAGCGCTCAGAAGCCCATCACCATAATGGAAGACAGCGTCCTGATCGGGAAATACATGCACCCGGGAATAAGCGTAACAATCCCGGAGGTTAACTACGAGAAGACATTGAAGAACTGGATAAAACAAATAGAGGCCGGCACCAAATCAAAAGTCGTCACAGAAGACGGAATGATGACATTATTCGGGGCTATGCTGAAAAAAATATCACCAAATCCTGTTAACATGTATAGCAAACTGTTTAACCAGGATACGCTCAACAAATTAATGGTCTGCGTTGAACTGAAAAAGGACGAGTACCTTGAACCCTCTCTCGGTGACTCGCAGATGTCGGCTGCCAGAGACTTCCTTAAAGAATTTGCAAAGACGCAGTACATAGATTTTATAAAGGATGAAGTGGCGGCAGAAGAAAAGAAACTGAAAGATCTTAACAATCAGTTAAGCAGTCTTGAGAGCAGCCATTCAAAAACCCAGAAGAACGCCAAGAACAGCAGAACCTCAAGTGCTAACGAACAGGATAAACTCGCGGTGATGAACAGTCAGCTCAGTCAGCTCTCCACAGATATCTCTATGGAAAACACTTACATGATTGGCATGGATTCAGGGCCGGACAAAGAGGCAAAAGCAGCCCGGATCAAGGAATTGAACAAGAGTAAAAAGAAATTGCAGAAAGATATCAGCAAAACGGAAAACAAGATTAAGAAAGCCGAATCATCAATTTCACAGGCAGACGAATCCATACCCCTGAATGAGGAGGAACAGACTGTGATAAAACAGAAGATTGATGAACAGACTGCTGTTGTTCAGAAATTCACTGATAAACTGAATACTGTGAAGCTTTATTAAACCAGAAATATATAATTTTTAACATCAACCATTTATTAATACCTAAGATTATGGAAAACCAGGAACAGAAAGAAAATTATCAGCAGAAAATTGAATCTCAGCTTGATGAGTGGAGGGCAGATATTGACAGGCTAAGGGAAAAAGCCAAAGGCGCAAAAGATGAAACCAAAATAAAATATCAGGAAAGCATTGATAAGCTCGAGCACAAAATGGATGAAGGGAAGTCGAAGCTTAAAGACCTGAAGGAATCAGGAGGAGAGGCATGGGAATCGGTTAAGAAGGGCGCAGATTCCATCTGGGATACCATGAAAGCCACATTTAAAGAAGCCAGGGAAAAGTTCGCCGACGACGACAAGGACGAGGTCAAGAACTGACAAACTTAAACTGTTAACTATGAAAAAAGGACTTAAGATCGGCTTCTTTGTCTTACTTATTGTGGCTGCCGGGTTATTCTGGTGGCGGCATTACTTTGTATTTGGTGAAGGAGTAAAAGCAGGTGACCTGAATTTTCTCGTCCGAAAAGGATACATATTCAAGACCTGGGAAGGAAGGCTCATTCAGACAGGGTTCAAAACACCCGCACCCGGCGCAATACAAAGCAATGAATTTGAGTTCAGTATTGTTAATGACAGCATTGCTTCAACCCTTGAGAGAGCGAGCGGTAAATTTGTGGAAGTCCGTTACAAGGAATATATCAGACCACTTCCCTGGAGAGGCATGAGCAAATATGTTGTCATTGAGATCCTCGAGATACATGATCCCGGGACCGAGTCCATTCTGCCTTATCAGTCCCTGTGATCTGTCTGTCATACGAGATCTTTAAAAGATGAGATTAAGAATAACTGCTATTATTCTGTCAGTGTTCCTCTTTGCCGGTTGTGCTCAGCTGACGCAGGTTCTGCAGACAGCGTCAACGGTACAGGAACTGACTGAATCTGATGTTATCAGCGGATTGAAGGAAGCGCTTATCACGGGTGCAAAAAATGCCGCCGGAAGACTCTCCTCGGAAGGGGGCTATTACAGTGACCTGGCAGTGAAGATACCACTGCCTGATGAGGCAAAGACGATAGTTGAGAATGTCAGCAAGATACCTGGCGGTGAGAAACTGCTGGAGGATGTAGTACTCAGCATTAACAGGGCGGCAGAGGATGCTGCAAAGGAAGTCGCTCCTATTTTCGTCAATTCGGTGACGCAAATGACTGTCACTGATGCTTTCGGCATACTGAGAGGCGCTGACAATGCAGCGACCCAATACCTTGTAAAGACCACTTATAATGAGCTTTACAACCTGTACAGGCCAAAGATAAGTGCATCTACCAACAAGGAAATAGTCGCCGGAATTTCAGCACAGGAATCCTGGACAACACTTACAGGTAAATGGAATACAATTGCCAACAGTATTGCAGGCAGACTGGCCGGATTTAAACCGGTGACAACCGATCTGGACGACTACCTGACAAAAAAGGCTCTTGACGGAATGTTCCTGAAAGTAGAGGGTGAGGAACTGAAGATAAGAAAAGAGGTCTCGGCAAGGGTCACCCCCATTCTTCAGAAAGTGTTCGGAAGCCTTGATAATAAATAACAAACCTATATTACAAATACTGACACCAATGAAAAAAGCAATAGTAGCTATACTGGCAGGTCTGATATTTACCAGCTTCAATTGCTTGGCACAGAAACAGCTCGTTGACACTGTCTGGCGCACAGGCGGGATCTTTTCACTCAACCTGGGTCAGAGTTCGTTCACAAACTGGGCGGCAGGGGGACAAAACTCCTACAGTTTAAACGGACTTCTCAACCTGACCGCCAACTACAGGAAGAATAAGTCGGCATGGGACAATGCCTTTATTCTCGGCTACGGAATGATGCGTTTGAAAGAGGGTACCCCGGAGTGGACCAAGACCGATGACAGGATCGATTTTCAGTCGAAGTATGGCTTAAAGGCCTCGGATAAGTGGTTCTATTCTGCACTTATGAGTTTCAAGACACAGATGTCTGCCGGCTATAACTACCCCGACACCGAGAATAAGATCTCTGATTTACTCGCTCCTGGCTATCTGTTGTTCTCCCTTGGTATGGACTATAAACCAATACCTGAATTCTCAGCTTTCCTGTCCCCGTTGACCTCCAAAAATACTATCGTGAATGACCAGTATCTTTCTGATCTCGGTGCCTTTGGCGTTGAGCCCGGGAAAAAGTTCAGGGGCGAATTTGGAGCTTATGCCAACCTGACATACAAGAAAGATGAGTTATTCAAGAATACAAGCTTTGCGACAAGGCTTGACCTGTTCTCAAATTATCTCCATAACCCGCAAAATATTGATGTTAACTGGGAGACATTCCTGGTGCTCAAGGTCAATAAGTTCCTTTCGGCAACTGTTAACACCCTCCTGATCTATGATGACGATGTTCTTATTAAGGTTGATGAAGGCAATGAGGGCGAAGCAATTATGGGCAAACGTGTTCAGTTCAAGGAAGTCATCGGGGTAGGTCTTACTTACAAGTTTGCAAAATTTAACTAAGGAATATGATCGAAACGGTTATCATGCTTTCTGAAATGCATTTCCTGCTTTTCTCTGGCGACATAAAATAACCGGATACAGATCAGTCAACAAACCATGCTGAAACTTATCAATCATCCCCTGATTACACACAAGCTGTCGTTGATCAGGAGGAAAGAGACCGGAACCAGGGATTTCAGGGAGAACGTAAATGAGATTGCGGGTTTGATGGCTTACGAGATTACGAGGGATCTGCCCATGCGACAGGTCATTATTGATACGCCTGTTTCTTCGTGCACCACATCGGAGCTGTCGAAGGACATCGTCCTTGTTCCGGTACTGAGGGCAGGACTCGGGATGGTTGAGGGGATTACCAGCCTGATCCCTACCGCGAAGGTAGGTCATATCGGACTCTACCGTGATCATGAGACCCTGGCTCCTGTTGAGTACTTTGCCAAATTCCCCTCCAACCTGGCAGAAGCGGTGGTTATGGTTCTTGATCCCATGCTCGCCACCGGAGGCAGCGCCAGTGCAGCTATCACGGCAATTAAAAACAGAGGTGCAACAATAATCAGGCTGGTATGTATTGTGGGTGCGCCCGAAGGCGTGGCGCGTGTGGAGAAAGATCACCCCAACGTGGATATATACCTGGCAGCCCTCGACAGTCATCTCAACAGCCAGGGATACATTGTACCAGGTCTCGGTGACGCCGGCGACAGACTTTTCGGAACCAAATAACTGACATACAAATACTAAGAAGATGGGGCTCAAGAACAGGTTAATCATAATGAATTTCCTCCAGTTCTTTATCTGGGGGGCATGGATGATGACACTGGGTCATTACGGCTTCGTGGAGAGACAATGGAACGGCGCTCAGTTTGGCCTGGTCTTCTCAACCATGGGCTTCGCATCACTTATCATGCCCACCTTGTTCGGGATTCTTGCCGATAAATGGAAGGCAAATTACGTCTATGCGATACTTCACCTGCTGTTCGGGGCAACAATGTGCTTCCTGCCGCTGATTGAGGCACCACTGCCCTTCTTCTGGCTTCTGCTGCTTGCGATGTGCTTTTATATGCCGACAATCGGTCTGAATAACTCTGTCGGTTTCAGACTGCTGAAAAGCGAAGGTAAAGAGCCCACAAAGTACTTCCCGCCGATCAGGGTGTGGGGTACGGTAGGCTTTATCATAGCAATGTGGGTAACAAACTTCTTCACCAAACCATGGGGTCTTGGATATAGCATCAAGGTCTCCTTCATTATAGCAGCTGTTTCCGCATTCGGCCTCGCTCTTTATTCATTCTTCATGTTGCCGGTTGTGAAAAAAGTGGAAAGCGATGCAACTGAAAAGAAGACCTGGGTTCAGAGTCTGGGGTTAGAAGCATTCGGGCTGTTTAGGCAAAAGAAAATGCTGTTGTTTTTTATCTTCAGCATGCTGCTGGGCGGCGCCCTTCAGCTGACCAATGCCTACGGCGACAGTTTTCTCCAGGATTCTACAGTTTTCCCGCAAGGCGGAATCATTAATAACTTCTCCACAATTATACTCTCAATATCACAGATCTCCGAAACCCTGTTTATCCTTTCGATTCCTTTTTTCCTGAAGCGTTTCGGCATCAAGAAAGTGATGCTGTTCAGTATGACAGCATGGGTACTGCGTTTCGGTCTCTTCGGCCTGGCCGACAATACATTCACAGGTTTTATTCTGATTATCACCTCCTGTATTGTTTACGGAATGGCATTTGATTTCTTCAATATCTCGGGAGCCTTGTTTGTGGAACAAAACACTGACTCAAAGATCACTGCCTCGGCACAGGGTGTTTTTATGCTGATGACCAACGGGATAGGCGCTGTTATTGGAAATCTCATTGCCGGCCAGGTAATCAAACAGTGGTTCGAAGATCCTGCAAGTCTTGTCAAAAACTGGCCGGGCATCTGGATATCCTTTGCCGCATATTCACTGGTGGTAGCCATTCTTTTTGCCGTCCTGTTCAGACATAAGCATGAACCTGAAGCTGTCAAAAACTTCCAGCACTGATTTCCACGGGAGCTGATTACATCACTGACATCTGGTCAGGGTTTAATGGAGAAGTATAAGACTGATTCCAATAACGATAATCCCGCTTATGAGACCGTAAATGGCCACATGGTGCTTTCCGTATTTATGGGCTGCAGGTAAAAGTTCGTCAAAGGATATGTAAATCATGATCCCTGCCACCATTGCAAAGACAAAGCCGAGAATAATGTCACTATGGAACAGGGAGAGAATGAAATAACCGGCCAATGCACCCACAGGTTCTGCGAACCCTGACATGACTGACCAGAGCAATGCTTTCCTCTTGGACCCCGTCGCGTAATACACCGGCACTGAAACGGCTATTCCTTCAGGAACGTTGTGAATAGCCACGGCGATAGCGATGCTGATACCGATTGTCACGTCAGACATCGCAGACATGAAAGTGGCAATACCCTCCGGGAAGTTGTGCACCCCGATGGCAATCGCAGTAAAAGTCCCTATCCGCATCAGTTTACGGTCCCTGCCACCGTGATAACCGTGACCATCCTTTTTACCCCCCTTGCACTCAGGCTTATCGGGATAAGCGCTGCCCGGATTCATCTGCTCCACCCTCTTGAGCTCATGGGGGTTACCTTCTGACGGAAGGATCTTGTCTATTGCTGCAGACAAGGCTATACCGCCGATAAATGCAATGAAAGTTACCCACGGACCAGTATCCGGACCGTAGTAAAACTGCAGCTTATCTCCTGCCTGAGTCAGGATTTCAGTAAACGAGATAAATATCATCACCCCGGCAGAAAAGCCGAGTGAAAAAGCCAGAAACGTCGTTTTTGTCCTTTTGGCAAAGAAGGCAATCATGCCCCCTATCCCGGTGGCAAGTCCTGCAAAAAGTGTTAATCCAAACGCAAAAAGTAAATGAGAACTGGCCATAAACAGGCTTATTTAGATTCATTATAAACTACAAAAGTAGAATAATCAGGAAAAAAACAAAGCGTTAAAGGAATTGGTGAATAAAATATCCTTATTTAGTAATTCCAATCGGGCATATGAATCTATGGGATTATTACAAAGTTCTGGGTGTCAGGCAGGGAGCTTCCGATGACGAGATAAGGAAGGCTTACCGGCGCAAGGCTATGGAGTTCCATCCTGACCGCAATCATTCGGAAGAGGCTCAGGATGTGTTCATCAGAATCACTGAAGCCTACGAGTATCTGACATCCCACCCTCACGGCCGGAATATTACTCAGGAAGAGGTCAGGAAGAATTACGAGGCATGGGTTAGGTACAGGCAGGCCGAAGCCAGGAAGAGAGCCCAAGAGTACGCTAAGACCACTTACAGAAATTTCACGAAGAGTCCCTTGTATCAGAGCACCACTGTGATTGACGGTACGATGGTTTTTCTTGGACTGGGCCTTGCCGTTACCGTAATATTTATGACAATATTCGGTTACTTTTACCGGCACAGGATGGCAACCACTCCGGAAGAGGAACCATCGGTATCGCTTGCCATCGTAACATTTACTGTCGGGATAATATACCTTGTGATATCTATATTCTACATGAGCTCCTGGCTGGCCCGAAGGGAAAAAAGAAAGAAAAAAAATGATGCCGCAGAGAAGAAAAATCAGGAATCCATTTGATCCGGATCAGAATTTATGTTTCGGTTGCGGACCGGCAAATCCGGCAGGACTGAAACTCACTTTCGAGGAAGACGAGGAGAAACTATATGCTGAGTGGCAGCCGTCAGCTCATTTCCAGGGTTACACCAACGTGCTTCACGGTGGGATAATTGCCACTCTGCTTGATGAAACAGGAGCCTGGTGCGTCAACGTCAAAGCAGGCACCTCAGGAGTGACATCATCGATGACTGTAAAGTATCTTAAACCCGTGTATATCAGCAAGGGAGCTGTCAGTATTGAAGCTACCATCATCAGCCTTGAAGAGAAAAGTGCGAAGCTCTTTTGTAGTCTCTTTGACGGTGAAGGCAGGAAGTGCGCCGAAGCTGATCTTGACTATTTCATTTATCCGGAAAATGTCGCCAGGAAACGATACTTCTACCCTGGCAAAGAGGCCTTTTAAAGCAGACCCTGAAAGTTACATTTGCATCCGGGCCAGCGGTACGATGCTGTGGTCTGCAAACTCAGACCTGAGGTATTTGTAATAAGCTGTAACACCTATCATTGCAGCATTGTCGGTGGTATAGCGCAACTCAGGCAGAAAAAGGTTCCACCCCCGCTTTTCCGCCTCCTTCTGCACAGCTCTTCGTAAGCCTGAGTTCGCCGATACGCCGCCTGCTATTCCGATCTCCGTTATACCGGTTTCTTTTGATGCCTTTACAAGTTTTGAAACAAGTATTTCAATTATTGTGTTCTGAAGTGAGGCTGCAATGTCATTCATATTTGCAGTTATGAAGTTCTCATCTTCCCTGACCCTGTCACGCAGAAAATAGAGGAAGCTTGTTTTGAGGCCCGAAAAGCTGAAATCCAATCCTTTTATACGCGGTTTGGCAAAGATAAAAGCATGGGGATTCCCTGCGGCGGCAAGCCTGTCGATGACCGGTCCGCCGGGGTATGGGAGTCCTGTAACTTTGGCGCATTTATCGAAAGCCTCTCCTGCAGCGTCATCGATTGTGTTACCGATAAGTTCCATCGACAGATGGTCATGCATTACTATCAGTTGTGTATGTCCGCCTGATACAAGCAGGCACAGGAACGGAAATCCGGGTGTCCGCTTATCACGACCAGGTTCAAGGGCAAAATGCGCCATCACATGAGCCTGCAGATGGTTGACTTCGATAAGTGGTAAATCGCGAACAAGGGCAAAACCCTTGGCAAAGGAAGTACCGACAAGCAATGATCCCAACAAACCCGGTCCCCTTGTGAAGGCCACAGCGCTGATGTCATTCCGGCTTTTTCCCGCTTTGGACAATGCCTGATCGACCACCGGGATGATGTTGGCCTGGTGGGCCCTGGACGCCAGTTCAGGAACGACCCCGCCATAGGCTTTATGTATATCCTGATTGGCTATAAGGTTTGAAAGCACATAGCCATCGCTTATGACAGCGGCAGACGTATCATCACAGGATGATTCTATCGCAAGTATCGTGATGGCGGGCACCATTTTTGTTATATCCTTTTTTATTAACTTCGCCTGCGGCGGGAATTTGCACAGGAATGGCCAAAATTATTAAAAAAATCGGCAGGGTACTTCTCATAATTATAACGGTGTTAATTATGATACCGGCCATTTCTTTTCTATTGGCACAGACTCCCAGGGTTCAGGACTTTTTTGTAAATTTTCTTACAGAAACCCTTTCAAAGAAAACAGGAGCTGAGATCCGCATCGGAAAAGCCTCCTACACCATTTTCAACAAGATCGTGCTCAATGACGTACTCTTTAAAGATCACAACGGTGATACCCTCCTTTCGGTCAGGAGGCTTGATCTGAGGGTGCGGGAATTTAACCCGTCGGGAAAAGTGTTCAGGTTTGGCAGGGCCGAGCTGTATGAACCTGACTTCCGGATGATAACGGATACTTCAGGGGTACTGAACCTCTCACGTTACATCGATTCAATTAAGGGCGACACGGCCAGTGACACCAAAAAAAGCATTGAGATAAGCTTTTCGGATATTGAAATTTTTAACGGCTCCTACTCACTTATATACAGGGATGACACCATAGGGTCGCAGCAAGGACGCGTAAACTTTAAGGATCTGAGAATAAGCTCTCTCAGCACCAGGGTCAAGGACCTGAGTATTGTTTCTGATTCAGTAAGCATGGAGTTAAGGAACATGGCTTTCATTGAGTCCGGCGGTTTCAACTGCAAAAGCCTTAACATGAGTGCCACAGTAATTGGTAACGGCCTTGCCTTCAGGCATATTGACATTCTGACAGACTCCAGTTCAATTGTGGCGGAGAAGATAGTTCTGCGACCGCAGGGCGAGGCAGGATGGTCCGATTTCATCAATAAGGTCAGGTTCGATATCGTCCTTGAAGATTCATGGCTCCATTCCTGCGATCTTGCACAGTTTGTCTTGCCCCTTACAGGCGTCAACGAAACTGTCAGCCTTTCAGGAAAGGTAAGCGGGACCGTGGCAGAGATGAAAGGGCGCAACATCAGGATAGAGTATGCCGGATCAACAAGGATGGGGTTTGATTTCGATGTCTCAGGCCTGCCATCAGTCAGTGACAGCTACCTCCATATAGTTTTCCGTGAAATGCAAACCATGGCTGAGGATATTGAACGCATAGGCCTGCCTGACTCCAAAGTGATAAAGTTACCTGCAATAGTGCATGATCTTGGCATGATTTCATATGAGGGAAGCTTTACTGGATTCACAACCGATTTCGTCAGTTTCGGGACCCTGACTACTGAAATAGGGAGCTTCAATACTGACCTGTCAGTCAGGCCTGACGGAAAGGAAATGTTCAACTTTAAAGGCCTGCTGAAAGCCAGGGATGTGGACCTTGCCTATCTTACACATAACAGTGAAATGTTCGGCGGTTTGTGGCTTCAGGGCAATGTTGAAGGTTCCATGAAGTCATTCAGGCACCTGTCAGCGAACATCAATGGCATTATCGACAGTGTAGAGATCAACAATTACCTCTACCGCAATGTCTCACTCGAAGGAACTTATATCGACAGGATCTGGGACGGTGCCGTTACTGTACGGGACAAGAACATAAACATGGACATCCTTGGAAGGTTTGATCTTGAAAAAGAGATGCCGGAGTTTGATTTCACAATGAACATCGCACATGCTGACCTCCACAAGCTTAATATAGTAAAAAGTGACACTGCCTTCAGGGCGACGGCGCTTCTCACCGCCTCCTTCAAAGGCACCCGGATAGATAATATGGACGGCGATCTGAGGCTGATAAACTCAAGCATTCAGAATTCAAACGGCCGGATAAACATATATGATTTCCTGATAAGCTCAGTCAGGGACAAAGGTGTACCTGTGCTTACCCTGAAATCTGACTTTGCCGATGCCGAAGTGCGGGGGGCATTCTCTTTTGATGATATAAAGAATACTGTCAGCCTTGTTCTGGCGGAACTGTTCCCGTCAAAGTTTCCGGAGCCATCCAAAAAACTTGCGGAAGATGTGCCGGCAAGTGATTTCACTTTTGATGCACGCATCAAGAAGATTGACAAGCTTAATGAGTTTTTAGGTACCGGGTTGAGCATTGCTGATGGCAGTCGCCTAAGCGGTCACTTTATGTCCGAGCCTGCGATGACCGTTTCGCAGTTTAGTTCAGGGGCTGTCAAGTATGCCGGAACAAGAATGGGAAATATGCAGCTTAACGGATCGGTTACCCATGACAGAGTGTCCCTTTCGGTAACCGCAGACACTGTCCTCCTGCCCAACAAGTCAGAGATGGCAAACTTTATTCTTGAAGCAGATGGTTACCGTGACACCATTGATCTCGGCATTAAATGGGACAATAAGGACGCTGACCGGACACTGGGTGATATAAGAGCCAAAGGCTTTTTCAGCATTGACGAACTGAAGAAGCCAGTCCTTATAATAGGGGTTCTCCCCTCACATTTCAATGTCAACCATGTTCAGTGGATGATCAGCCCTGCGCGTATTGTTGTTGATTCAACAAGCGCCTATTTTGACAACATCCTTATAAACAGCAAAAAAAACTATGTCAGACTTGACGGCAGACTTTCCTCTGATAAGGATGACAAGCTCATACTTAGTTTTGAAGGTCTTAATCTCTCATACCTTAACAATTTGATAAAAAAGCCTAAGGCGGAGCAGGATGTGAGTACAATAGACATGACATTCGGGGGCACAATGAAAGGGGACGTTATCTTGTCAGATGTTTATGACGAGATGCTTTTCGAAAGCAATATTGATGTCAGCAATTTCATGATGAATAATAACCGGTACGGTCTTGTTAACATCAGAAGTGAATGGGA
Source organism: uncultured Bacteroidales bacterium (assembly GCA_963743775.1). Lineage (GTDB taxonomy): Bacteria > Bacteroidota > Bacteroidia > Bacteroidales > VadinHA17 > SR-FBR-E99. The sequence goes on from CAVURA010000003.1 coordinate 115,680, forward strand.
TCCCAGGCAGAAAGTGGTTGAAATAAATGTCTCCAACGATTATGAAGGATCGAAGTTTTTCAATATAAGCGGCACCTATTCCCCTGCCTCAAAAATAGCTGACATTAAGGTCTCTACATTCCGGATGCCGCTCGATATAATTAATCCTTTTGTCAAATCCTTCGCTTCTGACCTGCGAGGTGTCGGTTCTGGTACTGTTGGCATTCACGGGAAATTCAAACAACTGCTGCTCAGCGGTTCAATAATGGTTGATGACGCTTCGATGAAAGTTGACTTCCTGCAGACAAGGTACAACTTCTCGGACAGCGTCAGGTTTAATCCGCGGGGAATTGAGTTCAGGAACATTAAGATTTATGATGAAAAGAAGAACCAGGGAATAGTTAACGGTAACCTCTTTCACAGTTCCTTTAAGGACTTCAGAATAAATCTCGATTTTAATGTTGACAAGATGCTGATTCTTAACACCCGGCCCAAGGATAATGAGTATTTCTACGGCACGGCTTATGCCACGGGCTATGCAAGCATACGGGGCACTCCCGAAAAGATAACCTTTAATATCTCAGCCAAAACAGAGGACAATACAGAGTTTTTTGTTCCCCTGAACTCATCCGCAATCGTCAGTGATTATCCCTATATTATTTTTGTCAACACAAAAAAGGAAGAAGAAGCCGCCAGGGAGAGGGAGAATATCTTTCTGAAACAGGGGGAAACCAGTAAAATAGAACTGAATTTTGATCTTGATGTCACGCCAGCGGCCGAGGTGCAGCTGATCATGGATGCCACATCAGGTGATGTGATAAGGGGTACCGGGGCAGGGAAACTGAACATCAGCCTGAACGCCAGGGGAGATCTGAAGATGGCGGGCGATTATGTCATCGAGAACGGCGATTACCTTTTCACCCTCGGCGACATACTGAACAAGCGGTTCTCCGTCGAGGAAGGAGGAACAATTTCATGGAACGGCGCCGTTGACGATGCCAATATCAATATCAGGGCGATCTACAAACTAAAGGCTGCATTGTACGATATTTATCCCGATGAAGCCTTCAAAGCGCGGATACCCGTCGAATGCCTCCTCAGTCTCTCGGAGAAGCTTATGAATCCGGTCATTAAGTTTGACATTAATCTGCCAACAGCTGATGAAGAGACGAAGGAGTACCTGAAACTGGCTATCAACACAGAGGAGGAGCTCAGCCGGCAGTTCCTTTACCTTCTTGTCATGAATAGTTTTTATCCGGACCCCGAGATGTACGTTTCCAATTCAGGAGGATCACAGGGTACGCCGCTGACTGATCCCAAAAGTGCCTCGGCTATAGGCGTGACAACGACGGAGATGCTGTCGAACCAGCTGAGTAAATGGCTCTCGCAGATAAGCAACGACTTTGATATTGGGTTTAATTACAGGCCCGGCAATGAGATTACTCCGCAGGAAGTCGAGGTAGCCCTTTCGACCCAGCTGCTCAATGACAAGGTTGTGCTTAACGGTAACGTTGATGTGGGCGGGAAGATGTCCAACACACAGGCCAGCAATATCAGCGGTGACTTCAACATCGATTTCAAGTTGACCGAAAAACTTCGTTTCAAGGTGTTCAACCGTTCAAATAACAACCTGTTTTACGAGACTGCCCCATATACTCAGGGTATTGGCATATTCTTCAGGCGTGATTTTGATCAATTCAAAGATCTGTTTGTCCTTCCTGACAACCGGAAGAAAAAGATCTCCGAAGATGTTAAAGGCACTGACGGGCAATAACATTTCAACAACTGGTCTATTTTTTCCACCCTCTGTATAATTCGGAGAATGAATGGCCGTTTTTTTCATATATTCGCGGCGAAACACCCGTTGGGAATATATTGTAATTAAGTAAACATCTTACATAATTAATAAGGAAATGATATTAGCGAACATTTTGCTGCAAGGTACTGTTACGACCGGAGTTGAAAAGGAGATGACAATGTCACTGATTGATCTCTATTTTGCTGGTGGTTGGGTTATGCACGTGATAAGCGTACTCTCCCTCATGGCGCTTTACATCTTTACCGAGAGGTTTCTGGTGATCAGTAAAGCCACTAAGGTTGATAATAACTTCATGAACCGCATTAAGGATTATATGTATGAAGGCAAGGTCGATGCCGCCCTGCAGCTCTGCAGATCGACCAGCACTCCTCAGGCCCGGATGATCGAGAAGGGCATCACCCGTCTGGGCAGGCCTCTGGCGGATGTCTCTGAGGCAATTGAGAATGTGGGTAAAATGGAGATTTATAAGCTCGAAAAAAGCTTTCCGACGCTGGCAACCATAGCAGGCGCCGCACCGCTGCTCGGATTCTTCGGAACGGTTATCGGTATGGTTCAGGCATTCTATGAAATGTCACAGGCAGGTAACAGTTTGGATATAAGCACTCTCAGCGGAGGTATTTATGTTGCCCTGCTGACCACTGTCTGGGGCCTTATTGTGAGTATCATCAGCTACTTTGCATATAATGCACTTGTGGTAAGGGTTGAACACGTGGTATTCCGCCTCCAGGCTACATCCGAAGAATTCATGGACATTCTGAATGAACCGGTAAAGTAAAGTTCGATGGCGATAAGTAATAGAAACAAGGTAGGTATTACCTTCAGCAATGCAGGGATGTCAGATATTGTCTTCCTGCTGCTGTTGTTCTTCATGCTTACCTCAACGCTTGTGCAGCCCACGGCGCTCAAGGTATTGTTACCCAAGGGAACGACCCAGTCGAATGCCCGGCCGATGACAACTATATCGATAACTAAAGATCATCAATACTTTATTGAAGATCAACCCATTGCCCTTGAAAATCTCGAGGCTGCCCTTCAGGCCAAAGTAGGCGCGGATCCGGAAATATATATTTCGGTTCATGCTGACAGGTCTGTTCCGCTTGAATTTGTGGTTAATGTTATGAATATCGCGGCAAAGAACCAATATAAGCTGATACTTGCCACAACACCAAAATAATCAGAAATCTACCCTGACAAAAGAAAAGAAACAGGGGATGGCAGTGACTGTATTTATACACTTGCTGCTGGTGCTGTTTCTTATACTGGCATCATTCAAAGTAAGGCCTACGATGCCTGTTGAAGTTGAGGAAGGTCTGCTTGTGAATTTCGGGTTTGATGAGACCGGCCAGGGGCTTTTCGAGCCTGCCCCTGTGGCAGAAGCTCTGCCTTCTCCGCCTGCAGCAGGAGAGACAGTTGAAGATGATGCCATTCTCACTCAGGAATTTGAAGAGGCCCCGGAGGTCAAAAAGAAAGAACCGAGTGCCGAAGAGCTGAAGAGGCTGGAGGAGGCCCGCACAGCAGAAGCGAAAAGACGCCAGGAAGCGGAGGCAGAGAAAAGACGAATTGATGCGGAAAATGCCGAGAGGATAAGGCGTGAGGAGGAGCAGCGCAGGCGTTAACCAGATCAATGACCGTACGCGAAACGCCTTTGGAAATGCCGGAAATGTGGGTGAATCAGGCGCAAGTGAAGGCGTAGCAGGCGGTGCAGGTAACCAGGGTGTGGAAACAGGTTCAATAGACGCACGTAATTACGGTCCTGGCGGAGGAATCGGTGACGGGGCTCCTTCATACAGGCTTGGAGACAGAAGAGTCCAGTCGCTTCCCGTTCCCAGGTATGACAACCAGACTGAGGGTGTTGTCGTAGTGGAGATATCTGTTGACAGAAAAGGAAACGTCACCAAAGCTGTTGCCGGGGTCAAGGGATCGACCACGCTGGATGAATATCTCCTGAGGGAAGCTCGTGATGCAGCAATGAAAGCAAAGTTCGACAGCAATGACAATGCTCCCCTCCTGCAAAAAGGTACCATTACCTATAATTTCAAACTGAAGTGACTGTCAGTGTCGCATTCAGAACAGTCCAATCACATAATCTATTGCGCCAGTCAGCTTAAGGGCTGAAGCCATCACTGCCACGAGCAGAATAATGCGGACCACTTTTGGCCCCCAGCTGACTGCAACTTTTGAGGCAAGCCATGCGCCGGCGCCCTGCCCTACCGCAAGGATTATCCCGTACAGGTAGTTCACCTGTCCGCTGATGATAAACACGATGAGAGCTATGATGGTCAGCGCTGCTACTATTACAACCTTAAGTGCATTGGCCTTTGTCAGACCCAGTCCTGCACCCAGCACCAGGGCTGCAAGCAAAAAGAATCCGACGCCTGCCTGGATGAAGCCGCCGTATATGCCAATAAAGAAAAAGACAACCGAGACCCGCCACTTCCGCCTGTCGCTTAAAGCAACAGCGTGTTCGCGCACCCATTTTTCAGGTTTATAGAGGATAACAAAAAACATGAAGACAAGCAGTCCGCCTATGAGCAGCTCCATGATCCTTTCGTTGATCCTTATGGCCACAAGTGATCCGAGAAAGGAACCTGCAACGGCAGGGATGACCATCCAGAGGCTTTCCCGGACGGTGTACAGTTTCTGCTTTTTAAAGCTCCAGCTGCTGACCGCACTCTGAACAAAAACGCCGATCCTGTTGGTGCCGTTGGCGATATTGGCAGGCAGGCCGAGAAACATAAGCAAAGGGAGGGTAATAAGAGAACCGCTTCCTGCCAGGGTGTTGACAAAACCTGCAAATAAACCGGCAGCCACAACAGCCACAAACATATACCATTCCATCAGGTGCCGGGCTTATAAATGAAGGGTCTCCCTGATTGCATTCTGGAGATTACCGATGAGGTTTGAATCTTTTATCACATAGTCAGCTATACCCCTCCGGGCAAGCTCAAGCACCAAATCCCCGTTCTCCTGTGCAGAAAACATTATCACAGGAAGGCCTGGGGCATTCCTGTGTATGTCATCGAACACCTCCATACCGTTCTTTGGTAAGGAACCCTCCCTGATGAACCAGTAATCGAGTATTACCAGGTCAGGCCTTGCGTCAAGGGCAGCTACACACTCCTCGCCATAGGCAAATGCTCTTACATTGTAGCCTGCGGCCTCCAGCCGCTTTGCAACCAGGGTTGTGACCAGGGGATCATCATCAACAACAAAGATCAGTTTCTCGTTCATGTATTACCTGGCTCAGATTTTCGGGATTACAACAAACATCTGTATTTCCTACATAGAGAACAGCGGGTAGTCTTTCATCATCGTCTTTACGCGCACCCCTACAGATGTTATTACTGTCTCATCATCAATATTGCCTATCACCTCATCAATCAGGCTCACAATGATGGCCATATCACTCTCTTTCAGTCCGCGGGTTGTGACGGCAGGGGTTCCGACCCTTATACCTGATGTCAGGAATGGTGATCGGGTATCAAAGGGCACCATATTCTTATTGACTGTGATATGAGCTCTTACCAGTGTATTTTCAACTTTTTTGCCCGATATATCGGGGAATTTGGTTCTCAGGTCAATCAGCATCGAATGATTGTCAGTTCCGTCTGATATCACTTTATAACCATGGCTGATAAAGGCATCGGCCATCACTGATGCATTCTTTTTCACCTGTTGCTGATAATGGCGGAACTCCGGTGTGAGCGCTTCGCCGAAGGAGACTGCCTTGGAAGCTATCACATGTTCGAGAGGGCCTCCCTGTATTCCCGGGAACACTGCCGAATTTATCATGGCCGACATCATCTTTACCTCGCCCTTGGGTGTAGTCACTCCCCACGGGTTGACGAAATCCTTACCCATCAGGATGATTCCCCCGCGGGGACCTCTGAGCGTTTTATGTGTTGTGGACGTAACTATATGAGCAAATTTAAGTGGATTATCAAGGAGGCCGGCTGCAATGAGTCCTGCAGGGTGAGCCATGTCGATCATCAGCAGAGCTCCGATTTTGTCGGCAATCTCCCTCATCCGTCTGTAATCCCATTCCCTTGAGTACGCCGAAGCTCCGCCGACGATAAGTTTAGGTTTCTCTTTCAGTGCCACCTCTTCCATCATATCATAATCAACCCTTCCAGTCTCCTCCCGCACTCCGTAAGATACCGGCCTGTAGAGAATTCCTGAGGAGTTTACGGGTGATCCGTGTGAGAGGTGTCCTCCGTGTGACAGGTTGAGGCCCATGAAAGTATCTCCGGGTTTCAGCACCGTCAGAAACACCGCCATGTTTGCCTGGGCACCTGAATGCGGTTGTACGTTAGCATATTCGGCGTCAAAAAGCTGCTTCAGCCTGTCTATAGCCAGCTGTTCAACCTGGTCGACTACTTCACAACCTCCGTAATACCTTGCTCCGGGGTAGCCCTCGGCATACTTGTTTGTCAATACAGAGCCCATGGCTTCAAGTACCTGAGGGCTGACAAAATTCTCGGAAGCGATCAGTTCTATGCCGTCGGTCTGGCGTTCACGTTCACGGTCGATCAAATCGAATATGGCGCTGTCTCTTTTCATCTTAATTGTTTAAATTCTAATTTTTTTTGCCTGATCCTGAAACGGAAATCACGGCAGGGATGATGGCAAATATACTTAAATATTAACAGAAAATGTCACTCGTCCGAGAACTGCTTGAGCAGTTCCCTGTAGGCAGAGAAGATCCTTGATTTGGAAATAAAACCGACATACTCACCCCTGTCAAGTACAGGCAGGTTCCAGGCACCTGTACGTTCGAAAGCCTGAAGAACGGCATCGCCTCTGTCACGGATATCAACATAGGAAGGCGGTATGATCATGACCTCCCTGATGGATATTTTATCATACAGCTGAGGGTCGAACATCTTGTCGCGCACATCGTCAAGCAGCACAACTCCCTCGAGGACATTGAATTCATCAACCACCGGAAAGATATTACGGTTTGATCTGGCTATCTGTTTCACAAGGTCTCCGAGATTGCCATCGGGACTCACTGTCAGCAGATCTTTCTCCACTTCTTTAGTCCAGTCGAGAAGAGTTCCGGCCGCCTTGTCCTTATCGTGAGTGATCAGCTCCCCTGTTACTGCCAGTTGTTCGTGATAGATAGAGTGCTTCTGAAAGGTTCTTGTGGTAATATATCCTGCGGTGGAGACAACGATTAGAGGTACCAGGAGGCCGTAACCTTCCGTAATCTCCGCGATAAGGAAAATGGCGGTCAGAGGAGCATGGAGGACAGCGGCGAATACCCCGGCCATGCCTGCCAGGGTGAAGCTGCTGTCAGGGAGTGACAGCCCGAACAGGTGGTTAAACAGATTGCTGAAAAGAAAACCGGCCACGCCGCCCGTAAACAATGCAGGTGCGACTATCCCTCCCACTCCGCCGGCGCCGTTGGTTGCAGCAGTAGCAACAACCTTGAACAGAACAAGAGCCGCAAGAAGAGCCATGAAGGCCCATGACCCGGTGGCAACACCGTCGAATATGCTTACTCCCGCGACATTGCCCGGCTGAGCATTAAGGAGTGACATAACCGTGCCGTATCCCTCTCCGTAAAGTGCCGGGAAAAGGTAAATAAGTATCCCGAGGATGATGCCGCCGGTAATCATTCTTATCCAGATATTCCGGATTTTCTTAAAAAGTTTCTCAATACCCAGTGTTGCCCTCGTGAAATACAAACCCGCAAACCCGCAGAAAACCCCAAGGATGAGATAATACGGCAGATTTCGCAGGAGAAAACTATCTCTCACCTGGAATGAAAACAGGACATCGTTTCCCATAAAGAAATAGGCCACCGTGGCGGCCGTGACCGATGAAATAAGCAGAGGTACGATGGATGACATCGTCAGGTCAAGCATCAGTACCTCGAGTGTGAAAAGGATTCCTCCGATGGGCGCCTTGAAAATCCCTGAGATGGCTCCTGCTGCACCGCAGCCCAGTAACAAAGTCACATTCTTATAGTTCAGGCCAAAGTAACGTCCTATGTTTGATCCTATGGAGGCACCTGTAAGCACAATGGGAGCCTCCGCACCAACAGATCCTCCAAAGCCTATTGTCAGTGAGCTTGCAAGTATAGATGACCAGTTGTTATGCTTCTTAATATAGCTTTTGCGTTTTGAGATGGCAGACAGCACACGGCTTATGCCATGCGATATATGATCATGAACAAGGTATTTAACAACCAGCACCGTCAGGAATATGCCAACAAGCGGATAAGCAAGCGAGAGAATGCCTCCCGCTCCTTTCATGATTCCCTGGGTAAAGAGAACATGTGTGTAATGAATTGCATTCTTCATCACAACTGCTGCCACAGCACTGGCAAGGCCAACCGCAAAACTCAGCAGGTAAAGAAGGGTTTGCTGTTCAGTAAGAACTGATTGTAGCTGTTTTATTTTCCTTGTTATCAGAGAGTTCAATCTTGACATTATTAAAGCGCCCCGATGATGACACTCACAAATATAGAATAAAATGAGGAGCAGCTGTTTATTTTGGTAAGTTTGAAATATTTTGTACGCATGATTGATTTCGAAAGACACACCCTTTCTAATGGCCTGAAGGTGATCGCACATTACGATGACAGCACCCCGATGGTCACCACAAATCTCCTGTATGATGCCGGATCAAGAGACGAGGATCCGGAAGCGACAGGCTTCGCACATCTTTTTGAGCATCTCATGTTTGAAGGCACCGGAAATGTTCCTGTTTTTGACACGCCGGTGATGCTTGCCGGAGGTGAAAACAACGCCTTCACCAACAATGATATTACCAATTATTATATAACCCTCCCGGCAAACAATCTTGAGATCGCACTGTGGCTTGAGTCAGACAGGATGGTAAGCCTCGATCTGTCTGAAAGCAGGCTGGCGACACAGAAGAGTGTGGTCACTGAAGAATTCAGGCAACGGTATCTGAACCAGCCCTATGGGGATATTTTCCTGCTGCTGAGGCCTCTTGCCTATAAAGTGCATCCCTATTTGTGGGCTGCCATTGGCAAGGATATCAGTCACATTGATAAGGCTGACAGTAAAAGGATCAGACAGTTTTATCACAGGCACTATGCCCCATCATCGGCAATTCTGAGCGTTGCCGGAGCCGTTAAACCTGATGATGTCTTCCGGATGGCAGAAAAATGGTTCGGTGATATTCCGTCATCAGAAAAAAAATCAAGGGTACTGCCTGAGGAGCCACAGCAGAAAGAACGCCGTGAGATCACTGTTTACCGTGATGTGCCGGCCGGTCAGTTAATAATGGCTTTTCATACCGGAGGACGTGAGAGTCGCGACTTCTATATACTCGATCTTCTGACAGACATCCTGTCAGGATGTGACTCGGGTCGTTTTCCAAGCTTGCTGGTGAGAAAAAAAGAACTTTTCAGTGATGCTGACATCTACCTCTCCGGTGAGATCGACCCGGGATTGGTCATCTTCAGTGGCAGGGTAAAAAACGGCACTGACATAAAAAAAGCAGAGGCTGCAGTAATACAGGAGCTGAACAGGCTGGCATCGGAGCCGGTAACTGCCGCCGAGCTTGAAAAAGCACGGAACCGCTATGAGTCTCTCAGGCTGATGTCATATCTCAGCGCTGCCAACAAGGCTTTCAGTCTGGCTTTCCATGAGCTGCTTGGTGACGCTGACGGGATTAATACGGAAATAGCCAGATATATGAGTGTCACCGCTGCTGAGATTATCGACAGCTCTGTAAGAACGTTCACTCCGGGCAACTGCAGCGTAATCCATTATCTTCCTGAAGTGAAATGAAGAGACAAAACCTAAAACAACCACCCGTAATCATCACCCCTTCGGCCGGTGACACTGCATTTCCCGGAAAGGTCAGCCTTAGTAACGGAGTACCGGTATATCTTCTTGGCAAGGGCACTGTCGACCTGCTCAGGATTGAGTTTGTTGCTGACGCAGGGCAGCGGAGGGAGAAAATGCACATGGCATCCTCAACCGCCAGCGCCATGCTGACCGAGGGAACTGTAAGTCATGACGCAATAACCCTGAATGATCTTATTGACAGCACCGGTGCAGTATTAAATCATTCAGCTGACAAGGAGACTGCCAGTCTGGTTATGATCACGCTTTCAAGAAAGCTGGAAGATGTGACGGCTCTTGCTGAGGAAGTGCTTTTTCATCCCTCTTTCCCTGAGACCGAATTCAGGATGCTCATCGATAAAAGAGTGCAGGCTTTCCTGACAGGCAGGCAAAAGACATCGGTCATAGGGAGGGAAGAGTTTTACCGGGCTCTGTGCGGTAATAACAATCCATATGGCAGGGTCACTAAACTGGAGGATTATCAGTCCATTACAACCACGGCTGTCCGCGAATTCCATTCGCTTCATTACAGGCCTGACAATATCTATATCACCGTTGCCGGACGAGACCCCGAGAAGGCTTTGCCCGTACTTGAGAAGTATTTTTCAGGAAACGGTACAGGCATGTGGCATAGGCCTGAGATGCCTGACCTCGTATTTGAATCAGCAAAAACGGGGCGTATTTTTGCAGAAGTAGGGAACTCGGTGCAGAGTGCAGTAAGAATGGGATGGAAAGGTATTTCACGTGATCACCCGGATTACCAGGGACTTCAGGTTGCCAATATGATACTGGGCGGATATTTCGGCTCGAGGCTGATGCGAAACATCAGGGAAGAGAAAGGATATACCTACGGGATAAACTCGGTTGTGGGAGCGTTTCACGGCCTGGGATATATTGCAATTATGACTGAGGTCGCCAACAACTATCGCGAGGAGACAATCACGGAAATCAAGAAGGAGATAATTAAGCTCTGCAGGGAGGAGGTCGGCCAGGATGAGCTGAGTATCGTGCGGAACCATTTCATGGGCGAGATTGCACGCATGTTCGACGGTCCGTTTAACAGCGCTGAGGCTATAAGAGGAATCATTGACTACAATACCGGTCATGACTATTTTGCCCGGTTTGTGGAGACGGTTAAGACAATCACCCCGGGTAAAATAAAAGAGCTGTTCAATACGTATTTTAATATTGATAATTCCTTTGAGATCATTGCGGGGGCAAAATGAATTCGCTGAAGCTCATATTACTGAGTCTTTTCCTTTACTGCCTGATGGTTTCGGCCACAGGGCAGGATGTCACCCAGCCTCTTTCACCTCAGCTTGATAATGTCACCGTGGATCCGTACACCGGTTACGCGACGATCAGGTGGCTGCCTTCGATCTCCGGCGACGTAAGCAGCTATATTGTTTACACTTACAGCAACGGGATTGCCGATGCGGTTGATACAATCAGGTCGCCTTTTATCACGGAATACATGCATACTCTCTCTGCCGCCCGTTATATGAGTATCACATATGTAGTTGCGGCTATGGATTCCTCTCTGAATATCAGCCCGCTGAGCAATCCATTGAGCACCATTTACCTTGAAGTAAAAAATGATTCCTGTAAACAACGGATCGAACTCAGATGGACGCCTTATATCAATCAGGCTCATCCTGCTGACAGGTATGAGCTATGGTTGAGTGCAGGCGGGGCTCCGGCCGTACTATACGAGACCGTTGCAATAACAGATACCTCATATCTCTTTGACGACTACCTTCCTGCCACCCGGTACTGTTTCTACATAACAGCTTCAGGTAACGCCGGAGGCCTCTCCTCTTCCAATATGCAGTGTATGACATCAGGGAAAGAGACGGCGCCCTCATGGGTCAGGACAGATGCAATTATCGTTGAAGATGGCACTCTTCAGGTCACAGGCAGTTATGACCAGGCAACCGATATGATGGGTTTTATTACTGAGCGTTACAAGCCCGAATCACAGGGATGGATCATGGCAGGCACTGCTGCCGGATTAAATGGTGACGGTAACCATCACTGTTACCGCCGGAGACACCAACAGAATAAACCTGTATCGCATTTCAGCACTGAACAACTGCGGAAGAGAGGTTGCTTCATCACCTCCGGCAAGAAATATTGTCCTTACTTCATCAACAACCGGCACCCGTATTGATCTTATATGGAACGATCCGTTACCTGCCGGTGATGCCGTCTATTCAGTCTGGCGTGATATCGGACAGGGTTGGGAAGAAGCAGCCGTTTTGCTTTCTGACACACTCTGGTCAGAGGACTACTCACTGTTTGCCTCCGCAGTTTCATCAGCATCAGTGGCCTATTATGTCACTGCCGCAGACCCTGAGGCTCCGGCTGGTGTTCCTCCCTTCCGTTCAAACATCACCCTTATCAAGGCTACCGAAAATATCTTCATGCCAAATGCATTTACTCCTGATGATGATGGCCTGAATGATATATTCAGTCCTGTAATTACGTTTACGCCTTCAGAATATGAGTTCAGGGTTTACAGCCGCACGGGGGTTCTTCTCTTTCACACCAGCAGCCACGGGACAGGATGGGATGGCCGGCATAACGACAAGCCAATGCCTTCAGGTGTCTACCTGTGGAGCCTGAAACTGACCACGCCGTCGGGCCTTTCGGAACAGAGAACCGGTACCGTAACCATCCTGCCCTGAAATGACACAAAGAGAAATAATCCGATTTTAGTATCTTTGAATTTCCGTTGCGGATAATGACTGATGGTTAAAAAGAAGGTTAACATATTCACTGCAGATGATGTCAGTCGTATCGAATCTGAGTTTAAACTGCTGAGAGATAACTTATACAGGTGTGATAAACCCGGGGATATTGAGCTTATTGACAAGGCTTTCAAATTTGCCAACGAAGCTCACCGCGATATGTACCGCAACTCCGGTGAGCCGTATATAATTCATCCGATCAATGTTGCACGCATCGTTAACCAGGAGATGGGTCTTGGTGCAAAGTCTGTTGCAGCTGCCCTGCTGCATGATGTCGTTGAAGACACCGGTGTGCTGCTGGAGGAGATTTCCAGGGAGTTCGGACCGAAAATAGCAACACTGATTGACGGACTGACAAAGATCTCAGGAACGTACAATCAGGAAACCAATTCTCTTCAGGCCGAAAATTTCCGTAAGATGCTGATGACCCTTTCTGATGATATCAGGGTCATCCTCATCAAGATAGCTGACAGGCTGCATAACATGCGCACTCTTGATTCAATGCCTGAGCACAAGCGGATGAAGGTTGCCGGTGAGACCATTTACCTGTATGCCCCCCTGGCCCATCGTCTGGGTCTGTTTGCCATAAAGACCGAGCTGGAGGACCTGAGCTTCAAGTTCAGGCACCCGCGCATCTATGATGAGATAGCCAGGAAAGTCAAAATGGACGAGAAGAAGAACCTTTCTCTTATAAACAGGTTCAGCCTCCCCATTATTGACAAGCTCAATAACAACAACATAATCTTTGACATTTCCGGAAGGTTCAAGTCCATTTATTCCATCTGGAAGAAGATGCAGTCAAAGAACATCCCCTTCGAGGAAGTGTTCGATCTGCTGGCGGTGAGGGTAGTCTTTGAGCCCGGCCCTGAAATGAGTGAGAGGGCCCAGTGCTGGCAGATCTATTCTCTGATTACGGATATTTACACTCCCAAGCCTGACAGGCTGCGCGACTGGGTGAGCAGGCCCAAGTCAAACGGCTATGAAGCCCTGCACCTGACGGTCATGGGCCCTGAAGGGCGGTGGGTGGAAGTGCAGATACGCAGCCAGCGTATGGATGACATTGCTGAGAGGGGATTTGCCGCGCACTGGAAATATAAGGGCGACACCACGCAGTCTGAAAACGAACTGGATAAGTGGCTGAAGCATATCCGCGAGATGCTTGCCAACCCGATGTCGGACCCGCACACCTTCCTTGATGAGTTCAAGCTGAGCCTCTTCTCTTCGGAAATAATGGTGTTTACGCCAAAGGGGCTTCTGGTCAACCTGCCCAAAGGAGCATCAGCACTCGATTTTGCCTACGAGATACACACCGATATTGGCAACAAGGCTATTGGTGCCAAGGTCAATTACAAGCTGTCGCCGCTGTCGACGACATTGCAGAGCGGTGATCAGGTCGAGATCATAACTTCCAACATTGGCAAGCCTGAGAAAGACTGGCTTGAATATGTGCATACCGCAAAAGCCAGGAATGCAATAAAAGATGTGCTTAAGGATGAATCCACTGACCGCATCCAAAAGGGCATAATCATGCTTGAGGAGAAGCTCAGCGAGCTTGGCATCCTGCCGGATTCGGATATCATCAAGAAACTGCTCGATTACTATGACCTCCTGAACAAGGATGAGCTTTATTCGCGTATCAGCCTGGGACTTATCAATCTTAATGATATCCGCAAGGTGCTTAAAAAGGCGCCGGAAGGCAGTCTGAGAAAATACTGGAAGCTGGCTGTCGGTACCGTCGTCAAAAAGGCACCTGTGGAAAAAGAGACAACAGTGGCAACAGCGCCAATTGATAAAAGTCACCCCTATCTTCTGCGCGAAAACATTGACAATACCGGAGATTCGTACGCAATTGCACAATGCTGTAATCCTATTCCCGGAGATGAGGTTGTGGGATATATTGACATGAATAATTCAATTGTCGTCCATAAACCCAAATGTCCTGCTGCCGTCAAGCTTATGTCAAGCGAGGGTAACAGGATCATTCCTGTCAGGTGGACAATACATAAACTGGCCTCATTTCTGGCCAGGGTAAGCATCAACGGCATTGACAGGCTCGGACTGATCAATGAGATAACAAATATCATTTCGATGGAGCTCAATGTAAACATCCGGAACATCAACGTTTCTGTTTACAATGGAATATTTGAGGGCACCATCGACTTGTATGTGCATCATACCCGTGACCTGAACAACCTCATCTTGCAGCTTTCCAATGTCAAGGGCATTTCCAGCGTGAAGAGAGTTGAAGAATTCGTTGAATAATGAACTTTCCGGAGAACACAATGACATCAAATCACAGTGACTAATGGTCAGTGAAGACGCCAGGGCAATTGTAAAGCAGGTCTTTACAGAGTATCTCGTCAGTCATTCGATGAGAAAGACGCCGGAGCGATTTGCCATCCTTGATGAAATATATTCCAGGGACGGACATTTCGACATTGAGTTGCTTTTCAATTTCATGAACGACAAGCACTACCGCGTATCAAGGGCTACGCTGTACAACACCATTGAACTCCTGATCGACTGCAAGCTTGTTGTAAGACATAAATTCGGCCGGAGCCAGGCGCAATACGAGAAGACATACCAGGCAGGACAGCATGATCACCTGATCGACACTGAAACCGGAGCCCTGCTCGAGTTTCATGACCCCAGGATCAATGAGATAATAAAAAGTGCCTGTGCAGAGAATGACTTCCTGCCTCATCATTACTCCCTTTACATATTCGGGAAAAAATCCGGAAAGTAATCTGTATCTGTTTATAATTCAATTTACGGGGAACTTAAAAGTTAATAATATTTCCTATCTGTAAACGTTTATTAAATTAAATTGTGCCTTGCTGATATAGAAACCTAATATTAAGAAGCATGAAAAGTACAAAGGTTGGCATTAACAGTTTCACAAAGCTTTTCTTAGTGTCTTAGCAATAATGATGCTGCTAAGCAGTAATGCAGTTGCCCAGCAAGTCATTACAGGTGAAGTGTCCAAGACCTATACGGTCACTCTGAACGACGGATCTACCATTTCCGGCACATTGGTATCGATTGATGACAATGAGGTTGTTATTAAGTCAGGTACAATGGGTGAAGTCCGCTTGCAGAAAGTAAACATTAAATCGATGACACAAGTATCATCCTTTAATGAAAAAAAATCGGGAATATGGTTCACAAATCCAAACCCAACCAAGTATCTGTTAGGCAACTCAGCCATTCCCCTGGAAAAGAAAAGCGGGTACTATCAGAATACCTGGATCTTCGTAAATACTTTCAGCTATGGAATAACTAATAATATTAGTATTTCAGCCGGCTTTGAAATAATTTCGATTTTCGCAGGAGGTGATGGACCTTATGCATTCTACATCAATCCTAAAGCCTCATTTAAAATAGCCAATAATTTTTATGCAGGGGCAAATATCCTATATGCAAATACTATAAAAACAGTAGAGGAATTCGGAGGTCTGGCCACATTCAACGGGTTCGCAACATATGGTAATAATAATAATAATATTACATGCGGCGTTGGCTTTGGCTGGGCAGATGGAGAATTTAGCACCAAACCGGTAATTGTCATTAGCGGAATGGTAAGAGCATCGAACAGGATCGGGTTTATAAGTGAAAACTGGATTATCCCCGGTGTAAACGAGGATGGTGGTTATTACGGAATTTATTCATATGGCATCAGATTCCTGGGAGAAAAAATTTCAATTGATCTTGCATTCCTGAATAACCCGGATATAGCGTCAGCGATAATTATTGGCATTCCATGGCTTGATTTTGTTTTCAACTTCTGATCCGAACGATTATTCATGTATTGATAATTTCTCAAATGAAGAAAGACCCACGACCGGGTCTTTCTTAGAACAATGATTTTAATACTGACGATGTAAAAATATTTTGTATTTTGCGTAGCATTTTCTAAATACAAGACACTTTTATAAGATGAACATTGACATATTGTTAGGGCTCCAGTGGGGTGATGAGGGGAAGGGAAAAATTGTTGATGCGCTGGCACCGGAGTATGATATTGTTGCGCGTTTCCAGGGAGGCCCCAATGCCGGACATACTATTGAATTCAATAACACCAAACATGTGCTTCATCTGATCCCATCGGGTATATTCCACGAGGGTAAGATCAACGTAATCGGCAACGGGCTTGTGCTTGACCCCGTCGTGTTCCGTCACGAGGTTGAGAGCCTCGGCATTGACGTCAGAAAGGTGATTGAGAGACTTCTTATCTCTGTCAGGGCACACCTTATACTGCCAACGCACAAGCTGCTTGATGCCGCCCATGAGACCTCACTGGGCGATTCAAAAATAGGTTCCACCCTGAGGGGTATTGGTCCCGCCTATACTGACAAGGCTGGGCGCAACGGTATGAGAGTGGGCGATCTTTTCAGAAAAGATTTTGCCGGGCTTTACAAAGCGCTTGTCAGCGAACACCTCAGGATGCTGAAAGGCTACGGCTACATTCAGAGCCTTAAGGAGCTTGAGGAGGAATGGTTTGATGCGGCGGAGTATCTGAAGCAGTTCAAAACGATAAATGCTGATTACTTCCTCGACAACAGTCTGAACAATGGCAGCCGTGTACTTGCTGAAGGCGCACAGGGAACGATGCTTGACATTGATTTCGGGACCTATCCTTATGTTACTTCATCAAATACCGTTGCTGCAGGAGCATGTACCGGCCTCGGGGTGTCGCCCGGGCGCACGGGAGAGGTCTTTGGTATCTTCAAGGCTTATTGTACCAGGGTAGGCAGCGGCCCGTTCCCGACAGAACTGGATGACAAGGACGGTCAGATGATGCGTGACCTCGGCAATGAGTACGGTGCCACAACAGGCAGGCCCCGACGATGCGGATGGCTTGATCTGCCGGCACTGAAATATGCCATTATGATCAACGGTGTGACACGTCTTTTCATGATGAAGGCAGATGTGCTGTCAGGCTTCAGTGAGATTAAGGTCTGTACTTCCTACACCGTCAACGGTGCAGCAGTCTCCGAGCTCCCTTACTGTCTTACAGATATCGAAGCACTTAACTACCGGACCATGCCCGGCTGGAAGACCGATATCAAAGGATTTCAGAAATGGGATGAACTTCCTGACGAACTCAGGAGTTACATTGAATATATTGAAAAAGAAACCGGGGTCCCGATAACAATTGTATCTGTCGGACCAGACAGGTCTGCAACAATCTACAGGTAGACCTTACTCTTTCTTGTAAACCCAGGCCTCCCCGTTAATATTCTCCTGGATGCCTCCTACCGAGTTCCATGCCTCGCGCAGGGTCGGAAATGATTTCGCCGAGACGAGATGCCATCTTCCTGCATTCATATCAACCAGTTGCGCGTCATAACCAAGATCTTTTATATGTCCAAGCCAGTCCTGGGCATACTCAGGCGTCAGGAAACTGCCAACAATGACATGGTATTTCCCAAGCTCCAGGGTTGCCTGTTCCGCAATTCTGTTTAGCTCATCCTGCCGCGCCTTCTCAGCTGCCGCAGCCTGTTCATTGGCAACACGAATTGAATCAGCGACCCGGTATGCCTCCTGTTGCTTCTGCAGAGCTTCTGTCTGCCGTTTCTTCTTTCCGAAAGGATTGATGCTCTTCATGAAATCACATGAAGGGGTAAGGAGCATAATCACAGCCAGCAGTACGAGGATCAGTCTCTTCATAAACGATAGTTTTTCAAGATTATAAAGGATAAAGATAGAAGAATCGGCTTAACAAAACAACGAATTTACGATTAAGGATGCCTTGCTTATGAATTCTTTCTTAAATTAGGTTGCTTTTTCAAAACCATAAAATAAGGTAATCGGATGAAATCACTGATCCAGTTTTTCGAGGAAAATGTTGAGATGTATGCGAACAACATTTATCTATGGGAAAAGCCTCAGGAAAAATATGAGGGGACCACTTATCAGGAAGTAAGACGCCAGGTTCATGAGTTCGGAGCCGGATTGATGCAGCTGGGCATTAAAAAAGGAGACCATGTCAGTCTGCTGGCGGAGGGAAGAAATAACTGGGTGATAGGTGAACTGGGAATTCTGTATGCCGGTGGTGTCAACATACCCCTGTCCGTGAAACTGAACCCCGAAGAGATAAAATTCAGGCTGATTCACTCAGAATCAAAAATGGTGATCACTTCCAGCGGCCAGGCGCCAAAAATACTGGAGGTCATTGACAAGTGCCCATCCATCGGAAAGGTTATATTTATGGATCCCAGGGAGGAATATTCTGACAGCCAGATACATTTCAATGAAGTAAGAAAGATAGGGCGTGAATGGCTTGAGAACCCGGTCAACAGAAAGGCTTTTGAAGAGTTTACGGCATCTGTTGCTCCTTCCGACCCTGCAAACATATGCTATACATCCGGCACCACAGCCGATCCCAAGGGTATCATCCTGACCCATAGCAACTATGTCACCAACGTTTACCAGGCATACACCCTGATGGATATCCCGCAGCACTACAAGACCCTGCTTATCCTGCCGTGGGATCACTCTTTTGCCCATACGGCGGGCATCTATGCCTTCATGGGCAAGGGAGCCAGCATCGCTTCGGTGAAGACCGGCAAAACACCCATGGAGAATCTGCGTAATATTCCCATATGCATGAAGGAGATCAAGCCGAACCTTCTCATGAGTGTTCCTGCACTGGCCAAAAATTTCAGGAAAAACATAGAAAAGGGTATCAGGGAAAAAGGCAAAATGACTGAAACGCTCTTCAATACGGCGCTGAAAATGGCCTATTCCTACAACAAGGAAGGATATAACAAGGGAACGGGATTACAGAAGATCAAGAAGCCCCTGCTGGACCTGTTTGACAGGATTCTCTTCTCAAAAGTGCGTGAGGCATTTGGCGGCGAACTTGAGTTTTTTATTGGCGGCGGAGCGCTGCTGGATCTGGAACTGCAGAGATTCTTCTATGCAATAGGCGTTCCCATGTTCCAGGGATACGGGCTGTCGGAAGCATCACCAATTATCTCATCCAACGGTCAGAAAAGGCATAAGCTGGGATCATCAGGTTACCTGGTAAACAATATGGAGCTTAAGGTATGTGATGATGACGGCAACCCGGTGCCTGTGGGTGAAAAGGGCGAGATAGTCATCAAGGGAGGAAATGTCATGCGCGGTTACTGGAAGAACGAGACAGCAACCAATGAGGCAATCCGCGACGGATGGCTGTACACAGGAGATATGGGGTACATGTCTGAAGACGGTTTCCTTTATGTGCTGGGGCGGTTCAAGAGCCTCCTTATTTCTGATGACGGAGAGAAATTCAGTCCTGAGGGTATTGAAGAAGCAATGACGGAACAGTCAAAATACATCGACCAGTGCATGCTCTTCAACAACCAGAAACCTTACACAGTTGCGCTGATAGTTCCCAACCAGCATGCACTCAAGCTTTACCTTGAAGAGCGCAGCATGTCAGCCACCACCGAGGAAGGAAAACGTGCAGTGCTGAACCTCATAGAGAGTGAGATCAACGAATACCGCATCAACGGGAAATACGGGTACATGTTTCCGCACCGCTGGCTGCCGGTGGCCCTGGGCATTCTCAACGAGAGCTTCAATGAGGAGAACGGCATGATGAACTCAGTGATGAAAATCGTACGCGGCAAAATCACGGCCAGATACCAGGATCTTATTGACTGGCTTTACACTCCGATGGGTAAGATCGTTTACCACGAGCGCAATATGGAAGAGGTCGAGAAAATGAAGCTCGGCTGAACATTTTAAATTTTTCCCAGATGAAGTTTAAAGTTTTACTGGCTGTATCGGTTACAGCTGGAGCAATGACATTCTGCACCGGTGACAAAAGTCCGGCATGGCATCCGACCGAAAATCCCCTTTTCACTGTATGGGGTGAAAATGTTGACCCCTCTGCCCCATGGCCTGAATACCCCCGTCCCGGACTGGCAAGGGAAGAGTGGATGAGTCTCAACGGACTGTGGGACTATACCATCTGCGGAAAGGAAGAAACCACGTCCTGCACCCGAAGGAAAAATACTGGTACCATTCCCTGTTGAATCGGCGCTCTCAGGCGTAAAACTGAGAATGACAGATTCTCTGGCGCTGTGGTATTCACGTGAGTTCGTGCTTCCAGGAGCATGGCGAAGCAAACAGATTATCCTGAATTTTGAGGCATCCGACTGGGAGACTTCAGTATGGGTCGATGATAATCTGGCAATGAATCACCGGGGAGGTTATGACCCTTTCTCATGCAACATCTCACCCTTCCTTTCAAAAAGCAGGAAACACAGTATTGTTGTCAGGGTAACAGACCCGACTGATAAGGGGCGGCAGCCGAGGGGAAAGCAGGTCTCCAACCCGGGAGGTATATGGTATACTCCTTCCACCGGCATATGGCAGAGTGTATGGCTTGAGCCTGCAGGCATTGCATGGATAAGCGATCTGCGCATTATTCCTGATATCGATAACGGCAAACTGTCAGTCACAGTAACCGAGGATCGTTGCCACGGACCTGAGGGATGCCCTCCGGTAGATCTGGCGCCCTCAGTTGCCGAGGTGACAGTTACCCTGGCAGGAGCTGCAATCGGCACTGCCTCGGGAGAGGCAGGCGTGCCTCTTAAAATCAGTATCCCTGATCCGCAACTGTGGAGCCCTGACAATCCGGTTCTGTATGACCTGAAGATCAGGCTCATCACCGGAGGCAAGGTGACTGATGAAGTCAGTTCTTACACAGGAATGAGGAAAATATCCCTTGGTGTCACCGAAGACGGCATCACACGTATAATGCTTAATAACAGCTTTGTATGGCAAAAAGGTCCTCTTGATCAGGGCTTCTGGCCTGACGGAATCTACACTCCTCCCTCTGATGAGGCAATGCAATATGACATCGAGATGTTGAAGAAGATGGGATTCAATATGATGCGCAAGCATGTCAAGGTTGAGAACAGGAGGTTTTACTATCACACTGACCGCCTGGGCATGCTGGTCTGGCAGGATATGCCAAGCGGTGATGATTATATAGGGGGTGACGACCCTGATATAGAAAAGAGTGCAGGTGATTCTGCTCAGTTCATGACAGAACTGAGCAGGATGATTGACACGAAGTTCAATAATCCTTCCATAATCATGTGGGTAATCTACAATGAGGGATGGGGTCAGTACAACACCCCGGCTGTCTCAGAATATGTTTCTCATTATGACACAACGCGCCTTGTCAACAGCGCTTCAGGTTGGACTGACCGCGGAACAGGTGATGTCAGGGATCTGCACAACTATCCTGATCCGGTTGCTCCGGCTGCTGAGTCCGGCAGAGCGATTGTCCTTGGCGAATTCGGCGGGCTAGGCCTCCCCGTGCAGGGTCACACCTGGGAGCAGAAGAACTGGGGTTACCAGAAAATGAGTGACAGCACTGAGCTGCTCAGGAGATATGAACAGTTCTATGACATCGTCAGGGAGCTCGTCTCTGTGAAGGGATTAAGTGCTTCAGTGTACACCCAGACCACGGATGTGGAGACAGAGACAAATGGCCTCATGACCTACGACCGCAAGGTTGATAAAATGGGCTTTGAGAACGTACGCAAAGCCATGATCCCCAGGCAATAGGCATGGGGCATGGAGCATGAAGATTAGACCTGCCCTTACTATACAATCAGCCGGCTCTTGAAGGGCAGGAAGGTCATGAAGTCGGCATGATGCACGATATATGCCTCCGTGGTGCGTTTGACAAGATCACCTTCATGAGCATGAGCGGCAATAATGTGACATACCTCAGCCGGCACGCCACATTCTTCTGCCAGGCTGACGCCTGAGAACGGGTGCCTCAGATACTGCCCGTAGCTTCCCTGCACAGACTTGCCCTGGGCATCAAGCTCGTATTCAAGCATCTTTCCGACATCAGCGAGGATAGCTCCGGCAATCAGCACATCCATGTTCACCGGAAGCTCATTTTTGAAGAATCCGTTCATCTTTTCCCCGGCTTCACGGGCTACATGTACAACGCACCTCTTGTGATCCATGAATGTCACTTTAAGGTCAGGTCCGCAAAGCAGTGTGAACGGTATGCGGTTCAGGTCATCAGCCGTCAGCACACTGCGTTCAAGGGCCAGTTCCCATGTCCGGGCTGCTTTCTCCCTGAGACCCGGATCTTTGATCCACTCCAGTTCAGGCCACAATTTTTTGATCTCTTCTGTCATAGCCGGTTTCTATAAATGCGCAATAATTGCATCAGTCAGTTGTATGGTGGAGGCTGCCCCCATTGTGACCACCTCAGGCTTGCCTGAAAGTTTCATCATATCATAGGTTTTGACTTTGCCTTCTTCAATCACTGCGGCAATAGCCTTCCTTATACGCGTGGCGATGCCCTTTTCCTCAATATAATCGAGCATCATGCATGCAGATTCGATCATAGCGATAGGGTTAATTATCGGTATACTATACCCGGCATATTTCGGTGCTGAGCCGTGAGTGGGTTCAAAGACACCGATACCATCCTCCGAGAACTGGGCGCTGCAGGCAAAGCCAAGACCGCCGATGAGACCTGCAAAGGCGTCAGAGGCGATGTCACCGAACATATTACCTGCCACAATTACACCATATTCTTCAGGATTCTTGGTGAGCCACATCATCTGGGCATCGATGTTGGTGTTATGGAGCTTTATGGCCGGATACTCGTTCTTTTGCATATCCTTGGCTATCTTCCACATAAGTCCTGATGTCTCACGTATCACATTAGGCTTCTCACAAACTGTCACAGATTTGTAACCGTATTTTACGGCATGCTCAAAGGCAGCTCTTACTATGCGTTCAGTATACTTTTTAGTAAAGATGCGTGTTGACACCGCAAGTTCTTCTTTGGGGCACCATCCGAAATTCTCCCGGAATTTGGGGTGTGTCATCAGGGCATCATAAACCTGCTGGGGAGGATTTGACCACTCGACGCCACCGTAGAGTCCTTCGGTATTCTGACGGAATATTACCACGTCAACCATCGGCTCTTCGGGGTTACCGTCAGCCCCGCGGCGAATGAAGTTGAGGGGGTTACCCTTATAACTCCGGCATGGCCTCACGCAGATATCAAGGCCAAAATGCTGTCTCAGACCCACTATGGGACTGCTGTAGGTGAAGCCCTTACCCTGCAGGGCCGGAGAGAGCTCAGCTGCTGCTTCATCCTTAGGCTTGGAAGTTATTGCACCAAATAGTGCAATCTTATGTTCAGCAATCAGATCAAGTGTCCGCTGAGGAAGCGGATTACCTTCCCTGCACCAGAGATCCCATCCGATGTCACCATAGATATATTCTGCATCAAAACCTGCCGCATCGAGAACGCGTACGGCCTCTTTAAGCACCACGGAACCTATGCCGTCACCCGGTAGTGCAACAATCTTGCGTTTAGCCATATTCTGAAATTTATATTTGTTTTAGATGTGATTGCGTAAAAATATAGTTTTTATTGTGTTAAAAAAAAGACTTTCAGCAGATAAAAACTCATGATGGTTACTCAGGAAAAAAACTATATTTGCCGCTTCACATGATTCTGTGAAGTTTTAATACAAAGAATGAATGGTTCAACTGGGGGAAATGAAACCAAGGAAGCTGTGGGGATACTTTGAAGAGATCTGCACAATACCGAGGTTATCCAAGAATGAAGAAAAGATAAGGGCCTACCTGCTTGATTTTGCAAGGAAGCATAACCTTGAGGCCAGGGAAGACGGCGTTGGCAATATTCTTATAATCAGGGAAGCCTTTCGGGGCAAGGAACATGTCAGGACAGTGGTCCTGCAGTGTCATCTTGATATGGTAGGAGAGAAAAATGCTTCACACCCGCACAACTGGACGGAAGATCCTATTATCCCGCTGGTAGACGGAAAGTGGGTTTGTGCCAGCGGCACGACACTGGGTGCTGACGACGGGATAGGCATTGCCGCACAGATGGCAGTGCTGACGGAGCCATCCCTGCAGGTCGGACGCATTGAATGCCTGTTCACTGTTGACGAGGAGTCAGGTATGACAGGAGCCATCAATCTGAAACCTGACTTTTTCACCGGACGCATATTGCTAAACCTCGACTCAGAGGATGAGGGCATTCTCTTCATTGGATGCGCAGGGGGAATAGATACGCAGGCGATGCTTCCGTATGTACCTGAAAAGGTGCCGGCAGGGCACAGGGCAATGAATATCTCGGTCACCGGCCTTCACGGCGGTCATTCGGGTGACGAGATACACAAGGGTTACGGTAATTCCATAAAGATCATTTCCAGACTGTTACAGGACCTCGAGAAAAAATACAACGTCCAGATAAGTAATTTCACAGGCGGAAACCTTCGAAATGCAATCCCGAGGGAAGCATTTCTCACGATCACCTTCAATCCCGCGCATGAAGAACTGATCCTTGCCGATACAGCGAAATACAATACCCTGGTGCGCGACGAGTACGGCGCACTTGAGCCGGATCTTAAGGTCTCGGCCACACCTGCAGACATGCCGGCATGGGTGATTGATCCTCAGACACAGCACAGGCTGCTGAACGCTCTGAGCATTGTTCCCCACGGTGTGCTTGGATGGTCAAAAGAGATACCTGACCTGGTTGAGACATCGAGCAATCTGGCGACCATCCGCCTGACAGATGACAAAATGATCCATGTTGTCACCACCCAGAGGAGCTCGTCTGACGAGGCAAGGCACTATGCCGCGATGAAAGCTGAGGCAAGCTTCGACCTTGCAGGTGCTAAAGTGACACACTCAGACGGTTATCCCGGATGGAAGCCTAACATGAACTCAGCCATCCTGAGACTCATGATAGATTCATACCGCAAGCTTTTCGGAAAGGTGCCGCAGGTCAAGGCAATCCACGCAGGACTGGAATGCGGTCTGATACTGGAAAAGTACAAAGGAATTGATATGATCTCCTTCGGCCCTACAATAAGAGGAGCTCACACTCCGGAGGAACGGATTGAGATCGAAACGGTACAGATGTTCTGGGATCTGCTGATGGATGTTCTCAGGCATATACCTGAAGAGCAATCCTAATCGTATTCCTCAAAATCATCGACAGGAGCTCCGCATACGGGGCATGCCCAACCCGGAGGCAGGTCTTCAAACAGTGTGCCGGGCTCTACACCGGAATGTTCATCGCCCTGTTCGGGGTCATATATATAACCGCAGACCGGGCATTTGTATCTCATCATTTCGATAGCTCTTAATTCTTTACTTTTCTGACAGCATCAATCACTGTTCCGTCAACCCATTTTATTGCTGCTACAACTTTCTCATCAAAAGCTGCCTTTTCGGGTCTTCCGCATATCTTTTCCGCCGTATCCTTAAGCTCTTCAATGGTTACCAGCGGCAGTCCCTTGCCTCTTACAGAGTCAATCAGATCCTGCCTCCGCGGGTTAATTGCAATGCCCCTCTCGGTAACGATGACATCAATCAGTTCACCGGGGCCGCACAGTGTTGTGACATGATCAACGATGACAGGTATCCTGTCGCGAAACAGCGGGACAGGTATGATCACGTTACGGGCATGCAGGCAGTTCTGCCACCCTCCTATTCCGTGAAGAAGGAGTCCGTCAGAGTGCGTCACAACATTACCGTTAAACCCTGTATCGATCTCCGTAGCGCCCAGTATCATAATATCCATCATTGTAGTCAGGTTTCCCTTGGAATGATAATTATAAGCGTTGAATACCGGGTATGGTATATGATTTGGATTTTGTTCGATTGATCTCACGGCATCCAGGTCAAACGCCTGGGCATCAAGAATATATCCCATCTGACCCTCTTCCAGCATCTTGACCATGTACTTTGTGCTGCCTCCGAAGCCGAAACGGAACTTCCATCCCTTTTTCCTTAGCATTTCATGCACATATACTGCGATGGCGAGGCTTGTCCCTCCTGCTCCGGCCTGCATCGTGGCACCGTCGTGCATGAGACCGGATTTCTCAAGGAATGATGCTGTCAGCTCGGCAATGAGGAGTCTGTCAGGGCTTTTTGTGATCTGTGTCGTGCCGGAAACAATTTTTTCAGGTATGCCTATTTTGTCAACTACAACGACATAGTCTACGTAGTTACCTTCGATCTCCATCGGGAAGCAGGGCAGGTCAATGAGGTTATCAGTGACCACAATTACTTTGTCAGCGTAGAGGTAGTCAGGCTTGGCATATCCAATCACACCTGTGGATGACGGTCCGCCGGTACCTTTTGCGTTTCCGAATGCATCGGCAGCAGGTGCTGCCAGCACTGCTATATCTATTTTCACTTCACCGTCCTGGATAGCCTGTACCCTGCCGCCGTGTGACCGCAGTACCGCCATTCCCTTCATTTTGCCTTCTGAAACGAACCTGCCAAGTGGTCCGTTCATGCTGCCTTCGATGCGATTGACCGTCCCCTTCTCCAGGTGTTCAATAACAGGGTCGTTGCACGGAAATGATGCTGAAGGCAGCCAAACCAGGTCTTTGACACCCATGGAGGCAGCAATGTCAAATATCTGGTTGCTCACCAGATCGCCATCACGAAGATGGTGATGGGTTGAAACGGTCATCCCGTCTTTCAGTCCGCATAATTCAAGGGCCTCTCTCAGGGAAGCGACTACCTTATTGTTATCCTCGGGGTAGTCAATGCATGTAGGTATCGGAGGAGCATATTTTCTTCCCGAGGGCCGGTGTTTACCCACGCCTTTAAAAGGGACGGCCTCTTTGCCGTTAACCTCATCCGGAACCATGCGTCCGGCGGCATTCTTAACCATTTTCATGACCAGGTATGCATTAATGTTATTTTGTAACCTCTTCTTCACTCCATTTCTCAGACAGCAGCCCCAGCCTTACTGCCAGGTTTATTGTCTTCTCAGCCCGTGCCACGACTGGCGGATCGATCATTTTTGAACCCAGGGCCACAACACCCAGACCCCTGTCAAGGGCATCACGGTAAGCAAGCACTATTTTTTTTGCTTTTTCAATCTCATCTGAGTCCGGTGAGAAACCCTCCCTTATTACAGCTATCTGCCGTGGGTGAATGCACCCCATGCCTTCAAATCCCATTGCTTTTGACGACAGTACATTAGCAAGCAGCCCTTCCATGTCACCAACATCCGAAAAGACAGAGTCAATAGGCTGAATACCGGCAGCCTTCGCGGCGACAACAATACGGTTACGGGCATAGAGAGATTCCTTGCCTTCCTTAGTTCGCTGCACGCCAAGATCAGCGGTATAATCCTCAAGCCCGATTGCCAGTGCAACAACATTCTTTGTGGCAGTGGCTATTTCATATGCCCTCTCGACGCCTCCGGCACTTTCAATAATAGGCATCAGGAAGACTGTTTCGGGCTGACCTTCGCTGCTTTTAACTTCTTTTATTTTTTCATCAACAGCCCTGAGAGTTTCAGCATTCTCACATTTCGGAACAAGGACAAGGTGCACATTGTGAGGAATTAAATATTCAAGGTCTGTCAGACCGCGTTCACCCTGGTTGATACGAACCATTCTCTCTGCACCGTAAAAACTCACCGCACGAAGAGCATTTCTGACAAGTATCCTTGCCTCATCCTTCTTATCCGGGGCAACAGAGTCTTCGAGGTCAAGAATTACCCCGTCAGGTGAATGGAGGCCTGCATTAAGGAACATGCCCGGATTGTTTCCGGGGAGGTACAGTCTTGAAAAGCGAAATCTGTCCTTCGTTGAGGGGTAATTATTTTCAGGAATCATTTCCGGCAGGAAAGAGTTGGTGGTGCCTATAAGTGCTCTTATTGCTGCCTCCACTCTAGCTGCTATGACAAACGGAAGGGCTCCTGTGTCGTTGACAAAGAGCCTGGCGTTACTGACACCGAAGAATGTGAGGAGATCACGGCATTGCGCTTCAATGGCTTTACCGTACATACTCCTGACTTTTGATTTTATACTGAGTTCAAGGCCTCCCGAACCTGTTAACTCAAGAGTCACTTCAATATCCGATCTGACCTTTGGCCCGGTGTTGCCGGTTACACTTTGTGTCATTTCTGCAGTTTTTGGTAGTTCTTTTTTCGTGCTTTTGATTGGTGCTCCTACCGGAGTTCAACCATCACTTCATCCTGGTTCACAGTCTGCCCGGGTGTGATTTTGACTGAAGCCACGGTTCCCGGGTTCTCAGCTTTGATCGCATTCTCCATCTTCATGGTCTCGAGAGTGAAAAGGCTCTGGCCTTTTGTCACTTCATCACCTGGTTTAACCAGTACCTGGACTATTATTCCCGGCAGTGGAGCCCTTACCTGGACAACAGGACCGTCTTTACCGGCCTGTGATGATGATCCGGCATCTCCTGTTTTAATACGCGCGGTCGGAATCTGAACCGGCTTGAGCTTCGGCGGCTCGCGTATGAGCTCTACATTGTAGGCTGTACCGTTGACCTCAATTTTTGTCAGGTTGCCTTCCGTATCCAGCACATCAACCTTGTACAGGTTTCCGTTTATCGTGAATTTATACTCTTTCATTTGACATTCCTTTTGTGCGGTATTATGGTCTTACAGGTTTCGCATGTGATAAAGTTTCGAGCTCCACGGTGAATATAACTTTGAGATACGTTTTATGGTCATCACACCGCTTTCAACATCATGCATCTCTCCGAAATGCAGGTACAGAGCCATGGCAACGGCTGCGGAAATCTCTCCTGAATCAACCTGAGGGGTATCGTTTTTTTCTGCCGGCTTCGCCCTGAAAATGTTTCTCAGTCCCTTTTTCTCTTCCATATCAATTCAGATTACAGCGGGATATTGTTATGCTTTTTCATTGGCCGGGGATCCTTCTTTGTTGACAGGGTATGCAGCGCCCTGATGATCCTGAATCTTGTATTTCTTGGCTCAATCACATCGTCAAGATAACCATATCTTGCTGCTTCATAAGGATTGGCAAACTTTGAGCGGTATTCTTCCTCCTTACCTGCAACGTACTTTTTCCGCTCTTCAGGGTCGGTTATTTCACTTATTGTTCTTCCTTCGAGGACCTCAATTGCACCCTGCGGGCCCATCACTGCAATCTCTGCCGTAGGCCAGGCATAATTCATATCACCTCTCAATTGTTTCGAAGACATCACGCAATGGGCCCCACCATATGATTTGCGAAGTGTGATTGTCACTTTCGGCACATTTGCCTCGCCATATGCAAACATGAGCTTTGCCCCGTGGATGATAATACCTCCGTATTCCTGAACAGAGCCCGGCATAAAGCCCGGCACATCAACAAAAGTCACAATAGGAATATTGAAGGCGTCGCAGAAGCGGATGAACCGTGCTGCTTTGCGAGATGACTCGATATCAAGCACGCCGGACAGGTAAGCAGGCTGATTGGCCACTATACCTACAGGCATACCGTCAAATTTTGCAAATCCCACAACAATATTTTTTGCATAGGCTTCATGCACCTCAAGAAAATCTCCGTAGTCAACGACTCTCACAATAACTTCCTTGACGTCATAGGGTTGGTTCGCGCTCTCGGGTATGATGTCATTGAGGTCATTTTCAAATCTGCCGTCAGGGTCATCACATTCAGTCTGGGGAGGCTCCTCGAGGTTATTCTGAGGCATGAACGAGAGAAGTTTTCTTATAAGCATCAGACCGTCTTCCTCCTCATCCACGGCAAAATGTGCCACGCCTGATTTTGAAGCATGCATATCTGCTCCGCCGAGTTCTTCAATGGTGATATCCTCACCTGTTACTGATTTTGCCACTTTGGGGCCAGTGACGAACATATAGCTGCTCTTGCGGGCCATAATTGTGAAGTCGGTAAGAGCGGGTGAGTAGACAGCGCCGCCGGCGCAAGGGCCGAATATGGCTGATATCTGGGGTATCACGCCCGAGGCAAGGATATTACGTTCAAAAATCTCCGCATAACCTGCAAGGCTGCGAACACCCTCCTGTATCCTGGCACCGCCGGAGTCGTTAATACCTATGATAGGCGCTCCCACTTTCATGGCCTGATCCATGATCTTGCATATTTTTTGCGCATAGGTCTCGGATAGTGAACCGCCAAAGACAGTAAAATCCTGGGCAAACACAAACACTATACGTCCGTCTATGGTTCCGTGCCCGGTTATCACACCGTCAGAGAGAAACTTCTTATCAGCCAGGCCAAAGTCCTCGGTTCGGTGAGTGACGAACATGTCATATTCCTCAAAGCTTCCTTCGTCTAGGAGCATTGTTATGCGCTCCCTAGCCGTAAGTTTGCCCTTTGAGTGCTGGTCCTCAATGCGCTTATCTCCTCCGCCCTTACGCGCTTTCTCCCTGAAATCAAGGAGTTGTTTAATCCTTTCCTGACTATTCATCTACTCTGATAGTTTATTTTTATTCCTGTTTTTGTCTTCGCAAAGTTCTGTCAGAACACCAAAGGTCGACTTAGGATGGAGGAAAGCAATGGTCAGTCCTTCAGCCCCCTGACGCGGTGCAGCGTCAATCAGTCTGACGCCGGCAGCTTCGGCTTCCTTAAGACTCTCCTCAATATTTTCAACGGCATAAGCCATATGATGTATCCCTTCTCCCCTCTTCTCAATGTATTTGCCTACCGGTCCCTCAGGATCGGTTGATTCCAGCAATTCAATCTTGGTCTGGCCAACCATAAAAAAAGCAGTCTTTACCTTCTGGTCGGTAACTTCCTCTATTGTGTAACATTTCAGCCCAAGAACCTTTTCATAAAACGGGATTGCATCTGAAAGCGAATTTACAGCAATTCCGATATGCTCGATGTGCGTTGGTCTCATATAAGTGAAAATTTATCTGCCACTGGAAATGATTGCGCAAAGTAATCGTATTTAACACTGCCTCAAAAGATAAATATCATGTTTTGGGGTTTTAAACAACATTAAAACACACCCGGGGGAAAGAAAAATATCCTTTACATCCTAAGTCTGTAAATGACAGTATCTGTTAAACTCACAAGGGTATCAGAAAGGAAAATCAGACGGAGCGGATTCCAGCGTTTTTGATTTAGGCTTGCTGGCAGCCTCGTGAACAGGATTTCCGTCAACAAAAATAGCCTTGAACGGCTTTGTCGGGCAGGCGTATTCGCATGCCCCGCAACCGATGCAAATTTTGTCATCCACTTCAGGTATGAGAAGCTTACCCTCATAAGGCTTCATGTCACACGCCTTTGTGGGGCAATGTTCAGAACAGGCTCCGCAATTGGTTTTCTCAGTTACAACAATACAATTATCCTTTATGAATACAGCCTTTCCTATCTGTGTCAGTTTTTTGGCCTCAAGCATAAGGGGCATGATGGCACCGGTGGGGCATATCTCTGTACAGAGTATGCATTCATAATTGCAGAAGCCCCTGTGATTATCCATCCTTGGTTGCATTATACCTGCTACCCCGTACTCGCTCACCGATGGCTGAAGGACGCTGGTGGGACAGGCAGAGACACAAAGCGCACAAGCGGTGCACTTTGCAGTGAATGATTCTATGCCTGTTGATCCGGGAGGTGATACAGGATACAGCCTGTCTTCCTTTACTGTTGATTCTTTTTTTGGTACTATAATGGTGTCCTGAGCGCGTGCAATCCGGGAACCGCCGGCAAGCAGAAGAATAGACCCTGCAATAAAATTGCGCCGCGAACCGTCAGGTTCATCTGCCGGCTTGGAAGGCGCAATCCTGACGAGACCGTATGACATTGCCTTCTCGTTGCATGATTCGATACAATTGAAGCAGTTGACGCACCTGCTTGTGTCAATATGTTTGTTCAGAAAGTCTATGCATGATGATTTGCAGGCCATCGCACACCTTCCGCAACGGCTGCATTTAGCTTCATCAAATCTTATCCTGAACAGGGATATTTTACTGAGGAACCCAAGAAATGTTCCCACAGGACATACCGTGTTGCAGTAAAGCCTGCCGTGTTTGAATGCTAAAAATCCGATCAGCATCAGGAACGCTGCGGGAATGGCATAAGCCGCAACCTCATAGTACTTTATGTCAACCTTGAAAAGAGTGTAAATATCAAACTTCCCGAGAAGCGAAGCCAGTAGATTGTTTAACATAAGCACAACCGGCTTGGCAAAATAGGTCATAAATCTGCCGAAAGTACTGTAAGGGTCAAGTATTGTCAGTACATATACCCCTCCCAGGAGCAGTATCCCTGCAGTAAGAACAAGGATAAAGTATCTGAGGATAGTATAGGGTTTCTTATAACCGTATTTACGGAAACGTCTCTTGAACATCCCACCTATCCTGCTGATTACATCCTGGGAGATACCCAGAGGGCAAAGGAACGAGCAGTATGTCCTTCCTGAAAGCAGGGTTAAAGCCAAAACAATAATAAATCCAGTCGCAGTCACAACACCTGCGATGACAAACTTAAGGAGTGAGGGAATGAACTGAAGGTAAAGAAGCGGACCGAAAAGTTTTTCGGGCACAATACCCCTGAAATCAATAAACAGAATGGAAAGCAGCAGCAGAACGAAGACTGAAAAGACAATACGAATATGTTTCAGGGCTGAGGACCGCATGAACTCCTACATTTTAATTCTGTGGATGTTGAGTGTTGCGAGGTCAATCTTACCGATGCCCATTCCTGCAGCAATTGTCAGATGCTCTATTTTTGAAGGCTCCAGTCCCATCATCTTGGCCCCGGCAGCATCAAGTGCCACCCAGTCAGTTGAAAGCAGGAGTGATTTCATGTTTGAAAGGTCATCCTTTGAGACACCCCTCGGGCCGTTACGCATCATGACATTATATGCGTCCATGATGTTCAGGCTGGGTTTTCTGGAATAGAGCGCATAATCTGCAATGCACTGGTTAAGGTTATTGCTGTGCCAGTAGCCGCGATCCCATACAACGCCCATCATATTCTTCAGCGCTCCGGTTATACGCGTGGAGCTGTGGTGTTTCAGAACAGGTATATTGATGAAGACGTCGCTTTCAAGGACCTTCTCATGCACCTTTGCACTTGTAAGCTTTTTACCGTTGGGGATGGCAACCTCCTGGTAATAGCTTTCCGAATTACCCGGTACCATTTTACCGCCTGCGCTTTTAACTGCCTTTTCTATCCCTGAGTTCTTGTAGCATTTCATCCAGTCGTCACAGGTATTGTCGAAGACATAAACCTCTTTGGCACCGGCCCTGAGACAATGTTCCACTACACGCTTAACGAGCTCCGGATTGGTGTTTCCGCCCTTTTCAGGCACCACATCCCAGCCTATATTGGGTTTTACCAGAACCTTTTGTCCCTTGCTGACGAAAGTGCCCATCCCGCCGAGGGCCTGGATGCCCATGTCAAACATGTCTGCCGGCTCACCATTCATTACCGCAATAAGGTCATAGCTGGGACCTGCCGGTATACGTTTGCCCGCTAAAACTCTCTGATATCCGCCAAAACTCATCAGGGCTCCGGCGGCCACACCAGCCCCAAGCGAGCTGCGCAAAAAATGTCTTCTTTTCATTACCTCCTGTATGATGTATTACCCCAAAAAGCGAAGGTGCAAAATAAACATTTTTTTTAATATATCGCGCCCGTATTCTTATATTAGCGCCCTGAGAGCACTGCCATACCGCCTTGTATGCAGTGATAACCTGAATGTTAAAAAAGCTGAAATAATGAAGATCCTCTACTACGATTGCTTTTCAGGGATAAGCGGTGATATGAACCTGGGTGCCATGCTCGATCTGGGTGTCAGCAGTGATATCCTTGTCAGTGGTCTGAAAAAGCTTAATATTGACGGATGGAAGCTGGACATTTCCCGTGATCAGAGACACGGCATCACAGGCACCATGGTGACAGTGATCATTGAAGGGGTCACCGGCCATGAGCATGAGCATGAACTCCACGACGGACATATCCATCACAGCGGTCACAGACACCTGGATGAAATAGAGAAGATCATTACCGGCAGTTCTCTGCCTCCGGAAGTTATCGCACTGTCGATGAAGATCTTTACCCTCATTGCCGAAGCGGAAGCTGTCATACATAACAAACCCGTCAGTGAGATACATTTTCATGAGGTAGGCGCCCTGGATTCCATTATAGATATTGTCGGGGCAGCTATATGCTTCATTGAGCTTGGTGTGGACAAGGTATATGTCTCTGATATAGAGCTCGGAAGCGGGATGGTGAAATGCGAGCACGGTCTTCTGCCGGTGCCGGCGCCAGCCACAGCACGTATCATCGCCGGTTTCCCGGTGCATACAGGCGGTGTTGATTTCGAGGCTACCACACCCACCGGTGCAGCCATCCTTGCCGCCCTGGCCGAACCGGCCCCGGCAGCACTGAAATATGTCATTAAAACTACGGGTTATGGCATTGGCCAGAAGAATAATCCCTCCAGACCAAATATTCTGAGGGTATATCTCGCCGAAACGGCTGAAAATATTACGACAGGGCACCAGGCCTTCGTCGCTGAGTGCAATATCGACGATATGAACCCCGAGCTGTCGGAGTACATTTCATCAAAGTTGTTTGGTGCGGGGGCCGGTGATGTATGGTTCACCCCGGTAATAATGAAAAAAGGCCGGCCGGCAATGACTATAAGCGTTATCTGCGAAGAACACCAGATCGGAGCCATCAGGGATATACTTTTCTGTGAGTCCACTACCATAGGGCTGCGGATACACCCGATCATGAAAGAAACGCTTCACCGCGAGTTTGAGGAGATAGATACACGCTTCGGCAAAGCAGTCATCAAAAAATCGTTTTACAACGGGCGTCTTGTCTCTGTAAAACCTGAAGCTGACCGCTGTGCTGCCATTGCCGCGGAGACCGGTCTGCCGATGAAACAGGTCATGCAGGAGATAACCACTTTGGCTTTAAAAGTAAATGACACCACACGATAAACTAAGAAAGCTCAGGACAATTCTGTCTGATTCCGGTGCGGCTGCCATCGCACTCTCCGGTGGCACTGACAGCACTTTTCTGGTGAGTGTTGCCTCAGGTATAAGCGGACTCAATATTCTGGCTGTCACGGTCAGCACTCCCTATATGTTCGCATCCGAGGTGGAAGAAGCTGCTGCGTTCTGTGACAGATTCGGGGTCTTGCACAGGGAAATCAGGATGGCAATCCCTGAAACAGTGACGGGGAACCCTCCGGACCGGTGTTATCTGTGTAAGACCGAAGTGATGGGTGTAATCAGGGGTGCTGCCCGGGAGGCAGGAATTTCAGTCATATTTGACGGTACCAACGCTGATGATGTCAATGACTACCGGCCCGGGATGAGGGCTCTTGCCGAACAAAATGTACGGAGCCCTCTCCTGGAGGCAGGTCTTACCAAAAATGAGATAAGAACTCTTGCACGGGAAGCTGGTCTGGACGTAAGCGACAAACCGTCAAATGCCTGCCTGCTGACTCGTTTTCCCCATGATACTGTAATACTTCCCGGTGAACTGCGGAAGGCTGAGGAAGCTGAGACATTACTTTCCGGTTTTGGCCTGGGAGGTTCCCGCATAAGGGTCCATGGCGATCTGGTGCGCATAGAGTGCAGAAAGGATCTCTTCCCCGTAATAATGGAAAACGATATGAGACAGAAGATAATCGCTGGTCTCAAAGACATGGGTTACAAATATATAACTGTTGATATGGAGGGTTATCGCAGCGGTAGTATGAACAAAAACATTATGGAATAATGAACGCCGGAGAACTGGAAACAATACTTAAAAGCATCAGTGACGGATCATTAAGCGTAAATGAGGCGCTGGAGAAGCTTCACGATTTTCCGTACAGTGATCTCGGTTTTGCAAGGATAGACCATCACCGTGAACTGCGGACCGGGTACCCGGAGATAGTTTATTGTGCAGGTAAAACGCCCGAGCAGGTCAGGGCAATTTTTTCCGCCATGGAGGAGCACGGAAACAATATAATGGGCACCCGTGCCGGCAGGGAGATGTTCGATTATATCAGTCCATTTTTCGCGGATGCCGTTTATTATGAAACCGCCCGTATCATAAGTATTAAAAAGAAGGATATCGTGCCTCCTTCAGCCAGGATTGCAGTTATCACCGCAGGCACATCTGACATACCTGTTGCTGAGGAAGCTGCCGTCACAGCCGAGCTGCTCGGGAATAACGTTGTGAGGATATATGATGCAGGAGTAGCAGGTATACACAGGCTGGTGGATATGCTCCCCGAGATCCGCGCCTGCAGGGTGGCAATTGTCATTGCAGGTATGGAGGGAGCCCTGGCAAGCGTGGTTGGCGGGCTGGTGAATATGCCGGTTATTGCAGTGCCAACGAGCGTGGGATACGGAGCATCATTTGAAGGCCTGTCAGCGTTGCTTGCCATGCTGACCTGTTGTGCTGCAGGGGTGACGGTGGTAAATATTGACAACGGTTTCGGGGCAGGCTTCGCGGCAAGCAGGATAAACAGTCTCTAGGATGCAATGACCCGGGAAGTCTTATTATCCACAGCTTACTTTCCTCCGGCAGAATACTTCTACCTGATTGCACACAGCAATAAGGTTTTAATCGAAAAATGGGAAAATTATCACAAACAGACCTACCGGAACCGGTGCCGGATACTCGGGGCAAACGGACCGCTGATGCTGTCAGTCCCGGTGCTGCGCGGCTCCTTCCATAAGACACCCATAAGGGATCTTAAGATAGACAATAGCCGCCGCTGGCGTGAACTGCATCTCAGGAGCATAACCTCGGCATATGCCACCGCTCCTTTTTACGAATATTATTTTGATGCAATAAGTACTGTTATAAAAAAACCGTTCAGCTTCCTGCTGGACCTCAACGCAGAGGCTCTTTCAGCAGTTACTGAAGCGATAGGCATCAGCAAGGATACAGATTTTACGAAGGAGTACCTGCCCGAAGGCACCTTCGCAGGAGATTACAGGTACCTCATCACACCCAAAAGACCTTCCCCGGCTGATGGTTATAAGGAAATGCCTTATATGCAGGTCTTTGCCGAAAGATTCGGGTATATCCCGGGATTAAGTATTATTGATGTACTGCTCAATAACGGACCAGGGACCGGAGCATTGATGCTCGGGTCCCTGGCAATATAATTAAAACAGCAATAATCGTCAGAACTTCAGCCCAACGGTTCCTGTCAGTATTTTATCATTATTATGCATATAGACGGGTTCAAGCCATGCATTCGGATACATCAGATAACTCTCATCGTTGATAAGTCCTGAAAAAGACAGATCGATATAGAATTTGTCCTGCCGGTATCCTATTCCTGCGCTGTAGCCATTATAACTTGCATCCTCATTGAGTGAGCCGCTTTTGAATGCTGATCCGTAATATTTGTAACCTCCCCTGATGTAAGTGGGCCCGAGCCGTAATTCAGCTCCAACCCTGAAATTGCTGGCACCTTTCAGTTCGTACCTTATTTCCTCATTTTCATCATAAAAGTCATACCCGTCCGCACCATGCCTGAATTCTGCATTGGAATAATCAACGTACTCATAATCGGCACTTATAATGCCCATTGTGCCAATCTGAAAAGCTATACCTGTGTTTATCCTCCAGGGGGTATTCAATTCGTAATGGTAAGTATTGGGATCCATTTCAGTGATGCCTTCGAAATCATCGCTGGGGTCATTTGGAGTGTTAAGATCCAGGTATGAAGAAAGATTACTGTAATAGTACTCATCGATATTATAATAGGTAGGGGTGGCGAAGCTGAAGCCGATACGCACCATCTCCACGGGTCTTAAGATTGCTCCTACCTTGAAGTTCCATCCTGTGCCATCGGCATCAAAATGGTCGGTGTATGTAAAGTCTACAAAGTCAAATACATTATTTTCAGCATCGATTTCCGTATGCATGTAATGACCGGTATAAGACATTGTTGTTATTCCAAATCCCGCCCCGATATAAAGTTTATCAGCGAGGTTTGCACCGAAAACGATAGTGTGTTCTCCGGTGAAGCCTGCGTTATCAATAGTTCTTTTTGTCTGCTGGCCGTATTGCGGGCTGTCTTCGCCGTAATAGGAAAAAATTGAAGCGTAATCGGTAAAACTGTTTGAGAGTGTATCGATGAGCAATTGCTGATAAGCCATATAGCCTGCAGAGGTATTATCCTGCAGCTCCCAGGTATTATAACCGTTTGCCTGATCAGCCCAGTAATCAGCCATTGAGCTTGCATCGCTGATACCGTCAATGACTATATGTGTATTGTAGTTATTGGTTCTGTTATAAGAGTAGCCGAAGCTTAAACCTTTCAGCCCTGATCCTTTACCCATTGTCATGGAAGTTACCAGGCCTATCTGGCCCAGGCTGAATTGGGAAAATTGATTCTCATTGTTGTATCCGGAAAAATTAGAGTTGTTGTCTTTAAAGTTCACCTGGGTCGATACCGTAAACTCAGTTGATCTGAAAACGGCAATACCGGCTGGGTTTAATGATATTGCAGTCAGGTCTCCGCCCAGGGCTGTAAATGCCCCGCTCATGCCATCAAAGCGCGCCGTGCCCTGATAAAAGAGTTTTGAATATCTGAGGGCATCGTCTATGTTCTGCGCTGACATACTGAGTGGCAGAAGCAAAACAGCTGCTATAAGGATCAATTTTGTTTTCATCTTTTCTGTCTGTTTAAGTATACGGGTCCTGCTGCTCCGGATTTTTAGGAACACAACCATGAATGTTATTTGTTAAAGTTACCGTCTGCTTCCGCCGCCGCCGCTGTGTGACGAAGAGGATGAGGATGAGGATGAGCTGCCTGAAGATGATGAGCCTGAACTATGGCTGCTTCCGCCTCCGCTGTATCCTCCTGAGCTTCCTGAGCTGCTGCTTCTGCTGCCGCCGGAATATGATGAGGAACTGCTGCTTCTGCTGCCCGAACTGGAAGAGCCACTGCTTCTGGTGCCCGAGCTTCCCGAACTGCTGCGGGATGGAGCAGAATACTGAACCGATGAGGATGAAGATCTTGAGGGAGCCGAATACCCTGACGAACTGCTTCCGCTGCTGCTTCTGGTGGTAGTGCCCCTGTTGGTGTTAGTGGTACCCTGAACCGATTCAGAAGTCCGGCTGTTGTTGTAAGAAGGTTTTGAACTCATCCTGGGACTGTTATAACTTGGAGTATAAGTCCTGTCGGTGGTCTGGTACTGTGGTCTGTTCACACTCTGTGTCTGACCCTGTGTTGAGGACTGGGTCGTTCTGGTCTGGGTGCCCGTTTGTGTTCTGGTCTGCGTGGTTGATTGGGTCCCGGTCTGTGCACTGGGTGCCGAAGGATCGCGGCGGGTGTATCCCTGCCCGGTCGTCAGTCCGCTGTTCGGTACTGATGAAGACCTTGTATATGTGCTTTTCTCGGATGCAGATGCCGGTCTTCTTGTTGCTGTGCTTGTTCCGGATTGTGCAGCTGATGTTGCAGATGATGTTGAAGGTGATGCTGAACCGGCCCTTCTCGAGTAGCTGCTCTCAGTTGGTATACCTGATTTGACTCTGCCGTCACCCTCGGTAGTATATGACCCCCTGGTGGTTGTACTGTATCCTCCCCTGCGTGACACATAATGGCTGGAACCATCATTGTAATAAGGCGGGTAACTGCTGCCGTAGTAGGGCGGATATCCACCGTAGCCATAGTACGGGTAACCATATCCGTAACCCCAGTAAGGATCATAGTAACCACCATAACCATATCCGTAATAAGGATAATATGGATTGTACCCTCCGTAGCCGTATCCGTAGTATGGGTATCCCCAGCCGAAGCTCATGCCTAAGCCGTAACCGAAGCCGAATGACATGTTTAAGGAGTAAGGACTGTAATAATCCCAGTAAGGATAGAAGCCGTCGTTGAAGAGATAGATCCTTTCTGAAGCGCTTGCTCCGTAATAGTTGTTTACTACTGCAGCGTCAGCTCCTGTTCCTGAAAGGTATGATGCTGAAGGTACATAGTCGTCAGCGATCAGTGTATCGCTGGCAAGCATGTTATCGTAGTACTGGTCAGTGGTACCGGCAG
The DNA here is from genome assembly GCA_963743775.1 of uncultured Bacteroidales bacterium. Classification (GTDB taxonomy): domain Bacteria; phylum Bacteroidota; class Bacteroidia; order Bacteroidales; family VadinHA17; genus SR-FBR-E99. Next base: position 155,870 of record CAVURA010000003.1, read on the forward strand.
GGGTAGCAGTCTGTACTGCTACTACCGGTTCATCAGATGGCCTGTAATACAGATCATCGTCAGCAGTTCCGGTGTAAAGCTGTGATGTACACGAGCTTGCAACCACCAGAATGACCGGAATTATGTACCTGAACTTTTTCATGTTATGTCCTTCCTTTGTTATACTGAATATATTACAAATTTCGTACCAAAAATTAAGCACTCTTTACAGTTTACCTCCTGCTCTTTGAAGAAGAACCGGTTTTCTCCGGTTCATTGCCTGCAGGTGATGTAACTTCGGCAGCCTCCACGGTACCTTGCTGACTGCTTTTCTCAACAGTCGGCTGTACAGGCGCTGAAGAGCTGACTGATGTGCTCTGCCTCATTGTTGTCTCCCTTTCCTGTTTATTGGTTCTGACAACAGTCTGAGTCTGCTGTCGGGGCTGTGTCGGCTCGGTGACCCTAACAACGCTGGCAGGATTTTCAACCACCGTGGTGCTTCGTCTTGAAGAGGTCTCACTTGCCGGGGTGGTCGTCCCGGTTATTGTGCCAGGAGCTGTGCCGGTTGAAGTACGAGGTGCCGTCCCTGTGGTTGTACCCTGGGTAGTCGACTGAGATCCGGTACTTCTCCGTGTGGAGACCGGATACCCTTGCCTGTGGCCGTTATCGTAAGGTTTCGATGGATTATAACCCGTGTTATTATTATTATTGTGACCGTTATTGTTGTTCCAGTCATCCGGCCCTTGTGATAGTTATGATTATCGTATCTGTCGTACGGGCCGCTGGCATTCCAGTTTGAATAAGACCAGCTGTTCCATGCCGTGGGGTAATGGTAATACGGTCTGCCGAGATAATAGTTGACACCGTAGCTCATGCCGGGGGCATACCATGAATTCCACCCGTAACCCATCCAGGGATCGTAGTCCCACCATGGGTCATAGCCCCACCAGTAAGACCCGCCGAAGCCGCTTGTCCAGTTGTACCTTGACACGCCCCCGCCATAATAATACCAGTCGTCATAGATTGATACCCCCCATGTATAAGGAGTGTAGTGATACCAGAAGGTCTCCGTATAGAGAGGCGAATAAAAGTCGAAGGCAACGTACGAATTGTGGAACCTGTTTATGCGGGAGGCGTATTCATAACCGCTTTCGTAGTAATAGTTGTTCACGACGATCTGCTGGTTACTAGTAACCCCTTTCACCTGAGAATTCACCGGGGCCTGAGGCCAGTGCCGAATATGCAAGCGCCATCGTGACCATAGCTGTGAGCAAAATTTTCGTCTTCATTGTATGCCTCCCTGTTTGGTTCGCAAGTTTTGCCTATTTTTACGCAATTCTTTTTTTGCTAATTAACATAATTCAAATACTATACCAAACTAATGGCCAAGTTTCTTACTAACAGGGAGGAAAATTATTCACAATGGTACAATGATCTTGTAATCAAAGCTGATCTTGCCGAAAACTCAGCAGTGAGGGGATGCATGGTTATCAAACCTTACGGTTACGCCATCTGGGAAAAGATCCAGGCGGAACTTGACCGTAAGTTCAAAGCTACAGGACACGTAAATGCATACTTTCCGCTGTTTATTCCAAAGTCGTTCTTCAGCAGGGAAGCTGCTCATGTGGAGGGCTTCGCCAAGGAATGTGCCGTTGTGACGCACTATCGTCTAAAACACTCACCCGATGGCAAAGGCATCATTGTCGACCCTGATGCGAAGCTTGAAGAGGAACTGATTGTAAGGCCCACCTCCGAAACTATCATCTGGAACACTTATAAGGACTGGATACATTCTTACCGTGACCTCCCGTTACTGATTAACCAGTGGGCAAATGTCGTAAGGTGGGAGATGCGAACCCGGCTGTTTCTCCGGACTACGGAGTTTCTCTGGCAGGAGGGCCATACGGCTCATGCAACCAGGGAGGAGGCGCAGGAAGAGGCAAGAAAGATGCTGGGTGTCTATGCTGATTTCGCAGAGAATTTTATGGCGCTTCCGGTGATCAGGGGGGTGAAGACTGAAAGTGAGAAATTTGCCGGTGCCATAGATACATATACAATCGAAGCGCTGATGCAGGACGGCAAAGCCCTGCAAGGCGGGACAAGCCATTTTCTCGGTCAGAACTTTGCGAAGGCATTTGATGTCCAGTTCACCAACCAGGAGGGCAAGCTTGATTATGTCTGGGCTACATCATGGGGTGTGACAACCCGGCTCATCGGTGCACTGATCATGGCACATGCCGATAACCACGGACTTGTCCTGCCACCAAGGCTCGCGCCGATACAGGTTGTAATTATTCCGATATACAAGGGTAATGAACAGCTGGGCAGTATCTCCGAAATAGCAACAGACCTCAAGGGCCAGCTTGAGAAAGCCGGTCTGTCAGTAAAATACGATGACCGTGACACTCAGAAACCGGGGTTCAAATTTGCAGATTATGAGCTTAAGGGTGTACCTGTCAGGCTCGCCATCGGTCCGCGCGATGCTGAAAACGGAACTGTGGAGGTAGCCAGGCGCGATACTCTCACAAAGGAAACCATCAGTCGTGACAGCGTGGTCACATATGTTACCGGACTGATGGAGGAGATCCATAAGAATATCTACAGGAAAGCAGTAGATTTCAGAACTGAAAACACATATACTGCTGACAGCTGGGATGAGTTCCGTGATATCATTGAGAACAAGGGAGGATTCGTTATGGCACACTGGGATGGCACCACCGAAACAGAAGAGCAGATCAAAAACCTGACGAAAGCAACCATCAGGGCAATACCCTTCGATAATCCTGCCGAAGAGGGCAAATGCATCCTGACCGGTAAACCATCGCACATGAGAGTCCTCTTTGCACGGGCCTATTGATTGTTCATACTTAAATTGACACCATTCCGTTAATAGAAAAGTGTTTTGCCAATCGTTAATAAAACACTATTTTAGTGGATTAAGTAATAGTATTTGCCATGGTAGATGATCCGACACAGAGAAAGATGATGATAGTCGATACCCTGAAGAATAAATCGGTACTTAAGACAAAGGTATTTGACAACACTGCGGAAGCATTTATAATGGTTAAGGATATACTGAAAAACCTCTCCAGGGAGGTAAACCTCAACCTGTCGGATGTGGATCAGAGGATACGCATGGAATATACTGACAGAAGCACATTTGATGCCCAGATCAGGGTAGCCGCCGATATGCTTCTTTTCAGCATGCACTCGAATATATTCCAGTTTGACCGCGATCACCCGGCATGGAAGACTGCCTACATCCAGAAGAGTAAATACAATGCATACAGCGGTATCATAAATATTTACAACTTCCTGGCAGATTCCTTCAAATACTCAAGGCTCGACGACCTCGGGTACCTCATCGCCCGCATATTCATAAACCACGAAAATCAGTATTTCGTGGAAGGCAAAAGGCAGATGGGCATGCTCTTCACCAACTACGGAAATGAGGAATTCAGCAAGGAGTCTCTTCAGAAAATTGTTTATACGGCCATAAACTACTCGCTGGAATTCGATCTCCTGGTACCGCCCTACGATACGGTAAAGATCGCATCTGTAGGTCAGGCCGAATCAAAAATACAGCATTCAAGACTGATTACAGGAAAAAGACTCGGGTTCCAGTTTAACTCCGATGATGTCCTGGAAGACAATTCAAAGCAGCTGTGAACCGATGTGCCAATAATAGTCTCTTCCCCGGAACATTAATTATTATTTGCATTCTTCTTGCAGGTTCTGAGCTGCATGTAACTGCACAGGCATTAGCCTCCCCGGATACTATTTCGGTTGCATTTTACGATACCCTCAGGGTAAGGTCTGAAAAGCGGAAGCTTACCAGCCTTATTTATGATATGCTGGTCGTCGCACCGCCTGCTACCGGAAACATGAGGGAGAAGATGAAAAGCACATCGCGTTATGATGAGTTCGAAGGCAAGGTGATCAGGACCAGGAAAGTGATAAGGCTTAATGCTTTCGGTACTGACATTGATAATCCGGTTGAAACTGATCAGTCAAAAGCAGACAGGCTGCTCAATTCGACCTATGTAAAGACCCACACGTTTGTGCTTAATCAGTACCTGGTGTTTCACGAAGGAGATACCGTATCCTCACTGGAGATGGCAGACAATGAGAGGCTGCTAAGGGAATTGCCATTCGTTGAGGATGCACGCATCATCATCGTTCCGGCAGACAGTAACCTTGTGGATGTGGCGGTGGTAGTACGTGAAAACTATCCGTACGGGGTTGCCTTCCAGTTTGACGGTATCCCTAAAGGGACAGTGAAACTCTTTGATAAAAACTTTGCAGGGCTTGGGCACGAGCTTGCCGTGACAGTTCCCTATAACTTCGATGAATATGCATATCCGGGTTTCGGAATAAAATATGCAGTCAGGAATATCGCGCGGACATTCGCGGATCTTGAACTCGATTTCTCCGACGGTCTTGGCTCAACAAAAATGGGTGGAATTTTCAGGCGGGGTTTCACCACTTCAGAAACAAAATACGCATGGTCAGCATCTATAAGACTGAACTATACCACAGAAGACCTTGACACTATGGCCACTCCGCAACCTCTCCGCTACATTTATCATGATTACTGGGGAGCGAGGTCATTCATGCTGGACCATGAAACTGTCACAAGACTGATTTTTTCAGCCAGATACAACAGCAACAATGTAATCAAAAGACCTGAAATAGATGATAATTCCTATTACCGCCTCCAGAGCTATCAACTGATCACAGGTAGTATTGCCATTTCGTCACAGAGATTCATCAATACCTCACTTGATTTACAGTTATGGCCGGACCGAGGATGTTCCCTACGGGTATATGCTTGAGCTGATGGGCGGAAGGGAGTTAAATGAGTTCAAGTTTAGAAATTATGCAGGACTGAAAGCATCATTCGGAAATATTTTTACCAGGTTCGGATATATATACGGCGGTATCAGCTTCTCGACATTTTATAATGAGGGGAACACAGAACAGGGGCTGTTCGAAACCAGGTTGAAGTACTTCACTCCTCTTATAAAGGCGGGGGGGGCAAAGATCCGCACCTTCGTCAATCTGTATTATATCAGGGGGTTCAACAGGTATACAGACGAGTACCTGTATTTACGCAATAATGATTTTATACGGGGCTTCAGGAATGATTCAATAGCCGGAGACAACAGGATTATTGCCACCCTCGAGCCGGTTCTTTTTACTGCCAGGCCCCGTCTCGGCTTCAGGTTCGCGATATTCGCCTTTGCTGATGCCGGATTTCTTATCAGGGGAGCGCTGACCTCCGGAGAATACAACTATATTTCAGCCCTGGGAGCAGGTGTGCGGATCAGAAATGACCGGCTTGTTCTGAACACAATACAAATAAGGCTGGCCTGGTATCCTAATCTGCCAGACTACTCCCAATCGTCATGGATTACAGTTGACGGGATCGTACGGCTTAAGCCCCCCGGTTTTGAACCTGACCCGCCGGGCGTGATTACTTACCAGTGACCAATCACTGAAACCAGTTCTTTTTGACATGGCAGCAGACCAATGTTCCTTCTGATTCTTAACTTTGCACAGGGAAAAGAGAATGTACCGGAGGTTTATCGAATATTCAAAACAGCAACAGCTGTTTTCAGCAGGCACCAGGGTATTGCTTGCAGTCAGCGGAGGTATAGATTCGATGGTTATGGCTTTCCTTTTCAGGGAAGCAGGTACAGACCATGCAATAGCGCACTGCAACTTTTCTCTTAGGGGAAAGGAATCTGACGGTGACGAGAAATTCGTAATCAGCTACGCGGGAAAGAGAAAGATTGAGTGTTTTACCACAAAGTTCGATACCTTGGGATACGCTGCCTCAAGGCATATCTCGGTTCAGATGGCTGCAAGAGAGCTGCGTTACAACTGGTTTGACACCCTTATTGAAAAAGAAGGCTTTGATGCAGTGGCAGTGGCTCATAACCTGAATGACAACATTGAGACCTTTTTCATAAACCTGCTCAGGGGCACCGGGCTCAACGGGCTTACAGGGATGAGCCCGCGGCATAACAATATAATCAGACCACTGCTTTTCGCCACACGAGGCGAGATTGACGCTTTTGCCACAGAAGAAAAAATAAAGTACCGCGAAGACAGCTCCAATGCTGAGGTTAAATATACCAGGAACAGAATAAGAATCAGGGTTTTACCGGAGATTGAAAAAGTAAATGCAAACTCCGTTGCTGCAATCACTGAAACCATGTCTCATCTTAATTCCGCCTCGAAGCTGGTTGATATATATATAGAAGGAATTCACTCTGAACTTTTCAGACCGGGAGGCAATGGCGTTGAAGCCGATGTCAGCAAGCTCAGATCACTTACTCCTGCTGCTCCCCACATCTATGAGCTTTTCAAAAAATACGGACTATCATCACATCAGACTCAGGAGATGATCGACCTGCTCGATTCATCGCCGGGAAGGTATATTTTAACATCGACCCACCATTTGCTCAGGGACAGGGGCAGGATCCTCATTTCTGCCAGAAGTGATGAACAGCCATCTCCATACATTTTTTCCTCAATAGATGAGATGAGGTTGTCAGGTCTTTTCACCGGTCTGCGCATCACCGGTCCGTCTGATGATCCCCTGCCGCGAAGCAGGCTGACAGCGTGTCTTGATCTGGCACTGGTTGATTTTCCTGTTACCGTCAGACACTGGGAACCGGGTGACAGGTTTGCACCGCTGGGTATGTCACATCTGAAGAAAATAAGTGATTTTCTCATCGACCTGAAAGTTCCTGTGACAGAAAAGGAGAAAGTTCTTCTTCTCCTTTCCGGAAACAAAGTTATGTGGGTCATGGGTTACCGCATCGATAACCGGTTCAGGATAACAGACAGTACGGAGCGCATCCTTATCATGACTATGTGAGAATCATCCCGGTACAACCGGACTTCTGCACTTTTACTAAGGTCTCTCTCTCAGTCCGTTTATGCCCCTGTCAATCAGGAGCAGGTCAGCGAGGCCAATCGCTACTGCAGATTCGAGGATCACGGGTATCCTTCTTGCTATGCAGGCGTCGTGTCTGCCGGTGATCTCCAGCTCTGTCATCTCGCCCTTATCCTTGTTGAAAGTCTTCTGAAGTACCCCGGTGCTGGCTGCGGGTTTGACTGACACTCTCATTACAAGGTCGTTGCCATTAGTTATTCCTCCATTAATTCCGCCGGCATTGTTAGTCGAGGTCTTACCCCGGGCATCGACAAATGGGTCATTGTGCAGGGAGCCGTAGCTTTTTGAGGAAGCAAATCCGGCGCCGAATTCAACACCGTTCACAGCAGGGATGCCGAACGCAATATGACCCAGAGCAGATTCCACAGAGAAAAGGGCCGGCTCTCCCAGTCCCTTCGGAACGTTTTTTACAATACATTCAACAACGCCGCCAACAGTATCATTGGTTTCCATTGCCCTGGCAATAGCTGCTGCAGGGTCTTTCTCCCCTCCTGCTTCGATGAGATTTGCAGTGATGATTGCCGGAGAGAGGATCTTCCTGGCGAAGTATCCAGCGGCGACCATCCCCCATGTCAGGCGGCCGGAGAAATGTCCTCCGCCACGCATATCGCTGAAACCCTTGTATTTATACCCTGCCGTAAAATCGGCATGGCCCGGTCTGGGTATGCTTGAGAACTGCTCATAGTCGCCGGGACGGGTGTCGTCGTTATGGGTGCAGATAACTATAGGAGCACCAGTGGTAAAATTATTAAATATGCCGCCGAGGATTACCGGCTCATCAGCCTCTTTGCGTGGTGTGGTGCCGGGTAGCAATCCTTTGCGCCTCGACAGGTCTGCCATCAGCTCCTCACGCCAGTAAGGCAACCCGGCAGGACAGCCGTCTATAACCACTCCAATTGATGAGCCGTGCGACTCACCGAATATTGAAACCCTGAAAACAACTCCTATTGTGTTCATCTTTGTGTTATCATTGTTTTATTTTGTTCATTTTCACTGTAATACCTTACGAAGGCATCTATCTCTGAAACAGGCAATTTCCTGATGACAGCCTTTCCCACAGAGCGCAGCAGCACGAAGCTTACGAAACCGTTCCGGCTTTTCTTATCCCTTGATATCATGCTGACTGCATTACCCGGCAGTACATGCTCACCGGGAAAGCCTGCCTGTTCGAGAACCTTCTCAAAAATGCGCAGCTCAGACAGCGGCAGCTCATTGGTCCACACCGACAGTCTTGAAGCGATCAGCATACCTTCCATCACTGCAATACCATGAGGCAGGTTGTATGCCCTCTCGATAACATGGCCGAAGGTGTGCCCGAAATTAAGCAGCCTTCTCACTCCTTTCTCAAGAGGGTCATGCCTGACAATGCCGGCCTTTATCTTAACAGCCCTGCAAATCAGATCTTCAAGAATTAACGGATCACGTTCATAAATGCGGCCAAGAGCTGATGAAATATCAAAGAAGAGATCCCTGTCGCGTATGATGGCGCTCTTGATCAGCTCGCCCAATCCTGACTGAAACTCCTCTTCGGGAAGCGTCGAAAGCATTTTGTGGTCACACAGTACAAACTCAGGCTGCCTGAAAGTCCCAATGATATTTTTGTATGCTCCCAGGTTTACGCCTGTCTTCCCTCCTGTGCTTGCATCGACCTGTGAGAGGAGTGTTGTTGAGACAAAACCGTGCCGTACGCCTCTCATATATACCGAGGCCACCAATCCCGCTATGTCACAGACCACACCCCCGCCAAAGCCCAGGATGAATGCTGAGCGGTCTGCTCCTGCTTCAAGAAGCCGGGAGCACAGATCACCTACTACGGTCAGCGTCTTGCTCTCCTCCCCGGGCTGCACAGTCAACACTTCCGCTACCGGAAACCTGTCACCGTATAATCCCCTGACATTCGTGTCAGTGATGATAAAAATCCTGCTGCCTGATGGAAGTAATGCGTGAAGATCGTTCAGATCACCTCCCGTAATGATCAGTGAACTGCAAGAATCGATGTTTATCTTAATGCGTTGCATAGGGACGAAAAATAATAAATAGGATAATGAATTACCATGATTTTATTCACCTGGTGAACCATTTTCGTCTAAAAGTAAAAAAATATTACTTTCAACCCGTAATAACCTTAAATCAGGTGAAGATAAAAGAAAGGTACAAGGGAGTACTCGAATGGTTTGAACTGACCATGCCAGTTGCAGAGACAGAACTGGGCTACAGTGATCCTTTCCAGCTTATTGTTGCGGTGATTTTATCAGCCCAGTGCACTGACAAGAGGGTAAACATGATCACTCCGGCCCTCTTTGAGAAGTTTCCCGATGCCGAAACAATGGCACAGGCCAGACAGGAAGAGATCTTTGAGATTATAAAAAGCTGTTCATATCCCAACAACAAGGCCAGACACATCAAAGGCATGGCAGAGATGATCTTAGGTCGGTTTGGCGGGGTCGTCCCTTCGGAAATAGACGAACTGAGGGAGCTGCCGGGGGTAGGACGCAAGACTGCCAACGTCGTCGCCTCCGTAGTATGGAACACGCCTGTGATTGCAGTTGACACCCATATTTTCAGGGTTGCCAGGCGTATCGGGTTAACCCCCGGAGCCCGGAATCCCCTGGAGGTCGAGCTGAGACTGACAAAAGAGATACCCGCAGAAAAAAGGCCGCTGGCCCACCACTGGTTTCTGCTGCACGGACGTTATACATGCACTGCCCGTAATCCTGCATGTAACACCTGTGGTATATCAATCTGGTGTGCCTACTTCAAAAAACATAAATCAAATGCAATATAATAAACCCTGTGCGGTTTAATAAGTGTGTCAGACGTAACTACGTTTATCACCGTTAATTCTGCTTTAATCCGGATATATTGAACGATTTGATAGGTACTCAGATGGAAAACCGCAAAGAGAAAAGAAAGGAGACTGATCATTCACCCGCTTTTCTGGATTCCCTTAAACATCTGACAGATATTCCCGAGCTGGCTTTCAATTCGACAAACCAGCTTATCACCCTCAGCAACCTTGAGACGCTGGAGTACATTGAGGTTAACCAGGCGTTCCTTGATACTACCGGCTACAAAAGGGAAGAGGTCATCGGCAAAACCTCGGAAGACATACAGCTGTTTGTTGATCTGATACAGGGAAGGAAATACCAGAGGTTGCTTCTTCGCCTCAAGAGGGTAAGCGACCTTGAGATCAGACTTCGTATGCGTACAGGTGAGGAACGGACTTTCCTTTTCAGTGCACGAACATTCTTCTTCGGTGACAGCATCTACCTGATCACTTACTATAATGATATAAGTACGCTCAATGACGGGTATGCCAGAGCTGAATCAGAAAAGATCCTCAAGGAGATATTTGATTCGATGAGCAGTTATGTCATGATCCTGAGGCGTTCTGACGACGATAAATTCTATATCATTGATTTTAACTTCCGTGCCGAAGAGGTTGAGCAACTCGATCACGATGACGTTCTCGGCAGGGAGATCAGCGAGACACCCCTGAGTGACCATAAAGCCCTGCTGACACTCCTTGAGAATATTCAGAGAAGAGTAGGTTCATTTAAAATTCCTGTCTCAGACGACGGAAATGATGATAACGGATATTATATCGGCCTCCTTCTTTCCTCAGGCGATATCGTAGTAACATGGGAAGCAGGCCAGCATCAGAAAGAGAGGGAAAATGAAATACTAAAGCAGGGAATTGTCTTTGAGACCTTTGCCGAGCTTCTGCCGGAGATGATCATGGAGATTGACACCAAGGGGAATGTCACTTTCATGAACACCCAGGGAATGATCACTCTCGGGTTTGACAATAATGATCTTACAAAAGGGGTATCGCTTCCTGAGCTGTTCATGAATGAAGACCTTGACAGACTGATGAAGGAGCTTTCCGATCTTACCAAGCCGGGGCAGATCACCTTCGATGAGTATTACCTTTTAAACAAACAGAAACGCAGGGTCTCGGTGCTCTTTCATGCCGGACCAATAATCATAAGGAACAGGGTCACCGGTTACAGATGTGTTCTTACAGATGTGAGCAAGCACAAGGACTATGAGCAGAAGCTCTCAACGGAGAAGGCAATGCTCGAACACCTGATTGATGCTGCTCCTGAGGCTATTGTACTTACGGATTTCGACGGACGGATTTTAAGGATCAACAAGGGGTTCACAAAGCTCTACGGGTATGAGCCTGAGGAGGTGCAGAACCGGATGGTAGATGATCTGATTGTCCCTGATGAGCTCAAGGAAGAAGCAATTAAGGTCGATGAAATAGCTCTGGAACAAGGTACGGAGGCTATGGAAACTGTAAGGAGGGATAAGCTGGGAAACAAAATCAATGTTTCTCTTATCGCATCATCCGTAATCTCCAATGATCAGACGATAGCCTTCCTGGGAATCTACCGTGATATCAGCCGTGAGATCAAGAGCCGCCTGATGCAGGAGATCCAGTATAACATCTCGACAGTTGCACTGCAGGATTCGGACATCTTTGACATTTACCCTACCATTGTCAAGGAAATCAGTAAGTTATGGAATGTAAACAACTTCTTTATTGCCCTTTACAACCATGAGAAAGATACTCTGACCTTTCCCTTCTTTGCCGATGAGCTTGACCATTTCAAGGAGACTGATGCAAAAAACACTCTCACGGGTTGGGTCATCAAGAACAATAAGGCTGTCCTGCTTGATGAAAATGACATCCTCAAAATAGAAAAAACAGGAGCCATAAGCCTGGTGGGCTCTCCCTGCAAGATATGGATGGGTGTCCCTCTCAAGATGGATGATGAAGTCATTGGCGCCATCTGCCTTCAGGATTACAAGAAGGTTGACGCATTCAACAACGATGACCTCCAGGTATTCGAGTTCATTGCAAACCAGATAGTGCTCACACTGCAGCGCCGGAGGATGCTTGACAACCTCATTACGGCACGCAAGCGGGCTGAGGAAGCTGCTTTTTCAAAGCAACAGTTCATGTCGACGATGAGCCATGAGATCAGAACACCCCTAAATGAGGTGATTGGCATCACCAACCTCCTGTACCAGAGCAATCCCCGGGAGGATCAGATGGAATTCATAAATACGCTGCGCTTCTCGGCTAATCACCTGATGACCCTGGTCAATGACATCCTTGACTATAATAAAATGGAGGCCGGCAAGATTGTCTTTGAAAAGACAGAGTTCGATCTTGCAAGCATGCTGGAAGATGTCAAGCGCTCGTACAGCCACCACGCCAAAGAAAAAGGTATTTCGTTTTCGGTTGAGAAATCGGCTAACCTCCCGGTTTCGCTGATTGGTGACCCTGTCAGGCTGAACCAGATTATGACCAATCTCATTTCAAATGCAATGAAATTCACCTCCACCGGAGGTATCTCGCTCAGCGCCGCTGTAAAGGAAAAACATGAACACAGGGCTGTCCTGGAATTTGCCGTTACAGACACAGGTATAGGGATCGCAAAAGATAAGCTGGATGAGATTTTTGAAAGCTATGCACAGGCTTCTCCCGACACCACCCGCAAGTATGGAGGTACCGGACTTGGTCTGGCTATATGCAAGCGTCTCGTTGATCTGCAGGGCGGAAGTTTAAGCGTATCAAGCGAGCCGGATAAAGGATCCGTATTCAGGTTCTCAATAGAATACGGCCTGCCGGCCACAGATGCAAGGGCGACTGATAAGAGCGCCGCTGAAACAATGAAGGGGCTGGTCGGAAAGAAAATCCTGGTTGCCGAAGACAATAAGATTAACTTCTTTGTAGCCAATAAATTCCTTGAAAGCTGGGGTGTGATTGTCACTCATGTTGAGAACGGAAGTCTGGCACTTGACGAAGTGAACAAAACCCAGTATGACCTTATCCTCATGGATCTTCACATGCCTGTGATGGACGGGATAGAGGCGACACGCATCATCCGCAGTTCGGCTGACAAGAAGATTAGCAGCATGCCTATCGTTGCCCTGACAGCAGCAGTGATGTCAGAGGCTCACGACAAGATTGAAAACCTGGCTATCAATGATTATGTGCTGAAGCCCTTCAAGCCGAAGGACCTGTATGACAGGATTGCCAAACATGTAAGGTGACACGCCCTGTCTGAAAACCTTTATTTTATACAGTATTTGCTCAGGTACTTTGTTGCATCCTTATTTCCAAGGTCCTTTGCTTTACGGAGGTAGTGGCATGCGTCTCCGGGCGTGCCACTGTTTATCAGGGATATCCCCAGATTAAGATTTACATCGGCATTCTCAGGGTCGAGATCGAGACTCATCGTATAATCTTCCGCTGCCTTATCCCATGTGCGTGCAGCAAGCCATGCATCGCCCCTGATGCTGAAAGCCATGGCTTCGCCCGGGTGTTTCTCGATGTTCATATTAAGGTAAGGAAGTGCCTCATATATTGCCCCCTCCTCCGCAAGGGTTTTTCCGATCAGCCCAAGAGCTTCGGAATTCTCCGGGTCGAGCCCAAGGTACGTTTCCATATCATCCCTGGCAGCATCACGGTCGCCCGCTTTGACAAGCATTGCCGCCCTTTTCAGATAGAGCTGCGGATCGGGATACGCCGCATCGATCAGTCTGCCATATACCATAGCTGCTGCGTAATAATTGCCCTCCCCCGCCCGGGCTCCGGCAAGGGCGTTCAGGTATGAAGCGGGTGCCTCCGGATCAGCTGTCAGCGGAGCAAGAAGTGCTGCGGCATCACGGTACTGGCCTCTGGCTATAAGTATTTTTGAGTGATAATAGTCTGTAACTGGCATGTCTGAATACACGGCAGAAAGTTCGCGCCACACCTCTTCGGCAAGATCGGTATTTCCCGTCTTCAAATAATTGTCTATCTCCCAGCCTTTCCTCTCGTAACCTTTGTACCACTCTTTTTTCCAGAGGCTTTTCCACTCGGGTGAAGGTTGAATTGACCCGAATGATTTGTCAAGCATGATCTCAGGCTCGCTCTTCCTGTACTGAGATTTAAGGTGAGCTTCCAGATAGGCAACGGCTGCCCTGGCGTCACCTCCGGCAGCAGCACAGCTGGCAAGTCCGTACAGGCCCGACCCCTGGTTTATGCTCTCGGCAGCCATAAAATCACTCTTTGCCTCCTTCACATTTCCGGATTTCAGGTACGCATCTCCTCTGAGGAGGAAGAGCTCAGGATCAGGGGCAGCATTTATCAGCCCGGTAAGTACTCCCGCAGCCTCAATATTATTACCCCCGGCCGACAGTGCGACAGCCTTCAGCATTTCATTATACCTTCCCTGTCCGGCAATCAGCTGTGACGCAAGAATTATGATCAGAAGAACAACACCTTTTTTCATTCCGTTTTACTTTTTTGCTTCCACTACCCCAGGACCTGCTCCTTTTTCGGTGATTACATGGACAAAACCGCTCAGATGAAACTGTTCTGTCCCTGAAATCCTGCGTTCAAACACTTCGCAATCATAATAATAGACTCCTGTAGGTACAACTTTCCCTTTATATGTGCCATCCCAGTTCAGTTTCGGTTCCTCTGTTTTGAAGACGAGCACACCGGCCCTGTTGAAGATGCTGAATTCCACCTTCTCAACAAGCACAGAGGTCTTTGCAACAAGCCAGTCATTAAAGTCGTCACCGTTGGGAGTGAATACGTTAGGGATCTCATAAAAATTACAGGAGTCAACACATATCATCGTTGACAGATTACTTTCATTACCCACCGCGTCGACAGTTGAGATCGCATAGCAACCTGCGACATAGTCAGGAAGGTAATGGATATATTTATGTATATCCCTGTTCTCGATTGTGGTAAGCAGTGCAAGATCCTCCTCCCTGGTCTGTTTATAATAAAGCTTATAGGCTGCCACATCGTCGTAACACACCTGGTCGGCTATTGTCCAGGTAACCGTATTGTAAAGACTGTCACATTGCGATGACACTGACAGTACGGGTATGCACGGAGGCTCATTGTCGACCGGGGTGATGCAGGTTTTCTGTGAAAAGTTTATCAGGTTCTTGGGAGTATCAGAACCCTGATAACCGCCTGTCGATACCACATAATAGCAATACTCGGTACCGTTGACAAGGTTATCGTCGACGAAGGTCAACTGACCGGAGGTGCTTCCTATCAGCACCCATGAAGCGCCGTCGTACCTGTAGAAATCATAAGTATTGTTGATCCAGGGCACGTTGCGTTTCAGCTCAAACCTGACTTTCCTGTCTCCCGGCGAGGCGCCCGCAAACAGTGACGATGCAATACCCGGGTCGCTGATCAGGAAACGGTTGCCGGATTCGTTATTGTATAGCTCAATCTTGTAAATCCATCCCTTGTCAAGGGTGTTGATCAGAGTGTCAATATAGACAGTATCATTAAGGTCAGTCGTAGGCAAAGTATAAATGAGCTGGTAATCCGTGCCGGTTATACCCTCAGCCCTGTAAATCTTATATTCATAAGGCCCGTTTGCAGGAATGGTATCCAGGTGAAGGGGCTTCTGCCACGCCAGTTTCAGTGATCCGTTGGTTGCGGAGGTGTTGCGGATGGATACATTTGTTATCAGCGGCAAGCCCCTGATAAGAGCAGTCACGATCTCATTTGACGGCTTGCTTTCAGTACCGTTGGGATATACTGCCACTATTCTGTAGGCATATTCAGTGCCGGCTTCAAGACCCGCGCCGCCATTGGTGTCAGTAAATGTCAGAGCGCCGTAGCCGGATACATAACCTACCTTGACAAAGCCTGATGAGGGCGGTATGCCGTCATAGCATGTGTCAGCAACGAGTGATGATGCTCCTTCACGGCGGTAGATGCTGAACCCGGCAATTTCCGGGGTGCCATAGTTTTCCCATATCAGCTGAACAAAATTCCCCTGCGGCATGATATCGGTCAGCACAGGCGGGGGTCCAAGCACCTTGATGCTCATGTTGTCAATATCAACAAGCTGCAGCTCTGCGTTATTATCCTCAGCTTTAATGATGATATCATAAGGCTGGTGTCTTACGCTGCTGTGACAGGGCACCCATTGCAATCGTGCCGTGGTAAGCCCAGGAGCGGAGCTGATGGTGGTGAATGTTGCTTTGCAGGAACCTGTGGTAAATATTCCGGATGTTGCGATAAGCTTTATAGAATCAGCATCTTCATCCGTTGCCGAAATATCGAGGGAGACAGTCTCACCGACCTCCACGCACAGGTCGGTAAGCGGGGCAGTGACAGGCGGATTATTATCTGTATCATATACTTCAATCTGCATGTCCCTGACAACAATTCCTATCTTTATTCCACCGCGCCACTCCTGTATCTCCATCGCAGCATTATAGATGCCAATTTTAGTAGGCGCGTCCCATACCAGATCTCCGGAAATTGAATCAACATAAAACTTATTGGATGCAGGTGGAAGGGTGTAATTGGCGATTGGCTTGCCATCCTCCTTTGTGCATACGGTAAGTTTATAAGAGAGACTGTCGCCGTCCGGATCAAATGCAGCGGGATTGTGAATGAAAATATTCCCGAGGGCAGCCTTGTCATATGGCGGATTTAAAAGTACCGGGGTGCTGTTTCTGCCTATGGAACTGTTTACAATAAGTATGGTGGAAATTGAAAATACGACATTGACAGAATTCGGAATATTTTCCACCCCGTAATTTCTGTTTGGGTCCTGCACGACTATTCTGTAAATGCCAGGCCCGGGATAGGTATGCCTTGAAACATAAACATTCTTCTTGTAATTGTTCGGCAGATAGGTTTCGGAGATCCTTGCTACGTTCGTAATGGAATTATCACCCCATTCAACATCAAGTGTTGGCCTGTCAGCCTTACTGAGTGTATATGTGAAGGTGGTGACTGTGACCTCGTATGTCAGGTCAGATATCTGTGTGTAGGTTATTTCTCCTGCACGGTTATGCGTAGCGCTGGCAGAAGCCATGATCAAAAACAGGAGTGCAAATGCTGACAGAATTCTTCTTATCATCTTAAACCCTTTCATTTTACCTGGTAATTCTTCAAAGTATCAGCAGTGGTGAACTTGTATCCGTCTTCAATGCCGTTAAAACTGAAAAGCAGCATGTTTGCCTGATCATCATAAAGCCGGGTCATAATCCGGTTGATCACTGTAACATTGGTTACCGCCCGGCTTCCGCTGGCTTCAAGGTTAAACCTGTGCTCCAGGCCGTCGGTTTCCGTCTTCATTAATGTCATCTTCAGCTGTTTTCCGTCCTCAATTATTAAAATCCTGTCTGTCAGATATTTGTAATATATCTCACTTTCGTCTTCTTTACTCTGATCACTTCTCATATTCAACAGTCTGATGTCTGATTTAAGGTCGTCAGACCATACTTTAACAAACACAGAGTAAACCTGGTTCATCTTGTCATACTCAATACCTGTCAGTGACACATGCACAGGATGCAAAAAAATTAATATTGCGAGTGATAATATTTTCATACCAACATACAGTGTTTCACAGCAAAAATCAAGCCATCAGATCACTCTCACTTATTCTGACCCGCTCCTTCAGGTACTCGACGGTGCCGACTTCAATAAATGAAAATCCTGCAGCCCTTGAAAAGTTGCCCGCCAGTACGACAATAATGTCATTGTCATCAAGGTCGTGCTTGCTGAGCAGGTCCCTGAGTGAAACCCTGATGAACTCATCAACAGACTTTTTCTTCTCAATAAACACAGGCACCACGCCATATGACAGTGCGAGCTCTCTCATCGTCCGGTACGAATAGCAAAGGGCGACGATAGGCTTGATGCCCCTGAAGCCGGCCATATTTCTGATCGCAGTACCGTTAACGGTATCGGCGAGCAGAGCTTTGGCATTTATCCGTATTGAGGTTTTCACGGCAACTTTTGCCAGGTAAGCTGATACTTCCCCGCTGAGTGATCCGGCGGGCATCTCAATATACTCGTCTTTCTCCATTTCAGTCTCAACGGCTATTTTGGTCATTGTTCTTACAGACTCAAGCGGAAATTTTCCAGCCGCCGTTTCACCGCTCAACATGATGGCGTCTGTCTGGCTGTAAACTGCATTTGCCACATCACTCACCTCTGCTCGTGTCGGGCGGGGGTTTGTGATCATCGAATGCAGCATCTGTGTAGCCACGATAACAGGTTTGCGTTTCGTGATGCATTTCTCAATTATTGTCCGCTGGATACCAGGAATTCTCTCAAAAGGTACCTCGATGGCGAGATCGCCACGGGCCACCATTATCCCGTAGGAATTATCCATGATCTCATCAAGATTGTCCACCCCCTGCTGATTTTCGATCTTTGCTATGATCTTGATGTTGCTGCCATGTTTGTCAAGCAATTGCTGAACCGCGAGAACATCTTCCTTCGATCTCACAAATGAGTGTGCA
This sequence comes from uncultured Bacteroidales bacterium, assembly GCA_963743775.1. Taxonomy (GTDB): domain Bacteria; phylum Bacteroidota; class Bacteroidia; order Bacteroidales; family VadinHA17; genus SR-FBR-E99. The sequence continues at coordinate 174,123 of CAVURA010000003.1, forward strand.
ATGTACTCAACATCAAGCTTTACCGCCAGATCAATAAAGGTCAGGTCGCGCTCACTCACGGACGGAAGGTTGATCCGGACCTGTGGTATGTTAACAGTCTTTCTCGATCCGAGTACACCGTCATTCTCAATCCTGCCCACAAGCATGCCACCCTCCCGACCAATAATTTTTATCTCAAGCTCACCGTCATCGATAAGTATGAAGGTCCCTTCCGGGACATGCATTGCTATATCCCTGTAATTAAGGTTAATGATTTCAAGTGATGTTTTTTTATCTGAATTACCGGCTATCTTCACACTCTGACCCTTAGTGAATTGCAGGGGTTCGTCGCAGATCGTGGTTCTTATCTCCGGTCCCTTGGTATCAATAAGAATTGCGATTTTGTCTGAAACTGACCGGGCATTGGTGACGATTTTTGTCACTCCTTCGGGATCGAGGTGGGCGGAGTTCACCCGTACCACATCCATGCCGGCTTCAAAAAGCTGCCGGAGAAAATCAGGATCACAGTTTTTATCAGAGATAGTGGCAACTATCTTCGTTCGCTTTGTCAGAATACCTTCATTCATTATTCTTTTATTTCTTCAATATCTCTATGAGTGCTTCCACTGCCAGCCTGTAACTGTCCAGGCCAAAGCCCATGATCGTTCCGCGGCAATACCTCCCGGTAAGGCTGCTATGACGGAACTCCTCCCTTGAGAGCAGGTTTGAAATATGCACTTCAATGACGGGAACATTAACAGCAGCAACGGCGTCTGCGATCGCCACGGAAGTATGGGTATAACCTCCGGGGTTGATGATCAGGCCGTCTGAACGCATGCCGGAATTCTGTACCATTGTGACAATCTCACCCTCAACATTTGACTGCGAGTAATTAAATGTGAGTGACGGGAACCTGGCTTCAATCTCACGGAGAAAGTCTTCAAATCCCCGGCTGCCGTATATCCCGGGCTCCCTGGTACCAAGAAGGTTCAGATTAGGCCCGTTTATGATCTCTATCTTCATAACAATATTACAGACCACTGGTTATGACCTGATATGCAAAAATAAAGAAATGACCGGATTTATGACTGTTATGTAATATGATATAACTTTGGACCGGTTCAGATAAGATCATGACAGGAGCATGGGCAGATGCGGTGAAAGGGTTTGGGAGTTACCTCAGGATTGAGAGGTCATTGTCATCAAACAGTGTCGGGGCTTATCTGAATGATGTACGCAAACTCCGTGATTATATCCGTGAAAAAAGGAATGAAGCAAGTCCTTCAGACCTTACATACCAGGATCTGAGTGATTTCATTGCCTTCACCGCCGAAGGTCTTGATTCTGCACGTACGCAAGCCAGGCTCATCTCAGGCATCAGGTCTTTCTGCCGGTATCTGCTTCTTGAAAAAATCATCACCGATGACCCTTCGGCCCTGCTCGAATCGCCCAGGACAGGTATGAAACTGCCGGAAGTACTGTCTCTGGATGAGATTGACATGATGGTGAATGCCATCGACCTGAGTACCCCGGAAGGGCACAGGAACAAGGCCATGATTGAGACAATGTACAGCTGCGGACTGCGTGTCTCGGAGCTGGTGAACATGAGGCTGACCGACATTCATCGCAATGAAGGATTTGTGGTTGTCACAGGCAAGGGCAACAAACAACGGCTGGTGCCGGTAGGTTCTGTTGCACTGCGGGAGATCGACAATTACCTTGCAAGGAGAATGACGTTGACTGTCATCACTGACCAGAACATTCTCTTCCTTAACCGCAGGGGAAAGAGACTTTCAAGGGTTATGGTATTCACGGTGATAAAAAGACTGGCAGACGCGGCCGGAATAAAGAAAACAATCAGTCCTCATACCTTTCGTCACTCCTTCGCGACACACCTTGTGGAAGGCGGAGCGGACCTCAGGGCCGTTCAGGAGATGCTGGGTCATGAGTCGATCACCACCACCGAGATTTATACTCACATAGACCGGAGCTATTTGCGGGACACCCTGCTGATGTACCATCCGAGATCAAAACATAAAGAAAAAGGTGTTTTATAATCTCCACATTTATTTTAATTTTGCGGTCTGAAAAACAATTCAATAATTAATATAATCCTATAGACTATGTCAAAAGTTAAGCGTGTTTATTCCTTCGGCAAGAAGATAGCTGAGGGCGGGGCAGATATGAAAAATCTGCTTGGCGGCAAAGGAGCCAACCTGGCTGAAATGTGTCTTCTTGGCCTCCCGGTACCGGCAGGTTTCACAATCACCACTGATGTTTGTACCGAGTATTATGAGAACAACTGTCAGTTGCCAGGAGAGCTCATGCCTGAGGTATGGGAAGCAATGACCAAGGCAGAACAAGCCATGGGAATGAAATATGGTGACAAGGATAATGCACTTCTGGTCTCATGCCGGTCGGGTGCCCGCAGCTCTATGCCCGGAATGATGGACACTGTGCTCAATGTAGGCCTGTGCTCGGCAACCATCCCCGGACTTATCAAGAAAACAAACAACCCCCGTTTCGTATGGGATTCCTATCGCCGTCTCATCATGATGTACGCCGATGTGGTTATGGAGAAGGCAGAGGGCATTGAGCCGACAGACGGCAAAGGTATTCGCAAGCAGCTTGATGAGATGCTTGATGAATACAAGCATGCGAAGGGTTATAAGTCAGATACTGACCTATCCGCTGATGATCTCAAGTCACTTGCAGAGGAATTCAAGAAGAAAGTAAAAAAATCACTCGGCAGTGAATTCCCCGATGACGCACGTCAGCAGCTGGAAGGCGGTATCAAGGCCGTTTTCAAGAGCTGGAATGGCAAGAAAGCTGTCTCCTACCGTCGCATTGAAGGTATTCCTGATGCATGGGGAACAGCGGTTAACGTTCAGGCAATGGTATTTGGCAACATGGGTGATTCATCAGCTACCGGTGTCGCGTTTACCCGCAACCCCGCAACAGGTGAGAATCTCTTCTACGGTGAATGGCTTGTAAATGCACAGGGCGAAGATGTCGTGGCAGGAATCCGCACCCCCAATCCTCTCAACGAGGCTACCAAGAACGAGCAGAACAAACACCTGCACTCGATGCAGGAAGCAATGCCCGGAACTTATAAGGAACTCAGCGATATCCGTGATATCCTCGAGAAAGCTTATCATGACATGCTTGATATCGAGTTCACCATTCAGGAAGGTGTTCTCTACATGCTGCAATGCCGCGTTGGAAAACGTACCGGTACCGCTGCCCTGAACATGGCCATGGACATGCTTGCCGAAGGCCTCATCGATGAGAAGAAGGCTGTACTCAGGGTTGACCCGGTACAGCTGGACGAACTGCTCCATCCTATCTGTGATCCGGCAGTGGAAAATACTGTAAAACCCATCGTAAAAGGTCTTCCCGCCGGCCCTGGAGCTGCTGTCGGAAAAGTCGTGTTCACCGCTGAAGACGCAGTTGCATGGAACCGTAAAGGTGAAAAGGTAATCCTCGTTCGCGAAGAGACCAATCCTGAAGATGTGGAAGGCATGCGTGCCGCTGAGGGTATCCTCACAGCACGTGGTGGTATGACCTCACACGCTGCTCTTGTGGCACGCGGCTGGGGCAAATGCTGCATTGTCGGTGCAGGAGCACTGCATGTTGACCTCGCAGGCAGGAAGGTAAAAATCGCCGGAACAGACCTCACTTTCAAGGAAGGTGACGTTCTCACCCTGAACGGGACGAAAGGTTGTGCATACAGCGGAGCGCTCAAACTCATGGATGCAACCGAGAACCCAAGGTTCCAGCAGTTCATGAAGATTGTTGATTCATGCCGCACAATGGGTGTCCGCACCAATGCCGATAACCCTGATGATGCAAGAGTGGCCCGCGAATTCGGTGCTGAAGGTATCGGTCTCTTCCGTACAGAGCATATGTTCTACGGCAAAGGATCAGAGAAGCCTCTCTTCCTTCTCCGCAAGATGATTCTCAGCGAAGGAGAAAAAGAACGCAGGGTTGCTCTTGAAGAGTTGTTCCCGTTCGTTAAGAAAGATATGAAAAGCACACTTGAGGCAATGAACAATCTGCCTGTGACCTTCCGTCTTCTTGACCCTCCGCTACATGAGTTTGTTCCCCAGGGAGTCGAAAAACAAACCGAGCTTGCCAAAGCACTGGGTATATCTGTTGAGGCAATAGCCAAACGCGGCGAGGCTCTGCACGAGTCTAACCCGATGATGGGCCACCGTGGTGTACGCCTGGGCGTAACCTACCCGGAAGTATCGGAGATGCAGATAAGGGCAATGTTCGAAGCTGCAGCCGAACTGTTGAAGGAAGGCAAGAACCCGATACCCGAGTTAATGGTACCTGTAACCTGCGATGTGTCTGAACTTGACATCACGAAAAAGATCTATGACAGGGTCCATGACGAAGTTTGCAAAAAGTTCGGCCTCAGCAAGATCGAAAACAAGTACGGTACCATGATTGAGATACCTCGTGCCTGCCTGCTCGCTGACAGGATGGCAAAGACAGCTGAGTTTTTCTCATTCGGTACCAATGACCTGACACAGATGACATTTGGTTTCAGCCGTGACGATATCGGAGGATTCCTGAATGACTATCTTGATAAGAAGATGCTTGCCAACGACCCGTTCCAGACAATTGATCAGGACGGTGTTGGGCAGCTCATAACCATGGCTTGTGAGAAAGGACGTTCAACCCGTCCCAAACTCAAGATTGGTATCTGCGGTGAACAGGGTGGTGATCCGGCATCAGTGGAGTTCTGTTTCAAGAACGGTCTCACCTATGTCAGCTGCTCACCATACAGGGTGCCGATAGCACGCCTTGCCGCCGCACAGGCCTCGCTTAAGCATGGGAAAAAGTAAACAGGTGAATTGAATTTGCGATTTGCGATTTGCGATTTGCGATTTGATTAAAAAATCGAAAATCTAAAATCGACAATCGCAAATATATGAAGCGCGGGGAAAGTTCTTCCCTGCGCTTTTTCTTTTATGCCCGTCGGAGTTACCTGACCCTGATAAACTTCAGGGAGGAAGATGATACGCCAGCCTGTGACCTGGCTTCCAGCCTGATAATGTAATTACCTGCCGGTAAGTCGCCAGGCGGTGTCCATTGATGCAGACAAGTCCCGGGATTTTCCTTCCCGTGAAAGATGTTCTCAGCTCTTCTTCCGTCAGGAGTGAAGAGATCAAGAGAAACCTCCGCCGCGGCACTGAGAACATATGTCACAGTTACCGATGATGATGAAGGATTGGGATAAACAATAAAATCAATTTCGTCCTCCCTGGCCTCGCTGATAGCCGTCGGGGTAATCACCATGGCATCATCAAAAATCATCGATCCCTGCTTCGCTCCTCCCGGGGTCTGGTTAATAACCAGGCTGTGATATTGCCAGTCGCCAGAGCCTCCTATCCGGCTGAACGGTACTGAAACCAGGTCCCATCCTGCCCAGTCAACAGTGTCTGCAAAGACTATCTGATTAACACTTCCCGGAGAATAAAACCAGTACTCCAGCACATTGTTGCTCAGGTCTCCGTACACCCACATCGCGAACGATGATGACAAGTTGCTTCCTATTACCGGTTTACGTGTGTCGAAAACCCTGCATATCCCTCCGGTCTCACCCGTGAACACATAATCAAGCCTGCCAGCGACGCTGCCGGTACGGAGAATATCATACGAAGGGGTAAATGTTGTAAGCGGATTGTCAGTGCCAACGGTGCTGCCGCTGGCTTCGGGGTCCCAGAAACCTGATATGTCATCAAAAGGCTCCACCACCGTGCCGGTTTCATATGCCTTGGCACGGGTGGTAAATGAGTGCCCGCTGTTCTCACCCAGTGTGACACCGGTGATATCTTTCACCCCGGCATCGAGGATAATACGGTATTGGCTGTTTACGGTCAGAGGCTGCTCCGGTTCAAAGCTGTAAATTCCCTTTCCGTTGACCGTTGCAAATTTTTCTCTTATTCTGGCAAGTTGTTCGGACTGACTGTTGACAAGCCTGATACCGGCTGAAGCCGAAGCCTGGTCAGGAGGCGCATCAAGGAAGACCGTAACCCGCGGATACAGCGTTACTCCCGAAAGCCCGACTGAGGGGTAGATTCTTTCCACCTTGAATTTAGTCCGGGATCTGGTAACAAAATTATATTGAAACTCCGACAGAAGAGGCACATTCCATTGTGAGCAGGCGCCTGTAATCAGCCTCAGCTGATAATTGGTCATGCTGGTAAATCCAACCTCCGGTTTGACTGTCAGTACCTTGCCTTTTTCATCCCATTCATATACCACGCTGACTGCAGGGCTGAACACCAGGTTGGTCTGGACGACATTTCTGTTCATAGGTATATTGAACACAAGCGTAAACTCCTGGTTAAACGGCAGGCTGTCGGCTGTACTGGTAATAAAATCAAGAACCACCGGAAATCTTGTGGTATCAAATGCCGGGAGGAAGTCTGCCAGTGTGGTCTTCCCGGCAGTGACAGCAACGTCTAAGGTCTGGGTCAGGTAATCAGGTATCCCGCTACAGATAACCTGGTAATTTCCCGGGGCCAGCGAATCGAACATGAAAAATCCATTGTTCAGGTTATCCAGTGTGACGGCAATATTGTCAGGCATAAGAGTGACCACGGCATTATTGACCGGAGAATCTTCGTCTTTTGTTCCGGGTTTAAAATAGTATGACGGTGAGGTCAGATTGTCTCTTACTGTTCCGGCTATAATACCTGTAGGTTCGGGATTGACACCCCCATATTCAGCCAGGGCTCGGAGTATAGCCCATGATTCATGGTGAAGGTGGCTCTTGTTTCTCAGCCTCCATGATTCAGGAATATAATCATGATATGATCCTTCAGAAAGGACACCCGGCATTGTCAGGGTCCTGAGAACGCCGAGACCGACCTTGTCACCCCATTCCGGATAGAAAGTCCAGTCGCCCTTGACCCACTCAAAGGTATTGGTCCAGCAGTTGCCCTTTTCGAATAGTTTAGCCCAGAGTATTTGTGCCATGACCTTCGACTGAGGGTATACGGGCTGGTCATCGTATCCTCTGAAAAGCACCAGCGGCTGGTTGCGTGTACCGTCAAAACCGTTGCTGTGAATTGAAACAAAGATATCGGCATTGGCTGTATTGGCCATGGCGGCTATCGATGAGAGCGGAAGGTCATCAGAAGTATAATTGGTGGTACGCGAAATGAATACCGTGGCGTTGCGGTCTTTCAGCAGGTCACGGAGAAAAAGTCCCTTCTCAAGGTTGCCCTCCGATTCCCAGAAGTCAGTTGCGAGCATATGCCTGTCATCTGAATCATTTCCTCCGTGGCCGGGATTGAGAAAAATCCTCATGCCGGTAAAATCAGCCTTCTGACCATACTGGACCGACGGAAAAAGGAGGCAGGAGGTTATGAACCCGGTTATCAGCCACTTCCTCATTTCACCCTGATCTTCATCATATATATTTCGCCCTCATCGGTACAGAAAGCGAGTTTCTTTCCGCCGGAAACCGGAAAAGGATACATCTCGCTCCGGTTACCTGTATCAGTCAGATAAATTCTTTTTTCGGCCGGCAGTGAATAGTAAACGATCTCGGACGAAACCACCCTGTGTCCGTCGTCTTTATCATCCATACCTATAATAATATTATCATTCAGCCACTTCGGGGCATTGATTCTACCTGCATCGTACAGGATACGGCCTTCTCTGTTACAAATAAAGGTATTGAGTCCCTGAAAGCTGTAAACGATTTTGGATTTGTCAGGCGACAGTGAAGCCCATATATAGTAGCCTTCCCCGTTTGGCCTGAGAGGTTTCCTCTCACCTCCGGCATAAAGGACTGGGACAAGATCCTCGATGACAATAAAAATATCGTCTCCGGCTCCCTTAAGTAACAGAGACCCTGACGACTCAACACTGCTCCTGTTGTCTGATTTTATAAGTACCCGGTTACCGGAGACAGCCGCGGGCAATACGCCTCTTTCTTTATCCATCAGGGTTGCAGTCTCGCCGGTTTCAAGATCAAATTTAAAGAGGGAGGTGTATTTTTTCTGTTCGCGAAGGTATCTGAACGGTATATCACACTTTTGCCGTCTTCCGTTACTGCAGGCTCATATCCTGCACCTGCGTCAGAACTTATCTGCCGGATCTTCCCACGCTTTGAATCAAGAAGAAATAGTCCTGAATACCCCTCTTCAGTCACCAGCAAAAAACGCGAGCCCGGGATGGTGCCTGTCAGCATGTATTTTCTGTTGTCATCCGGTCTGACTCTGGTAACCGACCTCATTTTGAGTTCCTGCGCGGAGGCACTCAGGGACAAAAATATAAGAAGCAAGGAAATGATAGCTCTCATGTCATTCAGTAAAAACATTTAAAGATAACTATTTAGCCTGTCACAATATTATATCAATATCCTGCCGGGCTGACATTTATCACAATCCGAAGGACTAAATATTACTAACTTTATCACCACTACCTAAATGCCTTTTATGAAATCAGAAGAAATGCTTGACCGGTATGGTATCACAGATAGCAGGGAATTAATCTATAATCCCTCTTATGAACAGCTTTTTGCCGAGGAGACATCACCGGCAACTGAAGGTTTTGAGAGAGGCACCGTTACGAATACCGGCGCAGTGGCTGTTGACACTGGCATCTTTACAGGCAGGTCACCCAAGGACAAATATGTAGTACGTGATGCCAAAACTGATAAAACGGTATGGTGGAAATCGGAAACGGCTACTGTATCTGATAATAAGCCTGTTAGCGCTGAAGCGTGGGAACACTGCAAAAAGATTACCTCGAAGCGACTCTCCGGAAAGAAGCTTTTTGTCGTTGACTGCTACAGCGGCGCCAATGCTGATACAAGGCTGAATGTAAGGTTCGTCATGGAAGTTGCATGGCAGGCACATTTCGTAAAAAACATGTTTATTCGTCCGTCAGAAGAGGAGCTCAAATCATTTCAGCCAGACTTTGTTGTACTGATGGCATCGAAAACCACCAATCCTGAATACAAACAGTTCGGAATGAATTCCGAGAATTTCGTATTGTTCAATCTCACCGAGAACATGGCTCTTGTCGGGGGCACGTGGTACGGCGGAGAGATGAAGAAAGGCATCTTCTCGGTGATGAACTATTACCTTCCTCTCAAAGGCATCGCCTCGATGCATTGCTCGGCCAATGTCGGGAAGAAAAAAGATGTGGCTATCTTCTTCGGCCTCTCAGGAACAGGCAAGACTACGCTTTCAACTGATCCTGACAGGGCACTGATAGGTGACGATGAACACGGATGGGATAATGCCGGCATCTTCAACTTTGAGGGAGGGTGTTACGCCAAGTGCATCAACCTCAGCCCAGGGAATGAGCCTGACATCTACAATGCCATCCGTCGTGATGCCCTGCTCGAGAACGTGGTGGTCAGCGAAAATGGAGAGATAGATTTTACCAGTAATGCAAAAACGGAGAATACGAGGGTATCATACCCGATCTATCATATTGACAACATTGTCCGGCCGGTATCAAAAGCCGGTCATGCAACTACGGTTATCTTTCTGACAGCAGATGCTTTTGGGGTACTGCCCCCCGTATCCAGGCTGACTGAGGAGCAGACACGGTATTATTTCCTCAGCGGTTATACGGCAAAGGTAGCCGGAACCGAACGGGGAATAGTGGAGCCTCTCCCCTCTTTCTCAGCCTGTTTCGGTGCTGCCTTTCTCATGCTTGATCCAATCATTTATGCACATGAGCTGACACGTAAAATGAACGCTCATAAAGCTGATGCATGGCTTGTAAACACCGGTTGGACAGGAGGCCCGTATGGTACCGGTCAGCGTATGGATCTGCCCTCAACCAGGAATATCATCAATGCTATCCTCAACAGGACACTCGACAATGTAAAGTTTGTCAGCCTGCCGGTTTTCAACCTTAGCATACCTGTCGAAGTCGCCGGTGTGCCTGCCGGACTGCTTGATCCTCGTAAGTCATGGGGCACAAGTGAGAAATGGGAAATAGCTGCGAAAGACCTCGCGGGGAAATTCATTAAGAATTTCAATAAATTCACTTCGAACACCGAAACGGCAAAACTTGTATCTTCGGGTCCGGAGTTGTAGTAAAAAATAAATGGTAATATACCTGTCTGTTCTGGCTTTGATTCTCTCTTACCTGGCCGGATCCATACCATCAGCAGTGTGGGCAGGCAGGATGTTTCACGGTATTGACATCAGGGAACACGGCAGCGGAAATGCAGGCGCCACAAACACCGTCAGGGTGCTGGGGTGGAAGACCGGCATCCCTGTTCTTGTATTTGACCTTGCCAAGGGATGGTTTGCTGCTTCCCTCCCGGTCTTTCTCAGTGCTGCCCCGGAAGGATCGCCACAGATGACGGTACTGAAGATAGTATGCGGTCTGGCAGCAATCATCGGTCATGTCTTCCCGGTCTTTGCAGGCTTCCGCGGAGGAAAAGGCGTAGCAACAACCTTCGGCGTGCTTCTGGCACTGCACCCTCTGCTGACTCTGACATGTGCGGGGATATTCCTTGTGGTGCTGCTGATAAGCAACTATGTATCACTAAGTTCAATGACTGCAGGAGTAATGTTTCCGGTGCTGCTGATGACCGTATTCAGAACACCCTCGCTCCTGCTCAAGATCTTCGCTGTGATTATAGCAATAGCCCTGATCGTAACCCACAGGAAGAACATCGGAAGACTTGTCAGGGGTGAAGAGAAGAAACTCATAAAGTGGAAGAAAAGGTAAATTATACTAATTTTACCGCTCCTGTAAACAATCATAAAACTCAAATAAAACTGAAATGGAAGGAATTAAAGGAACACGCACGGAGAAGAATCTCCTGAAGGCATTTGCAGGTGAATCACAGGCAAAGAACCGTTATGAATTTGCAGCAAAAGTTGCAAAGGAAGAAGGATACGAACAGATATCTGCCATTTTTCTTGAAACGGCAAAGCAGGAACAGCAGCATGCAAAACGCTTCTTCAAATTCCTTGAAGGAGGCATGCTTGAGATTACAGCATCATATCCCGCAGGCAAGACCCTGACTACCGGTGATAATCTTGCCGCTGCTGCTGCAGGTGAGCATGAAGAGTGGTCAGAGCTGTACCCGGCATTTGCAAAGGTAGCTGAGGAAGAAGGATTCAAGGAGATTGCCACAGCATTCAAAGCCATCTCTTCAGCTGAGAAGGTTCATGAAGAAAGGTACAGGAAACTTCTTTCCAATGTGATGGGTAATAAGGTGTTCGAACGCGATGAAAAGGTCTTCTGGTATTGCCGCAAATGCGGATATGTTCATTTCGGCACCAAACCTTTGAAAAACTGTCCGGCATGTCTCCATCCTCTCTCATACTGTGAGGTCTATGCCGAGAACTATTGATTATAACTCTGACAGGAATGACTGACAGCCATGCGATGCTCGAACTGATGAGCGTCAGACAGAGTGAAAGAAAATATCTCGATAAGCCTGTTGAGAAGGAAAAGATCGACAGAATAGTCGAAGCAGGAAGGCTGTCACCGTCGGCGTGCAACGGTCAGCCTTGGAAGTTCATCGTGGTGGATGAGCCTGCACTGCGCCTCGAGGTAGCCGGCGCAACAGAGTCGAAAGTACTGATCATGAACGGTTTCGTCCGCCAGGCTCCTGTCCTTATCGTCATTGTAAGGGAGAAATCAAACTTCACCTCAAGGGCTGGAGACCTGATAAAGAAAAAAGACTATTCGCTGATCGATATCGGCATAGCGACGGCATCTATGGTTTACCAGGCTTTCGCGGAAGGACTGGGTACGTGTATTGTAGGCTGGTTCGACGAAAAAAAGATTATGAAAATCCTGGGAATACCAAAATCAAAAAAGGTTGAACTGGTACTCTCGGTGGGTTACACTGAAAACACGGTCAGGAAGAAATCACGCAAACCTGCGGCGGAGGTGATCTCATTCAATAAGTATTAAGAAAAAAGCTGCCCAGGCAGCTTCTTTTATTTGCGATTTGCGATTTGAGAATTGAGATTTTCGACTTGCGATTTGAGGTTTGCGATTTGAGGTTTGCGATTTTTTAGACGAGTTTCCCCAATGCCTCTTTAATTCTTCTTACAGCCTCCGTTATCTTATCATCGGAGGTGGCGTAGGAAATCCTGATGCAGTCCGGTGCGCCGAAGGCGGTACCGCTTACCATGGCCACCCTGGCTTCACTGAGAAGGAAGAATGTGATGTCATCTGCGTCTTTCATCACCTTGCCATCAAAGCTCTTTCCAATGAACGAGCTTACATCAGGCATTACATAAAATGCCCCCTGCGGCACCCTGACCTTCAGTCCGGGTACATCATTGAGAAGGCCACAGATCAGATCGCGGCGGCGAAGAAATGCTTCGCGCATTTTTGACCTGGAGTCGCTTTTGGACGTTATTGCAGCAAGTGCCGCCCTCTGTGCTATAGAGCATACTCCTGATGTGAACTGGCCCTGCAGCTTGTTGCATGCCTTGGCCAGCCACAACGGTCCGCCCATGTAACCGATCCTCCATCCTGTCATGGCATATCCCTTTGAAACACCATTGACGGTTACGACCCTGTCAGCAATGGATGTGAATGTGGCAAGGCTGATATGTGCTCCTGAAAAAGTGATATGCTCATAGATCTCGTCAGAGACTACCAGCACCTGCGGGTGTTTTTCAATCACCTTCACCAGCGCTGCCATCTCTTCCCTTGTATAAACCATTCCTGTCGGATTGGACGGGGAGTTAAAGATCAGCACCCGTGTCTTCGGCGTTATGGCATTCTCAAGCTGATCGGGAGTGACCTTAAAATCACAGTCTATAGTAGTCTGAATAATAACCGGCTTGCCTTCAGCAAAAGTGATATGATCGAGGTAGCTTACCCAGTACGGAGCAAGGAGAATGACCTCATCACCGGGGTCCACGACGGAGATCAGTATGTTTATCAGGGTATGCTTGCCGCCGGCGGAGACGATGATCTGCTCTGGCGAATAGTCAAGACCGTTTTCCTCCCTGAATTTGCGCGAGATGGCCTGTCTGAGGTCAGCGTAACCCGGCACAGGCGGATAAAATGAAAAGTTATCGTCAATAGCTTTTTTGGCTGCTTCCTTGATGTCATCAGGGGTAAAAAAATCTGGCTCCCCGAGGCTGAGGCTTATCACATCTATGCCCTGTTCCTTCAGCTCACGGCTCTTCTGGGCCATAGCCAGTGTCTGGGATACCGACAACGACTGAACTCTCCTGGAAATATGCTCCATAATTATCTGTTATTATTTATTTAACGGTGTGAACAGTCCAAATGTAATTGTTAAAAGTGAAAAAGAAAAGCGTTTATAACACTCGCTCTGCCGTTTATCTGTCTATGATAAAAATGATTAATTTGCATGCCTGAACATGGTTAAAGCACACGAGACATGGAAACCTTTTTCGAAATACTGAAGATAACGCTACCGGCATTGCTGGTAATGATGACCGCCTGGCTGGTGATAAGACACATGCTGCAGGATGATCAGGACAGGAGGCGCCAGGACCTTCTGCTTCAGACTGTGAAGACCATTACTCCAATAAAGCTCCAGGCTTATGAGAGGGTAGTTCTTTTTCTCGAGCGAATTTCCACCGAATCGCTCATCATGCGCACAGTCAAGCCCGGTATGACCTCACAGCAGCTTCATTCAACCCTCATCTCCAATATCAGGAGCGAGTACGAGCATAACCTCTCGCAGCAGATCTATATGAGCAATGAAGCGTGGGAGATGGTGAAGAATGCTAAAGGGACTGTTATAAGGATCATCAACAACATAGCAACAAAACTGCCTCCCACAGCCACCGGTGAGGAGCTGTCACGGCTTCTCATCGAGGAGGTAATGGATATGGATGCAGAGCCCTGCCGTGCTGCCCTGAACTATGTAAAGGCAGAGCTGGCGCGTTACATGATGTGACACTGCCATGTATAAACGGCGCAGAGCCACCCGGACTGGGCAGCTCTGCGGCATGATTATAGAAAATTACAGATTTCTAAAGAAGGGAAATGCTGCGTCTTACAAACGTGCTCAGCGCTTCGCCCTTGAGCATGTTGTTTGCCAGCAAGGCCAGGTCAACCAGCTGACGAACAGACTGATGATCGGTACCAAAGCCTGTCAGTAAGGTTTTCCTCTTATCCTCGAGCTGCTTCAGATCGCCCTTCAGTTTTTCAAGGTCATCCTTTTCAAACTGGGATATTTCCTCGGGTTTCTTTTTGCCGTGTTCCTTCTCCATGAATTCAATCTCGACCTTTGTCTTTTCGATGCCTGCTCCGTTCTTCCTGAGTTCATCGGCATGCTCCTTTTCCAGCTCATCTGCCAGTGAGGTCACCAGCGGGTGATTGGTATTCAGCACAAAGTCATAGCTGTCTGGCATCTCACCGTAAAATGAATATCCTCCGCCGAACTGTGACATATCTTTCATCCTCCTCATGAACTCACTCTGCGTGATAATAAGGGGCAGGTCTTTCTCATCGAGGTTCTCAGCCCTGACCTGGTAATGTGTTTTATCACTGTCAGTCACCTGGCTGCGGAATACCTGTGTCAGGTCTTCAGACTGGCTCTTTGTGAGTTTTGAAACATGCTTCTCCTCTTTCCTGATGAGGTTTTCGATGACATCGCTGTCTACCCTTAAGTATCTTGAAGTCTGATCCTTTGATTCAAGAGTATTGATAAGGTGAGTGTCAAGCTGACCGTCAAGAACTATCACATCATATCCCTTCTCAACAGCCTTGGAAATATATGTGTGCTGTGCTACGGCATCAGTGGTGTAAAGATGTATCAGGGCCTTGTCCTTGTCAGTCTGGTTCTCCTTTATGAACTTATCATATTCTTCAAGCGTGAAGTACTTACCCTGTGTGTTCTTGAAGAGCGAGAATTTTGAAACCTTCTCAAAGAACTTTTCCTCGGTTATCATTCCGTACTCAATGAAGAGCTTAAGATCATCCCATTTCTTTTCGAAGTTCTCCCTGTCCTTTTTGAAAATTTCTGCCAGACGGTCTGCAACTTTTTTGGTGATATGGCTTGAGATCTTTTTGACATTGGAATCGCTCTGCAGGTAGCTTCTTGAAACGTTGAGAGGTATATCGGGTGAATCGATCACACCATGAAGCAATGTCAGGAAGTCAGGAACTATTCCTTCAACGGAGTCGGTGACGAAGACCTGGTTGCAGTACAACTGTATCTTGTTCTTCTGGATCTCAAAGTTGTTGCGTATTTTGGGGAAATAGAGGATTCCCGTGAGTTTGAACGGATAATCAACATTAAGGTGAATGTTGAAGAGCGGATCTTCTCCCATGGGATAGAGCTCATGGTAGAATTTTACATAATCCTCCTCCTTCAGGTCAGCAGGCTTGCGGGTCCATGCCGGGCTTGTATTGTTGATAATTTTTGGCTTGCCTGTATCGACCATCTTGCCGTCTTTCCACTCCTTCTCATTGCCGTACTGAACGGCCACAGGCAGGAAGCTGCAGTATTTTTTAAGCAGGTTTTCAATCCTGCTTTCATCAAGGAATTCTTTTGAATCCTTGTCGACATGCAGAATGACGTCAGTGCCTCTTTCAGCTCTGACTGCTTCTTCAATCGAATATTCAGGACTTCCGTCGCAGATCCATTTCACTGCAGGCACATTATCCTGGTATGATTTGGATATTACCTCCACCTTGTCAGAGACCATGAACGATGAATAGAAACCAAGACCGAACTGTCCGATCAGACCGCTGGTCTGGTCCTTGTACTTGTCAAGGAACTCGTTGGCGCTGGAGAAAGCTATCTGGTTGAGGTACTTGTCAATCTCTTCAGCACTCATCCCGATGCCGTTGTCCGACACTGTTATTGTTTTCTTTTTAGTATCGACGGCAACTTTAATACGCAGCTCTCCGAGTTCCCCCTTGAAATCACCGGCTGAAGAGAGTGTCTTCAGTTTTTGTATTGCATCTGCTGCGTTTGAAACCAGTTCCCTGAGGAATATCTCATGATCTGAGTAGAGGAACTTCTTGATGATAGGAAAAATGTTTTCTGTAGTAACTCCGATTTTACCCTTTTCCATAATATATAGTTTTTTTGATTATCCTTCCGACGATCTCCAAAGCGCGTGCCGCAGGCGTAAAATATGACAGAGTGTCAGTAAGTCAGTCCGGAGTTTCCATCAGTGTTTCGAGCCTGTGTCAGGACAGGGCCTCCATCAGTCTCCCGGGCCATTGTCAGGACAGGGCATCCATCAGTCTCCCGAGCCTGTGTCAGGACATGGCTTCCATCAGTCTCCCGAGCCTCTGGCAGGCCAGGATAATTTCGGCATTGGAGATTGTCAGCGGCGGGGCAATGCGGAATGCCTCATCGCAGAAAAGGAAGTAATCGAGAAGCAGCCCGTATTCAGGAGCACGGGCCACCAGATCAGGAATGATCTTTTTATTATGAGGAACGACGGCAAGGAGCAGGCCTTCCCCCCTGACTTCCTTAATGGGAAGGAGAGCAAGCTGTTCTCTGAACAACCGTTCTTTCTCTTTTGCATTTTCTGCCAGCCGCTCTCCGATTATCACCTCCAGTGATGCCAATCCTGCCGCACAGCATAACGGATGACCTCCGAATGTTGTTATGTGCCCCAATGAAGGATCATGCGAGAGGGCTGACATGATGCCCTTTGACGCAATAAAAGCTCCCAGAGGAAGTCCTCCGCCCAGGGCTTTGGCCAGGACCAGGATGTCAGGAATGACATTATATCTGTAAAGAGAAAAGAGGCTGCCTGTACGGCCGAAGCCTGTCTGCACCTCGTCGAAAACAAGCAGGGCGCCATGACTGTCACATGCTTTGCGCAGGCTTTTGAGGAAACCCTCTGCCGGCTGTATGACCCCTGCCTCTGCCTGAACAGGCTCAACCAGCACGGCCGCGGTGCTGTCGCTGACCATCTCAGCCGCTCCTGGCGAATTGAACTCAGCCATCGTTGTTGACGGCATCAGGGGTCTGAAGGCGTTACGGTACAGCTCTGATCCCTGCACGCTCAGGGCCCCGGTAGTTGATCCGTGGTAGGCATTACGGAAATATATGATCTCGTTCCTCCCGGTATATCTGCGGGCCAGTTTTATTGCGCCCTCGATAGCTTCGCTGCCGGAGTTAACGTAAAAGACCGACTGCAGAGATGGTGGGAGAAGGGAGGCAAGACGCGCTGCATACTTCACCTGCGGGCTCTGCACCACCTCGCCGTAGACCATGAGATGGAGGTATTTGTCTGCCTGCTCTTTGATGGCCGCCACCACTGCCGGATGGCGGTGACCGGTGTTGCTCACCGATACTCCGGAGATAAGGTCAAGATAGTCCTGCCCTTCCCTGCCGTAAAGGAAAGAACCCTCCGCCCTTTCAATTTCAAGAAGAAGTGGTGAAATAGAGGTCTGGCCCAGATGATCCAGGAATAGTTGCCTTGGTGACGGCATTTAACGCGTCATTATGTTGATGTAGTTCATGATCCCGTCACGGTAGGATTTTCCGACGGGAAGGATTTTGGGTGTGTTTCCGACAACGATGGTGAGGCTGTTTTCGCTGATGGATCTGATAACGCTTTTATTGACCAGGTATGATCTGTGAATACGCACGAAGAGCCCTGATGGCAGCTGCTGTTCGATGGCGCGCATGGTGAAGTGAATTGTATATTTCTCGTCGCGTGTGACCACACTTACATAATTCTCAAGTGCTTCGACATAAAGTATTTCCTTAAGCTTGAGGCGCACAAGAGATGAAGCTTTTTTAATGAAGATCTCCTCCTCGCCGGCAGCGGATGGTATGGCACGGGGAGCATAGTATTTCATGATCTTCTCGATGGCCCTGCAGAAGCGCGGATATGAGATAGGCTTGAGCAGATAGTCTATGCCATTGTAATTGAAAGCCTTGAAAGCGTAATCTTCGCTGCCTGAAACAAAAATTATATGCGGGGGATTTTCAAGGCTTGACAGGAAGTCGAAGCCATCCATCTCAGGCATCATGATATCGAGGAGGATCAGTTCGATGTCTGCCCTGGACATAAGAAGGTTACGTGCTGACACGGAATCCGTGAAGCTTCCGACAAGTTGTAAAGACGCCGATTTCCCTACAAATTCCTCAAGGGTTCTGAGCCATACGGGGTCATCGTCAACAATAATACAATTCATATCAGGCAGGTCTGGTTTCCTGGATTCGTGGTTAACAAATATAATAAAAAAAAATAAAAATCACCCTGTACTGAAATTTGATAATTAATTAAAAAAAATAATGCCGCTTGTGACGGCATCATTTTAAGCAATAAAAAAGGGGTGCTTTTGCACCCCTGAAACTTTTACTTCAGGCCTTTTGTAAGAGCCGGAGCAGCTTTGAATTTAACAACCTTCTTGGCTGGAACATTCAGTTTGGCGCCAGTGCGCGGGTTGCGAACAACTCTTGCACTTCTCTTCTCCACTTTGAAGGTACCCATTGATGGGAGCTGGAGTCTCTGACCTTTTTTCATAGCGTCACCAAATGCACCTACGAAAGCGTTCAAAGCAACGTTAGCATCTTTAAGTGATACACCTGCTTTTTTTGCAATACTGCCTACTAATTCTTTTTTTGTCATAGTCAATACAATTTAAGGGTTAGACCAAAATCTTCTAATTGCATACAAATATATTTCATAATTAATCAAAAGCAAGTTTTTTACCTTTTTTTTAATCCCCAAATGCTTATTTTTATGATAAATGAGCGTTTTTGTTGATAACTCCGCCCCATTTTTAAGAGATATGCGCGTTTGTGGCTTTGTCAGAGGCCCATTTAAGGGGCATTACAGTCGCTGCACAAATCGCGCTAAAACGGGAAAAATTGCCCTGGGCGATGAAAAAGCAAAAAAACACTATATTTGCGGCGTCATGCTTTAGCCACGGTTAAGGCAGGTTCATGGAGAAATGGCAGAGTGGTCGATCGCGGCGGTCTTGAAAACCGTTGTCCGGGCGACTGGACCGGGGGTTCGAATCCCTCTTTCTCCGCAGAGCTTAAATGCCCCCGCCTTTTGCGGGGGTTTTTTATTTTGCCGAAGGTGCGACGAAAGCTCGCTTTCGGGAGCGCCTGAAGGAAAAATGAAAAAGACCCGAAGGGTCATTTAAGCTCTGCAGGATCTCCCTCCAGGGATCACGAGCGCAGCGAGTAATCCCTCCCGAAGGGTCAATTAAGCTCTGCAGGATCGCTGTTGCGGGTGTCCGGGTGCAAGTGCCATTACAAATTTGTCTTAGGTACAGGAGCAAAAACAAAAAGCATGACAAACAACTTACCCATTTTGTCCGTGTTAGCGGAAGCTTTCATTACGTTTTAAATAATCAGGTTTTTTCATTTTACATTTTTTACACATCTAAATCCAACTGCAAAATCAACCCAGGATGCTGATAATCCGTTGCGATAGTAAGTTTGAATGCACATCGCTCCGGAATGCCAGCTTCCACCACGAATGACTTTGAATCTACCTGAGTTAGGGCCTTTAGGATTTTGACTTGGGGAATTTGCGTAATAGTCGGATCCATAATTGTCCAAAGTCCATTCCCATACATTGCCACCCATATCAAATAATCCATATCCATTTGGTTTAAAAGATCCCACCTTTAGGGTAGTCTTATACTTTTTGCCATAATTTACTAAAGTTGAGTCTATCTGGTTTCCCCAAGGATAATTATAGTTTGATAATCCACCTCTCGCGGCATATTCCCATTCTGCCTCAGTTGGGAGTCTTTTGCCAGCCCATAGTGCATATTTCATTGCATCTGAATAATTGACTCCAACAACAGGGTGATCGGGATATTCAAGGCTGCATTTAAATACTGGTGAACCCCAAAATTCAGGGAAAGGATTCCCGGTCTTTGTGCAGAATTCGTAGTATTGTTTGTTAGTTACCTCAAACTTATCCATGTAAAATGCGTCAACGGTGACTTTATGTTCAGGTTGCCAATCTGATGGTGCCGCGGAGTTTTTTCCCATAGTGAATTCTCCGCCAGGGATAAGAACCATGTCAGGGTCAGTAATCTGTGAAAAAATTGAGTTGCAGATTAAAAATGTCAACAGAAATAGTCTTGATTTCATATTCTAAAATATTGGTAGATGTCTGTTAAGCTGCCGCTAACGGTCCGGCAATATGAGGCAGTTGTGTTACCCGACATGTCCTGACCGAAGCGTCAGAACGCAATCACCGGGCAGTGTCCTGGTACTTTAGCCAGAAAGTTCTCGCAGTGCGGAAAGCCAGTTGCATATACCGGACTGTTCCGCCCTATTAATTATTATTCAATTATCACGTCTTTGTCTTTCGGATACTTAACTGAAAACTTAACAATCAGTTCTTTCACCTCATTAGATTTGAGCTCTAAATCCCATTCCACCTTACCAGTGTTAACATTTAATTTGCCACCGGAAATATCAATGGTTTCAACCTGGATTTCTTTTGTAGTAGTAACCGGGATCTGATCGAATACCTTAGCAGAGATCGGATATGCTTTATTATTTCTTAATGTTAATTTATAAGCAACCGTTACTTTTCTGTTTACACCAATCAGTTGACTTTCTGAGAAGTCTGTTAATTTCTCGCGCTTGACACTTATATTGTTATCTACGCCGAATGAGATTTCTAATGTGTCTTTAAATTGCTGGGTATTAATCATTGACTTGCCTACATACGAATTCTCAAGATAAATATTTGCCTCTCCATCCAAAAGGTCAGTTTTGTACCACTCGTTTATTTTGCCGATAAGATATACATGTTCTGTCAGCAATGGAATAGTCTGATATTCAAATGTTGAGTTAAGCTTTTCTTCTTTAAATATTATTGAACTTGTTTTATCATTCGAACTGATAGTTTGCGGCGTTTCGACTGAATACTCATTTGAAATTTCTCTCCTGGAGGTAACTGTTAACGGTAGTGAAGCATTTTCTTCTTCAACATCATAGTCGCCACTTTTTGTTGTAACCATAATAACTCCATTAGATCCTTTTGAGCCATAAATTGCTGTTGCAGAGGCATCTTTTAATACCTCAATTTTCTCTATCTCATCAGGATTTAAATATGAAATATCGTCGCGTGGCACTCCATCTACAACATAAAGAGGTTTATTATTCATATCCAATGAGTTAGCACCTCTTATGCTAATCATGTTGTCTGCGCTGATTGGACTTTGTGTGGTCTGAACACCTGCAACCTTCCCCTGTAATGCGTTTGTAACATCATATTTTGGGTAAAAGAATTGTAGGTAGAATGGAGATAAAGTTGGAATCTGAGCAGAAATATTGGTTTTTGAAGTTGAGAGAACAATATTAACGTTTGTCCAGTCTACTCCGGTATTTTGGCTAATGTTAGCCTTATAAGTAACCGTAAGGGGTTTGTCAATGCTTGTAAAGCGAATATCATACGATGGATACCATCTTGCATTATCGACCAGGTAACTAATTGTAATTCTTGAGCTTTTCGTCTGTTTTGCATCAATTGAAACTATTATTGTGCCTGAGGGTAAATCAATTTTGTTATTTAAATAGTTCAGCTGATTATTAAGTTTAATAATCTCTTTATTGTACTCTTTAAGGAGCCTTTCTTTCTTTAGTTTTTCCAGAGTAAGTGATTCAATATTGTTACCGTAAATTGAATTTAAAGAGTTGAAAACATCCGGATTTATAGCCTGTTCCTTGCCGGTGACCTCCTTGTTGGTTTTCAGGAAGTCCAGTTTGTCAACAAGAATATTTATCAATGTTTGCTCGTATTCAATTTTATCCTGGAATTCTTCAGTCTTTGCTCTTATCGCTGCTGTTTCTTTATTTTTATCAAGCTCGTTTACAAAATCGTTTTGATGCTGGACGTTCTGGATAGTAAATGAACCGTCTCCTTCTATCCTGATACTTTCTTTTTTTATATAAGGAGATAGTTTGGTAAATTTCAAAATCATCTGTCCTTGCTGCAGTGAAACAGTTGCTTCATTTTCAATCTGAGCGCCTTGTGTATAAATTATTATACTCTTAATTGTTGATGTGATCTCTTTTTCGGCCTGACATAATAAAAGAGCAGGATATACAATAAATAGTCCGATTGCTAAGGTTAACTTTTTCATATCATCATTTTTGGTTTTCAATATTAGTAAATTAAGTTGATGCGGTCATTAATTGGGCACAACGGCCCGGAGGTATCATTTAGTGGGTGTTAGCCGACGCGAGCAGTGGCGCGAGTCCGGGTGCATGTGCTATTACAAGCTCGTCTTAGGTACAGGAGTAAAAGCAAAAACTGTGACGAACAACTTACTCATATTGTTCGTGTTATGAACCGTTGGATTTAAAAACTTCCGAGCAGTTAAGACAATTGTCACTATGGACACTTAACGTTGCTCCGCAGTTGGGGCATTTTCTTCTTTTTGTCTCGAAATCAAGGAAGTAATCAATACCATTTTGCTTGATCATCATCAGGTTATCCAGAAAGCTGGTTTTATATTTTGTTTTGTATCGTTTATCCAATTGCTTTAATCTCTGACATGGATATTTTTGGCAATCAAAACAGAATTTAGAATCTGTCCTTTTGAGAAGATCACAATTTCTTATTACACAATGAACTCTTGCTTTACCTTGATCCACCAACCAGCATCCGGGACATTTATTCTTTGGCCGCATGTAACCAATACAAGATCCACAATTCATTCCGCAGGGAGCAATCATTGATCTTTCGAAAGAGATGGAGGTGTTATACTTTTTTTCAGTGGCAGTATTTCTCATGTCAGGTTAAATATTGTAATATGCAGAACTTAATAAAATATTCTTATGTTCAGGATTTCAATGGTTTATAACGGCCCGGTGGAATGGGGAGTTGCCGTCTGTGTCAGGGTTGGCATGCGTTTTTGCAAAGTCCCGGTAAGTGGGCAGGATTTCCGTGTCACGATAAAGTTGTCCAGATGACTGAATCCCGGTAGATGGCCGCGAGTTGTCCCGTCACGATAAAATAGTCCAGATGGCGATGCAAAAACCATGACAACGGCGTGATGGTCAGCAGCCTTATTGGCTTTGTCTCGGTAGCAGGATTAGTCACAGTACCGAATTTTTGATAGGTGGAAATAAATTTAATCGTATAGACTTTAGGGCTGATTCCCAGGCAGTCTGGGCTGCTGAAGGCAATTACCTATACCATCCGTGTTATGGTTAGTTCAGATTTTTTTATCTATCAAATATACAGTCAGTTAGTCTTTACATGTGTTTATTTTTAATTTTATTTGTAATAAATCATCTCTTAGTAATACTTTATGAGAAACAATATAGACATGAAATCATTGAAGGAGGAATTTCTGGAAATATTATCAAATTATCAGGGCATTTTGCACAAAGTCAACCTTATCTATTTCCGCAATGTGTCAGATAGAGAAGATAATTTTCAAGAAATCATTTATCAACTTTGGAAATCATTCCCGGGGTTAAAGAATAAAAATAGCATAGGTTCATGGATTTATGGCGTTTCTATAAATACTTCAATTTCGAAAATAAAAAAAAAATCGCGAATTGAGTATCGTGAAAAGCTACCCGAATCCATTGATATGATTGATATAATTGAAGAATTAGCATTAAATGAAGAAAGTCAGATGCTTTTGCAAGCGATTTACAATCTCAATGAAATTGACAAACCAATCATGCTTTTATATCTTGAAGAAAAGAGTTATGATGAAATTGCCGAAATCATTGGTATATCGAAGTCCAATGTTGGAGTACGAATTAATAGAGCTAAAGAATTACTGAAACAAAAATTAAATCATTTTAATCATGGAAACTAATGAATTACAAAACATCTGGAAAAGTATTGGATCTGAAATTAGTCTAAAAACAACTGAGGAGCTAAATCAATTACTTACTATCAAAATCAGGAAAACAATTAATAAATTTCTCTATATTTTTAGTGTAGATATAATAGTGTGCGTTGGTTTGATTATTTTTCTGATCCTGACGGCTCTTAATCGGCAAAGTGATATTATCTACCTAGTTAATAATACTATACTCTGCCTTATAACACTTACAGCTTTAATTATTTCTTTATTATCAATTAAAAAATTGCAAAATAATAGATACAATTTGTCATTAAAAGATTGGTTAGAACAAAGAATCAAATTGCTGTCAGGATGGCTTTTGGGTAAATACAGCAAATTGTACATAGTCTTTATACCAATCCTTTTAGTGATGATAAATCTATCAATTCATGTATATTTTGAATACAGATCGTTTTTTGAAGTAATGAAAAATGAGGAATCAATATATGGTCTAGCTATCGGTTTTCTTATAGGACTATTTGTTTCCTACTTCGCAATTAGTAAAATTCGTAAGTATCAAATAAGGAATCTTGAATTTCTGAAAGGGCTATACAGTCATCTTGACAATATGCACTAACATGCGCTTGAATTATCTTGGTAGACCGGAAAGAGTTGTCTCGTCATATGATATTTGTCAAGGTAACATATCCTGCTAGACGGATGGAAAGTTCCTCGTTCAGATGAAATTGTCTTGGTGGTAGAGTCCAGCTAGATGAATAGGAGTTGTCTCGGTAAGGTGACACTCCTTTTTCCGTTATGGTTAGTTTTTTAAGAGTTGTCTAACTGTCACGGAGCCATCGAATTAACCATAACAAAATAGTGTTTTATACACTGTCTTATTACAGTTCGCCACTAAAGGTAGGAATAAATAATTTTCCACCTGTCCGGATTACAGCTTAATAAGATTGTGTATAAAACTGAGTTGGACTAAGCCGAGTGTTGCTATGGGCATTCTATCGTGTGAGTTTTTGTACGCCCGACCAAACGGGGAGCTTTCTTATTAAATAGCTTATGTTTTAACTCTCTCAAATACATTTTAATTCAGTAAGATGTAGCAATCGGATATACCTTTCCCATTAAAGATTATCTCTTTTTTGCAGATGATAGTATATCAAAGAACATCTTTGGCAGTATCTGTCATGCAGCCCGTGGCTCAGCCTCAATATTGAGGCTCGGAAGCATTATTCCCGTTTTGCATTTCTTACAATGAAAAGGATCATAACCAAATGTGTCCCGTACTATTTCCTGCCAGCTTCTCCCTTCCAGTGAAGACAGCTCCATCTCTTTGTTATTCAACGTTAGATATGTATCCAGCAGATCGTTAGAGAGTTTATTGGCAAAGATCCCGTAGTAGCGTATCTTATAAAAACCACAGGGGAGTACATGCATCATGAACCGGCTGATAAATTCCACTGCCTTGATCTGCATGACCTTTGTCTTTCCGTTTTGCCTGTAATCTTTCCAGTTAAAGCGTACTTCATCATTTACAATATCAACTATTCTGGCGTTTGATATGGCTACCCTGTGTGTATAACGTCCCAGATATTCTATAACTTTCTCAGCATGGTTTAAGGCAGGCTTGGCATATACATTCCAACTGGTCTTATAGATAAGGGTTCTAAGAAAAGGGATATCTGCTTTTTCGTTATTGTCAGATGATATTAGGTCGGCGCAATGTTTGTAAATATTCTCGGCAAATATTCCTCTGAAAAGGGATGAAAGAGCCTTCACCGGAGCAAAGAAGTTCTGCTCTGATTTAATCCATTCAACCATGTCGCTGTCAAATCCACCGGCAGGTACCAGCAGGTGAACATGGGGATGATATGTGAGTGCCTGTCCCCATGTGTGTAAAATTGCGACACAACCTGTTTTAGCTCCCAGGAAACAGGGATTTTCACCAGCTTTAAGTATTGCCTGCGAGGCTGATCTCATAAGCAAATCATAGCAGATTCCCTGATTGGCATAAAACAATTTGTGCATTGAGGCTGGTACGGTAAAAACTATATGAAAATACTTTACCGGCAATAACCTGGCTTTAAGTTTGTCTACCCACACGACCTGTTTGAGATATTGACATTTAGGACAATTCCTGTTCCTGCACGAGTTGTAAGCATGCTGAACATATCCGCAAGTGTCACACTTTAAAGTATGTCCACCCATACTCTGTGACCGGCAATTTATTATAGCATTAAATGCTTTTTTCTTTTCACGGATAAGATCGTGCTGCTGATAATAGTCAGATTCGAACCGTCTGAAAATATCAGCGATTTCAATTTTTTGTCTTTTGTTTTCCATAGCGTTAACAGGCTATTTCATCGAAAGGACTTTTAACCGACGAGGGATCAAAACGGGTAACATGCAAGTATATTGAAGTTGTTCGCAGGGAAGAATGACCAAGTAGGTTTTGAATGATCTTCAGATTTACTCCGTTCTCAAGCAGATGTGTTGCAAAAGAGTGCCTCAGGCTATGTACTGTTGCTTGTTTTTTTATCCCAGCCCTTTTACATGATTGTTTGAATACCTTCTGAATGGTCCCTCTGCTGATAGGTTGCCCTTTCTTCTGCCCTTCAAAAAGGTATCGTACCGGTTTGTATGCACGCCAGTACATTCTTAACATGTCAAGTGTATTTCCTGAAAGCAGAGTGTACCTGTATTTATTCCCTTTACCCAGAACCCGGATTTGTCTTCGGTCTGAATCAATGTCAGATGGTCTGAGGCTTATCACTTCAGCGATACGTAAACCGGCAGAATAAATGACAGCTAATATTGTCTTGTGTTTTAAATTTCTTGTTGTCTCAATAAGCGATTTAATTTCTTCTTTTGACAGGACAACAGGCAGCTTTTTAATCCCCCTGGGACGTTTGATTCTGATTGACTCCCACGACTTACCAAGAACGTCTTGCTGAAGTATCTTCACAGCGCTGATCACCTGGTTAATGTAGGATACTGATAGGTTCCTTACTGTAATTGAGTACTGAAGGAAGTCCTTTACCTGATCAGCAGTAATTTCATCAACTGATAATTTACAATACTCTTCAAGATCACAAAGCAAGTGAACATAAGTATTAATGCTCCTCTGGCTGTAATTACGGGTCTGCATCTCCCGCAGAACCAAATCTTCTAATGATTTTTTTTCATAGTAGTATGATTATTAAGTGAATAATCATACAAGCTACAAAATTCCAAATAAATCTACCGACCCATGTCGGTTTAGTTCAACACTCTTATAGGTCTACTTTTGGTGAATGTATTATTTTGACATTTTACTTAGGCACGTTATTATATTGTAATCCCACTCAATTGCCAAAATCCGTTATGAATTATTTCGGGAGAATTACAGCACTGCCCCGTCAGTCCCATAGTTAAATACCTGAATAAACAGCAGATCAATATGATAGTAGTCAATGAGCCTGACAGATGGATTGCTCATCTAAGTTATACAATTGAATTGAAAACGAATCGCATCCTGACGGTAATCCTGATATTTTCCTTTCTCCTCCTTTTTGCTGACCTTTGTGGCCTCAATGAACCGATTACAAAATGAATAACGACATACCACTGGAGGTTAAGGAAAACACCACCCTCCTTCCCTTCCTCATCGATAACCTCCGGAAGATGAGCCGCGATAATGTCAAATCGCTTCTCCGCAATAAACAGGTCACCGTCAACGGCCAGCCCGTGACACAGTTCAATCATGAGATCCGCCCTTCCGATAAGATCGTCGTCACCGGAGAACGCCTTACTGACGGCATCCTCATGAGAAACATGAAGATCGTTTTTGAGGATGAGCATATCATCGTGATTGACAAGAACGCAGGACTACTCTCCATGGCCTCCGACAATGAAAAATATCTGACTGCCTACAACATCCTGAGCAACTATGTCAAGCTGCAGAGACCGGGAAACAAGATCTTTATTGTCCACCGCCTCGACCGAGACACTTCCGGCCTTATGATGTTCGCCAGGAGTGAAAAGGTGCAGAGCAGGCTGCAGAAGGACTGGCAGAATATGGTCACAGCCCGTACGTACACAGCACTCGTGGAGGGAGAGGTCACCCAGACAGAAGGCATTTTAAAGTCTTACATCTTTGAAAGCAAGGCGCTGATGATGCATTCAACCCAAAATCCAGACAAGGGGGACCTTGCCATCACCCACTTTAAAACCCTGAAGAGCAACAAGGACTATTCATTGCTGGCGGTCACCCTCGAGACAGGCAAGAAGAACCAGATAAGACTGCACATGCAGGAGATGGGACACAGTATTGCGGGCGATAAGAAATATGGTGCAACAGGTAATCCTATTGGCAGGCTCGGGTTACATGCAAGCGTCCTTGCCTTTATTCACCCGGTGACAGGAAAGGAATTGCGTTTCGAATCAAAAGTTCCGGCGAAGTTCCGCCGTCTGGTCTAGAAAGGCCAGAAGTTATTGTCATACCATACCTGCTCCCTCAGATCCTTGTCAATCCTCATGAGCCACTTGTGATGCCCCCTCTCCCATTCGGCAAGCATATTGTACGTCGCTTTTTCATTTGCGTCAGTTGCTGACTCAGCCCTGCCTGCATAGAGGTTCACAGCCCTGGTCTCAAAATCCATGGCGGCACTGATGGCTGCAGCTTCAAAGCTGGCAGCGCTGATCTGATCCTTCATCTTTGCCGAGAGAACCTGCATTGATGCCTCCTCCGAGGGGTCGTCGGTATGAGTGGCATTCTCAGTAAAAGCCTTATGCTTCTGATAGTGCGAAAACTGCCGTGACAGAAAGAGAATATGCTGGTCTTCCTCGTCGGCCATCATTGAGAATACCTTCCTGACGGCTTCGCTCTTAGTTTGGGCGGCAATGTTTGAATAAAAGGCCTTGCCTCTCTGTTCCAGCAGGATCGCCTCTTTCAGAATGTCAGTCGTACTTTTCGTTTCCATCATTTTTTATTTTTTGCAGGTCGGAATACCTTATAAACAACATTCAGTAATAATAGTTCTGCAGATAAAAATATCAAAATACGCCCAAAATAATCAGGCGCGCTGACAGAATGCAGGATTTCAGAACGTCTGCATCTCGTACAGCTTTTTATAGATGCCGTCAGGTTTCCGCAACAGTTCTTCATGAGTGCCTTTCTCTTCCAGCCGGCCGTTTTCAATCACTACTATCAGATCGGCATGCTGGATCGTTGAGAGGCGGTGTGCTATTACTATCGATGTACGGTTCTCCATGAGCTTAACCATGGCATCCTGAACCAGGCGTTCCGATTCTGTGTCGAGAGCTGATGTCGCCTCATCAAGTATCAGTATAGGAGGATTGGCCATTACAGCGCGTGCTATGCTTATCCTCTGCCTCTGGCCGCCGCTGAGTTTGTTCCCGCCCTCTCCCACTGTGCTGTTGTACCCGTCGGCTGTCTCTGTCACAAAGTCGTGTGCGTTCGCAATCTTAGCCGCCCTGAACACCGTTTCCTCGTCAGCCTCTTCTGTCAGTGCAAATGAAATGTTATTATAAAAGGTGTCATTGAAGAGTATGGCCTGCTGACTGACGATGCCCATCTGGTGACGCAGATCCTTAATGCTCACGTCCCTGATATCCACACCGTCTATCAGCACTGCACCCTCGTCGGGGTCGATAAACCTTGGCAGCAGGTCCGCCAGCGTCGATTTACCTCCTCCCGAGCGTCCCACGACTGCTATAGTCTGTCCCTTCCTGATGGTGAGGTTAATATCTTTTAGCACCGGCTCATGGTCATAGGCGAACCATACATTCCTGAACTCGATGCTATCTTTGAATCCGCTGATTCTGACGGCATCCGGCTTATCAGTGATCGTCTCCTCGGCATCAATAACCTGGTTGACCCTGTCAATGGAGGCCATTCCCTTCTGAATGTTGAACCACGCAGTTGAGATAGACTTCGCCGGCTGAATGATCTGCGAAAAGATAATCACAAAGCCAATAAGCTTGTCAGAAGTCATGCTGCCTGTCCCACTTATAGCCAGCATCCCCCCATAATACAAAAGTATCAGCAGCGCAATTGTCGAGAGTAACTCGCTTACCGGATGAGCCAGATATGCTTTACGTACCACCCTTCGGAATTGCCTTGTATATTTCTCATTTGCCTCCCCGAACAGCCTCGTCATCTTTTCCTCAGCATTGAAACCCTTTACTATTCGCAATCCCGTCAGCGTTTCCTCCAGAACAGACAGAAGCCGTCCCAGAGCCTGCTGTCCTTTAAAGGATCTGGACTTCAGTGAACGACTTATCCGTGCGATCAGCCACCCGCTGAGCGGAAGAAGAAGAACAGCAAAGAGAGTGAGTTGCGGGCTGTTTATGATTAGATATATAACAAATATAATTATAGTGAATGGGTCACGGAACAGCATAGACAGGGAGGACATCACTGAAATCTCAATCTCCTGGACATCATTTGACATCCTGGTCATAAGATCACCCTTACGTGCTTCAGAAAAATAAGACAAGGGAAGCCGCAGGATCTTGTCATAAATTTTTCTGCGTACATCCCTGACGGTCCCTGCCCTGAGGCTTGCCATACAGTTATTGGCAAGGAATACAAAAAGGTTCTTTATGATGCTCGAAATAGCAAAAATGATCACAACCAGCAGCAGTGTCCGGGCCTCTCCGAACTTATCAATTGACGATGAAAAGAGCCAGTTGACATAATTTTTTATATACACTGCCGAAAAAGTGAAAGCTCCGGGATCAGGTACCACCGCTACCCTTTTGAAGAGTATCTGGAGGAAAGGCACTATCAGGGTGAATGTAAAGAGTGCAAAGAACGCACTGAGAATATTGTATGTCATATTCTTCACTGCCAGCCACTTATATGGCTTAAGGTATTGCAGCAGAATTCTGATACTCTTCATGCCTGTCCGTTAGAACCCGGTATAGTTAAAAGGAGTGACGGCTTTCATCTCTGCCTTGACTGCGTCGCTTATGTCAAGGCTGTCTATGAACAAGCGTATCGCCTCACCGGTGATTTTTTCATTAGTCCTGGTAACCGACATGAGTGCTTCATAAGGTTTCGGGAAGCCTTCCCTGCGCAAAATTGTCTGGAGAGCCTCGGCAACAACAACCCAGTTATTTTCAAGGTCACTCTTTATCCTTTCATGGTTGACAATCAGCTTTGACAGTCCTTTCTTTATTGATTTCCAGGCAATCAGTGAATGAGCCATTGCCACGCCGGTGTTTCTGATAACTGTGGAATCGGTCAGGTCACGCTGCAGCCGTGATACGGGGAGTTTTGATGACAGGTGGCTGAACAGGGCATTGGCAACGCCAAGGTTACCCTCCCCGTTCTCGAAATCTATTGGATTGACTTTATGGGGCATGGCTGACGAGCCGATTTCGCCGCTGACGATTGTCTGCTTGAAGTAGTCAAGGGAAATGTAACTCCATAAATCCCTGCTCAGATCGGTCAGAATTGTATTAATACGGCAAATATTGTCAAACAGCTCAGCCAGTCCGTCATAATGTTCAATCTGGGTTGTTGTCTGCTGTCTTTCCAGCCCGAGCTGTTCGCCCAGCAGCTTATTGGCAAAGGCTACCCAGTCGACAGCGGGATAGGCAACTTTGTGGGCGTTCATATTGCCCGTTGCGCCGCCAAACTTGCCGCTGTATTTTGTCATCATCAGTGTGAGAAGCTGACCGTCGAGTCTTTCCCTGAACACTGCAATCTCCTTCCCGAGTCTTGTCGGAGTGGCAGGCTGCCCGTGCGTACGTGCGAGCATCGGTATTTCTGCCCATTCGACCGCCATGACATCAAGTGCATCACGCAATCCTGCCAGCATGGGTATCATGACCTCCCGCATTGAATCCCTTATTGCCATTGGCATAGCGGTGTTGTTAATATCCTGTGAGGTAAGACCGAAGTGCACAAACTCTGACCACTGCCGCAGGCCCAGAGAGACGGCTTTTTCCTTGACGAAGTACTCAACAGCCTTTACATCATGATTGGTCACAGCCTCTTTCTCCTTGATGTAACCGGCGTCAGCAACAGTAAACTCTTTGTATACTGACCTCAGCGGCAGTTCCATGCCTTCCGGAAAAGTGCTGAACTGCGGCAGACGGGCCTGGGAAAGCGCAATAAAATATTCCACCTCGGTCAGCACACGGTAACGCATCAGGCCATACTCCGAATAATAGGGAACAAGTTCTTTTACCCGCTCGCCGTAGCGGCCGTCAACAGGTGAAATTGCCTTTAACCGATCCATTTTATCATCTCCTCACTGTGAGTTAATCTGAGCACCAAAAAACAAAAATACTATTTTGTACTGGTGTAAAAAAATTGAACCTTTGTATTTATCTCCGGGAGCAGCTTATGAGATGAGAAAGATCAGGGTTTCAGCAGTCAAATACATCAACAGTTATCCTTTCATGCTGGGTCTGCGTGACGGCGAGGTTGCATCAATGATAGACCTCGAGGTATGTCACCCTTCTGAGTGTGCCGACAGGCTGCTCTCAGGGCAGAGTGACATAGGTCTCATACCCGTTGCCATGATCGCCTCAATGCCGGAGTATCACCTTGTAAGCGACTACTGCCTGAGCACCCAGGGTGAGGTGCGTACGGTGCTCCTTGTCAGCAACACTCCTTTTAATGATATCAGGAAGATATACCTCGACTTCAGATCGAGGAGCTCAGTGGCTTTATGCAAAATTCTTGCGGTCAAAGCCTGGAAGAGGGAGTTTGAATGGCAGACCGCCTCGCGCGATTTTGAGATCACCTCGATGAAGCCGGGTGAAGCCGCTGTAATGATCGGGGACCGCTGTTTTGAGTATGCTCACCTTTTTTCCTTCAGGCTTGACCTCGGACTGGAATGGAAGAAATTCACCGGTCTGCCATTTGTCTTTGCCTGCTGGGTCTCATCGAAACCCCTGCCTGATCATTTTATCACTCTCTTCAACAAGGCCCTCAGCGACGGACTCAACCGTAAAAATGAGGCTATAGAGCTGCTTCAGGAGGGAGCCAAAGCCACACCCGAAGAAGTTATTGATTACCTGAACAATAATATCGATTTCAATCTTGACGATTCCAAGAGAAAAGCCCTGTTGAAGTTTATCGGATATATAAAAGAACTTAAGCTGAACACATGAAGCAGCCATGACCATCAGGGAATATCATAAGGGCGATTTCAATGCGATCATGAACCTGTGGATGGCCACCGGCCTGAGCAGACCGGAGAGAGGTGATGACGAGGCAACTGTTGAACGCAGCATTGAGATGGGCGGCCGTATGCTGGTAATGTGCACTGAAGTCCCGGCACAAAAGATCATCGGAACCTCATGGATGACCTTTGACGGCAGACGCCTGCACCTGCACCACTTTGGAATTGACCCTGCCTTTCAGGGGCAGGGCCTTGCCAAAGGGCTGCTGAGAGAATCACTCCGGTTCGTGAAGGAAAAAGGATACCAGGTCAAACTGGAGGTACACAGGTCCAACAACGTGGCTGTTGACTTGTACCGGAAGGCAGGCTTTGAATTTTTGGGTGACTACGACGTCTACATTATCAGGGATATACAATCCATTGAAATCTAAAATGTTAAAATAATCCTAAAGACCCTTTTTTATTTCCTTTTTCAATAAGATATGAGTATATTTGGGGAAATCTATCCAGTATAAATCATGGCACGAACAATTACTTTTTCTCAACTGAGGAAGATCAAAGACCAGCTGCCTGATGGCAGTATCAAAAAGATTGCCAATGAACTGACGCTCTCTGAGGAGACCGTCAGGAATTATTTCGGCGGATGGAACTTTGACCGCGGGCAGAGTGCCGGGATCCATATAGAAAAAGGACCCGAAGGGGGCATAGTCACTATAGAAGACACAACAATACTTGAGCTTGCCGAAAGTATGCTGTCACGCTAATCTGCTCCTTTGACCGGTGACATGTAACGACGCTCCACCGGGGCGTCGTTACTGTATAATACAGATTAATTTGCAGAAATAAACGATGAGAAAACGCTTAGTAATTCCGGTCCTTTCACTAATGCTTGCCGCAGGCCTTACTGCGCAGGATCAGAAAGCCCTGCAGCAACTCAGTTACGAGTCAAACCACAGCCTGACCTGGGAGGAGGCTATCAGTTTTTACACTGCCCTTGACCAGGCTTATCCTGAAGCACAGCTGAAAGAGATGGGGATGACAGATGCCGGAAGACCCCTTCATCTGTTCATTATTTCAGGCGATGGAGAATTTGACCCGGCGGAAATACATAAGAAAGGAAAAGCCATAATCCTGATTAACAATGGCATCCACCCGGGCGAGCCCGAGGGCATAGATGCCAGTGCCAGGTTTGCAGCAGACATCCTGGCTGACAAGGATGGGATGAAGAAGTACCTCCGTAACTGTGTCATCGCCATCATACCTGTTTATAACATTGGAGGCGCCCTCACGCGAAGTCCCTACTGGCGCATTGACCAGAACGGCCCGGAGGAAAAAGGGGCCAGACGCAACACCCGCTTCCTGGATCTTAACCGCGACTTTGTGAAGCAGGATTCACGTGATGCACGGGCTTTTGCAGAGATATACAGTTATCTCGACCCGGACGTGTTCCTTGATACCCACACAACCAACGGCTCTGACCATCAGTTCACGGTAACACTCATCGCCACACAACCGGAGAGGATGTACCCGGATATGGAACGGTTTTTCCGCGCAAAGATGCTGCCTGAACTCTACAGCCGCATGCGTACCGATTATGACAATGAGATGGTGCCTTATGTCCAGTACACTGACAGAGGTGAAATTAAAGCCATAATGGGCTTTGAAGAGCACTTGTATTATTCAACAGGCTATGCTACCCTCTTCAACTCGTTCAGCTTCATGACTGAAACGCTGACATATAAGCCATACGCTGATAGAGTTAACGGGACATTGCAGTTTATAACAGAGCTGGTAAGGTTTACTTCCGAAAATTTCCGGGAAATGCTCAGCCTGAGGAACGAAGCCAACCGCAGAATCCTCACGGAAAGAAAATACATACTCAAGTGGGAGATGGATACAACCCGCTGGGACCCATTAGCTTACCGGGGTTACAGGTACGAAGAGACCACCGCCCCCATTTCAGGAAGGAAAACAGGCTTTTATAATCACGACAAGCCTTATGTCGACACTATCAGGTATTATAACTATTTCAATCCTGTATTAGCTGTAACCGCACCCGAAGCCTACGTGGTGCCCTTTGCCTGGGAGGAAGTTATTGAACGCCTGCACAACAACGGGGTGGTGATGCATCAGCTTGAGCGCGACACTTCACTGACGGTGGAGACATATTATATAGAGAGCTACGAACCGGCCAAAAGAGCCTCACAGGGTCATTATTTCAACACCGAAGTTAAGGTGAAGCCGAAGATACAGGAGATCAAATACCTTAAGGGTGATTATGTCATACCGCTTAACCAGAGATCCAATCAATATATTGTATATATGCTGGAGCCGCAGTGTGAGTCCGGTTTCTTTGCATGGAATTTCTTTGACTCCTTCCTGGAGGGGCAGGACTGGTACTCTGTCTGGGGATTCGAGAGCCATCTGAAAGAGCTGCTCGACCATGATCCAGTTCTCAGGGCTGCCTTTGAAAAAGCCAAAGACGAGGATACTGAAATGGCAACCGATCCTGTGGCTCAGCTGCAATGGCTCTATCAGAACACACCAGTTTCGGAGCTGGAGAAACGTACAATGTTGTACCCCGTCGGAAGGCTTATGAATTACAATTCGAATTCAAAGGGAAGATAGGCGTTGGCGAAGATTTCACCCGATCAAAAATACCATCTGGCAAAGGTTTCGCCTGACGAAAATGTTATCTGGCAAAGAAATCCAAAACCGTCTCTTTTTCAAGGCAGGCTGTGAGATTGTCGCCTTGCTTCACCGGGCCAACCCCTGAAGGTGTCCCGGTAAAAATGAGGTCGCCGGTCTTAAGGGTATAATATCTTGAAACATAAGATATTATTTCATCAAACGAAAAGATCAGATCGGAGGTGTTTCCGGTCTGTTTTCTTTCTCCGTTGATGTCAAGGGTAAAGTTGATGTCAGCCAGGTCACGAAACCGCTCCTTAGGTATGAAATTGCCAAGCGGTGCTGAGCCGTCAAATGTTTTTGACAGTTCCCACGGTTGCCCTGCCTGTGAAAATTTTTTCTGGAGATCGCGGGCGGTGAAGTCAATGCCAACCGTCAGGGCATCAAAATACCTGCCGGCATGCTTTGCCGCTATACCCTTTCCGAGTTTTGAAATACGGAGCACTATCTCCGCCTCATACTGTACATCAGTTGAAAAATCAGGTATGAAGAACGGCTTGTTCTTTTTAAGGATGGCAGAATCAGGTTTCAGGAATATCAGCGGTTCAGACGGCACCGGCTTATTCATCTCAGCCGCATGCTTCCTGTAATTCAGGCCTACACAGATTATTTTCATAACCTTATCAGGCTTTACCGAATGAGCGCAGTTTTATTGCAGTGAGCACCTGCTTTGTGTTGAGAGGAAAATCGCCGTTCATCATCCATGAGAAATAGGACGGTTCTTCCTTGAATACCTGCACAACAGGTTTTCCCTTTATGCTTGCCGAAGTTGAACACCTCGGTGCCCTGCTCATTGAAAACGATCCTGCCGGCAAGGTCGGCATTGTTGTTGAAAGCGCTGAATGAGGATAGTTTTTCGATATCATTCTCAAGGTCAGGATACCTGTCGAGCTGGGCTTTCAGGATCTCGTAGGTGGCAGCCGCATCTGCCTTCGCGCTGTGAGCGTTCTCAAGCTCCCTGTCGCAGTAGAATTTATAGGCGGCACTCAGTGTTCTCTGCTCCTTCTTATGGAAGATCACCTGTACATCAACATACCTGTGCCGTGCAGGATCAAAGTCGACGTTGACACGAAGGAACTCTTCACAGAGTATCGGTATGTCGAATTTCATGGAGTTGAAGCCGGCAAGATCGCATCCCTCGAGGAAGGAGGCTATTCTTTTTGCCACATCCTTGAAATGCGGTTCATTGGCCACATCAGCATCGGTTATACCGTGAATGCGTGTCGCTTCGGCTGAAATCGGTATCCCCGGATTGAGTCTCATGGTGAGCCACTCCTCTCCCTCTGCCGGTCCCACTTTCATGGCAGATATCTCAACGATACGGTCAGAAGTTATGCTTACCCCGGTGGTCTCAAGATCAAGTATGACCAGGGGTTTCCTCAGATTTAATTCCATTTTGGGGGAAATCTCAGGCGTTGATCATCATCGGCATCAGCAGCATCAGCAGGTCTTCCGCTTCGTTGCTAGTTTCGGCAGGAAGGAACAGCCCTGCCCTCGTGGGATCGGCCAGCTCAATGAGGACATCCTGTGATGTGATATTTGAGAGTATCTCCAGCAGGAAGACTGATTTGAACCCTATTTCCATATCATCACCCTCGTATAAGCACTTGTGGCGTTCGTATGCAGATATTGAAAAGTCAACATCCTGTGCCGAGACGGTGATCTGGTTTGGTGTGAACTGAAGTTTTACAAGATTGCTGGCCTGGTTTGAAAAGACCGATACCCGGCGGAGAATATTATAAAATTCAAGCCTGTCAATACGCACCTTCCTCGGGTTGTTCTTGGGGATGACGGAATTGTAATTCGGGTAGTTGCCCTCTACCAGCCGGCAGACAACCTTATAATCAGATAGATTGAAGAACGCGTTCCTGTCGTCAAACTCCACGGAAACAACACCGCTCTCCTTCGGAAGGATATTCTTCAGCAGCGATGCGGGTTTCTTGGGAAGGATGAACGAAGCGCTGTCGTCAGCCTTAGCGTCGCTTCTCTGGTATCTTACCAGCTTATGGGCATCGGATGCCACAAACGTAAGCTTCTCGGAAGAAGCCTCGACAAGTATGCCTCCCATCACCGGACGCAGCTCATCATCAGCGGTGGCAAAGAGTGTTCGTGATATACCGGCAAGCAGAACATCGGCGGCAAGGGTAAATGTAAATCGCTTTTCCTTTTTGATAACCGGAAGTACTGGAAAGTCAATGCCATTCTGACCAACGATGCTGAAACGGCCGTTCTCGGAGTTGATTACAACAGCCATGGTGTCAGGATTGACATCAAAGGTCAGCGGTTGCTCCGAAAACTCTTTCAGGGTATCAAGCAGTATCCGCGCCGGGAGCGCGATGGTGCCGCTGCCGGTGATATTGTCAAGCCTCATGCGCGTGATAAGCGTCGACTCGAGGTCAGAGGCTGTTATTTCCAGGTCGTTACCGCTGATACTGAAAAGAAAATTGTCAAGAATCGGAAGGGTATTCTTTGAGCTGATCACCCTGCTGATGGCCTGTAAATGACCGAGAAGCTCTGTGCTTGATACAACAAATTTCATATTGTCTGTTTTAAAGTTAATCCGAATCAACCCGTTACCGCCGCTCAACTCATTGATTTATTGAATTGTCGGCTTTGAAAACCGGGTTATCAATATTACAAAAAAATATCTTACCCTCAAAGAAAATTATTTCACCGATTTATAACGTCTCTGCTTTAGCTTGTTATAAGCCACACCCGTGATCATGATCAAAATCACAGGAATAACAGTATTGAGTAGCTGCCATAGAGTGCGCTGATCCCTGGATCTGGCCTGATCGAGCAGCCTGGGTTTTATCTCGCGCGAACGCATCTCTATCAGTCCGTTGTCATTTACAAGATAGTTGATGCAGTTGACCAGGAAATCCTTGTTGCCAAAGGTCTGCTGGGTGTACCTGTCGAGTCCCAGTGGCAGAGGTTCAGCTGCACCTCCGCTCCTGCTGACTTCGTTACGGATGATGTCACCGTCAGCCACCACGATCATCTTGGTGGGTTTGCTTACTTCAATTATGTGCTTTCCGGCTTCACCGATAATGCTCTCAGTCATGCGGTTAGTGAAGGCTGACCTGAATGTCCCTTCGAGCAGCAGGGCCACAGGCAGCTCGCCGGCAGTGAACAGTTCCTCAGGGATAATCTGATCCGCTTCCTCAAGCGAGATGACCTGCGGGGGCATGACAGTGCGAGTATGACCGGATGTTGTCAGAAGAACACTTTTTTTAACTCCCGGATCACGGCCAACCGTATCAATTGAGTTGGCGAACTCAGCCTTCACCCTGTTAAGGTTCCGGGTGACAGGATGATTCTGTGACGGCCTCAGCAGCGGATAATAGACCCACGGTGCCGGCACATACTGAGCTTTGCCGTCAGGACCGTTTTCCCTCATGGGAATAACCAGGCATTCAGCATCCTGTATGATGACCGGGTTGATCCTCGCCCCGTACCGGAACAGCATGTCATCAAATGAAAGAGGCTCGTACAGGGCTACAGTAGCTCCCAAAGGAAGGCTGTCGGCATTGACATTCACCTCCTCGGCAAGCCACAACACCCTGCCTCCGTTCATTATGTACTGGTCGATGATGAATTTGTCCTTCTCATCAAATTTCCCTTTCGGGTCGGCAATAACAATGGCAGCATAGCGGTCAATGATACCCGGTTTGCCGCCTATAGTGCCCCTGTCAATATTGTAGAATTTTGCCAGTTCAAGTGTCAGATCGGCAACATATATCTCGTCAAGCTCCCCATGGCCTTCAATAAATGCGACGCGGCTGACAGAATCCGCTGTTGCCGTAGCTATCGCCTGAATGATCTCATATTCAAGGCCTTCTGTTGAGTGAAGAAGGTTGGTCTCAGCAGGAAGTGACGGGTTGTTCCTGAGGAAGTTGACCGGAATGACAGTCTTGCCGCATGATACGGTCATTGAAGGAAATATCCGTTTCTGTGTCCTTCCTCCTTCACCGTCACTGGCCATTACGTTTACCGGCATCAGACCGCGGTTTATCAGCTCCTCGTGGAATTTGTTCCTTTCGGCTGCGTCAGATGAACCGGAAGGATTAATGAATCCGAAAGATACCTTTCGCCCCGAGGTGATGCGGAACTCGTCAAGATATTGCCGTGTGTTGCGGCGCAGCTTCTTGAAAGCCACAGGCATTTCCCCGTCAAGGTAAACATCAATATGAACGTCCTTGTCCAGCTCCCTGAGGATCTTTTTTGTGGGACCGGCAAGGGTAAAACGTTTGTCTCCGGTAAGGTCAACCCGTATGTTCAGCAGTGAAATCAGCACAGTTACCAGAGCCACCGCACCTATGATCATAAGCGGTTTTTTCAGCGAGCTGCGCCGCAGTGATATCCTTGAAGCCTCATTGAACAACACCGTTACAAAGATGAAATAAGCAACGTCACGGATATCAAGCACCCCCCTGCTGATCGACTTGTAGTGCTCATTGATGCCCAGTCTTGTCACATACTCGTCAACGGATGAGAGCCCGGGAAGCAGTGCTATTGAATCAAAGCCTGTAAATACGATGAATGAGAGGACAGCTGCCAGTATGAATGAAACAACCTGGTTTTCTGTCAGTGAGGAGGCAAAGAGGCCTATGGCCGAATAGACGGCGGCAAGGAGGATAAGGCCGATGAATGACCCTGCAATACCTCCCATGTCAAGATTGCCCGGGGTCTCGCCAAGCACCCAGACCGAAATGACAAACACGATGCATGGCAGCAGTGAGATCAGCACCAGCACGACAGAGGCGAGGAACTTGCCGTATATTATTGAACCCTCGCCAAGAGGACGTGAATAGAGCAGCTCGAGTGTCCCCGACCTGCGTTCCTCGGCAAGGAGCCTCATGGTCACGGCAGGAACCAGGAAGAGAAAGAGCCAGGGTGAAAGAACAAACAGAGTATCGAGGCCGGCATAACCACTGTCGAGCAAATTCCACTGCCCCGGCATGACCCACATAATCAGGCTGTTGGCAAGAAGGAACACTATCATGACAATGTACCCTGTCAGCGAACTGAAAAAACCTGATATCTCTTTTCTTAAGAGAGTGAACATAACTTTTTGTTTACTGTAAAAATATTGAAAACTTTCATGGTCTCTGAGGCCTCCTTGCATTTTTGATTTCGGTGATAGCAGTGCCGGGGTAATAGAATCCGGTAATCTGATCATACTTCATTTTTCCGTCAGCCATTGCCCTGGCTCCGTCCTGACAGAGTCCCACACCGTGGCCATAACCCCTGCCTACCACAGTAATGCTGTCGCCGGAGAGGGTCAGCGTGTAAAATGATGACCGGAGATTAAACCGCTGCCTGACATCCTCCCTGGAAATATGGATACCTGCAACGTTGTTGCCAATGGCCCTTGTTGGCTGGCTGCCTGCAGGTGAGAAAAGGGCAGTTTCCTGTCCGGGCTCAACCTTTTTTGTTTTCAGGAAGGCATTCCACTCGCTCAGTGGCACGCTGGTCTTCCATGCTGATGATCTTGAGTAACTGCACCAGGGGTCCTTAACTGAAATAAGGTAAGGGTATTTCGCGACCCATACATCTGATGATGAAGCAGTCACCCCTCCGCAGTTCGCATGAAAGGCTGACACTATCAGCATGCTGTCGTGGTCGATGATTACCCTGTCCGCAGTTGTCTGGCAGGCGTTGATAATGGTGCTGTCGGTAATTATCCCCGGATAGACCTGGCAGTGTGTGTCGTCGCACAGATTATAGCCGTCAAGCACATGTCTGTCAATATTTCGGTAGATATATGTTCTCGCCACGACGGCCTGTGCACGGAAATATTCTGCCGGACCGCTCTTTCCTGCCTCAGCCCTGACAACCCCCGGGAGGTAATTCTCCACGGAAGTGATGTTAAGTACCTGCAGTGAACCGGGGTAAGACTTCACCCTCAGACTGCCGTCGAGGGTCTTCAGCTCTTCACTTTTACCGGGAGCCCGAAGAGTGAAAAGAGCATCTTCCGTGAGAGGCTCGATGCTTAGTGAATCAGTAACAGAAGATATTCCGGAGAGTGTCCGGTAGATAATCATGTCATCATTCCTTGTGATAGCAACAGTTTCATTAACCGCGATCTTAAGGTCATTGATTTTCCCGTCGTTCAGGATGAACTCACCTTTCACCGGAGTAAACACAACTGTGACCGGACGGGTACGGGCAAACATCCTGATACTGACCTGTCCGGAGGAGGTTACCGGCAGAAGCAGCAGAATTATAAATGCCATGGTTTTTATCATGGTCAGATTCCGGAGTTCTTAAGGTTATCGACCATATCCGAAGCAATACGTGCTGATGCGCCTGCGTCGCCAAGTATCCTGCGAAGCTGCTTGTAGTCAGCCCTGATAATATCATGCTTATGTCCGGTCCTGATTATGCCCTGCAACTCCCTGTACAGTGTCATCTGGTTCAGATCTTTCTGTATCAGCTCCCTGACCACTTCCCTGTCCATTATCAGGTTGACGAGTGAGATGAAACGGACCTTAATAGCCATTTTCACCAGATGATAGGTGAGTGCGCTGGTCTTGTAGCAGACAATCTGCGGCACATCAAAAAGGGCAGCTTCGAGTGTGGCGGTACCGGACGTCACAAGAGCTGCCTCAGCCACAGAGAGGAGGTCATATGTCTTTCCATAGGTAATGTTTACAGGCATGGGGCCTATTATATCCCGGTATACATTTTCCGGGAGGTGCTCCATACCAGCAACCACAAACTGGTAGTCCGGCAGGTTTCCGGCAACACTGACCATCTCAGGCAGAATCTTTTTTACCTCCTGCAATCTGCTGCCGGCGAGCAAAGCAATCACGGGTTTTTCGCCAAGCCCCAGGGAGTTCAAAAGTGCCTTACGGTCACCGGGTTCACTGCGCCATGATCCGATCTGGTCAATGAGCGGGTTCCCCAGATACACGGCATCGTAACCGTGTTTTTTAAAGAAAGCCTTTTCAAACGGGAAAATTATATAAAGCCTGTCTACGTATTTTTTTATCTTTTTTACCCTTCCCTCATTCCACGCCCAGAATTTCGGGGATATATAATAGAATACCCTGATCCCGAGATGTTTAACATACTTTGCTATTCTCAGGTTAAATCCCGGATAGTCTATAAGTATAACAACATCAGGTTTAAATGCCTCAATCTGGCTTCGGCATTCGGCGAAATTTGCCTTTACTTTCCGGATATTGACCAGCACCTCCCATACTCCCATGAAGGCTGTCTCGCGGTAATGTTTAAGCAGTTTCCCTCCTGCCTCCTCCATCATCTCGCCACCCCAGCAGGAAATATCGGCATCCGGATCAGCCGTGATCAGGTTCCTGAGCAGGTTTGATCCGTGAAGATCTCCTGACGGCTCACCGGCTATGACAAAATACTTCATCCTAGAAAAGCTTTATTCCGAAGACAACAAAGGCCCAGGCAATTGTAATACCCAGGACCCCCTTTGAAGCTCTCAGCATATCAAGATGGTTAAAAACAAGGAAGATAATAATGTTTGTGAAAACTGCTACGCTCATGATTTCAGTCACATTATTGGCACTCTCCATGTGTTTGAAATATTGTTCAAAGGAGACACCGTGACGTGTCAGAAGGAAGAACACCAGAAATGCCAGCGCCGGCAGCAACAGTCCTGAGATCACTCCTGTCAAGGCATTATTAAACCGTTCCCTGAACCACATATCAGAATTTTGTTTTGAGTTCACTGAGAAAACTGTAGGCAGTCATGTCAGTAGAGACAGGCACAACAGAGACATATCCGTTTTTCATTCCCCACTCGTCCGTATCTGTTGATTCAGGTTCATGATTGATAAATTTACCTGTCAGCCAGTAGTATGTCTTACCCATGGGGTCTTTCCTCTTTTCAAATTCCTCCTGCCAGCATCCCCTGGCCTGCCTCGCGACGCGAATGCCTTTAATCTCCGATGCCGTTATTGCCGGCATATTGACATTCAGGCAAACTCCCTCCGGCAGTGGCTCACCGAGTACCGTTTTGCATATTATCCTTATGTATTTCTCACATACCGTGAAGTCGGCAGTGGGCGAATAGCTATTCAGTGAAAAACCCACCGAGGTGATGCCGTAAAGACAACCCTCAAGAGCAGCCGCCATCGTACCCGAGTATAAAACGCTGGCTGACGCATTTGAACCGTGATTGATGCCTGAAACGAGAAGATCCGGTTTTCGTTCCAGCAACTGGTTGACCGCGAGTTTCACTCCGTCAGTGGGCGTTCCGCTGCAGGCATATATCCTCAGGTCGTCTGTCTCCTCAAGGAGCTTGACCCTCAGCGGCTGCTTCACAGTCAGCGCCTGTGACATCGCGCTGCGGCTCTCCGTGGCCGAAATAACCACTACCTTTCCAAACTCTTTCATGACACCGGTCAGTGTCTTTAATCCCGCAGCATACAGACCATCATCGTTGGTGATAAGTATCAGTTTGTCATTATCCTGTACAATCATCTTCCTTTTAATTGAAGTGCAAATATAACTATAATGATCATCCGATTTATAGTGCTTCCATGACGCCTCTAACCTTTTTTATTTACTTTTACACCTTATAAAAATCAGACAAATTATACCAGGATGAAGATCTCTTATAACTGGCTCAGGGAGTATTTGAATTTTGATGCCGAACCGGACGAGCTGTCTGCCATACTGACAAGTATAGGACTTGAAGTTGAAGGTGTTGAAGAATGGGAATCCGTAAAAGGAGGCATGAAAGGTGTGGTCATTGGCAGGGTGATCACCTGTGAAAGGCATCCTGATGCCGACAGGCTAAGTGTTACCACTGTTGATGCGGGAGGGCCCGAACCTCTTCATATCGTTTGCGGTGCACCTAATGTTGCTGCAGGACAGGTTGTTGCAGTGGCAGTGCCCGGCACAATGATATTCAAGGGTGATGAACAGTTTGAAATAAAGCGGTCAAAAATACGCGGACAACTCTCTGAGGGGATGATCTGTGCAGAGGATGAACTGGGAATCGGCACTGATCATGAGGGAATAATGGTGCTTGACCCTGCCGCAAGGATAGGCTCTCCTGCTGCTGACTACTTCGGAGTCACCACTGATAACATATTTGAGATTGGTCTTACTCCTAACCGGATCGACTGCAGCTCTCATTACGGAGTGGCGCGTGACCTGGCTGCCTGGTTCAACCTTCAGAAACCTGTCAGGGCGAGACTGCCTGAGATCAACAATTTCAGGAAGGACAAAAATGAGGGCGCCGTATCTGTCGCGGTAAAAGCTGCGGAGGCTTGCATAAGATACTCCGGACTTACGATCACCGGAATTACAGTGGGGCCCTCCCCTGCATGGCTTCAGACACGCCTCAGGTCAATAGGGCTCAATCCCATCAACAATGTGGTTGATGTCACCAATTTCGTTCTTCAC
This sequence comes from uncultured Bacteroidales bacterium, assembly GCA_963743775.1. Lineage (GTDB taxonomy): Bacteria > Bacteroidota > Bacteroidia > Bacteroidales > VadinHA17 > SR-FBR-E99. The sequence goes on from CAVURA010000003.1 coordinate 219,050, forward strand.
GAGACGGGGCAGCCCCTGCATGCCTTTGATACTTCAGCAATAGAAGGCAATAAAGTAATCGTGCAGACACTTCCCGAAAAAACAAAGTTCGTGACACTCGACGGTGTTGAGCGCGAGCTGTCATCCTCAGACCTGATGATATGCAATGAGAAGGAAGGAATGTGCATTGCGGGAGTTTTCGGTGGACTCAGGTCGGGTGTGACTGACACGACCACCGGTGTATTCCTTGAGAGCGCCACCTTCAGTCCTGTGTCTGTACGTAAGACATCAAGAAAGCATGACCTGCACACTGATGCCTCGTACCGCTTCGAGAGAGGAACAGACCCATTGATGACCATTTATGCGCTGCAGAGGGCTGCCCTCCTGATAAAGGAAATAGCAGGCGGCCATATCACAGGCGATATTGTGGATATATATCCTGCACCGATTAGAAAAGCCGTCGTGCGACTTTCCCTTGACCGTATGGCAAAGCTTATAGGCAAAGACATACCCGTTGAGACAGTCAAGACAATCCTTTACAGCCTTGACATACAAATCACTGATGAATCACCGGGGGAGCTGACCCTTGAAATCCCTCCGTACAGGGTCGATGTCACCCGTGAAGCTGACGTCACTGAAGAGGTACTGAGAATATACGGCTATAACAACATCGGCATGAGCAATGAGATGCACTCGATGCTGTCATACACTGAAAAACCTGACAGGGAGAAAGTAGCCGTGAATATGGCTGAGCTGCTCTCGGGCAACGGATTCGCCGAAATAATGTGCAACTCACTGACGCCGGCGGCTTGGTTTGAGACGACAGGCGACTTCGACACCGCTTCAATGGTCCGCCTGGCTAATCCTCTCAGCAACGACCTGAATGTAATGCGTTTATCGCTCCTCCCGGGAATGCTGAATACCATTTCCTGGAACATCAACAGACAGAACAGCGATCTCAGGCTCTTTGAGCTGGGATATGTCTATAAGAAAAAACAAGGAAAAGGAACACTGGAAATTACCGACAATTTCAGTGAGAGACAAATCCTGGCACTGGCATTGACGGGCAACATGGACAGGCAGAGGTGGAATATGACCGAAACAGCTGCAAAATTCTTCCACATAAAAGGATATGTCGGAATATTGCTTTCAAGGTTTGGCATCACGGAAAGGGAGATAGTCGTGACAGACGAAGCTGCCGGATGGCTCAGGGATGCTATGAAATATACGGCAGGAAGTCTCGATATCGCATCCTTCGGTCAGGTGTCGAAAAAGTATCTCTCTATGTTTGATATTAAACAGGATGTCTTCTATGCCGAGATCAACTGGGAAAACATTATAAGAACCATTAAAACCAAAAACATCCGTTTCAGTGAATTGCCAAAGTACCCATGGGTACGCCGCGACCTGGCACTTCTTGTTGATAAGTCGTTAAAATTCAGCGATATAAAAGACCTGGCTTTTAAGACTGAACGCAATATACTCCAGGAGGTTGACCTGTTTGATGTCTACGAGAGTGATTCCCTCGGGAAAGACAAAAAATCGTATGCCGTCTCATTCATTCTGAGAGATGACAGGCAGACCCTTACCGAAAAGAGTATTGAAAAGGTTATGGGAGCGCTCACCAAGGCTTTTGAACGTGAGTTTGGCGCTGCTCTGAGATGAGTAAACTGCCCGGCAAGACAAACGATTATCTTTCACTGGTTAAATTCAGCCATACTGTCTTTGCATTACCCTTTGCTCTCGTCGGCTACTTCCTTGGTGCGACAAAGGAAGCTTACGGCTTCGATCTCAGGACATTCCTCCTGATGCTGGCATGCATGGTCTTTGCCCGCAGCGCTGCCATGGCCTTCAACAGGTACGCCGATTACAGGTATGACAGTCTGAATCCCAGAACTGCAACCAGGGAGATACCTTCAGGCAGGATTTCAAAGCGCAATGCCCTGATATTTGTTATCATAAGCTCATTGCTCTTTATTACGGCCACAGCTTTGCTTAACCGCCTTACCCTCGTCCTTTCCCCGGTAGCTCTTATTGTTATTCTTGGCTATAGCTATACAAAGAGATTCACACCGCTTTGTCATCTGATCCTTGGTCTGGGTCTCAGCCTTGCACCCATTGGTGCTTATATTGCCGTCACCGGCACTTTTGCCCTGCTCCCGGTTATCTATTCAGGTATAGTGCTGACATGGGTCAGCGGATTCGATATAATATATGCCATGCAGGATGAGAAGTTTGACCGCCAGACAGGCCTGTACTCGATACCTGCAGTCACCTCCCCCCGCAAGGCCCTTCTTATATCGGCAGCACTGCATGTTCTTTCAGCCCTGTTAGTTGTGGCGGCCGGACTGGCGGGTGACGCTGGAATATTGTACTGGACAGGCGCGCTGATCTTCCTTGCCCTGCTGGTTTATCAGCATTCAATTGTAAAACCGGACGATCTGAGCAGGGTCAACCTCGCTTTCGGAACCACGAACGGTATTGCAGGAGTGCTCTTCGGCATCCTGGTGATCGCAGATCTCCTGATCAGGTAGTTGAAATCCTGATTCCCCTCTTCTAGAACTTAAACACAAAAGATAAGCCGAGATACTCCTTGAACTGTACCATAGGAGCCTTCTTCTGCGTGCCGTTAATGTCCATTACAGGATTGCCTTCGCCGTCATATACCGGCAGTTTTGTATCATCATCATATATCAGGTGCACATTCACCCTCAGTTCAGTGAACCAGTTAATGTTCATTGTCGTGATCATCTCCCAGTCAACATCAACGTTCTGGGGGTTTGACAGAAAATTGCTGAACAGCTGTAACCTGTTGGTCATATTTACCTTGTCGAAGAGGGAAACCTTACTGCTGACGATCAGGTAAGCTCCCAGTTCATTTTTTGATCTCTTGTCTGAGGAAATACCAAATTTGGTCTGATTGATTGTAGCAGTATCAGGCACGTAAGTGCCCTTGTAGGAGAGTGGCGAAAAACTGACAGAGGTATTTTTATCCGGTTTATAGTCAAGTCCGTAACCGACTATGACGCTGGCAGGATTAAAGAATTTGGAGACTTTTACTGAATCATTCGGGTAATTGTACCCCGGCAGGAACTGTGTCTTGAACTGAAACAGTCCGCTAAGGTCAAACTTACCGAATGCCTTGTGACCGATCTTGGAGTTTATCTCAAGGAAATCGAGGTTCTTGTTGATGTCCCACGGTTTTCCCGATGCCTGCAACCCGAGAGCTACCCGAACCGTGGTAGCTGAGTTTACTTTGGTGATTTTATTATTATAGTTCAGATAACTTGTTACATCTAGAATGGATGCGATGTTATCGTCACCTCCTTTTGCCCAGTTCGTAACGATACCCTGTGAGAGCAGATAAGAGAGTTCGGTCCGGAATTTCCAGTTGTGCGGTTTGATATTGCTGAGCGCTACCTTGCGGAGATCTTCTTCCCTGGCGGTGGTCACATTTACCCGCGGATCGATGTACCCGTATTGCCATGTCTGCTTCTTAAACTGAACCCCTTCCTCAGCCCTGAGCGAAAGGGTATTCCGCCGGGGGCTGCCTACCCATACGGTCACCGAATCTCCCTTACCGTCGGGCAGCCAAAACCTTACAAGGTTGTCAGTCCTGGTATTCAGCCAAACATCAGGGCCTTTCCCCGACTGGTCAGTGATCTTCAGCAAGGTTGAATCACGCGTTTCAAGGTAACCGACGAGCGTGCCCACCGCCGCTTCAATTGAATCACTCATAAAGGGATATTCGAGATATCTGAAAGGAAAGTCGTCTGTACTCAGCGAAGGTTCAGGAATGGTATCGGTGATCACCAGTATAATTGTATCAATGGCTTTCTCAGGCAGAACGACTCTTACGGAATCAAATACATAATAGTTTTCAATGGGGACTCTTATCTTTTCAAAACCATAGTCTGACAAAAAACTTATGGTCGAATCTACCGGTGGCCATGAGGAATAATATATCAGATGCCTTATGGATTCGCGCAACGGGTCATTGGTCTCCTTCCAGATACCGGTTGAAGAATATATCTTCCGGAGGAATCTCAGAGACTGTTCCCTGTCAAGGAGAATATCCTCCGCACCTGATCCGGATGGTAATTGTGGTCCGGCAATATACCTGTCTATCTCCTCCGCCACAATGACGCTGTCCGTCTGCAATGAAGGTGCCGTCTCCGGCTTAATGTCAACCTGGCCGGAGAGTAATGCGCTGCTGTACAGACAATAGAACAGCACAAGAATCTTAATGGTTCTCAGTCTCATCGTACAATGTTTTTAGCATTTTTTGGATTGTACCCCAAACGTAAAAGCTATATTTGCAAAAATAGCCATTTCCATGATCTTCCTCTTTCAAACGGACAGAAACAGGAAACTGATATTTCAGAATATCAAGAACAGGGACGCCTTCCATGCATTCCCGGGGACCTACTAAATCCGGAGTCCATCTCCCAATTATTAATTCTTAAATTTTAATTCTTAATTTGAAAATATGAAACTTCCATATTGTGAACCATTTAAGATAAAAATGGTCGAGTCCATGCACACAAGCACGCTCAATGAGCGCCAGGAATGGATAAAAAAGGCATCCTATAATCTTTTTAACCTCAGGTCAGAGCAGGTGTATATTGACCTTCTGACTGACTCAGGCACAGGAGCCATGAGTGACAAACAGTGGGGAGCCATAATGACCGGTGATGAGAGCTATGCAGGGGCATCATCATACTATAACCTGAAGGAGGCCATCAGGGATATTACCGGTTTTGAATACTTCCTGCCGACACACCAGGGACGGGCAGCCGAGAATGTTCTCTTCTCCGTCCTGGTCAAAGAAGGTGACGTCATTCCCGGCAATGCTCATTTTGATACCACCAAAGGACACATAGAGTTCAGGAAGGCCACCGCCGTGGACTGCACTGTGGCCATCGCCAGGGACATCACCGCCGTCGATCCTTTTAAAGGAAACGCCGACCTGGAGCTACTTGAAAAGGTGCTGAAAGAGACACCTCATGAAAAGCTGGGCTGCATTGTCATGACAGTCACCAACAACACGGCCGGGGGTCAGCCTGTAAGTATGGCCAACATGAGAGGCGTCCGTGAGCTGGCCGACAGGTACGGCGTTCTGCTGATAATTGATTCAGCCCGTTTTGCCGAGAATGCGTGGTTCATCAAAAACCGAGAGGAGGGTTATGCTGACAGGAGCATCAGGGAGATAGCACGCGAGATGTTCTCCCTTGCTGACGGCATGACCATGAGCTCAAAGAAAGATGCTATAGTGAATATCGGCGGTTTCATCGGCTTCAGGGACAAAGAGCTGTTCCGCAAAGCCACCACGTTTAATATCATGTTCGAAGGCTTCGTCACCTATGGAGGCATGGCAGGCCGTGACATGAATGCTCTGGCTCAGGGTCTGTATGAAGGCACTGAGTCAGACTTTCTTAAATCACGCATCAGGCAGGTTACCAGACTGGGGGAGAAAATACAGGCAGCCGGTATCCCGGTGCAGGTTCCCATAGGCGGACATGCCGTTTTTATTGATGCCGGAACATTCCTTCCGCAGATACCCGCAGGTGAATTCCCTGCACAGAGACTCGCTGTCGAGATTTACCTTGAAGGAGGTGTGCGCGGCACCGAGATAGGAACCCTGATGGCTGACCGCGACCCCGTGACACGCCTGAACAGATACCCGGAGCTTGAGCTTATCAGACTTGCAGTGCCAAGGAGAGTGTATACGGATAACCACATGGATTATGTGGCAGCAACACTGACCAATGTATGGGAAAGACGCAGTGAAATCACAAGGGGACTTGCAATCAGATGGGAAGCACCAATCATGCGACATTTCACAGTAGAGCTCGATCTTCTGTCTTAATGCAAAAAACCTATCTTTGACACAGGTATAACTGAACCACGATGATACGATCAATGACAGGGTATGGTAAAGCCATGCTTGAGACAGCACACCGGAAAATAACCGTTGAGGTCAAGACACTGAACAGCAAACAGGCTGACATCAGCGTAAAACTACCATGGATCTATAAAGAGAAGGAGCTTGAGGTTAGAAATATGATCCTCAGAAAACTTGAGAGAGGAAAGATAGATCTTTATATTTCCTTCGATGCGATGGCAGAAGAGCCGGCGCCGGTGATCAACAGGAACATGGTCAGGAACTATTACGCTCAGATGAAGGAGATCAGCGAAGAGCTTGGCATCGAAGGCGGCGCGGACCTGCTTGGCATCGTGATGCGCCTCCCCGAGACACTTAAGACGGAAAGGCCTGAGCTGACTGAGGATGAATGGAACCAGGTTTCCGGGCTGATCGAGGATGCTCTCTCAATGACTGACCTTTACCGTCTTGAGGAGGGCAAAGCACTGGAAGCTGATCTGTCCAGGTCAGTGCAGAAGATATTGCAGTCACTCGAAAACCTGGCAGCTGTTGAAGGTGACCGGCTGGTACGCATGCGCGACAAGCTCACAGCATTGCTTAAAGATGCCGTTGGCACTGAAAATATAGACCAGAACCGTTTTGAACAGGAACTGATCTTTTATCTCGAAAAACTGGATGTCAATGAGGAGAAGGTGCGGCTTAAAAAACACTGCGACTACTTCACCGAGACTATGAATAATTCAGGCCTTAACGGCAAGATGCTAAACTTCATCTCACAGGAGATGGGGCGTGAGATAAATACGATAGGTTCAAAAGCCAACGACGCTGCCATGCAGAAGCTGGTGGTGATGATGAAGGATGAGCTTGAACGCATCAAGGAACAGTCGCTTAATGTACTGTAAAACAGATGGTAAAGAGCATTAAGAACAGGGTACTGATAGTATCCGCTCCGTCGGGAGCCGGTAAATCGACCCTTGTGAATCATCTGCTCAAGTCAGGCTTGCCCCTGGCGTTCTCAGTCTCTGCCACCAGCAGGAAACCAAGAGGTAAAGAGGTGAACGGGCGGGAATACTATTTCATCCGGGCCGCTGAGTTCAAAAGAAAGATCAAAGCCGGCGAGTTCGTCGAGTGGCAGGAGGTGTATCAGAATCATTACTACGGCACTCTGAAAAAAGAGCTCGACAGAATCACAAAAGAAGGCTGTATACCCCTTTTTGATGTCGATGCGAAAGGCGGGATCAATCTGAAGAAGATTTTCGGCGACAGTGCTCTTTCCATCTTCATCATGCCTCCCTCGGTGGAAGAGCTGAGGGCAAGACTGATAAAGCGGGGAACGGAGACGCCGGAAGATATCAAAATGAGAGTTGAAAAGGCTTTTTCGGAGATCCTGCTGGCTGACAGCTTCGACAGGGTGATAGTCAACGATGACCTAAAACGGGCTTCCGGTGAGATCTGTTCTGTTGTCAAAGAATTTTTAGGGAGAAGATAATGGAGACAGGCTTATTCTTCGGGTCATTCAATCCTGTTCACATCGGGCACATGGCTATTGCCAATTATATTGCCGAGTACTCGTCGCTGAAAGAGATCTGGTTCGTGGTCAGTCCGCATAACCCCCTGAAAACGAAAGAGACGCTGCTTGGCGACCGTGACAGGTTATATATGGCGGAACTTGCCATCGGTGATGACCCAAGGTTCAGGGTCTCCGACGTGGAGTTCACCCTCCGGCAACCATCGTACACCATTGACACTATGGCTTACCTTACCGAAAAGTACCCTTCGCGCAGGTTCACCCTCATAATGGGGGAAGATAACCTGGCTACACTGCACAAGTGGAAGAATGCTGAGGAGCTTGTAAATAGGTATCCTATTGTTGTCTATCCGCGTCTGAATCCCGGGAGAAGAAGCAGCAATAGGCTTATAGAGATACTGCAAATGGCGTCAGTAAAGGAGGTCAGCGCACCGGTGATGGAGATATCAGGCACCTTCATCCGAAATGCCATCAGGGAAGGGAAGGATGTCTCATGGTTTGTTCCCGCCCCGGTATGGAAATACATCCGCGAGATGCACTTCTACGAATAATGTGCGATTCTCGATTTTCGATTGTCGAATTATTTCAATCGCAAATCGCAAATCTAAAATCGAAAATTAATTGACCTTCATTATAATTTCCATTCCCCTCTTAATTGCTTCTTCATTCAGGGGAATGAGATTATGATATCTTTCCGGGAGCGATTTCTTTAATCCCTTGATCACAAATTCAGTTTTGAGGATGGGCTTCACCTTCATGAAACCGCCGAGAACAATCATATTGAACACCTTCTGCATTTTCATTCTTGACGCTTCCTCCGCAGCATCAATCCTGTAGATGGTTATGTCTTTTCTTTCCGGATGCCTTGTAATACCGTTGCTGTCATAGATCAGGGTTCCTCCCGGCTTGACGCTGTGCTCAAACTTGTCCATGCTCTGCTGGTTAAGGATGATGGCCGTGTCAAAGCTCCTGAGAATTGGCGAACTTATCCTTTCATCGCTGATTATTACGTTCACGTTGGCAGTCCCTCCCCTCATTTCCGGTCCGTATGACGGCATCCAGCTAACCTCCATATCCTGCATCATTGCGGAATAAGCCATTATTTTCCCCATAGACAACACGCCCTGTCCGCCAAAGCCTGCAATTACTATTTCTTCTGTCATGATCTTCAGTAATAATTTTAATAATTATTGAATTGTCAACGTAATGACGCACTGAGAGGTCGTCTACACATCCAATGTCTATATTTCTTTGGGAACCTTTATATCTCCCAGGGGATAGACCGGAAACATGTTTTCCTCCATCCATATGTTCGATTGGACCGGTGTCATCTTCCATCCGGAGGGGCAGTTTGACACCACCTCAATAAAACAGGTCCCTCTCTTGTCCCTCTGGTACTCAACCGCTTTTTTAAATGCCTTTTTCAGCTTCCTGACGCCGGCGGCAGTATGGACACTCTGACGGGTGACATAGCAGGTTCCGGGTAACAGGGCAACAAGGTCAGCCATTTTTATAGGTGAGCCCATCGTTGCCACATCACGTCCGTAAGGTGAGGTAGATGACTTCATTCCCTCGAGGGTCGTAGGAGCCATCTGTCCGCCGGTCATACCGTAGATGCCATTGTTAATGAAAATCATGAGAATATTCTCTCCCCTGTTGCAGGTATGGATGGTCTCTGCAGTCCCTATGGCAGCCAGGTCTCCGTCACCCTGGTAGGTGAAGACAAATTTTTCGGGCATAAGACGCTTGACGGCTGTGCCCAGCGCCGGAGCTCTTCCGTGAGCTGCCTCCTGCATATCGACATCGAGATAATTGTACATCAGCACCGAACAGCCTACGGGCGAAATGCCAATGGTCCTGCTTTGAAGATCCTCTTCCTCGATCACCTCTGCCAGCACGCCGTGAACGGTACCGTGACCGCAACCCGGACAGTAGTGCATCACATTGTCGGTCAGAAGCTTTGACTTTGTATATGCCAGGTTTTCCGGCTTTACTATGTCTTTTATATTAAACTCTGCCATCTCCTTATCCTTTTATGAATATTTTCAGATTTTCCACCACCTCTTCCGGTGTGGGAATCATCCCACCCATTCTTCCGTAGTGGCTCACACGTGTCTTGCCGTTAACTGAAAGCATCACGTCTTCGACCATCTGCCCGGTACTCATCTCTATTGCGAGCATACCTTTGACCTTTGGTGCAAGTTCGTTCAGCCTCTTTTTCGGGTAAGGGAAGAGAGTGATTGGTCTGACCAGGCCTGCTTTGATGCCTTCAGCCCTTGCCATCTGGATAGCCTTCTGGCAAATCCTGGCGCTGGTGCCGTAAGCAACAAACAGATACTCGGCATCGTCAGTCAGGAACTCTTCATAACGGACCTCATTTTCTTCAACCTCCTTATATTTGGCCACTAGCTTCAGGTTAAACTTCTCCTGGCGTTCAGCATCAAGGTCGAGTGAAGTGATGATATTACGTTCACGTGATGCAGGCTTGCCTGTTGTAGCCCAGGGAAGGATCTCTTCCGATCTCTTTTTCTGTGGTTTGAGATATACCTTCTCCATCATCTGCCCGATGGCGCCATCGGAGAGTATCATTACAGGATTTCTGTATTTAAAGGCCAGATCAAATGACAGCTCGACGAAGTCAGCCATCTCCTGCACTGACGAAGGTGCCAGAACGATAAGGTGATAATCGCCGTGTCCTCCTCCCTTGACAGCCTGGAAATAGTCGCTCTGGGCCGGTTGTATCGTCCCGAGTCCTGGTCCGCCTCTGACTACGTTTACTATAAGGCATGGCAGCTCAGCACCTGCTATATAGGTTATCCCCTCCTGTTTCAGACTTATGCCAGGGGATGACGATGAAGTCATAACTTTTTTGCCGCAGGCAGCGCCTCCGTAAACCATATTTATAGCCGCCACCTCGCTCTCAGCCTGAAGCACCACCATGCCGGTCGTTGTCTGTGGGTTAGCCTCCATCAGATACTCCAGTATCTCGCTCTGCGGAGTGATGGGATACCCGAAATAACCATCGACACCGGCTCTTATCGCCGCTTCGGCGAGAGCCTCATTGCCCTTCATCAGTTTCAGTTCCTTTTCCATTAATCTATCTGTTTGTTTCTTTAGCTTCTTATCCCATCTTCAGCTTGTACACCGTGATGACCCCGTCTGGACATACGACCGCGCAGTTGGAACAGCCGATACAAGCATCAGGATTAGCTGCATAAGAGTAATGGTACCCCTTGCCGTTTACCTCAACTGCCAGTGCCAGTGTCTGGGTGGGACACGTGACAACACACACTTCACACCCCTTGCATTTCTCTGTGTCAATAACCACAGCACCTCTTATCTTAGCCATTTTGTTTCTGTTTATTCTTATTAATTCTTCTTTGTCACCTTGTTATGGGGTTGTTTTCCCTGAATAACTTCAGTCTTTCTTCAAGCAGGGGCATTTGCCGGCGTCTCACCTGGGAGACACAAGCCCTGAGCCCTTCCTCTCTCTCGCTTCCGGTAATGCTCAGGGTTATTGCACCCATGCCGTAGGACAGTAATTCCTTCAGAAGCTCACCGCCACTGAAGCCCGGATAGGAAATCGTGAAGTAGAAACCGTCAGCCAGAGGCTTGTCAATATCCCTGTCATAGACGATGTTGAATCCGTTATTAATAAATAGATCCTTCATGATTGCTGCCTTGCGGCCATAATCCTTCGTATTTTCGACAAAGTTATAATTCCCGCCGTTAACAGCTTTAAGAATCGCAGTAAAACCGTACTGTACTGAGTGAGTGACTCCTGAAGAAAGGGCGTACAAAGCCCCGAATATCATAGCCCTGCCAAAGATCTCCGAAGAGTAATATCTGAGCAGGTCAGGATAATGACGATTGTAGAGGTGGTCGGACATGACCAGGAGGCCAATGCGCTGACCGGCATAGCTGAATATTTTTGAGCTTGAAATGAGCAGGATATAGTCATCACAGTAGTGCGCCACAGTCGGCTGGTACGGAGGCTTACCCGGGACCGAATAATCACTCCGGAAATCCATCCCGAAGTAAGCCAGGTCCTCAATCACGATAGCGTCATACTTCTTCGCCAGGGTACCTATCGTACGAAGTTCATCTTCCGTAAAGCAGATCCATGACGGGTTATTGGGATTGGAATAGAGGATGGTTGACACCTTGCCGCACTGCAAGGAAGATTCAAGTTTTGCAGCCAGCTTTTCACCCCGGTAGTTGTAAACGTCGAAAGAGCGGTAATCCTGTCCCAGTATCCTTGTCTGCGTCTTCTGAACGGGGAAGCCGGGGTCAAGAAAAAGAGTTCCTTCCTTGGTCCGGTCATTCCTGTTGGCTACCATGAACCCGGCCATCCCTCCCATCATTGCGCCCCCGGCAGGAACGCAGCATTCAGGTTGCACGTCGGTATCCAGGAAGAGCTTTACGAACCGTGCCGCTTCAGTCTTCAGTTCCGGCAGGCCTTCAATGTCAGGATAGACAGATGCCACTCCCCTTTTCAGGGCTTCGATCTCAGCCTCGACGCCAACCTCTGCCGACGGCAATCCTGGTACACCCATCTCCATCCTGATGAATTCGACGCCAGTCTCTTTTATAAGCAGGTTTACGAGTTTGACAATCTCCCTGATGCTTGCATGGCCGATATCAGTGATACCGCTGTCAGTGATCGCTTTACTTACGGTTTTATGGTTTATGGGGGTATTTTTCATATATTTTCTATTTTTAGCCCTCATCAGTGCCCACAAGGTATCAATCTTTAAGTAAACTAAAGCTGCTATTTATCATATTTGAGTTTTGTCTGAAGGTCTGGGAAATTTGCGATTTGCGATTTGCGATTTGCGATTTTTGAATTTTCTGAATTTTCTGAATTTCAAATCCTTAATTCTTAATTCTTAATTTCCCACTACTGTCCGCTTTCTGGCCCGACAATGCAAGAATAACGCCCAGAACAGTGCTGAGCAGGGCGGCAAACAGGATCTGGAATTCCGGAGGAAGCAGAAAGGTTACTGTCTGGGCAGGGATCCAGAAGAAGGGGATGGTCTTTTTCAGAACGAAGCCCCACATTGATTTCCAATCGACGGAAGCAAGAATCTGTGCAACATCAGGCATTCTTAACAGCCTGCTAAGTTCTCCGTGTGCCGATGAGATGTGCAGGTCACTGACCCTGTGGGTAATCATCAGAATGGGGGCATAAAAGATATTCAGGAAAAAACTGATGCAGAATGCGAGCAGGATTTTGGGTGCTGTCACCGGCCCGGCCATAACAGCGGATGTGTTGTCCATCCCCAGATGTTGTATTATCGATGGTACTCCGCTGGCAAAGATCATAAACGCTGCTTTGACCGTCATACCCAGAAAGCCCCACACCAGTGCACGGGGTATAAGTCCGAACCCGGAGGGAAGATATAAACCCGACCTGATCCTGCTGCCGAGCATTTCGCCCATGGTGGCGAGCAGTGCAAACTTGATGAAGCTGGCTGTAAAAGCCCACTCTGTGCTGAACCATAGGAAAAAATCGTACAGCCGGCCTGAGACAAAAAAGGGTATGAAGATGGCTGCGAATGCCGCTGCGAATATCAGGTCACTCTTTTTCATATTTTTCGGCTTAGAATCAGCGTCTGAGAGTCTGGATAATTGTCGATTTAGCTGATTATCAAATTATTAAATCTTAATTCGTAATTCCCCTACTGCCTGCCCTGCATTCTGTCCCCTCCCTAAAATTGCCCACCGGGCAATTTTTTAACGGTCGGTCCTCCTGCATTCTGACAGCTCCCTAAAATGATCCACCGGATCATTTTTTTACGGTCGCTTCTCTAATGCCTGAATGTTGATTCTGGCATCAACGGCAACGATAGAGTCTCCGGAGCCGAGCAGCGGATTGATATCCATCTCAAAGATCTCCGGCGCCTCAATAAGGAGGTCGGACAGCGATGTTATCACTTTTTTGAATGCCTCCTCACTGATCCCTTTGCTGCCCCGGGCTCCTTTCATTATTTTATATGATTTGAGTGACCGTATCATCGTCTCCGCCTCCTGTTCCGACACAGGCACCAGCGAGGTGGCGACGTCTTTGAACACCTCGATAAAAATGCCGCCCATGCCTGCCATTACAAGATGTCCGAACTTCCCTTCTCTCTTCGCCCCGCAGAAGAGCTCCATCCCGCTGATCATCTTCTGTATTAAAATCGCAGTCACCTCCGGAAGCTTAATCATCCTGGTGAACTCAGCATTCACCCCGTCACTGTTACTGACGTTCAGGGCCACGCCTCCAATATCTGATTTATGCAGTGGTCCTATGACCTTCATCACTACCGGGAAGCCCATCCTGACGGCTTCCGTCACAGCATCTTCCGAAGTGGATACAACTCTCTCCGGCACTGTCTCAATACCAGCTGCATTTAGTAACAAAGTCACTTTGTCGGGAGATAGGTAACCGTTCCCGGCTCCATCAATGACTGACCGTATCACTTTTCCATCTGCAATCGCTGACTGCCGGTCCGTATCCGCCGGGGCAGGGGTGCCGGATACCTTGCACAGTGCCTTGCCGAAAAGTACCTCATCAGGAAAGATGGCATTTCCGTGAGCAATGAAGTCGGCTATCTCCCTTTTGACATTTATTACTGAGGGCATCACCGGGTATACCGGCTTGCGGCAGCTGCGTATTTTGTCATGCAACAGGCTGTAGACATCATCCACCGGAAAGAGTCCCGGGCTACCGAAGATTACCGCCATGGCATCGATCTCGTCAAAATCGTTCTCACAGGCATCGATGATAAACCCGAGCTGTTCAGCGGTGCCTGTTGCCAGAAAGTCAATAGGGTTTGCCACCGACGATCCGGGGAAAAGTTTCTCAAGAAGGCTGTCTGCAGCTGCTCCTGACAGATGCGGTATCTCCAGTCCTCCCTCACTCAGTGCATCAGTAAGCATTACAGCAGGTCCGCCGGCATGAGTGACTATGGCTATCCTTTTCCCGCTAAGCTGTTTATAGGTAAATAGTGCGGCCACATAAGCCAGCTCAGTACGGTTGTGACATCTTACTATTCCTGCTTTGCGGAACAGTGCCTCAACCGCCGTATCGGGTAATGCCATTGCGCCGGTATGAGATGATGCCGCTCGCGATCCTGCTTCCGAGGCACCTGCCTTGATGGCGGCAATGCGGCATCCTTTTCTGATGAGCGAAGAAGAGTGCTTCAGGAACCTGGCAGGGTCCGCAATATTCTCAATGTACATCAGCTTAATAGCCGAACTGGTGTCGGGGTCAAAGGTGATATCCATATGCTCCAGCACGTCCTCAACCCCAATCTGGGCGCTGTTGCCCACCGACCATACACTTGAGAATGGAAGACCGCTGGTAATTGCAGCCTCGAGAATGAAGACCGCCGTGGCCCCGGAGCCTGAAATAAAATCGATACCTCTGGAAGAGAGCCGTGGTATGGGTTCAGTAAAGACCCCGTGATAGTTATTATTAAGAAAACCAATGCAGTTGGGGCCGATGAGCGACCCTCCCGTCATGTTGACGGTCTCCACTATCTGCCTCTCGAGAGCAGCGCCATCCTCATCCTCCTCGCTGAACCCGGCTGACAGTATTATAAAACCGCCTGTTCCTTTTTCGGTTGCAAGAGTCTTTACAATGGCCGGACAAAATCGTGCTGCAACGGCGAGTATCGCCATATCCGTCTCCGGCAAAAGGGAGACATCTGCATAGGCTTTCAGGCCCTGCACACTGGGTGTCTTGGGGTTGACAACATAAACATCTCCCTTGAAAGACCCTGCAAGAAGGTTTTTCAGCACCTTGCCTCCGGCCTTGGAGATATCATCAGATCCGCCTACAACAACAATACTCCTGGGATTCAATAATTTATCACTGATCATTTTCAGGATTTGAGTTCTTTTCTAAAGGTAAAAACAATTTAAAATATAACAAATGACACTGCCGGTTTTATTGGTTATCAGTTGTCGAATGTCGGTCTCAGTTTCAGTTTTCGGTTTCTGATTTTTGATTATCGGCTATAAGTTATCGGCAGTTTTAGATTATCAGTTTCGGTTTCTGATTTTTGATTATCGGCCTTCGGTAATCAGGCGTATAATATTATATTTGACCTCCTGAAATCTTTCACAGTCTTACTCTCAGAAACGAAATATCCTTCATGAAAAATAATCACCGAAACATCCATGTCAGGGCAAGCATGATCCTTCTGCTTGTGTTCTTTCCCTTTCTTGCTAATGCACAGTTAAACAAGGATATAGATCCCGACGGACCAGGTTATGCCGAAAACTGCACCAGTATAATGGTTGGGAGGCTGGCATCAACAGACGGCTCGGTAATGACTTCGCATACATGTGACGGCAGATACCGCACCTGGCTCGAGATAGTGCCGGCAAGAACGACGGTAAAAGATTCGCTGCACCATGTCTACTGGGGCACCCTTCAGACTGAGGCAGCATGGGATATGACCGATGTAATACATAAAGGTGATATCCCGGAGGTGGCTTCCACATATGCATACCTTAGCACTGCATACCCCTGTCTTAACGAGAAGCAGCTTGCCATCGGGGAAACAACGATCTACGGACGCAAGGAGCTGATCAATGAACAGGGATTATTCCTCATCGAGGAGCTTGAAAAGATAGCCCTTGAGCGGTGTTCCAATGCCAGGCAGGCTATAGCACTGATAGGATCACTTGCAGAGGAATACGGGTACGCGGACCTGGCCGAGTGTATAACAATTGCTGATAAAAGGGAAGTATGGCAGCTCGAGATAGCCGGCTCCGGTCCGGGTAAACCGTCAGCCCTATGGGTGGCCCAGAGAATACCTGATGATCATGTGGGTATAGCTGCCAATATTCCCAGGATATCAGATGTAGACTTCAATAATCCTGATTACTTCATGACCTCAGCCAACCTTCGCAAGAAAGCAAAGGACCTGGGTTACTGGGACGGGAAAGGTCCTTTCAAATTCTACAAGGTGATCAATACGGGCAAGCCCTATGCCATAAGGGAATTTTTTGTACTCAGCACCCTCGCCCCTTCCCTTGGTCTGACAATGGAGATGGAAGAGCTTCCTTTTTCCGTCAGGCCGGAAAAGAAAATATCGGTCCGTGATGTGATGGCACTGTACAGGCAGACCTATGAGGGCACACCGTATGATATGACAAAGAACCTCCTTGTCAGGGTAACCAGAAAGGACGAGGCCGGCAATGAGGTCACCGATACAGTTAAATCACCAGTTGTCTCCAACTGGATGAATAATGACCTGCGCACGCTCATCAATGAGTTAAAACCCGGTACGATTGAGAGACAGCGGACGATAGCCATTGCCGGATGTTCCTATTCGCATGTCATTCAGTGCCGCGAATGGCTGCCCGACGAGGTGGGTGCTGTTGCATGGTTCTCCTTTGACAATCCCGGCCAGAGTCCCCGCATACCTATTTTCTCCGGTACCATGTCACTGCCCGAGAGCTTCCGCATCTGCGGGCAGCACCGCTACCGTGAAGACGCGGCTATTTGGTCATTCCGCGAAGCCAACAGGCTGGCGACAGTGAACTGGGAACGCGGACGGAAGCTGATTGAACCCGCTGTCAGAGAGATGGAAGATAAAGCCTTCTTAGAGCTTCCCGCACTTGAAGAAAGAGTGAAAAGCCTGGTCAACGAAGGTAAAAACGATGAAGCGAAGAAAGCCGTAACTGAATATACCTGCTCCTTCGCAATGGCCTCCATGAACCGCTGGCAGGAGATGAAAAGAACCCTTTGGGGTATGTTCGGAAGAGGCTTTTAAAAAAGTTTTTGAACCGGTTTAAACTTATTTACCGGATCGTTGTTAGAGTATTTTAGGCTAACTGAGTTTATGACTTCCCGCGTAGAGTCGATACTTGAAAAAAAAGATCCCGACCGATCCGATATAATTGAGTTGCTGCGATGCGGCGACGAGGACGCAACGCTTCTGTGCAGGACAGCTGCCTCAGTAAGAAACAAATACGTAGGCAACGTTGTGTATCTCCGCGGCCTTATCGAATTTTCAAATATCTGCGGCAAGAACTGTCTTTACTGCGGTATAAGGCGTGACAACAGGCAGATCGAACGCTATACCATCACCAATAACGAGGTGATAGAGGCAGCCATGAAGGCATACCGGTTGAATTTCGGTTCAATAGCCATTCAGTCGGGCGAGAATTCATCAGAAGAATTCACGAGTAATGTTGAATATCTTGTCCGCACCATTACGGAAATGACGAACGGCCAGCTCGGCATCACCCTTTCACTGGGAGAGCAGAGCAAAGATACTTATCAACGCTGGTATGAGGCCGGTGCCCGAAGGTATCTCCTGCGGATTGAATCATCCAGTGCCGATCTCTACCGCAGGATCCATCCTGATGACGATATGCACAGATACGAAAGAAGGATTCAGTGTCTTAAGATGATCCAGGAGGCTGGCTACCAGACAGGTACCGGAGTGATGATCGGCCTTCCGTCGCAGACACTCTGTGACCTTGCTGACGATATCCTGTTTATGCGTGATCAGGACGTGGATATGTGCGGCATGGGCCCGTTTATTGAACATACAGACACGCCGCTGGGCAAAAATGGCACGGACAATCTCTTTCTCAGAGAGCGTTTCAATCTGACTCTAAGGATGATAGCCATTATCAGGCTGGTGATGAAAGACATTAACATCGTTGCCTCCACTGCCATGCAGACCATTGACCCGCTGGGACGTGAAATGGCAATAGGCTCCGGGGCCAATATCGTCATGCCTAATCTGACACCAAGCCGCTACAGGGATGGCTACCGGATCTATACCGGCAAACCCGGCTACCGTGATGTAGATGAGTCAAATATAAGCGGTCTGAAGCTGGAATTGCTCCCGGGCCTTAAAATCGGCATGGGAAGGTGTGGTGACACTCCTCACTACGAAAAGAGGATTGCCGGAAAGAGTATCAGGACGGAAAGCAAATCCGTCCAATAGCTATATCATCTATATCACGAAGTGCTCTCTCAAGGGAGACGTACTGTTTCGCGTCGCCGGTGAGCTCAAGAATAATAAGACCTGCAGGCTCACCGAAATAAACCTCATTAACGCCCAGCCGTGTCCGTATCACGCAACCGAATGTCGTCAGGATAGACTGGACCGTTATACCAAGGTCATCGCGCCTCGGTACCATGATACCCATCAGCGTTACCCCGTCACACTCCGCAGGAGCATCGGAAAGCCCGTGCGAAAAGACCATTTCAATTACAATGATACCCTCAGTTTTTTTCAGCATATCAACCAGCTCATCACACTCTTCCGGAATCCCGGCAAGGTGTATGACCATGAATCCTTCGCGACTGCAAAGCTCATTACTCAGTTCATGAAAACCGAGGCGCGTGCTGATTACACTGCTGTACATCGACAGGGTTTTCTGAACAAGCCCTGCCTCCTTGATCCTGTCAGTGATTTTAATACCAATTACTCTGGCCATGACTTATAATATTAATAGTAAAGGTCCCTTTCTCCGTTCTTAATGAGTTCAATCTTCTTTCTAAGGCCATTCTTCAGCCCCTCGTCAAGACCGGTCATGTTTTTCTCAATAGCCTTCCAGCCTTTCGCGGCCAGCTCGGGAGATGCATAATCCACAATATATTCTGACAGTGTCAGTATGGCGTTCGGGGTGCAGTACCGCTTAATGAAACCGGGAACGGAAAATTCCATGAAGTGTTCACCGGTGCGTCCGAGACGGTAACAGGCAGTGCAAAACGAAGGGATATAATCATTTTCGATCAGCTCATTTATGACATCGGCGAGCGACCTTTCATCATTGATCCTGAACTGTTCACGGTTAAGGTCCTGCGTCCCGTTCTTTGAAGCGGAATAGCCCCCTAATTCCAGTTTGGTCCCACCATCAATCTGCGATACACCGAAAGCCATTGCTTCAGAACGGACGTCATGTCCTTCCCGGGCAGTGAGGATCAGTCCCGTATAGGGCACTGCGAGGCGAAGAATGGCTATCAGTTTCTTAAAGTCGTCATCGTTGACATAATATTTACCGTTCAGGTTAAGTGAGGATGCGTCCTTGATTCTCGGGAACGATATAGTATGCGGGCCAACGTTATAACATGCCTCAAGGTGATTGGTATGACGTACCAGCCCCATCACTTCAAACCGCCAGTCGTACAACCCGAAAAGAGCGCCCACTCCTACATCGTCTATGCCGGCTTCCTGAGCCCTGTCAAGGGAGGTTAGCCTCCATACATAGTCGCTCTTTTTACCTCCAAGATGATACCATTTGTAGGCTTCCGGGTCATATGTCTCCTGAAAAATCTGGTAGGTTCCTATGCCTGAATTTTTGACGGTCCGGAACCCGTCAATATCCATCGGAGCGGCGTTAATGTTCACCCTGCGTATCTCTCCCCTGTCCTTCTTCACACTGTAGACCAGCCTGACATTATCGGCAATAAATTCCGGACTGTATTGAGGGTGTTCGCCGTAAACCAGTATAAGCCTCTTCTGTCCGTTTTCCTCAAGGGCCACTACTTCATCCCTTATCTCATCATCGGTGAGTGTCCTCCTTTTGGCATCCTTGTTAGAGGCCCTGAAACCGCAATACTGGCAGTTGTTTCCACATTTGTTCCCGATGTACAGAGGTGCAAACAGAACGATTCTGTTGCCATAAACCTTTTTCTTCAGCTCCCGGGCGCCGTCTTTGATCTCATCGGCGAGCTCACTGCTGGCATTGATCAGAACTGCCGTCTCTGCCAGAGTAAGCCGCTGTTTGTCAAGCGATTTTGAAATTATCTCCCTCACTCTGACCTTATCAGGTTTGGCATTGTTCAGTAAAGCCCATATCTCGGCCGGGTCGATAAACGGTTCCATCCGACGGTCCGGTAAACTGCATTTTTCTGGATTAAACTTCATTTCATCTCATTTAAAAATCCACCCCACTGAATGACTCACAAAGGTACTAATTTTCAGGTCATATTTTGCCGTAACACCTCAGAAAATGAGCTCCTGCATTTCCTGAATGCCGTTGGCAATGGCGATCTGCACCGGTACCCCCGGCCGGTATGCAGCGAGTCTTTTATGAAAAAAGAGCGTCATTCGCTTCCCGGGAATATCATCCTCGTAATTCTCAAGATGAATGTAAATATCAGGCAAGTCGGCATTATTGTCAGGAATAAATACCATCCCCCTGGAAAAGAAAGTGTCAGCCGCGCAGGAGACTGCATAAAGGCCATGCGGTGGCACCAGTTTGGTCTTCTCGGTTATCGGGATTTTTATAAAAGGAATTGCCGGCGAGAATGCCTCGTCATTCTTCACCGCGGTGCCGATTATTATATACAAATGGTCAAGGTAGGCGTTAGCCCGCTGGATATAACCTTCCGACAGTGCCTGGCGTATACGCGTCGAACTGACTGTTTCATTCTGTACTTCCTGCATAGGAATTTCTTCAGCCTCAAATCCGTAAATGCTTTTCCATTCCCAGAGTTTGCGGTAGTCTCCCTCCTGGTTAAATCCGAAATGATGGTTATGCCCTACAACTATCACCTTCGATTTCAGGATGCCGCAGAGGATATCCCTCACAAACTCTTCGCTGGTGATATGTGAAAACTCCCTGGTGAACTCAATGATAATAAGATTATCGAGACCGGTCTTGCTAAGCATTTCAACCTTCTCCTCCTGCGAACAGATAAGTCGGAGGCCTTTGCCCACACTTTCGGGATAAAGGACTGCCCTCGGGTGGGGATGGAAGGTTATGAGGGCTGATTCTCCGCGGTGGTCGGAAGCCAGTTTCTTAAGCCTCCGGATAATGGTTTTGTGACCTATATGCACACCGTCAAAAGTACCCGTCGTGATAACCGGTGATGGTATGGCGGCAGCTTCTTCAAAGCTCCTGTATATCCTCATTATACCGTTAGCTGCTGTTTTTCCCTTACAAAATAAGCCACCTTTTCAATTGAGGTGATCATATCAAACTCCTCAAGATGAACATTATCAGGTACATTAAGGGGCACGGTGGTGAAATTCATTATGCCCTTTATACCATTTCCAACGAGAAGTGCCGTGACAGTGACAGCCTGATCAGGAGGCACAGCCAGAACCGCAATCGTTATGTCAAGCTCACTCTTCAGTTTCCTGATCTGATCAATGTGATAACACTTCACGCCGGCCACCACCTTGTCTACCTTCTGGAGGTCAATGTCAAAAGCAGCTATTACGTTCAGGTTAGTCCTTTTTCCCCTGAAATAACCGGTGATGGCACGTCCCAGGTTGCCCATCCCGATAATGGCAACATTCAGTCCGCCCGGTGCGTCAATGATGCTTCCTATCGTATTGATAAGCACCCTTATATCATATCCCTTACGCATGACGCTGCCGTAACCGATAAGCATCAGGTCTCGTCTGACCTGAACTGCGGTGATATGCAGCAGCGCTGCCAGCTCATGTGAGAAGATGTAACTGCGGTTTTCAGCCAGTGACCCGAGGAGGGCACGCCTGTACTTGCTGAGTCGTTCAACTGTTTTACCTGGTAATTTTTTCATAGCTGAGCCTTTAGATTTGTCACCTGAATTCTGGGAATAATGACCGTGAATACCGAGCCCTGGTCAGGAGTACTCTCGACATTGATCACACCATGGTATAATTCAACAACTTTTTTGACTATTGAGAGTCCCAGGCCGCTTCCGCCGATATTTCTGGTCTTGTCATTCTTTATCCTTGAAAATTCCTCAAAGAGTATCGTGCTCTCGTCAGGATTTATGCCTATACCAGTATCCTCAACAGATATCAGGAAATCATTTTCATTACAATCAACTGTCACGGTCACTGTGCCTCCTGCCCTGTTGTATTTGACGGCATTTGAGACAAGATTGTTGAGTATGATTTCAAAATCATTGGGGTCGGCCCATATTTTTTCACAGCTTTTTATATTGGTAACGAATTGAATATCCTTGTGAATGGCATATGGGCTGACGGTTACCACGGCAAGCGAAACGACCTCCTTCAGATTGACTTCCTGAAGTTTCTCAACCTGTCTCTCGAAGTTTACCTTTGTGAAGTCAAGGAGGTCCATGATCAGGTTGCGCATACTGTCGATACGCTGGAGTGATCTGTCAATTGCCGAAGTGTATTCCGAAATAGAATCTCCCATCTGCCTTTCCTGCATCATCCTGAGATACCCTTCTATTGCATTCAGCGGCGCCTTAAGCTCGTGAGACAGCACCGACAGAAACTGGAACCGGACTTTTTTTCCCTCCACCTTCAGCTTGTGAGTTATCCTTCTGAGATACTGCTGTTTGGTTATCTGTTCTATTGAGGTTTTCAGTTCCTGGGGAGTAAAGGGCTTGGGAATAAAATCAATGGCCCCGTCATTATGTGCTTTCAGGGCCACGTCCAGGGAAGCGTAAGAGGTTATCATAGCCACAACGATGTCATAGTTCTTTTTTCTGACATACTCAAGGACTTCCACACCCTGTATACCCGGCAGCTTATTATCGAGTAAAAGGATATCGGGCTTATCGCGATCGATAATTTCAATTCCCTCCTCGCCAGTTGCTGCTTCGAGGACCTCATATGTATAGTCCTCATCCATGAATGGATATGTAACATTGAAGTTGCGCAGTATCCTTGCAACACCTGATCTGATGCCAGGTTCATCATCGACAACGAGAACTTTCAGTTGTGCCATATTATATCTTCAGCAATTTTTTTATTTCCTGGTCAAGCTGCTCAGGTCTGACGCCTTTTTCAAGATAGAGATCAGCCCTTATCCAGTCGCGGTCCTGATCGCTGCTGAGCCCGAATGTGATGCCCGTCTCGCGTGACACAGCGGTGGCAAGGATCACAGGCACTTCAGGATACCTCCGTTTGAGCTTGTAGCACAGAATAAAGCCGCTGTCGTCACTTTCCATCATCAGGTCGAAGACAGCGAGGTCAGGCTTCATCTTTGTGATTACCTGTTCTGCTTCAGCCTGGCTCTCAACCGCCACAACCTCGTAACCGCAGCTGCGCAGGTAAAATGCCACCTGGAACAGGTAATCGGGGTCGTCATCTGCAAGGAGAACCGTATAAACTTTCTTACTCATGTTTCAATTTATGTTTTGTCCTGATTGACTTGTTAATTTTTCAGCCGGATATTTATTCGGGTCTTCTCGGGATTATGATCCGGAATTTTGTCCCTGTAGGTCCCTTGGAGGGATCAGCGTTAGTTTCAATAGTTATCTGTCCCTTATGCATCTTCACAATGCCGTAAGAGGTTGCCAGCCCCAGGCCTGTTCCTTTCCCAAGGCCCTTGGTAGTGTAGAAAGGTTCGAAGATTTTACCTTTATCCTCCTCCTTAATGCCGGTGCCGGTGTCAGATACATTGAATATGACATCGCTGACAGTATCCTCAAGACAAATCTCCAGCGTTCCGCCGTCAGGCATGGCGTCGATAGCGTTCTTAAACAGGTTGGTCAGCACCTGAGTCATCTGCTCGGAGTCGATCGCAGCATCAGGATTGGTTGTGCGGTCGATGATAACTGCCTTTACATTGTCGGGGAAGACCACTCCGGCTACGCTCTGTTCAGTCAGTTTTCTGATATCCAGGTCCTGATGATTCACCTGGTTCTTTCTTGCAAAGTTGAGTAGTCCTGCAACAATCTTTTTGCACCGTGCGGCCTGTTCGACAATGAGCTGCAGATCCTGCCTGACCGGATCCTCAGAATTGGTTTCATCAAGTAAAATATTACTGTACATGATGACCACCCCCAGTGGGTTGTTAAGCTCATGTGCAATACCGGCGGAGAGCTGACCCATGTGAGCAAGTTTCTCAGACTGCTTGAGAGCGTTCTGCATAGTGGTAAGCTTTGCGTTCGAGAGCGCAAGCTCCCTGACTGATTTGTGCAGTTTCTCAATTGAATAGGGCAGGCACATCTCCTCCTCGGCAAACCCTCTGATGATTGCTATGGCATGGTCATAGCAGGTGTCATACCCGCAGGCTCCGCAGTTCAGATGATCCTTGGGCGTAAGCTTACCCATCGAAGTGAAGACCTTCTGCACTTCTTCATCCTCGGCAGTCAGCCGTCGCTTATCCTCCGCCCTGAAGCTGGCGGAAAGATCAAGTTTGTCGTATAACTCAAGCTCCTTCCTCCACTCATCCATATTCAGGCTGTCCATTTTCTGTTGTGCATAGTTGCTCACCAGGGCTCTCCTGTTATACTGTTTACCCCCTTTGCTCATGCCGGGGCCCATAATGCAACCCTCGCAGCACAGCAGCTCAAGGTGCTGGTTGCCGATCATACCTTCCTCGAATTCCTTTATTGCCTCCTGGAAGTCAATCCTTCCTTCCGCAGCAATGATATTTCCACTTATGGCATCATCGTTGGCACCTGCAGTCTGAAGAAGACCCCGTGTCACCGGGAAGATGGCCCCGCGGCCTCCGAGCGGCGGATCAAACTCCGAAGGTGCAACATTTTCAGGTTTTATGCCAGCCGTTTCAAGCATCTCCCTGAGCTCAAGAAAAGTTATTGCCACATCAACCTCAGCATTCTCAGCTTTCTTCGCAACGCACGGACCGATGAAAACTACGGGCAGATCTTCCCCGTATTTCTGGCGTACCACCCTTGTCATCGCCACCATAGGAGAGACGACAGGGATAAGATTTTCAGTGAGATCGGGATGATAGAACCTTATGAAAGTCACAATGGCAGGGCAGTCTGACGAGATATAGTTTTTCACATGTGTCCCGTTTACCAGGTTATAGTAACGGTGGGCCACCAGATCGGCGCCGAATGAGACCTCGGAGACATAACTGAAGCCCAGTGCCCTTATCATGCCCACTATTTTTCTGTGATCAGTCACATCATGAAACTCGGCCGGGAAGCTTGGAGCTACCAGGGCAGCCACCTTGCCACTCTTTTCGATCAGTTTCCTTACGAGGTCGGTTGTATTCGTAAAGACCTTTGCACCCTGGCTGCATACCTTCGTACAGTTGCCGCAGGCGACGCACCTTTCATCGATAACCTCCGCCTGCCCGCCTACGATCCGGATAGCACGTGCCGGACACTCCCTTACACATGTATAACAGGTCCGGCATAATTCTTTTATGGTATAAACAAGCATGATCTCCTTTACTTATAGCAATACATCTCTTTTAGCGAAATGGGTATGGAACAGCTTACTGTCAGTCAGCTCAGCACATTGTTTAAAAACATTGTCATGCAGTTCAGCCACCGAAGCTGAATTTTCAGGGCCCCTTACTGCTTCCTGCTCATCTGACTGAAAGATAAACTTGGAGCGTTGACGTACTGCCTCTTTTGAACCCGCAGGCATCATTCCACCACCGTTAACACACCCTCCCGGGCATGCCATCACCTCGACAAGATCAAAAAACGTTCCGCCGTCAAGCAGCTGCCGCAGTTTCTCAAGACCCTTCAGACCGTCAACCACAGCCACGGAGTAGGATGTTCCGCCTGCAGCAATTGTCACCTCCCTGAACGAGCCTCCGGCCCGCAGCTTTTTTATCGCCTGCCTGTCAGCTTCTTTCTCTCCTGCTCTGACAAAAAGTGACCGGATGACAGCCTCCGTTATACCGCCGGCAGTCTCTGCCAGGAAGGCTGAGGAGCTGCGCAGTGACATCGGTTCATCAGCCGGCTCAGGGTCAATATTTGTAATATCGATGCCGTACAGAATTATCAGCCTTGCCAGTTCCCGGACGGTAAGTACCGTATCAATATCGCTTATTCCTTTTCTTGTCATGCTGTCGCGACGGGCTTCAAACTTCATCGCGGTGCATGGGGTAACGGAAACGGTATAAACACGTGACTTTTCAGCGCTGACAGGGACAACTGATTTTATTATCGCACCTGTTATCTGCTGCGGTGTCTTGAGTGTTGAGAGCAAGGGAATCATTTCGGGGAAAAACTGTTCGCAGTACTTGACCCACGCCGGGCATGCCGAGATTATATGCGGCTTGTCCGATTTTGCACTCTTTGCTGCTACGACTGCATCAGTGAGCTCTGTTATCAGTATATCTGTACCTGTTCCCGAGAGAAATACTTTTTCAAATCCAGTCTTTCTGAGGGCGGCATTAAGCAGCCTGTCAAAATCACGGTGATACTTCAGGCCCAGCTCCTCAGCGAGGGCAAAAGGAACCAGTGGTGAATACTGTATTACGCGTATAACGTCTCTCTTGCTAAGCTGTTCCTGCACCTCCGAGAGATAATGTTTTTCATGCAGGGCACCCGTAGGGCAGACCAGCACGCACTGGCCGCAGTGTATGCAGCTTGAGAAATTGAAGTCGCGGTCCATTGCCGGACCAACGTGTGTATCACGGCCTCTGCCGATAAAGTCTATTGACGTTGCCGTGACAACCTCCTCGCAAACTCTCAAGCACCGGCCGCACAGAATACACTTGGAGAGCTCCCTGACAATTGCCGGGCTGGACTGGTCACGCCGGGGTCTGATCTTGCTGCCGTGAATGCGCCTTTCCCTGACCTGCATCTGATCCGACAGCTTCTGCAACTCACAGTCGAGGTTGCGGTCACAGTAAAGGCAGTCGTCAGGATGATTTGAAAGAAGAAGCTCCACTATTGTTTTCCTTGCCCTGATGACCCGGGGCGAGTGGGTCTGTATCTTCATCCACTCCTCCACGGGGGCTGAACAGGCCGTCACCAGCCTGTCGCGGCCTTCCACCTCCACCACACACATACGGCACGCGCCGGTAGGCGTGAATTCCTGCATGCGACAGAGGGTGGGTATCATTATCCCGTTGCGGTTGAGGGTTGAGAGGATTGTCTCTCCCTTCTCCGCCTTGATGCTCTTGTTGTTTACTTCTATGGTGAACTGCATGGCTTACCTGACTGTGACAGCACTGAACTTACAAACATCATAACATATGCCACAACCGATACATTTATCGTCAACGACAAAGAAAGGTTGCAGCCGCGTACCGTAAATGGCATTGACAGGACACTTCGAGGCACAGACGGTGCACCCGGTACATTTATCCACATCAATACTGAATGTCCTGAGCCCGCGGCAGACATTGGCACGGCAGCGCCGGTCGAAGATATGCTCCTCGAACTCTTCACGGTAGTTGCTCAGTGCACTGATGAAAGGATTGGGTGCTGTCTGACCCAGACCGCACAAGGAAGTATCTTTCATCACGGAGGCGATGATCTCCAGCTGCATCACGCCCTTAAATCTCTCCAGAGTGGCATTGGCATCTTCGCTGTGGGGCTTGCGGATAATATTTTCAAGTATCTCGAGCATACGCCCCGTACCCTCACGGCATGGGATGCACTTACCGCAGCTCTCCTTGTGAATGAACTCCATATAGTACCTCACAAAGTCAACCATGCAGGTCGTTTCGTCAATTATAATAAGGCCTCCTGAACCCATGGCAATTCCCTGTTCCCTGAGAAGATCAAAATCGATCTGCAGATCCAGGGTCTTCTCAGTGATGAAGGTCCCTGACGGTCCTCCTATCTGAAGGGCTTTAAATGCCCGTCCGTCCTTTATACCGTCGGAGATGCCCTCCACAATGGTTCTGAAAGTGGTTCCCATCTCAACCTCTATCAGCCCTGTAAAGCGTCCCCTTCCGCCCAGGGAAAACAGTTTGGTGCCCTTGCTTCCTGCAGTGCCCATGGTACGGAACCACTCCGGTCCGCGGGCCATTATGAGCGGGACATTCATCAGGGTCTCGACATTGTTTATCACCGTCGGCTTGCCAAAGAGTCCGTGGGAGGTAGGATAAGGGGGTTTAAGCTCCGGCATTCCGCGTTTGCCTTCAAGGCTGCCTATGAGGGCTGTCTCTTCTCCGCAGACAAAAGCTCCGGCCTCCTCCCTGATCACTATATCAAGATTGAAACCGCTTGAAAGTATATTATGACCTATGATGCCGTACTCGCGTGCCGCTTCAAGAGCCTTCCGGAGACGTGCAAGCGGATGGGGCGATCCGGTCTTCAGGAAGATCACCGCATTTGATGCACCGATGGCATAAGAGGCTATACATATCCCTTCTATCAGCTTGTGAGGGTCACCCTCCAGCACTGCCCTGTCAGCATAAGAGCCGGGATCGCTCTCCTTGGCATTGCATATTAGATACCTGTTGTCGGATGGCGAGTTGAGGGCATACTTCCACTTCAGGCCTGTGGTGAACCCTCCGCCGCTGCGTCCCCGGAGCCCGCTGCGCTCAATGAGGTCACAAACCTCCAGGTGGGTATAGTTCCGTATTGTCTTGAGAAAAGTCCTGTATCCTCCGCGTGCTATATACTCCTCAATGCTTTCAGGGTCAAAACAGCCACAGTTGTCCAGAACAACCCGTTTTTGCATCCTGTAGAACGGGATGTCTTCAATGAAAGGAATGTCATGCCATGCCTCAAATCCTGTCGAGCCGGACTGAGCCACCAGGTCCTCCTCAGGCATATCGTTATGGAAAACACCGTTGAGGGTGGCTTCTATCTTATCCTCGGTTATATTTCTGAATATCAGTTTGTTCTTCCCCGGGAGGTGAATGCAAACAATAGGTTCAAAGACTGCCGGGCCATGACAGGTCGTCCGGACTATGAGGCCGCTGATGCCCATGTCTTTGAGATACAGGTCAGCAGCAGCGGCGCTCTGCTCACTGCCGGCTATGACCGAGGCCGAGCCCGACGATACGTAGATGACCGGGACGGAGGGCTTGTCACGACGGATCTCCGCAAGCCTTTTCGCGGTGGCAGCAGGCACAATGTCAGAGCCATGCATCAGAACCTCCTCGGTCAGGAAGGTCATGAGCTCGTTTGTTTCTTTCCCCTTCATTTCAGATCAGCCAGGGCTTTTAGTTTTGTTATCATTTCAGGAACTTCCTCCGCTTTGACATGAACGCGGAACTTTTCGCCCACGCATACAACAGGACCTTCATTGCACCCGCCCATGCATGATGTCAGTTCATAGCTGAACCTTCCGTCGCGTGTTGTCTGCCCCTGTTCGATACCCAGGTTGTCCCTTATCGCGCGGATCACTGCTTCGGAGCCGTTGATGAAACATGTGGTGCCGTCGCAGATCCTCATGTGAACCCTGCCAGAAGGGGTAAATCTGAACCGGTCATAAAAGGTAGCCAGTCCGTAGATTTTTGTGGTAGACATTTCCAGGAAACGTCCGATCTGCACTATGGCATTTTCGGACAGATAGCCTTCTTCAGCCTGAACATCCTGCAGTATGGGTATCAGGTTTTCGTGACTTCCAGCCCTGTACTGTTTGAGAATATCTTCAATCTTTCTCATTTTTAAACCATTGCTCCTATTCAGATCAGTACAAAACTATCTATTTTTGTTGTTATTTCAAAAACATTGTTATTTTATTAACAATTAATAATTGAAATACGCCGCTGCCATATTGAAGCGAATTAAAAATATTGTACTTTTGAGAAGATGTGACTTAAAAAACAACTGTTGATACAATCGTACCAAATTGAACTATGCCTCGGAAGCTCTTGTTTTTCAAGAGGTAACAGGGAGGTGGTACAGGTGGTCAGGGACTATCTGAAGAAAAAACACCTTGATGATAAGGTAGTTTTGAAAGGCGCCCGCTGCATGAACCGTTGCAGCGAAGGGCCTTACATAACAATCAACGGGAAAACCTTCGCTCAGACTGGCCTCCAGGATATTGAGAAACTGCTGGAAAAAGAACTGGCTCAGGCGGGCAGATGACCAAATGCAAAGAAAATGAACAGCACCGATCAGGTAATATACATAAATGAAGATAAGTGCCGCAACTCTTACTCATGCGTCAGGGTATGCCCCGTAAATGCACTTGAGGTAAGACCTGAGAGAAAGCACCCGGTGATAATAGCAGACAGATGCATTGGCTGCGGTCTCTGTTTTCTCTCGTGCTCACCGAAAGCCATTGAATACAGGGATTCCATCGTTAAAGTCAATGAGTTGCTGCAGTCAGGCCGCAAAACTGCTGCCCTGATAGCTCCGAGCATCGCTTCCGAATTCGATGATATCACTGACTACCGCAAGTTTGTGGGAATGATAAAGAAGCTCGGTTTTGACTACGTTCATGAAGTCTCCTTTGGTGTTGACCTGGTCGCCTACGCTTACAAAGACCTCTTTGAAAAGTCAAGCGGCAAATATTACATGACTTCCAACTGCCCTGCAATAGTTGAAATGATCGAAAAGTACCACCCGACACTGGTTCAGAACCTCGCTCCTCTCGTATCTCCGATGGTTGCCACCGCACTGGTGACGCGAGATCTGTACGGTGAGGATGTTGCCAATGTGTTTATTGGTCCGTGCATCGACATTAAAGCCGAAGCAACCCTTTACAAGGACAAAAAACTGGTTGAGGCTGTCCTGACCTTCATTGAGATAAGGCAGCTCTTTGAAAACAATGAGATCCAGGAGAAAGGTGTGAAGATGGAAGAGTTCGACCCTCCTTTTGGAAACTGGGGTGCGCTCTACCCCTACCCGGCCGGTATCCTCCAGGCTGCAGGCATTAAGCGTGACATAGTCTCCAGTCACGTCATCACAGCCTCTGGAGCGGAGGATGTAAAAGAGGCAATCAAGGATTTCGATCATCATATTGATACAATAAAACATCACTTCAACCTCTTTTTCTGCAACGGGTGCATGCTGGGACCTGGCATGATAAGACATGACGAACGCTTCAGAAGACGCTCGCTGGTGAAGCAGTATGCCGAAAAACGTGTCGAGGCGCTCGATAAAAAACATTGGGAACAGGATATGAAGCGGTGGTCCACTCTTAACCTGTCACGAACTTTTACTCCCAATGACCAGAGGATCCCCGAACCCTCTGAAGATGCTGTAAACGAGGTTATGAAGATCATCGGAAAGGAAAGGCGGTCCGAGGAACTGAACTGCAATGCCTGTGGTTATGGCACATGCCGCGAATTTGCGACAACGGTTGCAAAAGGGCTGGCAGTGCCGGAGATGTGCCATACCTATAACCTCCGGAACAAGCAGGAGTACATTGAGACCCTCCGGCAGACCAACAAGAAGCTTTCCGAGACCAAGAAAGCACTGAAAGATTCAGAGGAGCAGGCTATGCGTGAGAAAGATGCTGCACAGGATGCCTCAGAGACGATGCACAGCATGCTTAACAAGCTGCCAAACGGAGTGGTCATCGTCGACAACGAACTGAAGATACTTCACTCCAATGAGAGCTTTCTTGAAATCATTGGCGAAGATGCAAAGGCGATAGCCGATATAATACCCGGCCTCCGCGGTGCTGATCTGAAGACCTTGCTGCCCTTCAATGTTTATAATATCTTTTCTTTCGTGCTCCGTGAAAACGAATCAGTCATAAGCCGCGACGTGCAGCTCAGCGACAGGATGTTCAATATTTCAATCTTCCCGATCAGGCAAAACAGGATTGCCGGAGCAGTTATCCGTGACCTGTTCTCACCGGAGGTGCAACGCGAGGAGGTTATCACCAGGGTGTCAGATGTGATCGACAAGAACCTTGACATGGTACAGAAGATCGGGTTTCTCCTTGGAGAGGGAGCCTCTGAGACCGAAAAGATGCTTAACTCGATTGTTGAATCATTCCGCCAGAAAAAAAGTGAGCCGGGCAAATAACCAGGACAAAGGCATGGAACGGGATTTCTTCATAGAGGTTAACAGCCAGCAACGCAATCATCACGGTGAGCGCATCTGCGGCGACGTCTTCCTCAGTGTCAATGTACGGGAAGAGAACCGTATTATCACGGTCCTCTCTGACGGCATGGGGAGCGGTGTGAAAGCCAATATACTGGCTACCCTGACCTCCACCATGGCACTCAATTTTACCCGTGAGCATAAGGAGCCTGACCGTATCGCGGAAATAATAATGAATACCCTCCCGGTATGTTCGGTAAGGCAGATATCTTATGCCACTTTTTCTATCGTTGATATTGAGAGCGACGGCCATGCCAACATACTTGAATATGACAACCCCAGATGCATCATCCTGAGGGGTAATCAGCCCTTTGAACCTGAATGGAAAGATGTGATCCTTGACAATGGCAGGAATGCAGGTAAAATACTTCACAAATGCAGCTTTTATCCTGCCAAGGAAGACAGGATAATTATTTTGTCGGACGGAGTGGCACAGAGCGGCATGGGAAGCAATGCCTGGCCTCTCGGATGGGAACGTGATACAGTACAGCAGTATGCAGCATCACTTGTTGTCAACGAAGCCTCGATCTCTGCAAATGCCCTTGCTGCAAAAATCGTGACAATGGCCTATAAATATGATAATTATGAGGCTAAAGATGATATCTCATGTGCCATACTTTATTTCAGGGAGCCGAGAAAACTGCTGATCTGCTCGGGACCGCCCTATGATGAAGGGAAGGACAAGGAGCTTGCGGCCAGGGTGACCGGCTATAACGGCAAGGTCATTCTCTGCGGCGGAACCACGGCAGACATTGTGGCAAGAGAACTCAACAGGAAAATCGTTGATGAACTGATCTTTGAAGATCCCGACCTGCCTCCCGAGAGCTTCATGGAAGGCATAGACCTGGTGACTGAGGGGATCCTTACCCTGCAGAAAGTCAATGAACTGGTAAAGGTTTTCAACAACAGCGTGAAGCTGGGGAAGGGGCCGGCAGACAAGATTGTTAAGATGATCATGGAAAGTGATGAGATCAACTTCATTGTCGGCACTCGCATCAACGTCGCTCACCAGGATCCCACACTGCCTGTCGATCTTGAGATACGACGGACCGTGGTCAAGAGAATAGCCCGTATTCTGGAGGATAAGTGGCTCAAGCAGATCAGCATCGAGTATATCTGATATACCCTGTTGCTGTCCTGTAAAGGAAAGTCATTACCTCAGGCAGCGACAGGTCACGCGGGAGACGTCTGAAGACCCTCACTCCTTCTATTTCGTTCTTGTCAGTGATCTCTCCAATGGAGTCAACAAAGGCAAGAAACAGTCTTCCGAATTTTTTACCTGAACCGGTGTCTATCGAATAATAAGTTACCGGCTCCATGGTAAAATCACGTGCGCCTGTCTCCTCCATAAGTTCACGCACTGCAGCTTCCACGCTGTCCTCGCCCTCATCGGGGTGACCGGCAGGGAGTTCGTACCCCCCTCGCTTGCGATGCCTGACAAACAACCAACCCCCGTCATACCTCGTAGCAATGACAACATAAGTGACCGGTGACGGCACATCAGGCGTTTTTATCAGTCCGACAGTTACCATGCTGTAAAAATACCTTAAAAAGACTGTATTCGTCCGGAGACCGGGTTAAAGTATTAATTTTGCCACAAACTGGTCTGATGTGGATTTTCATAATTCTGTCCCTGACAGATATCTATATATTCTGGCGTCTCGCAGGTGACCTGAAGTATCGCAGCAAAACTCTGCGGGCGGTGGTATTCACCGTTAAAGCAATACAGAGCCTAATTCTTCTCTGGTTCATAGTCACAATGCTTTCATACAAAGGTGAGTTTGCAGACCCGGCCAACGCATACAAGTATATAGTATTCGGTGCCCTGGCAGGTCTGATTTTCACAGTCGGTTCACTCTACATTGTAACAGGCATTGGTACCGCCCTGCTTGGAAGAATACTGCACCGGAAACTCAGAGGACTGGTGATTACAAACTTAATCGTCTCCGCAGCGCTGGTGTTACTCTTTACAGACAGCTATGTCAGGCAGCGTTTTGATACGAGGATTGTCAGGCAGGATATCGTTGTCAGCAACCTTGACAGAAGGCTTGCCGGTATGAAGATCGTGCTTATCTCTGACCTTCATCTCTCCTCCTGGCACGGCCATTATGGCAAACTGGACGGTGTCGTCAGCGCCATAAATGCCGAGAAACCTGATCTCCTGATCAATACCGGTGATTTCATCACCTACGGCTGGCAGGAGTTTGGCGGTTGTGACACCATCCTGAGGAAGGCAGGGGCTGCCAGCGGAGCCTTCGCAATTTTCGGTAATCATGATGACGGTTCTTACTATCCCGGTCATAACGGGACCTACGATCAGCAATGCCTGGAAAAGCTTTCTGAAAAGATTACGGCATCAGGATACACGCTTTTATCAGACACAACTGTGCTGACGGAATACAACGGGGCTCGAATAGCTATTTCGGGCATAGTCACCCACGGTCACCATTTTAATATGAGGTACGGCAATTTTAAAAAGGCGTTTGAAATGATCCCGGACAGCGTCTTCAGTCTTCTGCTTGTCCATGACCCTGGCGCATGGGACGAAGCGATGCAGAACGACCGGATGCCACAGCTTACTCTCTCCGGTCATACACATGGAATGCAGGCAGGACTGCCATTTTCAGGAGGTCGTATATCTCCTGATTCATTTCTTCATAAGCGTTGGAAAGGCCTTTACAGCAATGACGATAAATACCTGTATGTCACAACAGGCATGGGCACAATAGGCATGGCACTCAGAATTTTCATGCCACCGGAAATAGTTGTGATTACGCTGAACGGTAAATGACAATTTTGTATTTTTGCATACTTCTGAAAATTATGTCCCGCATGAAAATTAAATCATTTCTCCTCCTTGCCGCCCTTCTGGTGACATCATCAACGTACTCGCAGGAAAAAGCTCTTAAATCAATTACCAGGGATGAGGCTGAGAAACACATGAAATATCTCTCCTCTGACGCCCTTGAAGGACGAAGGACCGGCAGTGAAGGCAATAATGCTGCTGCCAGTTATATAAGTACCGAAGCACTGAAAATGGGAGTCGAGCCCTTGCCCGGGCGGGAGAACCTTTTCCAGCCGCTGGAGTACATAAGGGTTACCAGTTTACCGGGAGAATCAACTATCACTATAACTGATTCAACCGGAAACCCTTTCCATTCTTCTCCTATTGCCGCAATTATGGCACCCGGTGACAGCATAAGTTTCAGCGGGGATGTTGTATTTGCAGGGTACGGTTACATGAATACGGAGGAAAAATACAACGACTTCTCAGGTCTTTCACTTAAGGGCAGATCAGTCATTGTCATGACAAGAAATCCGGACCTGAAGGGCAACGGTCTGCCCTCACCGGAGGATGGTATCAAAGAGATGGACGAAGCACGAAAGCTGTCACTTGCGATGCTCCAGCAGGCTAAAGCGGTCTTGTTTGTCGGCGATCCCGCGCTGGGAGCTGATGTAACGTCAGATCTGATCCCGATGGGCAGCACATACCAGCTTAAGCCTCTTTTCAGAAAGCAATTCTCATTCAACCTTAATGCCTATGTCATCAGCAGGGAGGTTGCAGACCTCATGCTGGGCAAAGCAAACCTCACCCTTAAGCAATTGCAGGACAGCATAGCCCTGGTCAGAAAGCCTGTTTCATTTGTCATCCCCGACCTGAAAGCTGAAGTAACCATCAATGTAGCCAAAGACACTGTTACCAGCTCTAATGTAATTGGCTATATCGAAGGTTCAGATCCTGTCCTCAAAAATGAATGCGTGATTTATACTGCTCACTATGACCATGTTGGCAAGGGGAGTTCGGGCAATATTTTTAACGGTGCAAACGACAATGCTTCTGGCAGTGTGGGGCTGCTCAATGTGGCACGCGCATTTACATCGCTGGGCAGGAAACCAGCGAGGAGCATCGTCTTTCTGTGGACCACAGGTGAGGAAGAAGGTCTCCACGGTTCCACCTATTATGTGGAGAACCCTTTGTTCCCCCTTGAAAAAACGGTGGCCGATATCAACTTCGACATGATAGGCAGATCGAGGCGCGAGACTGATACCGGTGCCTCACTCAGCGGCGGGATTGATATCACGGGCAGCGATACCATCAAGATAATATCGGGAGGTGATACTCCTGGTTTTCTGGATATTGCAAAAGAAGCTTGCACACAGGAGGGTATTGCCGTTATTGATGAGGGTAAGGGCGACCATTTCTCAGGATCGGATCATTATCCTTTTTACCGCAAAGGTATTCCGGCGCTTTTTTTCTTCACCGGGCTGCATAAGGATTACCACAGGGAGACAGATGACTTCGAATTCATTGATTTCGACAAGTTGCTGAAAGTGTCAAAGGCTGGATTTCTGACCGGGTACAGGGTGGCATCCGCACCTGACAGGCCTCAGATTGTCAAACCTGAAAAATAAGGTCTTTTCTTACCCCTTATGAAGAAGAGAACGGTTACCATTGCCTCTGAGGAGGTTGAGGTTGATATTGTCAGGTCTTCACGCCGGACAATCGCTTTATACGTAAGGCCCGGCGGTACCCTGCAGATCAGGGCGCCCTGGTACGTGCCCGTTTACGCACTGATGCAGTTCGTGCATCAGAAGGCGACATGGATAACAAAACAAAGGGCGAGGTTGAAGGGAGTCAAGCCTGCAGCAGAAATAAAACAGCTAGATAACGGAAGTATAATACCTTTCCTCGGAAGAAACATCACCGTGCTGCTTAGTCCTGCTGAAAGGACAAGTTTTGAGCTCCGTGGTGATGAACTTATTATAGGTTTTACAGGCAGTATCTTTCCTGATATGGTCGCAGCAATTGTTGACGCATGGTATGTGCAGGAAGCGAAGAAGTTTTTTGCTGCACGAACCCATGAGCTGGCCGGCATCCATTCTGATAAACTGCCGCAACCAAGGTCAGTCGGCGTCCGCAGAATGAAGAGACGCTGGGGTTCGTGCCGTACCGGCGGTGATATTACATTCAACCGTGAGCTGATGAAGAAAGACCCGGTCCTCGTCGATTATGTAATCATCCATGAGCTGTGCCACCTGGTGCATCATAACCACGGAAAAGAATACTATGCCCTGCTTGAGAGTATCGTGCCCGACTACCGGGAGAGTCGCAAGAAGCTGCTACAAGCTTGAGATCACGTATAGAACAGATAAGACAGAAGAATTGCCGTAACCGACCCAACGATATCGGCAGTCAGTCCGCACAGAATGGCATATCTCGTGTTTTTTATGCCGACCGAGCCGAAGTAAACGGCAATGACATAGAAGACAGTGTCCGTTGAACCCTGCATGGTACACGCCATCCGTCCTACGAATGAATCAGCACCGTGATTGGTCATCACGTCAACCATCAACCCCCTCGATCCGCTTCCGCTGAGGGGTTTCATTATCGCCACCGGAAGGGCATCTGCAAATTGTGTATCAAAACCCAGCCATCCGAAAAAAGAGGCTATTCCGTCAACCATCAGATTCATGGCTCCTGAGGCCCTGAAGATGCCAATCGCAACAAGGATAGCAACAAGGTACGGTATTATTTTAACGGCTACTGTAAAACCCTCTTTAGCCCCCTCGATGAAGGTATCATAGACATTGACCTTCCTGATCAGGGCAAGGACAATGAATGAGGTAATGACCAGGATAAGAATGAAATTCGCTGCAAACGTGGAGTAAGTCGTTATTTTATCCTGGGGCAGGGTGCTGAAAAACCAGACAATCCCTCCGAGAACTGCCGCTATACCTCCGAAGTATGCCAGAACGACCTTGTTCAGGAGATTGATTTTCTGGATCAGGGCCACGCTTAATACTCCGGCCATTGCTGCCACAAAAGTCGAGATCAGGATCGGGATAAATACGTCAGCAGGATTGGCAGAGCCGAGTTGTGCCCGGTAAACCAGGATACTTACCGGAATTACCACCAACCCTGAGGCATTTAATACAAGGAACATAATCATCGGATCCGATGCCACATCCTTTTTTGGATTGACTTCCTGCAACTCCTTCATAGCCTTAAGGCCCATCGGAGTGGCCGCGTTGTCGAGTCCCAGCATGTTGGCTGCAATATTCAGCATCATTGAGCCGTAGGCAGGATTGTCCCTGGGAAGAGAAGGGAAAAGTCTCCTGAAGAGCGGGCCGACAATTTTTGTCAGGCCTTTGACAACGCCTCCTTTTTCACCTACACGCATCAGCCCCATCCATAGTGTAAGCACGCCCGTAAGGCCAAGTGAAATCTCAAAACCGGTTTTGGCACTGGTGAACGTTGAACTTACCAGCTTGTTGAAGATTTGCGTATCTCCAAAGAAAATAAGTTGAACAAGAGCGAAAATAAACCCGATTATGAAAAAGGCAACCCAGATATAGTTTAAAACCATATTACATCATTGTGAGAGCCTAAAAATAAGAAAAATTATCTTCGAAAACCGGGGGAAAAAAAATTCAGAGCTCTTCGACCTCAACTATTTCAAATGGAACCCTGAGGATGGTCTTGAAATCTTCACCGGCATCAAGCATATTCTCATCTCCGTTCTCGCAGAACCATCTGATGAGGACTTCAGTATTACCCTGGTAGAGTTTTTCGAATTTTTTGAACATTGTATGTATCCTGTTGGAGGAGCTTGTGTTGAAGTACTCAAACTTGACATTGAGGACGGTCCGGTCGGCAGGCTGGGCGCTGTAGCCTTCAAGGTAATCAAGGAGCGGAGCATAAAAACCGAAGGAATTCTCGGGTATGGACTTCCCCCTGATCTCAAAAAGACCATGCTCCGGATCAAAGCTGACTGACGGTGTCTTTGAAGTCTCCTGTATCACGAACTTTTCCATATTTCCACATCTGCAAAGCATAAATTTAGCAAATCTCCGTTAAATAGACAAATCAAATTTATTCCCGGATAAAAATTCAATTAATTTCAGATCACTTTTTGTTACATTTGAGCTTGAACAATTTGACTCTCTTCAGGTATATTCTCACCATGAAAATGAAATTCAGATGCCTCTGTTTTAAGGAGATAGTGTTTGTTATCATCATGGCTTCTGTTTTTCAGATTGCAGGTGCAAAGGATATCATTGTGAAAGGTACAGTCACCGACGAGACCGGAGCGATGATAATGGATGCCGGGGTTTCGTTTTTTCTCAACGCCACGGAATACAGGTCAGTGACAGGCACTGACGGAAGTTACTCGGTGAGAGTTTCAGGCGCCTACAGTGATGTCCCCGGACAGTTTCAGGCAGGCATGCCATATCCTGCTCCCTTCAGCTATTCTGTGAATGTCCCCTTCATTGCCAATATCAGCGGAGACCTCGTATTCACAGTTTACAACATTGCAGGGCAGAGGATCAGGATAATGAACTTTGATTCTGTAGCGGCCGGCAGCTACAGGGTTGTATGGGATGGCTGCGGCCAGGGTGGTTCGCCCCTCCCGCCAGGTATATATGTCTATGCCCTCACTTTCAAGGGAAAAACCTACAGCGGAAGGCTGGTCAAGGCCGCAGGTGCCTCGTCATATTCTTCCGCCGCCGGACTCGAGCCGGTGATGATGCCACCGGAACCACCCCAAACGGAACAGTCTCTTCGCTTCAGCGTGTTTACCGAGGTAAGCAAGACAGGTTATTACCCCGTCAGGCTCACCGATATCACAATCTCACGTGACACCACTATCAATTTTGTGCTTTCTGCCAGACAGGAATATCCATTTAAAGTATCTGGTGATTATATCGCAAGGTACATCGAACCAGGCTACAGGTCGATGAATCTGAAGGGTGTCAATCTCGGGTCCTCACCCCCAGGTTACTTCCCCGGTGAAATTGCATACGCCATTCCCCCGGATGTTTATGAACAGTGGATCAGACGCATCGCGGAGGCTGGCTTCAATACAATCAGGGTCTACACCCTTCATCCCCCGGTATTCTACGAGAAACTGGCAGAATACAACCAGCGAAATCCCGAGTCACCATTGCTGCTCTTCCAGGGTATCTGGCTTGAGGAGGTTGAAGACGCCTCAGACCCGTCAGCCTATGACCTCTTCAACCGCAAACCGGGTTTCAGCAATGAGATTGAGGAAGTTGTCGACTGCCTCAACGGTGACGGTAACCTGGCATTCAGGTACGGCAAGGCCTACGGTATATACAAGACTGATGTGTCGCGCTGGACTGCCGGGTATATTATCGGCAGGGAGGTAAGCTCACAGGAGGTTGATTCAACCAATAAATTCCACGCGGGCACGACAGCGTTCACGGGAGCGCGGTTCAGCATCACCGGAGGCTCAGCCTCGGAGGTCTTTGTGACTGAGATGCTCAACAAAGTGGTTACCTATGAGAACAGCAAGTATTCAGTCAGCAGGCCCGTAAGCTTCTCAAGCTGGCCGACGCTTGATCCGCTTGAACACCCCACTGAGATATATACTGATGAGGATGTTGCCTCATTTGACCTGACAAAAATCAGCGGTGCCGACGGTGAACCGGGTATGTTCGCAAGCTATCATGCCTACCCTTATTATCCGAATTTCATCAGCCAGGAGCCGGGGTACCAGGGTTACAGCGACAGCTACGGCAGCAACAGCTACCTTGGTTATATCACGGCACTGAAGAACCATTACCACAACATGCCTCTGGTGATTGCAGAATTCGGTGTGCCCTCCAGCTGGGGCAGCGCACACCAGTCGTTCAGTGAGATGAACCACGGAGGTTACTCAGAAATACAGCAGGGAGAAAAGGACCTCAGGATGATGAACAATATGCTTGATGCCGGTTGTGCCGGCGGGTTCATGTTCGCATGGATGGATGAGTGGTTCAAACGCACCTGGATAGTACTTTATCTCGAAGCCTATGGCATTAAATCAGGGTCGGAAACAATACCTACACGGCAGCTATGGCATAATGAGACATCGCCTGAGCAGTGCTTCGGGCTGCTGGCCTATGACCAGAAGACAGTGCCTGATTATGCCGCCTATACCACCGATGTTCCTGCAGGACCTGTGAGCACGGTCAGGGCCACACACGACGAAAGTTTCTTTTATCTTGAGATTAATACCGTAGCAAACTTGTCTGAAACAGATGAGTTTATGGTTTCGTTTGACACTTATCTCGGCGGCACCGGCGAATCAACTCTGCCTGGAGGAGAACTTGTCACGAACAGGGCTGAGTTTCTGCTTACATTCAGCCTTTCTGATGATACAGCTCTTCATCACGTCACGGAAGCATATGACATGAACGGTCTGACTGTTCGTTTCAATGTTAGTGACCCCTCAGTCCAGAAATACAAAAGCACCACAACTGACGGAGCGCCGTGGAAGGTGATGAAATGGACCAATGACGGCTTTGAGCTGACTGTGGATGATATCGGCAAGGTGCCTCTTGAGCATGCTGCATCATTCAGCAGCGGCAACCGTGCAGCAGTAGCCTGGTCAGGAAGGAAAGTAAACATCAGGCTGCCTTGGACCATGCTGCACTTCAATGACCCGACGCAGATGAGGGTCAATGACGGAGCCATATCGTATGACGGGGGTTATAACTTTGAGATCTTCACCACCGAATCGGAAGGTATTGCAGTATCCGTAAACCATAAAGGTGTGGTCACCAATACCACTAACCGTTACAGGTGGCCGACATGGCTGGTTGTTCCGCCCACGGTCACAAGAGAAAAGGCCTCGCTCCATGTCATTGAGGAGGGCCTTTCACTCATTCCTTACTACATTAATTAGTTCAGGCAGCTGACCCTGGTTTCTTCTTTTTCTTATCGAAGCCGCTTCTCTCTGCCGTACCCCATCCTTTCTTTCCACGAAGGGCTTCGAGGTTACCTCTGACGGCAAAATAAGTATGCACAGGGTAAAAGAAAGGCTCAAGCATTGCCGTTCCTATCAGCATCAGCACATCACGCTTCCTTCGGTATTTGTGGAAGGTTATCTCTTCAAACAGCACAGCCCAGGTCGTGAGACTCACTGCAAAACTGTAGACGAAAAGGAACAGCAGCAGGAAGAAAGGCAGATTCAGTGCACCGGTAATGGCGAGAAAAATGGTATATACAAAACCCAGGAAGGCTATCAGGGGAGCAGCCCACTCGAAGATGAGCCAATAAGGGTAGCCCAGCAGTCCAAGGCGTCCGTAATGACTGTTCAGCATCATCTTGCGATGAGACCACAGTGATTCTATAAGCCCCCTGGTCCATCGGGTCCTCTGCTTGCGCATCGATTTGAGGTCAGACGGCACCTCAGTCCAGCATAACGGATCAGGTATATATGTGACCTCATAGTTTTCCTTATGTTCTGCCATATAACGCCTCATCCTCAGGACCAGCTCCATATCTTCACCTACGGTCTTGATGCTGTATCCGCCCGCCTTGATGACAGTCTCTCGGTCAAACATGCCCATGGCGCCTGATATAAGCATCAGTCCGTCAAGATTGCTCCATGCCATGCGTCCGAGCAGGAAGGCACGCGTATAATCAAGTACCTGAAGGCGCGGAAGGAACTTTTTAGGAAGGTTTATCTGACGGATGTGTCCCCTTTCCACTTCGCATGAGTTGACAATACGTATCACACCTCCCGTTCCGATGACCTTTTTTTCCTTCTCTTCGAGGAAAGGCTTGACGAGCTTGAGGATGGAATCTGATTCAATGATCGAATCGGCATCAATTGTAACAATGAGGTTGCTCCGGCTGATATTGATACCCGCATTGAGTGAGTCTGCCTTGCCTCCGTTGTTCTTGTCAATGATTGTCAGGCGGTTGTAGGCCGGATCTTTCGACTTGTACACCCCTCTGATCCTCTCACAGGGAATACGGTAATCAAAGTAATAATTGACCCTGACAAGGTTGTAAGCCTCTTTGATCTTTTCAAAAGTATTGTCGGTGGAGCCATCATTCACCACAACAACTTCAAAGTTATTGTAATAGAGCGACAGCAAGGTACGTACGTTGTCAATGATCGTCTTGCTTTCGTTGAAGGCAGGTGCGATGATCGTGATGCGCGGGCTCAGCGGTGAAAGCACAAGTGTGTTGTAGTTCACATAGCTGTTTTTGCGCAGATAACGCCTCAGTGCAAGAGCAGAGTGAATACCAAGCAGCAGGTATGTACTGAAAAGTACAAGTGTGAGCCAGAAGATCAGATGTCCTAAGATAAAACTCATCGTATTTAGTATATCCTTCTGTCAAGCACATGCCTGACGATGATATTGTAGTTTTTATATTCTGATTTCATAATCTTTACAAGCGCCTTTACTCCCTCTTCGCCCATATTCTCAATGGCTTTGACAGCTTCAATCTGCAGCTGAACATCATCTTCCTTGTCGAGCACCAGCTTGAGAAAGCCCATCATCGCCTGTTCGGGCATCTTGCCCATCGATTTGACTATTTCAAGGCAGCCGTTGTAATCCTGGAATTTATACATGCGCTTCATTGTGTCAAGTGTGCCTCTCAGATCAAGATCACCTGATACCTCGACAGCCAGTTTGCTGACACGATGGTCACGGTGCAACAGTGCAATCTTCACGTCCGGTTCCGCATCGCGCTGTTTGAATTCCCTGATCATGCGCAGAGCGAACATCACAACTGTCGGATTGGGTGAGCCTAGCCACTTTTTGAATTCAGGAACAGGTATATTGTGCTGTAAAATAAGATCATGAAGGGTAATCTGCTCCCATAGCGAGAACGGTCTCTCAAGCTTTGACAGAAAATCGAAATGCTCCTTGTCACTCAGGCGGACAAGGGCTATCTGTGCCTCCATCCTCAGGATCTCGTTGCGCGAGTTGAGCGATTTGTACATCTCATCGTTGGCCTCTTTGATGCCCATGAAGGCAAGCTCCCTGAAACCCTTTATCCTGAGATGCCACTTATGACTGTGTGCCCGCCGTATCGAATCCCTGTCAAGCGCCAGTTCCATGTAAAGTCTGGTAAGCTTGTCTTCAGAGTCGCCCTTGAGGTTAACGCTTACATCAATCATTT
Source organism: uncultured Bacteroidales bacterium (assembly GCA_963743775.1). Taxonomy (GTDB): domain Bacteria; phylum Bacteroidota; class Bacteroidia; order Bacteroidales; family VadinHA17; genus SR-FBR-E99. The sequence goes on from CAVURA010000003.1 coordinate 262,986, forward strand.
GGTCAATAAGCACTTGTCTGCGATAATTATCAGAGGCTATCGATCTGAAAGCATCAGATGTTGTATTTCCAAACAGGTAGTCAATGATAAGTGACTGGTACTGTTCAAGCAGATACTGCCGAAGTTTGGCTTCCTTCTCCATCCTTCTCCTGTTGAGAAGTATTGTGATGAGCAGGATTACCATCGTTACAAATGATGCCAGGATAATGAAAATAAGTGCATTAACCAGAGCAACCGATTTACCGAAATAATCGTATTTTATCAGCCAGGGACTGTTACCCCTGAGGGAGAAAAAGTTTTTAAGGGTTCTCTTTGTCTGTGTCTTTTGCAGTGGGGCTTCATATGTTGCAGCCTCAACGACAGCAATTGTGTCAGGGGCTGCAACTATACTGTCAGCTTCCGGTTTCACAGTGTCCGCCGCTACCGTAACCGCAGGTGTCTGGGTGACAGTATCAATCGGAACGGTTACCGTTTCTTCAACCTCTGCTTTCGCCCGGACAGGTGCCGGAAATGATACGGGAATATACAGACATGGAGCGCTTCCAATCAGATCACGGTTAATAAATACCTTGAATAAGCCGCTCTCTTCAACCACTTCGACATTAATGCCGAGCATTTCCTTAAGCTTGTCAGACAGGTTTTCGGCATATTCCCTTCGTGAGAATGCACCCATCTGCAATGAATAGTTTCCACGAGCCAGAGACATAAGTCCGTCAACCGTCAGTTCGGTCGGGAATGAGGAGACAACGGGTAGAGCCGGCACCGGTTCGTCAACGGAGGCTGAAGCCTGCGCAGTCAGAGGATCTCCGGTCATGCCCTGGAGGAGAGCAAGTGAAAATGTCATGGAAAGCAATATGATCACGAATCTTATCATCTCACTTTCCCTATTCCGCGTATGAGGCCTATGTTGCCTTCGAACCTGTTACGGTAACTCTCTTCGTCGTACTTTTCGTACGAATATCCTGCCCCCACTCTGAACGACCAGTAGGAGTTTATCTGATTGAAATAGGACAGCCTGACGCTTGTGGCGTTTTGTCTCTCAATGTCGGTCATGATATCGAACGGCTCATCAGGTGCCGTACCCGCCCCGGCTGTAAGCTGCAGGTAATCCGTTGTACCAAAATACCTTCTGGCAGTCAGGTAGAAAGAAGTAGTAACACCTATCTCTTTAAAGTAAATGTAACTCCTGGCTGAGAACCACCAGTCACCCATATATTTCTCAACTGAGAGTGTTGCGATGTAAATGCTCTTGTCAAAATAGTAATAATTGACACCTGCCGACACTGCAAATCCTTTCGGCAGCGTCTGCCACAGTTCAAGTGCAGCCCGGTGTTTCGGGAACCAGGGGCCGGGACTCCAGGCATAGGCTACGTAGGCGTAATTTTTACTTGTAATGTCAGGCCAGGCTTCAATCGCGAACTGCATGTCATTGTCGCTTACTTCATCCGGGGGGCCGATATTTATATGTCCCAGGTTGGCTGTGGCTATGGCGCTGCCCCATGAAAAACGGTGACCCGCACCCAGGGAATATACCTGCCACAGACGGTCATACGGTTCTGAGAATGTATCAAAAAAGTAACCGGCTCTTATATCTGTCGGCGGGGTGTTCTGCTGCGACCTGTCACGCGACCATCGTCTGATGTCCGTCAGTGCTTCCAGGGCATCGGAATTATCCGGTTCGGTTTGAAGAAGAGTGTCGATGACCGCAGCTGCCTCGTCATAATTTCCCTGCCATGCTATTATCCTGCCAAGCAGGATGCGCGCATCACCATAATCCGGAAACTGTTTTACAAGATTACGGGCAGCAGGTTCTGCCTGAGTATAATCACCCGAAAAAGCAAGCGTTTTGATCCTTGAGTATTCCTCCTCAGGATTGGTAATGGTCTGTGAAAAAAGGCCGCCGCAGGTCATCATCATGACCAGGGCCATCATCAGCAAGGATCTTAACCGGGTGAACTGCATCATAACTGTATTAATGCCGACCTGATTTTCCTGATAAGATCTTCAGGATCAAAAGGTTTCGTTATATATCCGCTAACCTTCATCTCAGCTGCCAGGCGTTGAATCTGGGGATCACTGAAGGCTGACACAATAAGGATCGGGGTTTTCTTCTTCAGGTCTGTACGGAGGAACCTGATCAGCTCCAGACCGCTGTGGTAAGGAAGGTGTATATCAAATATAACAAGGCTGAAATCAGTACTCCTCAGGAGGTCTATGGCGCTGTTGCCGTCAATTGCAGTGACAGGTTCGAAGCCTGCACGCTCCAGTACCACAGACATGGCTCTCGAAGCAAGCTGATTATCTTCGCAGATAAGTATATTCATTTCAGCAATATTCTTCCCTTCAGTTTTAAATTGGAGGACCAGTGGGCCACTCACTGTTATATTAAACGATCAAAAGTGGTATTTTATATCTTCACCGACAAGAAAAGTTCACTTCTATTTGATGTGTGTTGATAATTCGATGATAAACAGGTCCGGCAGTAATGATTAACAAATTACAGCTCCCTGATCCTTATGTTGCGGAACCTGACTACTGATCCGTGGCCAAGAAATCCTATATGTCCGGTACTTCTCTTCAGTCCCGGATGATCTTTCCCGTCAATTGTGCCTTTATCCCTTGATCCGGCGATATCACCTTCGACAATGACTGTTCCGTTAAGGATAACGCTAACCCTCGTTCCTTTGACTATCACTTCCTCATAATTCCACTCACCCACAGGTTTGAGAAAACCGCGTTTTGCCGGTATCACACCATACACTGATCCGTGATACTGGTAAGGTTCAAGATCCGCATAAATTGCTGCGTCATTGTCGAGAATCTGAAGCTCCATGCCGACATATGCCGCATCACCTTCCAGCGGTGTCCTGATTCCAAGCCCGTTGTTTGCACCCGGGGTCAGCTGAAACTCAAAACGAAAATTAAAATCTGAGTATTCCCTGCCGGTGTACAGGTTGCCCCCGCTGTCGTCTCCGGGCTTTATAACTATCATTCCGTTTTCGACCGTATAGGATGTTTTGTTTCCCACCCAACCGTCAAGATTGCGGCCGTTAAAAAGAGAGACAAAACCTGATTCTTTTTCCTCATCTGTAAGATTATATTCAGCCGGGCTAATCTCCCTGATAAATATATCCCTGAAGGCAAGGTCTGTTCCGTGGGCCTGAAGCTCGACAGCTCCTTTCTCAAAAATCGGGATCTCCCTGTTCCAGTAGTTTTCCATAACGACATTGTCAGTGACAAGCTCGCCATTCAGCCATACCGAGACCCTTTCGCCGGTCATCAGTATACGGAAGGTATTCCATTCCCCAACTGGGTTATCAGCCACTTTAAGCGGTGATGAAGGATTCTTTTCATTGTTATACAGGCCTCCGCTGCCGACCTGTGCGCCTGCCTCGGCTCTTGATGTATCCCATATCTGCACCTGGGGAGACCCGCGGAGATAAATACCACTGTCCCCATCCTTTGTTATACGCCAGTCGAGATACAACTCAAAATCGCCGTATTCCTTCACACTGCACAGGTTATCGCCTTTTCCGGTGAACCATATCATTCCGTCCCTGACACTCCAGTTGTCCAACATTTTAAGGTCAGACTCCTTTTGTTTTGCAGCAAGTTCTTTCGGCTTCATGGCTGCCCTGGTTATCGGATTACCTACCAGGCCATGCCATTCAGACAGATCCTTCCCGTTGAACATCGGAACAAAAACCTCGCCTGCAGGCAGTTTCATCTCATTCAACGCTTCCTGAGCCGCCGACCTCACTTCTTCAGTCGGGTCAGAGAGCCATGATGAGATAAAGATGCCGGCTGGCCGGATACCCAGAGATGCTGCAAGAGCCATCATATCAGCCTTTGCATCGGGTGCCACAGCCTGCGGAGCAATCTCCTTGATTAGAAGCAGCTTTCGCTCCGGAGTGAGATCAGCGACAGATACCATCCTCATATAAGCATCGAAAGCCGGCCTGCCAAATGTCTTATTGCCTGATGCACATATATCGTACAGGGCTTTCAGGGCAGAGTGATCCGACCAGTGCGCCAGTGCGTCGAAACACACATCACGGGTAATGGCATCGCCGTTTTCAAATTCTTTAGCCACCCTCCTAACCGCCTCATTGCCTCCTGTCTGGGCCAGAAGCGGAATAAGCCTCAGTTTGTCGCCGGGTTTGTCTAACGCGGTAAGAATCTTTTCCGATCTTTTCTCAGCATCACCAGCCTTCATGGCGGCAGTGGCCAGGGCACGCTGCAACTCCGCTATCTCCTGCTTTTCCGAGGTGCTCTGCAGCAGGGAGATAATTGACGGCTGGTCGTTCCACGAGGCCAGGCTGCCCAGAGATGAAATGGCAGCAGCCCTTACGCCAAGATCTTCTGAGTTGACATACCTGAGGATATCATCGAAATACTCATTCCTGCCTGACCAGGAGAGCAGCCATATCAATGCAACTGTACCGTGTCCGTGTGATGCAGGAAGGCTTTCGGCAACCTTTTTTATGCTGGTGCTGTCAAGTATGGTTGTCAGTACGCCGGCAGCAGCCCTGTGACCTTCTTCATTGTCATATTTAAGTATCTGGGAAATGATCCGGTCAACGGCCTTGGCACCCTGCAGTTTTGCCAGTGCAGCGACTGCCTCATTGGCTGTTTCCTGTGAGGGATCGTCAAGCGCCTTAAGTATCAGGGGCACTGCAAGCTCGTCTCCTCTTTCGCCTAACATGAAGAGTATTTCCGGTTTTGCTTCCCCGGTTGCCTTCGGGTATTTTTTTATCCACTTTTTTGTAGCTGCCTCGCCAGGCAGTAATCCGGCCAGCCTGAGGGCTCCGCCGCGAACAGCGATATCAGGGTCATCTGCTGCTTTCAGAAGCATGGGCAGTGCATCCTCACCCTGCACTGCGACAACCACGCTCATGGCAGCGAGACGCTGACCGGCAGTTGCCGGTGTCATGCTCTTCGTGATTACCTGGTCTGTGATCTTTTTCATCCCGTGTGTATCACCTGCAAGACCAATGGTTTTTGCATAGAGCAGCAGTGCCTGCACGGCACCTGTAAGCTCCCACCTGTATCCGGCCGATTCTGCAGCGCCCTGCAAAACAGGTAACGCGGCAGGGTCACCTGTGACCGCAAGCGCATAAAGAGCAGCGGCTTTTTCACCCTGATTGCCTTTCGCGTACCAGTTCAGGTAGCTCTGAACAGCTCCGCTGTACCGGCTGTCTGCAAGCGCAACCATTATCTGCGCTGCACAGGGACACTCCCCTTCTGTGATTGCAGAGGCAAGAAGCTTGTGCGCTTCATTGCTGCCGACAGACTGCAATGCCATAACAGCATCATCGCATACCTCCACATTCCGGACATAATCAGCAAGGGCTTCCACAGTATTATCTGACCCGACCAGGTTCAGCTGCTTCATGAAGAAAGCCCTGACCTCCCTTTCATCTGCTGCTTTCATAAATCTTATACACTGTTTCTCCCAGACACTCTTCCTAATATTATCCTTGTCAGCCGAGAGATGGCCGGTGAGTGTTGAAATGGCATACCTTGCCTTCGTGTCATCACCGGTGCCGGCGGGGACCACCTGGCGGCAAATAAGAGCAGTGCCCTCATCGCCAAGGGAGTACATTTCTTCCATAAGCCGCGCAGTAAGGTTTTGATTGTCAGCCGGCAACCTTGCAAGGAGATCGGCCACCCTGGTTTCAACGGTCCTGACATCCTGGGCATTCAGTGCGCCCTGCATGACGATAGCTGCCAGGACAGCAAACAGTACATTAAGTTTATTCATAATAATTCAACTGATTTAGATTTTATAGATGCCATTCACCCCTCATTGGCTGGTCAATAAGCGCGTTTGCCCCTTCATCATTTGTAAAAACCTGTTTTACAGGATCATATGTAAGATTACGACCCAGACGAAGCGCCACAACACCCATGTTGACCAGGGTGCATGACCTGTGACCATTCATTTCATTCAATGCAAACGGTTTTCTTGTCCTGACCGATTCGCTGAACACCGTTACCTGTGGTTCAGGTTCAGGGAGATTTGCAACTAATGCGGACAGGTTTGGCACATCGGAAACGAATCCCTTGAATATTTTGCCATGTGGGCCTTCGATGTATGCCGCATCCTTATCCCGGTTCTCTCCGTCAAGAATTATCTGGCAGCCGTCGTCATAGGTGTATGTAATTCTCCTCCATGTGCCGACAGCATCGTAGTGTTGCTGCGGTGCATCGATCTCAACGGACACCGGGCTGGTATCATCCTTCCCGAGAAGGTACTGCACCGGGTCGAGGTAATGCTGTCCCATATCCCCCAGGCCGCCACCGTCATAATCCCAATAGCCCCTGAACTTCTCATGCACTCTGAGCGGATTGTATGGTTTATACGGAGCGGGGCCGAGCCAGAAATCGTAATCAAGATCTGCCGGAGGTGTCAGCGGAGGCAGGTTCGGCGCACCTGTCCAGTAGAACTTCCAGTCGTAACCCGTTATGCCGCTGACAGTCACTTTCAGAGGCCATCCGAGCACTCCGCTGCTGACGATTTTCTTCAAAGGCCTTACTGTGGTGCCAAGTCCGTAGAACTGACCCGTGAACCGGAACCATGTGTTCAGCCTGAACATGCGGCCGTTCGCCTGCACTGCCTGAACAACCTTCTTTCCCTCACCTATGGTTCTTGTCATCGGCTTCTCGCACCATATATCCTTGCCTGCCTCAGCTGCCATTTTTGATATGATGCCATGCCAGTGCGGGGGTGTTGCAATATGGACGATATCAATGTCAGGCCTTGCAATCAGCTCACGGAAATCGTGATACCCGGTCACACCCTTGCCTGCCTTGTCGAGTGCCTTTTTGAGATGAGAGGCATCAACATCGCAGACGGCGAGAAGGCGGGTATTCTCGTAACCAAAATGGCCAAGACCCATTCCCCCTGTGCCGATGATCCCTTTTGTCAGCTGATCGCTCGGTGACAGGTAACCACTGCCGCCAAGCACATGACGCGGGAGAATGGTAAGACCAACACCTGCTGCTGTACTCCTGAGGAGAAATTCACGTCTGTTTACTTTATTACGGCCCATTTTACTTAGAAATTTCTTAACCGGTAAATATAAATAATTTGATTAAATTGGCTCGCGACATTAATTCTGTATCGGGCAAACCATCAAAAAAACAAACAATGAAAAAGACTTTCGTGTTATTCCTCTTGTCACTGTTCCTCTTACCTGCAAAAGCCGAAGATAAAGACCTGCCGTTGCTTGGCCTCTGCATAGCTGCACCGGAACATGGATATGTCAATGAATTCGATAAATTTATCAGGGAAGAGCTCGCACCTCTTGGCGTAAACACACTGGTGTTGCGTGTCGACTGGGGTTATGAGTTTGAAACTCATCCGGAGCTGAGAGGCGACAACCCGCTTACAAAAAAAGATATCAAAACGCTTGTTCGTACCTGCAAAGAGCTCAATATTAACCTTATACCGCAAATTAACCTTCTGGGTCACCAGTCGTGGGCGACAAAGGTCGATAAGTTGCTGGAGGTTTATCCGCAGTTTGATGAGACACCGTGGGTACAGATGCCTGAGGAATACGAATGGCCTAATGATGATGAGCTTTACTGCAAGAGTTACTGTCCGCTGCACCCCGAGGTGCATGATGTGGTGTTTGATGTTGTGGGCGAAATTATTGATGTGTTTGAGGCGAATGCCTTCCATGCAGGGATGGATGAGGTTTTTTATATCGGGACCAGCCAATGTCCGCGTTGCTCGGGAAAAGATAATGCCGAACTGTTTGCGGGTGAAGTGAACCTGATTCGTAATTTCCTGGCTTCAAAAGGATGCAGGATGTGGATATGGGGTGACAGGCTCATAGACGGAAAATCGACAGGATACGGTATGTGGGAAGCGAGCATGAATAACACACACAGGGCAATTGACATGATATACAAGGATGTGGTGATCTGCGACTGGCATTATGAGCGGCCTGACCTGTCTGCGGTGATGTTCGCACTAAAGGGATTTACAGTGCTGACATGCCCGTGGCGAACACCGGAAGTTGCTCTAAGGCAGCTTGAGAATACAAGGACATTCATCTCAACTGCAAGTAAAGCAACAAAGGAGAGATACGCAGGAATACTTCAGACCGAATGGGGTAATGCAGAAAAATTCGTGAATGATTTCATGGAGATAAAAAATAACGGAGGGGCATCGGCGGAAAAAGAAAAAACAGCTGCAAATACATTTTACATTCTGACAAAAAAAATCGCGGATAATTAGTCCGAAAAACAGAAACTATATTTCTTCAGGTACTTTGTACAGCCTTCGGAGACCGTCAAGTTTCTTTCTGAGCTTCTTCTCCACGGCATCATAACCCGGGTCATCAATGAGATTGTGCATCTCATGAGGATCAGTACTGAGATCATACAGTTCCCACTGATCAATATCATCATAAAAATGAATGAGCTTGTATCTCTCGGTTCTGATTCCGTAGTGTTTTCTGACGGCATGTTCAGCCGGGTACTCATAATACTGATAGTACAGGGCATCGCGCCAATTCTTTGGCTTTGAACCCATGAGCAGCGGAACCAGTGAAACCCCCTGCATCTCTTCCGGAGGTTTGACACCTGCCATCTCAAGAAAAGTGGGTGCAAGATCAATGTTCTGAACCATCTCACCTATGTCTCCCCTGGCCGAATAGCCTGCAGGCAGCCTCATCATGAGAGGGGTCCTGAAGGACTCTTCATACATGAACCGCTTGTCAAACCATCCGTGCTCGCCGAGATAAAAGCCCTGATCTGATGTATATATCACCAGCGTATTGTCTTTCAGACCTGATGCGTCAATATAATCCATCAGCCTGCCTGTATTGCGGTCGACCGATTGAATGGTCCTCAGGTAATCGGTCAGGTACCTGTTCAGCTTATAAAGTGCAAGCGAATCTCCGCTGAGGGGATGCTTATTATAGGCAAGGCTGATACTGTCATATTCCCTGAACCAGGCTTTTCGCTGTTCCGGACTGAGCCTGTTATTAAGGTACCACAGGTAGTCTTTCTCGGCCGGGGAGATGCTGTCACCGTCCGCACCGGTTATTTTTAGGTCCGAAGACATGCGCATGTCGTGCATGATGCTCATCTCCTGCAATGAAGCAGCCAGTCTTCCCTCATAGTCATCAAAGAAATTATCCGGGACGGGGAATGAAGCGCCGTCATACAGGTCAAAATCAACTGTATCAGGCATCCAGTTTCGGTGAGGTGCCTTGTGATGAACCATCAGGCAGAACGGCTTCGTGGTATCCCTGTTGCTCAGCCATTCAATAGCCATATCTGTGATGATGGTGGTAGCATAGCCATTCTCACGGTAAGGGCGTCCCATCTCAATGAAATCAGGATTATAGTAACTCCCCTGCCCGGGAAGAATATTCCAGTAATCGAATCCAGTGGGTTCACTCTTAAGATGCCATTTGCCTATGAGGGCAGTCTGATAACCTGCGCCCTGCAGCAGCTTCGGGAATGTCACCTGGGAGCTGTCAAACCTCATCCTGTTGTCCAGGTGACCGTTGGCATGACTGTGCTTGCCGGTGAGGAGTGCAGCCCTGCTCGGAGCACATATTGAGTTACATACGAAGCTGTTCCGGAAGATAATTCCTTCATCACTGATACGGTCGAGATTTGGTGTTGAGTTGAGTCCGCTTCCGTAAGCACTCACCGCCTGGTATCCGTGATCATCAGACATGATGAAGATAATATTCGGTTGCACAGTCTCTTTCCTGCTGCATGACCACATTATCATCAGCATGCTTAAAATGACAATCTGCCTCATTTTTTTCGCCTTTTGGTTGAATCCGCTATAAAACTTTAGTGTTTCATGTCCGTTTTGTTTTTTAGCGGCAATTAAAATATCTATTTCCCGGCAGAGTGCCAAATGAAATCAGTTGATTATTCCTTAAATAAATTGGAGTAGTCCGCGAAATACTTTAAATTCGTTGTACTAATTTCTTTTCTCAGAATTGTTCATAATCAAATAAATTTCCCGTTATGGCAAAAATCACGAAAGAGGACGCGCTCCATTATCACAGTCGCGGGCGCAGGGGCAAGATTGAGGTTATCCCTACAAAGCCTTATTGCACACAGCATGATCTCGGTCTCGCATATACTCCGGGTGTAGCTTATCCATGCCTTGAGATAGAAAAGAACCCTGATGATGCCTATCTGTACACGGCGAAGAGCAATCTTGTAGCGGTAATCTCCAACGGCACCGCCGTGCTTGGCCTGGGAGACATAGGTGCACTGGCAGGTAAGCCGGTGATGGAGGGCAAAGGCCTTCTTTTCAAGGTTTTTGCCGATGTGGATGTATTTGATATCGAAGTGGATGAGAAAGATCCTGAAAAGCTGATCGAGATATGCGCTAAAATCGCCCCTACCTTCGGCGGCATTAACCTTGAGGACATAAAAGCCCCGGAGTGCTTTGAGGTCGAGACAAGACTGAAGGCAATGCTTGACATACCCGTCTTTCATGACGACCAGCACGGGACAGCTATAATATCATCTGCAGGTCTTTTGAATGCGCTGCATATAAACGGGAAAAAGATCTCCGACATAAAGGTGGTCGTTTGCGGCGCGGGAGCGGCTGCCAACTCGTGCACACGCCTCTATGTGGCCCTGGGTGTAAAAAAGGAAAACATCATCATGGCCGACAGCAAGGGAGTCATCAACAAAAAAAGGACTGACCTTAACAAATACAAGAAAGAATGGGTCACCGATCGTGATATTAACACACTGGCAGAGGCAGTGAAAGACGCTGATGTCTTCCTGGGCCTGTCAGTGGCCAAAATGCTGAGCAAGGAAATGCTCAGTACCATGGCTCCAAATCCTGTTGTCTTCGCTATGGCCAATCCTGACCCGGAAATCAGCTATGAAGATGCCATGTCGACCCGCGATGATCTTATTTTTGCCACAGGGAGGTCAGACTACCCAAACCAGATCAACAATGTACTTGGTTTCCCGTTCATCTTCAGGGGTGCGCTTGATGTAAGGGCTACCACCATCAATGAGGAGATGAAGCTGGCAGCCACGAAGGCTCTCGCAGCCCTGGCAAAGGAACCTGTGCCCGAGGCAGTTCTTAAAGCCTATGGCATTGACAAGCTTGAGTTTGGAAGAGAGTACATCATTCCAACACCACTCGATCCGCGCCTTATCTCGAGGGTAGCCTCGGCAGTTGCCAGGGCCGCCATAGAAACAGGCGTAGCGAGGTTCAAAATTGACGACTGGGATGCCTATATGCAATCGCTCGACAAACGCACTTCAGATCACATTAAGAGGATTGCACAAATCTGCTGTCTCTGAAAAGACACAAGAAAAGGGCCGGTTCCGAATGGATACCGGCCCTTTCATTACCCTCCTCACTAATCAACCAACCAGCTATGCCCAAACTCTGAAAAAGCATAGCAATACTGTTATTTTATCTTTCCCAGCTTGGCCTCATACATGTCAAGTATGAGTGCGGAGAGCTGGTCAATCGAAAAACTGCTTCTGTTCAGCGTAGAGTCAAAGAGATAATCGATAGACAGCGGCTTCTTGTCAAGGAAGCTCACTATCATTTTATTCCTCTTCTCATCCGTTTCAATCACATATTCCTCTGCTTTTTCAATGATCATGCTCTTCTTCCTCATCACATTCTCCACCCTCCAGTAAAGCGGAGCCACAAGCCTGATATGCAGTGCATTGGTCATATCGCGCGTTATTGCTACCCCACCCCGTCCAATGATAACCGCATGACCCTCACGGGCAATAGATAGAACTACTTCTTTGATGGCCTTCTTCACCGAACTGTCGCTGACAAAGGTACCGGAGAATGCCATTATCATCTCCGACATATCATTCATTGTCTTACCCTGATAATAGGTCTCCACCCTGTTGGTATCAGTTTTGAGTTCATGAGCGGCATGGTATATGATATCCTTATCGATCCACTTCCATTTATTTGTGTTATGCCTGAGATTGAGCTGCGCGACAAGGGCTGCTGCGACTTCCCTACCGTCGCAGCCGGTAAGACGCGAAATAGTTATTACGGGACCAGTCTGGTCAATGGGCCTGCCAAGCATCTCAGCCCTGTAGCGTGTGTCAAAATAATCAAATATCTTCTTCACGGTCAAGGCATTAGCTGCTGCCGGCTGAAGTCATGGCCACGACCAGGACAGCAGAATTAATTTTTACATAATGTACATAACTTTAACGATAAAGTCAAGTATATCTGAAAAAATATTATGCATTTCTGCCTTAGCATCTGAGATGCTCAGGTAAATGTTCCCTGCCTAAAAACCGCTGTGTTCCGTCCGCCTGATTATCTCATTCTGAAGGTCTTCTCCCAGGTCATTGAAATAATCGCTGTAGCCGGCGACGCGCACAATCAGATCGCGGTGAAGTTCAGGATGTATCTGAGCCTCCCGGAGCGTTTCGGCATTGACCACATTGAACTGAATGTGGTGACCGTCGAGGCTGAAATAGCTCCTTATCAGCGCCGTCAGCTTCTGATAGCTTCCCTCGTCCTCGAAGAACTCCGGTGAGAATTTCTGATTGAGGAGTGTTCCTCCGGTCCTGAGATGATCAATCTTTGACGCCGATTTGATCACTGCCGTCGGTCCCTGCCTGTCAACGCCCTGGAAAGGCGAGATACCTTCCGAGAGAGGCACATAGGCCTTGCGGCCGTCAGGTGTGGCGCCGGTGACGTTTCCGAAATAGACATGCGATGTCGTCGGCAGCATATTTATCCTGTGAATGCCTCCGCGCGGAGTAGGTCTGCCGTTGACAGCATCGTAGAACATTTCAAAGACTGCCACGGCCTGCTCGTCAGCATAATCGTCATCATTACCGTACTTTGGAGTGTTGTAAATCATTTCATACTGCATCTCCTCCTGGCCTTCAAAATTGTTCTTCAGTGCCGCAAGCATATCATTCCATGAGAACCTGCGCTTTTCATAGATGTTGAATTTTATCGATGTAAGGATGTCGGTTAAACTGCCAAGTCCCACACCCTGTATATAAGTTGTGTTATATCTTGCTCCGCCGGCATTGTAATCCTTACCGTTGGCAATGCAGTCCTCAAGAAGGAGTGACAGGAACGGAACCGGGAGGTGACTGGCAAATGTCTTTTCGATGACATTGTTACCTCTCACCTTGATATCCGCAAAATGATTTACCTGCTGCTTGTAAGCAAGCATAAATTCCTCAAAGGATGCAAAAAGCGCAGGATCGCCTGTCTTTGGCCCTACCTGTACTTCAGTGCGGGGGTCAAATCCGTTGTTCAGAGTCACCTCGAGTATTTTCACCAGGTTGAAGTATCCTGTCAGCCAGTAACATTCTGTTCCGAAGGCTCCGGTCTCAACGCACCCTGAAGCGCCGCCGTTGCGGGCATCAACGAGGCTCTTTCCCTGTCTCAGAAGTTCCTGGATGATTGACTCGGTATTGAATATTGACGGCTGCCCGAAGCCGGTTCTTACTATATCCAGTGTTTTGTGGACAAAGGCGTCAGGTCCTTTTCGGCTCACCTGAACCATCGAGCTGGGCTGAACGATGCGCATCTCCTTAATCACATCGAGGAGAATATATGACATATCGTTCACGGCATCCGTACCATCGGGTTTTACGCCTCCGAGGTTTATAAGGCAGAAGTCGGTGTAGGTGTTGCTCTCCTGTGCCGTTACGCCCATCTTCGGGGGTGAAGGATGGTTATTGAACTTGACCCAGAAACAGCCCAGCAGCTCATAAGCCTGTTCGGGAGACATAGTACCTGCCTCTGTTTCCTTTTTATAAACAGGCCACAGATGCTGGTCGAGACGGCCGGGGTTAAATGAATCCCACGGGTTAAGCTCTGTTACCACCCCGAGGTGGATGAACCAGTAGTGCTGAAGCAACTCGTGAAAGGTCTCCGGGGCGTGAGCAGGCACACGGCGGCAGACAGCAGACATGGCGGTCAGCTCTGCGCGGCGCTTCTGATCCTTCTCTGTCTCTGCAAGCTTCTCGAGAGCGTCAGCATGCCGGCCGGCATACATTATTATTGCATCACATGCAATGTCCATTGCCTTAAGCTCCTCACTCCTCTCGTAGGCATGTGGGTCATTAAAGTAATCTATCCGCGCAGCTGACTCAGCTATTTCCTTCTTAAGGTCAAGAAACCCGGTATGAAACATCTTGTAGCCAAGGACAGTGTGGCCCGGGGCCCTCTGCTCCTGGAACTCGGTGAAGATACCGGCTTTATAGGCGCTGATCCACTCCGGAGTCATGAGTTCCATGATGCGGTCGCGGTTACTGTGACCCTTCCAGAACGGAATAATTTCTTTTTCATAGATACGTTTGACCTCGTCACCGACCTTAAACGACACTTTTTCACGGCCGTTGAGAATATCAAGATCCTGCAACGAATGCAGGCAGATCTCGGGGTACGTTGGCGTGGCTTTCGGTGCCGGACCTCTCTCGCCGACAATCATCTCGCCTTCATTGATGCATATGGCTTTATGCCTAAGCAGGAATTCGAAAGCACGTGCCCTGAGTACCGGGACTGATAATCCGCGTGCCGCGTCACTTGCATAAAAGCGGGTGATCAGCTGTGCCCTCTCGGCCGTGATGGTCTCCTGTGCGTCAAGACTCTGCTGCCTTAGCCTTAGGACTCTTTCAGTCATTTTCATATCTGATTTTTTTGTTTGCTTTTTTGTTCATCCGCCTTTCCTGATGCGGATGCCCAGCGGTTTTAAAATTTCAACATACTCATCGAGGTGACCGTTTGATATCTGACCGACGCCTGTCATTCGGTCAGGAAGATCAAACCGACGGTATTTCGAGCTGCCGGTCTTATGGTACGGCAGAAGGTTTATCTCTGTGATTTTATTTGTTTTACGGCTTTCAATGAAACTTCTGAGCCGTTCAAAGTAATCTTTATCTGCCGTCACCCCGGGAACAACAGGCACCCTTATCATGATCTCAGCCCCTTCATTCAGAAGTATGTCAAAATTTGAAAGGATGAGATCATTGCCTACTCCCGTAAATTTCATGTGCTTCTCCGGATCCAGGTGCTTGATGTCATAGAGGAAGAGATCGGTGTAGGGCATGATAGCCCGCAATCTTTCCGGTGAGGTGTGCCCTGATGTATCGACAGTTGTATGGAATCCTGCTTTCTTCATTGCCTGCAGTGACTCAAGCAGGAAGTCAAACTGCATCAGCGGCTCACCTCCTGAGAAGGTGACCCCTCCGCCCGACTGCTCCATGAAGACCCTGTCCTTATCAGCTTTTTTTACCAGCTCATCCGAAGTATATTCCTTCCCCACAAGTTCCACAGAAGTGAATTCCTTTTCCCCTACCCTGTCGACCCGCTCCACAGAGGTCTGCACCGCTGACTTCCCTTCAGGGTTATGGCACCACCAGCAGTCAAGAGGACATCCTTTCATGAAGAAGGTGACCCTGATGCCGGGGCCGTCATGAATTGCATATCTCTTTATACTGAATATCAAACCTTTCATAAAAAGTCCGTGAAGTTATTGATGATACTGAATGAAGGGAATGGCCTCCGTCGTTTGGGCGAAAGGCGAAAGGTTAACTGTGATAGAACATAAGGCAGTGATACAGCCTCCGACCGAGGCGGTTCATCATAAACCTGTGTTCCTTAACCTGTAACATATTGTTATAAAGCACAAAATTACCATTTAACTTTAATTAACGCAAGTTTAACACAAAAGATTGCAGCGAAAGGGGTCCTCGCCGGTCTTTACATATGAAAAAGGGTGAAAAGGACAGTTCCTCTTTTTGAAATGGACGATTTGGTGTTAAACAAAAACGGGTTAGTCATGAAAAGAATTATTCTTGTTCTGGTGCTTTTTGCCGGTGTGGCAGCAATGTCTTACGGCAAAGTTATTTTGAAGGGTGAGTCAAACACAGCCTTCGGAAGCTACACTCTGGAGGCTGTTGATCAGCCCCTTACTCTGGCAGGCGAAACGGTAAAATGTTACCTGCTCTCATACGAGAATTCACCTGTTAAAGTGAAGATCTACGTAGATAAAGAAAAGAACTGTAAGAACTACGTGGTTGTATCTGATGACCTGGCAGTTATGTACTCCTGCAACGGCAAGTATTTTGGGGTTAACAAGGTCGACAAAAAGTACAAGGTCGATGGTATACGCACTGATGACAGCCAGCTTGACAGGACCGACTATTTCCGTCAGAAAGTTATCAGCCAGGGTGTTACTGCAGAACAGGATGCAGCGCTGCTCATAGCTGCGTATTTTCCAATGCTCATAAAAGAGAGCGAATAAAATATTTTTTATCCTTCCTTAATAAGGCCGTCCGGCCTTTCTACGATCAGGTTTAGGTTGACAAGAGGCTGTCTCACAAGGGCAGCCTCTCTCTTTTGTCCCTATTAAGTTACTCTCCGTGAGCGGTTTAGTCATTAATCCGGTCTTGTGAGAAGAGTTGAGATACCCATTTAAAGTCAGTTAATAAATCGTAGTTATTAATTATAATGTATCTGATAAAGAACATTTATTTATATATTTGCACCTTATACGATACATTATATGAATATTGAAAAGCATATGCTGCCAAAAAATATCCGGATACTTGTCTCTCTTGGTGAAAATATCCGGCTAGCCAGACTCCGGCGGAAACTCAGTTCTGAACAGGTAGCTGAACGTGCCGGAATCGGCAGGATGACTGTATACAGGATCGAGAGAGGGTCTCCTATGGTTTCCATGGGGAACTACCTCCAGGTTTTGTTTGTTCTCGGTATGGAGAAGGAGCTGGCACAGGTGGCAGCAAATGATCCTTTAGGACGGAAACTTCAGGATGCCGGGCTTATTACAAAAAAAAGGGCACCAAAAAGGAATCTGAAAAATGACAGAAAATAGAACAGATAAGACGATACTGGTCTATGCTGACTGGCTGGGGCTGGACTCCATAAAGCCATTAGGAAAACTTCATGTGCAATATCTGAGGGGTAAAGAGATTTTTTCCTTTGAATATGACAGGGAATGGATTGGAACCGGTTTTTCTCATTTTCTGGACCCCAACCTTGGATTTTACAGAGGCACCCAGTACCTGCCTGAGGAGAAGTTGAACTTTGGATTATTTCTGGATTCATCACCTGACAGGTGGGGGCGTATGTTGATGCGGCGACGTGAAGCTGTACAGGCCAGAAATGAAGGGCGGAAGGAATCGTCGCTTAACGAATCGGACTATTTGCTTGGAGTCTTCGATGGGCATCGGATGGGTGGACTTCGATTCAAACTGGAAGATTCTGCAAATTTTCTTAATGATAATAAGGTTATGGCTTCCCCGCCCTGGACTTCCCTGCGTGACCTGGAAAATGCCAGTCTGCAACTGGAGCGTGATGACGTAACAGAAGATCCTCGTTATGAGAAATGGTTGAATTTGCTGGTCGATCCGGGCTCTTCCCTTGGGGGAGCACGTCCAAAAGCAAGTGTCATAGATGATATGGGGCAGCTCTGGATTGCAAAATTCCCGGGTAGAAAAGACACCAGAGATACCGGCGCATGGGAATTGGTATTAAAGCAATTGGCAGAAGTATGCGGAATTTCCGTTCCGGATGCCCGTGTTATCAAACTTTCAGGTCATCATCACACCTATCTCTCAAAAAGATTTGACAGAACTATTGATGGAAAAAGGATTCATTATGCCTCTGCAATGACATTACTCGGGCATAGTGACGGGGAAAGTTTCAGGGAGGGAGTAAGCTATCTGGAATTGGTGGAGTTTATCATCCGGAACAGCTCCAGATCTGCTGATGATCTGGAACAGCTTTGGCGCAGGATCCTTTTTAATGTTCTTGTCTCAAATACTGATGATCATCTTCGCAATCATGGTTTCCTGCTTACTCCGGAAGGATGGAGGCTTTCTCCTGCATTCGATATGAACCCGGATGAGGCAGGTACGGGACTAAAACTGAATATTTCCGAAAATGACAATTCCCTGAATTCCGACCTGGTCATAGAAGTAGCTCCCTGGTTCAGGTTATCACAAGAATTGGCCAATAAAATACTTCAGGAAATGATTACGGTAGTCAGGAAATGGAGTGATGTTGCAAAAAATGCGGGATTGAGTAAAGAAGAACGGCAGATGATGCTAGGTGCTTTCAGGAATACCTGACCTTCCAGGTCATGCATTGTGCAAAAATGGCTCGTGGCTGCTGATATTAAAAGAGAGAGGCTGTCCCACAAGGGCAGCTTCTCTTTTTTATCCACAGGTATACAGGATCTCTTTATGAGTGGCCAGCATTTCACGCATCTTTACAAAAACCGTTTTCCCAATATGCAAGATCGCTCAAAATTTGATATGAGCGAATGTATAAATTTAAATCGTAAAATATTTTGACCCTAATTAAGGTATTATATATTAATAATTTACGTTAATATTAACCGTCCTTAACCGGACACTAGTGTTAGATGATTGCTAATAAATCTGCTTATTCCGGTTATTTATATATTTTTGTAAATTAGCAGCCATGGGAAAAGCAATAAAACAAATATCAGTACTGACTCTTGTTCTCAGCCTTAACCTGGTTTGGGTTAACAGCAGTTTTGCCGAAATTGCTTTTTTTAATAATCAATTATGTATATCAGGCGAATGTCAGGATTCTTCAGATTTTCTTGAATATTGCCATACATTTTGTAGCGAAGATGATGTCAGTATGTGTTATTCAAAAGTTCAGTCAAATATACTTACCACAGAGAAGGAAAAGGTTCCCGTCTTTACCGGCAATTTTGATAACAATTATCTGAACAACATCTGGCAGCCTCCAAAATTATCCTGATCCACCGGATAATATCTCCTGGTGTTTGCAGAAATTATTAAGCTTCAGGTTACATATCTGTAACCAGGAGATTTATAATTTAAATCTCCATTTTATCATGAATAAATTATAAGTATCATTGATGGTATTAGTAGTATTGTTTTCAGAAACCATTTCCGGTTGCGACAGAGACGAATGTCCTGTCTGTCACGAGTGTGAATGCATCTGTAAATAATAAAAACCAGATTCTGTGCGGTTAAAACGCAAAGACTTATTTAAAATAATATTAACAAAATCAATAAATATGAAAAGAATTATAGCTTTTTTAAGTGTCGCAGTGATAGCAGCCATTATTTTGTCTTCATGCCAGAAGGTAAGTGACAATTCCAATGCACAGCTTATTATTAAAGCAACTAACTCAACGGCGCTAAAATCTGTTTCTGCCGTCACTTCACCGGCTACAATGCCTGCTTCAGCAGGTTCCGATATTTTTGTTCTTGATACTTTCCTCATAAATATCAAAGACATTAAGTTTGAATTTGATGAAAGCAATTCAGATATCAAACCTGATAGTTGCAATAATGATTGCAGTGATGATTGTAATGATGATTGCGACGGTGATGCTAAATCAGGCGACTGCCCCTGCAACGATGATTGTAATGACAGCACCTATACTGACATTCAATCTAAAGGCCCATATCTTATAAATGTGCTTTCGCCCGATGTATTAAATGGTAAGGTGATTGATAATTTCTCATTGCCAAATGCCATTTATGATGAGATTGAATTCGATCTTGCCGTTTATGAGCTTTCTGATAACACTAAAATGCTTGGCCGTTCAATTTATATTGCCGGTACAATGAACGGAAACCGTTTTAAACTATGGACCAACAAGACGAAGGAAATCGAGATTGAATTTCACGACCAGAGTGCAGTAAATCTTACCGGTGAAACGATTAAGCTCTATATAGACATCAGTTTAGAAAAGATAATAGCCAACCTGGGAGTAATAAATCTCGTTGCCGCGGCCGATGGCAATAATAACGGTTATATCGAGATCGGGAATAATGATACCGACGGAAATAAGGCTTGGGCAGGTGCAATTCTCAAAGCCGTGACCGGATGCTTTGACCTTGATGATGTAGATTGTGAAGACTAATTCTTTTAGATTTCCCGCCTTACCTGGCAATAATCCGGCTGCACCCTTTTTGTTGCAGTCGTAATTATTAGCCTATTTTGGTCAGCTTTGTATAAATGAAAAAGACGGTGCAACAAATATCTTTTCTGATCCTGGCTCTCAGCCTTAACCTGGTTTGGGCCAGTATCAGCTTTGATGATAGTTCTTTTTCTCAAAATCATATAAGCATTTGCAATGAATGTTCAGATTTGTCAGATCCTTGTGAATATTTCCATTCCTTTTGTTGCGAGGATGATTCCTTTATGCCCAATTCAAAGATAAAATCAAATATATTCAAGGTAAGGAGAGATAAGGGTCTATTTCCCGACTTCAATTTCCGGAACAGCTATGTCAATGATGTCTGGCAACCGCCAAAATCCTGTTAATCCACAGGTTTAATTTCCTTTTGTCTGCAGAAATGCTCCTTGTTACTTTACAGTAACCGGATTACGATTTTAGTATCCTGCAGAAACATCATGTAATAGGATAAAAATTAAAAACGAATAACACAATGACCATTATCAAAATATTAAGACGTATCAGCTCAATTTTGCTGCTTCTATCGATAATTATACAAATTACGGTTGTATTATTTCTTGCCGCGGATTTTGACGAGTTCGAGATAGATGAAATTCATGAAATCACCGGTTATGTATTGCTGGGCTTAATGCTCATACATACAGCCTTATACTGGAAAAGCCTGAAATCGCTGTTTTCGTTTAAAGTAAAAGCATAGAAAGAATGGCTGAACTGATAATTAACTCACAGAATATTAAATAATTAAAATCTTATAGTATCTTGAGAAAAATATATGTTATCATGATGGCATTATTATTAACAGTAGCCAATACCGGTTGTGAAAGAGACGAATGTCCTGTCTTTCACGAGCGTTAATGCATCTGTATAAAATGAAATTATTAACCTTTAAAAACAAAAAATATGACAATAATAATTACAGGGATTATAATCTTAATTATTGGGTTTATAATTGGCAAAGTTGAACCGCTTATGCTAAAATATACAACCCTGATCAAAACAGCCGGAGTTATTGTCCTTATCATAGGATTGTCTCTCAAATGTGTGGTTCAGGTTGAACCCGGACAGGTAGGCGTACAGAAGCTGTTCGGCAAAGTGAACAATAATATTCTTGAAAGCGGGCTGAACCTTATCAATCCTATGGTAAAGGTTGTTATGTTCGATGTAAGAACAGAAAACTATACAATGTCGGGAATACTCGATGAGGGAACAAGGCAGGGTGATGATGCCATACGTGTTCTGTCGGCAGACGGGCTGGAGGTAGTTGTAGACCTTACCGTTCTGTATAAGGTTATCCCATCGGAAGCACCCCGTATTCTTAAGGAGGTGGGAATAGATTACCGGAATGTTCTTGTTCGTCCGATCTGCAGGACAAAGATCAGGGATAACGCCGTATATTACGATGCAGTAGCCTTATACTCAACCAAGAGGGATGAGTTCCAATCACGTATATTTTCAACTATCGAATCAAATTTCAAGGAACGGGGACTGATGCTGGAACAGCTCCTGGTAAGGAATCTTACGCTGCCTGCATCCGTAAAAGCCACCATTGAATCAAAAATCAATGCCGAACAGGATGCACAGAAGATGACTTTTGTTTTACAGAAGGAACGGCAGGAAGCTGAAAGGAAAAGAGTCGAAGCTCAGGGTATTGCCGATTATCAGAAAATACTGAGCACGGGCCTCAGCGACAGACTTTTACAGTATGAAATGATTAAAGCTATTTCAGTATCACCCAATTCAAAGCTGATCTTCATGACCAACGGGAAAGGCTTACCGGTACTGATTGATGGTAAATAAACTCTGATTTGCACAGCGGCGTAAAACGCCGGGCATTTGCTATGTTACAAAGTCGTGGTTGCAGTTTCACTGCGATTTTGTAACTTTATATCTTTAACCGAAGTCCATAAATGGAAGTCAATCTGCTGAATCTCAGGAATTCAATAAATAAAGCTTTTCTGAAGGTCAGACCGGACCGCAGCCGGATAGAAGCATTTAAAAAAAATATATCCGGTCTGCTCGATCAGATAAAAGAATCCGAATCAGAAGAATTTCATAAAAATATTATATCCGAATTCCTTAAAAGCACTTACTATTCCCCCGGCCACTACATAAATACAAAAGGCAGAGCCGACCTTGTGATCCATAACGGGAAAGATACCAATACTCCGGTCGGTGTGCTGTTCGAAGTTAAAAAACCAGGGAACAAAGCAGATATGCCGGCAATAACCGGTATTAATACAAAAGCCTTTCATGAACTGATCCTCTATTTCATGAGAGAAAGGATCAGAGGCAAAAATCTTGAAGTAAAAAATCTTATAATCACGAATATTTTTGAATGGTTCATCTTCAGCTCAAACGACTTTGAAAAGATCTTTGCCTCCGATAAAACCTTCTTAAAGCAATTCACCGGTTTCGAGGATCGCGGTTTGTCGGGAACAAATACCGACTTTTTCTATAACGAAGTCGCCGCTCCGTTTGTAGATAGCATCGCTTCACAGATTTCCGTAACATATTTTGATCTGAGAGATTTCGAAACAATCATCAGAAACACCGATCCCGGGGACGATAACAAGCTGGTTCCCCTGTACAAGATCTTTTCTCCGGAGCATCTGCTTAAGCTTCCTTTTGCAAACGACAGCAATAACCTCGATAAAGCTTTTTACAACGAGCTGCTGCATATTATAGGACTTGAGGAAACAAAGGCGGGAAGCAAAAAGCTGATAGGAAGGAAAAAAACCGAAAAGAGAAACCAGGGTTCACTGGTCGAAAATGCCGTTACAATCCTTAAGTACGAAGATTGCCTTAATCAGCTTCCCGGAAGAACCGGATTCGGAAAGGATGACGATGAACAGATCTTTAATGTTGCCCTCGGGCTGGTTATTACCTGGATTAACCGGATACTCTTTCTTAAGCTGCTCGAAGGACAGCTTGTAAGATATAACGGCGGAGATAATTCATTCCGGTTTCTGAACACCGACAAAGTGCACGATTATGACGAGCTGAACAGGCTTTTCTTCCGGGTTCTTGCCGTAAAAGAGGACGAACGTGATGAAATAATAAAGGAGAAATTCGCCGGCATCCCCAGGCATCATAAGAATACCTTTCAACATATACTCCGGCGGTGTCCGTCAGTCCTGTGAGTGATCCCAGATGATCAGTCTCTACCAGGTACATAGTTTCAGATGTTCCGGCTTTTACTATTATGGCTTCTAGTCCATAGGGACTGCTTATATAATGATTCTCAACCGTACCCGCGGTGGTGGTGATCTTCTCATATCCCGGTGCATAGTATTTGGTCTTGCTTAATACGCTGTTGTTATATAACTGAGACTTAATTCTCTCTCCATCTGCCCCATATACAATATTATAGCTATTAACATCCTCTGAAATAGCCGTAGCTTTATTCTGACTGTTATAAGTTATTGTTTGTAAATCAGTTGATATTGCCCCCCAATAAATGTAACAGAAGCCAAAGCATTGACCTTGGTGCTGTTGTAATTATAAGTTCCTGCATCAGTATTTGTAAGTATGTTTCCAGTCTGATCGTATATGACCTTCTGACTCTGGCCGGTAACCTGTGAGGTAGTAAGCCTCTCCCGGGTATCATATTGAAAACTCTCGGTTCGCATAAATGTTGAGTCGCCATTCATATATGACCGTGACATTAAGTTCCCTGATGCTCCGTCAAAGTTAAATGACTGACGCCATTCTCCGGATACAATTGACGAAATATTTTCATAAGTGTCATACTCAAATGATCTGGTAAAAATACCGGGACCCAAAGTAACTTCTTCAGGTTTGCCGGTCGCAGTGATCGAGTTCAACTGCCAGATAAGTGTTCCATCGCTTTTTCTAATCTCCGTCAAATTTCCATATTGATCAAAAACATTCTGAACCACCAATCTGGATGGATATGTTATTGCCGTGTTGTTCCCATACATGTCATTAATGATTAATTGTGACACTGCTTAAATGGATAGTTTTCAACAAATTCTCAACATAATTAACCCATTCTTAGCTTAATTGATTTTTATCACGTGTATGAGCTGCAACAGGATTATCTTTGAATGATTATTTTAGTGAAAATTCCAGACAGATCTTAACCCCGTATATAAAAATGAAGAATAAGATAAGATTCAGCCTCCTTTACCGTGATATGTGGCAGTCGTCAGGCAAGTACCAGCCAAGGGTCGATCAGCTGAAAGCTGTTGCACCGCACATCATTGAAATGGGATGCTTTGACCGTATAGAGACCAACGGTGGCGCTTTTGAACAGGTGCAACTCCTTTACGGTGAAAATCCCAACGAGGCTGTAAGGGAATGGACGAGGCCATTTAACGAAGCAGGCATTCAGACACACATGCTCGAACGCGCCCTGAACGGAATAAGGATGTATCCTGTGCCGGCAGATGTCAGGCGCCTGATGTACAAGGTCAAGAAAGCCCAGGGAGTAGATATTTCCCGTTCATT
The DNA here is from genome assembly GCA_963743775.1 of uncultured Bacteroidales bacterium. Classification (GTDB taxonomy): domain Bacteria; phylum Bacteroidota; class Bacteroidia; order Bacteroidales; family VadinHA17; genus SR-FBR-E99. The sequence goes on from CAVURA010000003.1 coordinate 287,432, forward strand.
CTGCGGGCTGAATGACCACCGCAACCTTGAACTGTCGGTGAAGTACGCACGCGAGGCAGGTATGATCTCACAGGCGGCGCTCTCAATAACCTCATCACCTGTTCATACAATTGAGTATTACATGGGGGTGGTAGACAAAGTGGTTGAATACGGCGCTGATGAGATATGTCTGAAAGATATGGCAGGCATTGGCAGGCCGGCCACCCTTGGCGAACTGGTGAGGAAAATCAAAAACAAATATCCCGGCATCATAGTCCAGTACCACGGACACAGTGGTCCGGGTATGTCCGTTGCCTCTATGCTTGAAGTGGCAAGGGCAGGTGCTGATTACCTTGATGTTGCCATGGAACCTCTTAGTTGGGGAATGGTTCACCCTGATGTGATAGCAATACAGGCCATTATGAAGGATGCAGGGTTTGATGTGCCTGAAATAAACATGGATGCCTACATGAAAGTAAGGTCCCTGACACAGGAGTTCATTGACGACTTCCTGGGTTATTTTATTGACCCGCGCAACAAACTGATGACATCGCTGCTGATCGGGTCAGGACTTCCCGGAGGTATGATGGGAAGCATGATGGCCGACCTCAAGGGTGTGCACCAGGGCATCAATTCAGCGCTGAAGTCACAAAGCAAGCCTGAACTTTCAGAAGATGAACTCGTCGTATGGCTTTTCCGAGAGGTAGGTGAAATATGGCCCATGATGGGCTATCCGCCCCTGGTAACACCGTTCAGCCAGTATGTCAAGAATGTGGCGCTGATGAATATCGTTTCGCTGGTCAACGGCAAGGAGCGGTTTGCCATGATCGATGCGAACACCTGGGACATGCTGCTCGGTCGTACCGGTAAACTGCCCGGTCCACTGGCAATGGAACTCATTGAACTGGCAAGGAAGGAAGGCAGGGAGTTCTACGAAGGAACTCCGCAGGACAACTACCCCGATGCCCTGGACATCTACAGAAAGGAGATGGAGGAGAAAAACTGGCCCGCCGGGCAGGATGATGAAGAGCTGTTCGAGCTGGCAATGCATGACAGGCAGTACCGTGATTATAAATCGGGCGTGGCAAAGACACGCTTCCTGAAGGAGGTGGAAGACAGGAAAGCCGAGTTGGAACATGCCGCAACGCCAAAAGTGTCGGAGAAAAAACTTCTCTTTGCTCACGAGACCGGCATAGCATTTATTTATTCGGGAACAACGGCTACGTATTACTCCGATGATGACCTTGATGTTGGAGAAGAGGTCAAAAAGGGAGATATACTTATGTACATTATGATCAACAGGACATTCAGCGCGGTGGAGTCAGACCGCGACGGAAAAATAAAAAAGGTGTTGGTAAAAAGCGGCGACAAGGTCAGAAAGGGAGATCCCATGGTGGAATTTGTTTAGCAGTCCGTAAATTGTACCGGAAAGCCGCAGATATTTTTGAATAGACATAAATCTTATTGAGCTGTAGATATTAAATTGATTTGAACCCAAACCCCTGTGTTATGAAAAAACTGTTCCTTATGTTGTTAATTGTTACATTCAGCACTATCTCATGCAAGAAAGAGGTATGCGAAAATCCGTTTTTCTGCAAGTGGGACACCCCGTTTGAGGTACCACCCTACGATGTTATAAAATTTGAACACTTCAAACCAGCCTTCCTGAAAGGAATGGAAGAAGAGATGGCTGAAGTGAACGCCATCATCAGTAATCCGGAGGAGCCCACCTTTGATAATACAATCAAAGCCATGCAGTTCACCGGGAAGCTGTTCGATAAGGTGCAGCGGGCATTCGGACCTCTCAGCGGAGCAAATACCAATGATTCTATCCAGGCCCTGCAGAGAGAAATGACTCCGTTGTTTTCAAAGCACAGGGACGATATCTCCCTCAATGAGAAGCTTTTTGAAAAGGTGAAGTCGGTATATGACAACAGGGAAAAGTTAAACCTCACTCCTGAGGAAAGCAAGCTGCTTGAGGATCAGTACCTGGGATTTATCCGTAACGGTATAGGCCTCTCACCTGAGGATAAGGATAAGCTGCGGAAGCTGAACGGCGAGCTGTCGTTGCTTTCAGTAAAATTCGGAGAGAACCTGCTGGCTGAGACCAACAGCTTTGCCCTTGTCATCGACAATGAAAATGATCTATCAGGACTGCCCGAGGGCGCCAGGGCTCAGGCCGCAGCTGCTGCCAAGGCGAAAGGCATGGAAGGCAAATGGCTCTTTACCCTGCAGGCTCCAAGCTATTTCCCGTTCCTGACCTATGCTGACAACAGGGATCTCAGGGAGAAGATGTTCAGAGGTTATATGATGCGAGGTAACAACGGCAACGAAAGAGACAACAACCAGATTGCTGCAGACATTGTCAGGCTGCGCGTTGAGAAGGCAAGGCTTCTGGGTTACAGGAGTCATGCCGATTACGTCCTGGAACGCAACATGGCAAAAGAACCTGAAAAGGTTTTAAGCTTCCTGGCACAGATATGGGATGCCGCCCTGCCCGTGGCCAAAGCTGAAGCTGTTGAACAACAGAAAATGATTGACAGTGAAGGCGGGAAATTCAAGCTGGAGCCATGGGACTGGTTTTATTACACTGAAAAAATCCGCAAGGAAAAATATAATCTCAGCGACGAAGAGACAAGACCCTATTTTTCGGTAGATAATGTCACCAACGGATTGTTCTATGTCGCCAATAAGCTTTACGGGCTGGAGTTCAGTGAGCGCACTGACATCCCCAGGTACCATCCGGATGTTAAAACCTTTGAGGTTAAGAGGGATAACAAACATGTGGGCATACTGATGCTCGACTATTATCCGCGCGCTTCGAAGCGCGGCGGTGCATGGTGCAGTGGCATGCGTGCACAGAGGCTCGATGAAAATGGAGATCAGGTCACCCCGCTGGTGAGCATGGTCACCAACTTTACTCCGCCTTCGGGTGACGGTCCTGCCCTGCTTTCACCGGAAGAAGCCAGCACGCTCTTCCATGAGTTCGGACATGCCCTGCATAACCTCCTCTCCAACACCGTCTATACAAGCGGGGTGTCACGGGACTTTGTAGAACTTCCTTCACAGATCATGGAACACTGGGTTTTCGAACCGGAGGTGCTGAAGGTGTATGCCAAACACTGGCAGACAGGCGAGGTGATACCTGATGAGCTCATTGAGAAAATAGACAAAGCCTCTAAATTCAACACCGGTTTCACAACGGTTGAATATCTGGCGGCTTCATCACTTGACATGGAGTACCATTCCCTTAGCGAACCGACCGAAATCAATATCGGTGAGTTTGAGAAGAAGGCGATGGAGAAGTACGGCCTTATCAGCGAGATAATCCCCCGTTACCGCTCCACATATTTCAGTCACATCTTTTCGGGAGGCTATTCGGCAGGATACTACAGCTATATCTGGTGCGAGGTGCTTGACGCCGACGCCTTCAAGGCATTTAAGGAGACTGGAGATATCTTCAACCGGGAGGTTGCGGCACGCTTTGAGAAAGAGATACTGTCGCGTAAAGGCTCAAAAGATGAGCTCGAGATGTATATTGCATTCAGGGGCCGTGAGCCGGGCATCAAGGCGCTGCTTGAGAACCGCGGACTGTTAAAACAATAACTTAAGAATGGCATTGAGCATGCTGAGAAGAACAGCGACGGTACTGGTTTCACTTTTCCTTTTACATGGACTGGTGACAGGCGCACCTGTGAGGGTTGAAAAGGGTGTTTTTGATCTCAGGCATTTGCAGCAGGGAGATGATTTCACCGTCAGAATGAACGGCGATTGGGAATTTTATTTCAGTAAGTTTCTATACGGGGAGCCTGGTCAAATCAGCGACACGCTCACACCGGACTGTTACGGAACAGTGCCGGGTTACTGGTCTGAATACAGTGTCGGAGGAAAGAAGCTTCCGCGGTTTGGCTACGGCACTTACAGGGCCATCATTCTCCTGCCCGAAGGATACCGTGACCGCCTTGGGTTCGACATGCCAGTGTTCGACAGTTCTTATGAGATCGCGGTGAACGGGGTTACAACTGCCAGGAATGGCACCCCGGCCCGCAGCAAGGCTGAATCAATACCGGCCTATGAACCCCTGTTCTTTAGCTATGTGCCTAAGAATGACACGCTTGAGCTCCTGATAAGGGTATCAAACTATGAACATCGCAGGGGAGGATTCTGGCTGCCTCTCAAGGTAGGTACCTTCCACACAATACAGTCCAACTTCGCCAACCAGTGGTTCATATCCATAGCAGTGAACGGTATGCTCTTCGCGGCATTTATATTCTTCTTTACCTTTTACCTTTATGACAGGAAAAACAACAAGCTCGTGATGTTCTCACTGCTTGCACTCTGTCTCGCACTCAGACCTTTCGTTTCCCCTCCTTACCTGATATCAATACTGGACATCACCAACTGGAACCTGATCGTCAGGAGCGAGTACATCCTGCTCTTCCTTATGATTGCATCGGGAGCATGGCTTGTGTACTACATGTACCCGTTGACCTGGTTCAGAAAGGTAGCCATGGCAGTCGATTTTATATTTCTGTTTGGAATCATCCTTGTGATTGCTGCTCCGGTATACATATTTGCCAATTCAGTTTGGGTGATACAGACTGTGGCCCTCTGCCTGCTGGTTTATGCACTTGTCATGAGCCTCAGGGGGTTGCTGAAAAAGAATTGGATAGACCTCATTTATTTCGTTGCCATAATTGCCATCGGTGCAGGCTCTGTCGCAGACGTAATGCTTTCTAACGGCTTTGAAAACAATCAGCAGATCTACATTTTGTCATTCCTGATGATGCTGTTCGTCTTTGTACAGGCAGCACTGCTGATCCGCGAATGGGTAAAGTCGGGAAAGGAAAGGGAAAAGCTTTCATTTCAGCTTGAGGAGCTGAACCGCAGCCTTGAAGACAGGGTCGATGAAAGAACGAAAGAACTGAAGACGAAGAGCATTGAGATCAATGCCCGCAATGAACAGATAGCACTTCAGAATAAAAAACTATCGGAGACCATTCATCTGAAGAACAAGGTCTTCTCTGTTATAGCACATGACCTCCGCAGCCCTGTGGTTAATATCCTTTATACCCTCCACCTGCTTAGGGAAGAGAAGGACGGGGAAAAGACTGAAGCTATGGCCAACTCTTGTATTCAGTATTCCCAGATGCTCATAAGCCTTATTGAGAATATGCTTGTCTGGGGAAGAGGACAGGAAGATATGATCCGGTTTGCACCTTCTGAAAATGACCTGGCAGATATTGTTCTTACCAACATCAGCATCATGAAGGAGACCGCAGACAGGAAAAACATATCGCTCAATTTCACCCAGGTGGGAAGGGCGGTCGGTTGGATCGACAGGGACCTTATTGACATTGTGGTGAGAAATCTTCTTTCAAACGCCATCAAGTATACCAATCCGGGGGGAAAGGTGACCATCAGCGTGAAGGAGCAGGAAAAGAATAATGCGGGAGTGGTAATAAAAATATGCGATAACGGGGTGGGTATCAGTGAAGAACGGCAGAAGAAACTGTTCACAGGCGCGGAGATGGATACTACCGCAGGCACAGACTCTGAAAAAGGAACCGGGATCGGACTGAAACTGGTGCACGAGCTTGTCACCATCAGCAAGGGAACAATCAGTGTTGAGAGCAAACCGGATAACGGAAGCTGCTTCACCGTGAGTCTGCCATCGGCAGCCCCTGCGGGTAAAACAAGAGGCTTGCAATTGTAATACATGGTTACTTGATTCATTCCGCCATGCTGCTACCTTTGTGAAGGAAACAAAGAGAAAAAGAATGCTGAGAGACATATTGAAGATAGACGAAGAGAAGTGTAATGGCTGCGGGTTATGCGTACCGAACTGTCATGAAGGGGCGCTTCAGGTTATTGACGGCAAAGTCAGGCTGGTATCGGAGCTGATGTGTGACGGCCTCGGTGCCTGCATAGGCCATTGTCCCGAAAATGCCATAACGATTGAAAAGCGTGAAGCCCAGCCATATGATGAGATTGCCGTGATAAGTGAGATGGTTCACAAGGGAGCCAATACAGTCACAGCACACCTGAAGCATCTTAAAGATCACCAGGAACTGGGTTACCTGGAGGAGGGAATGACATGGCTTGAGGTGCATGAGGAAGATGTTGCCTTCAGTGTGAGAGAAGTCCTGACAGAAGTAAATGGAGAAAAGAGTAATAACCACAGGGCAGGTCACGATCATGGTTCTGATCATGGTCCTGACCATGGTTATGGCTCCGGTCCCGGTCAAGGTCAAGGTCAGGGTCAGGGTCCCGGTCATGGCCATGGTCATAGTCATTGTCATGGTCAAAGTCATGATCATGGACATCAGGGCGGCGGTTGTCCCGGAAGCAGGGAAAGGATAATAGCGCCTGCACCAGTCTCTGCCATGATGGCCGACACTCCCTCTCATCTGACCCACTGGCCGGTGCAGATGCACCTTATCAATCCAAATTCACCCGTTTACAGAGGTGCTGATCTATTGTTTGCGGCAGACTGTGTGGCATTTTCAATTGGGTCATTCCATCAGGCATTTCTGAAAAACAGGTCACTGGCAATTGCTTGTCCCAAACTGGACCACAATATGGAAATCTATATTGATAAACTGGTGACTATGATTGACACTGCAAAAGTCAACACCATAACAGTCATGATGATGGAGGTGCCATGCTGCGGGGGCCTGATGCAAATGGTAAGAAACGCACTCGCCAGAGCATCGCGGAAGGTTCCTGTAAAAGCCGTGCTTGTGGGCATTGACGGGAAGATTCTGAAGGATGAATGGATCTGAAGTAACAAAAAACGGTGTACCGCGGTAAGCCGGATGAGAAAGCCCGGGTGCAGGTTCACGGCATCAGACAGAAAATAATTAAGTAAATCAGGATAATAAAACCCGGACGGGAAGCGTATTATATTGATTTATAATTATTTTTACCTCCGATGATAAAAACCCTGTTGTTCATCTTATTATCGTTTTTCCCTGTTTTTTTGCCTGACACACAGGCGGTTGTGGAGAACCCTGACAGCATCCCTCCCCAGCCTGCCCTGGAGTATATGTTCCAGCAGCCGGCAGATAGCACTGAATTTCCCCCGTTATATTTGCTTCAGACAGCACTGGCGGGTTATGAATTACTTATCGAAGAAAAGTCGATAAACCGTCGTGAAGTGATCACCATAATTGATTTCAGCCTTCAGTCTGACAGGGAAAGGCTTTGGGTGATCGACCTGCACCAGGGAAAGGTCTTGTACCACTGTCTTGTCTCTCATGGCCGTAATTCCGGGGAACTTATGGCTGAGAATTTCTCCAACACTCCCGGTTCATATGAAAGCAGTCCCGGTTTCTATGTTACCGGTGAGACGTATATTGGCAAGACATGGTTTATCTCTCGCACTCGATGGTTTGGAAACGGGTATAAACGACAAGGCCCGTCAGCGTGCCATTGTCATTCATGGGGCAGATTACGTCTCCGATGATTTTGTCAGGACTCACGGAAGACTTGGCCGCAGTCAGGGTTGTCCGGCTGTTCCTGTTGAACTCAGTGAGGAAATTATCAAAACCATCAAGGGTGGTTCATGTTTATTCATTTATGCCCCCACACCAAACTATACATCTAATTCACATATTATCAGGAAGATACATCCTGCTACAAAGACATAGCTTTGGCTCTGGCAACTTCAGGTTTTTGATTTAAGGCTACCAGCACTTTCTCATCGTTTTGATAAATATCGTTCCGGAACTGTACCCGGTCCTTACCGTCAGTCCAGGCCGTAAGGTAGATCACCATCACATCAACCGGTACCTTCAGAAGCACCGTTTGTTCCTTTGTCTGTTGCATGGCAGTGCGAATATTGGCAGGTGACCATTCCGGTTCATCAGACAAAAGCAACACGGCCAGATCAAACGGGTCTTCCACTCTGATACAGCCGTGACTTACAGCTCTTGCGTCACGGGCAAAAAAGCTTTTGGACGGGGTATCGTGTATATATACATTGTAATTATTCGGAAACATGAACTTGACCCTGCCCAGTGCATTTCCCGGCCCCGGATCCTGCCGGACCATATAGGGAAAATTGCTTTCTGAAATTGTTGACCAGTCAACGTCACTGTAAGCCAATTCGGTCCCGTCATTTCTGAGCAGCTTCATATTCTTTTTAATAAGATACCCTGGGCCCTTCAGCAATTGAGGTATCACCTCTTCCTTCAATATGGTATTGGGAACAGTCCATGCGGGGCTGAAAACAATATATGTCATGCTCTCATTAAAAACAGGGGTTCTCTTCGTTTCCTGACCAACGACTGCTCTCATCGAAATAAGGGTATCTGCTCCCACTATCAGATCGAGTTTGAAATTGGCAATATTTACAACAATGTGTTTCTCGGTCAGCTGTGGCGGAAGCCACCTGAATCTCTCCATATTCACCTTCAGCTGTCCCATAAGTTTGAGGGGCAGGCAGTTCAGGTATTCAAGGGTTGTCTTGCCAACCACACCGTCGGTGTTTAAGCCCCAGTCATCCTGAAACAGCTTTAGCTGCGCTTCCAGTTCATCATCAAGTATTATTGAGACACTGTCGGATAATTTGTATCTCAGCTTTATCAGCCTTTCCCTGATCTTCGGAACTATCTGACTCGAATCTCCGGGCTTAATAGCTTTATCTGACAGAATTACCGGCCAGAGTTGCTCATCCAGTTTAAGAAAGAACGCAAGCTCTTCTTTCATCATCCAGTAGGACCGGTAACCTGGAGCAAGCATATTAAGCTCATGGTCCACTTCGTTTTCCATCAGTGCCTCTTCAAGCTTCAGGTCAAGCCGTAATTCAGGATCCTTACGCTGCATTTTCCAGTTGGCACCTTCTTTTTCAGGATCGACTTTGCCATAGTAAAGATGAGAACCCAGCAACAGGAAAGCATCAGTAAGCAGTATATCCAGTTTCATCATGTCAGTTGTATCCGGTGCTGCTGAGGAAAGTACTTTCTTAAAATATTCCTCAATCAGATACAGGTGATAGTCATTTGGTTGCAGGCCCTGCTGGCCAACCTGTCGAATATAATTAAGCAAATCAAACCCGTTATTGCTGAAACTGTTCCGGATAAACCAGGCGGGGTCATAAAACCTGTTCACATAAAAGAGATGAAGTTCCTTGCCACATAGAAGATTTTCATTGTCAACTTCATAGCTTAATCCTTCCGCCTTTCCCTCAATAAATTTCTTTATTGATTCGGAAATTTCACCAAAACCTGATGAGAATGTGGCTAACAGCAAAATCGCTGTAAAAGTTATCCTTTTCATTTACTGTCTGTATGATTTGCCTCATACCGTTATTTTACGAAATAACTTAATAAAGATAAGGCCTGCCAGTTGCTGAAGTGTTACACAATTACGATAAAGATTTACATAATTCGATATCAGAGTTGCATAATCTGCACCTCTGAATTAAAAAGACCCGGCTCACCATTGTGAAAGAATGTGGCCGGGTCAGATATACTCAACTTGAAAAGCTGTATATCAGCTCTTAATATATTTTACTTTTTGAACCCCGAGATATCGACTACTGACAACAGGCATTTGCGGTCATCACCCAAAACTATTCCTTCCATATATACCAGGCATAGTGGCTTGCCGTTATAACCAAGCATTAGTTCACATGATTCTTTAGAATTGCTGGTAAATACATTTTTGAAAAACTTATTAAATACAGATTTGGAAGCTTCGGAAACGAACAGTTTAAAATTACTGTTTAACAAACTAAATCGTTTATCGCCCAATATTTCAGCACCTGTAAAATTAAGCTCGCAGATACTACCATCACTGTCAAGGGTAAAATAGCCCATTGGGGCAAAATCATACAACATAGTGTACTTTTTAAGGGCTTCCTCTGCTGTTTCATTTGCCTCCCGCAACTCTTCATTCTGCATTTCCAGTTCTATCTGGTGCACCTGAAGTTCATGAAGGAGCTTTTTTGTATCGGATTCCAAAACCTTATTGGCGACTTTTTTGATTGTTTTTTCAGTTTTTCCTCGGCTTTCAAACGCAGTAATTGCTTATCTGTAAGATTCTGATCTTTCTTACTCATGACTTTATTGTTTTTTAATTGATAATATCATTCCTTCTGCCATCTTCAGGTTATTAAGCGATATGGTACAGAAACATTCAACAACTGATATATTCCCACTGGCGTCTGTAACCTTCATTTTCAGCTTATCATTCAAACCTTTGCCCAGCAGCATTTTTAAATTCTTTTCAGTGCTTTTTTGTGATTCCTCAGGAACAAACATCTGAATAAAATTCTTATTTATGCAATCTTCACGTTTTTTACCAAAAAATAATTCAGCTTCAGGATTAAATTCCAATATTTTCATGTCATTTGATAAAATTACTTTTATATCTGAGGAAGCACCCAGCAGAAGATGGAACTTTTTCTCGTTTTCAAGTAATTTTTCTTCAAGTCTTTTATGATCTGAGATATTGATAAAAGTGATGACAAGTCCGTCTATTCTGTCGTCGAAAGTGCGGTATGGCATAATACGAACCAAAAACCACCTCCCGTCACTGGCAGGTATTTCTTTCTGTATAAATACCAGTGTTCTTAATACTTCGAGGGCATCGTCAGCCAATCCGGGATAATAAGATCCGATACCTGGTCGGTAAAAGGTCGTCCTATGTCGCTTTTTATAAGTTTGAATATTTTGGTCGCCTGAGGGTAAAACGACGGATATTTAATTCTTTGTCGAGAAACAGAGTGGCAATTTCGGTGCTGTTGAGCAGGTTTTTCATGTCATTGTTAACCCGCGAATAATCATCAACTTTCGACTGTAATTCAGCATTTACAGTCTGAAGTTCTTCATTCAGGCTCTGCATTTCTTCCTTTGAGGTGGTAAGTTCTTCATTTGTGGATTGCAGTTCTTCATTTGTGGATTGTAATTCCTCATTTGTTGATCTCAGTTCTTCCTGCGAAGTCTGCATTTCTTCGAGAGTATTCTGCATTACTTCACGCATTTGCTGCAGCTCTTCTCCATCTCCTTCTGCCTGATGCTATGCACAGCTTTTTTACCTGTTTTTGGAAGCAAATGGATGTCTGTCAGCTTCCTTTACATCAGTAAAAATTATCATTACATTGCCGTATAAGAGCTCAGGTTTATCAATCCATTTAATGTCAATATTTACTATTTGAGTACCGCCATTTGTACCTACTTTAATATTGCGTAAAACAACAGTTTCTTTTTTCGAAACTGACACGGTGAAAGGCATTATGAAATTCATTGCGCAGGCCTTCCCGTAACATTGCAAAAATATTCAGGTTTGCTTTACCTACTGCCGGTTCAAGATATTTACCGGTATGTCCGTGTATATAAATGATATCACCATATTCATTTACCAGCACACCGGAAGGTGCATAATGCTGCAATAAAAGCTGATCGGCAAGTGTTTGAATATTCAGACTTTGCCAGTCTGTTACCGGTCTTTCAGTAATGGATGATTTGGATCTGGAAAATGAAGACGGAAAATCAAATAATTCAGGCAAATGGCTTGAAATGGGTGCGTTTATAAATTTTCAGTTTGGCATCCACAGGTGTAAAAAGATGATTCTGGTTTCCAAGTGTTTCGGCGCTGCCCAGCATCATTATTCCTTCAGGATTAATGCTATAGTAAAACAATCCCGATAAGCTTCTTTTGCAGCTCAGCATCCATGTAAATCAGCAGGTTACGGCACGAAAGGATATCGAGCTTGGTAAAAGGCGGATGCAGGATAACATTATGTTGCGCAAATACAACCATTTCCCTTATTTCGGTTTTGATCCGATAGCCTTCATCGGATAAAATGAAATAGCGATCAAGACGATCAGGAGATACATCGGCAGCAATATTTGCCGGGAACAATCCTTTTCTGGCAATCTCAATAGCATCAGCATCGATATCGGTAGCAAATATCTGTAATGAAGTGCCTCCATGCGGATTAATTTTTTCAAGCGCCTCTTTAAATATTATTGCCAGTGAATATGCCTCTTCACCTGTGGAACATCCCGGAATCCATGCCCGTAATATTGAACCTGGCTGGAGCTTGGAAATAATAGCCGGTAAAACCTTTTCTTTCAATTTTTCCCATACCGGAGCATCGCGGAAGAAATTGGTTACACCAATCAGTAATTCTTTAAAAAGGATCTCTACTTCTTTGGGATTTCCCTGCAAAAAGTGAACATATGAAACAATTTTATCAATTTTATGGACACTCATACGTCTTTCTATCCGACGGTACAGTGTATTTTTCTTATATAATGAAAAGTCATTACCGGTATGAGTTCCGCAGCAGAATAATAATCTTTTCAAGAGAGCTTTTATCTTTTATCTCTATCTCAGATCTGATCTGATAGCAGGGATATGTTTCAGAAATTCAATAAGCCTTGCCGGCAGCTCTCTGGCCGGAGCCACTATATCAACGATCACAGAATCGATGGCACTGCGGGGCATGCTGTCGAATTTAGCAGTCGGAAGGGTCCTGCACCATCACAATTCCGTTTTTTTCTTTTATGGCACGGAGCCCAATACTGCCATCAGATCCCATTCCGGAAAGAATAATACCTATACTGAGATCCTTTCTGTCATCTGCCAGAGAGCGAAAGAAAAAATCAATCGGGAGGCGCATTCCTCTTGATTCGACAGGCTCAAACAGGTGAAGCACCCCATTTAATATTGACATGCTGGTGTTTGGAGGAATTACATAGACAGCAGTTTATCCTGACCGGCATACGGTCTTTTACCTGGTACACTTTCATTTTGGTAATCCTCTGCAGCAATTCCGGCAACATTCCCTTTTGTGTAGGATCAAGATGCTGGATAACAATAAATGCCATTCCGCTTTTTTCGGGCACATTACTCAGGAATTGCTCCAATGCTTCAAGACCGCCCGCCGATGCCCCGATACCAATTATCGGGAACTTTTCGGTATCCCTGGCAGAACTCTTTTTTTCTGATGATGCTTTTAATTCCGGTTCGCTGGTTTTCACTCGCATAAAAAAATAATTTCTATCTGTAAAACGCGTGCATTACTTCTTACCTGTATAAGCTTTCATGAATGGATCCGGGAAATTCATCTATAACCTGAGTGCAACTGAATCGGGTCATATACAATTACTGTTAATACAAAATAAATAAGAAAAAGCAGTTTTTAAAACATAATGCCAGTTCTTTTTATAACCATCAGTCATTATCTTTTAACAAAGACCGGAACCTGGCATCTATTTACTGGCATTATAATATTTCATGGCTTCCGGCATGAATTTTTCCAGTTTCCTTAATCTTGTTTCATCAGAAGGGTGAGTGCTTAGAAATTCCGGTGGACTCCCGCCGCCTGCTGTTGACATTCTTTGCCAGAACGCGATTGCTTCCCGGGGATCATAACCTGCCATAGCTGAAAATATAAGTCCGTACTGATCGGCTTCTGTTTCCTGTTGCCGTGACCATGGTAACATAGCTCCCACCTCGCTTCCGATGCCATAAGTCGTCATGAACAGATCGCGTGTCTCCTGAGGCTTTTGGGCCAGAGCAACCTCCAGTGCCATACCTCCCATTTGCTGAACCAGGGCCTGACTCATTCTTTCGTTGCCATGTTTGGCAACGGAATGGGCAATCTCATGACCCATGACAATTGCCAGTGCTGCTTCATTTTGAGTAACAGGAAGCAAACCAGTGTATACAACTACCTTTCCCCCGGGCATGCACCAGGCATTGATTTCTTTGCTCTCAACCGTGTTGAATTCCCACTTATAGCCTTCAAGCAGCGATTCCTGTCCCTTGGTGGCAAAATACTTTGTGATTGCATTTGAAATTCGTGCCCCGACACGGTCAACGGATGCTGCTTCCCTGCTTGAACCGGAGCTTAAAACCTTATTCTCTGATAAAAATGTATTGTACTCGCCTTTGGCCATTAACTGCAGTTCAGATTCCTGCACCAGGCTCAATTGTTTCCGTCCGGTAAGTATATTCAATGCGCATCCCGTCAAAATCACAGCTGTCAGTAATAAATAGATGATTTTTTTCATGATATTGAGTTTTATTCATTCTTCTTTTCAAAATACTCTCTGACAAAGACTTGTCTTTGATTTTCATTCATCTGGTCAGATTGTTGTACTTCAATTTTTATCTTTTCGAAAAGGTGATCTCCTTTTAACTGGTTTAATAATTCTGCTTTGGCATCCGTGGGGCCGAAAAGGACAACCTCCTGATAATTTTTGATAAAATCACGTAATTTTTTATAATAGTCAGATTGTTGTTGTTGCTCCTTATTATGATAACTTTTTTCATGATACCTCATGTAGTATCCGTTATCCTGCTGAGCAAATTCTGATTTAATTATGTCCGTTACAATTGCACCATTTTTCAATTCCATCAGATAGGCATTTGAATGATCCATCCAGATACCCAGTTGTTTAGTATTTTTCATCTTTATATTTGTATGTCCTTCAGATAGGTTAGAACCCCAAATAGCTTTAGAAGCCAGACAATAACAACGATCACGACCACAGCATTCAGAATAGCTTTGATTTTACGATCCATTGGAATGTAACTGTTGACCAGCCATAACAGGACGCCGGCAACAATCAGTACGATTAAAACAGTCAGTAATGGCATAACAGTATAGTATTTAGTTGATTTCAAAGGTAATAAGGTGTCAGGCTGTACTTGTTACATAACTATAACAAAGTATTACAAGATTCACATATATAAAGTCGTTGGGGTTTTCTTGTGCTGAGATTACTGATATTAATTCTTCCCGGTTTTTCAATTTCAAAATCCCTGAATCCAAAATCAGTTGTTTTGATTGAATTCATTCTGAAAACATCTTGTCCGATGCCGGGGATTAAAGGATAAAATGAAATGGATATCTGAAATGTATTAATAACCAGGTTTTCATTCTTAATTAAAACTCCAAACCCGATCTGTGAATACACTTTGCTGTTTTTAAACCCGTCTGCATCATCGCCAATCATTCCAAAAGAACAGTTAAGATAGGGTCCAAAACGAAATCCGAGAAAATTCCATGGAGCGTATGATTGTGTCTGCAAAGTAAGTAACAGGCGTTTTGTGCCTGAGAGGACAGGACTTTTAAATCCATCCAGTCCGTAGCCATCATTAAGTGTTAAACTATCGTAAGGGAACCAGTTAATGCCAATTGTAATCTGTGGTTTTACAAACTGCCTGAATTTCCATTTTCCAATCTCAAATAATCCTGTGGAATAACTTAAACCTGCGGTAAATATCCCCTGTTCAGCATGTGATCCGTTAAAAAAAGTACCGTATTCAAGGTTTGAACTCAGGTAACCCCATTTATAATAGTTGCCTAAGGAAAAGCGCATCCCCAGATAGAGCCGCCTGGAATTATCTTTTACCTGGTAACCGGCTGTCAGGCTATAGACTTTCCCAACCGGCACATCTTCGATAATACCAAATTTGAAAATATATTTATCCTGTACATATTTCCGGGATGTAATCCCTATGCCACCCAGATAAAAATCTTCATCAGAATAAATATGGAACGGATCATTTTGTTCAAGTGGTTTTTCAGAATAGCGGATCCGAAGGATATCGTGCCGTAAAGATTAAATTGGTAATAAGCTCATCATCCCTTCTGTTTTTAAAGATCTCGTATAGCTTTTCCTGCCCAGCAGTCCTGCGTATTGAATTTTAAACTTATAAGGGACAAAGGCCGGATTTATGGCATTCAGTGTATCTTCCTTAAACTGAGACAGAATGATCACGCCTGCTGCCCACTTGGCCAGGGGAGAAAAAAACGGACGGTCAACAGCCAGACCCCTTGTGAAATTTCTATTATCGTCAAAGCCGTAATGAAGCTTTGCGTTTATGTAGGTGTTCCGGATGTTCGGGATGAAATAATCTGTATTGAATGAATTAATCCCGGTGGTGAAATTTCCGGAAAAAGTATTTTGAAACTGGTGACCTGATCCCAGAAAATTATTGTCGGTCAGGCTGACGAGCATTTTTACTGTTGAAAAGCTTCCTGCCGGCATGATGCTCCATCTGTCCAGTTCACGGATAAAGACATCAACTGAATCAGAATTTTCTGCCGGTTGCCACAACTGAAAAAGCGACGTCATGAACATATTTCTGTGCCCTGATCAGTCGCTCCGATTCTTTCACAAGCAGCGAATTGAAAGGTTGATTCTTATGGAAAAGCAACAGGTTCCGGATTGCTATGCCACGTGTTTTAATATGCATTCCGTTTCCCGCCTTACGAAGGAAATTTTGGTTTGCAACAATCGTATCAGACAACGAGTAACCAAAAGGATCAAAAGTCACAACGTCAATATTCCTGATGATTTTCCCTTCAAAGTTGCCGTATGGCTTTTGTATCAGGTTTTTATATGTCTTCTTCCTGGCGGCTTTGTCTTTTGTTTCCGGGGTAACCGGTTTGAAGATCAACCTGTAAACAAATGTTTTAAATTTGCTTTGCCTCGAATAGGTTTCAATATTTTTATAAAGGCTGGTGGAATCTGTTCTGGCAGGTGTTTGCTGGGCAGATGCAAGATCACTTATTAAAAATGAAAAAATAAGAAGCAAGAAAATATTTTTGAGACATACCTGCATTTACCATTCTTAATGTTTTATATCCTGGTAGATCATTTTTTCTTATCCTCAATTACTTTTTGTTCGCCTTCCTTTATTGCCAAAGAATCCTGAGTTGCTTTTTCAGCTGCTTTTTCAGCTGCTTTTTCTTTCCTGTTGAAATAACCTTTGAAAAGAAAATTCTCCTTGGCTGCATTCATGTTTTCATCTAATCCTTTGCTGCTGTTCTTGAGATTTATGATTGTCTTGTCAATATTTTCTGCAATTGTTGAATCCTGAATTAATCTCCCGAGTGTTCCGTTTCCACTGTTTATTTTAATCATGATTTCTGCCAGCTGATATGAAATAATTGCAGCATTATCTGCTGTTATCTGCATGCTTTCCATTATGGCATCTGTTTCAACAGGTTCTTTTGATCAGATGTATGCCCCGTCTTTTACTACGGGAGCATCATCACTGCCCTGGGTAATTATTAAAATGCGGTCACCGATTATTCCTGCGGAACCAATGCCTGCTTCACAATCATTTTTAATGAACTGCTGAACGCTTCTTTTTATTAACATATCAACGCGCACTGTTGAATCATTAATGATCCTGATGTTATCAACAGTACCGACATTGATTCCTGAAAAACGGATATTACTTCCAACCTCCAATCCGCTTACATTATTGAAAGTTGTAGTGATTTTAAAAACAGGATCGAATAAATTTTCCTGCTTCCCTATTATAAAAATGGCAATGACGAAAATCACCAATCCTCCATAATAAACAGTCCTAGCCTTACTTTGAATTTTTGTGTGTGCGTTTCCATGATATTCATTATTCATTTAAAGAATGATTTTATTGACGGGTCAGTTGACTTTTCAAACTCTTCCAAGTCCTCCTTCCTTATAAACTTCGCCGTCGAGCAACATAATAATCCGGTTTGCAGTTGTCCGGGCACATTCAATATCATGTGTGATGATGATGGAAGAAGTTTTATATTTTTTCTGAACTTCATTAATAAGCGTGCTTATCTCATCTGATGTCACCGGATCAAGCCCTGTTGTCGGTTCATCATACAGCATTATCATCGGGTCAACAACAAGGGTTCGTGCCAGGCTGATTCGCTTGCGCATTCCGCCTGATAGTTGTGATGGCATTTTATTCAGGGCATCAGATAAACCAACATTTTCCAAGAACTTCTTTCACTTTTTCGTTTATTTCTTTTTGAGTAAGATTCTTTTTTATTCTTCGCAACGGAAATTCCAGATTTTGTCTTACCGTCATGGAATCATACAATGCGCCACTCTGAAAAAGAAAACCGATTTTCTTTCTCAACTCTCCCAATCCTTTACTGGTTCAATGTACTCACATCTTCTCCAAGCACATTTATTGTTCCGTCATCGGGATCCAGTAAACGAACAATACATTTTATCAGGACTGATTTTCCTGAACCTGATTTCCCAAGCACAACCAGGTTTTCACCATTAAAAAGTTTCAGGGAAACATCTTTTAATACATCCTGCTGTGCCAAATCCTTTCCTGAGGTTATTGATTTCAATAACCTGTTCAGGGCTTTCTGTTTTGGCAGAAACAACATGTTGCATGTTCTGATTGTAGTCATTCATATAGCATATCGGTAATTTGCACAGCAATCAAATCAACAATTATCACAAGCAATGAGGATAGCACTACAGCTGAATTTGCAGCAATACCCACACTCTCTGTTCCGCGTCCTGCCGTATATCCTTTATAGCATCCGACAAAACCGATCACTGCACCAAAAAAGAAGGTTTTAATAAGTGCCGGTATAAAATCAATAAACCCAATATGGCCGAATGCCTGTGAGAAAAACAGGACAAAAGTTACATCTCCTTTAATATTTGCTCCGGCCCAGCTTCCTAATATGCCCAGCGCATCGGCATATAATACCAATAAGGGTATCATCAGCGTAGCTGCCAGTACTCTTGTAACAACTAAAAATCTTATCGGATTGGTAGATGATACTTCCATGGCATCAATCTGTTCCGTTACTTTCATTGAACCCAGCTCTGCTCCCATGCCTGAACCGATTTTCCCGGCACATATCAATGCAGTAATTACCGGCCCCATTTCTCTGATGAGAGATACAGCCACCATTCCGGGAAGCATGGCTGACTGCCCCGAAACTCAACAGAGCAGGCCGCATCTGAATAGTAAGCACCAAGCCCAATAATGAGTCCGGTTACTGAAATAAGGGGTAGTGTTTTATTTCCGATCTGAAAACATTGACGCAAGAACTCCTTAAATTCAAAGTTGCGCGAAAATGTTTCTTTTGTGACTCTTGTTATAAACAGGAAGGCATCGGCAATATTTGTCAGAAAGTTGCCTGCTTCAACGGTTTTTGCAATTGTTTTTTCGACGATTCTTACAGATTGATCCGCTGCAATTTTTTTTACTTTAATAACAGGGTTAATTATTTTCATGGTAAAACAGCCGGATTTCATCTGTACATGATCATAGCTCCAGGATAATCTTGTACAATTCTTCTTTGGTTTTACCGAGTTTTACCTGAAGTTTTCCAAACATCTCATCTTTTTTGCCTTCTGCAAACATTAAATCATTGTCTGTAAGGATCGCAAATTTTTGTTTGAGCTTGCCCTTTTGCTCATTCCAATTTCCTTTTACTTCTGTTTTGTTCATCTTCTTGATTTTTAATTTGTATAAATTTCCACTTTACAAAGGTTGATCCACTGACACCAAAAAGTGTTACATAACACTTGTAAATAAGTTACATCATTCACACATTTGACCTGATGGACCTTGACAATCAATGATTTTGCCATATCTTCGTAATATCTGTTCATAGCGGTAAATTTTAAGGGCGGGCGGGTATGCAAAAACTCCTTTTCAAAAAATTTTCACAACGATCTTTGTTCTTCATCCCGGGAATTTTCTGGCCTTTTATGTATGCTTCATCGCAGGACTATTTTCAGCAGGAGGTAAATTTTAAAATTCAGGTGACTCTAGATGACAGAAGGCATGAATTGAATGGATTCGAATCTGTTGAATACATTAACAATTCTCCTGACACTCTCCGGTTTCTATTTTTTCATCTCTGGCCGAATGCATATTCAAATAATAATACCGCATTAGCCAGGGAGATTTTCAGCAAGGGATGGGAAGGGAAAACTGTTCAATGATCCGGAGTTAAAAGGTTATATTGATTCACTGAACTTTAAAGTTGACAGCCTTAATGTTCAATGGAATTTATTACCAGAGGCGCCTGATATCTGCAAAATCATTCTTAATGAGCCTCTTACGCCTGGTGACACAATACTGATAACCACTCCTTTTCACGTAAAAATACCCAAAGGAGTAACTTCACGGTTAGGTCATATCGGTGAATCATACCAGATCTCCCAGTGGTATCCCAAACCTGCAGTATATGACAGACTGGGCTGGCATCAAATGCCATATCTCGATCAGGGTGAGTTCTATTCGGAATTTGGCAGCTTTGATGTAAGTATTACTCTGCCTGCTAATTATATTGTCGGTGCAACAGGTAACCTGCAGAATGAAGAGGAAAAGAAATGGCTTGATATGCTTTCTGCAGATACCTCCTGGATGAGAATGCCTGACTACGGGGGGAGGATTTTCCGTCATCATCAAATCAGATGAAGACTTTGCGCTATACGGAAGAATAAGATACATGATTTCGCATGGTTTGCTGATAAGAGATTTCATGTGCTTAAAGGAAAAGTAAAGCTTCCGGACTCCGGCAGGGAAGTAACTACATGGGCAATGTTTACAAATCAGGAAGCACAACTACTGGATAAATGCAATCTCATATATAAATAATGCAATCAGGTATTTTTCAGAATGGATCGGGGATTATCCTTATAATAATTTTACAGCAGTTCAGAGCGCCCTTAATTCAGGAGCAGGTATGGAATATCCCGGGACTTACTGTAATTGGTCTTGCGAATGATCCTTATCCGCTTGATGAAGTAATAGCCCATGAAATTTGTCATAATTGGTTTTACAGTGCAATCGGATCTGATGAACGCAGATTTCCCTTTTATGGATGAAAGCCTCTCAAGTGCATATGAATCAAGATATATGGAAGAAAAATATCCGGATAAGAAACTTTGGGAGGTTGTTTTCAAAAACCAGAAGCTTGCCAGGTTCTTCCATATAGATGATATGCCGGTACAGCGGATGCAGGAGATCGAATGGCTTGTTCCTGCCCGCAAGAACCTTGAACAACCTGTTAATCTTGCAGCTACTGATTACAGCTATTGAGAATTATAGCAGTATAATCTATAATAAAGCGGCACAGGGTTTTAACTATCTCAGGGCTTATCTCGGAGATTCACTCTTTGATTCCATTATGCATGATTATTACCAAACATGGAAAATAAACATCCCGGACCTGATGATCTGCGGGCGGTCTTTGAATCCCATACAGATAAAGATCTCTCATGGTTTTTTGATGATTTTCTGGGTACAACAAAACGGCTCGATTATAAAATTGTTCGTCTTGGAGAACCAGAAGCTGCTTATTAAAAACAAAGGTGAATTGAATGCACCGCTGGTGATAGCAGGAATGAGCGGAGATTCAATCTGTTCAGAAAAATGGGAAGATGGATTTGAAGGGAAGAAATGGATCAATGCACCACCGGATAATTATTCTGAGATAAAAATCGATCCTGAGCATAAAATGACTGAATTATTCAGGCTCAATAACAATATCCGGACATCAGGTATTTTCCGCAGAGCTGATCCTGTTCAGTTCCGGTTCTTATATACTATTGAGGATCCTGACAAGCGATCTTTGATTATATTTTCCTGTTTTCGACTGGAACAGTGCAGATGGATTTATGGCAGGTGTTGCATTACATAACGGGACACTAATTCCAAAACCGGTGGAATATTTTGTTATTCCTTTCTATACTTTCCGTAATCAGGGACTTGCCGGTTATGGGAAAATTTCATTCAACATAACTCCTTATAATAATTTCATAAGGCTTGCAACATTTTCGCTTGAAGGAGAACAATTCGGTGGCACCGGGAAATCAGAACTATCATAAAGCGAGGATAGGGTCAGACCTTTATTTCAGATCCGGAAAATGGTCTAATCCTGTCAGTCAGAAGGTCTTTGGATATTATATTGCTGCATCAGATCTTCTTCAGATATTCAGAACTCTCATGCCGGCAAAGATGCGTTCATATCTGCAGTTCGGATACCTTCTGGAAAGAAACAGTATAATCAATCCTTTCAACATGCTGATCTGCATTTGAATCAGGCAAGTCGTTTCAGAAGACATCACTGGAGTTCAACTATAAATATAGTTATAATGGTAAAAACAGTGGACTGGAAATAAGATTATTTGCAGGATGCCATGCTGAAAAACGGTAATGCAGATCCGCTTTATGCTTTCTCGCCGGTGGCAGAAGCGGCCGTGAACAATATTTGTATCAGGGGGTATATTCCCGGATCGTTTTGGGAGTTTCCGAAATCATTCTGGTCAAGACAGATGACTCTGTCTGAAGGAGGATTAGTAACTCCTGTAAATGATAGTCTTGGATATAGCCGTTGGATTTGTTCACTCTCATTAACAAGCAGCTCTTCCGGGAAAAGCTTCACGTGATTCCCATAAAACCCTTTGTTAATTTATTGCTGAACGATCATGGTACCGAAACAAATAATAAATCACTGCTGTTCTTTGAAGCAGGATTAAAAGCAGGTATATGGAACTGTTTTCGAGATCTATTTTCCCTTGCTTGTTTCTGACAATATTAAATGCAATTACCGGATCATTCAAAGACAGGATTCGCTTTGTTTTCAGACTTGATATGCTTAGTCCTGCCCGTTTGAACAAAAGAATTCAAACTTACCTTCTGTGCTACATGAGATGCAACTTCCACATGTGTGAATCATGTAAACTCATTAAATATTAGTGTAACACTTGTCGATTCATCATAGCCCTACCTTTCGGAAAATATTAATAACTGAAAAACAGATCATTAAACAATTAAACAGATAAATTATGAAACAGTTAAGAATTGGTTTGATCATGATCGTAAGTACGGTTCTGATTTTGTCAGGCTGCGCATCATGGAACAAAACCCAGAAAGGTGCTGTTGTCGGAACTGCCGCAGGCGGAGCAATGGGCGCTGTTATCGGCAGAGCATCAGGCAATACTGCCCTGGGTGCAATAATCGGAGCTACAGTTGGTGGTGCTACCGGTGCAGTAATTGGTCATCAGATGGACAAACAGGCTGAGGAAATAAAGAAAACCGTTCCTGATGCAAAGGTTGAACGCGTTGGTGAAGGAATCGTTGTGGAATTCAGCAGCAATGTTCTGTTTGGATTTGACAAATCGAATCTTTCGGATGATGCTAAAATCAACCTTGATAAACTGGTTAAAGTTCTGAACACTTATCCTGATACGGATATTGAAGTGCAGGGACATACCGACAGTAAAGGAAGTGAATCGTATAATCAGAACTTATCTGAAAGACGGGCTAGTGCAGTATCAGCTTATCTGGACGGCAAAGATATAACAACCAGCCGTTTAACAATTAAAGGATTTGGCGAAACTGCCCCAAAATATGACAATGATACAGCAGATGGTCGTACCAGAAACCGCAGGGTTGAGTTTCTGATCACTGCAAATGAAAAGATGAAGGCTGAAGCTGCAAAAGAAGCTGGTAATCTAATAAATATGCTACACAATTAATGATAATTTAAAATACAAAAAAATGAAAACGAAATTACTTACTATATCAGCAATTCTTCTTCTTTCAACAATGGCAATGCAGGCCCAGATTGGCTTTGGTCTTCTTGGCGGTGTAAATTTCCAGAATATAAATGGAAAAGAAAGTAATGGCGATAAACTCGAAAATGGTCTTTTGACAGGGTTTCACGCCGGCGTAAATGTAAATATCCCGGTTGCACCTGACTTCTATTTTCAGCCCGGGCTTCTTTTCTCTGTCAAAGGCGCAAAAAATGACTTCTTTAACATGCCTACCAAAGCATCAGGTGATTTAATACCACCACAAAGCATTTCCTATATCGAGATACCTCTGAACCTTTTGTACAGGCCACAGGTAGGGAACGGATATATACTCCTGGGGTTCGGACCATACTTTGCTTTTGGTATTGGCGGCAACAGAAGTTTGAAAGCGGAACTCTATCTTATGAACAAAAAATTGCTTTCAAAATTGAGATCACAGAGAGCGAGTTTTCTGATCTGGAGAATGCCTATTACAGGCGGTTTGATGCAGGTGCAAATATTTTCTTCGGATATGAAATACCGATGGGAGTATTCCTGCAGCTGAATGCCCAGCTGGGATTGTTTAAGATCAATCCGGAACATAGCTGGGATACCGGTGATAAGACCTCATACAAGAATACAGGCTACGGTCTTTCAATCGGATACCGTTTTTAGCAAGGAATTTATATATCAAAAGGGGCCGTCTCTTCAAAGAGACGGCCTCTTTTTTATCTCTGAAACATGACCAGAGGCCATCAGTTTCCCATGTGTGAATTATGTAATTCTTCAATTGAAAAATGTAACTCTTTTTATTGGGAACAGACCTCATCTTTGTTTAAGGAAATCAGGGCAGAATCTTCGGGGAGAATCATGATCATGGATGAAAATACCGGCATCACAGGTAATCAACGTACCAGTACAACCCTGGCATTCGCAGGTCAAAGAGATTTGGCAGGGGCCGGTAAGGCAAAGGATAATCTGTTTGCCGAAGGGGGGGTGAACTTTTATAATTATATCCGAGGCTTGGCCTTGAAAGCGATCCGGTATTGGTCGTTATTTCTTCCTGCACCACTTTTATTATGATGCTGAGGAAATGATTAAAGTAAAAACCCTGGTGAACCTGACGGAACTCAACCAGGTTAAACGGATTGTGGATTTTCTTCATACCTGCTATCAGATTATGCCACAAAAGAGTATTTAATCGGGTGTTTCGTTGATAATAAGAAGATCCCAAGATATAGATTAAGAAACAGTTCCGCCTCAAAATTGGTAAGAGAGATTTCGATGCCATGGAATATGGTATTGTTTCAGGTGTTCCTTTTATTAACAGGTTATACAGCATGATGGATTCAAAGACCAATACCTTCATGTCACAGAGCAGTATTTCCTTTCTGCTTGAAGATTACGGGTTTAAAGTACTGGACATGACCGAACATGACGAACTGACTTATTTCCATGCGCAAAAAGCCCGGCCTGCTTATAATTTCGCAGTCCAGGCTTATTAAAAAAATACTATTTATTACTTTTTAAAGGGGACAAAACGTGACTCCCCCAACCGCCATTACGGCAACGCCGAGAAGTGGTGACCAACTAACATGGTGGCGCTTGTTTGCGTTGATCTCTATTTGTCCTATATCTACCACCTTCTCTCTTGTGAAGTAAGTAACGGTGGTAACAATGGTTAACAGCACACCAATGATCAAAATAACAATACCTGCTTTTTTCATATGATTTATTTTTAATTGTTAATTGTATGGTAGGACCTGAGTAGTGCTGTGGGGACCCGCGAGGAGGGGGAAAAATAAATTTACATAATTCACACATTTTCAGCACTTTTACCATGAAACTCAGAACCCTTGGCCGGCTTCTTGAATATTGATTTGATCCTTATAAGCGGGGGCATTGTGTCACCTAAAAGGAATCCCCAGGGCTTTAAAGGCTCGATGTTGTCACAGACAAGTTTTACTATGGCCAGCAGCGGGATGGAGATAAACATTCCGGGAATCCCCCATAAAGCATTACCTGCAATTACTACCAGGAGAGAGAACAGTGCATTGAGTTTTACTTTTGAAGCAACTATTTTAGGAACGATGTAATTATTGTCCACAAGCTGGATAATATAGTAGATTACCATAACATAACGGCGTACCATGCAGAATCTTTGGTGATAAGGGCTACAATCATGGGCAGGGCCACTGCCACAATTCCTCCAATATATGGAATTATGTTCAGAAAGGCACCTATCAGGCCGAGCAGTAGAGCATATTCTATCCCAAGAATCAGAAGTGCTGTTGTATTCAGGGCAGCTACAATACCAGCCTCAATAATCAACCCGATCAGATAACGTTGAATTACTGTTTTAATCTGGGTAACTATTTCACTCACTTTACTCTGTTGGCCTGAGCTAAAAAGCCTGTGAATGAACTCAATAAGGATGGGATTGTAAAACAGGAGCATAAAGACGTAAACCGGGATTAAAAAAATCACCACCATAAGGTTTCCTAGGGAGACAAGGGTGCTTCCGATAGCAGCGCTGCTGGTATTCAGAAGTTCACCCTGGACTTTAATTATCCAGTCATGGAACTTATGGGGGTTTATATGGAAAGTATCCTGAAAACCAGACAATAGCCTGGTTGAGTGCCTCCGTGAATTTGTCACTCAGTAACGGCAGTAAATCACTTAAACGGCTTGCCTGTGAAATCAGGAGGGCGCCAAACGCTGCGATGATCAGAAAGGTCAGGAATATTGTAAAGAGAATCGCTATGACCCGGTTTATTTTTTTCTTTACAAGGAAGTTTACGACCGGATGGAGCACAATAGCTAAAATGGTAGCAAAAACTACAGGTACAAAAATGCTCCTTGCAACGTAAAGTATTGTTAAAAGAACAGCCATTCCGATTAATAAAATGCTGCTTTTAAATATAACGGTATTTTTTTCATCTCCATTCATTTGTCACGGCTTCGGGGTTTCAATGCCTTCTTACGGAAAATACGCAGAAGCATTATTTTCTCCGATTGATCTGATTGAGCCAGCATGCTTTTTCGACAAAGTTTGTAACTCCGACCTGTAAAAACAGGACTGAGTCCCAAACTTCATTGCTGTTACTCCTGCATAATACTCCTTGAAAGATACCCGGCACCTAAACCAAGGGCCGTTCCAAGGATGTTTTCAATCAGATTTGGTGATGAAGAAATATCATGTAAAGTGCTGCGGAGCAGGCTGGATGGCTTGAAACTTTCGTAGGTGCTGACGAATTGCTCATTCAACAGTTTTCCGCTGGCAGCCTTCTCTGCTTCCAGTAATTGAATTGCTTCTTTAAGGCCGGCTGTTGAAGTTATATTTTGCATACGATCTTATTTAAGCACATTTTAGCAATGTAATTGCCGACATGTTTTTTAAGCCATTTATGCATAAAGAAATGTAAAACCAAAGCTGCGATACCGTAAAAACCAGATACCGCAAAAAAACCATAATAGATATTACCAGAATCCCTCCAGCCAGAAAGCAATGCCCAGGTTGACAAAAAGCAAGAAAATCAAGGCTAAGACAATGACAACAAGATGAGGCACGGCTGTAGAAACGGCGTCCGATGTTTTATCAAGGACCTTAAGTTTAGCTAACTGAATTTCCGTTTTGCCGTATTCAGTAACTTTCCCCAATAGCTCCTCTATTATTTTTGGGTTGTCTTCCATGGCATTGGTCATAATTCCGTCAAGTTATGATCTTGTCAACCTGACGCTTATCAACCCGGAGCCGTCTTTGCTTTTTTGTCAGCCGCCTCTTTTACTGTCTTACCCTTATCAGTAAGATCAGCATCCTCTTCCGTTACATTTTCAGATTCTTCAGATATGTTATCAAGAAATTGGTTGAATTGTTCTTTCATTGATTCCTTGAGGTCATCTCCTTGTCCGGATAGCTTTTTTCGCGTATCCGAGCCCTTTTCCGGGGCAAACAGAATCCCTAAAACTGCACCGGCGGCGACTCCGGCCAATAACGCCAGTACTACTTTTCCTGAGCTCATGATTTCTTTATGTTTATAAGTCCGCACCGGATATCCTGTGTTAAACCCCCTATGAGTGATCTGTTTGTATTTCAGGTAGATGAAATGACACAGAAATTCTCCGGAGCGGACTTAATGATTATTAATAAAACGACGGATCTTAGGCCATCCTTTTCCCCTGAATGATCTTGACCAGAATTGCTATGACGGCAATGACAAGAAGCACGTGTATTATGCCGCCCGCACTAAATCCAAAAAAACCTATTGCCCATGCAATTACAAGTATGACCGCAATTATGTACAGTAAATTGTTCATGATTGGTTGATTTTTAGTGATTAAAGAAGAACGATAAGTAATATGATGATTACAATTAATGCTGCACCTGAAATGTATACACCGTTACCTATGGATTTAAGTTCGCTATTGATAGAACGTACTTCATTACGTAGTTCCTTCTTTTCGGATGCCTTCAACTCTGACTTATCAGATTTCTTGATTTCGTCAAGTCTGAGCAGCAATTCGTTTGCCCTGTTTGCTTCAGCAGGACTAACCGGACTTGGATCTGCCATCGGAGGCGGAGCAACTTTCGGTTTGGCGCTTAATTCAAGCGGAAGAAAAGCCAGTGACATCACTGTTGCCATAAGGCAGAGAACGATCTTTTTCATTTTATTTGTTTTATGTTACTATTAAAGTGTATCCGACTATGTCCATCCTGAATTTTTCTGTTCAGGACGACAAGCAAATTTACCCCGGAAGGCCGGCGTATCAGTTACATGATTTAATCTATAAATTACATAATTCACACATTGACTGAGCTTTCAGTCAGTGAGACAATTACAGTTGGAGAATGGATGCTATTTTATTCCTTTACGGTATGATAAGGCCTCATCCAGGACGCTCTTAACCGTGACCGGATCGAAATATGAAAGTCTCCTGTTGCAGATCAGTCTTGTACATTTTGCAAGGCCTCATCAAAAAAGAGCTCAGGCCTTGTTGTAACTTCAATCCTGATTGTAATATTCTGCTCTTTACAGAACAGGTCAACCGGCATGCTGAAACCCTCCGGGACACCAGTCCATTTTGCTGCGATTACCGGACCACCGCTGCCGGAGGGGGAGCCGGACATTGATTCAATCGCGGCAGGACTGTAGTACCAGTGCAGAACCGGAACCTCCCGCCTGTGAAGGTATACTTCGAAGAATTGCTGCCACTCTTTCCCGGTTTTACGCTCAAGTATCCGGATGAAATCCTCCGTTGTGACATGCGATGCAGCAGCGTGCTCAGAATAAAAAGTCTGCAGGATATCAAAAAAGAGCGTGCTGTCATTTACAATATTGCGGATTGTATGAAGAATCATGGCACCCTTGTTGCAAACGTCATTGTCGCTTTCGTTCCTGTAACTCATGCCTGCCGGGCCAGCGACCGGAAATCTGTTCTTTATCAGGGCGGCTATATTGTATCTTGCATACAACAAAGAGTTGTCATATCCGAGTGTCTTTTCAGCGAAGAGCATCTCGGAATATGCTGCAAATCCCTCAGGAAGCCATATGTCACTGAAATCGCTGACTGACACAGCGTTACCCCACCACTCGTGTGCCGCCTCATGCACAATGACATAATCCCCGCCCAGCCATGCCCGGTTTGAATACCCGCTGCCATAGGCAATGGCAGTCTGATGCTCCATCCCTTCAAAAGGTGCCTCAACAAGCCGGAACCCCTCCTTCATCCAGGGGTATGGGCCGTATGACCCGGAATAAATATTGATTATATCTTTTACCTGCACAAAGTGTTTCTTCGCCCTTGCAAGGTTCTGAGGCAGAACATAATAATCAAGATTAAGGATGCCTTGCGGTGTATGCATTGTATCGGTGAAATGCTCATATCTGCCGGCATAGAATGTTACGCTGCGGATATTGATGGGATACCGTGTAAACCATGTATAAGTATCCCTTCCCTGAATTGAAGTGTGACTCTGCATCGAACCATTTGAGATAACCTGTAAGTCTGCCGGAACTGTCATCCGGAGCCTGACGCTGTCAGGTTCGTCTGAAAGGTGGTCCTTGCAGGGGAACCAGAGGCTGGCTCCCCCGTTTTCGCATGACACTCCTATCCACGGATTACCATCTTCATCATTTTCCCAGACGACACCGCTTCGCCAGGGGGGATTTTTTGCCCGGGTTGGTTTGCCCTTGTATTCAATACTCAGTATGCAATCTTGACCGGGAATAAGCGGATGAGGAAGGATAACATTCACCGCCCGGTCATCACGAGCCCAGGAGACCTCCTCACCTGAAATCTTCATGCCTGTGATGGCGAGATTTTCGTACAGGTCTATTCGCAGCCCGGAGAGGCTGTCAGCGGCTCTTAAATGTATATCAACGGTGCCGCCAAGGCGCTTTCCGACAGGATCAAGAAAAAGATCGAGATCATAGAAAAAAACATCATAACCTGCCCGGTCTGCATCAAGCTGACCGATAAGCGAATCCCTTGCAGTAAATCGCGGATATATTCCGGGCTTGTCAGGGACCCCGGCAAAATCAGGGACCCTCATAACCGTGCACCCGCAAATGAGAAGAAATGCACCAATTATGAATAACCACCCTTTCATGAAAATTCAGATTGTTGCCTTCTTTTGCTTTAGCTTTAGCTTTAATTCTGCTTCTAACCTGTTTATGTTTGGTGATTTCTTTAACCAGTTTTTTATTTGTATTCTTTAATTTATTTATTTCTACTTCAGCATCAATCTTTTTATCAATAAGTTGCGATGCGCAATCGCTGTATTACATCTAATTTTTGTTCTAATAAACGATGTAATTCAAGAAGTTCATTTTCTTTCTTCTTCATTTCTGATATGTCAGTTGCTATAAGTATGTAATTATCACCTTGCAGATAAGGAGGCAAAAGGTGAAAGGATAGTCTCAGATATAATGTGTTGATTAAGGATACAATTAAGAACATCATTTTTGTTATGAGTCTGTTGAGCAAGAAAGTTATCAAATTTTGATTTATCATTCGGAGCAATGAAATGTTTAAGGTATGAACCAATAACACTTTCAATTGGTTCGTTCACAAGTTCAGCAAATCTCTGATTACAATAGAGAATTATACCTTCTTTGGTAAGAGTAACTGCTCCTTCATTCATTTCTTCAATGAAAGTACGATATGGTGTTTCAGCAGAACTGACAGAATAGACTTGTTCTCCTTTCGTACCGGAAACCATAATCGCATCCACTTCTCCGTTTCGGATTGCTGTAAGCGTTTCTTCAGTTTCAGCCAGGCGGGAATGTAATTCCTCATTTTCAATAATGAGTTGTTCTTTTGTTTTGGTCATTGATTTTTTTATCATAAATCAAATGTGTTAAAATTTCTGAAAATCTTACTGTTCTTTTACCTTTCTCAGGTCTAATCCCATAAGTACTTTTTCTTTGTTTGACATATCACCAATAATACGACGGAATGGAAGCGGCAGTTTTTTAATCAATGTCGGGGCTGCAATTATCTGTTCATCTTTTGCTAAACTTGGTTTTTGATACAGGTCAATCACTTCCAGTTCGTATCGTCCTTCAAGATATTCTTCACAAATCTTTTTCAGGTTTGTTATGGCTAAGACTGATCGACTTGTTGTACCGGTTATGTATAAACGCAAAATATATTTGTCCTTGCTCAATTCAGATATTGTCAGATCAAACTCTTCTGTTGAGCTTTTTACTTTTGTTTTTTTCTCTTTCATAATTATGTCTGATAAATATTGTATTTATAAATCAGCTGACAGGCAATAAATCCAATCCAACAAGAACACGTTCTGTATTTGAGAGATCACCGATTATCTTACGAACAGGTACCGGCAATTTTCTTACTAATGTTGGTAAGGCAAGAATCTGGTCCTCGGCACCCAACTGCGGATTTATCAAAAGGTCAATTACTTCAATAGAGTATTTACCCTTTAATTGTTCTTCACATATCTTTTTCAGATTTGTAAATGCAGTAAGGGCTTTTGGTGTTTGTCCGGCAACATATAAACGAAGTACCCACTTATCATTTGCCGTTTTAACCGGTTTTTCTTTTTTAATTCTTTTATCTGAATTCTCTTTCTTTGGTTTCATCGGATACTCCTTTTAATTATTTTTTCAGGTTGTTAGTTGTAATATTTTCAATGTCAGCTTTTCTGCTTTCTGCCATTTCTATTTTATCCTGTTCCAGTCGTTTAATCATATCCTGTTCTGTTTCTATCATTTTAATAGCTTCGGATTCTTCCGACTCAAAATCGGCATGCAAAGCTAGCAATCTGAGCTTCCAATGCCTTTCGTTTTCGTTCTATTTCACGTTTTTTTCGTTCAATATCCTGCTTACGCGTCAACACTTCGGCATTTTCAAGAGCTTCCTGTGCAATACGGGCTGAGCCGGTTAAAACTCCACTTGCACCAATATAAACCTCACGTAATTCTACACCATGGTCAGTTAAAATGAATTCGCGAATCTGGTTAGAGTTAGCCATTCCGCGCGATTTAAGAACATACATTCCCCTGTTTCGTTCACCGTTTAATTCTATATCACGAAGTAATAACCAGGTATCTATCAGGGATGATATTCCAACATCAGAACTCTCTAATGCACTTTCGGTTGAAGTCAGGCTGGTAAACAATGCTGTTATTTGATTCGCCTTAAGAAAATCAACAATACGCATTAACATCGTTTTTACTTCGATCTCTTTATCACCAATGACGAAAGTATTTATTGGATCCAGAATAACAATATCAGGTTTGAAATCATTAACAGCTTTGTGAGTTACAGCCAGATGCATTTCCAGACCATAAAATGTTGGCCGGGTTGCCTGGAATTGTAAAAGTCCTTTCTTCACCCAGGTCTCTAATTTTATACCGATAGAAAGCATATTACGCATTAGCTGGTTTGGAGATTCTTCGAAACAGAAATAAAGAACACGTTCACCCCGTTTACATGCTGCTTCTGCAAAGTGAGCTGCTATACTTGTTTTTCCTACTCCGGCAGTACCGGAAACAAGTACAGTGCTGCCGCGGTAATAACCTTTTCCTTCAAGCATTTTATCAAGTGCAGTTATACCACTTGAGATTCTTTCATTTGATACAATATGTTTTAATCCTAAGGAAGTTACAGGTAATACTGAAAAACCATTTTCATCAATCAGAAATGGATACTCATTGGTACCGTGCATTGAACCACGATACTTAACAACCCGTAAACGACGTGTGGAAGTCTGTTCGGTTACCCGATGGTCGAGCATAATAACACAATCTGAAACATATTCTTCCAGACCTTGCCTGGTAAGTGTTTCTTCTCCACGCTCACCTGTTATGATTGCAGTAACACCTTTATCTTTTAACCAGCGAAATAAACGCCGCAGTTCAGCGCGTAAGATCAGCTGGTTTGGCAATCCGGCAAACAGTGATTCAATCGTGTCTAATACAACACGTTTTGCTCCAATAGAATCAATTGCATAACCAAGTCGTATGAATAATCCTTCTAAATCGTATTCACCGGTTTCTTCTATTTCACTGCGCTCAATATGAACATGGTCAAGTGCAATTTTTTTATGTTTAACAAGGTCTTCCAGATCAAAACCGAGTGAAGCAACATTTTTGATTAATTCTTCATTGGTTTCTTCGAATGACATAAATACACCCGGTTCGTTAAACTGAGTTGCACCACGTACAAGAAACTCCATTCCAAAAAGTGTCTTTCCGCAGCCTGCACCACCACAGACGAGGGTTGGTCTGCCTGTTGGTAATCCACCGCCGGTTATTTCATCAAATCCCTGAATTCCTGTTGGAGACTTGGGAAGATTTTTATTTAAAAATTTACGCTCTGCTTTCTTCATTGATTTTCAATTACATAAATTCATTTCAGATTATAGGCGATATATGTTGCTAAACAACAAGTACTTAATTTCGGATTTTGCTGGTCAGTGTGATACATTACATGTGATTAAAGTCACCGGCCATTCTGATTAGTCAGGTATTAGATGAGAAACCGTAGTTGCCGGATTAATCGTGACACTAAGTCAATCTATGTATCAAATAAATAATAGAGCCCAATACCAGACATACGCACATTGAAAGGCTGTAGGCCATCAGAATGGCATATTTTAGCTTTGATCTGGTTTTAAAGTCCCCAGTAAATAAATTATCCCTCGTTTTCATGATCATGGACAAATTCGGTTTAAAGTGATTCCAAATTACAATACAAAGTTGAAATCCTTTATTCTGAGAAACTTTACAAAATTTCAGGAAAAAGTTACATTATTCACACATTTTCCAGATCCCGGGGTTTTTTGTTCTTCAGTTTTTTAAACTGAGAGGGAGTAAGTCCTGTCATTTTTCTGAACTGGTTTGAAAGATGTGCCACACTGCTGTAGTGCAGTTGCCAGGCTATTTCGGTGAGATTAAGTTCATCATATATAAGCAGTTCCTTTACCTTTTCAATTTTGTGTGACAGGTAAAACTTCTCAATGGTAATCCCCTTTACTTCTGAAAAGAGATTTCCCAGGTAGGTGTAATTGTGATTGAGTTTTTGGCTCAGGTGGTCAGAAAGGTTTATTTTGATCTGCTCATCAGTATTATGCACCAGGTCAATGATAACTGCTTTTATTCTTTCAACCAGGATGCTTTTTTTATCCTGCATCACTTCAAGCCCGGTCTTTTTAAGGGCAATTGAGAGGTTTTCGCGCTGCTCCGGTGAAATATCCTCCATTATTTCAGCTTCGCACAATTCAACTGAACCATAATGCAATCCCTGCTTCTCCAACTCCGATTTCACCAGCATTATGCAACGGAGGCTAACCATATTCTTGATGTAGAGTTTCAATCTGTCGGGTATCCAGGGGCAGTTACTTCTTCAAATTTAGCATTTTTTTAAAAAACAATTGGAAACTCCCAATCCGGAAAATACAAATGTGGTCGTGCGCCATGAACATAAAAGTCCGGGGTGAGGGCTTAATAGCTGTAAAAATTCCTCCTGAAGAAGGAGTTATAACTTCTATCTTCAGGAGGAACTACAAAGTCGATCTGTCTTATGGTGTTGATATACCACCCGGGGAAAAAGATATCCTCATTCTGGCAGGTAAGTTCAATGATATTAAAAGATTCAGCGAAAGCTAGAGATTTTCAATAACCGCTCTGGTATTATGGCCAAAAATGTAAAACAGACCCAACTGAATTCCCCTGTTGGTTGATTTTACATCAGTGCTTTCAGTTATATCGCTTAATCCGTGATTATATCTCAGATCAATACCAAAACCCGTTGATGGAACTACATAGCTCACACCAACACTTAATGCAAAGTCAATGGGGTTATAATCATTCTCATTGTCTGAACTGACCAGAAAACCTAACTGTGGTCCGGCTTGTATTCTGAATCCGTTGTCAAACATATATTGAATCAGGACAGGTACATTAATATAACCCAGTTTATAATTTTTTGCACCCTGGGTGGAATATACCAGTTCAGGCTGAACTGCCCACTGGCTATTTATATGGATATGACCAAGCAAACCAAAATTATACCCGGTTATTTGGTCATAACTCGTATTGTCGTCATTGTGAATGTTATAAAAATTCAGCCCGCCCTTAATCTCCAAGGTTAACATGTCCTGAAGGTGCATTGCCGTGTTGGGCACTGACGACACCCGTTATCATAATTGCTGTAATTAATCCGATCAGAAATTTCATAGCTTTTTTCATTTGTTTATTATTAGTTTTCGATGTCACCTTTTTAATAAGGAGCTTATAATCAATTGTAAAGGTGCGGGTTATTTATTGACGGAATGTTACATAATTGTATATACTTGTTACATAATTCACAGATAAGAAAGCAATTAAATTAGTCTGATTTGATGATGGTCAGGGTCATCGGTTTTCAACTGCAGGTCGAAAAATATGTGAATCATGTAAATCCGTTATTGAATCGTGTAACACTTCCGTTGAAACAACAACTTAAATTTGCCTTATCGTCAGGCCTTGTTCGCAATAAATTATTAATGCAAAGAATAAACTTATAAGGAGAAAATCATGAGCACAAGAAGAGACAGAAGAATACTCTACTATTTAATTGCTGCTGCAGTTATTGTTATTGCCTTCCTGCTTTTGGGCGGTGTGCCCTGGATGAAAGGGATGGGACACGGTAACGGCTCAATGGGAATAGTAAGTCTGCGTTGGGGACAGATTCTGATCAGTCTGGGTCTGGGTTTCCTGCTCGGCTGGATCGCCTCCAGAAGGAAATGGTGAATGCCTGATTACCTGCAGACTGCAGCGGGGGGCCGACCGTTAAAAAATTGCCCGGTGGGCAATTTTAGGGAGGAGACAGACTGCAGGGGGGGCCGACCGTTAAAAAATTGCCCGGTGGGCAATTTTAGGGAGGAGACAGACTGCAGGGGGGGCCTGAAAAAGTTACTTCAGACCTGCCAACCGGTCTTCCATTTTCTTATCGCCGTCAGCCAGGGTTGAAGTAATTCCTGAAAGAATAGATCTGAAGCAGTAATGCAAAACAGATCTTTCAGGGTCTCTTATATAATCTATTGTACCCTCTCTGACGTCTTCCCCATGTACAGGGTTTGAATCCGGTATTCTTCTGTTGGCGATATATGAGACAAATCTTTCTCTGAGTGCTGTTGTATCATCGGTCTGTTTGTTCTTAACTGCGATGTCCAGCCCATGATAAAGCATGGTCATTTTGCCGGTTGCCTTATCATTGTTTGCAATAAAGCTGAAACTCATTGCATCTATTTTACCGGAAGTGGCATAAAAAAAGGCACTTTTCTCGAGGATTGGATTTAATTCAGTAACGTTCAGACCTGATAGAGTTCCTTCAAGTGAAAATGTATTATTACTGTCAAATATTCTCTCTTTTAAATGAACGGCCATCTTTCCTTTGCCCATCAACAGGGCATCGGCCTTGATTTCCAGAAAAGCTTTTTCTGTTTTGTAGATGGTGTCATTTGTTAATTTAAAAAGCCTGGCATGGATTTCATTAAATTTGATCAATCCAGGTTCGTTTGCCTCTTCAGCATGTACCGTAAAAGTTACATTGCCTTTCATAAGAATTATTGAATCAATCAAAAAAGGGTGGGGAAAGTCGTAAAGAATATCCTGGAAGGCGGGCTTATTCAAATGCCGGAATTCTATTCTCTTATCACGAAAAACTTTCATGTCCATTTGCCCGATTTCGATATACGGGCTTTTAAGGCTCATTGATCTGAGATAATCTTCAGAATCGAAATCGTAAACATAAATATCGGTTAAGGCGGCCTCGATACGGTTAGTTTGGAATGCATACCTCGATGTGAAATCATAATCCGCGTAATTCGGGCGAATAAACAGGCTGTCAATAAACAAAGTGTTCAGATTTGCGGGATAGCTGATCCCCTTCACTACATAAGAATACATTTTGTCAGACGAAACCATTGAGAGTTCTCCTGCAGTGAAATCAAACAGCTTAAAGGTACCGGGAAATACAGTATCCAGTTTCCCGACCTGTAAATCGTACGCTTTGAGCATTCCATCCTTTACCGAGTAAGTCTGCCCCGTTGAATCGCCTTCCAATTCCAGGTTCAGTTGATTAAACTGCACTCTGCCTATGCCGAAACTCAGGGGTGAAACTACCGGTTGCAGTGCTCTGCCCGAGAATGGAAATTTACCGTTAATAATGCTATTGGAAAAGGTTACTTTATTAATATAAATATCATGTCTGAATACTGCCCTTGCGAGATTGATGCCTGTCAATTTTACAGACGCTATCTTACCGTTTAAATCACGGTCTCCTCCGTACTCCGTATTTGAAAATATTGTTATACCTGTCAGTTTTATTCCTGACTTGATCAGTAAAATATTGACCTTATCTATTTCAACGATAAAATTTCTATCCTTTTTATTCAATTCCGTGCGTATTTTCCCCCCGATCCAGGGTTCAATAAAAATTGTAGTTATAATTTTTATCAGCAACACCAGGGTAACTGTAGCAACCAGAATTTTTAAAAATATCTTCTTTCCCATGATATGACATTCCAATAAGAGGGGCACAAGATACAGCGCCTTGCTCTTAAAAAGGTTACACGATTCCTTAAATGATTTACATCATTCACGCATCAACCCGGCAAAGACTAAAGTCATGATATATATCACAGTGGACACAGCGGATGTATATTTTTTCCTGAAAATCCTTAACTTCACGGCCTGATTAAGGTAGATCGGACTTTTCTTTACTAAATACTTAATGATGGCTAATACAAAAGCTTCTCCTGACGTTTCAGGTCAGTCGTTTTATATCGGACTTGACATCGGATCAGTTTCTCTCAATACGGTTCTGCTTGATGAAAACTATAACATCATTGAAGATTACTATGACTACGTGCATGGCAAGCCTTTCAATATGCTCTATGACAGGTTCTCATCCATTCTGAAAAAATACCCCTCGGCCACTGTAAAGGGGATTGCCCTGACAGGCACAGGCGGTAAGCTGGCAGCAGGACTTATCGGGGGAGTATTTGTAAATGAGATCATTGCACAGGCAACCTCTGCAGGCAGGCTCTATCCTGATGCTCGTACAGTCATTGAGATCGGGGGCGAGGATTCCAAACTGATCACCCTGGAGAAGAATCCTGAGGATGATCACGCCAGGCTCGTTGACTTTGAGATGAACAGCATATGTGCCGCAGGTACCGGGATCATTCCTTGATCAGCAGGCAAAAAGAATAGGCGTCCCTATCGAGAAGGAATTCGGTGAGATGGCTATGAAATCGGTCAACCCGCCGCGCATTGCTGGCAGGTGCAGTGTGTTCGCCAAGAGCGACATGATTCATCACCAGCAGTTAGCCACCCCGCTTCATGATATCGTGGCAGGACTATGTTTTGCGTTGGCACGTAATTTCCGCAGCACCGTTGCCCGAAGTAAGGAGATTAAGAAACCTGTCATCTTCTCAGGAGGCGTGGCAGCAAATATTGGCATGGTAAGAGCTTTCAGGGAAGTGCTTGATCTTAAAGGAGATGAGCTTATCATACCCGCCCACCATGCGTCAATGGGCGCCATCGGGGCAGTGATGTACAGCCACACCGGCAACCTGGAGATGAAAGAATTCAAAGGCCTTGAAGAGCTTCAGGCTTACCTTAAGAAACACGCATCCAAATTTGTCAGCCTGCCACAGCTCATCGAGTCAGAGGCAGTTTACAACAAGGAAATAAAATTCCACAAGAACGGAACCGACAAACTGCCGGTCTACCTTGGTATCGATGTAGGCTCACTGAGCACCAACGTTGTTCTGATTGACAAAAAACATAATGTAGTTGCCAGGCGTTACCTCCCCACAGCCGGCAAGCCCCTGGAAGCTATACAGAAAGGGATGACAGAAATTTATGACGAAATTGGCGAGCATGTGGAGGTCATCGGTGCGGGCACAACCGGATCCGGCCGTTACCTGACCGGGGACTTCATTGGTGCAGATACAATCCAGAATGAAATAACAGCGCAGGCAACCGCCGCAATAGACTATGATCCTACCGTTGATACAATATTTGAGATCGGCGGACAGGATTCAAAATATATTAGCATTGAGAACGGTGTGGTGGTCGACTTCGAGATGAACAAAGTCTGCGCCGCCGGCACAGGATCATTCCTCGAGGAACAGGCTGAAAAACTCAACATCAGGATCGTTGAGCAGTTCGGGAACATGGCCCTTAAGTCGGAAAGTCCCGTCAAGCTCGGTGACCGCTGCACGGTGTTCATGGAATCAGACCTGAACTCCTTCATGCAGAAAGGCGCCAAAAACGACAATCTCGTGGGAGGACTTGCCTATTCGATCGTTTACAATTATATGCAGAAAGTAGTTGCTGACCGGAAGGTCGGTAACAAGATCTTTTTCCAGGGAGGTGTTACGAACAATAAGGCCGTTGTGGCCGCCTTCGAGCAGGTGACAGGAAAAAAGATCACCATACCGCCGCACTTCGACGTCACCGGTGCAATAGGCGCCGCCATTCTTGCCCAGAGATCAATGACAGAAGGTCAGAAAACAACATTCAAAGGCTTTGGCGTACGCAATGTGACGTATGAGATGACCAGGTTCGTCTGCAAGAGCTGCGTCAACAACTGCGAAATAAGCAGGATAAATATTACCGGCGAAAAGAAATCCCTGTACTACGGTGGACGCTGTGAAAAATATGAGACTGACGGCCGTAAGAAGAATACCGGACACATTCCAAATCTCTTCAGTAAGAGACTCGAAATGCTCAGGGGCGATTATGCGGAGACACCGGCAAACGGAAAAACCACCATCGGCATTCCCAGGGCTCTGATGATTTACTACCAGCAGTTCCCGTTCTGGAGGACCTTCTTCCAGGAGCTTGGATTTAACGTGGTCGTTTCAAGGGAATCTGACAAGGCACTGGTATCCCGTTCAATTGAAACCATCTCCTCAGAGACCTGTCTCCCTGTTGAGCTTATGCACGGTCACGTGATCGATCTCCTCGAGAAAAATGTCGATTATGTATTCATGCCATTCATTGTCAACGGAAAATACCGCGAAGGAGACACAACATCCAACACCAACTGTCCCTGGATACAGTCATTTCCGTTCATGGTCAGGGCTGCCCTCAAGGGTAAGGTTGACGAATCAAAATTCCTCACTCCCACCCTCCATTTCAGGTACTTCGAGCGTGCACTGGTGAAGGAACTCTCAGTTTTTTTCAATGAGAAGTTCGGATTGAAAAAGGAAGACATAAAGAACGCCATCTATAAGGCTGACGGCGTCCAGGTCTCATTTGAAAAAGGTCTTGTGGAATACGGCAGGGAAGCGCTGACGAATATCCCGGCAAACTGCCGCCCGGTTGTGATCCTCGGAAGGCCTTATAACAGTGCCGATCCGCATCTTAACCTTGATCTGACGGAAAAGCTGCTTGTGCAGGATGTTATGCCTATCCCGCTTGACATGCTTGACCTGTCATCATACAAGATCTACGGAAATTACAGGAACATGTACTGGCCAAACGGTCAGAAAATGATCGCTGCAGCACAGCACGTGGCTAAAACAGACGGCTTATATGCAGTATATATCAGTAATTTCAGGTGCGGTCCTGATTCATTCATATGGCATTACGTCACTGAAGAGCTGAAGGGCAAGCCCTTCCTGCATCTTGAAGTGGATGAGCACTCTGCTGATGCCGGCATGGTCACCCGTATCGAGGCATTCCTTGACAGCCTCAAAGGTTCTGAGATGAATGAAAAGAAAGCGGTTACTATTCACAGACCGCGGCCCAGCCCCTCCGCTCCGCCGGCCAACAGGACACTCTATTTTCCATATATGCATGACGGAGCAGCTTTTGTGGCAGCAGCAGCCAGGAGTGTCGGCATTCCTTCAGAGGTACTGCCCAAACAGACTGAAGTGGATATTGCCCTGGGAAGAAAGTACACCTCCTCAAAAGAGTGCTTCCCGATGATCTGTACTACGGGCAGCTTCCTTAAAAAGCTGATGGAGCCGGGCGCTGACCCTTCCAGGATGAGCTTTTTCATGCCTGACCATAACGGCCCGTGCCGATTCGGCCAGTATAACCAGTTCCAGAGGATACTGTTTGACAGGCTCGGTTTCAAGGATGCAGAGCTCGTTACCCCTTCCAACGACACATCATACGCTGATCTTGCCGGTGATCAAAGCCAGAAGTTCAGGATCAATGCATGGAAGGGTTTTGTCTCATTTGATTATGTGAGGAAACTTTACAGGGAAATAAGACCGTATGAAATAAACAAAGGCGATACGGATGCTGTCTATGAAGCCGCACTGAGAAAAATTGAGAAATCAATCGAAAACGGATCCAAAGGACTGCGCAAGGTATTAGTTGAGGTAGCCAACGAATTCATGGCCATCAAGGCTGACAGAAGCCGCAGGAGACCTGTTGTTGCAATTCTGGGAGAGGTTTACATGCGTGACAATGCGGGCTGTAACGGAAATATCGCCAACAGGCTTGAGGCACTTGGTGCGGAGGTCCTGATTGGCCCGTTCTCGGAATGGATAACATATTCAACACATCGCTACGTGCGCGACAGCAAATGGAAGAATGACACCAAAGGACTGATAAAATCCAAGATCCAGGGTGTGGGGCAGGAAGTTATTGTTGATTACCTCCTTCACGGTATTCACAAATACACAGATACCAGCCTGGATGTATCCCTCGATGAAATGCTTGAACTGAGCAACAAATACGTGAGTGAGTTCTATGACGGTGATCCTCCAATAGCTATGGGATCATCAGCCGCACTGGCCTCCAGGGGAGTTGCAGGAATAGCAGCGATACTGCCTTTCACATGCATGCCCGGGACACTTGTTGCGTCGGTGAGTGATTCATTCCGCAAGGACTACAATAATATCCCGTTCCTGAATATTCCTTATGACGGACAGGATACGGTATCGCTTGACACCAGGCTGCAGGCGTTTATGTTCCAGGTGAAGGAGTATGCTCAGGCTGCTATTCAGCCAGTGTCATCTCCTGTATAAGATAGTCCGCACCGGCGAACTTCTCTATTATAAAGAGGACATACCTGATGTCAAGGCTGATGTTACGGCTTTGAAGCGGGTTGAACATCATGTCTGAGGCCACCCCCTCCCATGCACGGTCAAAATTAATGCCTATAAGCTGACCCTCTGCATTGAGAACCGGACTGCCGGAGTTGCCTCCTGTGGTGTGGTTGTTGGCAATGAAACACACAGGCACATCGCCGTTGACGGCATACCGGCCGAAATCCTTTTTCTGATACAGTTCCCGGAGTTTGTCAGGAACGTCATAGTCGTATATTTCCGGGTTATCCTTCTCTATCACCCCTGTAAGTGTGGTGAAATGCTTATAATAAACTGCATCCCTGGATTCATATCCCATGATCTTGCCGTAGGAGAGCCGAAGGGTAAAATTCGCATCGGGATAAAAGACCTTGTCGCTGCCCTTTTCCATCTGTGCCGCCATGTATGTCCGGTTCAGGACTGCAAGACGGGCGTTAAGCGCTGAAAGTTCCGGTCTGACTTTCTTGTCAAGCAGATCTGAGGCAGAGGCGGCAAGAATATAAAACGGATCCTTCCGGACCTTATTTGCATCAAATTTGGCAAGCAACTCCAGCACCTTCTTTTCATCCGTGAAAATCGATCTGGCAAACAGCTTGTCAGTGACAGAGTTGAAGTCACCCTTGCATGATGCATAAAGCTCCTTATATGCCTGCGACTGCCACTCAGGGCTGATGTTTCTGGCGTAGAGATCCATCACCGCTACAAAAAGTCTCTTTGCAACTGCACCGTCATAGTCTTTAAAAAAGTCTGCTGTTACATTCTTCAGTCTCGCCAGTTCCTTTTCAATATCGGGATTTTTAACGTCGGCCATATTAATAGCATTCCTGAAGCTGTTGGCAAGCCCGGCAGGCTCCGCACCGTCGTTAAAGAATACCTCGGATGTGTAATTGTTAACAAGGGAAAGGGTACTGTAGGTCTTATATATTTCGTCGTACTGTTCGAATAGCTTACCGTATCTGGCCGTGCGGGCTGCATCACCGGCGATCCACTCCGAGAATCCTTTTTCAAAGGCCTCTTTGGTTTCCACACCCTTGATTTTATCGAGGCACTGTATCTCTCCCTGCCATTTCTTCCATCCGTTAGCCAGCCCGAATGATTTATCGGCATACTTTATCCTTACAAGCTGATCTTTGGCCATTTCCTGTTCCATGATGGAAATCTTTGTACCGCGGATCTCAATCTGTTTCGGATAGATAATGTCCTTAAGCATTTTTATCTGGTCTGAAGGAGCGTACTCCTGGGTTCTGGCCGGATAACCAAAGACCATT
This sequence comes from uncultured Bacteroidales bacterium, assembly GCA_963743775.1. Classification (GTDB taxonomy): domain Bacteria; phylum Bacteroidota; class Bacteroidia; order Bacteroidales; family VadinHA17; genus SR-FBR-E99. The sequence goes on from CAVURA010000003.1 coordinate 330,562, forward strand.
GTAAAATCGCCTTCTTTTACTCCGGCCAGTGAGATGGGAAAGTGAAATGCCGGCTTGTAGGGAATATTATCAGCGGAATATGCTGCCGGTTTATTCGTGCTGTCAGCATACACCCTGAACAAGGAAAAATCGCCTGTATGCCGCGGCCATACCCAGTTGTCAGTGTCTCCACCGAACTTCCCGATAGCCGACGGCGGGGCGCCAACAAGCCTCACATCCCGGAACACCTCGTTCACAATGAGGAAATACTGGTTCCCCAGGAAGAATGGCATGACCATGGAAGTGTAATGAGTCCCCTTAACTGCTTCGGCATTGATGGCAGTTATGTTTGCATTAATCAGTGCCTCCCGTTTTTCCGTATCCAAATCATCAGTTACACCTGCGAGCACCCTTTCGGTGACATCTTCCATGTACTTCATGATTGTAACTGACAGCCCGGGGTTGGACAGCTCTTCCTTATTTGTTGAAGCCCAGAAACCGTTAGAAAGGTAGTCATGCTCAAGAGTGGAGTGATTTTGTATTGAGCCAAAACCGCAGTGGTGATTGGTCAGGATCAGGCCTTTATCAGAAATGAATTCTCCGGTGCAGCCGCCGCCAAAGAGTACAACGGCGTCTTTCATCGATGCCTTGTTGATACTGTAAATATCTTCAGCGGTGAGCTTGAATCCGTTTTCCTGCATAATCCTGATATTGTACTTCTCTATCAATACCGGTATCCACATTCCCTCGTCGGCCCTGGCAGTAACAGATAGAAGTGAGATTATCAGAACCAGCAACAATGACTGTTTTTTCATCATTTTAGTTTTTTGTTTCCTGTAAAGTCAAGCAGCCGGGCATAAAGATCACTGACAGGCATGCCAACGACATTGTAATATGATCCTTCAATGCGTGTTATGCCCCGGAGTCCAATCCATTCCTGGATACCGTATGCGCCTGCCTTATCAAGAGGTTGGTAGTTTTCAATATAATACTCAATCTCTTCATCCGACAGTTCCCTGAATGTCACACGGGTAGTCACGGAGAAAGTGTGATTTCTGCTGCTGTCCCTGAGGCACATACCTGTTATGACCTCATGCTCACAACCAGAGAGAAGTCTGAGAAACTGTGCTGCCTCTGCTGCATCGGCAGGCTTACCGAGTACCATATCATGACACCAGACAACAGTATCAGCTGTAATGATTATCTGGCCTGGCTTAATATCTTCTTTCCATGCCGCCGCCTTGCCCTCGGCCAGGAACCCGGCAATCTCCCTGCCGCTGAGATGCGAAGGCCATACTTCATTGAAATCAACAGAGGCGGCACGAAACCTGAAGCCGGCCTCTTCGAGCAGCTGCCTGCGGCGCGGTGATGCAGAGGCGAGAATAAGATCGTACTCCTTTAACCCGTCAGAGATCATCCTAGAACAGCTTTCCTGAAGAAATGATTCCGCCTGCAACCAGTGAATAGAGTATCCCTGCCAGCATTATCAGCTTCATCAGCCCGCTTGCCAGATGAAGCGCATGCTGGTCCCTGGCGGTAAGAACCTTGTAATTCACCCATATCATCGGGACTGTGATAAGGAGGCTGATATAGGCTAATGTGATCTTATCGTTCAGGTATCTGAACCATATGAAGTAAAGGAGAGATATTGTCACAAGTGAAAGGAAGAGAACGGTAATTCCAGATGCAAAGATCCCGGCCCTGACAGGCAGTGTCTTGCGTCCCAGGGCCAGATCGCCCTTATAATCTTCCATGTCCTTGATAATCTCGCGGATAAAAGTGGTCATAAAGGCAAACAGGGCAAACCCTCCAACCCAGTAAAAAAGAATGGCGACACCGGGGAAATCGATCACCGAGCCGGCATAATGCATGAAGACCGGAGGTGCGTCATAGATAACAACCATCATCGGTACCATGGCGGTCAGGAATGAAACTATGATGTTGCCGATGAGAAATTGCCTTTTATATGTTGCGGAGTAAAAATAAAGCAAGCCTGAGACCAGGATAAATAGCACACCCAGCCAGAAATATCCTATGCGTGCAGATACATAAGTACCGCCGATCACACCAAGAATATTGAAGATATTGTGATAAAGCATGGCCGTGCGTCTGGTCATCGTGTTGCCCACGATTATTGAACCCCTGTTAATGAGGTCGGCGCGGATGTCAAAGTAATCGTTGATCACATAACCTGCTGCAGTAATTAATACTGTCGAAATTACAAGGATCAGGAAATCAAACCAGCCCAGCTGGAAGGTCATCCTGGTAACGATAAGGGGAGAATCAATCATTGTGACAGGCATGGCGTTCAGCAGGGGATGGATTACGGCATACCTCATCAGCAGCATCGTGAGAGCCACAATGAGCAGGTTAGGCAGTCTGATAAGCGTCAGAAGGCCTCGCAGCATATTACCAGGAAAAAGCTTCATAATCCATCCAGTTGTTATGCAGTCTCAATGCCTGTTCAATGACATCGCGAACACATCCCTCGCCGCCGCGCTTGTCTGAAATATAGACGGAAACCTGCTTTATTTCGCTGTCCGCATCGCTGGGACAGGCAGGCAAACCGACCATTTTCATCACCTCAAAGTCAGGGATATCATCACCCATATAAAGTACATTCCTGATGTCCAAACCCCACTTGCTGACCAGCGCCTTCATGCTTTCCTTCTTGGTCCGGGAATTGAGATAAATATCATTTACGCCAAGGGTTTTTAGCCGCTTGATATACTCTTTTGAGTTGGCTCCTGAGATCACTCCGACATGATATCCTTTTTTGACTGCGAGCTGTATGGCATATCCATCCCTGAGGTTTACCGTGCGTAGCGGGATACCCCACACCGACAGTGCAATTGTCTGTGTTGAGAGTACGCCGTCAATATCGAAGACGAATGCTTTTACATTCTGCAGCTCTTCCTTGAAATTGGTCATCAGTCGTTGTTCGTATAATGGCCGGTGATCATCCTGCTGATCAGCCGGTACAGTTCCTGGTATTCCGGTGAGAAAGATAACAATTCGAGATGACTTTCCATCGTTCTGACATCTTGTCTGACAGCCGGGCCGGTCTGGGCACGCTCCGGGCCGGTACGAAGAGCCTTGAGTACAGTCTCTTCCATGAGCGGCCGCAGCAGTGAGGGATCAAATCCGGCTTCGGTTGCTATTGCCTCACCTGTCGTCATCATGAAGTTGGAGAAATTGTTTGCGAACACAGCTGCCACATGAAGATGCCGGCGCTTTTCAGTGTCACAGTCCCAGGCTCCGGCCCCTATATCCGTTGCCAGTTCTCTGAGCAAATTCAAAGAAGGCTCATCAGTAGCCTCAATAAAAAAAGGCACCTTCTTAAGCTCAGGCATGAAGCCCTTTGTGAATGTCTGCAGCGGATAGAATACACCAGCCCGCCGGTTACGCCCAAGTGCATCAAGAGAAACGCTTCCGGCAGTGTGCGCTATTACTGTCCTGTCCGGAAGAATGACCTCCCGGGCTACCTCAGCCACTGAAGTGTCGGTGACCGCAAGAATGAGTATATCGCAATTGTCGGGTATGGAAAGATCTCTCCTCCACTCAGCCCCTGTTGCTGCCGCAAGGGCATGAGCACTGTCGGCGCCTCTTGACGCCACCGATCTTATCCGGTGGCCGGCGGCCATGAACCCCCGGCATAGCGCCTCCGCCACATTTCCTGCACCTATAAAGGATATGTTGCGGTCAGACATTCAGGGTAAGAATTACAAACTTGAGCTGTTCAGGAGGTCATTTACCGTAATCGTAAGGTGCAACATCGGTAATCTGGATCTGGAAGATCCTGTACATACTGTATGATCCACCGTTACCGGCGTTCATCAGATAATTGCACTCATAGAAATATGCACCCGACACGAGTATCTCAGCCCCCTGCTCGAATGTTTTCAGTTCATCCATAAAATCCGAAGGATTGCAGAAGTAGTATATATCGTAATTGCTCCAGAGCGGTATGAACTGGGCTGATTTGTTTTCAGCATCATAAGAGATATAGACATGAGCCAGTTTCAGAGTGTCAAGAGCGTCTCCGTCGCACCCGCATTTAGGCTGTTTTTTGCAGCCTGCCGATGAAATCACCCCTGCAATAAGCAGAAGAGCCATTGCACCGTTTGCCAGAATTCTTTTAATATTCATAATTCACGCTGTTAACAATCTGCAAAATAACGATTATTTTCATTCCCTGCCAAAAAGAAAGGCTGTAACACACTGTCACAGCCCTGTCTTTTAACGGTCACATGCTAGGCTTGTGCCGTGGGACCTCCAAAGTTTACGGGCATAACCGGTCCCGATCCCTTTACCTCACGTATGGTACCGTGTACAGCCTCATACTTTGAGATATTGTCATTCAGGGCAGCAACCAGCCTTTTAGCATGTTCAGGCGTAAGTATAATCCTCGATTTAACCTTTGATTTTGGTACGCCTGGCATTATCCGGATAAAATCAATTACAAACTCGGCAGGTGAATGTGTGATTACCGCAAGGTTCGAATAGACACCCTGTGCAACATCCTCGCTGAGCTCGATGTTAAACTGATTCTGGTTCTGATTCTTATTGTCCGCCATGATGTTGTGATTTAGTCATGTTCCTGTTCTACCTCAGCGGGGCTCTGTCCGGCATGGACAAGGGTATCATAATCATCCAGTGAGCCGACTATAACATTGTTGTACTCCCTGAGTCCTGTTCCGGCCGGAATAAGATGGCCGACAATAACATTTTCCTTAAGACCTTCAAGGAAGTCGATCTTGCCCAGGATAGCTGCCTCGTTCAGAACCTTGGTTGTCTCCTGGAATGAAGCTGCAGAGAAGAAACTGTTGGTCTGAAGAGCGGCACGGGTGATACCCTGCAGCACCTGCTGCGAGGTAGCCGGAATAGCATCCCTGGATTCTATCACCTTAAGGTCGCGGCGCTTGAGTACCGAGTTCTCATCCCTGAGCTTTCGGGCAGTGATGACCTGCCCCGGTCTCAGCGTCTGGCTGTCTCCGGAATCAAGGACGATCTTCTTGCCATAAACCCAGTCGTTCTCATCCATGAACTCAAGCTTGTCAACAACCTGACGTTCAAGGAATTTCGTATCACCCGGGTCAATGATCTCAACCTTGCGCATCATCTGCCTGACGATAGTCTCAAAGTGTTTGTCATTGATCTTCACACCCTGCAACCGGTATACTTCCTGTATCTCGTTCACGATGTACTCCTGTACCTTTGTCGGGCCCTTGATGGCAAGGATATCGGACGGGGTAACGGCGCCGTCAGAGAGGGCTATACCTGCCCTGACATAGTCATTCTCCTGAACCAGTATCTGTTTCGACAGCGGTACGAGATATTTCTTCATCTCTCCCGATTTGGAGGTGATGGTTATCTCCCTGTTACCCCTCTTGATCTTGCCGTAGGTGACCTCGCCGTCAATCTCGGTTACAATGGCCGGGTTGGACGGGTTACGGGCTTCGAAGAGTTCGGTGACACGCGGCAGACCGCCTGTGATGTCACCTGACTTGCCAACTGATCTTGGTATCTTTACTATGGTGTCACCGGCTACCACGTGCTTGTTAAGGTCAGTGACAAGGTGAGCGCCCACCGGAAGGTTGTAGGATTTTAATTCCACTCCTTCAGGAGACATGATCTTGATGGCAGGGTTCTTGGTCTTGTCCCTGCTCTCAATGATAACCTTTTCCTTGAACCCGGTCTGTTCATCAGACTCTTCACGGAAAGTAACACCCTCAATAAAGTAGTCAAATGCCACCTTACCTGCAACCTCGGAAATAATTACCGCGTTAAACGGATCCCATTCGCATATAAGCTGACCCTTTTCGATTTCCTGGTTAGCCTTTACATAAAGTCTGCTTCCGTAGGGTATCGAATGGGTAGTAAGTGCAATGCCGGTCTTCTTGTCCATGATCCTCAGTTCACCGAGGCGGCCGATAACCACATCCACTTTGCCTTTCTCAGGGTCTTTCCTTAAGACCGTTCTGACCTCCTCAATGGCTGCGATACCACCGTATCTGGCGACAAGGCTTGATTCTGTCGTAATGTTTGATGCTGTACCACCGACGTGGAAAGTACGAAGTGTAAGCTGGGTGCCCGGCTCGCCGATGCTCTGCGCTGCAATAACACCGCAGGCCTCACCCTTCTGAACCATTCTTCCGGTTGCAAGGTTGCGTCCGTAACACTTGGCACAGACACCCTTCTTTGACTCACATGTGAGCACCGAACGTATCTCGACCTGCTCAATGGGCGACTCGTCAATGCGGTTGGCAAGTTCCTCGGTGATTTCCTCCCCGGCCGTGACAATAAGCTCGCCGGTGAGAGGATTGTAGATATCATGAACCGTGGTTCGGCCAAGAATTCTGTCATAAAGTGATTCAACCACTTCCTCGTTGTTCTTGATGGCGGTAGCCACAAGACCGCGCAGTGTGCCGCAGTCCTCCTCGGTGATGATCACATCCTGCGATACGTCAACAAGACGGCGGGTCAGGTAACCTGCATCAGCAGTCTTGAGTGCGGTGTCAGCAAGACCCTTTCGTGCACCGTGTGTCGAGATGAAGTATTCGAGAACGGAAAGGCCCTCCTTGAAGTTGGAAAGGATCGGGTTCTCAATGATCTCCGAGGTTGCTGATCCTGATTTCTGCGGCTTAGCCATAAGACCCCTCATGCCTGAGAGCTGACGGATCTGCTCCTTCGAGCCCCTTGCACCGGAGTCAAGCATCATGTACACTGAGTTGAAGCCCTGCTTGTCGGTTGAAAGCTGCTTCATGAGGCTCTGTGTCAGTCGTGCATTGACATGTGTCCATATATCAATGATCTGGTTGTACCTCTCATTGTTGGTGATGAACCCCATGCTGTAGTTGGAGATCACCTCTTCAACCTGCTCATATCCCTCTGCCACAAACATCTCCTTTTCCTTGGGGATGATTACGTCATCAAGGTTGAATGACAGGCCTCCGACAAATGCCATACGGAATCCAAGATCCTTAATGGAGTCAAGGAAATCAGCTGTCTTGGCGGTACCTGCTTTTTTAAGCACAGTACCGATAATATCCCTGAGCGATTTCTTTGTCAGCAGTTCGTTGAGATAACCAACCTCTTCGGGGACAAACTCGTTGAAGAGCACCCGGCCTACGGTGGTCTCGATCAGGTGGTTGACATTCTGACCGTCAACCATGTCGTTGACTTTTACCTTGATGATGGCGTGAAGGTCAATCTTACCTTCGTTGTATGCTATTCGCACTTCATCAGGTGAATAGAACGAACTTCCTTCACCCTTAACTTTTATCTGCTCAGTGCTTTTGCGTGCCTTGGTGATGTAGTATAGCCCGAGGACCATGTCCTGTGAAGGCACTGTAATAGGTGCACCGTTTGCAGGGTTGAGGATGTTATGTGATGCAAGCATCAGCATCTGTGCCTCAATAATGGCGGCGTTACCAAGAGGAAGATGCACAGCCATCTGGTCACCGTCAAAGTCGGCGTTGAAAGCCGTACATACAAGCGGGTGCAACTGGATGGCCTTGCCCTCTATGAGCTTGGGCTGGAAAGCCTGGATACCTAACCTGTGAAGCGTTGGAGCACGGTTGAGCAACACGGGATGACCCTTGAGTACATTCTCAAGTATATCCCACACAACCGGATCCTTGCGGTCAACAATCTTCTTCGCGCTCTTGACGGTCTTGACTATACCGCGTTCAATGAGTTTGCGTATGATGAACGGCTTGTAGAGCTCTGCAGCCATGTCTTTGGGTATGCCGCACTCATGAAGGTGAAGCTCAGGCCCAACGACAATAACCGAACGTGCTGAATAGTCAACCCTTTTACCAAGAAGGTTCTGGCGGAATCGTCCCTGCTTACCCTTGAGGCTGTCAGACAGCGATTTAAGTGGCCTGTTGGCGTCAGTCTTGACTGCGTTTGCCTTGCGGGAGTTGTCAAAGAGTGAGTCGACAGCCTCCTGCAGCATCCTTTTCTCATTGCGAAGGATCACTTCGGGAGCCTTGATCTCTATCAGTCTCTTCAGACGGTTATTGCGTATGATCACCCTGCGGTACAGGTCATTGAGGTCACTTGTGGCGAACCGTCCGCCGTCAAGCGGAACAAGCGGTCTCAGCTCCGGTGGAATCACCGGCACAATCTTCACGATCATCCACTCAGGCCTGTTGATGTTCTTTGACTCCCTGAATGCCTCAACCACCTGGAGCCTCTTGAGAGCCTCGCTCTTGCGCTGCTGAGATGTCTCGGTGTTTGCGCGGTGACGAAGGGAATATGAGAGTTCATCGAGATCAAGCTTGCCCAGCAGCTTGTAGAGAGCCTCAGCCCCCATCTCTGCCACGAACTTATCAGGATGGTCATCATCAAGATACTGATTCTCCTTGGGAAGGGACTCAATAATCTCCATGTACTCCTCTTCTGAGAGGAAATCGAGATATTTGACTCCGTCAACAGCTTTTACTCCCGGATTGATGACAACGTACTTTTCATAATAAATGATGCTGTCAAGTTTTTTTGTCGGAAGACCCAGGAGGTATCCGATCTTGTTCGGAAGTGATCTGAAATACCATATATGAGCTACAGGCACCACCAGTGCGATATGTCCCATGCGCTCTCGTCTCACCTTCTTCTCCGTCACTTCAACACCGCAACGGTCGCAGACAATTCCCTTGTACCTTATCCTTTTGTACTTCCCGCAATGACATTCATAGTCTTTGACCGGGCCGAAGATCCTCTCGCAGAAGAGGCCGTCGCGTTCAGGCTTATATGTACGGTAGTTTATTGTCTCAGGCTTCAGGACTTCTCCGCTTGATTTGTCAAGAATCTCCTCGGGCGATGCCAGCCCTATGGAAATCTTCGTGTAGCTGGTCTTCTGTTTGTTATCCCTTCTGAATGACATATATTTTATTTTTTTATATCTGGTTAATTACCCGGCTTGTCTATTCAAGGTTGATGCTCAGGCCCAGGCCCCGCAGCTCGTGCAGAAGCACGTTAAGCGACTCTGGTATGCCCGGAAGTGGCATCGGTTCACCCTTGACGATAGCCTCGTAAGCTTTTGCCCTTCCTATCACATCGTCAGACTTGATAGTAAGTATCTCCTGGAGTATATGTGCAGCGCCAAATGCTTCAAGCGCCCAAACCTCCATCTCACCAAACCTCTGGCCGCCAAACTGTGCCTTGCCTCCGAGAGGCTGCTGGGTGATGAGCGAATACGGCCCTATTGAACGGGCGTGCATCTTGTCATCAACCATGTGGCCGAGTTTGAGCATGTAGATCATTCCCACGGTGGCGGGCTGGTCGAACCTGTCACCCGTGCCTCCGTCGTAGAGGTAGGTGGTACCGTTGCGCGGTATGCCGGCTTTTTCGGTAAGGTCATGAATCTCTTCCTGGTTCGCTCCGTCGAATATGGGGGTTGAGAACTGCATTCCAAGCTCCTTGCCTGCCCATCCCAGGACAGTCTCATAGATCTGTCCGAGGTTCATCCTCGAAGGTACACCCAGCGGGTTAAGAACAATGTCCACCGGTGTTCCGTCAGCGAGGAACGGCATGTCCTCGGCACGTACAATCTTGGCAACAATACCCTTGTTACCGTGACGTCCGGCCATCTTGTCTCCGACCCTCACCTTGCGCTTCTTGGCAATATATACCTTGGCAAGCCTTACTATGCCTGCAGGCAGCTCATCACCGATTGTGATGTTGTACCTCTTCCTCTTGTATACGCCGTCTATCTCCTTGTGCTTGATAATATAGTTATGGAGAAGCTGTTTGATGCTGTCATTCTTTTTCTTGTCTGTCGTCCACTTGTTGGGGTTGACATTCAGATAATCAATCTCCTGCAGCTGCTTAAGCGTGAATTTGGCTCCTTTAGGGATAACATCCACGTTCAGATAATCCTTCACTCCCTGTGATGTCTTACCGTTAACGAGAATAAAGAGCTTGTCAACCAGTCGTGCCTTCAGATCATCCGCCGTTCTGTTGAAGTCAGCATCAATCTTGTCCAGCAATGGCTTTTCGGCTGTCTTGGCTTTGCGGTCCTTTATAGCCCTTGTGAAGAGCTTCTTGGCAATGACCACACCTTCAAGTGACGGTCCGGCCTTGAGAGAGGCATCCTTGACATCACCGGCCTTGTCTCCGAAGATAGCTCTGAGGAGCTTCTCCTCAGGTGAAGGATCAGATTCGCCTTTCGGTGTGATCTTCCCGATAAGAATGTCACCGGGTCTGATCTGTGCGCCTACTCTTATGAGGCCGTTCTCATCAAGGTTTTTCGTTGCCTCTTCACTCACGTTCGGGATATCGGAGGTAAGCTCTTCCATACCGCGCTTGGTATCGCGAACTTCTAGAAGGTACTCATCTATATGCACCGAAGTGAAGATGTCTTCCTGCACTACCTTTTCACTCAGCACGATGGCATCCTCAAAGTTGTATCCCTTCCATGGCATGAAAGCCACTTTAAGGTTACGGCCAAGTGCCAGCTCACCGTTCTTGGTGCCATACCCTTCGGTAAGCACCTGTCCTTTTACAACCTTCTCCCCTTTCTTAACGATAGGAACGAGGTTGATTGTCGTATTCTGGTTTGTCTTGTGGTACTTGGGCAGGTTGTAACGCCTGACGTCATCATCAAAGCTGACGAATTTTTCCTCATCAGTTCTCGAGTATCTTACGACAATCTCGTTTGAATCAACGTATTCGATCACGCCGTCGCCCTCGGAGACTATCAGTATCCTTGAGTCTTTTATGACCTGAGCTTCCAGCCCGGTGCCTACGATAGGTGCTTCAGGCCTTACCAGTGGCACTGCCTGTCTCATCATGTTTGATCCCATGAGTGCACGGTTGGCATCATCATGCTCGAGGAAAGGTATCAGTGATGCAGCTATTGATGCAATCTGGTTTGGCGCCACATCCATCATCTGCACCTTGCCAACCTCCTCGTAGGGATAGTCTGCCCCGAGCCTTGACTTTGCCCTGGGGTTCGTGAAGGTACCGTCTGCATTCAGCGGTGCATTGGCCTGCGCCACAGTCAGGTACTCTTCGTCTTCAGCGGTAAGCCACTTTACGGAATCGTTCTTGAGATCAACCTTCCCGTTGACAACATCACGGTAGGGTGTCTCGATAAAGCCGAGGTTATTGATCTTGGCATATACGCAAAGCGAAGATATAAGACCGATATTCGGTCCTTCAGGTGTCTCGATGGGACAGAGACGGCCATAATGGGTGTAATGTACGTCACGAACCTCGAATCCTGCGCGTTCACGCGATAGACCTCCGGGACCCAGGGCTGAGAGGCGACGCTTGTGGGTCATCTCTGCCAGCGGGTTGGTCTGATCCATGAACTGTGACAGCTGGTTGGTGCCGAAGAACGAGTTTATGACTGACGACAGGGTCTTTGAATTGATGAGGTCAACAGGTGTGAAGACCTCATTATCCCTGACGTTCATGCGTTCACGTATCGTACGTGCCATACGGGCAAGACCTACGCTGAACTGTGCAGACAACTGTTCACCGACGGTACGTACCCTCCTGTTGCTCAGGTGGTCAATATCATCAACGTCAGTCTTTGAGTTGATGAGCTCAATCAGGTAACGTATGATGGCAATAATATCCTCCCTTGTCAGGATCTTGGTGTTCATGTCGATGTTAAGCTTCAGCTTGCGGTTTATCCGGAAGCGTCCCACTTCGCCAAGATCATAACGTTTATCCGAGAAGAAGAGCTTGTCAATGACATCACGTGCTGTAGCCTCATCCGGCGGCTCTGCATTGCGCAGCTGGCGGTAGATGTATATCACAGCCTCTTTCTCTGAGTTGCAGGGGTCTTTCTGCAAAGTATTGTATATGATAGCAAAGTCAGACAGGCTCACATCCTCGCGGTGAAGCAGAATCGATTTTGCCCCTGAGTCAACTATCAGGTCAATATGTTCATTTTCAATGACTGTCTCCCTGTCGAGCACTACCTCGTTACGTTCGATGGAGACAACCTCACCCGTATCCTCGTCGACGAAATCCTCGACCCATGTACGGAGAACCCTCGCGGCGAGTTTGCGGCCGACGAGTTTCTTAATGCTCACCTTTGAGACCTTATGCTCTTCGGCAAGGTTGAAGATCTCAAGGATATCCTTATCGCCCTCGAAGCCGATAGCCCTAAGCAGGGTTGTGACAGGCAGCTTCTTCTTCCTGTCAATATAGGCGTACATCACATTGTTGATGTCAGTTGCAAACTCTATCCATGATCCCTTGAAGGGGATGATGCGTGCTGAATAAAGCTTGGTGCCGTTGGCGTGGATGCTCTGCCCGAAGAACACACCGGGTGACCTGTGGAGCTGGGATACTACAACCCTCTCAGCGCCGTTGATGACGAATGTACCGCGCTCGGTCATGTAAGGGATGACGCCCAGGTATACATCCTGAATGACAGTGTCAAAATCCTCATGCTCGGGATCAGTGCAGTAAAGTTTTAGTTTGGCTTTCAGAGGAACGCTGAAAGTCAGGCCTCTCTCAATACACTCATCGATTGTATATCTTGGAGGATCAATTGAATAATCCAGAAATTCAAGCACAAAATTGTTCCTGGTGTCGGTGATGGGGAAGTTCTCCATGAAAACCTGGTAAAGGTTTTCTTTCCTCCTGTTCTCAGGTGTGGTGCCAAGCTGGAAAAACTCTGCAAAAGATTTTAATTGAATCTCAAGAAAGTCAGGATATTCGAGCTGGTCTTTCTTGGATGCGAAACTTACGCGTTCGTTATTTTTCGAGGACATTGATGGTAGGATTAAGTGAACTTATTAAAAATGCCAAAAAGGCTTAGCTCCGCCGGATGGCGGAACTAAACCTGTAAACCCGGTTGTCAGGTATAGCTTATTTAAGTTCAACTTCAGCTCCTGAGTCTTCCAATTGCTTCTTAATGTTCTCAGCCTCTTCTTTTGAGACACCTTCTTTAACAGGTGACGGAGCGGCGTCAACAACAGCTTTGGCTTCTTTAAGACCGAGGCCTGTGATATCTTTCACCAGCTTAACGATCTGTAGCTTCTGGCCGCCTGCATTTTTAAGGATAACATCGAAAGAACTCTTCTCAGCAACAACAGGAGCGTCTCCGCTGCCTGACGGTGCTGCAAAAGCCACTGCTGCGGCTGCAGGTTCAATGCCATACTCATCTTTCAGTATTTTCGCAAGCTCATTAACCTCTTTAACGGTTAAGTTCACCAACTCTTCTGCAAATTTCTTAAGATCTGCCATTTCTATTTTGAATTTTAATTTGATTACTATTAATGATTACTTCTTTGACAGTGTTTCAAGAACACCATGAATTTTGGTACCACCAGACTGCAGTGCGGAGATAACATTCTTCGCGGGCGACTGGAGCAAAGTCAGGATATCGCCGATGAGCTCCTCTTTTGACTTGAGAGCCACAAGGGTCTCAAGAAGGTTTTCACCGACATATACAGATTCTGCCACATACGCTCCTTTGATCAGCGGTTTGGGGTGCGATCTACGGAAATCCCTGATCATTTTTGCCGGGGTATTTCCGTTATTCGAGAACATAACAGCAGTCGAGCCTTTAAGTACGGGGAACAGTTCTCCGCATTCAAGGCCTGTCTGCTCCAGCGCTCTCTTCAGGAGGGTGTTCTTCACGACAACCAGTCTTATCTGGTTCTCGAAACACTTCCTTCTGAGATCACTGGTGTCAGCAGCATTGAGCTGTGCAGTGTCAGTCAGGTAAAAGTGACTGTATTCTTTCAGAATATCAGCCAGACTGTTTATTATTTCGGTTTTTTCGTCTTTTCTCATAATCTCTCTGAGGTTAATCTTTCAGTTACACGTCAAGGCTCTTGGGATCAACCTTCAGTCCCGCGCTCATAGTGCTAGAAAGGAATATACTTCTGATGTATGTTCCCTTAGCCGAGGTGGGCTTGAGTTTGTTGATCATTCCGAGAAACTCTTTGGCGTTCTCTACGATCTTATGAGGTTCAAAGGATACTTTTCCGATGGAAGCATGTACTATACCGGCTTTGTCAACTTTAAAGTCGATTTTTCCCTGCTTGACCTCTTTTACAGCCTTGCTGATCTCCATGGTTACGGTGCCGCTTTTTGGGTTCGGCATGAGTCCACGGGGACCAAGCACGCGTCCTAACTGACCTATCTTACCCATCACTGAGGGCATGGTAATAATTACATCAACATCCGTCCAGCCGCCTTTTATTTTCTCAACCCACTCTTCCAGCCCCACATAATCTGCGCCTGCCTCTGTTGCTTCAGCCACCTTGTCAGGTGTTACGAGAGCCAGAACCCTGACCTCCTTACCTGTACCGTGAGGAAGGGAAACGACACCGCGAACCATCTGATTCGATTTACGGGGGTCAATTCCCAGCCTTACATCAAGATCAACCGAAGCATCAAACTTTGATGTCGTGATATCTTTTACCAATGCTGCCGCTTCTGACAAAGTATAGAGCTTGCCATGCTCGATTTTCTCGAGGGCAAACTTCTGATTCTTGGTAAGCTTAGCCATTTTTATACACTTATTAGTTTATTTACCCGGGAATACACCGGTCACGGTGATGCCCATACTTCTGGCCGTGCCAGCCACCATCTTCATCGCGGAATCGAGGGTGAAGCAGTTTAAATCCTGCATCTTTGCCTCAGCAATAGTCTTTACCTGACCCCATGTTATTGATGCCACCTTGTTACGGTTGGGCTCCGGAGAGCCTTTCTTTGTCTTGGAGGCCTCGATAATCTGGACGGCAACGGGAGGTGTCTTTGTGATAAACTCAAAAGACTTGTCATTGTACACGGTGATAATCACCGGGATGACCTTCCCTGCCATGTCCTGGGTACGGGCATTGAACTGTTTACAAAACTCCATGATATTCACACCTTTGGAACCCAGTGCGGGTCCTACCGGTGGAGATGGATTGGCTGCTCCGCCTTTAATCTGTAATTTGATTAATCCAGCAACTTCTTTTGCCATAATTAAAAATTTGCATTGTTTATAGCGAGAGCATGAAAGCCGTTTAAGGAAGCATTATAATTCACGGCTCTCAATTTCCTGATTTCCTAACTTTCTTTCTCTACCTGCATGAAGCTGAGTTCGAGCGGGGTCTTTCGTCCGAAGATCTTGACCATCACTTTCAGCTTACGCTTTTCTTCGTTAACCTCTTCAATAACTCCTGAGAAGCTGTTGAAGGGGCCATCTATTACTTTCACCGTTTCCCCGACGACGAAGGGCACATTAAGCTCCTCATCGCTTGCGGCAAGCTCATCGACCTTGCCCAGGATACGGTTAATTTCTGCCTTGCGTATCGGTGTCGGCTCACCAGACTGTGTCCCGAGAAAACCGAGCACGTTGGGTACGTTGCGTAACACATGTGGCACCTCACCCACGAGTGCGGCTTCCACTATGACATATCCGGGAAAGAAGTTTCGCTCCTTGCTTATCTTCTTGCCTGAACGTATCTGGTAAACCTTCTCCGTAGGGATGAGTACCTGTGCTATGTAATCCTGCAGCTTCAGGCGCACGATCTCGTTCTCGAGATATTCCTTCACCTTCTTCTCCTTGCCGCCTATAGCCCTGAGCACATACCACTTTTTAACGTTCTCACTCATTTGTGATCGTCATCTTATTAATACAACCAACCATATACTGTGCTCATGACCTTTTCAAAGGCGAAATCCATCATCCATATCACTATGGCGAGCATCACCGATGTGACCAGAACAAGGGTGGCGCTGCCCTGAAGCTCACTCCATGATGGCCAGGTCACCTTATGCATCAGTTCGTTGTATGATTCTTTAAAATAATTAAGTACTTTCATTTCAAGACTTCGATTTAGCACGGGAGGAGAGACTCGAACTCCCGACACCTGGTTTTGGAGACCAGTGCTCTACCAACTGAGCTACACCCGTGTACATTTTCAATGACACCCGTCCATCCGCCAGAAGGCGGACGACGGATACCACTATATATATAAGGTCTTAGACAAGTATATCAATAACCTGTCCTGCTCCCACTGTACGTCCGCCTTCGCGGATAGCAAAACGGAGGTTCTTGTTGATAGCCACAGGATAGATAAGGTCGACGGTGATGGTTACGTTATCACCTGGCATTACCATTTCTGTTCCTTCAGGGAGAGTGATCTCACCGGTTATGTCGAGAGTTCTCAGATAGAACTGGGGACGATAATGGTTGTGGAACGGAGTGTGGCGGCCACCTTCTTCTTTCTTGAGCACATACACCTCAGCCTTGAATTTGGTGTGGGGTGTGATTGAACCCGGTTTGGCAAGCACATGACCTCTCTTGATCTCCTTCTTGTCAACACCGCGCAGCAGCAGACCTACGTTGTCACCTGCTTCGCCCTGATCAAGGATCTTGCGGAACATCTCAACACCGGTACATATTGACTTGCGTTTTTCTGCACCAAGACCAACGATCTCGAGCTCATCACCTGTATGAACGACACCTGTCTCAATACGGCCTGTGGCAACTGTACCACGTCCGGTGATTGAGAAAATGTCTTCTACCGGCATAAGGAACGGTTTCTCATTCTCACGCAAAGGTATCGGAATGAATGAGTCAACTGCATCCATCAGTTCCATGACCTTTTCTTCCCATTTGGGTTCGTGGTTCATGGCGCCGAGGGCTGAGCCGCGGATAACGGGGCAACCGTCACCGTCATACTTATAGAAGTTCAGAAGGTCACGTATTTCCATCTCAACAAGGTCAATAAGCTCCTCATCATCGACAAGGTCAACTTTATTAAGGAAGACCACAATTTTCGGAACGTTTACCTGACGAGCGAGAAGGATATGCTCGCGTGTCTGAGGCATCGGGCCGTCAGTAGCAGCAACAACGATGATCGCACCGTCCATCTGGGCAGCACCTGTAACCATGTTCTTAACATAGTCAGCGTGTCCCGGACAGTCGACGTGTGCATAGTGACGGTTCGCCGTTGAATACTCAACGTGAGCTGTGTTGATCGTAATACCCCTTTCCTTTTCCTCGGGAGCATTGTCGATTGAATCAAAGTCCCTGATTTCCGAGAGACCTTTTTTTGCGAGAACCATCGTAATAGCAGCTGTCAAAGTGGTCTTGCCGTGGTCGACGTGACCGATTGTACCGATATTAACGTGTGGCTTCGACCTGTCAAATTTTTCTTTTGCCATAACTAGAAGCTTATTAAATTATTTACATCCAAATACATCCAAATACAATTAAAATTCTTTCGAGCCGATGATGAGAATTGAACTCATGACCCCTTCCTTACCAAGGAAGTGCTCTACCCCTGAGCTACATCGGCTTTTGAGCGGGAAACGAGACTCGAACTCGCGACCCATAGCTTGGAGGGCTATTGCTCTACCAACTGAGCTACTCCCGCTTATATCTGTCACCAGTGCCCTGGCACGCTTTCCGGGGAAAGAGCACTTTGCTTTCCTGCAATGAATTAGTGGGGAGAGCAGGATTCGAACCTACGAAGTCATTCGACAGCAGATTTACAGTCTGCCCCAGTTGGCCACTTTGGTATCTCCCCCTTCATGCAGGCATGTCTGGTTAGACATACACTTACTCATCATTAACGAGCCGATGAAGGGAATCGAACCCCCGACCTGCAGATTACAAATCAGCTGCTCTGGCCAACTGAGCTACATCGGCATTTGAAAGAACGGCCAATTCATGAGTTAAATACCCTCAAAAATCGGTTTGCAAATGTAGGAATTAAAATTTCAAATCTCAAAAATTATGTGAAGTTTTTTTACCCGGAGGAAACTACTCCCCTCGCATCTTGCCCTTCTGTTTGACTATCTGCTTCTTAAGGGCGGCGATCACCAGATCGGTCGCTTCTTCAAATGTCTTACTCTGTTTCCTAGCAAAAAGAGGCCCCTTGGGATATTCTATCCTGATCTCAGTCACCTTGTTCTCCCTTTCCTCATCCTTTTCAAGCTTAAGGATAATCTCTGCACTGACAATATCGTCGGTCACAAGTGATAACTTGTTCACCTTCTGAGTCACAAAATCAAGCAGTTTCTTGTCTGCATCAAACTTGAGCGAATGGATCTGAATATTCATGGCAGTACCTCCTGTTATTGGTTTTTAGGCTCTTGGATGAGCCTGTTTGTATACTTTCTTTAACTGTTCAAATGTATTGTGAGTGTAAACCTGAGTAGCCGACAGACTGGCATGACCCAGCAATTCCTTGATTGAATTGAGGTCGGCGCCGTGGTTCAGCATGTGCGTGGCAAAGGTGTGACGCAAAACATGCGGGCTTTTCTTTTCAACGGTTGTCACCATGGAGAGATACCTTCTCACTATATTATAAACACCTTTGTCATACAGTTTGTTTCCCTTATCCGTGACAAAAAACCATTCACCGGCATGACTTGTTTTGCTGCGGGCCTGCAGATAGATTTCAAGTGATTTTAAGAAGCTGGCGGCCAGAGGAATAACTCTCTGCTTGTTTCGCTTGCCCGTCACCCTGACCTGACCTGAAGAGAGATCCACATCCTCATCACGCAGGCTTATCAGCTCTGATCGCCTCATGCCTGTAAGATACAAAAATTCTATGATAGTCCTGTCACGTATACCCGAAAAATTCTCTCCGAATTTGTAATCGTCAAGAAGCCTGTCGAGTGCCTCTTCAGCGACAAAGACCGGCAGCTGTCTGGACTTCTTTGGAAGCTTCAGTCCTGCCAGGGGGTCAGAGCTGCTCAGGCCATGTTTCCTCATGTATCTGTAAAATGAACGGAGGGCGGACATTTTCCTGTGAACCGTTCCGGTGGCACAACCGTTCTCAATGAGTGATACCATCCATGCTCTCACCTCGCCCTGAGTAGCCTCCTCAGGGGTAATATCAGCGGCATTCACTTCCAACCACTTAAAAAACTGGTCTAAGTCGTTCTTATACGAAGTTACAGTATTCCGGGAATAGCGCTTCTCGGTCCGGATGTATTGCAGGAATGATTCCTTTTTGTCCATAAAAGGAACCTGTTAAGATTGTTTTTATCAGAAATAAAAAGCAGTAGGGCTGTTATTCCTCTTCCTGCTGCAGATGCTGAACATAAACGGCTTTCTTTATCGCTTCCCTGCGGCGTACGGAGGGTTTGATAAAAGCCTGACGCGTTCTGAGCTCACGGATGACGCCCGTTTTTTCAAATTTTCTCTTAAATTTTTTAAGAGCCCTGTCAATGTTCTCGCCTTCTTTTACCGGTACAATTATCATAATTCAACTTTATGTTAAAACGAGCCGCAAAATTAATATGTATCAAACTCATTTCAAAACTTTTGACAAAATAAATTCGTATTCCTCGCCTGCAACGTCCGGGGAAGGCCGTACATAGGGCGCCAGACGCAATGCCTGCTCATGACTCATAACCTTTTGTCCGACCATGTCTCCCAGGGTGACAGGGGTGTCCATGAGCGAACGGTACTTTGTAATCAGTCGCGCGGTAGATGATCCGATATAAGGATGCCTTGCCAGCTCGCTGAATGAACAGCTGTCAAGCATCAGAGGCGCGACTGAATCGTATGTCAGCGTCAGCATCGGGCTGATGAGTACGACCAGCTGACTGTCAAGGCCATATACCTCGTATAGCTGTTCAGTTTCTACAAATCCGCCCAGCAGACCACGGTACTTTATAATTCTTTCTGACAGTACCGGACCAATACCTGGTAACCTTATCAAATCCGGAGCAGTGCATCTGTTAAGGTCTATCGGTGTCATGTCAGCAATTGTAGTCCAGCCAGCAATAACCTCCCCGGCAACCTCGTCAGCCCCGTCAGCAACGTAAGCCTCTGCAGTCCCTGTCCGCCGGGGATCCCCGACTGATTCGGGCATTCTGCTCCGGCGGACCGGACTGTCATTATCCTGACCCTCAGCTATCTTAATCCATGGCATCAGCCGGGCTGATGTCACAGAATCGATTCCGTAAACCTTCTTCAGGTCCTGCGGTTTTCGGAACCGCGCGCCGCTTGAGCGATAGTTTATCAGTGTTTTAGCCTGTCGTTCTGACAGACCCAGACTCAACAGATCGCTGAATGAAACAGTGTTGGGGTCAAAGGTGAACAGCGCCGCTGAACTGCTTTCAGCCTCTGCGGCAGGCAGATCATCAGGCTGTGCAGTTGCAATGAGTTCATAATTCAAATGTTCCGTGTCCGGTCTGAGGGTAAACACTCTGACAAGCAGCAATACGACCAGCATCACGGCCAGTATGTAGGTGCCGCGCCTCTCCCTACGGTCGAATCCAATCAATTCAGTTACAATCTTCCTGAAATGTTTCACATTAATACAGCACGAGACAATGCAAGGTAAGCAAAAATAAAATGCAAGTCAAGAGGCAAGAGGCAGTAGTGGTCTGAATGTCTGAGGTCTAATGGTCTGCAGTCCTAAAGCAACAAGCCGGTTTTGCTTCGACTATTTTTTTCAACCCATCAACCTTTCAACTAACCTTCAGACCTCAGAACGGATATCCGATACCTATAACCATTGTAACATCATCATTGAGATTATATTCTCCTGTGAGGGGTCTCCATCTTGTTCCTGCAAGCGCCTGGGGGTCACGCAACTTAAATCCTAAATCAGCTCTTAGCAGCACGAATTTGATATCAAACCGCAGACCCAGTCCTGTCCCCACCGCCAGGTCATTAAGGAACGAGTTGAATTTGAACTGGCCTCCCGGCCTGCCCTCATCTTCCCTGAAAGTCCAGATGTTGCCAATATCAATGAATGTGGCTCCTTCAAGTATCCAGAAAAGTTTGAACCTGTACTCGACGTTACCGATAAGCTTTATGTCTGCTGTCTGATTAATAAACGCATCTTCAGTAAGCACATAAGAGCCCGGGCCGAGTGTTCTGACTACCCATGCCCTTATATCGTTTGCGCCTCCTCCGAAATATTGCTCTTCAAAGGGCATTGCCTTCCATGTATTGCCGTAAGGCCATCCCACACCGGCGAAAAACCTGTATACAATGTTGCTGGCTTCATTTAATTTATAATGGTAACTGGCGTCTATCTCGCCCTTGACGAACTGTGCAAACGGCTGGCCGAGGAAATGATAAGTGCCGTCCGGCGCCTTTTCAGCATTGGCAAGTTTATATGACAGGTTAAGCAGGTTGCCGGCGACATCAAATCCGCACCTTATTATCCAGTAGTCCTTTGAATTCTGGATCATCTGGTTGTTGAAAATGAAGTCATACATACCTCCAAGAACCATCACGGGACGAAATGAATAGGCCAGATATGATGTAGTATCGACCATCGACTGGAAATCAGGATCCACGAACGGAAGTTTTACAACATCAAATGACAACGGGTTGAAGCTGTGCTTTGTCCAGTTATTCCCTTTCCATGCATAGCCTGCGGTGACGTTTGCTATTGTGCGGGTGTATACAGGAACACTCTGCCGGTTATAGCCTGCCTGCAAAATGGTCTTCGGGTCATAGTTGCGGATGATACTCTCCCTGACATGAAACGGCACCAGCAACTTGGGCAGCCTCAGGCTGGTCTCAATTCCTGCCTCATAAGTATTTTTAAACTCCTCGATATTTACTCTCTCATATGCCCCTTTCAGCTTCATGTTGAAGAGCTCGGCTCCATGGAACAGGCTCTTGTTCTGGTATAAAAAGTTGAGAGCTCCTCCCAGGTTTCCGCCCGTGCTCGTGCCTTCAAGCTCCACGGTGAACGACTGCCGCTGCATCGGAGTGAGCTGTACGATACAGTCGAGCAGGTTCTCATTGCGCTTTGCATCAGGTCCTCTCCCCGCATCCATGTAAGTAACATTCACGAGCCTGTGGTTCTTCATGTCCGAAAGACGCGCCTGCGTCTGCTCGGACTTGGTCAGGCTGAAAAGGGCTCCGGGGGAGACATATAACGACTGGTTGATGACCTCAGGTTTGATGAGGGTCCTGCCCGGCGGTGCGACATAATAGATACCTTTATAATATGACGTGTCAAATGTGCTTGTGTAGGACTCCCCGTCAGTGAGTATCATTTTCGGATCGAACTCAGGGAAGACGTAAACATCCCTGATACGGTACATATTATGGTTGGTGTACACAAGGCGGCCCTGGCTGTCGAGGGATGACATGCGTGAAACAACATAATATACATTTACCTGGCGGTTCATCAGTGAGCTGTCTACCCTGAAATAGATGTCTTCCGTTGAAAATGCATAGAAGCCGACATCCCTGATAAACCTTTCCAGCCGCTGACGCTCCTTCTGCAGGAGGTCAACATCATAAATCATCCCCCGCTCAATTGTACAGTTTATCGTATCAATGAGCACCAGGCCGGCGAGCATAGAATCCTGTATCTCATACCTTATATCAGCTATGGTATAAGGCCTCCCGGGAACTACATTGAAATTGACAATGGCCTCATTTTTTTCGGTCCTGACCGTATCACTTACCGATGCGTTGAAAAATCCTTTTGACAAGAGGTACCTTTTTATCTGCTCTGCCGACCTGGTGGCTGAGACAGGGTCAAAGACCACGGGCTCCTCGCCTATTTTCCTGAGCCATCCGTGAGGCCATTTTTCCTTTTCGATATCCGAAAGATTATACAGACCAAGGTGAAACCTGGTACCGAAGATTTTTTTATTGGGTTGCTGCTTGATATAAGGTTTCATAGCAGCTTTAGTCACTGTAGGCGGCAGCGGTTCACCGTTCCCTTTGATAATCAGGTTATTCTTATTCAGGAGTACATCTCCGGAAGGAACGTATTTTGTCGGGTTGCAGGAGGCTGCTGTTAAAATTATGATCAGCAGCATACACAGTTTCGGAACAGTAATCTTTATATTTGTTCTCTGATGGGTCAATTTTCCGGATAGAATAATGATAGCAAATATATCATTATATACTATATTTTCAATCACTGAGGAATGCACAGGCTGATTACAAGAAACCAGGCAAAAATGATACTCTCGCTGCAAAAAAGGAAGGTAAGGGAGGAGGATTCACTGTTTGTCATCGAGGGCGACAAACTGGTGAGGGAGTATATCATGGCAGGCAACAGGGTGTCACTTCTTGCCGGCAAGCCTGAATGGATCGAAGGTGAGCCGGAAAAGGTGATCGCAGCTGCAGACGAGGTTGTCACAGTGGGTTATGACGATCTGAGAAGCATCAGTTCACTGAAAACGCCTCACAATGTTCTGGCTGTGGCATCAATGAAAAAACAGGCCTTCTCGGATGAGATACTCAACGGAACGCTCACCCTGGTACTTGAATATGTCCAGGATCCGGGTAATCTTGGAACAATAGTCCGTATCGCCGCCTGGTTCGGCATAAGGAACATAATATGCTCGCCCGACTGTGTCGACTTTTATAATCCCAAAGTGATACAGGCATCGATGGGTGCATTCATCCACACCGTGGTTTATTATCAGCCGCTCGAGCCTATCCTGGGCAAGGCACAGGCTCACATGCTTAATGTCTACGGCGCTACCATGGACGGAAGGTCAATTTATGAAAGTCCTCTGGGAAGTGAAGGTTTAATCCTCCTGGGGAATGAATCAAAAGGTATCTCTGACAGGTTGCTTGGTTATGTTACGGAACGTATCACAATCCCCGGTCCAGAAAAACCGCTGGCGGGAATAGAATCGCTCAATGTAAGTATGGCAGCTGCGATTATCTGTTCAGAGTTTGCAAGAAGAAAAAAGGCCTGAAAATTTGCGAGTTGCGAGTTGCGAATTGCGAGTTTAGGGATTTCGCGAATTGTGAGTTGCGAGTTTACGATTTGCGAAGTTGCGAGTGGCGAGGTGACGAGGTGGCGAGGTGGCGATTTAAAGGTTTATGAATTGGTTGATCCTGCAATTCTTAATTCTTAATTCTTAATTACCTGAATTACAAGTACTTCTCCGCTATCTTCCCGGCCACCACCATTCCGTCAACGGCTGATGATACAATCCCTCCTGCATAGCCTGCACCTTCGCCGGCAGGATACAGTCCTGTAATATTTACCGCATTCAGTTTTTCGGGATCACGTGTTATCCGGACAGGTGACGAAGTACGTGATTCCACTGCAGGCCACAAGCGCTTCGTTTGTGAGAAAACCCCTCATTTTCCTACCGAATTCCCTGAATCCTTCCCGCAGACGCATCGATATTTCTTCAGGCAGCCATTCATGCAGTGATGACGGCGTCAGACCCGGGAAGTATGATCCCTTCGGCAGCGATGATGACGGCCTTCCCTCAACAAAATCAACCAGTCTCTGTGCCGGTGCGCACTGCGTCATTCCTCCCTCCTTCCATGCGTTCTTTTCAAGGACAGACTGGTAAGCCAATCCTGCCAGCGGACCTTCGCCGTATTGCCTGACATCCTCCTCTCTCAGCTCTGTAACAATTCCGCTGTTGGCCCACACGGAGTTTCGGTGAGATGGTGACATGCCGTTCACAACAACCTCCCCGGGCGCTGTGGCCGAAGGAACCATGAAACCGCCGGGGCACATGCAGAATGAATAGACACCGCGTCCGGATACCTGGGTGACAAGGTAATATGCTGCTGCAGGAAGGTATTTTCCTCTTGCCTTACCGTGATACTGGATATTGTCAATGAGCTCCTGCGGATGCTCGACCCTTACCCCGGCGGCAAAGGGTTTGTATTCCAGGCTCACATTGTTTTCTGAGAGCAGATAATAGATATCGCGTGCCGAATGACCGGTGGCCAGGATAAGGTCATCAGACTTAATGGCTTCGCTACCGTTGACTGTCACTCCCCGGAAATTGCCCCCTTCAATGGTTATGCCTGTGATGCGGTTGCCGAACAGAACCATTCCGCCGGCTTCAATGATGCTTTTTCGTACAGCTGTGATTATTCCCGGGAGCCTGTCGGTGCCGAGATGCGGATGAGCTTCATAAAGAATTGCAGGGTCAGCCCCGTGAAGGACAAGCAGTTCGAGTACCCTCCTGTTGTCACCCCTCTTTTTTGATCTTGTATAGAGCTTGCCGTCGGAGAAGGTGCCTGCACCTCCTTCGCCGAAACAGTAGTTTGAATCAGGTTCGACTATATGTTTTGTGCTGATGGCCGCCACATCGCGTTTACGTCCGCTCACCTCCTTCCCCCGCTCAATAATCACAGGCCTCAGTCCTGCCTCTATCAATTGCAGAGCTGCGAAAAGACCGGCTGGACCGCACCCGGCGATAAGCACCTCACGGGACCTGCTGACATCTTTGAGTTTTAAGGGAGCAATCTCTTCTGCGGTTATACCGGGGTCAATGAGCTGTACTGTCACGTTGACCTTTATCGGTAGCCTGCGCGCATCGACTGAGCGCCTGACAATACGAATGCCAAAGTCGTTTTTGCCGGTCTTCCTGATCAGATAAGTAAGCAGCGCAGCCTCATCAAAAGCTGTCTCGGGTGGCAGTACCAGACTGAGTTCTTCAGCCATGGTCTATTCAAAGTGGAAGGAAAGAACCCACATCTGAGACTTCAGGGATTCAATGGAGTTGACATATTGAGGGTGCTCCGGATGCGGTTCATCATGCACCAGTACATCGCGCAATCCGTTTGACATCTTCGCTTCAATGGTGAGCTTGAAATAAGGGAGATAAAAATCAATGCCTGCTCCTACCTCATAATACAAGTCAGCTTTCCGGAGCCTCATATATACTTCACTCTGCTCATCATACTCATTTTTAGCGGCAAGGTCATATCTGAAGTTAACTCCTCCTATTAGGTAGGGTCTTGAGTTATTCAGTCTCATACCCTTGGCCTTAATCAGTAACGGAAACTCAAGAAAGGAGGATTCGAGCTGTTGTTTATCATTGACAAGAACTCCGTACTCATCATAGAAGTTCAGGTTGCGCTGACCGAAAGAGACACCCGGGAGGAACCTGAAATCAAGATAGGTGGCAGGACGGTAATCCATCACTATCTGAATGTTTAAGCCCGGTTTCAGTGAAACCACCTCAGCGGTCCAGTTGTTCGTGTCACTGGGATTCATCTTTGCATTGAAATCCATAGTGTTGAGGCCCATGCTGAAGCCGAAGTGCAGCAGCCGCTCATCGTAATTAGAATCATTCTTAGGCTTTGCTTTCTGTGCCGTAGCCACAACCGGGATCAGCATGATCAGCAATATGAGGATTCTCTTATACACCAGGATAAAGGTCTAATAGATATAACGAAAAAACCGGGAATTATTGTATTCAGGAATATTCAATGCCTGAAACCGCAGTATATACTTGCGATGCCGCCTGTCATTTTTTTCTGTGAGGTATTTATAAACCCTGCCTTTTGCAGCAGCTCAAGAAAGTCTTCGTTATCGGGAAAAGACATCACCGAATCGGGAAGGTAATTGTAGGCGCCGGGGTCACCCGAAACTTTCCTGCCTATCCAGGGAAGTATCCTTGTGAAATAAAACCCGTAAAACTGTTTCATTGGAAACCTCGCCGGCCTTGAAAATTCAAGGACCATAATCATTCCGCCGGGCCGGAGCACCCTGTACATCTCTTTCAAACCAGCTGATGTATCCTCGAAATTGCGAACCCCAAAGGCTGACATTACAGTGTCAAAGGTCCCGTCAGGATACGTAATATGTTCAGAATCACCCTTTAGCAGCTCTATCTTCCCGGAATGGCCCAGCTGTGCAATTTTTTCACGTCCCAGTGCCAGCATCTTTTCACTGATGTCAATGCCGGTTATCTTCTCCGGGTCAAGCCTCAGTGCAGCCAAGGCGAGGTCGCCTGTTCCGGTGGCAACATCAAGAATATGTACCGGTTGTATATGACTTCCTATGAGGTCAATGGCACGCCTTCTCCATCGCCTGTCCGTGCCGAAGGAAAGGATAAGGTTGAGCCTGTCGTAGCTTCCGGAAATCGAATTGAACATTGTTTCGACACTTTCCTTCGGCGCTCTTCCCTTGTGATTTATGTCATGCATCATTTTAATTTTAACCGCCAAAGATACCCACATTATTCATTAAATTTACCTCTCTGTAAAATCACACAAAATGAGAAAGACAGTTCTTATTACAGGTGCAACGTCAGGTATAGGGGAAGCCACTGCGATAAAGTTTGCCGAGGCAACGTACCGGCTGATAATAACAGGTCGCAGGAAAGACCGGCTCAATGATCTCACCGAACATCTTGTACAGGAATACGGGACCGACGTCCTACCGCTCTGCTTTGACGTGCGCGACAACAGGCAGGTAGAAAAACACCTCGGTAACCTTCCCGAGGAATGGCAGAAGGTTGACATCCTTGTCAACAATGCCGGACTGGCTGCAGGACTGGGCCATATAGACGAGGGAGACAGGGATGACTGGGACCGGATGATAGATACCAATGTCAAGGGGCTTCTATACGTGACCCGTACCATAGTGCCCGGGATGGTGAGCAGGCAATCAGGTCATATAATCAATATTTCCTCTATTGCCGGCAAGGAGGTCTATGAGAACGGAGGTGTCTATTGCGCATCAAAGCACGCTGTGGACGCACTGTCGAAATGTATGAGGATAGACCTGCTGAAGCATGGCATCAAGGTGACCAATATTGCACCCGGGATGGTGGAGACCGAGTTCTCCCTGGTAAGATTTAGGGGTGACAAGGAGAAAGCCGGTGCGGTTTATAACGGTATCCGGCCCCTTAAGGGGGAAGATGTGGCCGAGGCGATTTTTTACTGTGCTTCACTGCCGGCGCATGTCTGCATCAATGACCTCGTTATTACACCAACGGCACAGGCAGGTGTAAACCACAGTATCAGGAAAAAAGCAGAAATCTAAAAATCTCAAAGTCTGAGAGTCTGAAAGTCAAAATACTAAAGTCCTAAGGCTCAATAAATTCATAACTCTTAATTTTAAATTCTTAATTCCTTTCTCCCGGCCCTATGCCAGGAATCCCTGCCTCCTGAGCACCTCCAGGTACTTGCCTGAGAAGAACTCATTGTCAGCTTTCTTATAACGTACCTCGCTGAAAACCTGGGCAAGGGTCTCTTTGCTGTTCTCTGCTACAAACCCTATGTTGTCCTGCCGCGCTTCCTTCGCCCTGTAGATATCATCTATCATATCAGGTGTATAATCCCTGTACCTCTCCATGTGGACGACAGCCTCCAGCGGCAGCCTGTCAACCTGATCCGGCATCTCCGCAGGCCAACCTATAGTCACAGTTGCGACAGGCACGACTCCTGCAGGCAGCTCAAGCACGTCGATGATCATGTCGGCATTATATGTTGCCGTACCAAGATAACATATCCCCAATCCTTCCTCCTCGGCTGCATTGCACACGGTCTGGGCTACCAGCAGAGCATCAACGGCAGCGGTCATGAACGAGAGGAAATTGCCATATCCGGGCTCAGTCGCGCGCTGCCGGCACCATATGTTAAACCTGTTGAAGTCCGCACAGAAGGTTAGCACCACCGGGGCGGCAGTCACCATCGGCTGGTTGAAATGGGCCGGGGCCAGACGCTCTTTCATCGCGCTATCGCGGGTTACTATAATGCTGTAAACCTGCATGTTGCCAGTGGTTGAAGCCCTGGTGCCTGCCGTCAGTATTTTTTCAAGAAGTCCGTTTTCGATATCCCTCTCTTCGTACTTCCTTATGGTTCTGCGGGTATAGTATGTACTGTTCATCCCTGATCGTTTCAATGTGCAGCAAAATAATTAAATAACGTTAAAAAATCAGCTGACAAACATCCTTTTCTTAACTTAGCTTTCCGTTAATTAAATCTAAGCACCATAACATGAACAGAACCATCACCCTTGCACTTGCTCTCTTACTGGCAGGTTCAGTCAGCCTGTGGGCACAGAAGAAAGATGTAAACAAAGAAGAAAAGAAAGATGCCAAAGAATCTGAAAAGCAGGTCAAGCCATCTGTCTCACCGTCGCTGTTCAGCGGCATTACGTTCAGGTCAATAGGTCCGGCATGGGCCTCGGGAAGAATTGCTGACCTGGCCGTTAATCCGTGCAACCATTCAGAGATCTATGCCGCAGTGGCGTCAGGTAATATCTGGAAGACAACAAATAACGGCACCACATGGCAGCCGGTATTCGACAAATACGGTGCGTATGCAATAGGATGCCTTACGATTGATCCCAACAATCATAATGTCATCTGGGCAGGCACCGGTGAGAATAACCATCAGCGTGCCCTCGGCTGGGGTGACGGCGTTTACCGTTCAGACGACGCCGGCGACAGCTGGAAGAATATGGGGCTGAAAGAATCAAGACAGATAGGCCAGATAGCCGTCGACCCGCGCAACAGCGATGTTGTTTATGTTGCTGCCGAAGGCTCCTTATGGGGTCCCGGAGGCGAGCGCGGCCTGTACAAAACAATAAATGGCGGTAAGTCATGGGAAAAGATACTGAACATCAGTGAGAACACCGGGATCAACAACATGGTGCTTGACCCGCGCAATCCTGATGTTATATACGCCACCTCGGAACAGCGCCGCCGGCATGTGGGACAGAAAATCAGCGGCGGTCCCGAGTCGGCAGTATACAAATCTACCAACGGCGGTTTATCATTCGACAAGATAATGAACGGCCTTCCAAGCGGAGACATAGGTGGCATGGGCATTGCCATTTCACCTGTAAACAGTGATTTCCTGTACCTGATCATGGAAGCACAGGGGGAAACAGGAGGATTTTTCAGAACAACCAACAGGGGGGCATCCTGGGAAAAGATGAGCCCGCACCGTGAGAGCGGCCAGTACTATAACAAAATATATTGTGATCCTGTTGATGTCAATACCGTCTACAGCGTGGAGACCGTGTCACAGGTTACCAATGATGGTGGCAAGACATGGAGAGAAATCGGTAACGAAGGCCGACACGTTGATGACCATGCCATGTGGATAGACCCCGATGATACTAAGCATTTCTATATCGCCGGCGACGGAGGCATCTATGAATCATATGACGAAGGCAAAAACTTCATCTTCAAGTCAAACCTCCCTGTAACACAGTTTTACAGGGTCGCCGTTGACAACTCTTATCCTTTCTATTATATCTACGGCGGAACGCAGGATAACAACTCCATGGGCGGACCCTCGGCAAGCAACAGCAACGGTGTGATAAACGACGACTGGTTCGTCACACAGGGCGGCGACGGTTTCTGGGTTGCCATTGACCCCAAAGATCCCAATATTGTATACACCGAATCTCAATACGGGAATGCCGCACGCTTTGACCGCAGGAGCGGCCAGAGCGTAAGCATCAAGCCGTTCCCCGGCGAGGGAGAACTGACCTACCGCTGGAACTGGGACACACCCCTTCAGATCAGTCCCTCTGACAACAAACGCATTTACATGGCTGCCAACTTCCTGTTCCGCAGCGATGACCAGGGTAGTCACTGGACCAAGATATCACCAGATCTGACGAGGAACGAGAACAGGAATAACTTCAAGGTAATGGATAAATACTGGCCGGTCGATGCAGTGGCAAAGGACAGGTCGACATCGCTGTGGGGCACCATCGTCTCACTCACGGAATCCAGGGTGAAGAAAGATCTCCTTTACACCGGCAGCGACGACGGAGTGATATCTGTTTCTGACGACGGGGGTGCGAACTGGAGAATGATAAAAACCTTCCCCGGCATACCTGAATACACATATGTGAGTGACATCCTTCCGGATAAATTCAATGCCGATGTGGTATATGCAACTTTCAACAACCATAAGCGTGACGATTTCAAACCGTATGTTCTGAAGAGCACTGATAAAGGCAGGAACTGGGTCTCTATAAGCGCCAACCTTCCGAAAACAGGTCCCGTTCATACCATAGAACAGGATCCGGTCAATCCAAACCTGCTATTCCTCGGAACCGAATTCAGTTTTTTTGTCTCGTTTGACAGCGGCGCAAGCTGGACAGAGTTCAATAAAGGACTGCCAACGATAGCTGTCCGCGACATAGCCATTCAGGAACGCGAGAATGACCTGGTACTGGCAACCTTCGGAAGGGGATTTTATGTGCTTGACGACTTCACGCCGCTGCGCAACTACAGCAAGGATATGCTTGAGAAACCGGGTTATATCTTCCCGGTGAAGGAGGCTAAGATGTTCGTTGAGAATGATGAATTTGACAACCAGGGTTCGATGTATTATGTAGCCAAAAACCCGCCACTGGGGGCTACAATAACCTATTATGTCGATACTGTGCCGAAGACGGATAAGGACCTCAGGAAAGATGCGGAGAAGAAGCTTTTTGAGAAAGGAGAATACATCCCGCAGCCTACACCCAGGGAACTGAGCCTTGAAGAGAGGGAGTTCAAGCCTTACCTGATCTTTACCATAACGGATGAGGACGGGAACATCATCCGCAAGCTTTACAAGTCTGCGTCCAAAGGTGTCAACAGGATAACATGGAACTTCACCTATGCAGGTTACCAGCCTGTCTCCACCGATAAATTCACCCCGGTCTCCGAGGGTGCCGGCCGTGGCCGGTGGGGCGGCGGAGGTATTTCAGTCATGCCGGGTAAATATTTTGTCTCCATGGCCATGTATGCCAAGGGGGAGGTAAAAGAGCTGGCGGGGCCCGAACCCTTTGTCTGTAAACCCCTTGATATAGTGACCATGCCTGTAACTGATCCTGCCGGAAGGGAGAAATGGATCAGGGAAGTATCGGCTTTCTCAAAGACGGCGTTCGGAGCAATTTCATATGTGACGGAGCTCGACGGAAAGATAAACAGCATCATGCAGGTGATCCATCAGACACCTGAGGCACCTGCCTCAATGATGAAGGAGGCTGTTGCCCTGAATGATGAAATAGGTGAGATTATATATCTCGTTAGGGGGATCTCTGTCGGTGCAAGCACGGAAGAAACACCACCTTCGCCTGTCTCTCTCTCAGCCCGTCTCTCGGCGATGTCGAGGTCACTCTACGGAAACTCCGGGGATATTTCGGGTATTGCCGATGAGCAGTTTCGGATCCTGAAGAAGGAATTCCCCGTTCTGCTTGAGAGGATACAGAGGGCCGGTACGTCTGTTGAAGCGCTAAACGTTAAGCTTGACGAGATCAAGGCGCCGTGGACGTCAGGACGCGTGCCCAAACTGTAAAAACACCCGCATTCCCTTGCTCCTGGCCCCTTGCCTCAGAACCTCTGAGTATAACCATGGCAGTACGGTGTCTTGCCGTTCCGGAAATAATAATCCTGGTGATACTCCTCGGCAGGATAGAACTCCGTGGCTTTGGTGACCTTCGTTGCCACTTTTAAACCCTTGGCACTGAGAATACCTAAAAGCTTCTGCGCCACCTCTTTCTGTTCTGCATTTTTGTAAAATATTTCTGAGCGGTACTGGTCACCTATGTCCGGTCCCTGGCGGCCCGTCTGCGTGGGATCATGGATCTCCAGGAAGAGCCTGAGAAGCTTCTCATATGAAGTTTTTTTCAGGTTATAGGTGATCTTCACAGTCTCTGCATGACCAGTGGTCCCTGTGCAAACCTCCCTGTATGAAGGATTCTTTACCTTGCCTCCTGTATATCCTGATACTACAGACACAACACCGGATTCCTTCTGCAGGAAGTATTCGACTCCCCAGAAGCAGCCGCCGGCAAACAGCGCAGTGCCGTAATTGCCGGCATCGAGATGCGCGGGGACAAAATCTAGCGAGACCGAATTTACGCAATGACGCGTATCTTTCGGAGTAAACCCTTCACCGGTAAATACATGGCCCAGGTGACCGCCGCACGATGCACAGACGATCTCAGTCCTTTTGCCGTCGGCATCCCGGATACGTTTTACCGCCCCGTCGATCTCATCGTCAAAGCTTGGCCATCCGCAGCCGGCGTCAAACTTCGTATCCGAATAATAGAGCGCGTTACCGCACCGCTTGCAGAGATAGGTACCCTTACCCTTAAAGCTTTCATATAATCCCGTGAAGGGATATTCAGTCGATTTATTAATTATAATCTTCGACTCTTCCGCCGTCAGATCATTGTATGCAGGTCTCTCCTGCGATGCTGCTTTATTTTCCATTGATAAAAATGCTATCATTATAATTCCTGAGATACTTAAATTAAACTTCATTACACTATATATTTTACATATAACAATAATCTTCGTTCAAGGTTTAAAAATAACTGATAGTCAAAATAATAAAACGGCACAAATTTTGTTTTAAAAATAAAGTTATTTTTGTGTCGAATCAATTGGCAGTCAAAATGAAAAAACTTGGTTTAATAGCTATTCTGGCTTTTCTGGCAGCACTTGCGCTCAGTTCATGCAACCGTGAAACATGTCCGGCTTACAGCAGCAACAGTACTGACAGCACAGAACAGATAGGCTGAGGATCATTATCCTCCAGCTGCCGGTCTTCAATTCTCCAGCATCCTGAATATGAGATTGTGGCACGTCATATTATTCTTAATGTTTTGCGGGCCGCTCCTTGCACAGGGTGAGCTGGACCCACAGGACAGGATGTTTTGGCGTAATGAGCGCTCTATTGGTGCCCTGTTCAACACTGACGGATGGTCAGTCATCTACCGTGAGCTGCGTCAGACAAAACCCTCCAACAGGTATTTTTTTGAAGGAAGTGTCGAAGGGTTTAAGCACCCGAAAGAGATTAAGCTTTCAAACTATTATTTCCAGAGCCCCGGCACCTTTGTCTTCGGGAAACTCAATTCCACATGGACTATCGGCTTCGGAGCAGGATGGCAGCAGGAGATCTTCGGGAAGCATGACCTGGGAGGTGTATCCGTAAGCTGGTTCGCCGGCGGTGGAGCAACATTGCTTTTTGCCAAACCCATATACTATGATGTCATTGTCCTTGTAGGGCAGGATTATTATACAATTGAAGAGCAGAAGTTTGACCTGACAATTCACCAGCCTCTTGATA
The DNA here is from genome assembly GCA_963743775.1 of uncultured Bacteroidales bacterium. GTDB lineage: Bacteria > Bacteroidota > Bacteroidia > Bacteroidales > VadinHA17 > SR-FBR-E99. The sequence continues at coordinate 364,265 of CAVURA010000003.1, forward strand.
TAATGGGCAAATCCTCTTTCTTCAAGGGATTTGATGAGATAAAACTCTATCCCGGACTCTATGCCCGTGGCGGCTTCAGCTTCGAGTACAGCAAGAACGACCGTCTTACCCACACCATAGAGGTCGGCGTTTCCGTCCATGCTTTTAATAAGACAATACCTATTATGGCCACTGAAGATAACCGGCAGGTATTCCCGGCTCTCTTTGTCGGCTACCGCTTCGGGATGATCCTTGACCCGCTGAACCCGGAAAAGATCGGTGACATGATCTTCAGGCGGAAACAGAAAGAATAATCTGCACCTTTCTTTGGCCTCTCCTTTTTATTTTTTACTTTTGCCATACATTTCACTAACTCTATAAAGCATTAACAATGGCAAAGATTAAAGTAGCTATCAACGGTTTCGGAAGGATAGGCCGCAATGTATTCAAACTTGCATTTGAAAGGCCTGATATTGAGATCGTAGGGATCAATGACCTTACCGACACAAAGACACTTGCACACCTTTTAAAATATGATTCGACTCAGGGTAAGTTCCCTGGCGTCACATTCGATGATCAGAACATCATCGTTAACGGCGATAAGATCAGGGTACATGCAGAAAAGAACCCCGGAGCAATTCCATGGGTGGAAAAACCGGACATCGTAATTGAGTCAACAGGCATTTTCACTTCAAAGGAGAGCCCCAAGGGCGGATATGGCGACCACCTGAAAAACGGAGCAAAGAAAGTGATCCTCACTGTTCCTTCAAAAGATGCCATTGATGCAATGATAGTCGTAGGTGTTAATGACAACATGCTTAAGCCGGAGCACCAGTGCATATCCAATGCTTCATGTACTACTAACTGCCTTGCTCCCGTGGCAAAGGTCCTGAATGACAATTTTGGCATTGAGATCGGTTTCATGACAACCATACACTCATATACAAACGACCAGAGAATACTCGACCTCCCGCATAAAGATCTTCGCAGGGCCAGGTCAGCCGCGCTGTCACAAATACCGACAACCACAGGTGCAGCAAAAGCTGTAGGCAAGGTTATTCCGGAGCTCAAGGGCAAACTTGACGGTATATCAGTAAGAGTACCAACCCCGACAGGATCACTTGTTGACCTGGTGGCAGTGCTTAAAAAGGCAGCCACAAAGGAAGAGATCAACGCCGCCATGAAAAAAGCCGCTGATGGCCCGATGAAAGGCATCCTTGAATATACCGAGGACGAGATCGTATCCGTTGACGTGATCCATAATCCTGCATCATCAGTCTTCGATGCACAGAGCACCATGGTTAACGGTACCATGATCAAGGTACTCGCATGGTATGACAATGAGTGGGGTTACTCAGCCAGATGCGTTGACCTTATCGAAATGATGGGGAAAATGCTTTAAGACGCAGAAACGTTTGGAATTATAAAGAAGAGGCCGGTCTGAGACCGGCCTCTTCTGTGTAAATATGCCCGGATCAACCCCGGTTACAGTACCATCTGCACATCCATTGAAACACCTGCGGCATCGCGATAGTGCTCCCCAAGCTCCCGCATGGCCTCATCATCCTCCTCATAGAGCCATGTGATCCTGATCTTGTAATGCGGCGACTGGTAACTGCTTACCATCCTCAACACATCCCGCAGGGCCTTCGATGACCCGCTGTTGATATATTCCAGGAAAATGACCATCCTGAGCTTGTTAAACCTGCTGAGGTGCACCTTTATCCATTCTTCAAGCGGTTTATATACAACCTCAGGCCTTTCAGCTATTGAACGGCCTGTTACGTTCAGAACATCCTCCTCTGTATCATAGGTGATCCGCGGGATGTTCTTTGACCCTGTCTGAATTATTTCCACACTCATGTCAGATAATGTTATTCAGATCAAAGTATAATATTGCATCTTTTATTCATAACGCAGTGCCTCAATCGGGTCGACTGCTGAAGCCTTCATTGCAGGGAAATAACCTGAAGCAATACCCACAATAAAACATGCCACTGCACCACCGATCACCCATACCCAGGGCACGGTGAATTCTGATCCCATTCCGAGTGAGACCAGGTTGCCAATTATTATTCCTGCAACGATACCCATTAAACCGCCCAGCTGACCTATTATGACTGATTCATAGAGAAACTGCTGTCTGATGACAGATTTTCTTGCTCCCAGCGCCTTGCGTACACCAATCTCCCTGGTACGCTCCGTGACAGATACCAGCATGATGTTCATCAGTCCGACTGCGGCACCGAAAAGGGTTATCAGCCCGATAATCGTTGCTGCCATGGTGACATACCTGATATTCTCCATCAGGATCTCGATGATGGTGTCACTCTTTTGTATGTTGAAATCCGATTCATCTCTGGGGTCCAGGTTACGGACTATCCGGAAAATACCTTCAGCTTCGCTTGTGAGCATATCAAGGCTTGTCGACTTGAACGGCATTACATTGATTGTATAAGTGATGTTGGGACGCGAATAGTACTGTCTGGCGGTGGTAATAGGTATTATCGTTACCCTGTCTTCCCCGCCGAAACTGCTGCCCTTACCCTTAAGCACGCCTATGACGCTCAGCTTAAGACCCGGCAGGCTTATCTCCTTTCCGAGAGGTTCAACACCGGGAAAAAGAAACTTCACAAGGTCTTTCCCGATGATCACTACATGACGGCTGCTCTGCAGATCATCCTGTGTAAAGTTACGTCCGGATTCAAGTTCATACCCCGATATGGTGAGATAATTTTCATCAGAGCCCATCATGGAAATATCCGGATTGGTTTTTTTATCCCTGTACCTTACCTCCAGCATCCCTGATGCGTTGAAAGCCACCGACACCCATGCAGGTTCTTTGAACTTCTCCTTGAATTCCGTGGCCTCACGGTAGGTGATATGCGAATGGTTCTTGGTCCGGAACGACTTCTTTCCCATCTGCACATGCATTGAACGGGACGTAATCTGGAACGAGTTGGCGCCCATCATTGTAAACTGCTGGGTAAGAGTGCTTTTTAAGCCATCGATGGCAGTCAGAATTCCCACCAGGGCCATAATTCCGAAAGCGATGATTGACATTGTCAGAACTGCTCTCACCCTGTTTGACTTGATAGCCTTGAATGCCACCCGGACATTTTCCGTAAATAATGTAAACCAGTTCAATCGTCTTCCTCCGGCTATAATAAAGAACCAAGATACTGCTTTTTTAATTATCGTTTACTGCATTGCCAAAATGATACCCCTGTTGATAATATTTAATAATTTAGTTGTATATTTACTTTTTTAGTTGTATATTTGTACTTGTTAAAAGATAGAATCATGGAGATAAAGGAACTGACAAGGGCCGAGGAAGAGGTAATGCAGATACTATGGAGGCTAAAAAGGGGCTTTATCAAGGAGATCCTGGAAAAATTTGACGAACCCAGGCCTGCATACTCGACCGTAAGCACTATAATAAGAATCCTTCAGGAAAAAGGTTTTGTAAATTACAAGGTATATGGGAGGACATTCCAGTACTTTCCGGTCATATCAAAGGACGATTACCGTAAAACGCAAATGAGCAGCTTTGTGAGGAATTATTTCTCGAACTCCTACCAGAAGATGGTGAGTTTTTTTGCGCGTGAAGATTCCATAACCGTAAAGGATATGGAGGATATCATGGCGATGATGAAGAAGGAGGATGGGGAGAAAAAAAGGAAGAGATGACCGGTATCTTCATATACGCAGTCGAGAGCAGTATCTGCCTTACCATTCTTTGGGTTTTCTATGAGATAGCCCTGAAAAGGGATACGCATCACACGAGAAACAGGTATTACCTCCTGGCATCAATGATCTTTTCAGCGGTTGTGCCACTGCTTAACATTCGCATTGACGGTACCGGCACCATTCTGCCTCCGGGTGGACTGGCGTCGTTCCTGCTGCCTGAGATTACCGTATCACCCTCGGGATCTGCTCAGATCGCCGGCACCTTACTGGCGGCCCTTCCGTGGATCTACCTTGCAGGTGTTATCCTGGCCGGTACATTTTTAATCACAGGCCTGGCCCTGCTGTTGAAAGTAATCCTTGCAGGAAAACGCAATGGCAGGGTCATCGTCTTTGACTCTGATGGCTGCGACTGCTTCTCAGCTTTTGCCCATATCTTCATCAGCGGTTCAATAAAGGATGAAGAGGCAGCCCGTATGATTAACCACGAGATGAAGCATATCCGGCTTGGTCATCATACTGATCTCCTGCTGGCAGGGCTCATCACAACGATGCAATGGTTTAATCCCGCGGCATACCTTATGAAACGGTCACTGCAGGCTTTGCATGAATATGAAGCTGACAATGAATGTATTACAGAAGGCGAAGATCCCCGCACCTACCAGGAGTTACTGGTTACATCGGTTTTCAGAACTCGTACTCCGGTACTTTCAAATACCTTCTCGACAAGCTCACTCCTTAAAAAACGCATAATTATGATGACAAAGAAAAGAACGGGAAGCACTGCTTCCCTCAAGATGATCATGGCACTACCGCTGGCTATTGTGCTGATATTCGCGTTCGCATGTAAAGACAGCGGCGTAAAGAAAGAGGCTGCATCCGGCAAACCGGCAACGGAAACACCCGAAGAAATATTTACTGTTGTGGAAGTAATGCCTGTTTTCCAGAACGATACAACCTATACTGCACTGATGCAGTGGGTGGGCGCCAATGTAAAGTATCCCGATGAGGCAAAAAAGATTGGTACCCAGGGGAGAGTCATTGTTAAGTTCATTATCGATGAGCATGGCAATGTAACCAACCCGGAGGTTGTCAGTGGTGTCGACCCCCTGCTTGATAAGGCTGCGCTGGACGTGGTCGCAAAATGTCCTCAATGGAGCCCTGGTATGCAGGGTGGCAAGGTTGTGAAGACATATTTTACACTCCCGATAGCGTTCAAGCTGAACTGACATAAACCCTGTTATTCATTTTTGTAAATTTGCCCGTGTGAAAACGGGCTTTTTTTCTATAGAAAAGAGGATTGATGCCCTCTCGGGTCTGGGCACCGTGATGCGCAACGGCGCTGATGGTGTGGCCGGTGGCCATGACGGAGGCTTCGGTAGTCTTATTGATACCCTGCACCTCTCAAACCCATGGTTCACTCCTGACAACGTCAGGCGTGCCATCTCATCCATCGGCAACATCCTTACTGCAGAGAAGCTGTACAGGTGGCTGTCAATGTACCCTGAACTGAAAGACGGACATAAGCCTGCCACGGTGGGTGTGGTGATGGCCGGGAACTTACCCCTCGTGGGATTCCATGATCTTCTCTGCGTTCTGATCACCGGCAACCGTCTGCAGGCAAAGCTGAGCACAAAAGATGAACACCTGATGAGGGCAGTGGTTGAGACCCTCATCTCACTGGAGCCTGCCTTTAAAGATTATATTCAGCTCGTAACCAGTAAACTCTCCGGCTTTGACGTCGTTATAGCCACAGGCAGCAATAATACATCCCGGTATTTTGAATACTATTTCAGGAACATACCGTCAGTTATCCGCCAAAACCGCAACAGCATCGCCATTCTTGACGGCACTGAGACCGCCGGTGAGCTAGAGCTTCTCGGAGATGACATCTTCTCATATTTCGGACTGGGATGCCGAAATATTTCTAAGCTGTATCTCCCGGCAGGATACGATGTCACGAGGCTGCCGGACTTCTGGAAACGATATGAGACACTGCGGGGACATTACAAGTATGCCGTCAATTATGACCATAACAAGGCGGTCATGATAGTCAACCGGGAGCCATTCACCGACGCCGGCTTTGTTATGCTCAGGCAGGACACATCACTGACGCCTCCGATGGCGGTGGTCAACTACGAGTTTTATGATGCTCCTGAGATGCCGGAACAAGAGGCTGAAAGACTAAAAAACCGGTTGCAGTGCGTGACAGGCCACGGGCACATTCCTTTTGGTAATGCGCAACAGCCCGAATTATGGGATTATGCAGATAAAATTGACATTATTTCCTTCTTGCTAAAAATAAATCCTACCCGGTGAACGTATATTAAAAAATATTAAATTGCACAGGTTGTAAAAGACAGTCGCATGGTTTACAGGTTCGTGGTATTAACTGATGAAGATGAAACATTTGTGAGAGAGTTTGAGTTTCTCGACAGCCATACTCTGCTTGATTTTCACAATACCATCCAGGAAGAACTTGAGTTCGACAAGTCCCAGATAGCTTCTTTCTACATGGCTACTGAGACCTGGGAGAAGGAAGAGGAGTTCACCCTTTTTGACATGGGTGCCGGTTCATCAACTATGGAAAATGCGGTGCTTGAAGAGGTTATCTTCCGTAAGAATCAGAAACTGCTTTATGTCTTTGACTTTTTCAATGACCGTGCACTCTTTGTTGAATATGTAGGTGAGTCGAAGGAGGATGACAACATGGAATATCCCATTTGCAACAACTCCAAGGGGCTGCCTCCCAAACAGGTATCCTTCGGGGGCGTTGCACGCAAGAAGTATAATAACCTGGTCGTTACCGACGATGAAGACGACGAAATTGACGAAGAGGTTATTGACGATGAGATCTTCTTTGATACTGAAGATGAGGAGGGGCTCTCCGAATTTGACAGTACCGAGACCACCGAGGAGGAGGAATAGCCTCCCCCGATTCTTAATCACATGAAAAATACATTGATTGTCCTTCCCGGCCCGACAGGCGTGGGAAAGACGGCCGTTGCCATTGACCTTGCCCTCCGTCTCCGATGTGAGATCATTTCGTGTGACTCCAGGCAGTTCTACCGTGAGATGCGGATAGGTACCGCCGCGCCGGATGAAGAACAGCTGGCGATGGTGAAGCACCACTTTATCGGTTTCCTTTCAGTAAGTGACTATTACAGCATCAGTCTTTTTGAACATGACGTGCTGGCATTGCTTCCCTCTCTCTTCAGCAATAGTCCCTTTGCGATCATGACCGGAGGCTCAATGCTCTACATGGATGCCGTCTGCAGGGGCATTGATGACATGCCTGACACTGATCCGGCTGTGCGGCAGAAGTATATTGACATGTATCGCAGGGAAGGCATCGGGGGATTGCGCCTTGCCCTGAAGCTGCTTGATCCGGATCATTATGCCAGGGTCGATCTGCATAACCCCCGCAGGGTAATGCGTGCCCTGGAAATCAGCGAGAGCACCGGCAAGCCATATTCATCATTTCTTACCTCGGCACGAAAAGAGCGCGACTTCAGGATATTGAAAGCCGGACTGACGCTCGGGCGCCCGGAGTTGTACGCAAGGATTGACGAGCGGGTGGACAGGATGATTGATGCAGGGCTTGAGAATGAGGTTGCGTCACTGAAGAAGTACAGGGAGCTTAATGCGCTTAATACAGTCGGTTACCGTGAAATGTTCATGTACCTCGACGGTGAGATCACAAGGGAAGAAGCAATTGCACTCATAAAGAGAAACACCCGGCGCTATGCACGCAGACAACTCACATGGTGGAACAGGGACAAGGAAATAAAATGGTTTGATGCCGGGAACAGTGAGATGATCATGACCTGGATCAAAAGTCAGCCGGGAAACTGAAGGAATCACTAAACAGGCTCTCTGAGCCTCCTTATCACCTCTGCCGGATCAGATGCGTTGAATACTGTGTTGCCGGCAACCAGCACATCGACACCTGCATGTACAAGCACAGGTGCATTCTGAAGATCCACGCCGCCGTCAACCTCAATAAGGACATCATATCCGCCTTCATCAATCATACTTCTCAGTTCACCTATCTTGTTTATGCTGCCCGGAATAAATGTCTGTCCTCCGTATCCCGGGTTCACAGTCATAAGGAGCACCATATCAATATAAGGCAGGATATCTTTCAGCAGTATCACCGGCGAGTGGGGATTCAGTGTTACGCCTGCCCTCATTTCCAGCCTCCGTATCTCAGATACTGTGCGATGCAGGTTATGACAAGCTTCGTAGTGTACTGTCAGGTTTGAGGCCCCGGCATCCCTGAAGCGTTCAAGGTACCTGTCCGGGTCAATGATCATAAGATGAACATCGAGCGGTTTGGAAGTGAGGTCACGGACAGCCTCCACAACAGGAAAACCGAATGATATATTTGGCACGAATACTCCGTCCATTATATCAAGATGTATCCAGTCGGCCACACTGTCATTAAGCATCTCCACCTCGCCTGCCAGGTTTGCAAAATCAGCGGCGAGAAGTGACGGGGCTACAAGATGGCTCATATAGTAAATAAGTTAAATTTTTACCCCAGGTAAGACTTGAGTATCCGGCACCGTGTTGTGAACTGTATCCTTTTAATGGCTTTCTCCTTGATCTGCCTGACACGTTCGCGGGTGAGGCTAAGCTCTTCTCCTATCTCCTCGAGGGTAAACGGGTGCTTCATTCCAATTCCGAAATAAAGTTTAAGTACCCTGGCTTCCCTTGGTGAAAGGGTACTGAGGGCCTTTTCTATCTCGTATGAAAGTGATTCATTGATGAGGTTTCGGTCAGGACTGGGTGTCTCCTCATTGAGCATCACGTCGTACATGTTATTGTCCTCCTCCGAGCTTATCGGGGCATCCATGCTGAGTGTACGTCCGTTGGTTCTCATTGCCTCCTTTACATCCTCAGGTGCTATCTCAAGCAGGTTGGCAATCTCCTGCGCGGAGGGCTCGCGCTCATATTCCTGTTCAAGTTTTGAATAGGCCCTGTTGATCCGGTTGATTGATCCTATCTTGTTTACCGGCAACCTGACAATCCTCGCCTGTTCAGCCAGCGACTGCAGAATGGCCTGCCTTATCCACCAAACAGCATAGGAAATGAACTTGAAGCCGCGGGTCTCGTCAAAACGCTGGGCGGCTTTGATGAGCCCCAGGTTACCTTCATTGATAAGATCAGGGAGGGTCATACCCTGGTTCTGATACTGTTTGGCAACTGAAACAACAAACCGCAGGTTTGCTTTTACCAGTCTCGCCAGTGCGTCATGATCACCGGCACGTATTCTCCGCGCCAGACTGACCTCCTCATCCGGAGAGATAAGCTCGACCTTACCTATTTCCTGCAGATACTTGTCGAGTGAAGGAGTATCACGGTTGGTGACCTGCTTTGTTATTTTTAACTGACGCATCGACTAAAAATTACTTTGCACTCACTTCACATTTTTGAAAAAAAGCTTACAATCATAAAGAAAATTTCTCATATAAACAATAGCTGTGCAGGTTTTTTAGTTTTTTGCATGAAAATATATCATTATGCTCCGGTCATTTAAGTTTTTTAGCTCTGTACAGTCAAATTAAGCCGGGTTTTTTGTGTATTAATGATTTTATGCTTAAAATTGTACCGGATTTCCGAACTAAATCGGTTACTCAATCAGCGGGGATAATAATCATTCCCCACTTCATCAGAAATCAATCTTACTTATTTTCTACACATTCTTAAAATATGCATGATATTCTTGAACTGAGCGAAATGCTTGTTCCCGAATTGAGGGAAATAGCGAAACAGCTCAAAATTAAGAGGATAGAACTCCTCAAAAAGCAGGATCTTATCTATAAGATCCTTGACCAGCAGGCTATCGACGCAGCTGAAGCCCGCAAGACAGGCAAACCTGAAAATCAACAGCCTGACCGGCACCAGACTTTTAAAGAACCTCAGGATAAAGAGGGCCGGCCGGAGAGGCAGAAACAGCAGCAGCCAAGAGGGCCGAAGCCTCAGCAGAAGATGCCAAATCCTCAGCATAAGTCGCAAAATCCTCAGCAGCAACAGCAAAGGAGGCCACAGCAGCCGATGCAACAGGGTCAGCAGCAACAGGTGCAGCAGCCTCAGCAGGGACAGCAGCAACAGGTGCAGCAGCCTCAGCAGGGACAGCAGCAACAGGCGCAGCAGGGACAGCAGCAACAGGTGCAGCAGGGACAGCAGCAACAGGTGCAGCAGCCTCAGCAGCCACAAGTCCTGCAGCAAGGCCAGCAACAAGGTCAGCAGCAGGGTCAGCAGCAGAGACCTCCCAGGCAGCAATCATGGCAACAAAACCGCAATAAGCGTCCCAGGACCTACAGGGAAGGGGAAGGCCAGCCAAGACAGGAAAATGACCGTCAGCAGCAGGGGCAGCCAAGACAGGAAAATGACCGTCAGCAGCAGGGGCAGCCAAGACAGGAAAACGTCCGTCAGCAGCAGGGGCAGCCAAGACAGGATAACGATCGTCAACAGCAGCCACAACAATATAATCAGTCACAGCCTAACCAGGCCTCACCGGTTCGTCAGTATCCGGCTTCAGAAACCGTCACAGGCGGAGAAGGCAGGCCGGCAGATAAGGATTCACTGCAGCAGGATAAATTACTGTTTCCCGCAGATTCTGGCAACGGCAATAACGGTGACCTCCTGAGATACAGCGAAACTGAGAATGATAATCATGTTATGGCAGAAACGGAATCAACAACAGACAATGGAGTAATTATTCCTCCTCCGGCACAGGAAGTACCAAATATCCAGGCCGAAGTTGCAGAACCGGTCAGGGAAGAAAAAAAGGAAAGAGTTTACGACTTCGAGGGAATAGTTGCAAACACGGGAGTGCTTGAGATCATGCCTGACGGTTATGGGTTCCTGCGTTCACCCGATTATAATTATCTGAGCTCGCCTGATGACATATATGTTTCACAGTCGCAGATTAAGCTCTTCGGGCTTAAGACTGGCGATACCATAAGAGGTACCATCCGTCCGCCGCGTGAAGGAGAAAAATATTTTCCGCTGATAAAGGTAGAGGAGATAAACGGCCGTACACCGGATTTTATCCGTGACCGTGTTCCGTTTGACTACCTCACTCCTCTTTTCCCGAATGAGAAATTCACGTTATGTAAACCGGGAGAGGGTAATCTCTCAGTGCGTATCGTTGATATGTTCTGCCCTATAGGAAAAGGCCAGCGCGGTCTTATCGTTGCCCAGCCCAAAACAGGTAAGACGATCCTGCTCCAGGATATAGCCAACGCAATAGCAAAATACCATCCGGAAGTCTATCTGATGATCCTTCTCATCGATGAACGTCCCGAGGAAGTAACTGAAATGGCACGCAATGTCAATGCAGAGGTCATCGCCTCTACTTTTGACGAACCTGCCGAGAGGCATGTGCGCATAGCCACTATCGTACAGGAGAAGGCCAAGAGGCTTGTCGAGTGCGGACATGATGTGGTTATACTGCTGGACTCAATCACCAGGCTGGCAAGAGCCTTTAACACAATCGCACCGGCATCGGGCAAAGTGCTTTCCGGAGGTGTTGACTCCAACGCCCTGCATAAGCCAAAGAGATTCTTCGGCGCAGCCCGTAATATAGAGAACGGCGGTTCGCTTACAATTATCGCAACAGCCCTTACTGATACCGGTTCAAAGATGGATGATGTCATCTTCGAAGAATTCAAGGGTACCGGCAACATGGAATTACAGCTTGACCGGAAACTCTCCAACAGAAGGATTTTCCCATCCATTGATATCCCTGCATCAAGCACCAGGCGTGAAGACCTTCTTCTCGATAAAACATTCCTTAGCAAGGTATGGGTACTGCGTAACTATCTCACTGACATGAACTCGGTCGAGGCAATGGAATTCCTCCGCGACAGGATAACACAGACAAGGTCAAATGAGGAGTTTCTGGTTTCTATGAACAGTGAGTAAAATCTCAGAAAAGTTTGGTAAATTTGCAGTTTATTTTTTCCGGATTAATTGACAATTAAAATTTCATAATAAAACATGGCAACAAAGAAATTCATTACATGTGACGGTAACCAGGCAGCTTCTCATATAGCTTATATGTTCAGCGAGGTAGCCTGTATTTATCCCATTACTCCTTCATCCACCATGGCAGAATATGTCGATGAGTGGGCAGCACACGGACTTAAGAATATGTTCGGTGAAGAAGTAAAGGTGGTTGAGATGCAGAGTGAGGCAGGTGCTGCCGGTGCAGTACATGGCGCTCTGCAATCCGGTGCCCTGACAACAACATACACGGCATCACAGGGACTCCTTCTGATGATCCCCAACATGTACAAGATAGCCGGTGAGCTTCTCCCGGGTGTGTTCCATGTAAGTGCCCGTACTCTTGCAGCACATGCTCTTTCAATCTTCGGAGACCACAGCGACATATATGCCACACGTCAAACCGGATTTGCATTGCTTGCAAGCGGAAGCGTGCAGGAAATCATGGACCTTGCAGGTGTGGCCCACCTCGCTGCAATCAGATCAAGAGTTCCTTTCCTTCATTTCTTTGACGGCTTCCGCTCCTCACATGAGGTCCAGAAAATAGAAGAGCTGAACATTGAAGACCTGAAGAAGCTTGTAGACTGGGATGCTGTAAAGGCATTCCGCGACAGGGCTCTCAATCCTGAACATCCTGTAACAAGAGGAACAGCACAAAACCCTGATATTTTCTTCCAGGCTAAAGAGGCTTCCAATCCTTTCTATGACCACCTCGATGACACTGTAAACGAGTACATGGAAAAAATTTCCGTGCTCACGGGCCGCGATTACAAACCGTTTACCTATTACGGGGCGCCGGATGCTGAAAACATTATAATTGCAATGGGTTCTGTGACGGAGACGATACAGGAAACTATCGACTATCTTGCCGCCAACAATGGTGAGAAGCTGGGTCTGATATCAGTTCATCTCTACAGGCCCTTCTCGGCAAAATACCTCTTGAAGGTGCTTCCTAAAACCGTTAAGAAAATCACTGTTCTTGACCGCACAAAAGAGCCGGGCGCAAATGGCGAACCTCTTTATCTTGATGTAAAGGATGTATTCTATGATCTCGAAAAACGCCCTGTGATTATTGGCGGGCGCTACGGTCTGAGTTCAAAAGATACCACCCCGGCTCAGATGATATCTGTCTTCGAGAACATGAAGAAGGATAAATCCATGAACCAGTTTACAGTCGGCATCGTCGATGACGTCACATTCAGGTCACTGCCGCTTCTTCCCGAGGTTAACGTAAGCGATAAAGGAACCTATTCAGCCAAGTTTTACGGCCTCGGTTCCGATGGCACTGTCGGTGCAAACAAAAACTCAATTAAAATCATCGGCGAGACAACCGACAAATACTGCCAGGCATATTTCGCTTATGATTCAAAAAAATCAGGAGGTGTGACGACCTCGCACCTGCGTTTCGGTGACAAACCCATCCGCTCGCCGTACCTGGTTAACACGCCCGATTTTGTGGCATGCCACGTACCCGCTTACCTAGATAAGTATGACATGCTCAGAGGACTGAAAAAGGGAGGTACTTTCCTTCTGAACTCCATCTGGGATGTGGAAGAGACAAAGACAAAACTGCCTGACCACATGAAAAAGTACATGGCAGAGAATAAGATCGAATTTTATATAATTAATGCCACAAACATCGCTGAAGAACTGGGATTAGGTTCAAGGACCAATACCATTATGCAGAGTGCATTCTTCAAGGTGGCCGAAGTTATACCCTACAAACTTGCCATTGACGAGATGAAGCATGCTGTTCTAAAGGCATATGGCAGGAAAGGTGAGAACGTGGTAAAAATGAATAATGACGCCATCGATCTTGGAGGAAACGTTACAAAAGTTGAAATCCCGGCTGAATGGGCTTCAATAAAAGTGGTTGCTGATAAGATTGACACACGTAGGCCTGAATTCATTCGTGAGGTTGCAGACGTAATCAACGGAATGCGTGGTGATGATCTTCCCGTAAGTGCTTTCAAAGGCCGTGAAGATGGTACATTCCCTGCAGGCACAGCAGCTTATGAGAAGCGCGGTATAGCCGTTAACATTCCTGAGTGGCAGATGGACAAGTGCATCCAGTGCAACCAGTGTGCTTTCGTATGTCCTCATGCTGCCATCCGTCCTTTCCTCCTTACTGATGAGGAACTGGCAGCAGCACCGGCAGGAACAACCGCCAAACAGGGTATTGGAAATACAAAGAGCCACAAGTTCAGGATTCAGGTCAGCGTTTACGACTGCACCGGTTGCGGTAACTGCGCCGACACATGCCCCTCAAAGGAAAAGTCCCTCATAATGAAGCCGCTTGAGTCACAGTTGGGTCAGGCAGACATCTGGACCTACATGCATGAGAAAGTGGGCTATAAGGAAACTGTTGTGGATAAATATACCAACGTCAAGAACTCGCAGTTCGCACAGCCTCTGTTCGAATTTTCGGGTGCATGTGCAGGATGTGGTGAGACACCTTATATCAAGGCTATCACGCAACTCTTCGGTGACCGTATGATAATATCAAATGCCACCGGATGCTCTTCCATCTACGGCGGATCGGCTCCGTCAATGCCATATACAGTTAATAAGAACGGCAACGGTCCGGCATGGGCCAACTCGCTCTTCGAAGACAACGCCGAGTACGGATTCGGTCTGGCACTGGGCTCAACCAGGATCAGGGAGCGGATTGAACGTCTCATGAAGGCTAGCCTCACCAACGGCCTCGCACCTGAGACGGTCGCAGCTTTTAATGAATGGCTGGCAGAGAAGGACAATGCAAAGGCCAGCAGGGCTGTCTCCGAAAAGGTGATTGCCGCCTGTGAGAAAGACAAGGCCGTTGTATGCAAGGAGATACTTGACATCAAACAGTACCTGGTCAAAAAATCCTACTGGGTCTTCGGCGGTGACGGTTGGGCTTATGACATAGGTTACGGCGGACTTGATCACGTGCTTGCTTCGGGTGATAATATAAATGTTCTCGTGCTTGATACCGAAGTCTATTCCAATACCGGCGGACAGGCATCAAAATCAACACCTGCAGGCGCCGTAGCCAAGTTCGCAGCATCAGGCAAGAAGATACGCAAGAAAGACCTTGGTCAGATGGCCATGACATACGGTTATGTCTATGTGGCGCAGGTATCCATGGGTTCAAGCCAGAGTCAGTTTTTCAAGACTATACGAGAAGCCGAGGAGTACCCCGGACCATCACTCATCATCGCATACTCACCCTGCATCAACCACGGCCTCCGCGACGGCATGGGCAAGACACAGGCACAGGCAGGCGATGCCGTGACAGCAGGATACTGGCACAACTTCAGGTATGACCCGCGTCTCGAAGAAGCAGGCAAGAACCCCTTCCAGCTTGATTCCAAGGAGCCGGACTGGAGCAAGTTCCAGGACTTCCTGAAGTCAGAAGTGCGTTATACATCGCTGATAAAAGACTTCCCAGGCGAAGCCGATGTTCTCTTTAAAAAGGCTGAAGAAAACGCAAAATGGAGATACAATAACTATAAGCGGTTATCGGAAATGCAATTCGGCGCTGAAGTAAAAACAACTGAAGCAAAGACAGCTGAAGTAAAGGAAGAATAAAACTTCGCAAGATAAATCGGGGAGCCGGGCAACCGGCTCTCTTTTTTTTATCTGTCAAAATAGGTAAATTTGCGCCCGCTCTACGAACAACCGGGCGGGACACATTGAGCAGGGTACTTGCGATAGACTATGGCAGAAAACGTTGCGGACTGGCAGTTACAGATCCGCAAAGGATCATTGCATCTCCCCTTACTACAGTGCCCACCGGTCAGCTGGAGGCATTCCTGAAAGATTATATCCCGCGTGAAAATGTAACCGAAGTAGTGATCGGATACCCTGTCACCGTGAACAATTTGCCCAGTGAAAGCGTAAAGTATATAGACCCGTTCATTGCACGCTTCAGGAAGTTGTTCCCGGGAATGGCCCTGCATCGTGCCGATGAGCGGTTCACATCCCAGATGGCGATGAGAACGATGATAGACGGCGGTGTGAAAAAGAGCGGCAGAAGAGACAAGGCGATGGTTGACCGCATCAGCGCTTCCATCATCCTGCAGTCGTGGCTGGGCAGGGAAGAATTGAAAAAAAAAGATAAAAGAGTACAATGACTTATCCCATTTATGTATACGGACATCCGGTCCTGCGAAGGGTTGCAGAAGAAATAGACCGTAACTATCCCGGTCTGAATACTTTCATTGCCGATATGTTCGAGACAATGTACAACTCTGACGGGCTGGGCCTTGCCGCTCCCCAGGTAGGTAAGTCGCTCAGGTTATTTGTCATAGACGGAGAACCGCTTGCAAAGGACCACCCTGAGATGAAGGGCTTCCACCGGGCCTTCATCAACCCGCAGGTGGTGGAGCGCAAGGGCGAAAAAGTGCCAATGAGCGAGGGATGCCTCAGCCTTCCCGGTATACACGAGGAGGTCCTCCGCGAGTCTGAGATACGCATACAGTATTACGATACGGACTGGAACTTTCACGATGAGGTATTCGAGGGATACAAAGCCCGGGTTGTACTTCATGAATATGATCATCTTGACGGCATATTGTTTTCTGACAGGCTCAGTCCCCTGCGTCGCAGACTCATCAAAGGAAAGCTGAATGACATCAGCAAGGGTAAGTTCGACGCTGATTACCGGACAGTTCTGCCTCCCGGCAGGTAACAACTGCTATTGACTTTCTTTATTAGTTTTCATATCTTTAGTAAGTCTAAAGCTGTGATCCGTGCATTTCAGGGAAATACCGTTCCTGAGAATCTTTGCACCGTTTTGTGCAGGTGTGATCCTGGCAGAGGCTGCGCCGTCCGCTGTGACCGCCGCCTGGGCCATGGCAGGTACTGCAGCATTTGTTATTACCCAGAGATTAATCCGGAAAAACTATCACCCTGATACTCTTTTCGGCGCAGCCATTGTAATGTTTTTCCTCTCAACCGGTTACCTCATGCATATTACCGGAAAAGAACGCCTCAGCACACTCGATGAGAGCCGGCAGATGTTCACAGTAAGGTTATCAGGGTATCCTGATAAAAAGAATTCCAGCTCCTCATTCAGGGCAAAGATTGTCAATATGACCGCTGACAGTACGCAATACTCCCCACGTGGCTCCCTACTGCTATACTTCTTGTCTGATACCCTTCCCTCCCGGTGGCAACCCGGCGACATGCTGACGGTGCGCATAACCCCGAAACCTGTTGAAAATAACGGTAATCCGTGTGAGTTCAACTACCGCCGTTACCTCGAGGGGCAGGGTGTCAGGTACATGAGCTTTTTCAGGGCAGGAGACATCATTGAATATCGGCCGGCCGGCCGTCTCACCCTGAGAGAAAGATCGCTTGTTGTGGCTCACAGCATGATCCTGGCTTTTGAGAAGGCAGGACTGGAGGGTGAGGAGCTGGGGCTGGTGACTGCATTTACTATTGGCGATAAGGACCTTATTGACAAAGAGCAACTTACAACATTCTCACGGTCGGGGATAATGCATATAATGGCTGTCTCAGGCCTGCACGTGGGCATGATCAGCCTTGGACTCTCGTTCATGCTATTTTTCCTGCGCGGTAAGTTCAGGTTCATGAAAGCTGTCATCATCATTACGGCACTTTGGGGTTTTGCCTTTATTACCGGCATGTCACCGTCGGTGCTGCGGGCCACGATAATGTTTACATTTCTCGAGGCAGGCACACTCATGCACCGTCCCGCCCCGGGCATGAATAATCTGCTAGCCTCCGCTTTTATCCTTACTGCTGCCAGGCCTGCAGTGATCTTTGAAGCAGGATTTCAGCTCTCTTACCTCGCCGTGGCCTTTATCATCATGTTCTATTACCCTCTCTACAAGACCATCAGGTTCAGAAACAAGGTCGCCGATTATTTCTGGCAGATGACAGCCATCTCGGTAGTGGCCCAGGCAGGCACGCTGGCCCTTGCCGTGAGGTTATTCAACATTTTCCCGCTGTTCTTCCTTGCGACAAATATTGTTGTGATTCCGCTCTCTTTTGCCGTTCTGGCCCTTGCTTTTATCCTCATCCTGTTCTCTGCGGTTACCCCCGTGGCATCCTTTTTGGCCATCCTCCTGGGTAAACTCTCCGGTTTTACACTTCACTTTACCGGTTTTATCAGCTCCTTTGATCATGGTGTGATAGAGAACATAGGACTGACGGCCGCCGGAGCACTACTGCTGACAATCGCTATCGCACTTCTTTTCGCTTCCCTGCTGCGAATATGGAAGATTTCGCTGAGACCATTCCTGATAGTTGCCTCGCTGTTCCTTTTATGCGGTACCCTGAAAAACCTGAAAGAGAGCAGACAGGAGAGGTTAATTGTCTACAATATAAGGGGTAAAGAGCTCCGTGCATTTCAGGAAGGCCGGGTGCTTATGGTATCACCTCCTGACGGACTTGTTCCTGCCGAGGTAAAAAAGCATGCAGCAACGCGGGGATTAAAGATTAAGACCATCCAATCCCGGTGAATGTTCTTTTTATACCTTTGCTCTGATTTTACCAATGCGCAAATGAGAATAGTAATCGCTGGGGCGGGTGAAGTGGGAACACACCTCGCAAAGATGCTCTCGCAGAGTGAGCATGAGATAATACTCATCGATACCGAAGGGGAAAGGCTGAAGCCCATCGATGCTTCAATTGATGTACTTACCTATGAAGGATCCGCCACCTCGCTTGATCTGCTCAGGGAAGCGCTTAAAAAGAACACCGACCTGTTCATTGCCGTTGCCCACTATGAAGATACCAATATCACTGCTTCCATCCTGGCGAAGAAGCTTGGCGCCAGGAAGGTGATAGCCCGTATAGACAACATGGAATACCTTGAGCGTGACAACAGGGAATTCTTCAAAGATATGGGTATAGACCACCTTATCTATCCCGAGCTCATCGCGGCCAAGGAAGTGATCAGCCTCCTGAAGACAACGGGCACGACGGAGTTCATGGATTTTGCAGGAGGGAAACTCGCCCTTTATGTTCAGAAACTGGAAAAGGGAGCCCCTGTCCTCAACCGCAGCCTCGAAGAGGTTGCAACAACGCTTGGGTCAATACAGTATCGGGCAGTAGCCATCAAGAGAAATGACCGCACCATCATCCCGCGCGGCAAGGAGGAGTTTAAAGAGGGTGACCTGGCATATGTCGTTTCCACACGCGACGGCATCAATGATATGATGAAATTTTCAGGGAAACGGAATGTTGAAGCACGCAGCATAATGATACTGGGCGGGAGCCGGATAGGAAGGCACGTGGCGCTGAACCTCCAGCATGACTGCCAGGTGAAGCTGATAGACAACGATCACGATAAATGCCAGATGCTTGCCGAGACACTTGAGGAAACACTTATTATTAACGGAGACGGAAGGAATGGTGACCTCCTGGCCGAGGAAGGCCTCACACATATGGATGCTTTCGTGGCAGTCACCGGAAACTCAGAAACCAATATTCTTTCGTGCCTGCTGGCAAAGAAGATAGGTGTGATGAAGACCATCGCCGAGGTAGAGAACATGGAATATATAAACCTGGCTGAAAACTCAGGGATAGATACCATCATCAACAAGAAGATCGCAACGGCCAGCCGCATCTTCCGTCACACGATGAACCCCAATGTCACCCAGGTCAAGATGATGACGGGTACCGATGCTGAGGTGATAGAATTTTTTGTGCCCGAGGGTGCTCGTATAACTGAAGGGCCGCTGAGACTGATAGACTTTCCCAAGGATGCCATCGTCGGCGGAGGCATACGTGATGACAAGCCTTTCATTGCCACCGGGGACACTCATATCCAGTACCGCGATAAGGTTGTTGTGTTTGCCCTGCCCTCGGCGTTTGACAAGCTGAACAAGTTCTTTTCAGGCGACAGAAAATAGGGGAATGTGAACAAATCGTCTTGCAGCCTTAAGGTTTGAAATTTGCGATTTTAGATTTTCGATTTTCGATTTAAAAATCCCCCATTCAACAATCGCAAATCGCAAATCGCAAATTTATAACTCCAGAATTCCCTTCCCCTGCCTGAGAACAACCGGTTCGGAGCCGGTACAGTCAACTACAGTTGAAGGCTCGTCGCCCCCTATCCCGCCGTCAACGACAAGATCGGCAAAATCATAGTATTTTTCATGAATGAGCTCAGGATCAGTGATATATTCCATGACCTCATCATTATCATGTATTGAGGTAGTCATGAGAGGCCTTCCCAGGTCGCGCACGATCTCAAGTGTTATATTATTGTCAGGTATACGGATACCCAGTGTTTTCTTCCTGTGCTTGAACAGGGCGGGTATCTGGTTGTTCGCATGAACAATAAAAGTAAACGGTCCCGGCAGGTTACGCTTCAGCAGTCTGAAAAGGTTATTATCGTGAATGACTGTATATTCCGAAAGCTGACTCATTGATGAAAAGATCATTGACATGTCAGGATTGCCAGGGTTCAACCCCTTGAACCGTGCAATCTTCTCAATGGCCTTGTTGGACTTGATGTCGCAGCCCATGGCATAAATAGTATCAGTAGGATAAATGACAATGCCCCCCTCCTCAAGCACCCAAGTTACCTTGCGGATGTAATCGGGATTTGGATTTTCGGGATAGAGCTTAATTATCATTTTTGCGCGTAAACGACGGCAAATATAGGAAGTAATATTCAGAGGGGACAAAAAAAAGAGGGTAAGCTACTCACATCGCACCGCTACAACCTTCTACCCTTGCTGCCTTCCGACCCTGGGGGAGTTCAAAGGGAGCTGGTCGTATGAGACTTACCCCGCACAAAAATACATATTTTTCTGTCGCGGGCCAAATAATAGTTGTTACTTCCGATGCTGTGCACATTTGCGTAAATACACTATATTTGTTTTCAAAACCAAAAACTCCCATAAAATGGAAGACAAAAGATCAATCTGGAAAGAGACTCTTAACTATGGTATAATACTGGGACTCGTCTCTGTCGGCTTCTCAGTTTTAACCTATATGTTTGATCTGACCTTCAAGACATGGATCATGTTGCCCAGCATAGTGATCAGTCTTGCTGTACTTTATTTTCTGCTTCGTGCCTACCGCGATCATTATAATAACGGCTACATTACTTACGGCAAATCTGTTGGTGCAGGTGTGGTAATCAATATTTACGCTGCTGTTATCACCGCTGTATATATTTATGTCCTGTATGCGTTTATTGACCCGGGACTCGTTGAGAAATCACTGGCTTTCGCCCAGGAAAAGATGATTGCAAAAGGTGTTCCCGAAGAAGCACTTGATGCAGCCACTGCCATGCAGGCCAAGATGATGAAACCGTGGATACAGGCGATCTCGTCAGTCTTTTACGGTGCCTTTTTTGGCCTTTTGATGTCTTTGATTGTCTCACTGTTTATCATGAAGAAGGGCAATCCACTCCTCGATGAAGAGGTGGAAGAGCCAAAACAGTAATGGATCTCTCAGTTGTAGTCCCTGCTTTTAACGAAGCTGAATCCCTCCCCGAACTGGCGGAATGGATTGCAAAAGTATGTACCTCCTCGTCTATTGACTACGAGTTAATTGTCATCGATGACGGCAGCACCGACGATACATGGGATGTGATGAAGCTTCTCTCCGCCAGGAACAGCAAGGTCAGAGCCATCAGGTTTCGCCGTAACTACGGCAAGTCCGCAGCGCTCCAGACAGGCTTCGAAGCCTCTTCCGGCGACGTTGTTATCACAATGGATGCTGATCTGCAGGATAGCCCTGATGAGATACCCGGCCTTGTTAAGATGATCAGGGAGGATGGATTTCACATAGTTTCCGGATGGAAGAAAAAGAGGTATGATCCTTTTATAAAAAGAAGCACCTCCAGGCTTTACAACTTCACTGCGAGGAAATTCTCAGGCATAAAGCTTCATGATTTCAACTGCGGCCTCAAGGCCTATGATGGTGAAGTGGTAAGGAGCATTGAGGTCTACGGAGAGATGCACAGGTACATACCCCTGCTGGCCAAGGAAGCGGGGTTCAGAAAGATTGGCGAGAAGATTGTGCAGCACAGTCCCCGCAAATATGGCGTAACCAAATACGGTCTCGACAGGTTTGTGAAAGGTTATCTTGACATGCTGACCATCAGCTTCATCACGCGCTTCGGCAAGAGTCCCATGCATCTGTTCGGTACGCTGGGCTCGCTGATGTTCATGACAGGATTTGTCATGGCAGCATATCTGGGGATACGCAAGCTTGTCTTTATTCACGAGGGACTCAGGGCGCCGCTGGTGACTGACAGTCCGTATTTCTATATCGCCCTGTCGGTTATGATAATAGGGTCTTTCCTCTTTTTAACGGGGTTTCTTGCAGAGCTTGTCAACCGCCGGTCACCCGACCGGAACCAGTATCTCATCAGGGAGAAGCTAAACGTTTGAACGGACGGTCTGAAGTCCTGCGTCTGAGGGTCTGATATTTGCAATTTGCGATTTGCGATTTGCGATTATATATGACCACTAATGGAATCGAGAATTAGCTTATTATCAAATTATTAACTCTTAACTCTTAATTAAGCTCCCCTTCGCCGCTGAGTCATCCTGATCAATCCGCGCAGCGCTTCAGTGAGCTTGTCCCACGAATAAAGCTTTTTCTGCTCCTCTATCCCGGGACTGAACCTCTCCTCATCACCACTGAAGAAATCTGCTATCGCATTTGCAATGGCTGCCGGCTCCGGCGACACCACATAACCGCATTTCCCGTCAGGGACGATCTCAGCCAGCCCTCCCACATCGGTGACAACCATGGGTTTGTTGAAGTAATAAGCTACCTGTGTCACACCGCTCTGGGTGGCAGAACGGTACGGTTGAACCACCAGCGACGCAGCTGAGAAATAATATCTTACATCCTCATTACTGATAAAGTGAGTGTGAAGCAAAACTCTCTGTCCGATATCAAGTGTCCGGATTAGGTCAAAGTAAGGTTTCTCATCTTCGTAAAACTCCCCGGCAACAATAAGCTTGACCCCCAGGCTTTGCACAGCAGGTTCAGCCATTGCGTGCAGGAGAAGGTCAAGTCCTTTATATTCCCTGATAAAACCAAAGAATAGGATGAATTTGTCGGCAGGGCAAAGCCTCAGCCGCACAATGGCCTCGGCACGCGGTACTGGAGCGCTGTAGGTGTCGAAGAGCGGATGCGGTGATACCACGCATGGAATTTTTTTATTGAACTCTCTGAGGTCATTTTCAACTGCACGGGTCATCACCAGCGCCCCGTGAATGCTGTTGATGAAAAACCGCGTAAGTGCCTTATCCCCTATTCTCTGTTCGTGAGGAACGATATTATCGAATATCGTAATGACCCTTGTATGCCCGTTGCTCCTGACAATGCGTGCTATGAAGCCCAGCGCCGGCGCCAGGAAAGGAAGCCAGTAACGCAGTATGATCATGTCAGGTCTTGTGCGCCTCAGCCGCAGGCCGGTGTTAAACCAGTTAATCGGGTTCACGGAGTTGATGGCACGGGTAATGGTCACCCCTGCCGGAGCGTATCCGTCGTCATACTGCGTCTTGCCAGGAAAGAGAAAAGAGGGATACTGCACCTTGAAAGTATATATGGCAGCAGCATCACCTTCACGGAGAAATTGCTGTGCCAGCCTTTCATTATAAGCTGCAATGCCTCCCCTGTACGGGTGGGCGGGACCGCAGATGACAATGCGCATCATAACATTGTCTTCTCAGGGTTTACCCATTCGCTCAGATAGTGATACTGCGGCTCCAGCCTGCCGCCGGAAGTGATCGTGGCCCGTTGTATCATTGACGACTGGTTGCCGTGGAACAGATCTGGCAGGACATGTTCAATAAGCTGTTTGCCGAAGTCGCTGGAGGCATCACGCGGCAGCTCACCGGGGAGGTTGTCAATTGACATCACAGCAATATTCTCGGGATGGCTGAAGGGCTCCTCTTCACGATGCTTCGTCTTGTTATAACTGTAGAAAGGCTCAGCTATGGTAGTAGCTCTCAGGGTGGTAGGAATAGGCCCGCTTATGTCACAGCTTATATCTGCGATCACGGAAATGCGGAAGTCGGGCTTCTCAACATCTTCGCGGGTAAAGAAGACGGGTGATTTCGGATCCCAGAAGTGTGATGCAATCAGTACATCGGTCACCTTCGTATATTTTTCGAAATCCGAAAGATAATCCTCAGGATGATAGACAAAGTTATTAAAGTCGAATGGCCGGCCGTCAAGGTGCTTTACGTAATGCTGCGGTCCTATCTGGCATACAACAGGTACGTCATATTCTTTCGTCAGGAAGTCCTCCGGTGATACCTTCAGCAGGTTATTGCAAACTGACAGTGTCTCCATTGCTCCGGAGGCGACCCTTCCCTCACCTGTTACCAGGATCTTCAATCCCGGCTTGAGTTGTATTAAACGCAGCCCTGCCCACATCTCATCGAGGTCGCGGCACTGGAATGCAGGCTTGAGTTTGAACCTGTTGGTTTTTATTCCCCTCGCTCTCAGGGCATTGTATCCTCCTACGATTCCGGCCCACCGTCCGAAGGCCACTACCCTCTGTCCCTTGTCGGTAGTGAGGTATTCATAGTCAACGAGTCTGACCTTATGTCTGAGTATCTCGCGGAGCATCTCAAGGTTATGCGGTTGTTTCTTGGCCACATGTGCAAAAAAGAGATAGGTCTTACCGGGTACGAACACCCTCTTGTCGACCTCCTTGACCCCCATGAGGATATCGCATTGGCTCAGGTCTTCATGGATAGGTATCTTGAGGTATTTATACTCATCGTCGGTGTAGCATCTTATGTCGGAAGGCTGCACCCAGAACTCCACGAACGGGTATTTATCTCTCAGTTCGACTATCTGTGCCGGGGTCAGGGGTACCCTCCTGTCTGGCGGGGTCTTCGTTTCCCTTAATATGCCAACCTTGAGTTCTCTTTTCATTTAGAACGAATTTGTTGCTTCAAGCCATAAAATTATTCAAATTATTCTGATAATAGTTGGTTAGCGGCCAGTACAAGGAACATAAAATTGGTAGCGCCTCCCCCCATAACATATTCCTGCTGCTGCCACAAATACGGCCAATCAAGTAATTCTGGAAAATCAGGTCGTATAAGCGCTGTTCCGGAAGAAACACCACCCGGGATATATGACCAGTCTGCCCGATTAATTCCATAGGCTACTGTGGTCGATCTGGCGCCCACTCCTGAAGCAAAAGATGCTGTATTCATTCCGGGATGGACACCCAGGATGAAGTTTAGAGCATTATAAATATAATCAGCCGGGAAAATATCAGGAAAGCCTTTGTAAAGGAAATACTGACGTACCCCAAAGCTCTGTATGTCCCAGCCTGCTCCCCATATATTTGGGCGATAGGGAACTCCAAAAGGAGTTTCTGTTCCCTGTTTGGTTATTTCGGAAGAGAATTCTCTTGCCGCCTCCCTTAGAGATTGCGTGAAAACAGGATCATTTATCTTTGGCAGTACAGGTGCAAGGTGCCATCCTATGGTCCTGAACTCTTTAACAATCAATGATTTATTTTCAAGAATATAATCCTTATAGGTCCTTTTGCCTGTAGTCAGGAAAAGCTCAGCAGCAGCATGGATCTTTGATGTGGTTTGACGCTCTGTGAGTGTCTGATCGTATCCAAAGATTGCTTCGGCAATTTCCAGGCACTGAAGACTCAATGTATCGTTAAATCCTTTCAATACTCTTGAAGCTGCCGCCAGGTGAGCGGCAGTTGTCATTTCCCTTGACGGATTATTTTCCGTAAACACCCAGCGGTCATCAGCCAGAGAAGAATGTGTTGCAGTCGTTGCGTCTGTTTTTAGATTGTCGCTGAAAATCAAACCGTCAGTCATATTAATACCATCGCCTAGCAAGGTATACTGACGTAATGTGGGACAGATAATTCCCCTGTAGAGTCTTCCTAAATTCCGGTATCCGCCCACAACCGAAAGTGCACCATGTTCAATTTGCTGAAGGACGTCAGGCTTTCCGTCAGGCTGGTGTATCTCCACGATCCGGGAATGCTGGTCGACAGATGTTTCATCATATTTTAAGTTGAAAGCCTCATAAGCCTGTGTAAGAATATAAACTTCACCGCTTTGCGATTCAACTCTCAGGTCGTAATCGCCTGCATCATGCCATCCGCCGGTATTAAGACCGGGAACATGTTCACCTGGTTTATAAGAAGTTAATGTGGATTCTCCCTGGGCATACCCGTCAAAATGGTTTGTGTT
The DNA here is from genome assembly GCA_963743775.1 of uncultured Bacteroidales bacterium. Lineage (GTDB taxonomy): Bacteria > Bacteroidota > Bacteroidia > Bacteroidales > VadinHA17 > SR-FBR-E99. The sequence goes on from CAVURA010000003.1 coordinate 390,121, forward strand.
AACAGGCGCCATGCGTGCATCGTCCATATGACACAAGCCATGCCATACACGGTATTTTTCATTTACTCTCATGTGGCACATCTGTACCGGGAGAAAATATTCAAGTGTCGGCTGCCAGACATTCCGTTCAAAAACATCATTGGCGATACGGAATGGCTGTGATTTCTGATTTCCGTATTTCACAAGATACATTCCAGGAGCTTTGATCGATGAAAAATCAAATTTTAAATAATTGTATCTTAAGAACTTACCCCATTCAAAGGGCTTATCGTATTTGACTGTTTGCTGTTTACCATCTGCATCAATGCGGACCAGCTTAACAGTATCCCTTTTCAGGTCGTTTTTATCGAGTTCAACAAGCGCAAGTTTTTGTTGCAAAGGATGATACCCGATCTGGGAAACATGGATGACAGGGTCGCTTATCCATCCGCTGATGCTATTTGGTGTGATAATCCATTCAACAGCTTTTTGTGTCGCACCGGCAGCTATGGGTGACCTTACTATAAACCAACCGTTGTTATGCAGATAACGTCCGTCAATTAGCTGAAGACCGCCTGATACGGAACGGATTGTCAGTCTCAGTCCCTCATCTTCCGGAGCAACGACAAGCTGTTCACCGCAAGCCATTGGTTCTGCAGCAACAATATCTCCTCTTTTATCAGACATTCCGGGTCCGTTAACCTGGCGGGGAAATATTCCGGACTGGTCATCAATCATCCATGTTTTACCAAACAGGGCACCTGGAAACAGCTCCATATTAAATCCAACTTTGTCAATGAATTCTTCCGGCAAAGGCCGGTCAAGGTCGACTGTGACAATAACAGATCCGCCTTCAGCACGAGTTTTAACCGTGTAATTGAAATAAAGCTCGGGATATATTATGGGGTTAAACCCTTTGCGATTGTTAGCCGAATCGGGGTAAGTAAGGTATGTGGTTATCAAATTGTCAGCTTTATCCGTTATTCGTTTCCCCTGTTTCGGTGTCGGCTGCCACTGTCCCGGAGCCTCATCCAGCCTCAAATCGCCATTGGCTGCAATTCTGATTCCGTGCATAATAATTGTTACACCTCCCTGGTGCCCTGAAGGGTAAAAGTCACTGAAGGCCATCACGCTAACTCCACTGTTTTCAAAATATTCCTGGTCGTTAAGCTGGAACTGGCCTTTTTGAGCAAATCCGTTGAGGGACATTATCAGCAGGAATGCGACTGTCAAAATCCTATTCATGGTTCAATTTTAAATTATCGATTAGTTCTGTTAATTATTCCAAGGCACCTACGGTGATTAAGGTATGGCCCTTCATCAAATTTTGTGAATATAATTAAACCTGTCTGATTTTTGAGAAATATAACCCGGTTCTTTTACAATGTAGTATCTTTGCATTTCATATAAACGGGGCTGACCTGGTTTTGACAGCAAGCCGCGGTGGTATGTAAGCATGCAGAGTAGGGTGACGCATCTCTATAACTTGTGTCTCACAACAATAACTGGCGAAAATAACTACGCTCTTGCTGCGTAACCGAACCAAGTAGGTTATGCTTAATCCCGGCACTAGGTGTTGGGACGAGACGTTTCCCGGGCGGTGATGCCCCGTACCAACCCGATAAGGAAGCGCACGCAATTCAGGGATAGCCTGATGGTCTCTCCGGCCTGACGGTGAAAATAAAGGAGATAAGGAGTGGTTCGGCTGTCTGTCACCTGGCCACCCCCGACAATCAAGGCAGGATAAGCATGTAGAAAGCATATGGTCGCCTTGCCTGGACCCGGGTTCGATTCCCGGCAGCTCCACAATCAAGCAGAAAACAACCACCCCCGAAAGGGGGTTTTTGTTTTTAGCAAGACCCGATGAAAGCTTGCTTTCAGAAGGGGATTGGGAAAAATAAAAAAACCATGCGCAGCATGGTGGCTGTTTTCTATTTGCAGGACTGGAGCCCAGGGAAGGCCGAACCCGGCTTGCCGGGAGAGACATTCCCGGCAGCTCCACAATCAAGCAGAAAACAACCACCCCCGAAAGGGGGTGTTCTGTTTATGGGGAGAGGCGAAAAAGCTTGCTTTTGAAGTGAAAGCTTCCCCAAAAACAGCATCAAACATAATCAGACTTTAACAGGCAGTATAAAAGTTGGGGTAATGAATCTTAATTGATTACTGATATCAACTTACTTCATTGACTCCAATTTTATACTGCCGTATTTTATAAATGTAGCTTGCCAACATAAAGAAGAATCAGTATCTCCCTAACTGTTGAAAATGTATTAGCAAATAGGGAGTGAACTGCTTTCATTTTTGACAAACACATTCACACTCATGACATACAGGACATTCGTCTGTGTCGCAACCGATAAAGGTTAATGATAGCATTAAAGCCAACAACAATATAGATATCTTTTTCATAAAAATTCCTTTTAAATGAATCTGAAATAATTAAATAATGCTCAGATGTTTGAACCATCCTTTGGATAAATAGAATCTAATTATTCAGGAGGTTGCCATATGGATGGGGAAATTCCTGATATAGTACAAAAACCTGGCAAACTGGGAAGATTTTGCCTTAATGTCGAATTATAATCTGTACTATTTTCAAGCGAAAGATTATCTTCTTCGTGATTCTCTCCAACAACATGAAAAGTGTAGTCAACAAAATACTCAGTATTAATCGATGAATGTAAATTCCATACATTCATTGCTGTCTGACTCAGGATTAGAACAGACATAAATACAAAAGTCAATATGATTATCCTTTTCACCATTCAAAACTTTATTTTGAATCAAGAATTATTTTTTCAAAATCGTAAATTGGTTTTAATGATACTTCTGTTCCAGTTTCCCCATTGCCTACATAGTCAAAAGGATTATCGAGGTCTTTTATTAAAAGAAACATATAAGATATTAAGAAAGTTATCAGTAAAGTAAGAAAGAGAGAAGCATAAAATGGCTCAATTCTCATAATAAGAAGGCCAAATACAGTCAGGAATCCCATTGCTTCAACAATTGCATAGGCAGAACCAACAAACTCCGTATCTCTTATTGTATCGATTCTCATAATCATTCTACGGATATTATTTTGCTCATTCTTCATTTTAATTATGTAATTCGCCTGAATGCCCTCTTTTTCTAACGCAATATAATAATCATTCATTGCACTAAGTTTGTCCAAAACAACTTTAATTTTTACCTTTTTATAGAACCAATCCTTCAAAGAACTGATAAAATCCTTCTGAAATACTATAAATTCTTTGGCTGCAACTGAGTTTTTCCCTTTATGAATAGTCAATGTATCATCATAAAGATTTCGCAACAACGCGGCAAGTTCGCTTGGTAACTTTTCGCTCTCCTTATAATCAGAAAGGACACCTGAGATTAAGAATCCAATAAGGAAGATTGTGCCCGCTACTAAACTTGAGAACAAGGCATTTAACTCCATCACTTCAAAACCAAGTTTATGTGATACAAACTTCAGTGCGGTTACTAATATAATTAATGGCAATATTTTTAATGCTATTGACCATTTCTGTATTAATCTTCCGTTTGATTTCATATATGTACCTTGTTTTCAATTTGATGATTATGCAAATTGCATCCGACTTCCTTTGCTAAACGACTCATTGTCATTTTCTTCCAACTTTGCAAGGGAAACCATGTACTGAGTCCTGGCTACTTTCATTTAAAGTCTTGCTATCATTACTACAATAATTATTTTGATAATAACTAAAATAAAAAGCAATGCTTTTACTTTAGGATTATTCTGCCATTTCTTTAATTGTTGATACTTCATTTCATGAGTATTATGTTTCATTTATTATTGGTTATAACCATCATTTACATAATGAGGGTCATGAACATGTTCATAATGATTGAGAAATAGTTTAACTATGAGTTAATATTGTCATTCTTATTTCCTTCCGTTTGAAGGTGAAGGTTATCCTGAGGCTCGGCATGAATATCCACCTCACTTCTGGGGATTGCTTCATTTAAATCTTTTTCAATTCTGTCGCATAATGCATGCACATCCGAGAGATTTGAGGCTGGACTTAGGTGAATGTTAAATTTTATGAATGTATCCGCTCCCGCAGTCCTGATTTTGAGACCATGAAATTGCATTACTTCATCATAGTTTTTCAATATTTTCTTGACTTTGTCAATTGTTTCCTGTGGTGCTTTGTCAAGAAGAACCTCAGTTGCTCTTTTCCCAAGTTTATATGAAATAAACAATACAATTAAAGCAACAAATAAGGCGGCTACCGAATCAGCTAAGAAAAGACCAAAATTCGCGCAGATAAGACCTAACAAAACAACTGCTGAACTCCAGATATCTGTCGAAAAATGAAGAGCATCTGCTTCAAGAGCCTGACTATTGTATTTCTTCGCAACTTTGGAGAGTGCCCGTGAACGTGAAATATCAATTATAATTGAACTAATTATGACTATATAACTCCAAGCAGTTACTTCTATATGGGTTTTACCAGAAGTAAGTCTTCCAACGGCTTCATAAATAATCCATGCGCAGGTAATAACCAGTAAAATAGTCTCGATAAATGCAGAAAAATTCTCGATTTTACCATGTCCGAAATTATGTTCTTTGTCTGCTGGTTTATCAGACACCCTGACTGAAAAGTATGTAATTACTGCTGCAACCAAATCGAGTCCTGAATGCAATGCTTCGGATAATATTCCCAAACTGCCTGTGAGAATACCAATGACTAATTTAAAACCTGTTAAAATAATGGCAGCAAATACCGATATAAGTGCAACCCTTTTTTTCTCCTTTACCATTAGAAAAAAGTAAAAAGTAAAAACTCTAGTGAACTACAAAAAATGGATTAAGAGTTTTTTGGTGGTTGCCAGATTTTTGAATTAAAACTGTGGGTGAAATTAGGATTGGGGAATAAAAGAGAATCTCTTAGAATTTCTAATTTGTACGGTTTTGCTTTTGCCTCATAGTATTGAACTTCATCTTCGAAACAATGGGTATCTGAATGCTCACCATGCTTTGAAAAATCGGGACATTCACAATTTAAAACAATTTCGTTATGAGAAATTAAACTAAAGGAAACAAAATCAGCCATTAATAACACAAATGTGAATGTTATTGCAAGATTAAGCATAGATTTTACTATTCTTCCCATGTTTACAAAGATAGCACAATTTTATTAATAGTTCCTGGATTAACATACATCTGAGAAACTAATAAAGATTACATTATACCACTCCAATCAAAGGCACTTTACTATTGATTTACAAGGGTAAAATATTTATAAGTGATGGCTGCGGAGCGAATTTTATTTACCGTTTTTTGGCTTTTAGGGGGGCGGTTGCAAAATTGTTACCACCCGTGTAATTATTGATTGATTTAGTGTTTTTTTTGGAGCGTATAATATGCCAGAACCATCATATTATGTACTGGTCCAGGTTAATTTAATTACTCAATTTTATCATTCTCTTCATCCCGGAACTTCCATCCTTAAATCGTATGACGATGAAATAGACTCCGTCAGGCATACCGCCCATATTAATTGTTTCATTGATCTGCGATCCGTATTCAATGATCCGATTAAGGACTTTTCGTCCTATGGAATTATAAACATCAAATCCTATTGCGTTCAAGCCACCAATATTTCCCTGCAGGTAGAACTGGTTTCTTCCCGGGTTTGGGAAAAGCTTCAGGCTATCCAGTTGTCCTGGCTCATTTACCGATGTAATAATGCTGAATTCGAACCAGTTGATATTGAATTGCGACTTGGTTATTCGTAATCTCAAATGGTGCTGACCTGATTGCAAATAAAGACTTTTTGTTGTGGATGTCCATGTCTGCCAGCCTCCGGTAGGCGGGAAATCTACAGTTTGAATGATGGTTGGATTGCCGTTAGAATCTATCAGTTCAAGCTGAACTGCACCTCCGGCACTTTCAGAGGCTGTCCTGAACTGAACATTGTAGGTTCCACTTTGCTGAACGGTTATATAGTAGTCGGAATAATCTCCGATATCGAGATAGCCTATATTCTGCCCACCTCCGACATCCGCAGTATTCTCAAGCTGCATGCCAAGCTGCAAAGAAAAATCCTCAGCCTCGATCTTTCCAGGGATGGGATGATAGTAGAGAATCGTGTTCTTCACATCGCGCAGTGTAAACTGATCTAATTGTGTTCCATCAGCTGCGATGATCTGGCTACCTGAATAGGAAACTTCAATGTCCTGCTTTGCCTGAAAAGAGTAATCAGTAGTTATTCTGATAATTCGGGAATTACTGCTGCCGGTTTCAATATTTGAGATCTGGACAGGTGCCCCGTTAACATGCACCTGGAATCCTGACGGACTCGCAGGCAGTGGCCCCGTTATATACTTATTAATAGATAGTTGAATGGTGTGATTATCAAGGGTCACAGCTGAGATCAGGCTTGCCGGGGTGGTTGTGGTTGGTCCCTTTTGCACAAACTCAAATGAACTTAGATTAAAAACGCCGGCGTCAACAATGAACTTCAACTTGTCATCTTCCGGGGAAAGGATTACGTTAGGGATCGTTATCGTCATCCAGTTTTTCCATCCTCCGGTGTTCTGAACCGAATTAATACTCGTGATTGAGGCACCTTCTGATTCAATATGAAATCTACCATTTGCCTCGGCGCTGGCCACTCTCACCTTTATGTCATAGATAGCACTTGCAAAGATGTTTACATCATACTGCATCCATTCCCCTGTTTCAATCCATCCTACATTATATCCGTTGGTGTTTACGTTGTCGTCAATAACTTCAATATCGACACCATCGTTTCTGTATGCCCAGCCCTTGTTCCAGGCTGTATAATTGCCGGTAGAAACATGATATGTTGCCAGATCTACATCGAAATAAGCCTTACCAGCCACCCCCATATCATAATCCGTTGCATAGATTATCCCGGGTATCGGGAGATCCCTGAAAGGGATGGTTGAGTTTGAATATACCTGCCTGAACATAGCATCAATTACGTCTTTTTGATAAATGCAGTTTTCAAGTTTCAGGTTTTCAGCGAGCTCCATCAGGAAGGCTGTAGCTTCAGCAGGCGAAGGAGCCAACCCTGTTCCGTTCCAGTAATCGAGGATAGCCTGATACCCTGGTGTCTTTTTTACAGATACCGGACCGGAGATAGACTCTATCTTTTTCATTGGCCACATTGCCCATCCTATCTTTTGATCTTCAAGTAATCTGATAGCATCTCTGAACCATGTATTAGAATTCTCTCCTGCTTCTCCAAACCAGACTGGGACATTGTATGTGTCACGAATATCAAGGACCCACTGGATAGAAGCCTGATTGTTTACTGACCAGTATTTATGCGGACTGTAGACAGCATTCTGCAGGAAGGGCGGAGTGAGCCCCGTGAAATCATTCGCAAACCAGTTGCCTTCGATAAAAAGAAGATGTTTGTTATCTACCATCCTGATATTCTCGGCAATTCTGGAATACAAAATTTTCAAGGCCAGGTTGCCATCCATATTCCAATTAGTTTCATTGATAAGGTCGTAACCACCTACCCATTGCTCATTTGCATATCTTTCAGCAATCTTTTTCCAAAGGGAGATCGTTTTAGTCTGATTTGCAGCGCTTTCCCAAAGGGATGGTTTTGCAGGATTATAATCTGAGATGCCCTGTTCAGATCCCTGTCCCCCGGGAGCGGCATGGAGATCTAGAATCACATACATTTTGTTTTTACTGCACCATTTTATAAGACTATCAGTAAGATCAAACCCTTTTGTCAGCCAGGTTTGCCCGCCTGCAACCGGCTCTGATTCAACGGGCAGGGTAAACAGGTTGTAATGCATGGGTAAACGAACAGCATTAAATCCCCATGATTTCAATGAATCAATGTCAATTTCCCTGACATGATTTGCCAGCCAGGCCTCATAGAAAAGGTCGGTATTGGCTTTGCCAATGAGAGCTTCAATCTTGTTTTTTATCTGATACTGGGCAGTTGCGAAACCACTTGTCTGCATCATATATCCTTCCTGTAACATCCATCCACCCAGTCCCATTGCCCTGAGAATTATGGTATCGCCCTCTTCATTTACTATCGCTTTGCCGTAGGTTTTAAGAAAAGCCTGGCTTTTCAGCGGTGTAACAAAAGCTCCAAGGAGAAAAGAAACAATTAGAACGAGACGTCTGACCCTCATAATTCTTAAATCGTTGAGCCGGCAATATCGTCAAAAAAGAATACTCTTCAACTATAGCGGCAATTATCACTCTGCAGCAGTTCTGACACCAGATAATACTCCTGTTAAACTCACGCCACAGAGGAACAGGAGCAAAAGCAGCATAAAAACAATGTCAGATTCCTCCTGTCTTTAGAATTACGTCAATTATGATGCGTTCAGTATCAGGTTTGTCTTACTGCCTCACTAACGGTGTCAGTTTCATTGGACCAGCATTCCTGCTGCAACAGTTTCATTGGATCCTTCGTCAATAAGGATTAAGCTACCAGTAATATGATTCCTTTCATATGTATCGAAGCAGATTGGTTTTGAGGTTCTTAACCTGACATATGCTATATCATTCATCCGGACAGAAATATCGGAACTGTCTTTTTCCAGTGTTTCGATGTTTACTTTATAATCGACAGCTTTAATCTGGCAGGTTGCATCATTGCTATAGTTGCGAATCACATATTTACCGGACGGCTGCAGTGGCTTTTCGTTGAACCAGCACAACATCAGGTTAAGATCCTGACTTATCTCCGGCATATCCAATGGCCTGACAATCAAATCGCCCCTGCTTATATCTATTTCGTCTTCAAGAGTTATACTAACCGACTCACCAGCAGAAGCTTCAGAGAGGCTCTTCTCAAAAACTTCAATGCTCTTTATCCTTGATTTAAGCATGGATGGAAGCACAATTATTTCCTCCCCGGTCTTAAAGACTCCGCTGGCTACCCTTCCGGCATAGCCCCTGTAGTCATGATATTCCTTTGAATGCGGACGAATAATTGTCTGGACAGGGAAACGAGGGCTTTCGTGATCTTTATTCTTATCTACTTCTATTGTCTCCAGCAGGCGGAGAAGAGTTTCACCTTTATACCAGCCCATGAATTCCGATGGTTCAACAACATTATCACCATATTTTGCGCTTATAGGAATATAATCGGGGTTTATTATATTCAGTTTCCCGGAAACAAGTCTTAGTTCAGCTGTTATTTCATTGAATACTTCTTCTTTATGATTTACCATATCCATCTTATTAATGCAGAAGACTATGTGCCTGATGCCCAGCAGTGATGCAATATAAGAGTGCCTGATTGTCTGTTCAAGGACACCTTTTCTTGCATCGATGAGTATTATAGCCAGATCAGCGGTACTTGCACCGGTAACCATATTACGTGTGTATTGGAGATGTCCAGGGGTGTCAGCAATAATGAATTTCCTGGCTGGTGTAGCAAAATACCTGTATGCCACATCAATGGTTATACCCTGTTCACGCTCTGCCCTCAAACCGTCAGTCAGAAGTGACAGATCGAGCTCTTCGCGACCAAGTCGTTTCCCTGATTGCAATATATGCTCCATCTGGTCCTCAAAGATTGATTTACTGTCATAAAGAAGCCGTCCGATCAGGGTACTCTTTCCATCGTCAACGCTTCCGGCGGTCGTAAATCTAAGAAGACTCTTATGATTATTTGCGTTCACTTTCATCTATGAAGTTCTTGTATTTTGTTTATTACCAGTTTATATTATCAGAAATACCCTTCCTTCTTACGGTCTTCCATTGCTGCTTCGGATCGTTTATCATCATACCTCCCGCCTCTTTCGGTTACTCTGGTTGCAGCAATTTCAGAAATGATCTCTTCCAGTGTTTGTGCTTTTGAAATAGTAACCCCGGTACAAGTTATATCTCCAATTGTGCGGCAACGCACGTCAGCCTCAAAGACTTTTTCGGTTGGTTTTAGTTGCATGAAAGGTGCCCAGGCAAGATGTACTCCATTCCGACTGAATATTTTTCTCCGGTGCGTATAATACAACTCAGGCAGTTTAATGTTTTCTGTAAGGATATATTGCCAGACATCCAGTTCAGTCCAGTTACTGATAGGAAAAACTCTGAATTGTTCACCCGGGTGTTTGCGTCCATTAAAGATATTCCAAAGTTCAGGCCGCTGATTTTTGGGGTTCCATTGACCAAATTCATTCCTGTGGGAGAAGAAACGTTCTTTGGCCCTGGCCTTTTCCTCATCACGGCGACCTCCTCCGATGGCCACATCGATCTTAAGTTCCTCAATTGCATCAAGGAGGGTAACTGACTGTGCTTTGTTGCGGCTGGCATTAATTCCATTCTCCTCTGTCACTCTCCCATTATCTATTGAATCCTGTACGTATTTTATGATAAGGTCAGCACCCAGCTCTCTTGCCAGGTTATCGCGGAACTTTAGTGTTTCCTCAAAATTATGACCTGTATCAATATGCATCAGGCTAAAAGGTATGCCGGCGGGCCAGAAAGCTTTTCTGGCAAGATGGACAAGTACAATCGAATCCTTGCCACCTGAAAAAAGCAGTACCTTATTCTCAAACTGGGCAGCCACTTCCCGCATCACAAAAATAGCTTCATTCTCAAGCTCCTTAAGATGCTCGCTGTTGATCTCCATACCTTCCGTCATTGTATCTTTTCCTCTAATTCCTTAATATGGCAGCCACACTCCTTAGGTCCATCATTCTCCCACCACCACCTGCCTGAGCGGAAATCCTGACCTCTTATAACAGCCCTTGTACATGGCTCACATCCAATACTCATGTAACCTTCATCATGCAAGGAATTGTAAGGAATACCATTCACTTTAATATAATCCTCAACTTCTTCAAATGACCAGTCAAACAGGGGATGATATTTAAACAGCTTCCTTGTTTCGTCATACTCAAGACTGTTCATCTGACTGCGGTTGTCGGACTGGCTTGCCCTTATCCCGGAGATCCAGCATTCCATGCCCTCCAGGGCCCGGTTCAGAGGCACAACTTTCCTGATTCTGCAACACTCTTCTCTGTTTTCCCTTGATTCATAAAAACTGAACGGGCCTTTCTCAGTAACCATCTTTTCAACTGCCTGATATTCCGGAAAATATATTTCTATTTTCTTTTTGTATTTAATAATTGTTTCAGAATAGACATCATATGTTTGCCTGAACAGCCTTCCGGTGTCAAGAGTAACAATCTTAACGGGAAAGTTATTGCTGAAAATAATATGAGTTATTACCTGGTCTTCAATCCCGAAGCTTGTGGTAAAGATTACTTTCTCTTTAAAAACAGATACAAGCTTCTCGAGAACCTCTTCAATAGATTTGCCTGTGAGTTGATCATTCAACTCCTTCAACACGATATTTCTTTCCATTCGTTTTAGTCCAGATTTTAAACTTTATTTTATGTATGCGTGCCCATAATCTTTCATGAAAAAAGTACAGGATGGTCTTTGTAATTACCTCCACACTTCCTATAGACAGTGCAACAGTCACTTTTCCGGTAATAAAATAGCTGATTATTATTGTGTCAATAGTTCCGACAATACGCCAGGAAACTGCCTTCATAGCACTCTTTATGGGTTTGTCAGATCTGTCGCTAATCCTGATAGCAGCTTTTGAAATATTTGTGTCCTCAGGTTGTTTTAAGAGTACATCGAGCATAGCAGATTCAATTATGCTCAAATGTAAGCCTGGAAATAATGTGTATCAGTGGCACTTATGCCCTATCTTCAATAGTACTAGTACATATTGGGCTATGAGTAAATAGTCCTATTAAAATGATGTTGTGTCAACCAACCAATAAATTCCAGCCAGGCAACATCATAAGTTATTGCCTTGTTACCAATTATTAATATTAAGGCTTTATTTATAATCAATCTGAATATATTCCTTTCCAGATATTACGGCACTTCCCTTTTCTAATGCCTAAATCCAGCTTTGAAAGGGCTATATCTTATGCGATAAGGTTGACCTCCCTCTCCAAAGAGATACCAAATTTGTCGGAAACAGATGCTTCTATCTTTTCCGCAAGTGCGAGAATATCTCTTCCTGTTGCACTGCCATAATTAACCAGTATAAGCGCCTGCTTTTCATAACATCCTGCGTCGCCAAGCCTGTATCCCTTCCAGCCTGCCTGCTCGATCAGCCATCCGGCCGGTATTTTGTAAAGGTCTCCCTGCCTGAAGACTTTTATATCCGGGTAAGACGAGGAGAGAGCCTGAAATTCAGATTCGGTGATGACAGGATTCTTGAAGAAACTGCCGGCATTGCCTGTCTGTTGAGGATCAGGCAGTTTGGAACGTCTTATACTGGCAATAATGGAGGAAATATCCTTTACAGACGGATCGACAATATCTCTTGCCGCGAGCTCCTTTCTGATGTCGCCGTAGTCAAGTCTCAGCTCCGGGGTTTTCGACAACCGGAAAACTACAGAGCAGATAACTGCCTTATTTTTCAGTTCCCTTTTAAATATACTGTCCCTGTAACCGAACCCGCATGCCTGATTGTCAAACGTCATCCATTCCTTTTTCTCAAGATGAAATGCAATAACGCTGACAATCACATCTGAGGCTTCAGCACCATAAGCGCCTATGTTCTGCACCGGGGCCGCTCCCACTGTTCCCGGTATCAGTGTCAGGTTTTCAATCCCTCCCAGGTTTTTTCCGACAGCATAATTAACCAAATCCTCCCACTTTTCCCCTGCACCTGCTTCGATCAATACAAATTCATCATTTTCCCCTATTATACGGATGCCTTTGATTTCGTTTCTGATAACTACGCCCTTGAAATCATGTGTGAATAAAACATTACTTCCCTGACCAAGTATCAGCAGATCAGTCATATTCTCTGACATTTCACTGAAATCAGTAAATTCCAGGATGTCTGCTATATCTTCCGGATTTTTCAGATAAAAGAAATGAGTAGCATTTACATCAATGCCAAAAGTATTATAAGGTAGCAGGCTTATATTTTTCTGATAGAAAATCATTCCAACAATATTATGAAAATAAATCCTCTTTATAAAGATCTTCTTAGTTTTGTAAGAGGCAAATAACAAGTCCCAAAAACTCAGTCAATGAAATCATTCGAGGTAATTGGTGGTTCAAAACTACATGGGGAAATTATGCCCCAGGGAGCGAAGAATGAGGCTCTGCAGGTTATATGCGCCGTTCTGCTTACCTCGGAAGAGGTGGTCATTTCGAATATCCCTGACATTGTCGATGTCAGGTTGCTGATAGAAATCCTCTCTGACATGGGAGTGGATGTGAAAAAGATCAGTGAGGACACTTACAGCTTCAAAGCTGCACATACTATCATTGACAGGCTGTACGATCCTGATTTTCACCGGAAGGCGAACAGGCTGAGAGGATCGGTGATGATTGCCGGGCCTTTGCTGTCAAGGTTTAAAAGGTCCGTTCTGCCAAGACCCGGCGGCGATAAAATAGGCAGGCGGAGGATGGATACCCATATCATCGGGTTTGAAAAACTGGGAGCTATAGCGGAATATGACGAGGAGGAGGGTTACTTCAGACTGTCTGCCGGATCACTCAGGGGAGCAGACATACTGCTCGATGAACCTTCCGTGACCGGAACGGCAAACCTGATCTTTGCGGCGGTGATGGCAGAAGGCGAAACAACCATATATAATGCAGCCTGCGAACCCTATATACAGCAATTGTGCTCAATGCTGAACAGAATGGGTGCGGAGATCAGCGGCATCAAATCCAATTTTCTGAGAATAAGAGGTGTTAAGGTTCTTAATGGCTGCCATCACCGCATCCTGCCTGATATGATTGAGGTAGGATCATTCATAGGAATGGCGGCAATGACCGGATCTTCGATAAGGATTAAGAATGCAGGAATTGCCCATCTGGGTATCATCCCGGAGAAATTCAGACAGATGGGGATCACGCTTCAGATTGAGGAAGATGATATTGTAATTCCGGAGCAGGGTATTTATGAAATACGGAATAACCTTGACGGATCTATCTTAACCATCTATGATCACCCATGGCCGGGACTAACGCCTGATCTGATAAGCATTTTCCTGGTGGTTGCCATTCAGGCCAGGGGCAGCGTGCTGATACATCAGAAAATGTTTGAAAGCCGGTTGTTCTTTGTCGACAAGCTGATAGACATGGGTGCACGGATCATTCTGTGTGATCCGCACCGGGCCACAGTAATCGGATTGGAGCGCCGCCAGAACCTGAGGGGTGTCACGATGAACAGCCCGGATATCAGGGCCGGTGTTGCCTTGCTGATTGCTTCAATGAGCGCTGACGGACAGAGTATTATTCACAATATCGAACAGATAGACAGGGGGTATCAACACCTTGACACAAGGCTAAATAACCTCGGCGCCATGATAAGAAGAATAGATTCCTGATCATGGAACCCCTTAATGGCTCATCCGGCGGTGCCCGGAACAGATTATGCCAGTTGCAGCATACGTTGAAAACTCGTGTACAATTTGCATCTTTGAAGGTCAGCGACGGTGCTACGACAATAAGAGGAGCACACCACCCCGCCGATTCGATTAAATGGCTTTAAATGAATGTGACAGAGCTTTATTTATGACTCCCGGACGGAGATCTGAGAATAATAAAACCATAATAGAATAAGATGAGAAGACACACTAAGAACATAGCGATTATTATCATTCTGTTGCTCGGACCTGTAACTTCTAATTCAAAGGCAGAAAAACTGGCTTTTCTTTATGACAAGGGAATAGCAGTTTTTTATCCGGAAGATTTCGATTCAACAAGAATGCTTCCCTCTTTGGCAATAATGAAGGATTTGTTACCTGCCGAAGCCCTTCCCCGGGAATGGGACATCCGCCCTGTATATTCAAAAAACCAGACGGGAAAAACAATTATTACGATATCAATTGGCGACAAAGCAGACCTTTATGGCAATGGTGAGGTTTTCGGCAACCTGAGAAGAAACGGAACATCATTCACCACCTGGAATACAGATAATTATATGTACCAGGACGATAACGGTAAACGGTTGTATCAGTCACATCCCTGGATCCTGGGAGTATTTCAGGATGGCTCAGCCTTCGGCATCATCTCAGACAATACCTGGGAACAGACCTTTGAAATCAGTGATCCGATAACAATTAAATGCGAAGGACCGTCACCCAGGATAATTGTTATAGAAAGAGAAAGCCCGCAGGAAGTTATTAAAGCACTGGCTTCACTTATAGGGACCATTGAAATGCCTCCTCTGTGGGCACTGGGTTTCCATCAGTGCCGGTTTACCTACACACCTGATTCAAGAGTGAAAGAGGTTATTGACGAGTTCAGAGCCCGCCGGATCCCGTGTGATGTGATCTGGATGGATATTGATTATATGAACGGGTTCAGGATATTTACCTTCGATAAGAAAAATTTCCCTGATCCGACAGGACTTAATGATTACATCCATTCGAAAGATTTTAAGGCGGTTTACATGATCGACCCCGGAGTCAAGATTGATAAGAAGTATTTTGTTTATCGGCAGGGGACAAAAGGTGATTACTGGGTAAAAAAATCCGATGGTAAAACGTTTACCGGAAAAGTATGGCCTGGAAACTGTGTTTTTCCTGATTTTACAAATCCTGCCACCCGCGAGTGGTGGGGATCATTGTATAAGGATTTTATAGCCACCGGCATAGATGGCGTATGGAATGACATGAATGAACCTTCAGTTTTTGACTCTCCCAACAAAACAATGCCAATAGATAATATTCACATGGGAGGCGGAGCATTGCCACGGGATATACATCTCCGCTATCACAATGTATACGGAATGCTGATGGTGGAAAGCAGCCGCCAGGGTATCTTAAATGCCAACCCTGATAAACGACCTTTTGTTTTATCCAGGGCAAATTTCCTCGGAGGCCAGAGATACGGGGCAACATGGACGGGAGATAATGCTTCCACCTGGCAGTATCTGAGAATGTCTATTCCCATGTCGCTAAATCTCAGCATGTCAGGTCAGCCTTTCAGCGGTCCTGACATAGGAGGATATGCTTTAAATGCTTCACCTGAACTACTGGCTCACTGGATGGCCTTAGGTGCATATTATCCTTTTTCAAGGAACCACTCCTCATCAGGCACATCCGATCAGGAGCCCTGGGCAATGGGCAAAAAGACGGAAGATGTTTCAAGAACTGCCCTGAACCGCAGATATAGATTGATGCCCTATTTATATACTCTGTTCCATGATGCATCGGTTACAGGCATGCCTGTCATGCAGCCTGTATACTGGAGTGATATTAAAGATCTGTCTCTCCGGGAAGAACAGGAGGCATTCATACTTGGTGAAAATCTTCTCATCATACCCCGTTGGGCAAATAATCCTTCCCTTCCCAAAGGAAACTGGAATATCCTAAAACTTGAAGATGATGATGACGGTTACCAGCCATACGTAGCTTTGAGACCGGGAGCAATCGTGCCGATGACAGAAATAATTCAAAGCACAACAGAATATACCACCGATTCGGTTACCCTGCTTGTTAACCCGGCCTCTGACGGCTTTGCTTCCGGAAAACTTTATGATGATGCAGGCGACGGATTCGGTTATCTCAACGGCGACTACTCAGTTACTGAATTTACTACAGGCCTCGACCACAGCGGAAAACTGAAAGTCCAAATACTAAAAACAGCTGGAAAAAGGGATGCAAAACGTTGCTACAGGATTGGTTATGTGACTGACGGGCAAATAGAATATTCAGCTTGGACCAGTGATACGACTATTTATATCGATATGATTCCGGATACACAAAACGGAATTGACCTGAGGCAATTACAAATGTCTGAAATCAGGTTTAAGGAGAAGGATCTTACTCTTTCTCCTCAGCAGAATTAATGCCCGTTCCTGATCCGATATCCGTAAGTAACTTAAGAGTCCATCGCCGAGGAAAGCAAAGAAAGCTGAACGCTGTCTGAAGGTTATCTGTTAAGCAAAAGAGACATTCAGAGCCACGTAGCTGTTTATCAATAACACTTTTGAATAATCTACTTACTCATGTACTTTAAATAATCAATGATCCCCTCGCATATCTTCTCTGCCTCCAGCTGGCGGAACAGCGGGTCAGCCAGTTTTTCCTCATCTTCTGCATTAGTCATGAACGCCTGTTCAACAAGAATGGCGGGCATACGCGAGGTTCTGGTCACGGTATAGTTGAAGGAGCCCACCACCCCGAACTCGGGGAGACCTGTCTCCAGCAACCGTTCATAAATGCGCTCAGCAAGCGGTGCCCAGAACGGATTGTGCCAATAGGTGCTGGTGCCTCCAGCGGACAGGTAACCCCGCCCACCTGCATTGGCATGGATGCTTATCAGCATATCGGCACCTGAAGAAATGGCTATATCACGCTTCTCAATCAGCAACATGTCCCTGTCCGAGTCACGCGCCTGGATCACCTCCGCTCCCATCGATTTTAAAAGATCACCCAACCGGAACGACAGGTCAAGGTTGATTTCCTTCTCAACCAGTCCTGACAGACCTATTGCTCCCATGCCTGATCCGCCGTGCCCCGCTTCAATCGCAATTTTTAGTCCTGTCAGGGGTTTTGGGTTTTCCAGGTCATACACAGGCGGGTATTTAATGCGCAGTACAAGGCTCCTGCCGTCGGGCTTCAGATCATAGCCCCAGATCTGTTTGTATTGAGGTTCACATAAATCTTGTAGGTTTCCGGAGCGGGCTGATCCCACGTGATTTTATCTATGATCTTCCGTCCCGCCCTGTGTGTCACCCAGGTGCTGCTGGTTTCAACGCCGAACAGGGTTATCACGATCCTTTTCCCGTCAGGATCAGGGTACACCTCGTAAGGTACAGGCTCAGGGTAAGGTATGGTAAGAACGTCAGCATCCGCTGACGGTCCGCATGACATGCTTGTTATGTAATATGCCGGCTGCACCGTTCCTGCAGGCATCACCCCTACATCGTCCTCATTAATGTAACCGCTCTCTGTTGCGCTCAGACGAATCCTGTAGTTTTTGCCAATCTTGCCACTGGTCTTCATCACCACACCAGGTCCCAGCTCCGCTCTTATCGGACCACCGAGCCGCGGGGCTCCAAGGTTGTATGTCAGTCTTGAATTTTCATTGCGCACTTTCACAAATGGAAAATCCTTAAGGTCCCTGACCATGATCGTTCTCTCCACCGGAAATACAAAGACCTTCTTATCTGTTGCATCGTGCTGATGGTTTCAATTTAAGAGACAGCTTGTATGTTCTTTCCTGCGGACAAATCTTCTAAAGGTAGCTCAGCACGGTAAAGACTGTAATCTGCAAAGTCCTGCCGGGAACATCTTACTGAAGTTTTTCCGGGGGTCACCCCTGCATAGCCATCCTGACCCAGCGAGCCGCGGAAGCTGACCCTGACAACATCTTCAGGAAGCAGTTCAAGCTCCGCGGAAGGCTCCACAGACCTCTCTTCAATCCACAGCGGGAAAGTCTTCCGTGTCATGTCTCTCTTTTCATAGATAAACTCCTTCTCGCAGAAGGCTGTCCGGCCGTCAGGGGTTGTTGCCTCAGCCCTGACCTTGTTGACACCCTCAGTGAAGTTTACCGTCGTAAAGAAAATCCCTGTCTTATACTGTTTCAGCTCAACTCCGTTTATGCTGACAGTGGCAGGGTATTCACTCATGCAGAGGAAGTCAAACTGAGGCTGAAAGGTTATAGAATCCGGTGTCCTGAGAAACTCCACCCACGGCGATATGCGCTCTGCAACGCTATCGCGTTTTAAATCCTTGTCCACCACGACAGGAACCAAGGCTTCAGTCCCTGTGGTTTGCTTAGCCTTACCGGCAGTACCGCATCCTGCCAGCGTTACAGCTGCCAGGAATACCATAATAATAATCCTGTTCATCGGTATAACATATATTTCTTCCTGAGTTCCATGAAAGCACTCACATCATCCTGGCAGGCTTTAACTACCTGTTCAACCGTCACTCCCGGTTCGTCCAGCTGCTTAATAAGCGCCGGAGGTGACCACTTAAGTGAATCAGGACTTGTCTTACGGTATGCGTCAATGATATGCAGCGACGCTTCCACAGACCTGAAGGCGACAGGGTCAGTGAGCATTATCTCCACTCCCCCGCACATCTCATCCCATGGTTTTCCGGAACGGTTTGACCGTGTGCCTGAAGACCGGGGAATGAAATAAACAGGCCTGAAATATGCACCTGCGATTCCCCTGCTGTTAAGATCTTCAGCGGCTTTTTCAGCATTGACCCACGGTGCTCCTGTAAGGATGAAGGGCTTGGTTGTACCTCGTCCTTCCGACATGTTCGTTCTTTCAAAGAGACACTGGCCGGGATATACAACCGATGTCTCCCATGTGTCAATGTTCGGTGACGGCATCACCCACATCAGTCCTGTCTCATTCCACAGCATGCTGCGCCGCCACCCCTTCATTTTAATTACAGTCAGATCGGCGCCGTAGTTTTCTGTTTCATTCCACATTGTCGCCAGCTCGCCGTAGGTCATACCGTGACGCAGTGGCAGCCGGTGACGGTAAATATTTATTGTATCCTGCATGGGGCCCTCAACAACCCTTCCTCCGAGGGGGTTAGGCCTGTCGAGGACGATGAACGGAATGCCTGCCTTTGCGCAGGCCTCCATGGCCCATGACATTGAGAACTTGAAGGTGTACCAGGCCGAACCAACACCTTGTATGTCAAACAACATTACATCAATACTGTCGAGCCACTCCTTTTTCGGAGCATAGGAATCACCGTACAGGCTGTATACAGGTATACCTGTTGCCGGGTCCGGATCACCGTCACTGAAGATCCTTCCCTGCTGTGCACCTCTCACGCCGTGCTCGGCGCCAAACAATGCCACCAGGTTTACCCCCGGGGTACCGGCAAGGATATCGATGCTGCTTCTCATGTCAGAGCCTACGGCTGAAGGATTGGTGATCAGACCCAACCTTTTACCTTTTATCAGATCCAGATGATCCTCAATCAGAACATCTATTCCCGGTTTGACAATGGGGGGTTTGAGAACAGGCACCTGCTCCTTTACGGCATAAGCCGCAAGAACCTCCTCAAGCGGCGGGGCATCTGCAAAAGTGAGATCAGTGACCGCCATTCGTGCAAGAGCACTTTCATTACCATAACGGTCAACGGCTGAGATGGCAACAGTATCAAGCTTAAACAGGACATCTTCGACTTTTTTTACTGTCTGCGGATCTGCACGGTCAAGATAGGTACGGTTAACAATAAAACCGGGTATTATATCTGTTCCGGCTACCGGTCCGAAGATATCGTGCTTCCACTGAGACCCGTATTTGAAGTAAGCAACCCACCTGGAGACATCGCCGGGAGTCTTATGGCTCCATGATACCTTCACCGAATCTTTTTCCTTTGAGAGGATGATGTCCGGAGGAGCCGGCGCCTTTTTATCAAGCCACGGCGAGGCAGGCACCAGTGCCCTGTTTTTGTACGGTCCCTGTGCGATGGCTTTCAGCATATCCGGTGAATTGACCAGCTGCCCTATGCTCCAGTGTATTACGCCCGGGCTTTCCGGCAGCATTCCCCTCGTAACCATTATCTTGTTTACGGTTTCGTCTGTTGTTCCCCCCGCGGCTCCGTTGCTAAGGTTTATTCCGGGCCACAGATGCCGTCCTTTCAGGTTCTGATCCTTCCACCAGCCCAACAGCACCGGGTAGCTCAGGTTTAACTGGTTGATAGGCCAGTAGAGCTGCGGCGAGTAATAATCGATCCACCCTTTGTTAAGCCACAGCTTAGCATCAGCGTATAGTGTCTCGTGCTGATTGAACCCTCCTCCGATAGCAGGCGGGTTATAAGGCTGCCAGAGACCGAACGGGCTGAGACCGAATTTTACATAGGGCTTCTCTGCCTTGATCCCTTTATAAAGTCTTTCGATAAAAGTATTGACTGCTTCCCTGCGCCAGTCACCCCTCGACAGCTTGCCTCCACCCTGCTGGTAAGCCTGCCAGCTTGCATCGTCAGGAAAATCCTTAAAGTTGTTATAATCGGGATACGGATAGAAATAATCGTCGAAATGTATCCCGTCGAGGTCGTATCTCCTGACCAGGTCCATGACCACATTGTATGAATGATCCTGTGTTCCCTTCAGTGCAGGATCCATCCACCAGTAGCCTTCCTCACCGAGTTTTACCACAAGGTCCGGGCGTTTCCTGACTATGGAAGCATCAGTCACCTCTCCGCCGGCAGGATGATGAGCCCGGTAAGGGTTCAGCCAGGCGTGGAGCTCGATACCCCTTTTGTGAGCCTCTTCGATCCAGAACTCAAGAGGATCATAATATGGTTCAGGGGCTTTGCCCTGCTCGCCGGTGAGATAATATGACCAGGGTTCAAGGTCACTGGGATACATTGCATCGCACTGATCCCTTACCTGGAATACGACAGCATTGAAATTATTCTCATACAGGAGGTCCAGAAGCTTAATGGCCTCTTTCTTCTGCTCTTCAACCGGCAGACCCGGTTCGCTGGGCCAGTTGATATTAGCTACAGTGGCAACCCAGGCAGCGCGGAATTCACGCTCGGCAGATGGCTGGCGACCAAAAGGATCTCCTGTTACGACAGGTTTTTTTGCAACGCATCCGGCAAAACCAATCATTAATGAGGCTGATATCATTACCAGCAGGCTCTTCTTATACATAACTTCCATTTATAATCAGTGAATACAAATTTATTAAAGCAGGGCAAAAATCAAATAGCAGCAAAAGGTATTATATATTTACGACTGTTTTATAATTTTTCCATTACTTTTTTTTAATGAATAAATTGGAACGCGAAGGCCTGTTAGACGAGTTGAAGGGCTCAAAGAAACAGTGGGACTTTATAATCATTGGCGGAGGTGCCACCGGGCTGGGAATTGCGGTGGATGCATCGAGCAGGGGCTACAGCACCGTATTGCTTGAACAGGCCGATTTTGCGAAGGCTACCTCCGGGCGCAGCACCAAACTTGTACATGGCGGGGTCAGGTACCTGCAGAAAGGCGACATTGCACTTGTCAGGGAAGCGTTGCACGAGAGAGGTTATCTTAGGAAGAATGCCCCTCACCTCGTGAAGGACCAGCGCTTTATTATCGGGAATTACAAATGGTGGGAAATGTCTTTTTACACTATCGGCCTGACTTTTTATGACTTGCTCGCCGGCACCATGAGTTTTGGCCGTTCATTGCCGATGAGTAGAAAAGATGTAATAAAGAGTATCCCGCAGATTGTTAAGACACATCTGAAAGGCGGAGTTGTATACCACGACGGGCAGTTTGACGACTCGAGGCTGGCAGTAAACCTGATGCTGACAGCCAGTGAGCAAGGAGCCATGGTAGTAAATTATACCAGAGTGAATAAGCTGATCAAAGACACGGACAGAAAGGTCTGCGGTGTGGTTGCAGAAGATAAAATCAGCGGTGGAAGCTTCAGCCTGGAAGGGAAATGCATCATCAATGCAACAGGAATATTTGTTGACAGCATCATACAGATGGATGACCCCGGTATGAGGCCTCTTGTAAGGCCAAGTCAGGGTGTTCATCTTGTGGTTGACAAATCTTTTCTTGGCGGCGACGATGCTATCATGGTTCCCAAAACCAGTGACGGAAGGGTGATGTTCGGCGTTCCCTGGCACAACCGAGTTATACTGGGAACCACAGATGTGCCCGTGAAGGAGTTTGTTCTTGAGCCCAAGAGCACTAAATGAAGAGGTGGATTTCATCCTTGAGACGGCCGGTCGATACCTTATGAAGAAACCGGAACGAAAGGATGTACTTTGTGTTTTTGCAGGGCTGCGCCCCCTGGCTGCACCAAAAAACAATGCAGACAAAGCAAAAACGAAAGAGATCTCCCGCAGTCATAAGCTAATGACCTCACCTTCGGGACTGGTGACAATCACGGGAGGGAAATGGACAACCTACCGGCGCATGGCGGAGGATACAGTCAACATGGCACTGAAAATAAAAGGTCTTGCCTTCAGGAAGTGCCGGACCAGGACCCTGAAAATCCACGGCTACCTTGAGCACCACGACAGCAATGACCATATGTATGTATATGGCACAGACCGTGAAAAAATCCTCGGGCTGCAGAAAGAAAAAAAAGAGTATGGAGAAAAACTGCACCCTGATCTTGAATTTACTGTTGGTGAAGTGGTGTGGGCAGTGAGGAAGGAGATGGCCATGACTGTGGATGATGTACTGGCACGACGGGTGCGGATTCTTTACCTCGATGCCAGGAAATCGATTATTGTAGCCCCGAAAGTGGCTGCGATTTTGGCAGCAGAGCTTGATAAGGACAAAGGATGGGAAGAGCAGCAAATACACGATTACACCGAAATTGCGCAGGCATATATTCTGTAAAAATACCAGTTTAAGAGCCGGGCAGGCAATGGTGCGGAGGTATTATAAGGAAGCCGGATAAAATTTTAACTTTGTTCAGATAAACAGGAGCTGATACCAAAAATCATTAAGAATGAAGAGCATATATCAGACATTGTCCGTCATCACCCTGATCATCTGGCATCGTCATGCACCACTGTCATACAAATGCAGAGGACATATCCGCCGGAGAAAGCGCTTCAGCCGGACTCGGCAAAATATGTTTTTGTGAACTTTTACGACTACAGGATTCCTGAATCTATCAAAGACAAGTATGAAATTGCATATGCTATCGCTGTCAGAGGCTATATTGACGGACTGGGAGAAACTGTTCTGCTGGATCCTAAAGAGAGCTTCGTCATCGGAGATACGTTGAAGAAAGGTTTTACCGTAAGCTCGATGCAGCTGCCTGAATTCACTGATACAGTAAGGGCGATATGTTCGGTTCATAGCGCCGATATGCTTATAGCCCTCGACTCAATCAATCTGGTGATGGACTGGGATGTCAATCTGGAGGAGGATGATGAGGGAGGCAAAATGCTGGTCAAGGATTTTTATCTCTACTCAAACGATTATATGACACTTTACAGCTCAGACGGTGAGGTCATCGACCGCTGTGCCGGAGAAAAATCAACCTTTGTCAAGTCCAAATACACCATTTTTGGAATGATAGGCGGGCCCACCATTGCAAAGGCCCGCGAGACGGTCAGATTGCTGTCTCATGATGCGGCAAAAGACTGCATCGGGAAATTCTATCCTTTCACCGAGAACTCCACTGAGACACTTTATAAGGGCGGACCGTTAAATAAAATAAACGAATTGATAATTGCAGGTCACCCTGAGCAGGCTGCAGAGCGACTTAACGCCCTTGTGAATTCATCAGACCAAGGCCTGGCAAAAAAAGCCTCTTACAACCTCAATGTTGTAAATAAAATCCTGAAAAACCGAAGGGAATCAGAGCAGATTATGCAGGATTTTACCAAATAATCACCCCTTAGGCGCCTCAAATATGTGATTTTATTGACTAAACTCGATGCATTTCAATTTTTTTTTTACTTTTACCCGACTTTTCAAAATATGCACAATGACTAATAAAATGTGTAATTAAAACAGAAACTCATGAAAAAAATCCTAATTGTTATTTCTGCACTTGTAGTTACCGGTTCTCTTTTTGCCGGCGGACTTGTGACAAACACGAACCACAGCGCCTATATGGTACGTATGATAAGCCGCAATGCTTCAACCAGCGTTGATGCTGTTTATTACAATCCGGCAGGTCTGACAAAGCTGGCAGACGGTTTTCATTTCTCCCTTAATAACCAGATCATCGGCCAGACCAAGACTATCACCAACGATTATTATTTCCTGACAGAAAAGCCTACTGAATATATTGGAACAGTCAGTGCTCCGATATTCCCGGGGGTATATGCTGTTTACAAGACAGGTAAATTCGCCTTCTCTGCAGGATTTAATCCGGTTGGCGGCGGTGGCGGTGCTGAGTATGCCACAGGTCTTCCATCATTCGAAAAACAGATTGCGAATCTGGTTCCCGGACTGCAGACACAGCTAGCCCCGCTTGATCAGGGCGTTCAGGAGGCAATGGGTTTTGACCCCAACTTCAATAACGTTACCGCTTACGACGCTTCCATATTTTTCGAAGGCAGCTCAATCTACTTCGGATACCAGGCAAACGTATCATATGAAATCAATGATTTCATTTCTGTAGCCCTGGGCGGCAGGTATGTGACAGCAAAAAACACCTACCAGGGTTACATAAACAATGTTACTATTACCGCATCACCGGCAACACCACCGACAGGATATCCAGCGAGTGTGACTGCTCCGTATAACGGCACGCCCGGTGACTATCTGAGAGCTATTGCCCTGACACCATACGGCGCATCACAGGCTACTTCTCTGAACGGTACGGCTGCAGCGCTCGACGTTATGACCAATATAGAGGCTGATGTCGTTGAGGAAGGAACCGGCTTCACCCCGATCATAAGCGTTAATATTACCCCGAACGAAATGTTCAACATTGCCCTCAAATATGAGTTCCATACCACTCTCGATCTGACGACAACAGTAAATGACGGCAAAGATGCCGGTGGCATGTTTGAGGACGGAGGAATAGTAGTTGCAGATATGCCGGCTTTATTGTCTGTTGGAGTTGGCGTACGTCCGGCTGAGAAACTTTACCTTACAGCAGGACTGAACTACTTCTTCGACAAGAACAATGACTATGACGGCAGCAGAGATCTCGAGGTCAGTATGATTGACAAGAACTTCTTTGATTATTCAGCAGGCATTGAATATGCACTGAGCAAAATGTTTAAAATAAGTGCAGGTTACGCCGGTACAGTGACGGGTGTAAACGACAAGTATCAGAGCGACCAGAGGTACAGTCTTAATACCTCAACGTTTGGTGGCGGTATCGGGCTGACCCTGTCACCGATGATCGACATCAACCTCGGCGGCATGTACACCTTGTATAAGGACGGCGGTAAGACTACCCCTTCCGGAATTAATGGTGTACCTGATATTAATGAGACCTATGACACCGAGACATGGGTCGTCGGAATTGGAGTGGATCTTCATTTCTAAAACTAACCTATATTGATTGAAAGCCCTGACTGGAACCAGTCAGGGCTTTTTTTAATAATCAATCCCCTCTCTCCGGAGGCTTTCCAGGTAGAGCCCCAGGTCCGGAGTGTCAGATGTCATCATTCTGTCATACCATCCCTTCGCCGTTTGTGGCCTCCCGTTCTTCCGGTCGATCAGAATAAGATTGGTATAAATCGATCCTTCGATGCCGAGATTAAGAGAGTCCGTCTCATTGATTATCTCCTCAAAGAGACGGTAAGCAGCCATCTCATCCCCTTTATCTGAAAGAGCGTATGCTTCGTTTAACCTGTTGTTCAGTACCCCTCCTGTCACAATGCCCCTGATGGCAAGGCATCCGCCGGTGCACTCCTCCACAAGAGAAAACCATGGCAACAGTCCTGTGGCGGGAAATGTCATGGAGAAGGACAACTTTTCACCCGGCTTTTTGAAGCGATAGGTTGCCGGGCAATAAGGCAAGCCTTTCAGGCTTTTGAGCCTTACCTTCATGCCATCGGGCTTAATAATAAAGGTGTTCTTGTCAATACAGAACCAGGCATTATTGATATCGCTCATTATCGTCAGCCAGACAATGGTGGCATCACTGTTAAAGTCGACCCTTATAATCTCGGCCGTGAGCGGTGTCTTCAGCCCGTAGTTAGGGTTCAATACGCTCTGCGACTGGCCATTAAAATAGAATAACAAAATAATTATTATTAAAGAAACTCGTTTCATCTCTCTTAATTTCATTAATTCTAAGGATTGTAAAGTTAATGATATCTGCAGGATTACGTTTGTAACAAATTTGTAACTTTTGTACAACATATCTGTAACAAAAAAACAGGTACTTTGTACTGTCAAACCATTAAAAAAGTCCTTATGCAGAAAATTCTCATCTTTTTATTGCTATCGATAGCCTTCCTGGTGCCAGTTCAGGCACAGGAAAGTGACCAGTTTAAGCCTTCCGGGAAAATTTTCGGTCTGCTGTTTGCTGATTATCACACCACCTTTTCAGGAGGAGAAAATATTCCCGTATTTGAGATCACACGTTCTTATCTCGGTTTTGACTATAATTTTTCCAAAACCATCATGAGCCGGGTAATGTATGACGGAATGACTCAGGTTGTCAACGGGAAAATAATATCTGTCGGATACCTGCGTAATGCATTCCTTCAGTATGATAACGGCAAGCTCACGCTTCGCGGAGGGTTGATTGGGGTTGAACAGTTATCGATGGCTGATAAATTCTGGAATTACAGGTACATCACCAAACCACCAATCGATTATTCTTCAATGGTATTTTCAGTAGACCTTGGGCTTATGGCAAAATACCTGGTTGCTGATGGGGTATCGATTGATATCGGACTGCTGAACGGAAGAGGATACAAAGATGTCGCACCCGATACAACCTTGAAATTAATAACAGGTATAACATTCAAACCGGCTGAGAATTTTTTGTTCCGGGGTTATTACGATGCAATGGGTGCTGGCGGCGAAAGGCAGATGACATTCAGCCTTACCGGAGCTTATCTGGGACCTGTATTCTCTCTCGGAGCAGAATATTTCAGACAGAATAATCACCTGACTGAAGTGGGTGAAAACTACTCAGGTGTAAGCATCTTTACGGCCGCAAAGATAGCAGAGAAGTTTTCAGTCTTTGCAAGGTATGATGATATAGGTTCTTCAACTACTGAAGGTGAAACGGACCCGTGGAATTTGAGTAAAAATGGAACTAATTTGGTTATTGGCTTTGATTACTCACCGGTAAAGAATGTAAGAATTTCCCCTAACTTTATTGGGTTTGTACCGGATGACAAAGACGCTGATTTTGCGGGAACTGTCGGACTGAATGTGGAGGCGAGGTTTTAGCCCGTGGCAGGGGGCAAGGGGCAAGGAGCAGAGAATTAAGAGTCAATAGTGGAATAGACTGCATGACAACAGAACAACAAATAAAAAATAACAATAATTAGCATGAAAAAACAAGTCTTTATTTTAATTGTATTGGTAGCCTTAATTGCTATCTCATGTGGCGGTGGCGGACAGAAATCCGGTAAGGAAAAGCAAATCACACTCTCCGCTGCAGGTGCTACATTCCCGCAGCCTTTTTATAACCTCGCCTTTAAAAAGTACAATGAAGAGGGCGGACCAGTCATCAATTATGGCGGGATAGGTTCGGGCGGAGGTATCAAGAGCCTGCGCGACAGGGTTGTGGACTTCGGTGCGACAGATGCATATCTGTCTGACACTGAACTGTCTGAGATGCCTGGCGAGGTGGTTCATATCCCTACCTGCATCGGTGCAGTGGTCATAGCCTATAACCTTCCGGGAGTGACAGAGACTGAAGCTTACACCTGAATTACTGGAGGGCATCTTCCTCGGTACCATAAAAAAATGGAATGATAAGAAGCTTACCGGTGTCAATCCGGGCATTGCCCTTCCTGATATGGACATTACTGTCGTGTACCGTTCCGACGGCAGCGGCACGACATACATCTTCAGCGATTACATGTCGAAGGTCAGCCAGACCTGGAACGGACAACTCGGTACAGGTAAGTCCCTTAACTGGCCGGCAGGTATTGGTGCCAAAGGTAACCCAGGCGTAGCAGGCACAATCAGCCAGAGTGCAGGAACTATAGGATATATCGGATTTGAGTATGCCTTTGCACAGAAAATACGCATGGCACAGGTGATGAACAGATCCGGGAACTATATAGAACCAACGCTGGCTTCGTTCACCGCTGCGGCTGTCGCTGAGATGCCGGCTGACACAAGGATCATGATCACCAACTCGGCCAACCCGGAAGCATACCCGATTACAAGCTTCACATGGATAATAATGTATAAGGAGCAGGCCTATGGCGATCGCTCGCCGGCTACAGCTGAAGCAACAGTGAATGCTGTGAGCTGGCTCACCGGCGCGGAACGCCCAGGCAATAGCAACAAGTGTCCACTACGCTCCACTGCCACAGAAAGCCTCTGAACAGGCCGCACTGATCCTTAAGGGTATAACATATAAAGGCCAACCCATCATGAAATAAGGCTGATGAACGGTGACAGGGTTACTAAAGGCCTTACTGTTTGTCTCGTCACTGATAATACTTTTATTGAGTGCCGGGATAGTCCTCTCCCTCGCAGGGGGGGCTATTCCTGCATTTAGGGAATATGGTCTGGGGTTCATCACCTCCACGGTCTGGAACCCCACATCCGGCAGCGAAGAGTATGGGGCATTGCCTTTCATTGCAGGGACCGTTATTACCTCGATCCTTGCCCTGATCATATGCATCCCCATGGCCTTCTCGACCTCTCTCTTCATAGCCGAATATTACAGCGGAACGCGCACTGCCGGCATCCTGCGGAGCCTGGTTGATCATGCTGGCAGGGATACCTTCCATTGTTTATGGCTTCTGGGGGTTCTACGCCCTGCGACCTCTTGCTGGTAAGTACCGGTCTGACAGACCAGGGATTTGGTGTCTTCACCGCCTGCCACTGGTACTGGCTATTATGATTGTTCCCTATGCCACCTCACTGAGCACTGAGATCATTTCCATGGTCCCTGCTGAACTCAAGGAGGCAGCTTATTCTCTGGGCGCCACACGCCGCGAAGTCATCTTCAGCGTCGTCATCCCTTCAGCCCGGTCAGGTATTGTTGCCAGCTTTATCCTGGCACTCGGCAGAGCTCTCGGTGAGACAATGGCTGTCACAATGCTTATTGGCAATGCCAATGTAATCCCGAAGGGACTGTTCGCCCCGGGCAATACTATGGCATCTGTTATAGCCAACCAGTTCGGCGAAGCTGACGGGCTCAAGATGAGCGCCCTGATAGCCATAGGGTTACTCCTCTTTGCCATCACTGCATTGGTGAATGCTGCAGGCAAGTTTATAATCAGACGATTCGCTTAGCATGGCCATGGAGATTGTACTAAAGGATAACATTAAACGCCGTAACCGGACCAATGGCCGCTTCAGGTATCTCATCATTGCAGGTGCTGTAATCACTATCATACCCATATTCCTTATTGTCGGTAATCTTGCTGTCAAAGGATACCGGCAGATCAACATTGCCTTCTTCACCGAGCCGGCACCTGATACCTTCCAGGCAATGATGGCTGCCTCTTCAGGCGAGGTCATCCCCGGAGGCATCGCCAATGGCCTGACCGGGTCTCTGCTGATGGTACTTGCAGCATCTCTCCTGGCTATCCCGCTGGGACTGATGACGGGCATTTACCTGTATGAGAACAGGACCAGACGCTATGCCGGCATTATCAGAAGCCTCACTGAGATCCTTCAGGGCGTACCTTCAATCATACTCGGCATCATCGCTTACCTGTGGGTGGTGAAGAACATCACGCGGGGTTATTCAGCCCTGGCAGGTAGCGCGGCACTGACCATCATGATGCTGCCGCTTATTATCAGATCAACAGAAGAGACAATGATGATGATACCCACCACTATCCGGGAGGCAGCCTTCGCCCTTGGTGTGCCCTATTACAAGATGATTTACAAGATCCTCATACCTGTCAGCTTCAGCGGCCTTGCTACAGGAGTGCTGCTGGCACTGTCAAGAATACTGGGCGAGACCGCACCACTGATGCTCACTGCACTGGGAAGCCCCGCAATCAGCTTGACATCACCAGGCCTGTCAGCGCCGTGCCGCTGCTGATATGGGACTTCTATAACGACCCCAACATGGTTAACCTTGTATGGAGCGCCTCCCTCTTCCTCATGGTCTTCGTACTCTCAATGAACCTGCTCTCCCGAAGTATTGCCTCAAAACGTAAATATATCTGACACTGATGAGTGACACTCAAAACAGCGAACCTGTAATAAAGATAGAAAACCTCTCGATAGCATACGAGCCCGGCCGCTATGCCGTCAGCAATGTTATCTGCCGACATAAATCGCAACAGTATCACTGCCATCATGGGCCCCTCGGGATGCGGTAAGAGCACCCTGTTGCGTGGTCTGAACCGTATGCATGAGCTCTACCCCAACATCGAGACAAAAGGTGAAATACTGCTTAACGGACAGAGCATCTTTTCAATGTCCGTCATAGAGCTGCGTCGTAAGGTGGGGATGGTGTTCCAGCGACCTAATCCCTTTCCCAACATGACTATATATGAGAATGTCGTCGCCGGCTTTAGCCTGAACGACATCAGGCTTAAAAAGAATCAGCGGGACGAGATCGTCGAAAATGCCCTCAGAAATGTCACCCTGTGGGACGAGGTGAAAGAATTCCTGTACCGAAAGGGTACCTTCCTCTCCGGAGGCCAGCAGCAGCGTCTCTGCGTGGCACGCGCTATCGCCTTCAATCCTGAGGTGCTGCTCCTCGATGAGCCTACCTCAGCGCTTGACCCTGTAGCTACGTCAAAAATCGAAGACCTGCTCGTAGGGTTGAAGAAACAATACACACTGGTACTTGTTACACATAACATGTCTCAGGCTGCAAGAATCTCCGATGAATCTATGTTCATGTACCTCGGCGAACTGGTGGAAGCAGGCCCGACAAAAACACTTTTTACGAACCCGAAGGATGCACGTACAGAGTCATATCTCACAGGCAAATTCGGTTGATTAAAATACTTATTTCTTACATTTGTTAAAACACCTGATAATGAGCGGAAAAAAGGAACAGGCAATAAATGAGATAATGACCAGTTTCAGCGAAATGGCCAACCTTGTGCTGAAACAGCTTACCCTCCTTGAGAGACTGATGACCACATCCGATGACCATGACTTTATAATGCTGGCGGGACAGATGAGGGAGGCAGAAAACCTTATTGACAACTATGAAGTGGTTATAGGTGAGCAGTTCACCAACACCATCGTTCTTTACCAGCCGGTAGCCTCAGATGTGCGCCGGATAGTGGCTTGCTATCGCATGACCGTCAACCTCGAACGCATTGGTGACCGCATAAATAACCTTATCAGGATAATTGAAGCGATCAGAAAAAGCAATGAATATGAATCCATCTGCTCGCTCGTCAATAACATGCTCACTTCGGGAGCCATTATGGTCGAAAAGGCGCTGCTTTCATTTATAAATGATGACCCGGATTTTGCAATTTGGACAATCAAGAATGACTCGGTCGTTGACGAGATGAACCACAAACTGCTTATCAGCTATATTAACAGATCATCACTTGATGATGAAATAAGGCAGACAGTCCTGAGATATGTTGAATTAAAGGATATGATATCCAATATTGAAAGGATAGCTGATCATGCGACCAATATAGCTGAAGCTTCTATTTATTCGATGCAGGGTACTGATATACGTCATACTGGAATTGGTAAAGAAGAGGAAAGGTTAAGGGAGAATGGTTAAAGGTTAATGGATAAAGGTTAATGGAGGCAAAAGAGAAGCGACCGTAAAAAAATGATCCGGTGGATCATTTTAGGGAGCTGTCAGATTGCAGGAGAGGCAGTAGTGGGAAATTAAGAATTAAGAATTAAGAGTTTGATAATCAGCTAATTTACAGGTTCGTCAGGGGTCGGAAATAATTGCAAATCGCAAATCGCAAATCGCAAATTCCCCAGACCCTCAGACCTCAGACTTTTAGACCCGGGAAAAACAGATGGTTGAGAACAAAAGAATACTGGCAGTAGACGACGAGGAAGATATCCTCGAGATACTCTCATTCAACCTTGCCGGTGAGGGTTATGTTGTTGACACCGCCACCTCCGCTGAAGAAGCCATGCACAAAAACCTCCTCTCCTATGACCTCTTTATTCTTGACGTGATGATGGGAGCTATGTCAGGATTCCGTCTTGCAGAAAAAATAAGGAGGGAACTGAACCTGACAACTCCAATTATTTTTCTCACTGCCAGAGACACTGATAATGACAAGATAACAGGCTTCAACCTGGGAGCTGACGACTACATGGCCAAGCCCTTTTCTGTCAGAGAGCTGATGGCAAGGGTCAGAGCTATCATTCGCAGATCATCGCCTTCTCAGGTTAAGACGGAAACAACCTCAGGCGATTTTATAATCGATATAGATAACAAACTGATCTTATCTGACGGCAAAGCACTGGAACTGACCAGAAAGGAATACGATATACTCGCTCTGTTTCTGCGGAACACAGGCAAATTATTTCCCCGGACAGAGATACTTACGCGCATCTGGGGTAATGACGTGATCGTTACAGACCGCACAGTGGACGTTACAATTGCCCGTATCAGAAGAAAACTGGGAGTAAAGGGCAGCATGATAAAAAACAAGTCAGGATACGGATATTATTTCGGCGATTGAAAAAAGAAACCTATGACAGGCAGAAAAAGCTATAATCGAAAACTATTTCTCTACTACTTCAGTGTCTTCCTCCTCTTCACTGTTCTCATGATGATTTTTCAGTACGGCCGCGAAAAGAAGATAAGGATAGCCGCCCTTGACAACAGGCTCAATGACATGTCAGGCCTTGTAGACAGATATATCAGGGTAAACTCACTTAGAGAAAATGGTAATTATAAACTGATAGACTCAATCTACAACCTTATACCGGTTCCTGATCTTCGTATTACCCTCATAGCTATTGATGGCAAAGTACTGTATGACAGCTCGGTGGAAGACTGGAACACATTGGATAACCATCTCAGCAGACCCGAAGTGGGCAAATCACTTTTCTCACCATACGGAACAGCAGTCCGTAAATCAGCCTCTACGGGAAAGGAATACTATTATTTCTCAAGATACTTCAGCACTTATTACGTCAGGCTGGCTGAAGAGTACAACATTAACATAAAGGGATTTCTCAGGCGGGATAATATCTTTCTTCTCTTTATGGCAGTCACATTCCTGGTTATTTGGGCGTTACTTACTCTGGTGACCAGACAAATGGGGAAAAGTATTACAATGCTTCGCGAGTTTGCAGCCCGGGTCAGACGCGGAGAAGGAAATGACCCGGCAGTAATTTTCCCTAAAAATGAGATCGGAGAAACAGGCAAGGAAATTATAAGAATATATAATAATCTCGCCAAAAACACTGAAGAGCTAAACCTTCAGAAAGAAAAACTTTTCAGACACCTTCATGTTCTTAACGAAGGAGTGGCGTTTTTGTCTGCTGATCGTAAAGTAACAATGTCGAACAACCTTTTCATGGTGTTCCTTAATACCCTTACAGGGGAGCATTCATTAACTCCCGAAGGATTTATTGACCATCCGCTGTTTGCCGGAGTGAAGTCATTCCTGTATAACCATCAGCACCTGACAACAAAAAATGCCGAGACCCCTTCAACAGAATTCCATATAGAAAAAGCCGGAAAGTTCTTCGGCATTCGTTGTATTCTTTTTCATGATGACAGTTTCGAAATAGTTATTACGGACGTCACCCGTACAGAGCAGACCAAGGCGATGCGTCAGCAAATGACGTCAAATATCGCACATGAGTTAAAAACTCCTATCGCTTCAGTCAGGGGGTATCTTGAGACCCTGATGGAGAACAAGGACCTTGATGAAGAGAAAAAACATTATTTCCTTGACAAGGCACTCGCTCAGTCGACCCGGCTCACCGACCTGATCAATGATATCGTCACCCTTAACAAACTTGATGAGACAGGCAGCAGCTTCCCGTTTGAGGAAGTTGATGTCGTCGGTGTCGTGAAAGAAGTGCGTGATAACCTGACAACATCGATAAGCAGGAAAAAGATCAGGGTGGACATTGATATCGACCCTGAAACAAAGGTCACAGCCAACAGGTCTCTTGTGGTCTCCGTCTTCCAGAACCTTATGGAAAATGCCGTCACGTATGCAGGCGAGAATGTCACTGTAACTGTCAGAAGCCTTCCGGGCGAACAGGGCTACCAGCGCTTCTCATTTGCTGATGACGGTATTGGTATTCCTGAGGAACATCAGCCACGTATTTTTGAACGGTTTTACAGGATTGATGACGGCCGCTCACGCAAGAGCGGAGGCACAGGACTGGGATTAGCCATTGTCAAGAACGCCATCTTATTGCATAAAGGTGAGATTTCACTCAGAACACGTCCCGGAGGTGGCACTGAATTCATCTTTTCCCTGCCGAAGTAGGCACTCGATGCAGCTCTCTTCTACTCTCCAATCACCAGCGTCGCCTCCCCTTTTGCCTCCACCCTGCCTATGACTGCAGCCTCCGGGTGGCCTGAATGGTGCAAACCGGCCAGCAGAGCTCCGGACTGTGCCTCAGCCACTGCCATCAGCAATCCGCCCGATGTCTGAGCATCATGTGCGATCATCTTCAGGTTATAATCGAGACCCTCTTCGAACAGTGTCTCTCTCTCTGTATAATCCAGGTTGCGGAAGGCGGCACCCGGGATGCACCCCTGCTCCGCCAAAGCATAAGTACCGCCCAGAAGCGGCACACTGCTCATGTTTAAACGTATTGTCACTCCTGACCCCCGTGCCATCTTCAGCGCATGACCGGCGAGGCCAAACCCCGTGATGTCGGTAGCTCCCCTTATGCCATACTTCTGCATCAGCTGCGCACCGTCATTGTTAAGCCTCACCATCATCCGCTTCGCCTCCTCGAGCTGGCCGGAAGAAGTCATCTTCATTCTGTGGCCGGCTAGAATGATCCCGCTGCCGACTGACTTGGTGAGGATAAGCAGATCGCCTTCCTTCGCTCCGGCATTGGTGATGATCCTGTCAGGATGAACTGTGCCGATTACGGCGAGGCCGTATTTCGGCGGATAATCATCGATGCTGTGCCCGCCAATTATGCTCACACCGGCTTCCTTTGCCTTGTCATAACCGCCTCTCAGTATGTCTGAATAGACCTCCAGCGGGATACGTGATGACGGGAACATCATGATGTTCAAGGCCAGCAACGGTGTTCCACCCATAGCATATACATCACTTATTGAGTTTGTTGCGGCTATCAGGCCAAACTCATAGCCGTCACTGACCAGCGGGGGAAAGAAATCGGTAGTGAACACCAGGGCAAGGTCATCACTGATCTTATATACTCCTGCATCATCATGTGTGGCGATGTCAACAAGTATTTTCGGATCAACGGGCAAAGGCAGCGCAGACAGCAGCTCTTCAAGCTGCCGGGGCGGGATCTTTGACGAGCACCCGCCTGTCTCAACCGTTGTAAGAAGATCGAAAGCCATACGTTTCAGGGACGGATAATATGATCAGCATCATTAAGCAGGTTAAGGATCTGGTACATATCGCTGAAGCTGCCCACAGGAAGACGGTCCTTAATTCCGAAGTGGTTAATGCATGTGGTGCAAAGATAAACGGAGGTGCCCTTTGCCATAAGCTCTCTTATAAACTCCAGTACTGGTGAATCATCCATGGCAAGCTTCACTCCCGAGTTGTAAAATACCACCGAAGCCGGTGCGGGTTCAACCATCACCAGTGTCCTGAAAAAAGTGACCATCAGTTTAGCCCCCAACTCGTCATCGCCGTTGCCCATATTTTCGGATGTGACGGCGACAACCTTGTTGCGCTTACGCAGCGGCGTAACCACATCAGGTGTACAGTACTCTTCCTCGTTCGAGCTCATCTCAGTTTTCTCCCCCCGGGTGACCGTCACATAAGCCAGGTCACCCTCCTCCCTGACCGTGAAGGTCAGCTTGTTGTCGGCCAAATACCGTTTGACATTCCCAAGGGAAGTCTTGTTGTCAATGATCACCTGCACAGCCTCTCCCTCTGCAGCTTCTGTCAGTCCCTGCCTGGTCTTTATCAGCGGAGCCGGACATGTAAGTCCGCGCGTATCAACGATCTTCATTTATTGATTATTAACCTCCAAATATAGACAGAAATGGGTACTTTTGAAGAACAGCAGAATTTCAAAATCATGAAAAGAGACAGAATCGCCCTGACAGCATTGTTTTTACTCATAACTGCCGGCACTGCAATGTCGCAGAGATCATTTAAAGATATTGAAGGTCCATGGAGTGGTACCCTCAAGGAAGGCGGCGTTGAGCTGAACATGGTATTCAGTTTCACCATGACCGAAGCCGATACGGTGAAAGCCACACTTGACGTACCCGCACAGGGTGCAGTTGGCCTTCCGCTCGGCAGAGTCACTTTTAAAGATGATACCCTCACCGTTGACGCACCTATGATAAAAGGCCAGTACCGTGGTACTTTTTCGGGCGATTCGACCCTCACCGGCACATGGATGCAGCTTGGCAGGAAGTACCCGCTTGATCTGAAGAAAAACACCGCGCCGGTGACATACAACCGCCCTCAGGAGCCGGTAAAACCGTACCCTTACAGGGAGGAGGAGGTCACATTCAGGAACAGCGTGGAGAATTTTGATCTGGCTGGCACACTGACTCTGCCTGAAGGTGCAGGGCCTTTTCCTGCTGTTGTGATGATAACAGGCTCAGGGCAGGAGGACCGTAACGAGACAGTGTTTGCTCACAAGCCATTCCTTGTCATTGCCGACTACCTCACACGAAACGGTATCGCGGTGCTGCGCTATGATGACCGGGGTTACGGCGGAATCGAAAGGCAATGCTGCAAATGCCACTTCGCTTTCATTTGCTGATGATGCCGCTGCCGCAGTGACATATCTCCTCGGACGACCGGAGATCAATCCGAAAAAAATCGGTCTTGCAGGGCACAGCGAGGGTGGACTGATAGCCCCCATCGTGGCGTCAAAAAATAAAAATATTGCATTCATTGTCTCGCTGGCCGGACCGGGAGTAAGCGGCTATGACATACTTTCAAAGCAGACACGTGATGTTCTTATGGCTTCCGGCAGCTCCGAAACAGAGGTTGAAGAGGCATGGTCGACAAACAGCAATCTGTTTAAAATAGTTATGGCTCAGCCTGACCAGCGAAAGGCTGCAAAAGAAGCTATGGAATGGTACAGCAAAGATCTTGACGCAAAAGGTGTGACACCTGATGAACGAAGAGATAAGATAGCAGCGTTCGCACAGGGAATCGGGCAGGTGAATAATCCATGGATGAGGTACTTCCTCTCAACTGATCCTGCGGTTTTCTGGAAAGAGGTAAAATGTCCGGTGCTGGCTCTCAACGGTGACAGGGACCTTCAGGTGAATTATGAGCAGAACCTGCCCGTTATAAAAGCAGCCGTCACATCAGGTGGCAACAAGAAGATTAAGACCGTAGTTTTGCCCGGTCATAATCACCTGTTCCAGCATTGCACCACCGGTTCCCCGGCTGAGTATATCACCATCGAGGAAACATTTTCTCCGGATGCACTTGACATCATTACGAAGTGGATTAAAAAGACCATGAAGGTTAAATAGACTTTAACCTTTAACCTTCAACCGCGCAATGACCTTTCGTCCTGCCGCCTTCATGCCGCCGGAAGCATCATTGATGGCAATCTGTACGGCACCAGCAACCTCGTTTATCATATCAGGATAAAGTCCGCAGAACGAAGTCAGTATCTCCATACCATATGCCTTCGGCGCCACAGGCGTGTTGGCAGTATGCATTATACCAAGGCAGTATTCAATCAGCTTTGCGTGGTGCGACTGCGGAATGCTGCTTATATCACTCTTCATAATCACCCTCATGAACGATCTCTGTACGCTCTCGTTGGGAATGCCGGGCAGGGTATCGATCATCAGTGAAAGAAAGGGAGAAAGAACTGCCGTATTCATATCCGCCACCTTCGACAGTGCCCACGAAGCCATGAAACCGACCCTCTTCTCCCGGCTTGAAGATAATGTAACCAGCTGTGAAAGGAGCCCCGTGTCGCTGACAGCTGAATGAGCCACCATTGTTATCTCGTACGTGCTTGTTATCCGTTCCAGCATCCTGGCCAACTCCTCCCCTGCTTCCGCAGTGATGACTGTATGTGTTTCAT
The DNA here is from genome assembly GCA_963743775.1 of uncultured Bacteroidales bacterium. Lineage (GTDB taxonomy): Bacteria > Bacteroidota > Bacteroidia > Bacteroidales > VadinHA17 > SR-FBR-E99. The sequence continues at coordinate 428,807 of CAVURA010000003.1, forward strand.
CTGGTTCCCGGCTGAAAGGCGTCTCATACTGCGAAACATACTGCCGCGCCACGGGGATATCTGCAGCAGTCATGTCAAGCTTAAGCAGTTCGCCGGGTTCCAGCCATCTGTACTCATCGTGCTCCCTCAGCACCGGTTTCGATGAGAGCGTCTCACACAGGAAGGGGATCAGCCTTATCTGTTTATCGCCGTAATCGTACTCCACATTATCAAGCTTACTGTTGATGATGATGCATATACCAAGCTCCTCATCTATCTCCCTGATGATGCAATCCTCATGATCCTCCCCCGGCCCGGTCTTTCCTCCCGGAAACTCCCACTTTCCGGCATTGTCCATCGCCGGTCCGCGCCTTACAGCAAGAACCAGCCCTTCATCGTTGCGGATGAGCGCGCAGGTCACATCGATCATGGCTCCGGACTGATAACAGTTTCATAATCAGGTACATGATTTAGCAACGAAATTGAATTGGCAATTTTGTCGATCTTCCCTGTCCGGTGCATGATACCGTTGGTTACCACCACCCACCTGAGGCCATAGGTGAAATTGTAATTGATCACCTGGTCAAGGACCGCCTGGGTGAGTTTCACTTCCGGGGCCTTGCATTCCACCACCATGACCGGCTGGCCGCTGCGGTCATGAATAAGGATATCCGCCCTCCGCTTCATTGTGTTGAGCGTGAGAGAAGCCTCAACCTGTATCAGTCCGGCCGGATAGTGCAGGTGTTCCGTCAGATAATTTACAAAATGCTGTCTGACCCACTCCTCAGGTGTCAGTGTCACATACTTCTGTCGTATCCTGTCAAAGATGAGTTTTCCTCCCGGACCCTCTTTAATGCGCAATGAACATGGCGGCAGTTTCAGTGGTTTCAACTTAATTTGTATTTTTGGTAACCGTTAAGCACAGCAAATATAAATAATCAGCACCGAAGGTCATGAGAACAAAAGAAGATATAGTGAACAACTGGCTGCCCCGGTACACGGGCAAGGATCTCGAATCTTTCGGCAGCTTTATCCTGCTTACAAACTTCACACATTATGTTGAGCTCTTTGCAGAATGGAATAATGTGCCGGTTGTTGGAAGAGACAAGAACTGTCCCAATGCCACAGCCAACGGCATCACCATCATCAACTTCGGCATGGGGAGCCCCAACGCAGCCACCATCATGGACCTCCTCAGCGCGATACAGCCCAAGGCGGTGCTCTTCCTTGGCAAGTGCGGCGGGCTTAAGAAAAAGAACAAGCTCGGCGACATGATCCTGCCCATTGCTGCAATAAGGAGTGACGGTACGTCAAATGATTACCTGCCGCTGGAGATTCCCGCCCTGCCTGCCTTCAAGCTGCAGAGCGCTGTCTCGGCTGCAATCACACGGAATAACCTCGAGTACTATACCGGTACCGTCTATACTACCAACAGGAGGGTGTGGGAATACGACGACAGGTTCAAGAAATACCTCGTAAAGACAAGGGCAATGGCCATCGATATGGAGACAGCAACCATCTTCACCGTTGGTTTCGCCAATGAGATCCCCACCGGTGCCCTTCTTCTCGTCTCCGATCAGCCTATGATTTCAACAGGCATTAAAACGGAGGCCTCCGACCGCAAGGTGACAAGGCAGTTTACCGAGATACATCTCCGGATAGGTATCGAGGGCCTGACAGAGATAAAAGACAACGGCATATCCGTAAAGCATCTTCGTTTCTGATGGCGACCGACTATAAAGAGATAATCAGGGATCTGAAGAACAAGATCTTCAAACCGGTCTATTTTCTCGCCGGGAAGGAGCCGTATTTTATTGATCTCATAACGGATTTCATTGAAGACAGCGTTCTGGATGAGTCAGAGAAGGACTTTAACCAGACTGTTCTCTACGGTCTAGATGTCACGGTGACGCAGGTCATCGAGACCTGCCGCCGTTTCCCGATGATGTCAAACCAGCAGGTGGTCATTGTGCGCGAGGCTCAGAAGATTAAAAAGATCGATGACCTCCTGGTCTATATCGATAACCCGCTTAATTCGACCATCCTGGTCATTGCATACAAATACGATGATCTTGATAAGAGAAAATCGCTCTATAAGTCGCTTTTTAAGAAAGGATGGTACTTTGAGTCGAACAAGGTGCCGGAATACCTGATCCCCGGATGGATAGACAGGTATCTTACTGACAGGGGGATAATGGCTGACACCGATGCATCGCGCCTCCTCTCCGAGTTTCTTGGCAATGATCTGGGGAAGGTATCCAACGAGCTTGACAAGCTAATCATCTCTCTCCCGGAGAAGAATCCGCGCATAGACACAGCGCTGATAGAAAAGAGCATAGGTATCAGCAAGGATTACACCCCCACCGAACTGTGGAAGGCTATTGTTTACAATGATCCGCTCAAGGCAGCCAGGGTGGTGAATTATTACGCCGCACACTCGAAGAAGGAGGTCATCCCGCTCTTTTCCGTGCTCTTCTCAAACTTCAGCCGTGTTCTGATCTATCACAGCCTGAAAGACAAGACAGACAGCAACGTAGTGGCAATGCTGAAGACCTACCCCGGTTATGTACGTGATTTCAGGACTGCAGCATCGGTATATAATGTGGGAGCATGCATGAATATCATCAGCATGATACGTACTTATGATCTTAAAGCTAAAGGGTTTGGTGAGGTAGGCACTGACGAGGGTGACCTTCTGCGCGAGATGGTCTTCAAAGTAATGCACTGACCACCGGTCAGTTCATCTCAGGTGATTCGGGGAACTCAGCCCAGATACGGTATTTATTGTTCAGTGAACGCAGCACATCGCGCCAGATATTGCCGCGGCTCTTCATGATCACATCGCCAGGCACCCTGGCAATGACCCATGAGTTCTCATTCAGCTCTCTCCTGAGCTGGCCTTTCTCCCATCCCGAATAACCGAGGAAGAAACGGACCTGGTCACGGCCGACGGTGCCTGTGGTAATAAGGTTACGCAACGCATCGATCTCCCCTCCCCACCATATTCCCGGAACGACAGGGACGCTGCCGGGCACCTTCCTGCCAAGGGTATGAAGGTAATGGAGCGTGTCAGGCGCCACAGGACCCCCGACAGAAAGATGCTCATCCCATCCGTCGAACCCCTCCACGGCACTGCTCACCATCAGGTCGATGACACGGTTGAGGATGAAGCCAATCGAACCCTGGGCATTGTGCTCCGTCAGGAATACTATTGTGCGGTTAAAAAAGCGGTCAGTGAGAAAGGGCTCTGAAATGAGTATCCTTCCCCTGCCGGGAATTTTATCCTCGGGATTGATGCTGAATATGTCAGGATAGTCACCCATATGTCTGATAAGGACAGGAAAAGTAATGACTTTTCAGGTCAAAATCAAGAAAAAACGGAAAAATGGGAACAAAGGGGCCCATGCCGTGTTAAATTTGCAGACAGAAAGCGATAGTGATGTTTATAAAACTTCTCATAATTTCAGCCGTTCTGGTAGGTGTCGCGATGGCAGGACTGGCTATCAGCATTCTCCTGAAACCCAGGGGGCATTTTCCTGAGACGCACATAAGCCGCAACAAGGCTATGCGGGACAGGGGTATCAGGTGTGCCCAGGATACAGACCTCGGGTGTAAACCCGGTGAAGGAGCCAACGGCTGTGCCGGATGCTCAATGAATACCGATTAACGCTCCTCTATCCTTTTCCGCAGCCCTTCTGAAATCCAGCTCTGCATATCTCCCTTTTCGTCGGAAAAGATCAGGTATCCTTCAAGGAAGTCATATTTTTCAATGAAGGTTATCGCCGTGTCCTTCCCGGCAACCATGCATGCAGTAGCCCACGCATCTGCTACTGCGCATTCCGGGGCGATGATGGTGGCGCTGAGAAGTGTATGCCTGGCCGGGAATCCTGTCCGTGGATCAATTGTATGCGAATATTTGATGCCGTTATCAATGTAGAATTTGCGGTAGTTGCCTGATGTGGCAAGGGCGTTGTTATCAAGTCTTACTGCTGCCTGCAGCTCGGCACCGGGGACAAAGTTACCGTCGACGGGTCTGTCGATGCCCACATGCCATCCTTTGCCGTCCTTTTCTCCCGAGGTGCGTACCTCGCCTCCTACTTCCACGAGACAATCCTTAATGCCCTCTCCGGCCAGCATGTCAATGATAAGATCCACCGTGTAACCCTGGGCGATCGCATTGACGTCAATATACATATCAGGATCGGCCTTGACAATGCGGTCGCCATCAAGCCTGACCTTATCCATACCTACCAGGGCCATCAGTGAGTCAAGCTTAGTCTCGTCAAACCTTCTGAGGGCGTCAGGGCCAAATCCCCATGCTTTCACCAGAGGCCCCACTGTGATGTCAAAGAGGCCGTTGCACTGTTCTGATATCAGCGCCGAAGCTCTGAACACCTCACGGAAGAGGGTGTCGGTCTTATCACTTATATTACTGTTAATGAGAGATATAACGGAAGAGTCGTTGTATATTGAAAGCGATTTGTCAACCTCGCTCAGCAGAGCTTCAATCTTCAGACGGAGGTCACCGTTGTTCATCCCCGGGACGGCTTCAACAACGATATGATATGTTGTGCCCTGGGTCAGGCCGTTGATTTCGGCGTACTCCACGGCCGGCCTGCAACCAGGGAGGAGCAGGACAAATAAAAGAAATATTATTCTTCTTTTCATATTGACAGACCACCCCGTCCCGACGCTTCGGTCGGGACACCCCTCCTGTCTCAGGAGGGGAAATATATATTTAATTCAATTTCCTCCCATCTACTCTTTCTCATTGCCTTGCTCTCCCGTATTACGGGACTGCCTCACTTCGTTAGCCAGCATTCCCCATGCTCCCTGCTCCATGCTGCGTGCCACTATCCCCCGAAATCATCAAATGCGATATTCTCACCGGGCACACCCATATCGTCAAGCATCTTCAGCACGGCAGCATTCATCACCGGCGGACCGCAGAGATAATATTCTATCTCCTCGGGCTCCTCTTGCTTGCTCAGGTAATTGTCAAGCAGTACCTTGTGTATGAAGCCCGTTGATCCCTTCCAGTTATCCTCAGGCAGTGGCTCTGACAAAGCTATGACGAATTTGAAGTTGGGAAACTTCTTTTCCAGATCCATAAACTCGTTTTCGTAGAAAATCTCCCTCTTCGATCTGGCTCCATACCAGTATGATACCTTGCGTCCGGTCTTCAGCGTCTTCAGGAGATGGAAAATGTGCGATCTCAGGGGGGCCATTCCAGCGCCGCCGCCGACATAAACCATCTCATTCTGAGTATCCTTGATATGAAAATCGCCGAAAGGACCTGATATCGTCACCTTGTCGCCCGGTTTCCGTGCGAAAATATACGATGAGCTTATGCCGGGAGGCACGTTCATGAATTTCCTCGTTTTATCCATCGGCGGTGTGGCAATCCTGATGTTAAGAATAATAAGATTCTTCTCAGCCGGATAGTTGGCCATGGAGTAAGCCCTGAATGTGGCCTCCTTGTTCCTGGCCTTCAGGCTCCACATGTCGTACTTGTCCCATTCGGGGCGGTACTCTGCTTCGACATCAATATCCTTGCCGTAATCCATCTCGTAGGGCGGGATATCTATCTGGACATATTCACCCGATTTGAAAGTCAGGTTTTCTCCCTCAGGCAGCTTCACCACAAATTCCTTTATGTAGGTTGCAACGTTTTTGTTTGATACCACGGTACATTCCCACTTTTTGATACCCATGACAGCCTCGGGCACATGAATGGTCATGCTCTCGCGCACCTTCACCTGGCATCCGAGACGCCAGTGGTCATGCTGTTCGCGGCGTGTAAAGTATCCTGTCTCAGTAGGCAGGATCGATCCACCGCCTTCAGTCACCTGGCACTTGCAGAGGCCGCAGGTGCCGCCGCCGCCACACGCTGACGGAAGAAAAATGCCGTTGCCTGACAGTGTTGTGAGTACGCTCGATCCCGGCTCTACAACCATTTCACGGTCGTTGATCTTCAGCGTCACATCTCCCTGCGGTGTCAGTTTTTGCTTGGCATAGAGCAAAACTACAACCAGGAGTATCATCACCAGTAAAAAGACGGTGATGCTGGCAAGAACAGTGCCCGGAACGGATAAACCCAAAATCATAAATATCATTGCAGTTCAGATTTCATTAAAGTTTTATACCGAGGAAGCTCATGAAGGCAATGGCCATCAGACCCGTGAGGATAAAGGTTATCCCGAGTCCTTTCAGCGGAGCAGGCACGTTCGAGTAGCGCATCTTCTCCCTGATAGCCGACAGAGCAACAATGGCCAGCATCCATCCTATTCCGGATCCGAAACCGAACACTGTCGCCTCCGCGATGGTGTCATACTCCCTCTCCTGCATGAATAGTGCCGCTCCGAGGATGGCACAGTTCACGGCTATCAGCGGAAGGAATATGCCCAGCGAATTATAAAGGGCCGGACTGACCTTCTCAACCACCATTTCAACAAGCTGTGTGATAGAGGCTATGACGGCAATGAACATAATGAATGACAGGAAGCTCAGGTCAAGGGTCGCAAAGCTGTCACTCAGCCATACAAGCGCACCCTCTTTAAGCACATATTTTTCCAGCAGGAAGTTGACAGGAACCGTGATCAGGAGCACAAAGATCACTGCCACTCCCAGTCCCATAGCTGTTTTTACCGTCTTTGACACTGCCAGGTACGAACACATACCCAGGAAGAAGGCAAAGATCATATTGTCGATGAAGATCGACTTGACGAATATATTCAGCAGGTTTTCCATATTGAGTTTTCTTTACCTGGTTTCCTGTAAGTTTTTATTACGACTGCGGTGCACCCAGATTATTATTCCCACCGTTATGAGAGCCATCGGGGGCACTATCATCATGCCGTTGTTTTCGTAACCGGTCTTGTAGAGGCCAATTTTTTCGAATATAGGGTAACCCATGATTGATCCGCTTCCCAGGAGTTCGCGGAAGAAGGAAACAATTACGAGTATCATTCCGTAGCCCGCTCCGTTACCAATGCCATCTAAAAAAGAAGGCCAGGGGTCATTTGCCATGGCAAACGCCTCGAGGCGGCCCATCAGAATACAGTTCGTAATTATCAGTCCCACAAAGACAGAAAGTTGTTTACTCACGTCGAAGGCGAAGGCTTTCAGGAACTGGTCAACAATGATCACCAGTGTGGCGATGACAACCAGCTGAACAATGATCCTGATGCGGCCGGGGATATATTTTCGCATCGCGGCTATGATCAGGTTCGACAGCGCCACGACAATGGTGACAGAGACTGCCATCACAAGCGCCGGTTTCATCTTCACTGTCACCGCAAGCGCAGAACAGATACCAAGTACCTGTACGGTAATCGGATTATCCTGCCCGAGGGGATTGGTCAGCAGCTTTATATTCTTGGCCGACAAGAGCGGCTCTTTTTCCTTGTTTTCCATATCTACTTCCTGTTTTGGATGAGGTACTTTTCATATTTAATTAACCCGTCATGCACCATCGCTTCAAGGCCTTTACTGGTGATGGTTCCCCCTGAGATGGCATCCACTTCGTGATTGTTTCCGGGGTCTGCGCCGCCCTTTACCACCTGCACTGAAACGAAGGAGCCGTTCTCATAAAGGCTCTTGTTAATGAACTGGCTTTCAAAGGCTGTGGTGTTGATCTCGGCGCCCAGTCCGGGTGTCTCTCCCTTATGATCGAAGGTGACACCGGCTATCGTCGCCATATCATCTTTCAGGGAGACATAACCCCATATCGGACCCCACAGACCCTTTCCTTCAAGCGGAAATATCTGAAGTGTGTCTCCATTGTCTGAAACCGCGATGTAAACCGGCAGTGACTGGCTGTCAAGGGGCTTTTTCTGTTCAGCGCGGAGAGAGACCCTGAAAGCATCGACACCTTCAATATGTTTGCCTTCGGTATTGATCGCAAAAACTTCCTTTATATGATTGTCATAGAGTTTTTCCGCGTTTTCCTTTGTCGATGCGACATTAATCGAGGAGAGAATATTCATCTTCTTCTCCACCTCAACATTCTTGGCCTGCCGGGGTTGCAGCAGCAGCGCCGTCAATGACAGCAGGATGGCGACAGAGACAACCATCACGGCAGAGAAAGTGAAAATATATTTGTTGCTGAAATCTTTCATCTCGTCTGTTTTTAAGTTGTCTTTACTCTTTTTAACCTTCGTTTGACATTCGCATTAACCACAAAATGGTCAATGAGCGGGGCAAAGACATTCATCAGGAGAATGGCCAGCATCGTCCCCTCGGGATAGGCAGGGTTAAAGACCCTGATGATGACCACCATGATACCGGTCAGCGCTCCGTAGATAAACTTGCCGGTGTTGGTCTGCGCTGCTGTCACCGGGTCGGTGGCCATAAAGACCGCGCCGAAGGCAAAGCCTCCCATTATAAGGTGATAGTATGCAGGTATCTGCGTGTATTCATTGCCTCCCGATGCGTTGAGTAGCAATCCCATTCCCAGCGCTCCGAGAACCATGCTGAGCATGATGCGCCAGCTTCCCACGCCAGTGATGAGCAGTATGAATGCTCCTATCAGAATGGCAATCACCGATGTCTCTCCCACCGAGCCCGGGATAGTACCTGTGAACATTTCCATGGCTGACGGCATCTTTTGAAACTCATCGAGCTTTGCCAGAGCCAGCGGTGTCGATCCGGAAAAACCGTCAAGGGCGCCGCCTTTCACCAGGCCTTCTATCCATACCTTGTCGCCCGTCATCCATCCCGGGTAGCTGAAGAAGAGAAAAGCACGTGCAGTGAGCGCAGGGTTGAGAATGTTCATCCCGGTACCGCCAAAGACTTCCTTGCCGATTATGACGGAGAAGGCGACAGCGACGGCCAGCATCCAGAGTGGTACATCAATGGGCATTATCAGCGGTATCAGCATCCCGGTAACAAGAAAACCTTCATTGATCTCATGACCCCTGAGCTGTGCGGCAATGAACTCGATGCCCAGTCCGACCACATAGCTGACAATAATAAGCGGCAGTACCTTCAGGAAGCCGAACCAGAACATGTGCATGACTGTCCATTCACTGATGCCGAATGCCCTTGTGTGCTGAAGTCCGATGTTGTAACTGCCGAACAGCAGTGCGGGAAGCAGCGCAATGATGACAACCGTCATCGTGCGCTTCATATCCATATAATCTCTTATATGAGAACCCCTCGTGGTTACCTTGTCAGGAACATACAGAAAAGTTGAGAAACCGTCAAAGACGGAATGGAACTTCTCAAAGCGCCCGCCCTTTTCAAATTTGGGCTCCAGCTCCTTTATTTTTTTCAGTAAGAAATTCATTATAAGTCTTTCCTTAAATTAATTCATCTCTTTTATCATAAGGTTGATCCCCTGACGTATTATGTCCTGAATGTCGGTCTTTGAAGGATCAATGTATTCACAAAGGGCAAAGTCCTCCTCAGCCACCTCGTAGATGCCCAGGCTCTCCATCAGCTCAACTTCCTGAGCCATAATTGCCTTGATAAGCTGCACCGGGTAGATGTCCATGGGAAGGACATTCTCATAGTGACCAGTGACAACGAATGCCCTCTGTCCGCCGTGGATACCGGTGTTGAGGTCATATTCCCTCTTCGGAACCAGTGCAGAAAGGAATGTTCTCCAGTAGCTGAACTTGGTGTATCCGGCGGAAGCCCATCCGAAAAACTCACGATGATCGCCCTCGGGAAGGACGGTCACCATATTGTCATAGAAGCCGAACGACCCATCGGGGGTAATCTTCTTACCTGTCAGGACGTTCCCGCTGATGACCCGGTGATGTTCATCCTTCAGGTTTGATTTAAGTATGCCGCTTACGGAGGCTCCGGGCCTGATACGGTGGTATTTCCTATATAACAGGCCAGTTCCTGCCAGAGCGATGATCCGTTCACGGTCGTGAAAGCCTGTGTTAAACAGTCTTCCAAGAGCCACAACATCCTGAATATCAATGGCCCACACTACTTCGCCCTTTGATACCGGGTCAATATGATGGATCTGAACCCCGACATTCCCTGCCGGATGCGGCCCTTTGAAATTGTGCAGCTCAACACCCTTAAGAGTTTTCATCCCTCCGACCCTTGACCCTTCGGACTCGAACGAAATATGGATCTTTCCGTCGGTGAGACGCGACAGTGCATTGATGCCTGCCTGCATAAAGTTTCCATGGGTGTTGGCCATGACAAAATCAATATCAGGGGCCAGCGGAGCAGTGTCGAACCCTGAGATAAAGATCGCCTTGGGCACTTTCCCGGGACGGGCGACGATATGATAAGGCCGCTGCCTCAGTACAGGCCATAAGCCCGATTCCATGATCTTCGCTGTGACTTCCTCGCGCGACAGTTTCAGTGGGTCAGCCGCCCCAAAATCAATTTTCTCACTGCCCTTCTGCTCAATCACTATTTCCATCAGCAGACGCTTATCGCCGCGAACTATTTCCTTCACCTCGCCACTGACAGGTGAGACATATTTAATTTCAGGGAAGGCCTTGTCGTGAAAGAGCACGGTGCCGGCTTTTACCGGGCTTCCCTCCTTTACCTCAAGCTTGGCGATGAGACCGGGGAAGTCTGCAAATCTCACCCCGAAACGGGTCACAGCAACCTCCGGAAGAAGAATTTTTTCTGCCTTCCCGGCGAGCTTGATGTTTAGTCCTTTACGTAATCTGATCAGTGCTGACATATGTTGATTTCAACTTAATTCCTAAAAATTATGCAATGATAATACAATGTTATTTCTTTCACAGTAATGTATGACAATAATCACAAATCTGTTTTTCTGAACTGGTAAATTCAATACGGCAGGATATTTGTACTTTAGCCGGAAATAAATATTTATGTCCGTAAAGATAACAAGGATAAAAATATTAAGTTTTCTGATACCCTGTTTCCTGGCCACCACCTTTTATTCTTATGCACAGGATAAAGCTATCGAAGAATATTATGCCGGAAATGTTAAAACTGTCTTTTTTGAGAAGGACGGATGGAGGCTTGCATACCCGTTCGTTCAGATTAACAGTCCTGAACAGATTATTCTTCATTTTGATATAATTGACGGGCAGGGCGAATCATTATGGTACCGGCTTGAGCACTGCGACCGCGACTGGAACAGCAGCGGACTTTTCACCAGCGACTTCCTTGTGGGTTTTGAGGAGAACCAGATCAGGGATTACATGCCGTCATTCAACACCAGGCCGGGATATACACACTATTCGCTAAAACTTCCAAATGAAGATGTCAGGCTAATTATTTCAGGCAACTATGTCATCACTGTCTGGGCTCCGGGAGAGCCTGACAATCCTTTGCTGAAAAAGAGGTTCTTTGTATATGAAGGAACGACTGTTGCCAGCGTAATGTTCAGGCGGCCAATGAAGCCCGGTACCACAGAGACGCATCAGCAGCCTGAGATAACTGTGTCAACGGCTAAACTCCCGGTCACTGATCCATACAAACAGGTGACGATAACCGTCATGCAGAACGGAAGATGGGATAAGTCCCGGAGCAGCCTGAAGCCTGATTTTGTCGGTAACAACAAGCTTGAATTCAATGCTCTTTCTGATAACACACTTTTCCCCGGAGGGAATGAGTTCAGATACTTCGATATAAAGACCACCAGGCAGACCAGGCAGAACGTAAGGGCACTGGAGTTTGTCGACGGACTTTACCATGCCTTGCTACTCCCTTCCGAAGACAGGGAATTCAAACAGTACTTCTTTAATGAGGACATAAACGGGAAATACATAGTTGCGATGGAGGAGAGCGACACGCCAGACAGTGATGCGGACTATGTATGGGTATATTTCACACTGCCTCTTTATACGGAGTTGAAGGGAGGATCTGTCTATGTCACCGGAGCATTCACTGACTGGTCATACGGGCCGGAGAACAGGATGACCTGGAGCGCCTCAAGGGGATGTTATGAGGCTTCACTGCTGCTGAAACAGGGTTGGTACAATTATGAGTACGCCTTCGTGCCTGCAGGATCACAGGTCCCTGAAGGGGCGCATTTTGAAGGGGACCATTACGAGACTGAGAATGATTACCTTATTCTCACTTATTTCCGTAATCCGCGGGACAGATTCGACCGTCTGACAGGTGTCACTGTGGCAAACACCAGGGGACCGAGGTAGCGGCCCTATTTGTGTGTATCAACCCCGTATAGCATATAGAATGTATGCTCCATGGTCTTGACTATTTCAGCCATGTATTCATGCACAGCCTTCACTGACCCCGGAAGGGTATATACCAGCGTCTTACCTGTAACACCCGCAACTGCGCGGCTTAGCAGGGCGTTCGGATTCTTCAGGCCATACTTGACCCTGATCAGCTCCATCACACCTGGGATTTCTTTTGTCAGTAACGGTCTGATGACATCCGTTGTCATGTCACGCGGACCGAGGCCGGTGCCCCCGGTGGTGATGATGAGATCCATATCTGTCGATGCCAGCATTGTATTGCGAAGGCTTGCAGCATCATCAGGCAGGACCAGTGTGTTGATTTCACAGTCCCATTCTGCAGCAGCCATGGCGTATCTTACGTACTTCACCACAGCCGGACCGCTGAGGTCCTTGTTTACACCGTTATGCACCCTGTCGCTCAGAGTGATTACAAGCACCTTGAATTTTTCAGGTAATGTCATGTTTTTCTTTTCCGGTTAGTTTAATATCTGTAATTGTCATGGTCTTGTCAACTGCCTTGCACATGTCATAAACGGTGAGCAGCGCCATGCTCACTGCTGTCAGCGCCTCCATCTCCACACCAGTCCTGCCCGTGCACCTGACAGTGCTCACGGCGGTTATGCCGTGTGTCATCAGGTGACAGGTGAACGCTGACCTGGTCAAGTGTTATGTTATGACACAGCGGTATCATCCTGCCGCATTCCTTCGCAGCCTGTATACCTGCTATCTCAGCCACTGTGAGGACATCGCCCTTTTTCATCATGTCAGCGCTGACCAGCTTCAGCGTATCAGGCTGCATGTTTATCCTGCCTGCTGCGGTGGCGATACGGTGTTGCACCGGTTTTCCTCCAGTGTCTACCATGTGTGCCCTGCCGCTCTCGTCGGTGTGTGTAAGCTTATCCATTGCTCAGCCTCCTATATTATAAAATTCATTGACATTATTCACTGTTCCCTTTTCGGGTTTGGAACCGACTGCTCTTCTGAGGGCTTCCTTCGCACCCAGCTCACGTATGCTGTACCCGATGTCGCTGAAGAGGCACGGTCTGACTGTTCCGTCAGGCGTCAGTCGCAACCTGTTGCACCGTGTACAGTGTCCTCCGCTGCCGCCGTGCACCACTGAAAAGGTTCCTCCGGCCAGATCCATCTGTCTGATGAACCGTACCTCAAGGCCCTCTTTCTCGCAGAAATCGGCTACCATACGGGCATCTGCCTCGTCAGGAATGTTCTTGATGACGCAGTTGATCTTTACAGGCCTCAGGCCCGCTGCCTGCGCAGCAGCAATACCCTCGAGCACGTTGCTGATGTCACCGCCGCGGGTGACCCTCCTGTACTTCTCAGGGTCAAGGGTATCAAGGCTGATATTGACTCTCATCAGTCCTGCAGCGGCAAGATCATGAGCATGACCGGCCAGCATTGTGCCGTTGGTAGTCATGGAGAGGTCAGTTATGCCGCTGATATCTGCCAGCATCGCCACGAGCGTTGTCACACCCTTGCGCGCCAGCGGCTCGCCACCGGTGACCCTTACCTTTGTTATGCCGAGAGCAACGGCCTCGCGGGTGAAGACGGCGATTTCATCATAGGTGAGTATGTCTTCATGCCGTATCTGTCTGACACCTTCTTCAGGCATGCAGTAATGGCATCTCAGGTTGCAACGGTCAGTGACAGAGATGCGCAGGTAATTTATATTGCGGTTAAATCTGTCTAACACTTACCGGCTCTCCTTTTTGTATCCAGCTCTGTCCTCGTGGTATGGTGATTATGCCCCAGGCGTCAGGCAGGGCTGTTATATGAGCTGAGCCGTGGTACTCTATAGGCAGCGCTTCACCCTCACCCGTCAATATAAAAGGTATCCATGCCATCCGGTCAGCTCGCTTTCTTGAGTAGTCGGCTGCCAGGGGCATCATCAGTATGTGTTCCTCAGCTGTCACACCCGTCATCTTATTCAGGAACGGTCTAACCATCACCTCGAACTGTACAAATGTTGAAACAGGATTACCCGGCAGCCCGAAGACGGCTTTTCTCTCACCCGTGCAGAACGTCAGCGGTTTGCCGGGTTGCATTGCCACCTGGTCAAAATGGATGGTGAGTCCCAGTGACCGCATGACAGACGGCACGAAATCGAAATCGCCGAACGACACGCCTCCTGAGATGAGAACTACATCGTTTTCATCGACGGCCGCCCTGAGCAGCCGCGCTATTGAAGCCTCTTCATCAGCAGCGATACCGTAATATTTGCCGATAGCCCCTGCCCTTGTCACCTGTGCCATCAGCTGTGAGGCGTTGCTGTTTCGTATCTGCGCTTCTGCCGGAATATGTTCCGGTTCAACCAGCTCATTGCCTGTGCTGATGATCCCGACATGCACCCTGCAACTCACCGTCACCTCCGTTGTCCCTGTCACCGCCATGACAGCGATATCCTGAGGTCTGATGATGCGACCCGCCTTCAGCACCGTTTGTCCCTTGTACAGATCCTCAGCTGCTTTTGCGATGTTGGACTTCCCTGCCCTGCCGGTGAACCGCACCTTACCTCCCTCCTTTTCTTCAGACTCCTCGAGCATGAATATATAGTCAGCACTACGGGGTACGGCCGCCCCGGTCATGATGCGGGAGCATGTGCCAGGAACCACCTCCCGGGCTGGCATGACACCTGCGGCGACAGTCTCTATGACCGTAAGTTCATTGCCAAGATCGTCGTGCCGGCAGGCAAAGCCATCGACTGTACTCTTGTCCCATGGTGGCATGTCCATGTCGCTCTTCACCGGCAGGGCAAGCACCCTGCCCAGTGAATCATCAAACCTGACCTGTTCCTTCCCGGTACGGAAGACGGTGCCTGTCACAATTTTGTAAGCTTCTTCGAATGTTATCATCATGATCTTAATATTCTTTTTTTCCTTCCGGCTCTCCAAGAACGCGAAGAGCCTCCGGACGGAATGAAACCAAAACTTTTTCACCCGTGATGAAATTATTCTCCTCCATCTCACGGTGCGTAATATCCACGTAAAAATAGTCCCCGGCGTTGACTGTTATCTCATAACCGGTGGCTGACGGCACAACATCGTCAATTATGCCGTGGATGTTGTTCATCTGTATCCCCGGCGCACCCTGGCGCGAAAGCAGTACCTCACTGCTGCCGATGATGAGCAGTCCTGAAGCAGGATAATCAGCTTTAGGCAGCCGGAATTTTGTCGTTTTCTCCGTGATGCCAGAGCAATTCTTATACGAAGTAACAAAAGTGACCCTGAAGAAGTTCTTAATACCGGCATATCTTGCCACGAACCTGTTGACAGGGTGGTTGAACACATCGAGCGGGGTTCCCTCCTGGATGATCTTTCCGTTATGCATCACTCCAACCCTGTTTGCCAGGCTGATAGCCTCGCCGAAGTCGTGGGTGACGTGTATGATTGTCTGACCGTTGCGGTTCAAACGGCGAAGCATGCGCCTGATACTGTCCTTCAGGCTGGCATCAACGGAGGCCATGGGTTCATCGAGGAGCAATATCTTCGGGTCAGTGACCAGCGTGCGGGCCAGGGCAACGCGCTGCTTCTCACCGCCCGAAAGATTATTGGGTTTACGTGCAAGAAGAGGCGTAATATTCATTTCCTCAGCTGCATTTCTCACCCTGAGATCAATCTCCTCCCGGGGTAAACACCTTACTTTCAAGGGATACGCAATGTTTTCACGGACAGTATAATGGGGGAACAGCGCAAAATCCTGGAAGACAAGTCCTATACCTCTCTGCTGCACTTTCGTATAGGTTATTTCTTCCCCGTCAAGGAATATATGTCCGCTGTCAGGTGTAGTCAGCCCGCAGATCAGCTCGAGCAGCTGCGTCTTGCCGGCTCCTGACCGGCCCAGCAGGACATAATAGTCTCCGGGGGATACCTCGAGGGATATCTCTCTCAGCGAAAACGTTCCGAGCTGCTTGTTTAATCTCTCAGTCCGCAGCATCGTCCTCCCTCCTGAAAATAGTATGTCTTTCAGTAGCCAGTGTTCTGAACAGAACGAAGAAAACCAGCGCCACAAGGATAAAGATTATTGATGCCGATCGTGCCGAGGTGATACCGTAGGTGTTGAAGCGGTCATATATCAGCACCGGGGCAATCATGGGGTGATAGGCTATTATGACCACCGCTCCGAACTCGCTCATGCCACGCGCGAACATCATGATGAAGCCGGAGACGACAGACCTCCAGGCCTGCGGCATTGAGATGGTGAAGAAGATGCGTGACGGTGAGGCGCCCAGCGTCAGGGCTGCCTTCTCTGTTCTCTCCGGCACGGCTGCAAAACCGTCGCGCGCGGCATTGATGAGAAAAGGGAGGCTGACGAAAGCCATGGCGAGAGCTATACCGGCGCCGTTGTTCACGAGCAGTATCCCGGCTTTCTGTGCCACGCTTCCGAGAGCACCCTCGCGCGAGATGAAACCCAGGAGGGCTATACCCGCTGCCGTATGCGGCAACACAACCGGCAGGTCAATGATGCCCTGTGCCACCTTTTTAAGCGGAAACTCCTTGCGGGCCATGATCCATGCGAGAGGCACCGCACCAACAGCAAAAATGATCGTGGCCGAGAAAGCTATAAGGAGTGTATACCATACACTGCGCTGCACCTCAGGGTCAGCTGCCGTTGTTCGTACCTCACTGAACGACGAGTCAAGGAACATGCCCGCCAGGGGTGCAATGATGAACAGCAGCACCAGGGAGGCAAGGAATGTGAATATCCAGTTGAAGAGCGACTGACCTTTCATAATCTTATTACTGGCCCGGGGTGATGGTAATGTACGACTGCAGTGCTGCAGGGATGGCAGCAGTGTCACCCGTGACGACAGGGGTGAGAGGCATCTGTCCTGACTCGATGAAGATCTTCATTCCCTCCTCGCTAAGCAGGTAACTGAAATATTTAACTGCGAGCTCTTTCTGCGGAGCGGCATCAGGTATGGTGCCGGAATAGCTTATGTAATCGCCCCGGATCTCTGACCGCTCTCCTGGCGTTTCTCCCGGAATCATGTACGATACACTGCCATACTGATCCTTCATCTGCGGAGATGAAAGGTTAATTTCGTCAGGAATTTCCAGGTATTTAAAACCGTGCTGGACGGCAACAGACTTATATTGGAACATATAGTCTATGACCCCTGTCTCGGTCAGTGCGACCAGGTCAACTTCCTTCGGCCTGATATAATCACTGTTTTTTTTCAGTAGTGAATCGGCCAGTCCGTGCCTGCCATAATACTCCTCAGCCAGCCTGGCGGCGAAGACGGTGCGGTATCCGCAGGGATCGGCATCGGGGTCAGCCCGGCCGATGATGACATCGTCCTTCAGCAGGATGTCAGGCCAGTTATCCTCCCTGAAGATGGAAGAGTATGCCGATTCGGGCCTGTAAGCAATCACTATCTCATTCGATGCGAACCTGATGTTCCAGGAAGCGTATTCAGGGATGAGCAGGTTGTCGATGACGGAATAATCCGCTGAGAGCATAATGTCGCACGGCTTGTGCATCTCAGTTATCTTTCTTGCGCACTGAAGGCTGCCGGCGGCCTCCGACAGGACCCTGACGCCCGGGTTTGCCTTCTCGAAGGCTTCGCTGATCTTCTTCACCGGCACCGAGAGGCTGCCCGCATGGAAGATAATAATGTTTTGCTGCTTGTCCTGCCTGCATCCGGTGGTCAGCAACAGTGTTATCAACAGCAGGGAAATGGCGTTCCTCATTGCCTGCCGTTGATTTCATTGATACGGTTGAAAAATATTCTGGCTATGCTCTTCATGGCAATGTCGGTATCGTGGTGCAGGCTGTTATAAGCCCTGAGCAGCTGCCGTCCCTCACGCGACAGGTTCGTTCGTCCGCCGGCAGCGCCGCCACGTCTTTTATCAACAAGATGAAAGCCGAGATGCTGTTCCACCTCGCGCAGTTTGCCCCACGCCTTGCGGTAGCTCATCTCCAGGTTGCGGGCAGACGCTGTCAGTGAACCGGTCTTTTCTATCTCCAGCAGCAGGGCAAAGCCCTCACCGTCGAGCACCTTGTCCTTGCTGATCGTCTCAAGCCACAAATCATAATTGAGGAATATGTCGTAATACGGTTGCCCTTTATGTCCGGCCATGGTCGCGGTTGTCATTTATGCCCTTCAAATTTACACTTTTTGCATAACGGCGGCAAACTGCAAATACCAATCGTCTCTAATATGACATTTCGTGCCTGCCGGCATGAGGAGTGGCTGTCTGCCGGTTTCGATTGTCTATGACCACTGAGTTATCTGTGGTTAAATAAAAAAATCAAAACTCAATATTACTATATTTGAGCAACATATAGAAAAGTCATGAGATACTCCCGGCCATTCCGAAGATTGCTTGAATACATCAATATTGAAAGCGATGTTGAGAAGTTTGAAAAGATACAGCAGACAATAGAGAACGAGCTCGTCTTCAAAGGCACCAACCTGTGGATACTTGTCTTTGCGATCATCGTTGCTTCCGTGGGTCTTAACATGAATTCCACGGCTGTCATCATCGGCGCCATGCTCATCTCGCCTCTGATGGGGCCCATCAACGGTATGGGATACAGTATCGCCACATATAATTTCCCTCTCTTCCGGCTGGCGGCCAAGAATTTTATCTTCGCCGTCATCGCGAGCCTCATCGCCTCCACTGCCTATTTTGCCATTAGTCCTATCTCCACAGCGCACTCCGAGATTCTTGCACGTACCAGCCCTTCTATTTATGATGTTCTCATCGCCTTCTTCGGAGGACTGGCAGGTATAGTGGCAATCAGCAGCAAGCATAAGGGCAATGTGATACCGGGCGTGGCCATCGCCACTGCACTGATGCCTCCCCTCTGCACCGCTGGCTATGGCCTCGCATCAGGACAGATGTATTATTTTCTTGGCGCCATGTACCTGCTTACAATCAACACTGTGTTTATTGCACTTGCAGGTGTCCTGATCTCGCAGATCCTGAAGTTCCCAATAACAACCATTATTGAAGAGGCACAGAAAAAGCGGATAAATCACCTTATCTCCCTTGTCATCGCCCTGGTGACAATACCGAGCATCTATTTTGGCTATAACCTTGTACAGAAAGAGAATTTCCTGGAACGTGCCGGGAAATACGTTGAAAACATCAGCGTGGTGGAGGGTAATTACCTTTTAAAACATAAAATAAACCCCAAGACACGCACAATCGATCTTACTTACGGTGGGACCTCCCTTACCGATTCCCAGAAGGAAGAAATAGCTTCACATACGGCTGATTTCTCCCTAAAAAATGTTTCCGTAACCTTCCAGCAGGGGTTCTCGTACTCTGATATCACTCTGAAAAACAGTGAAGTGGAAACGCTCAAGGCAGAGATCAACCGTTTGAATATGGTCGTCAAAGAGAGGAACGCCAAGCTAACCGGCATTACCACAACAAAGGAGAAAGGCGGTGACCTGCTGGCAGAGATAGCGATACTCTACCCGCAGGTTTCAGCTGTGTCTTACTCCGAGGCGCTTTATTACGGCCTGGGGAAGGAGTCCCCTGACACTCTTTCTCTCGTCATTATCGCCCTGAAAGGCAAAAGCCTTACAGACAAGGAAGAGGAGAAGGTTGAAAAATGGCTGAAGGAAAGACTGAACTCAGAAAAGCTCAGGGTCTACTACGAGAAGTAGCCTCCTCTATCTTATCACCGGCGTTTTTGTCACCTTCGGCTGCTGCACAGGTACAGGCACCTTCTGCTGTACGGCCGGCGCTCCCATGCCGGGCATGCCGGGTTTTGTTATGGTCTCAATCTTTTCAACCACGTTTACCGGCGAGGTGCATGAAGCGCACTGATCGATAAAGCTGGTGTATCCCAGGTCTTTATTCTTGTAAACATAGGTCACCATCTCAAAGGGATGCTTCCTGTTCTTTGCAGGAATAAGCACATCACCCGGAGAGGAATAGCTGTATGTGGCGCTCCACGGTCCTGTGGAAGCGATGGCTGCCCCGGGATTATCTGCCAGGGGAGTGAGAACCGCAGTCTTGCTGAACCATACTTTTGCTTTTTTTGCCTCAGGGAACTCAGGCACCTGCTGGGCTCCTGTCACCGACCCGTGAGGCGCATCAGCACCCCTGACCATCTTCACAGTGCCTGTGGGTGATGTCTCGCCGCGTATGGAGCTCACCACCACGAAACTGTTACGGGCAGACAGGCTTTCAACACCGGGTCTGACAGCCACCTTCAGGCTGTCATACTCAATAGCCGAAACCATGAGGCCTTCGGTCTCAATCCACCCGGACTCGACAGTGAAGCCTTCAACCACAACACGCGCCTTCACCATCTGTCCCGGCTCAAATGCAAGACCTGTTACCGTGAAAGTGCCCACCGGTGAATTGACCGTTCCCTTGTTGACCTTTGGTTTTTCGGTCGTTGCCGGAGCCTTTGAGCCCTGCATGCCGGGTGTGTTCAGAGTGACTGCCGGCGCAGACTTTGTGACAAACTCAACCGGACCCTTGTAGACTGTGAGGTTATTCCTGAAAGCTTCGATCTTTGAAGCCATTGCAGAGGGAGCCATCATATTCTTCAACCGGTCAGCCTGGGTGTTTTGCTGTACCATCACGGCTGCAGGACTGCTTCCTGCGCTCTGACGCCCTGCAAGGACAGCCCATTTGCTCCTGCTTCCCGCTACTGCCCCTTCTGCAACACCTGCATAATAATCAGCGGACCACAGGCTTATCTCCTTAAAAGGTATGGTTGCATCAACCGCGGGACCGGGCGATGCCACACCGGACATCTTCACCATCACCTTATCACCGTATTTCAGCGGTACCTCCCTGGCAATAAAGACGCCGTACTCATCAGTGGCTGCAGTATATTCATTCTTCTGATTTCCCGGATGCTGCACAATTACCGTCAGCGTACCCTGATAAGGAACTGTATCTTTTTTTCCGGCAATGGTCTTACTGTCAGTGATGCTGTGCACTTCCCCGGCGACATAATCACCCCAGGCACAGGCTTCGTGTATAAGCATCTCATACCCCTGGTAATCCGGTTTTTGAAATTTCCACAGAGAATAATATTTATCGACCAGGGTGAACTTCTTCGAGACGACTTTCCCGCCAGCTTTCAGCCTCAGTCCTACATCAGCGCTGAGATCCATGCCGTCAGTGGTCACGGTACCTTCCATCCCTCCGTTGACATAAACATCAAGTGCGTTATAGCCTTTTACCTTCAGGTTGGCCGTGCACTGAAATCCCACGAAAGCTTTTATTTCCGAAGTCACATCATACCCGATATCGCACCAGTAATCGAGTGTAGAGACATTTTTTATACTGGTGGGAACATAGTAAAAAGTACCTCCCCTGGCTCCCATGGCCATTTCAAGGCCCTGATGTATCTCCACGGCGAGAGTTCATCTGTCCGTCGAGGGTGGCGAGGATAAAGAGGCCCACCTCGCACTTGCCCAGGTCAGATATTTCTATTTCTGTTCCCCATATCGGTGTCTTGACCTCCTCCTTCAGCTTCATCGTCGTATAGATCTTCATGTCGACCTGTTCCGTCGCCTTGAAGACAAGCCGGTAGCCGCCATTCTTTGAATACCTGCCTTCGACACGCGGATTGGTAAGAAGTATCTGACCTACCAGTGTAGCTGTCAGCGAGTCTTTATCGACCTTGTCAAGAACGAAGGTCACGCTGTCAAACTGCAGGTTCACGGCATACTTGTTATCAAGCTGCAGCGAACTCTCAACCACCCCCTTAGCCATGGAGACAGTATTGGCCAGCGTTACCGGCACTTCCTGTTCTGGCACTTCTATATCGTCAAAGACGGCTGACAGCGAAGGCCTGAAGGCGATCATCTGATTATCATCGACCGGATCAGCCTGAATCACAAGGTCGCTTTCAGGATCGACATAAACTGAATCCGGGCTTGGCCTGAAGGCTTCTCCCGTCAGGTCAAGGATGCCATCCTGCCTGAGTTTTATCCTGTTCTTCTGTGCAGGTGTCAGCGGCCTGACATTACCCGCGAACTCATAACGCACATTACTGAATGTACCTGGCTTCTCGCCACGCGCCATAGCTCTTGCGGCAACAGGATGTACCTGTGTTTCATAAGGCTTCATATCCTGCATGGTGACAATACCCTGAATGCGCATTGCCTCATTTACCTTTAGCTGTTGTGAGCTGAGGTGAGACATTGAGAGCAACAGGAAAACAAGTGTCAGAAGTGCACTCTTTTTCATAATGTATGGTTTAGTTTGGCAATAATTGGGGTTACATTGTTTAAAACTCATGAAACAGGATCTTATTATAACTGTCACCATCTATCTGACCTGCCTCCGGCCTCATAACTCCCCGAACCCCAAATTCTTAATCAAAAATTCTTAATTCTTAACTCTTAATTCTTAATTTTACAATACCGTCATAAAACTTAAAACGATGAAAATAAGTGAGTACCCGACATTCAATAAGGAATGGGACAAAGATGAGACTGAGAAGAAGACTGAGAAGATGCTTAAAGAGATCGGCGAGCTGCAATACAAGATGTATGCTCAGAACAAGTATAGCATTATTGTTGTCCTGCAGGGCACCGATGCTTCCGGTAAGGATGGCTTGACCAAAGGACTGCTGAGATATTGCAACCCTATCGGCCTGGAAGTCTATAGCTTTAAAAAACCGACTGACCTTGAGTATTCCCACGATTTTCTGTGGAGGATCCACCAGGTATGCCCTGCAAGCGGGGTCATGCAGGTCTTCATCAGATCACACTATGAAGATATCCTCGTACCGTCGGTGGGGAAATACATCCCTGCTGAGGTGATCGATAAACGTTATGAGATGATAAACACCTTTGAAAAGCTTCTTGAATCGAACGGAACGAAGGTGCTGAAGTTCTTCCTTAACGTCTCAAAAGAAACCCAGAAAGAGAGGCTGATGGAACGTATCGAGCTGAAGGAGAAGCACTGGAAGCACAAGGACGGCGACTGGGATACGCGCGAGAAGTATGATGAGTATATGAAGGTTTACCAGAAGATTCTAACCAGGTGCAGCGAGGTGCCATGGACGGTGGTCCCCGCTGACAAGAACTGGCAGAAACTGTATGCCGTGGCCGTAGTGGTGCTGAAGACCCTGAAGGAGCTTGACCTCAAATGGCCGGAGCTGGTCACGGAGAAGTTCAAACCTTCCGAAAAGAAGGAACCGGTAAATACCGGGAAGGTAAAGGAGAAAGGCAAAAGGCAAAAGTGCCTAAAGTGCCCAAAGTCCCTGAAGTCTGAAAGTCCGTAAAGTCTGAAAGTCTGAGGTCAGTTACCGGTTATGATTTCGCCTCCCCATTAATGCTCAGCCCTGTTTGTTTAATAGCTTTCCCTGATTAGCCTGCTTCGACCTTTGCATTCCGCCTTTCCCTGAATGTGATGAGCATTCCTCTTTTCTCATCCCAGAGTCTCAGCAGCAGTGATTCAAATGCTGACATGAAGGTAATTGGCTTAATCTGTCTGAAGATTGAATTCTCAAGATGGCACCTTTTCAGATTGTAGTTGGGAATGCCGGGACTAAGATGATGTATATGATGGTACCCGATGCTGCCGGTAAACCAGTTCAGTACCGCCGGAAGTTTGAACAGTGAACTGCCTTTAAGCGCTACGGTCATATAATCCCAATTCCCGCTGTCGGTCCATAACACATGCCTGAACTGATGCTGCACATAAAAAAGCCATACGCCGTGGACGGTGGCAATATAAAGCACCGGAAGCTGAATGAGGAGGTAAGCCTTCCATCCTATTGCCCATATTACAAGCGCTATCGCTCCGGCAAGCGCCAGGTTTGTGAGAAGTATGTATAGCCTCTCACGCCATGACATATATTTCTTCGTAAAGCGGTAAAGCACAGCGAATAATAAAATCGGAGAAATGCCGAAGAGAAAGATGGGATTCCGGTACAGGCGATATCCGAAACGCTGCCATCCGGAAAGATTTTGATACTCCTCCACAGTCAGGGTTTTCACATCACCCGTGCCTCTCTTATCAAGGTTACCTACAGTCTGATGATGTATGTGATGGTCACGATGCCAGCGGTGATACGGGGTAAAGACAAACAGGCCGGTGATAATTCCAACCACTGTGTTCATGCGTTTCGACCTGAAGAATGACCCGTGACCGCAGTCATGAAAAATAATGAATATTCTGACCAGGAATCCGGCTGCAAAAACGGACAGAATAAGGGTAAGCCAGTAAGATATCTCAAGTGACTTTACCATAAGGACCCACAGGATCAGATAGGAGCCTACCGAATTAATTATCTGCCACCAGCTTCTAAGCGGATCGGGCTTATTGTACCTGGAGATTATCTCCATCCACTCCGGCCTTTTGCTTTGTATCTTCTGACCCTCCATAATCCTTACTGTTCTTGCAGTTTGTGGTCTGTTGTCTTTACGGTTTCGGCTTCAGCGGCACACTTTGTATGATGGTTCCTGCTTTTCTTGATTCGTATTTAATATCAACACTGCCTTTGCCGCTAACCAGGAACTGGTACTCAATCTTACCCTGGCCCGGTACCTGGCAGAACTGTATTTCAGGCTTATACTCCTTGTATTCAACCAGGTCCATATAGAGGTCAGTTATCTTGCCGCCGCCGGCCACCTTTGCACCACCGCTCATTACACTAAGCATGTCAAGCGGGTACAGCTTATTCTTTACCGTCAGGTGGGTGACTGAGGGCATAACTCCTTCATTTACCAGCCTTACCCTGATCCTCCACAGATTATTTTCCAGCTCCTTAACCTCAAAAACATCCATTTTTACCTTCGGAGTGTACTTTGCGGTGAAGATTACCGACGATGCATTCCTGTGAACAAGATCCTGCAGCATGAACGGGTGGGGCAGACGGCTGCTCATCTTCACCCATCCGCCAATCTCAATATCACCGTAGAGCGGATGCTTATATGGTTTCCATTCCTTGTACAGCTCTCCCTGTGTGACACGGTCATTGAACTGCAGTCTCTGCCTGTCTGTCTCCGGTGCTTCTTCAAACATTGAGTCCTCTGCTTCCTTCCTCAGCGGTGTCCCGTCAAATGTCTCGGCCTCGCCCATGTAGAGTTCACCCACAAACGAGTATGAGCCTACCAGGTTGTCAGTAAAGTCGGTAAAGTCACCGTATGTCGGGTAGAGGTCTTTCCAGCTTATAAGGTATTTGTATCCTGGAACGATTTTTTCAATATTCTTACCCAGGTAGTTATACACAGCGATGTCACCCTGGGGAAGCTCGCCTTCCGCCTTGAAGGACGGGCCTCTGAGATACATTCCGCCGAAATTGTGAAAAGCGAAGACCATGATTATATTCGGCCGTGCCAGCATCCATTCCGCGATAGCCTTTATGCCTGTGCCCTCAAAGGGGTAATTACCCGAACCGCTCTGCGCATACGGCGGGTTCCAGTTGTGACCCCAGTTCCTGTTACCGTCAACATATCCTTCAGAGTCCTCGTTA
>CAVURA010000004.1:0-12058 GCA_963743775.1 uncultured Bacteroidales bacterium
ATTGCTCTTCCGTGTGCTACACAGAATGAGCTGAACGGTGATGATGCAAAGGTGCTGATTGAAAACGGCGTCATGCTTGTCGCTGAGATTTCAAATATGGGATGTACACCTGAAGCAGTTGAATTATTCCTGAACCATAAACTGCTCTTTGGTCCGGGCAAGGCTGTCAACGCGGGAGGTGTGGCTACCTCTGGTCTCGAGATGACGCAGAACTCAATGAAGCTCAACTGGAACAAGGAAGAGGTTGATGACAGACTGCACTCAATTATGGTCAACATACATAACGCATGTGTAAAGCATGGCACAGGTAAAGATGGTTTTGTCGACTATGTGAAGGGCGCAAACATAGCCGGCTTCCTCAAGGTTGCCAACGCTATGCTTGATCAGGGTCTTATTTAGTACCCGATTTGATTGGTTTACACCGTAGCCCTCCCACTGAGACTGAGGGTTACGGTGTTTTTTTATCTGATTCTGTAAACACTTCCCGGGCAAGGGGTGATCAACCCTGCCAGCTCCATCTGGAGCAATACGGTGGAAAGTTTGTATACAGGGATTTCAAGCACCCGTGCGAGCGTGTCCATGGTCAGGTCACCGTCCGACTTAAGCGCATCATAAACTTTCTTCTCGTTGTCTGTCATTCCGGGAAAGAGTTGCGGTTGTACTGCCGGAACAGAAAGCGCCGAGGGTTTCCATCCAAGCAGGTACTCAATATTCTCACAGTTTTCAACCAGGGCTGCCTTATTGCACCTTATAAGAGCGTTGCATCCGGCTGACCACTCATCACCGGGACGGCCGGGTACAGCCATGACATCGCGGTTATAAGAGGCCGCAATATCTGCTGTAATCAATGCACCTCCCTTTATTCCCGATTCCACTATCAGTGTGGCATCAGAGACGCCTGCGATGATCCTGTTGCGTCTGATAAAATTATTCCTTTCGGGAAGGGTGTCTGAAGAAAAATCCGTCAGATGACCTCCTTTCTCAAGCATCGATCTGGCAACGCCTGCGTGAATGGACGGGTACATGGATTTAAGGCCGTGACCCAGGACTGCAATAGTAGGCAGACCGTTTGCCAGTGCGGCCTTGTGGGCAGCGATATCCACTCCGTAAGCCAGACCGCTGATGATTATCAATTCCGGGAAATGGACCGATAATCCCGCTACAATTTTCTGGCACAGTTCTCGACCCCGTTGCGTTGCATTACGGGTCCCAACAATGCTTAATACACGCGATGCGTTGAGGTCGGCATTGCCCCTGAAGAAAAAAGTGACGGGAGAATCTTCGCACTGACGAAGCCGGAAAGGATAATCTTCATCGAGATAGTGGAATACTTTGATCCCTTGTTTTTCGACAAACTCAGCCTCCCTGGCGGCTGCTTCAAGATAATCACGCCCTGCCACAGCTTTTGCGAGGGTCTCTCCCACTCCCGGGATTTTTGTCAGGTTCCGGAACGGTTCACTGAAGACGGCCTCCACGCTGCCTGCATATGAAACAAGTTTGCGTGCAGTGATATCTCCCACACCCGGAATCATTCCAAGTGCAATCTTGTGCACAAGTGAAGTTTGTGACATATGTAAAAATGTTTGCGAGACATAGTAAAATTAAAAAGAATTATGAAGATATGCAAGAGGTCTGAGGGTCTGAAGTCTGATTGTCTGAATGTCTGAAGTCTTAGGATCTGAAGTCGTGCATCATGCAATCATGGAGTCTGATTTCAGAAATAAGTTCTGATTTCTTAATTCGTTTGTTCGGATGTTCGTTTGTTTCAATTTTCTACTTGCTCTTTGCTCCATGCTCCATGCTCCATGCAGCCTCAAAAAATATTACTTTTGCCTCATGCAAATAATAGACACTCATTGTCATTTATACCTGCCGGAGTTTGATGCTGACCGTGATGAAGTGGTCAAAAGATCAGTAAGCGCCGGAGTACAGACTATACTTATGCCAAATATTGATTCAACTTCGGTAGCCTCCATGCTTGCTGCAGAAGAGAGTTTCCCGGGGGTCTGTCTGCCGATGATGGCTCTGCATCCAACGTCTGTCAGGGAAAATTACCGACAGGAGCTTGAGGAGGTGGAAGTGCGGCTGCTGAACATAAATACTATGGTATTGGAGAGACCGGTATCGATCTTTACTGGGACAAGACATTCATTAATGAACAGCTGATCTCATTCAGACGTCACCTGGAACTTGCTGAGCATTACCAATTGCCTGTGGTGATACATGCACGCGAATCACTTGATGTTATCATCCGCGAATTAAAGACCTTCGGCTCCGGTCGTGTCACAGGTGTTTTTCATGCTTTCCCCGGAAATGCAGAGGAAGCAAAACAGGTTGTCGCGATGGGCTTCATGATCGGAATAGGCGGTGTGATCACCTTCCGGAACAGCCGTCTGGGAGAAGCTGCAATAGAGGCCGGTATAAACAAAATTGTCATTGAGACTGACGCACCCTATCTGGCGCCCGTACCGTACCGCGGGAAAAGAAATGAGAGCAGTTACCTGACACTGGTGATCGATAAGTTGTCTGAGTTGCTGGCCATCAGTCCTGCAGAAGTTGCTGACAAAACCACTGCCAATGCAAAAAAACTCTTTAAGATTTAGAGAATGGAAAAAGGCGTATCAATACTTATAATATATACCGGAGGTACCATAGGGATGGTCAATGACCCGGTGACCGGAACGCTTATTCCCATCGACTTCAGGCATATTTCAGACCAGGTACCTGAACTGCAGCGATTCGGATTTCAACCTCGAGACAATCACCTTTGATCCGGTGATTGACTCCTCAGATGTCAGTCCTGACACATGGATCAGAATTGCAAACACAATTTTCGAAGAATATGATCATTTCGATGGCTTTGTAGTGCTGCACGGGACTGACACCATGTCATATTCAGCCTCTGCCCTGAGCTTTATGCTCTCAGGACTTGAGAAACCTGTCATCTTTACCGGTGCCCAGTTGCCGATCGGTGTTCTTCGTACCGACGGGAAGGAGAATCTGATTACTGCCATCGAGATTGCCGCCGCCCGCGAGAACGGGCTGCCACTTGTGCCTGAGGTTTGTATCTACTTCGAAAACAAGTTATTACGAGGCAACAGAACCATCAAATTCAGCGCTGAGCATTTCAATGCTTTCGCCTCTCCCAACCTGCCGCCGCTGGCAGAGGCGGGCCTGCAGATCCGATATAACCGCAATCTGATACGATATCCTACGGTCAGACGTCCTCTGAAAGTATCAGCAGAATTTGATACCGGTGTGGCAGTACTGAGGCTCTTCCCGGGTATCGGGCAGGGTGTTGTCAGGTCATTGCTCAGAACAGAGGGGTTGCACGGACTCATTCTTGAGACTTATGGCACCGGTAACGCACCGACGCTGGACTGGTTCCTCGGGGAGATCCGTTCGTTCATAGCGGAGGGAGGCATTGTGCTCAATGTCACTCAATGCCCGGCAGGAAACGTTGAGATGGGACTGTACGAGACCTCGGCAGGACTGCGTACCGCAGGAGTTATCAGTGGCAGTGATATCACCACCGAGGCTGCCGTTACAAAGATGATGATTCTTCTTGGCAGCTCGTTGCCTAAGACGAGGGTCGAGGCGCTGCTGTCAAAATCCCTGTGTGGTGAAATGAGTTGAACACGCTGCTGTCAAAATACCTGTGTGGTGAGATGAGTTGATCTCGCTTCCGTCGAAATCCCTCAGTGGTGAAATGAGTTGATCACGCTGCTGTCATCATTTTTTTTGTAAATTGCGCCGTTTTTCCGGAGAGATGCAGGAGTGGCTTAACTGGCACGCCTGGAAAGCGTGTGTACCTCAAAAGGGTACCGGGGGTTCGAATCCCTTTCTCTCCGCAATCCATGAATGACCCCGCTGACGGCGGGGTTATTTATTTTACCGACAACGCGTTAAAGGAAAGCCTTTAAAAGCGGTGGAGGGAAAATAAATAAGACCTGAAAGGTCATTCATGGATTGCAGGTTCTCCCGGCAGGGGATCATGAGCGCAGCGAATAATCCCAGCACATACCCGCGGTGCCGGAGCACGTTCTTCCTTCGGGGATCACGGGCACAGCGAATAATCGCTCTCTCTTCGCAATGACCTGACGGACCTGAAAGGTCAACTCATGAAGTTTTTTTCGGCTTAAGAGTAATCTGTATAATACACCTAGACACAACCCTTTGGCCTCAGTATTAATCTGAGAGACTGATCGTAGGTGAAATATTTCCAGGCCCAGTTGATGAATATCATCAGTTTGTTTCTTACGCCTATAATGCTCATGAGGTGAATAAATAACCATATAAACCAGGCAAATGCACCCTGAAAACGGAAATGGGGCAGCTCGACAACAGCCAGATTTTTTCCGACAGTTGCCATTGTTCCAAGATCCTTATATGAGAATTCCTTAAGAGGTTTGCTGTTGGATAAATTTATAAGGTTCGCGGATAGTAATTTAGCCTGTTGTATCGCAACCTGTGCTACCTGAGGGTGACCTGAAGGGTATTTTTCCTCAGTCATCAATGCTATATCCCCCAGGGCAAAAATATTATCATAACCCTTTACTCTGCAAAACCTGTCCACATACAAACGGCCTCCCCTGCCATAGTTCTCCTGCGAGAATCCCGTTAGCTTGTTTCCTGCAATGCCTGCTGTCCAGAGAATTAGTCCTGTTTTGATAATTTCACCCGTGCTTGTTGTAACACTCTTTTCATCACAGTCTGTTGCAAGAGTCCCAGTCAAAACTCTGACCCCGACTTTTTCAAGAAATTGCCTGGCTTTTTCTGATGATTCAGGTGACATTGCATTAAGCAGCCTGCCAGTTCCCTCCAGCAGATAAATATTTGCCGCTTTGTCTTTCAGTTCGGGATAGTCTTTATGAATAACGAACTTATTCATTTCGGCAAGAGCCCCGGCAATCTCCACACCTGACGGGCCACCTCCAATAATCACAATATTCAGCAGCCTCTCCTGTTCTTCCATGTCAGTGGTCGCAACTGCGTTTTCAAAATTCATCAGAAGGGTGTTTCTCAGATCAAGAGCCTCAGCTATCGATTTCATTCCTTTTGAATATCGTTGCATTTTGTCCGATCCAAAAAACGAATTTGTCGCACCGTGGGCAAGCACAAGAAAATCGTATCTTATTGTCCCTAAAGACGTATTGAGCTCATTATCTGATACATTAACTTCTTTTACTTCCGCTTTGCGGATATAGAAATCATTATACTCCTGAAATACTTTACGAATTGGAAATGTAATTGAACTTGCATCCAGGCCGGCTGACGCAATCTGGTAAAACAAAGGCTGGAACTGGTGGTAGTTGTGCTTGTCGATAATGACCACCTGATAATTAGCTTTCCGTAACTTTTTTGCAAGCGTCAGCCCGCCAAATCCGCAACCTACAATAACAATCCTTTTCTTGTCTGTTGAAGGAATATTTATCATCAGTTTCAGGGTATAAGCAATGTCCTCGTTACATACATAATGATGTCACAACCAGACAAAAGTATAACAATTTTTTGTGTAATTCTTTGTAGCAGACCCCGATGTCACAAGCTATTTGTTTTAAAGAGCCACACGACGATTGTACTTTGACGTTTTTTTTTATTTTTGTTAAAATTTCCAATAATAACCGACATAAATGAAAAGAGTTATCCTACTTATGGTTTTTGCAGCCTTACTTCTGGGCAGGTCCCAGACCTCACAGGCACAGACAGACCAGACTGCAACCACAACCCAGCAACTTACCGAACAGTCACAAACAACTCCCGTCCAGGGTGAAAAAGTTCTCCATAAAGAGATCAAGAGACTCTTCATTGAAGGCGGCGCAGGATTTATGGGTACGATTCTTTTGTGCCTTATCTTCGGTCTTGCCATCGCTATAGAAAGGATCATCTACCTTAACATGGCGACAACAAATACTGAAAAGCTGCTGGCGAGACTCGACAAAGCCCTGAAAGAAGAAGGTCTCGAGGCGGCTAAAGATATATGCCGCAACACCAGGGGACCGGTAGCAAGCATCTTTTACCAGGGCCTTGACAGAGCCCATGAAGGTGTTGAAATGGCAGAGAAATCCGTTGTGGCCTATGGCGGTGTTCAGGCAGGATTGCTTGAAAGGAACCTCTCATGGATTTCACTGTTTATCGCTCTTGCTCCCATGCTTGGGTTCCTCGGAACGGTTATCGGTATGATTCAGGCGTTCGACGCCATTGAGCAGGCAGGTACAGTTTCCGCCACCATCGTCGCCGGCGGTATCAAGGTTGCCCTTATTACTACTGTATTCGGCCTTGTGGTGGCAATCATACTCCAGATTTTCTACAACTACATCCTTTCAAAAATCGACAGTATCTCCAACCAGATGGAAGACTCTTCCATCTCACTTATAGATATGCTGGCCAGATACAATACAAAATAACCGGTCATGTCAGAACAAATCAATAAACTAACATCAATCCTGCTGTGGGTTTTAATGGGCCTCACAGTGATCTTCGCCATACTGTTCTACATTGGAGGGGCGGTGCCGGGGACTGAGGGAACGAGATATGAAGAGCCCAGGGTAACCAATCTTTTCATTGTCTATGCATATATATTATTATTCATTACTGTTATCATTACCCTGTTCTTCGGTTTGCGGAATGTGGTGCAAAATCCAAAGGGTCTGAGACTGTCACTTGTGGCTCTCGGTGTCGGTGCAGGGCTCATAGGCCTGGCAGCATTGCTTGCTGATAACACTGTCCTGGACCTTCCCTATTATAAAGGCAGCGACAACATACCTACTACACTTTTCTGGACTGATGTGGGACTGTTCGTTGCATACTTCCTTTTAGTGCTCGCTTTCCTGGCAATCATTTATTCAGTGATATCCAGATATTTTAAAAAATAACCAGATAGTCTGCCATCAGGCAGAATAAAATAATTAAAAAATGGCAAGAAGGCAAGTACCGGAAATAAATGCAGGCTCAATGGCTGACATTGCATTCCTCCTTCTTATTTTCTTCCTGGCTGCTACCACGATGGACTCGGATACCGGACTGATGAGGCAGTTGCCCGCTATCCCGGACCCTAATGTGCCGCAGGATGTCAATAAGATCAACGACAGGAATATCCTTGAGGTGAAAGTCAATAAGGATAATTTGCTGCTGGTTGAAGGAGAGTTGACTGAGTTCAGCCAGCTGCGGGAAATTGCCGGCAGGTTCATCGTTAACGCCGGTGACCTTCCGGGTATGCCTGAAAAAGAGGTCGTTAATCTGCCTTACTTTGGTAATGTTCCTGTTACAAAGGCAGTAATATCATTGCAGAATGATATCGGAACAAAATACGGTGTTTATATTGCCGTGCAGAACGAGCTTATAGCTGCAAGGTCAAAATTGCGTGATGACCTGGCGAGACAGCAATTCGGTGTTCCCTATGAAAGACTCGACGAGGACAAAAAAGGCGCTGTTGATGATTATTACAAGGTCCCCATTTCGGAAGCTGAACCAAAAAGGATAGGAGAAAAATAAAATGGCAAGGTTTGTAAAGACAGGCGGCAGAACCGTCAAGGCCCTCAGTACCTCGTCACTCCCTGACATAGTATTCATGATACTCTTCTTTTTCATGGCCGTCACCACAATGCGTGAGACAGATGTCATGGTAAAGGTACAACTGCCTGAGGCCACTGAAGGAAAGGTGCTTGAGAAAAAGTCGCTGGCCAGCTTTATTTATATCGGTGAGCCCCTCGCAAACCTGCAGACTTTGTATGGAACAGAGCCTAAAATTCAGCTCAACGACACATTCAAGGAGATTGCTGACATACAGGATTTCATTGCACAGGAGCGTGAACAGCTCAGCGAGGCTGACAAGACAAAGATGCTCGTAGTGCTGAAGATCGACAAGGATGCCCGGATGGGTATTGTCACGGAAGTAAAACAGTCTCTCCGCCGGGCCAGCGCCCTGAAGATCATGTATGCTGACGTCAACGTTGACAGGATAACATTCCTGCAATAGATTAATTACGTCAGAGTAAACTGTACCATCTTATGTCCTCAACGCCCTCAAACCTTGCAGGCGACCCCGGGAACACGGGTAAAAACAACAAGGTTCCCAAACGATATCTTCTTTTTCTGCTGGCAACTGTTTTTATTGCTTCATTACTTACAATAGTCAATCACTATAACATTCTCAGCATCAGCAATACAGTCCTGCTGATTTCCAGGTTGATTGCCATAGCCGCAATAGTTGGTTATGCTATGTACAAAAAATCACTCACCACCTGGATACTGATCAGTATGATCCTTGGCGCTGAATTTGGACATGACCTGCCGCAAATAGCTGTTAAAATGCAGGTCATCAGTATGATATTCCTGCGCCTGATTAAAACTATTATTGCTCCTCTGCTGTTTGCTACACTGGTAGTCGGTATAGCCGGTCATTCCAACCTGAAACAGGTAGGAAGGATGGGCTGGAAATCGCTTGTCTATTTTGAAATTGTATCGACCCTGGCTCTCTTCATCGGATTGCTGGCAATAAATATCAGCAAGGCAGGTATCGGGGTAAAAGTTCCGGAGGCTGTTAACCAGGTTGATATTCCGGCAGCCACGGTGACTAAGGGGACTGATCTGATCCTCCACATATTCCCCGAGAATATAGCAAAAGCCATCTACGATGGACAGGTTTTACAGATCGTCGTTTTCAGCATTATTTTCGGTATAGCTGTTGCCATGATCAAGGATAAATATAAAAATCCCATGATCAGGTTTACCGAAGCGCTTGCCGAGACGATGTTCAAGTTTACGCAGCTGATAATGTATTTTGCTCCGTTTGCAGTGTTTGCGGCAATTGCTTACAGCACCGGTCACATGGGTCTCGATATCCTTTACAATTTGCTTAAGCTCCTTGCCACTCTTTACGTTTCCCTGATTGTCTTCCTTCTTGTTGTGTTACTGCCGGTAGCACTCTTATTCAAGATCCCGATAAAGAAATTCATCAGGGCAATCTCCGAACCTGTCGCGATAGCATTCTCCACAACCAGTTCTGAAGCAGCACTCCCTATTGCAATGGAACGCATGGAAGAGTTTGGTGTTCCGCGTAAAATAGTTGCATTTGTGATGCCTACCGGATACAGCTTTAACCTGGATGGAACAACATTGTATCTTTCGCTTGCAACCATTTTTCTGGCGCAGATAGCAGGCATTGACCTTCCTATTGAAAAACAGCTCCTGATAGTTTTCACCCTGATGCTGACAAGCAAGGGAGTTGCGGGTGTACCTCGTGCATCAATGGTGATCCTGCTCGGGACTGCTGCAAGCTTCGGGCTCCCTACATGGCCAATTTATATCATCCTGGGTATTGATGAATTAATGGATATGGCCCGGACATCAGTAAATGTACTGGGTAATTGCCTTGCAACTGCTGTGATAGCCCGCTGGGAAGGTGAGCTTAATCTGCAGCAGGAACCTGCCGGTCCAAAATAAAAATTTATCTTTAGGTGTTTATTTCTAATGATCAGACAGATGTACCGACTTAAGATTAACCTGTTTTTATCAATTCTGATGGCTTTGATGACTGTCAGCAGTTGTGAAATCTTCTCAGATGAAGCAACCGATAAGAATTGTAAGGAAAATGAACTGGATAATGCTATCACATTGATTATAAGCGCTGATTATCAAATCAACAGGAATGAAAATAAACCGGATGAGTTTCACAATCTGATGGACGCCTATCAGATAGATTTTATAGGAACTGTAAGAAAAATGGATTGCAGAGATGATGAAGCTGAGTACAGTGATTTTGTTACATCATGCTATCCTGCAGACTTTACAAGCGGACAAAGTTCATTTACCTGTTCGGTGGATGATTTTCAGTTCTTTTTTACAAATAAAATGGAATACGTAATTGTTACTTTCTATCTGAAAGCCTATTTTAAGGATACTAAGATTTACGACTCTGCCGAATTATCAAAAGCCTCATTGCGTATCAGAGACTGGGATGCTGGTGCTGATCATTATTTTATGAATTTTTTTGGAGCATCTGGCTGGCATGATATATCAAAATAGGTAAATAAGTTCTTGATTAAAAAATCTTATGAGATTTTTAGATTAAGCCCTCGGATCACTTCGGGGGCTTTTTCTTTCTTTGGCACGCTGAGAACAATCTTTGGGACGCATCGTAAGTTCCGTTATCCGATTAAGGTCGAACTTTGCATTTCAGTCAGATGTCAAAATAAACTTGACTTCGGCTTTTCCATGGCGTAACTTTGATATAACAATCACTATTAATAAATCTAACTCAATAACTTACCTATGGAAAGAATTACTGTGTTTTTTTGTGCCTGTATCATTTTATTTGGGTGCAACCGCATTCCTAAAGCCGATACCAGTAAGGAAACAGACACATTACGTTCGATTGAGGATCAATTTGTTGAAGCGGCAAGGGCAGGGGATATTGATAAGATTCTCGGCTTTTATGCCCCAGCTTCAGTGGACATGGCTTTTAATGTGCCAATCAGTCTTGACCAACAGGCCAGGCGACAGGCAATAGAAATCATGGTTTGCCTCAATTGATCCGAAATCTGTTAAGAATACTACTGATGACATCCAGGTTTCTTTATCCGGTGACCTTGCTTTTACAAGAGGGACAAGCTATCAAAAGAGTCCTGATGGACTTACTGAAGTGTCAGGGAGATGGGTTACCATCTACAGGAAAATTGATGGTAACTGGAAAGTAATCGTGAACATAGACCATAATGACAATCCTTTATCCACAACAACAAACTAAAACCTATCAACTATGAAAAAGTACTTCTTGTCTATTGCGTTTATTCTTTTCGCAGTAATCACATCCGGACAATCATTCGAAAAAGGAAACTACGTAGGTTTTCATGTGTTAACCATAACTCTTAATCAGGGTGTTACTATGGATCAATATCTTGATGTATATAAGAATAAGGTAATGCCTGCATATGAGAAAAATTTTCAGAGTAAGTGCTATTTAATTAAGAGTAGTCGTGGGGAATGTGAAAATTGCGTTGGCGTGATTATAGCCTGGAAATCTGAAGCAGATTGGAGTAAATTCTGGAATAAAGAAGGCGGAACAACTGATTTAGGACAAGCCGCGCTGGATAAGCTAAAGCCGCAAACTGAAGAAATAAAAAAATTAGGCACATACACTTCAAAATACACTGACTGGATAGTTCAGTAGAGTTTGTTCTGCATTGTCTCAGAGTTTCCGGTAATCAGCCGGGAGGCTTTTTAATCACCCTGTAGCGGGATACGCTACCCTGGCTCATTCCGATAATTATTGTTCTTTCAATATGGGATGCTGTCTGGAGATTTATTGCTTTGTGGAAAGCTGCAAGAGCCAATCATTTAGCATGGTTCATTTGCATAGCAATTTTTAATACTATAGGCATCCTGCCTATCATCTACATATTAACTCATAGAGAAAAGCTATAAATGTTCCCTGGGTGACGAGAGCAAGTCCCCGAGAGGGTAATCTTGATTCTTACCGTTTATGGGCTGGGGCATTTCTTACTAAAATCAACTGATTATCAAACCTTATCTCCCTTCCATCCACCGGGCATCAGCTCCGGGGTTTTGTTCATTAAAAATTAGCATATTCCAGGTTTGTGATCTCTTTGTTTTCTCTCAGGGTATCCTGTAAAAGATCACTCAGGTGATATATGATGTATTCCTTCCCACCCTTGTGCTTGGCAAAAAAAACTCTCACCTCATCTTGAACAGACCTGACAACAATATCACATAGTGTATTTATTAAAAAAATTGTCTCATGCGGAAGCCTCATGATATCAGGGTAATTTCTCATATTCTGTAATATACGAAAAATATATCACAATGTCAAGTATAAGCAATCTATTCTGCTCTGGCAATCCCTGCTCTAAGCCGTCCGACCAAAGGCAGTTTTGCAGATAATGACTGTAGGCTGGCTTTTCAAAAAAGGGGTTGCCTCTCTTTCTTTGTGCCAACCACAAACAAGAACCAAAAGAACAAGTTCAGGAGTAAAAGTGTACGTAAATTCGTATATATCTAAAAAATAATCGCTGTAAATAAACAATTTACAGCGATTACT